>NZ_JBVJSJ010000001.1:0-1123537 GCF_055606745.1 Streptomyces sp. NPDC037054 | reverse complement strand
GGCGAAGCTGAGAACTTAAGCGCCAGTAAACGGCGGTGGTAACTATAACCATCCTAAGGTAGCGAAATTCCTTGTCGGGTAAGTTCCGACCTGCACGAATGGCGTAACGACTTCTCGACTGTCTCAACCATAGGCCCGGTGAAATTGCACTACGAGTAAAGATGCTCGTTTCGCGCAGCAGGACGGAAAGACCCCGGGACCTTTACTACAGTTTGATATTGGTGTTCGGTTCGGCTTGTGTAGGATAGCTGGGAGACTTTGAGCATCGGACGCCAGTTCGGTGGGAGTCGTCGTTGAAATACCAGTCTGGTCGTGCTGGATGTCTAACCTGGGTCCGTGATCCGGATCAGGGACAGTGTCTGATGGGTAGTTTAACTGGGGCGGTTGCCTCCTAAAGGGTAACGGAGGCGCCCAAAGGTTCCCTCAGCCTGGTTGGTAATCAGGTGTTGAGTGTAAGTGCACAAGGGAGCTTGACTGTGAGACCGACGGGTCGAGCAGGGACGAAAGTCGGGACTAGTGATCCGGCGGTGGCTTGTGGAAGCGCCGTCGCTCAACGGATAAAAGGTACCCCGGGGATAACAGGCTGATCTTCCCCAAGAGTCCATATCGACGGGATGGTTTGGCACCTCGATGTCGGCTCGTCGCATCCTGGGGCTGGAGTCGGTCCCAAGGGTTGGGCTGTTCGCCCATTAAAGCGGTACGCGAGCTGGGTTTAGAACGTCGTGAGACAGTTCGGTCCCTATCCGCTGTGCGCGTAGGAGTCTTGAGAAGGGCTGTCCCTAGTACGAGAGGACCGGGACGGACGAACCTCTGGTGTGCCAGTTGTTCTGCCAAGGGCATGGCTGGTTGGCTACGTTCGGGAGGGATAACCGCTGAAAGCATCTAAGCGGGAAGCCTGCTTCGAGATGAGGGCTCCCACCTCCTAGAGAGGGTAAGGCTCCCAGTAGACGACTGGGTTGATAGGCCGGATATGGAAGCACGGTAACGTGTGGAGTTGACCGGTACTAATAGGCCGAGGGCTTGTCCTCAGTTGCTCGCGTCCACTGTGTTGGTTCTGAAACCACGAACAATCAGACCTGTGTTGGTCACCGGGTTGGTTGTCTGTTTCATAGTGTTTCGGTGGTCATAGCGTAGGGGAAACGCCCGGTTACATTCCGAACCCGGAAGCTAAGCCTTACAGCGCCGATGGTACTGCAGGGGGGACCCTGTGGGAGAGTAGGACACCGCCGAACAATCATTGGGAAAGGGCCCACACCTCACGGTGTGGGCCCTTTCTGCATTTAGAGTCGAGTTCATGCGCTACGACCTCGTCATCTTCGACAACGACGGTGTTCTCGTCGACAGCGAGCCGATATCCAACCGGCTCCTGGCGGCCTATCTCACCGAGCTGGGCCACCCGACCTCCTACGAGGACTCCATCCGGGACTACATGGGGTCCGCGATGCACCGCGTGCACGACCTCGTGCGGGAGCGCACCGGGCAGCGGCTGCCGGCGGAGTTCGACGACGTCTTCCACGCCCGCGTCTTCGCAGCCTTCGAGCGGGAGCTGGAGCCGGTCGTCGGCGCCGTCGACGTCCTGGAGAAGCTGGCCGCGGACGGGGTGCCGTACTGCGTGGCCTCCTCCGGGAGTCATGAACGGATTCGGGTGGGGCACCGGACGACCGGGCTGGACCGGTGGTTCGGGGAGGAGCGGATCTTCAGCTCGCAGGACGTGGGGCGGGGGAAGCCGGCGCCCGATCTCTTCCTGTACGCCGCCGAGCGGATGGGTGTCCCGCCCGAGCGGTGTGTCGTCGTCGAGGACAGCCCGCTCGGCGTGCGGGGCGCCGTGGCCGCCGGGATGGACGTGTACGGGTTCACCGCGATGACGCCGGCCGCGCGGCTGGCCGGGGCCACGCGCCTCTTCGCCGACATGGCGGAACTGCCGCCGATGCTCATGCCCTGAGCCTGTTCGTTCGCCGCTCAACAGGACCGATACGGTGGCGGGCATGAGCGGCCGCGCACGACTGATGTGGGACGAGGCAGTAACGGGCTACGACTTCGGCCCGGGCCATCCGATGGACCCGGTCCGGCTCGCGCTGACCCGGCGCCTGATCGACGCCTTCGGGCTCGACCGCGAGGTGGAGGTGGTCGCGGCGAAAGCGGCGGGGGAGTCGACGCTGCGGCTCGTCCACCGGGAGGACTACATCGAGGCGGTGCGGGCCGCGTCGCTGGACCCCGACGCGGCGGACCAGTCGTACGGGCTCGGCACGATGGACGATCCGGCGTTCGCCGGGATGCACGAGGTGTCCGCGCTGATCGCCGGACAGTCGGTCGGGGCCGCGGAGGCCGTGTGGCGCGGTGAGGCGCTGCACGCCGTGAACTTCGCGGGCGGCCTGCACCACGCGATGCCGGGATCCGCGTCCGGTTTCTGCGTCTACAACGACGCCGCGATCGCGATCGCGCGGCTGCTGGAGCTGGGCGCGGAGCGCGTCGCGTACATCGACGTGGACGTGCACCACGGGGACGGGGTGCAGGCGGCGTTCTGGGAGGACCCCAGGGTGCTGACGGTCTCGCTGCACGAGCATCCGCGGACGCTGTTCCCGCAGACGGGCTGGCCCGAGGAGACGGGCGCCGACGCGGCGGAGGGCTCCGCGGTGAACCTCGCGCTGCCGGCCGGCACCGGGGACGCGGGATGGCTGCGGGCGTTCCACGCGGTGGTGCCCGAGCTGCTGGCCGACTTCCGGCCGCAGGTGCTCGTGACGCAGCACGGCGCCGACACGCACTTCGAGGATCCGCTGGCGCACCTGGCGGTGTCGCTGGACGCGCAGCGGGCCGTGCAGGTGGCCTGCCACGACCTGGCGCACGAGTACGCCGACGGGCGGTGGGTCGCGCTGGGCGGCGGCGGATACGCCGTGGTGGACGTCGTACCGAGGTCGTGGACGCATCTCGTGGCGATCGCGGCGGGGCGGCCCGTGGAGCCCACGGAGCTGATCCCGGAGAGCTGGCGGCAGGAAGTGTTCGCGAAGACACGGCAGTTGGGGCCGGGGCGGATGACGGACGGCCGCTGGCCGGTGTCCTACGGGGAGTGGGAGGCCGGGTACGACCCCGCGGACCGGCTGGACCAGGCGGTGCTGGCGACCCGGCGGGCCGTGTTCCCGCTGCGCGGGATGCTGCCGTAACGCGAGGCCGCCCCAGGGCGAGGCCGCCCCAGGGCGAGGCCGCCCCAGGGCGAGGCCGCCCCAGGGCGAGGCCGTCGCAACGCGGGGCGTCGGAACGCGGGGCGGGTGCGCCGTTCGGGGGGAGTTTTCGCCGTTCCCGCCCCGCGGCCCGTGTCGTTCCAGCACCATCGACTCCGTGCTCACCGCCGACTCCCTCCGTGCGCACCTGCTCGCCGCTCGGCTCGCCGGGGTCGTGGCGACGACACGGGAGGTCAGCCTGCGGAGATACCGGCTCTTCGCGGCCGGGGACCCGCGCGTACTGATCGGGATCGATCCCGAGCGGTCATGGAAGTCCCGGGATCTGATCGAGTTGATGGCGGACAGGTGTGGGGTTTCGGCCGATCCGTGCCAGACTTCGGGCCACGACGTGATCGATCCGGAGCGCACGCTGGCCGCCCTGGACGCCTTCGCCGGGCGTCTCGCGGCAGCCGCCCGGCGCGGTGCGCCCGTGCTGCTCGGCACCGGACACCCGCATCGGCTGCTCGGTTTCTACGGCGGTCTCGCAGACGCCTTGTCGGCGGCGGGATGTACTGTCCTCACCCCGGCGCAGGGTCGCTGTGTCGACATAACGACCCGGTTCGGTCTACGCACGCACCTCCTCGACTACGTCGGAGGAGTCGCCCTGGTCCGGGAACCCGGTGGCGCGCGCCCCGGTGGTGAACCCGGCGCACACTCGCACTCCCCGTTGCCGGTCCGGCTCGCGCTGGCCGCGGCGGCCGAGGCCGGCGGACCGCTGCCCGAGCTGGTGATCGGGGACCACGGCTGGGTCTGCGGGGCAGGTCAGCTGGGGTTCGAGGCGATCGGTCTGGCCGACACGGACGACCCGGCGCCGTTCGTCGGTCAGGCCGAGGGCTCGGTGTCGGTCGTCGTGCCCCTCGACGACGGCGTGCGGTCCGCCTACTACCGCCCGCTCACCCGCTACGTACTCAATCGGGCGTGTCTGTCACGGTAGGCCGCCGATGGATGCACCTCTTCCCCACTCGCATCACCCGCCCCTACATTGGGGAGTGAGCACGCAACGACGAAGAGTCACCGGAAGGGGAAGCCGGTGGCCGTCGAGTGCGGAAGGTTCAGGTGTGTCATGGCTGCAGCTGGCGAAAGGCCTCTGAACGAGGTTCAGTTCCTTACCGTGGCGGAAGTCGCCTCGGTGATGCGAGTGTCGAAGATGACCGTGTACCGCCTGGTGCACAGCGGTCATCTGCCCGCGATCCGGGTGGGACGGTCCTTCCGTGTCCCGGAGCAAGCGGTTCACGAGTACCTCCGCGAGAGCTATGTGGGGGTGGAAACGGCCTGACGGCGGTCTCCGGGGGAGGCCCTCAGGGCAGATTCGGGTCTCTCCCGTCACCTCGATTACGACCTCGGCGCTCGGGCGGGTAGGCTAGCCCCTCGTAGGTCGTGTGGGCCCATGGCGCCCAACTACCGAGTGATGAGAAGTGAGCGAGGGTTAGTCGTGGGCTCTGTTATCAAGAAGCGGCGCAAGCGGATGGCGAAGAAGAAGCACCGCAAGCTGCTCAAGCGCACGCGCGTTCAGCGTCGCAACAAGAAGTAGTGACGCCGGTCGCTACTTCGGTACGCGACGCCGACGCCGCTGAAGCGTGACCGTGGCCCCCCACCCGTCCGGTGGGGGGCCGCGTGTCTTGCGCCGACTCGTCGCCTCGTGCGCCGCCGGGGTCATCACAGCGCAACACCGAGCGGCTAGGTTGGCCGTCGTACGGGGAACACGGCAGGCTACGAGCGGTACAGCGAGCCGAGCGGTGGAGCGGCAGAGCGGCGAGGCGGAAGGAAGGCGCTGGTCTTGGGCAAGGTCGTGCTGGTGACCGGAGTGGCCCGTCAGCTGGGGGGCCGGTTCGTGCGGCGGATCCAGCGCGACCCGGAGGTGGACCGGGTCGTCGCCGTGGACGCGGTCCCGCCCGAGCACCATCTGGGCGGCGCCGACTTCGTCCGGGCCGACATCCGGCAGCCCACCATCGCGCGGGTGCTCGCCGAGACGGGCGCCGACACGGTCGTGCACCTGGACGTCACGGGCACTCCGCTGGGCGGCGGCAGCCGGGCGTCGGTGAAGGAGACCAACGTCATCGGGACGATGCAGCTGCTCGGCGCCTGCCAGAAGTCCCCGGCGGTGCGGCGGCTCGTCGTGAAGTCCAGCACGAACGTCTACGGTTCCGCGCCCCGCGACCCGGCCGTGTTCACCGAGACGACCCCGCCCAAGTCCCTGCCGAGCGGCGGCTTCGCCAAGGACGCCGTGGAGGTCGAGGGGTACGTGCGGGGCTTCGCGCGGCGCCGGCCCGACGTCGCCGTGTGCGTGCTGCGGTTCGCGAACATCCTCGGGCCGGCCACCGAGACGCCGCTCGCCTCGTACTTCGCGCTGCCCGTCCTGCCGACCGTGTTCGGCTACGACCCGCGGCTGCAGTTCGTGCACGAGGACGACGTCATCGACGTGCTGCGGATCGCCTCGCACGAACCGGTGCGCGGCACCCTCAACAGCGGCACCTTCAACATCGCCGGGGACGGCGTCCTGACGCTCTCCCAATGCGCCCGGCGCCTCGGACGGCCCACGGTGCCGCTGCTGCTTCCCGCGGTCACCTGGACGGGCTCCCTGGTGCGTACGCTGGGCATGACGGACTTCTCGCCCGAGCAGATCCGGCTGCTGACCCACGGGCGGGTGGTGGCGACGGACCAGATGCGCGAGACGCTGGGATTCCGGCCGAAACGCACGACCGCCGAGACCTTCGCCGACTTCGCCCGCGGCCAGGGCCCCGGGTTGCTGCCGCCGGACAAGGTCACCGCGGCCGTGGACCGGATCGCCGCGCTGCCCCTCGCGGGCGGCGGTCACCTCCCGACGCAGAGCGCCAACTGAGGAGCGCAGCAACGATGGCGGACGCCAAGGTCATTCCGTTCGACGACGACCGCTCCCGCGGGAGCTCCGCGCAGCGCCCGGCGCGGCGCCGGAGCGCGGGGAACCGGCGCAAGGGCACGGAGTCCGCGCCGGTCCGGGAGGTCCAGCCGCTGCCCGACAGCGCGTCCGCGCAGGACGACGGCCGGGTGAGCCGCGACGAACAGAAGGAAGAGCAGGTACAGCAGGAACGGCCGCAGGAGTCCGGGCCGGTCACCGGGCAGCCTTCGGGCGAGGGCGGCGGCGGTCTCGAGCGGCGCATCGCCGGCGGTCTCGCGTTCCTGCGACGGCGGCTGACGGGGGACTACGAGGTCGACGACTTCGGCTACGACGCCGAACTGACCGACCAGGTGCTGATGTCGCTGCTGCGCCCGGTGTACGAGAAGTACTTCCGGGTGGAGGTGAAGGGCATCGAGAACATCCCGTCCGAGGGCGGCGCGCTGCTCGTCGCCAACCACTCCGGGACGCTGCCGCTGGACGGCCTGATGATGCAGGTCGCCGTGCACGACAACCACCCGGCGGGCCGTCATCTGCGGCTGCTCGCCGCGGACCTGGTGTTCATGCTGCCGGTGGTCAACGAGCTCGCCCGCAAGCTCGGTCACACGCTCGCGTGCGCCGAGGACGCCGAACGGCTGCTGGGGGACGGCGAGCTGGTCGGGGTGATGCCGGAGGGGTTCAAGGGCATCGGGAAGCCGTTCAGCGAGCGGTACAAGCTGCAACGTTTCGGCAGGGGCGGTTTCGTGTCGACGGCGCTGCGGCGGGGTGTGCCGATCGTGCCGTGCTCGATCGTCGGCGCCGAGGAGATCTACCCGATGATCGGCAACGCCAAGACGCTGGCGCGGGTGCTGGGCATCCCGTACTTCCCGATCACGCCGACGTTCCCGTGGCTGGGTCCGCTGGGTGCGGTGCCGCTGCCGACGAAGTGGACGATCCAGTTCGGCGAGCCGATTCCGACGGACGGCTATCCGCCGGAGGCGGCCGAGGACCCGATGCTGATGTTCAACCTGACCGACCAGGTCCGTGAGCAGATCCAGCACACGCTCTACAAGCTGCTGGTGCAGCGCCGGTCGGTGTTCTTCTGACGGCACGGCGGCTGGAGACACGGCGATGGGGCGCCCTCTCGCGGAGGGGGCGCCCCATCGCGTTACTCCTGGTCTCGCGTTACTCCTGGTCCTCGCTGTCGATGCCGAGGCCGGGCAGCAGGCCCGGGAGGAGCGGCGGGACCGTGATGTCCGGTTCGCCGGCGGTGGGGTTGCCCGAGGGGGACGTCGACGGCGTGAGGTCCTTCGGCGGGTCGAGGAGTCCGCCGGTGTTGCCGCCGAGCAGGCCGTCGTCCTCGTCGGTGTCGGCCGATCCGCTGGGGCTGCTGCTGGAGCCGGTGTCGCCGCCGCCGTTTCCCGCGCCGGGCGCGGTGGGGTGGCCCGAGGCGGTGGCGCCGGTGGGCGAGGCGCCGCTGCCCGGCCGCCGGTCCGTGTCGTCGTCCTGGGCCGGGGGCTGCGGGAGGAGGGAGCGCAGCGGCTCGACGTCCTCGTCTATGGCGTCGAACACCGAGGACACCTCCTCGCTGACGTCGCCGAGCTGGACGGGCAGTTTGTCGCGGATGGCGCCCCAGGTCGCGCGGTGGGACCGCGAGAACGAGGAGAGGGCCTGGATGGGGCCGAGTGAGTCGGGGTCGCGCTCGTAGACCGAGGACAGCAGGCGGTGGCCCTCGGAGGCGTCGTACCGCATGCCCGAGAGGGTGCGGCGGATCTCGGTGAGGGACTCGTGGTCGAGCTGTCCGCCGCGGCCGCGGTCGAGGAGCCTGCGCGCCTCGTTGAGCCGGGTGGAGGCCTGGTCGAGGTGGGCCCGGCCGCGCTCGTCGTCGTCCCCGGCGAGGCCGAGCTTGAAGTCCTCGATGCCGCGCTTCAGCCCGTAGAGGGAGTCACCGGGGAGGGCGTCGGAGCTGGCAGCGGCGACTCCGCCGAAGGCGCTCGCCGCCACACCCACGCTGAGGCCGCCCGCCGTGAGGCCCTTGGCCAGCCGGGTCCGGGGCCGGAACCGCTTCAGCGGGGTCGCCCGGTGAGCGCCCCGGGCCCGGGAGGAGCGCTGCCCGGGCAACGAAGGGTCCGGGGCCTCGCCCCCCTGGAGCATGGCCTCCATGGCGGCCACCAGCTGGGCCCGCTGGACGACCTTGACCTCCGGGTCCAGCTCCGGTTTGGGCAGCGCGCCGAGGCCGGCGGCCAGGGACAGCATGCGCCCCTGCTCCGTCGGTTCGGCGGCGTCCGGTGGCGGAGGGGCCGGTGCCGGTGCCGGGTCTTCGGACTGTTCGGCCGCCGTGCCCCGTTCGGACTGTTCCTCCAGGGCCTGGGCGAAGGCGTTCGCCCGCCGGTGCGCCGATACGTTCGCGATCACTGGCGGCACCTCCTCTCGTCAAGACGGTCGACTCCCCAGGGGGTCCTGAGGGTTGCACACCTTGAGCACATCCACACGATCGAGTGATCGGAGTCGGCCAGGGGGTGACCACAGGGAGCCTGCATCCCGCACAACGAGCGGCTCGGCACTTGGGTTACGGACGGCGGATGATCCGATCGGGAAGTCAACGGACTTTCACGGTACGTGAGTTGACCGTAGCGGAACGTATCGCTCAGCGGGCGTCGTCCGGCAGGAGCCGGGCGAGGGTACGGACGGCGCGGTACTGGAGGGTCTTGATCGCCCCCTCGTTCTTGCCCATCACGCGCGCGGTCTCCGCGACGGACAGGCCCTGGAGGAAGCGCAGCGTCACGCACTCCTGCTGCTGGGGGTTGAGCCGTCGCACCGCCTCCAGCAGTGCCGCGTTGGAGAGGGACTCCAGGACGGACTCCTCGGGTGAGCGCTCCACCTCGTTGGCGTCGAGCATCTCGCCGGTGGTGACCTCCAGCCGGAAGCGGCTGGACTTGAAGTGGTCGGCGACGAGGTTGCGGGCGATGGTCACCAGCCAGGCGCCGAAGTCGCGCCCCTGCCAGGTGAACGTCCCGATCCTGCGCAGGGCGCGCAGAAAGGTCTCGCTGGTGAGGTCCTCGGCGGTCGCCTTGCCGCCCACCCGGTAGTAGATGTACCGGTACACGGTGTCGCTGTACTGGTCGTAGAGGCGTCCGAAGGCTTCGGCCTCGCCGGCCTGGGCGCGCTCGACGAGGTCCATCATCCGGGCGCTGTCGCTGTCCGCCGCGGGGCGGCGGGCGGTGGTGGCGCCGGCCGAGCGCCCTCGTCTGCCGACGGCGGCGCTGCCGTCGGCGAGCGCGTAGCACGGGCCGGCGGGCGCGGTGGCAACGGCAAGGGCGGGGACGGCGTACGCGGTGGGGACGAAGCCGCGCAACAGGTCCTGGACCGTTGCGCGCAGCGTAGCCAGGCCCGAGGCGTCAACCCCGACGTGTGGGTACACGGGACTCCCAGAGGCAGAGCTTCCATCACGTGCAGTGCGGGACCATTCACCCGTCGTAGCGACGGACGGGTACCGGATTGCGTCTGAGGAGAATAACGCTTCGTACAGGCCCTGCTACGCCCAGTTGCTCAAATCGTCGATTACGTCGCTTCCGTAGCCGATTGACGCTCGATCAGGTGTCGCAGAGTGACCGTTTGTTGATCGGAAAGGTTCGTATTCGGGCTGCGTCCCGCGCGGGTTGTGGCCGTGTACGGGCAAGGGGACTGCACAGGAGGGTGGCGGGGTACGTCAGTTGGATTGGGCGGGGTCCGCGGGGCGCCCGGGCGTTGCGGCCCTCCGGGCGCCCTCGGTCACCGGCGCCGGCGGTGCAGGGCGATCGCCGCCGCCGTGCCGCCCGCCACCGCGCCGACGCCGGCCGCCGCCGGGATGCCGACCTTGGCCGCCTTGCGGCCCGTGCGGTAGTCGCGCAGCCGCCAGTCCAGCTTGCGGGCGTGCTTGCGCAGCTTGGAGTCGGGGTTGATGGCGTAGGGGTGGCCGACCAGGGACAGCATCGGGATGTCGTTGTGCGAGTCGCTGTAGGCGGCGCAGCGGGACAGGTCCAGGCCCTCCGCCGCGGCGAGCGCGCGCACCGCCTCCGCCTTCGCCGGGCCGTGCAGGGGTTCGCCGACGAGGCGGCCGGTGTAGACGCCGTCGACCGACTCGGCGACCGTGCCGAGCGCGCCGGTCAGGCCGAGGCGGCGGGCGATGACCGTGGCGATCTCCACCGGGGCCGCCGTGACCAGCCACACCTTCTGGCCCGCGTCCAGGTGGGCCTGCGCGAGGGCGCGGGTGCCCGGCCAGATCCGCTCGGCCATGTACTCGTCGTAGATCTCCTCGCCGATCGACTGGAGTTCGCTGACGCGGTGGCCCTTGACGATGGAGAGCGCCGACTCGCGGGCCTCCTGCATGTGCTCGGGATCCTCGACGCCGGCCAGCCGGAACCACGCCTGCTGCCAGGCGAAGCGGGCCAGGTCGCGGGTCTCGAAGAACTTCCGCTTGTACAGGCCGCGCCCGAAGTGGAAGATCGCGGCGCCCTGCATGACGGTGTTGTCGAGGTCGAAGAAGGCGGCGGCGCGGTCGTCGCCCTGGACCGGGAACTCCGGTTCCTCGCCGGAGACGTCCTGGGATGTTTTGCGGGCTGCCTCCGCCGAGGCCTCGCCTGCCAGCACGCTGCGCGCCGTGGCGGAGCGCCTACGGGGGGTGAGCCATCCGAGAGCGGCCATGACCGTGAGCATAGCCAGTTTGTTCGGTCCTTCCGGAGCCGAGAGGTTTGAAGGGTGTGAACTCTCCGTGGCCGTGCCGTTGAACGGGGCGCGGGACAATGGCCCGTATGAGTGCCCTTTTCCGCCGAACGGCCGCCCGGCCCCCGCAGGACCGGCTCGTCACCCTGATCCGCAAGCCCGGTTGCCACCTGTGTGATGACGCACAGTCCGTCATCGAGAAGGTGTGCGCCGACCTGGGCGTGCCCTGGGAGCAGAAGGACATCTCCCAGGACGCCGAACTCCACGACAAGTACTGGGAACAGATCCCCGTCGTCCTGGTGGACGGGGCCCAGCACACCTTCTGGCGCGTGAACGAGGAGAGGCTGCGGAAGGCGCTGACCGAGTAGTCCAAGTGGTCCGGAAAGTGACTTAGGATCGATGGTGTCTTGGTCTCGGGGGCGTGGATCGTAGAGGAAGGTGTGCGGTTTGCCCCCGATAAGCGAGGAACGACGGTGCGTGCGCGCCGGTTCCCTCTCGGTGTGCAGGGAGCGCGTGAGCCCGGTCACGTTGGCCGGGCAAATCGGACACCATCTTTGTGCACGCGTTCACAAAGACATAGCCTGCTGTCGACGGGGCGGTCTTGGGACGTGTGACCGCCTGCAGCCCCGCTCTACCCGCAGGAGCACCGTGGCAACTGGCCGAACTCACCGACCGGCGACCCGTAGCCGAGGGATTCCCGAGGCCACCGTCGCCCGGCTTCCGCTGTACCTCCGCGCCCTGACCGCGCTTTCGGAGCGCTCTGTGCCCACGGTCTCCTCCGAGGAGCTCGCGGCCGCCGCCGGCGTCAACTCCGCGAAGCTGCGCAAGGACTTCTCGTACCTCGGTTCGTACGGGACCCGGGGCGTCGGCTACGACGTCGAGTATCTCGTCTACCAGATCTCCCGCGAACTCGGCCTGACGCAGGACTGGCCGGTCGTGATCGTCGGTATCGGAAACCTCGGCGCGGCGCTGGCCAACTACGGCGGTTTCGCCTCCCGCGGCTTCCGGGTCGCCGCCCTGATCGACGCCGATCCCGCGATGGCCGGGAAGCCCGTCGCCGGGATCCCGGTGCAGCACACCGACGAGCTCGAAAGGATCATCTCGGACAACGGCGTGTCCATCGGCGTCATCGCGACGCCCGCCGGTGCCGCCCAGCAGGTCTGCGACCGGCTCGTGGCCGCGGGTGTCACCTCGATCCTGAACTTCGCGCCGACCGTGCTGTCCGTGCCGGACGGCGTCGACGTGCGCAAGGTCGACCTCTCCATCGAGCTGCAGATCCTCGCCTTCCACGAGCAGCGCAAGGCGGGAGAGGAAGCCGCCGCGGAGGCCGCCGCCGTCCCGGCCGCCACCACCCGCGACGAGTCCACCGACCAGGGGCCCGACGGGGACGTACCCGCCGTGATGCCGGCATGAGTCTCCTCGTCGTCGGGCTGAGCCACCGCAGCGCCCCGGTCAGCGTCCTGGAACGGGCCTCGCTGAGCGCGGACGCCCAGGTCAAGCTGCTCCAGGACACGGTTGCCGCCGAACCGGCCGCCGAGGCCGCCGTGCTGGCCACCTGCAACCGCATCGAGCTGTACGCCGACGTGGACAAGTTCCACGCCGGTGTCGCCGAGCTGTCCACGCTGCTCGCCCAGCACAGTGGGGTCGGCCTGGACGAGCTCACTCCTTATCTCTATGTGCACTACGAGGACCGGGCCGTCCACCACCTGTTCTCGGTGGCCTGCGGCCTGGACTCGATGGTCGTCGGCGAGGGCCAGATCCTCGGCCAGATCAAGGACTCCCTGGCCAGGGCGCAGGACCTGCACACCGCCGGGCGCCTGCTGAACGACCTGTTCCAGCAGGCCCTCAGGGTCGGCAAGCGGGCCCACTCCGAGACCGGCATCGACCGCGCCGGCCAGTCGCTGGTCACCTTCGGCCTGGAGCAGCTCGCCGCCGGGTCGGCCGTGGAGCGGTGGGCGCGCGGCAAGAAGGCCGTCGTGATCGGCGCCGGGTCCATGTCGTCGCTGGCCGCGGCCACGCTGGCGCGTGCCGGGGTCGCCGAGATCGTCGTCGCCAACCGCACGCAGGAGCGTGCCGAGCGGCTCGCGCGGATCCTCACCGAGGGTGACGACACGGACGTGGTCGCGCGTGCCGTGCCGATGGACCGCGTCGCGGGTGAACTGACACGTGCCGACCTCGCCGTGTCCTGCACCGGCGCGACCGGGCTCGTGCTGACGGCCGAGTCGGTCGCCGCCGCCGTCGAGGGCCGCGTCGGCCGGACCCCCGCCTTCGGCGCGCTCGCCGACGGCACCGGCGAGACCTCCGCGGAGGCCGACGCCACGGGCATACGCAGGCCGGCCGACGCGCGGACGCCGCTGCCGCCCGCCGGGGCCGGCGCCGAGGACGGCTGCCCCCTCGACCTGGCCGCCGTGCAGCCCGGCTTCTCCGTCATGGGGGAGGCCGCCGTCGCCGGTATGGACGCCGCGACGCTGGAGCAGCACGCCGCCTGGGCCGCCGGTGGCGCCGTGGACCGGCGCGAGCAGAGCCGTGAGGCGGACGCCGGGCTGATCACCGCGCTCGCCGCGACCGCCGCGACCGTCGGCCGGGTGCCCGAGCGGCGCCGGCCCGAGCCGGTCGCCGGGGCCCGTCGGCCCGCGCCCGTGCTGTTCCTCCTCGACCTCGCCATGCCGCGCGACATCGACGCCGCCGCGCACCGGCTGCCCGGTGTCCGCCTCGTCGACATCGAGTCGCTCGCCGAGGCCTCCGCGGACGCCCCGATGGCGGCCGACGTGGACCAGGTCCGCCGTATCGTCTCCGACGAGGTCGCCGCCTTCGGGGCGGCGCTCAGGGCCGCGCACATCACGCCGACCGTCGTGGCGCTGCGCACCATGGCCGCCGA
Organism: Streptomyces sp. NPDC037054; assembly: GCF_055606745.1. Lineage (NCBI taxonomy): Bacteria > Bacillati > Actinomycetota > Actinomycetes > Kitasatosporales > Streptomycetaceae > Streptomyces > Streptomyces sp. NPDC037054. The sequence continues at coordinate 1,109,892 of NZ_JBVJSJ010000001.1, read as the reverse complement.
CGTCGTCGCCGGTGAGATCGCCCGCCTCGAGGGGCGGCTGCCCGCCCTGGACGACAAGCACCGCGCCGAGATCACGCAGACCGTCAAGCGCGTCGTGGACAAGCTGCTGCACGCCCCGACCGTGCGGGTCAAGCAGCTCGCGGCGGAACCCGGCGGCGCCGGGTACGCGGACGCGCTGCGCACCCTGTTCGACCTCGACCCGGAGACGGTGGCCGCCGTCTCCCGCGCCGAGGGCGGCACCGAGACGCAGGACCAGAACGACCAGAACGCCAAGAACCGAGGGCCAGCATGAGTGACAAGGCACTACGGCTCGGGACCAGGCGGAGCAAGCTCGCCATGGCCCAGTCCGGGCAGGTCGCGGACGCCGTGAGCCAGGTGACCGGACGGCCCGTCGAGCTCGTCGAGATCACCACGTACGGGGACACGTCGCGTGAGCACCTGGCGCAGATCGGCGGCACGGGCGTCTTCGTGACCGCCCTGCGCGACGCGTTGGTCAGGGGTGAGGTCGACTTCGCGGTGCACTCCCTGAAGGACCTGCCGACCACGCAGCCCGAGGAACTCGCGCTGGCCGCCGTGCCGGTGCGCGAGGACCCGCGGGACGTGATCGTGGCCCGGGACGCGCTGAAGTTCACCGACCTGCCGCGCGGGGCGCGCATCGGCACGGGTTCGCCGCGCCGCATGGCGCAGCTCAACGCGTACGCCCGGACCCACGGGCTGGACATCGAGACGGTCCCGATCAGGGGCAACGTCGACACGCGCATCGGGTTCGTGCGGGACGGGGAGCTCGACGCCGTCGTGCTGGCCGCCGCCGGGCTGAACCGGATCGGCCGGATCGACGAGGTGACCGACTTCCTGTCGGTCGACACGGTTCTGCCCGCCCCCGGCCAGGGGGCCCTGGCGATCGAATGCGCCGCGGACAACGCGGAGTTGATCGCCGCGCTCGCCGAGCTCGACGACCCGTACACGCGGGCCGCCGTGACGGCCGAGCGGTCACTGCTCGCCGCCCTGGAGGCCGGTTGCAGCGCCCCTGTGGGCGCGTTGGCCGACCTCTTGGCCGACGGGCAGATTGTCAAGGAAATGCGCCTGCGCGGTGTTGTCGGCACGACCGACGGTGCCACGATGGTGCAGCTGTCCACCACCGGTCCCGTGCCCGAAGCGCACGACCAGGCGGCGGCACTCGGTCGCGTACTCGCCACCGAGATGCTCGCCCAGGGCGCGGCCGGTCTGATGGGGGAGCGAGCACATTGAGCCCCACCACCCTTCCCGCCGCCGGTCCGGAACACGGGCACGTCACCTTCCTGGGTGCCGGACCCGGAGATCCGGGACTGCTGACCCTGCGAGCCGTCGAGGCGCTGGCGCACGCGGACGTACTCGTCGCCGAGCACGAGGTGCTCGACGTCGTGCGTACGCATGCCAGGCAGGGCGTCGCCGAGGTGCGCACGGACGCGGACGCCCCGACGGACGAATCCGGCGCGGCCGGTTCTTCCGCGAGGGCGAATCCGGGCACGGGCACGCCTCAACTGACGGTAGTTGACGGCTCGTCAAAAACCGTTGGTGGCCCCGCGTCGCGGGATGCCGCACATCTTGTCATGGAGGCCGCGCGCAGCGGCAGGCGGGTCGTGCGTGCGGTGTCCGGTGACCCCGGGCTCGACGCGTACGCCGCCGAGGAGATGCTGGCGTGCGCCGCCGCCGGGGTGCCTTTCGAGGTGGTCCCCGGTATCGCGACGGCCGTCGGTGTGCCCGCGTACGCCGGTGTGCCGCTGCGGGACGCGCAGGGCACCGACGTGCGGTTCGTGGACGCGCGCACCGCGTCGGACCGGTGCTGGACGGAGGTCGGCGCCTCCGACGGCACGGTGGTCGTCTCCACGACGCTCGACTCGGTGGCCGCCGCGGCCGGGGAGCTGGTCACGGCGGGCCGCAAGCCGGACACCCCCCTGACGGTGACCGTCGCGGGCACGACGACCCGGCAGCGGACCTGGACGGCGACGCTCGGCACGATCGCGCAGACGCTGAAGCAGGCCAAGGTGCTGCCCTCCCCGGAGGGCGGGCGGCCGGTGATAGCCGTGGTCGGTGAGCGTTTCGCCGCGGCTCAGCGCGAGCAGCTGTCGTGGTTCGAGAACAAGCCGCTGTTCGGCTGGAAGGTTCTCGTGCCGCGCACGAAGGAGCAGGCGGCGTCGCTCTCCGACCAACTGCGCTCCTACGGGGCCGTGCCGCACGAGGTGCCGACGATCGCCGTCGAACCGCCGCGCACGCCCCAGCAGATGGAGCGGGCGGTCAAGGGCCTGGTGACGGGCCGCTACGAGTGGATCGCGTTCACGTCGGTCAACGCGGTCAAGGCGGTCCGGGAGAAGTTCGAGGAGTACGGCCTGGACGCGCGCGCCTTCGCGGGCATCAAGGTCGCGGCGGTCGGCGAGCAGACGGCGAAGGCGCTGATCGCGTTCGGCGTGAAGCCGGACCTGGTGCCGAGCGGCGAGCAGTCGGCGGCCGGCCTCCTGGAGGACTGGCCCCCGTACGACCCGGTCTTCGACCCGATCGACCGCGTCTTCCTGCCGCGTGCCGACATCGCCACGGAGACGCTGGTCGCGGGCCTGATCGAACTCGGCTGGGAGGTCGACGACGTCACGGCCTACCGCACGGTGCGCGCGTCGCCGCCGCCGGCGGAGACCCGCGAGGCGATCAAGGGCGGCGGCTTCGACGCGGTGCTGTTCACCTCGTCCTCGACGGTCCGCAACCTCGTGGGCATCGCGGGCAAGCCGCACAACGTCACGGTCATCGCCTGCATCGGCCCGGCGACGGCGAAGACGGCGGAGGAACACGGCCTGCGCGTCGACGTCATGGCCCCGGAACCCTCGGTCCACAAGCTGGCGGAGGCCCTGGCCGACTTCGGCCGCCGCCGCCGCGCGGCAGCGCTGGAGGCGGGCGACCCGGTGACCCGCCCGAGCGAGCGCAGGCCGGGGGCACGGAGGCGTCGCTCGACGACGTGACCCCGAGCGTCAACGGGCCCCGCACTCCTTCCCGGCGTGCGGGGCCCGACGCGTGTCCGGGGCACCAGGACGTTACGCCGGGGGCACCGTGTGGCCGAAGCGGAGGAGGTTGGCGGGGTCGTAGGTCGACTTGGCGCGGCGCAGGCGGGTGCGGGTCGCCGGGGTCCAGGCTCGGGCCCGGTCCCGGTCGTCGCCCGGGGTGCCGTGGAGGTTGACCATCGTGTGGCCCGTGGACCAGGGGGTCATGGCCGTGGTGAGGGCTCGCGTGGCCCGCTCGACCGCTTCGGCCATGGGGGGTGCGGCCAGGACGCCCACCGCTTCCAGGAGGTAGGCGGCGTCCCGGGACGAGATCGCGTCCTCGACCGCCGCGGGGCGGGCGAGCGCTCCGCCCATGTGGCGCAGTTCTATGAGGAGCAGCGGGCAGTCGGGCACCGCCGGGCCCGCCTGGTCGAGGAACGCGGTCACCGCTTCCGGGGGAAGGTCGCGCAGGAGCAGGCAGGACTCGCGGGCGGGCAGGGGGTCCTGCGGGTCCATGTAGATGGCGTCGACGGCCGTGTAGTCCATCTCCGCCACCGTGTCGATCTCCACCGGTGCCGCCGCGCGGAGCGGGGCCAGGAGGTTCTGGCCCTCGGCCGGGTCGCCGGTCCATGCCATGCAGACCCGGGCCCAGAAGCCGCCGCGGAAGGGTTCCGGGATCTCCGGGAACGGGGGCAGACGGAGGAGGGAGAACGTGCTGTTCATTTCCGGGGGTGCCTCGCGCGTCCAGTTCGCCCAGGTCTTCAGCAACGGCTCCGCGTACTCGCCCGCGCAGTAGATGCCTCCGCCCAGGACGCGGGAGAGCGGCAGCAGGTCCGTGACCAGGGACGTGACCACTCCTACGGTGCCCTTGCCGCCGCGCAGGGCCCAGAACAGGTCGGGTTCGGACTCGGCGGTCACGTGGTGGGCCGTGCCGTCGGGGGTGACCAGGTCGAAGGAGCGGACCAGGTCCGAGGCGTAGCCGTACGTGCGGCCCAGGACGGGCAGGCCGCCGCCCAGGGTGTAGCCGACGACGCCGGCGTCCGTGGACGAGCCGTTCAGCGTGGCCAGGCCGTGCGGGGCCGCCGCCTCCAGCACGTGCCGCCACTTCGCGCCCGCCGCGACGGTCGCCGTGCGCGCGGCCGGGTCGATCGTCACGTCCGTCATGCGGGACGTGTTGATCAACAGGCCGTGGTCGACGGGGAAGTTGGCGCCGTGCCCGGTGGCCTGCACGGCGACCGGGGTGTTCGTGGCCGACGCCCAGCGCAGCGCCGTCACGACGTCGTCGGACGACGTCGCCCCGACGACGACGTCGGGGGTGTGCAGCGCGGCCAGGTTGAATCCGGCGACCTCCTCGGCGTAGCCGGCTTCGCCGGGGTGGAACACCGGGCCCCGGATGTCCGGGAGGGCGTGGGTGGACCGGGGGTGGGTGGCTGTCATCGCGTCCTCCGCGAGGGTGCGTACGGAGGGCCGGGGCGGGCTGCTGTCAGGCACCGGCGTGCGGCGGACGTGGGCTGCGCGTGCGGCCGGGTCGGGCTGCGGATGCGGCCGGGTCGGGCGTCGGCGTGCGGCGGAAGAGAGAGCCGTCGAGGTCCCTTTCTCCCAGCATGGACCCGGGTGCGCGGCCCCGCATGCCGGGCCGCGCGCAGCCCGCCCGAGTACCCCCGTGGACCGCCCCGTACTCCGACGCCCAGTCGGCAAATCGGGTGCCGGGGCGGGCGTAGCGTAGACGGCATGACGAAGTACGGATCCTTCCCGGGTACGCGGCCCCGGCGGCTGCGCACCACCCCCGCGCTGCGCCGCATGGTCGCCGAGACCCGTCTGCATCCGGCCGACTTCATCCTGCCCGCGTTCGTGCGGGAGGGCGTCGCCGAACCGGTGCCCATCCGGGCCATGCCCGGCGTCGTCCAGCACACCCGGGACAGCCTGAAGAAGGCCGCCGCCGAGGCCGTCGCGGCCGGGGTCTCCGGGATCATGCTGTTCGGCGTGCCGGAGGACGCCAACAAGGACGCCCTCGGGACCGCGGGCACCGACCCGGACGGCATCCTCCAGGTCGCGCTGCGGGACGTGCGCGCCGAGGTCGGGGACGACCTCATCGTCATGTCGGACCTGTGCCTCGACGAGTTCACCGACCACGGGCACTGCGGTGTCCTGGACGACCAGGGGCGCGTGGACAACGACGCCACCCTGGAGCGGTACGCCGAGATGGCGCAGGTGCAGGCCGACGCGGGCGCCCATGTCGTGGGCCCCAGCGGCATGATGGACGGGCAGATCGGCGTCGTCCGTGACGCGCTCGACCAGATCGGCCGCGAGGACGTGGCGATCCTCGCCTACACGGCGAAGTACTCCTCCGCGTTCTACGGCCCCTTCCGCGAGGCCGTCGGCTCGTCGCTGCGGGGCGACCGCAAGACCTACCAGCAGGACCCGGCGAACCTCCGGGAGTCGCTGCGGGAGCTGGCCCTCGACCTGGAGGAGGGCGCCGACATGGTCATGGTGAAGCCGGCCGGGCCCTACCTCGACGTCCTGGCGCGGGTCGCGGACGCCGTGGACGTGCCGGTGGCCGCGTACCAGATCTCCGGCGAGTACTCGATGGTCGAGGCCGCCGCCGAGAAGGGCTGGGTCGACCGGGACCGGGCGATCCTGGAGACGCTGACCGGCATCAAGCGGGCCGGGGCGCAGAACATCCTGACGTACTGGGCGACCGAGGTCGCGCAGAAGCTGCGGTAGGCGGCGCGGGCCGGGGTCCGTCCGTCGCCCTTCCCGCGTCGATTCCCGGCCGGGTGTCCGGATCGCGGAAATGCGGGTGTAGACGGCAGGTATTTCTCTAGGGTGCGGGGAACGTCCCACCAGGCCCCGAGGAGCGCCCCGTGACCGTCGCCGAGCCCGCCGCCCCCGTCCCCGCGCCCGTCGCTGAGGCCCCCGGCCCCGCCCCCGTGCCGCCGCTCGCCGCGCGCGTCCGGGCCGTTGGCGGATCGCCCGTGCGGGACATCCTCGCCGTCACCGCCCGCCCCGAGGTCATCAACTTCGCGGGCGGGCTCCCGGCGCCCGAGCTGTTCGACGCCGACGGCATCGCCGCCGCGTACCAGGCCGTGCTCGCCGGCTCGCCCGCGCAGGCACTCCAGTACGCCACCACGGAGGGCGAACCGGCGCTGCGCGCCGCGCTCGCCGCGCGCACCTCGGCGCGGGGCCTGCCCACCGACCCGGACGACATCCTCGTCACCACCGGCTCCCAGCAGGCGCTGTCGCTGCTCGCCACGGCGCTGCTCGAACCCGGTGACACCGTCCTCGTCGAAAGTCCCTGTTATCTCGCGGCACTTCAGGCCTTCGGCCTCGCGGGAGCGCGCGTGCTGGCCGTGCCCGGCGACGCGGACGGCGTCGACCCGCGGGCCCTGGAGGACCTCGTCGTCCGCGAGCGGCCCAAGCTGTTCTACACCGTCCCCACCTTCCAGAACCCCACCGGCCGCACCCTGCCCGCCGACCGCCGCGCCGCCGTGGCCGCCGTCGCCGCCCGGCGCGGACTGTGGATCGTGGAGGACGACCCGTACGGCGAGCTGCGCTTCGAGGGCGGGCGCGTGCCGTGGATCGCCGCCCACGACGACGCCCGCGACCGGACCGTGCTGCTCGGCTCCTTCTCCAAGGTGATGGCGCCCGGGCTGCGGCTCGGCTGGCTGCGGGCGCCCGGCGAGCTGCGCCGCGCCTGCGCCGTCGCCAAGCAGGCCGCCGACCTCCACACCCCGACCGTCAACCAGCTCGCCGCCGCGCGGTACTTGGCGGACAACGACCTCGACGCGCACGTCGCCCGCGTCGCCACGGCCTACGCCGCCCGCCGCGACGCCATGCTGGCCGGCCTCGCCGACGCGCTGCCCCCGGGCTCGGTCTGGAACCGGCCCGAGGGCGGCATGTTCCTGTGGGCGCGGCTGCCCGACGGCCACGACACGACCGCCCTGCTCCCGCAGGTCGTCCGGCACGACGTCGCCTACGTCCCCGGCGCCCCCTTCTACGCGGGCGAGCCCGACCGCGCCACGCTCCGGCTGTGCTTCGTGACGCAGACGCCGGACGAGATCGCGGAGGGGCTGCGGAGACTGGGGGCGGCGCTGCGGGCGTGACGCCGGCGGGGGGAGGGGCTGGTCGCGGGGGCGGCCGGCGGCCGTGATTGGGTCTGCGGCATGGCTGTCTTCCGTGACTTCAACTTCAAGCTCCTCGTCGTCGAGGAGCTCATGTACGGGGTCGAGACCCTGACCCCGGCGTTCAGCATCGACGAGCTGATGCGGGAGCGCGGCATCACCGATGTGCAGGGCCATGTCTTCGCCAACGACCTCGCGTACAAGGTGCTCCCGGAGTCCCGCGCGTACTTCGAGGCGCTGGAGATCAGCGACGAACTGCTGGCCTCCGTCGAGTCCCTGTGCGTCGACGGCGGCAACCAGGTCTACTACGAGTGCTCACCCGTCTGGGACGGCGAGGACGAACTCTTCGACGTGCACTCCCTCGACGACCTCGACCTCCTCCCCAACCTCAAGCGGATCATGGGGGCGGAGGAGGCGCTCATCGCCGTGCCGGACAAGCTGGAGATCCTCGCGGCACGCGGCATCGCCGCGTCCTAGTCCCACCAGAAGTGCCACACCGGCTGGTTGAGGACCCGGCGTTCCGCGTACGCGGGCAGGGTGGTCTCGGTGCCCTGCCAGATGTTGTCCGGGCAGAACGCGAAGTGCTCCGCCGCCAGGGCCTCCGCCTCGGCGGGCGTCGTCGGCGGCTGGGCCACCGACACCAGCAGGTGGTCGAAGCCGAGCGCCACGACGCGTATGCCGTAGCGGTCCTCCCAGGAGCGGAGGACCGCGCACAGTACGGCCGTGTCGTTCTCGTGGTTCACCGGGCCCGACCAGCCGATCGCCGCCGGGATGTCCGCGGAGCGCCGCGCCGGGACCAGGGCCAGGCGCGGGTCCTCCAGCGGACCGAACTCCACCAGGGCGTCGGCCGTTCCGGCGGCGACCACGTCGGGCTCCTCCACCGGCGGCCTGCCGGACGCGGGCGCCAGGCCCGGCCAGGGCGTCCCTTCCTCGCACGCCTCCCAGAAGTCGGCGAGGACCTCCGCCGCGTCGTGGTCCCCCGGGTACGTCACGTCGCCGGGCATCAAGGTCCAGTCGGCCGGGGTGCCCTGTCTGCCGCCCGCCTCGATGACGACCGGGAGCAGACCGGCCGTCCGCGCGGACTGCAGCGCCGTCCACGCGCCCGGCACGGCGGTGTCGTCCGCGAGCCACAGCAACGGCTCGTGCCACGGGCCCTTGTCGGTGGCGTCGATCAGGGAGCCGGGCGGCAGCTCCAGGCCGAGCGTACGGCCGGACGGTTCGGCGACGAGCTGGGGCAGGGGGTTGGGAAGCGTGGCCATACGGCCGACTGTAAGCCCGCCCGCCGACAATGAACGAGGCCCAGGCGGCCGGGGTGGCCTCCGGGGCGGTCAGCCGCAGGCCGCGGCCGATTCGTAGCCCGTGATGTCGTCGGGCTTCACCAAGCCGTCCTCGATCGCACGGGCCAGCATGTCCGCCTTTGTCGGTGCGTTTCTGCCGACCTGCGCGTACTTGACCCGCGCCCGCCGGATGTACACGTCCACGGTGTGGACCGACACCCCCATGCGCCGGGCGACCGACGCCTTCGACATGGACTGGAACCACCACAGCAGCGCGGTGCGTTCCTGCGAGGACAACTGGGGCCTGTTGGCGCCGCGATCGCCCACCAGGACACCCGCGGCCGTCGGGGTGACGTACGGCCTGTCTCCCGCCACCGCCAGCACCGTGTTCACCAGGTGCGCCCGTCCCTCGTTCTTCGCGACGAACTCGCAGGCGCCGACCTCCAGGGATTCGAGCACCACGCGCTGTTCGGTGAACTGTGAGAAGACGATGACCCGTTGGCCCGCCGCGGCCAGACGGGCGACGGCGTCGATGGCGATGGTGCCGTGCAGATTCAGGTCGAGGATGAGGACGTCCGCGACGCCGGGCGGCACCTCGGCGGTTTCGCCCGTGTACACCACCGAGATGCGCGGCTCCGCGGACAGCCAGGTCTGAATGCCTTCGACGACGACCGGGTGGTCGTCGGTGATGGCAACGGTCAGTGAGCCGGTCGCACCGGACAACGTGTCTCCCACCACAACTGCTCCCCCTCCGCGTCGAACAGGAAGGACACGCCACGCGGGCCCGGCGGTTCCACGACCGCGTCCGGCGGGGCGTCGGCCACCACGCTCACCGCCACCTCCTCGGGCGTCGCCACCAGCGTGACCCGCGCCTCGGTGGCCGCGGCGGCCAGGACCAGCAGAGCCCCGTCCGTCAGTTCGCGACGCACGGACACCGGCAGCACGGGCAGGTCTCCGTAGCAGAGCAGGGTGACGCGTACCCCGCGCCGCTCCGCCATGTCCGCGCAGGACCGCAGTTCGTGCAGGAGCGGGTGCGGGGTGTGGTCCGTCTCGGCGAACAGCCTCCGCAGGCGTGCCGCCTCCACTGCCGCGCGCCGGCGTACGTCGGTGTCCTCCGGGTCCAGCCGGCGTTCCGCCAGACCACGCAGCAGCGGTTCCACCCTGGCGCGCAGGTGCTCGTACCGGCGCCGCCGCTCGGCGTGCACGGCTTCGTCGGCGGCGGCACGGGCGAGGTGCTCCGCGTGCGCCGCGGCGGCCTCGGTGGCCTCTGCGGCACCGCTGTTGAGCTGCCGGGCGAGGTACGCGAACGTGAGCTGGACGCCGGCGGTGGTGTAGATGGCGGCCAGAATCCGGGAGACGGTGACGTGGTCGAGCGGGCCGTCGGCGGCCAGCAGGCCCACCGTGACGGCCGTGTTCGCCACCAGCAGGGTGACCAGTTCCCACAGCGGGCGCTGGATCAGCAGCAGTACGCCGAACCAGCCCACGGTGTTCCAGGCCCAGCTCACGTCACTGCTCGCCCCGTCCGGCGAGTACGTGGCGGTCACGACGGCCCCGGCGACCAGCGCGGCCCCCGCGAGCAGCCGCGCCGTGCGTGCGCCGAGCGCGGAGCGCAGCAGCAGGACGGAACCGGCGCCATGGATGAGCGCGAGGGCGAGCCAGCCGCCCGCGGCGGCGCCCCGTGACGCGTACTCCGGCAGGCCCTTGAGCAGCAGGAACGTGTCCAGCCCCAGGTGCCAGATGCCGACGATCACCACCACGCCGAGATGGACGGCCGAGGCGAAGCGGGTGGCGACCACGCCCTGGACGACACCGGCGCTCATGGTGCCCATCTCAGGACGACCCGGGTTCCGGCCCCGGCGGACGACACCACTCGGGCGCTGCCGCCCACGGCACGCATCCGGCCGTGGACCGATTCCCGCAGGCCGCGTCGGTGGGGGGCAACGGCCGACGGGTCGAACCCGGCTCCGTCGTCGCGGACTTCGACGGTGGCGCCCCGTCCGACGCGTCGCACGGTGACCCGCGCGGTGCGGGTGTCCGCGTGCAGGGCCACGTTGGCCAGGGCCTCGGCGGCCCCTTGCGCGAGGGCGTCCACGACCTCGCGGGGGAGGTCCAGCGGCGGTACGTCGAACTCGATGTCCAGTGGTGGCAGGCCTACTTGGCGTGCCTGCACGGCGGTGCGCAGCGCGACGTCCAGCGGGGCGAGCGCGTGCGCCGTGTCGCGTGCCGAACCGGGGTGTGCCCGCAGGCTCTCGATGACGGCCAGGTCGGCGCCGGCCCGTTCCGGCAGCGCGGTGGAGTCGCGGGTGATGCTGCCCGTACCCACCATGGTGAGCGTGGCGAGCACGGTGTCGTGCAGCAGTCGCTGCTGTTCCAGTTCGTCGGCCCGCGCGGCGGACCGGGCTCGTGCGGACGCGCGTGCCGCTGCTTCCTCGGACAGCGCGTGATCCGCCGTGCGTGCCCCGTGCCGCAGCAGGGCGACGACGGCGGCGGCGAGCAGCCCTTGGAGTACCAGCACGACGGAGGCCTCTCGTAACCCGCCGCCCGTCGCGTGGGCCGCCGCGATGGCGAGTGCCGCGACCATCGCCCAGGGCTGGCGCAGCGTGAACTGCGCGATGAAGACGCCGGTGCCGGACACCATGTCGACCCACCCCGAGCCCGCTGACGCCTCCAGGACCGCGGCCGGGACGAGCACGCCGTGCGCGAGGCAGAGCACCACGACGACGGCGGTGTCACCGACGCAGAGCCAGGGGCGCGGTCCCCGCCTGAACATCACCACGCCGAACAGGACGCTCCACGCCGACAGTGCGACGACGGCGACGGCCACCCAGACGGAACGTGCGGGCGGCGCGAAGCCAACCACGGCGACCAGGGCCGCCCCGACCGCACTGGTCGCCCTCAGAACCGCGGACAGGCGGGCGGACCTGCGCTGAAGCTGATGCTCGGCGTGGCCCTGCGTCGGTCTGTCGGCGCCACTGGCCGCAACCCCCATGTGTCCCCCGCCTCGCCGCCTCGCCGTCCTGTCACGCGTTTGCGTGACATGCCCCTCGCGAGTCCCGCGGCCTAGCCTCCCAGGGCACGGGTTCCCCGGGGAGGGTCCCCGCGCTGGAAGTACAGCCTGACGACTTGAAGGGGGCGGGCCATGCAAAGAGCCCGAAGTTCCACCACGCTGTTCCTCAGCGCACTTCTCGCCATGGCGATCGCGTTCGTGGCGGCCGCACCGGCGGACGCCGCGCCGAGCCGGGCGAACGGCCGCGGCAAAGTGATCTTCGTGCACGGCTTCGACCCGTGGGGCCCGGCGGCGACCAACTGCAACGAGTACTGGTCAAGCGCGATCAGCTACTTCAAGTCCAAGGGGTACACGGACAGTCAGCTGAGGACGTACAGCTACTACGCGAACGAGGGCGGGTCGAATGGCTGTACTTGGAGGTACAAGGACTCGCGCGGCCACTACGGCACGCGTGGTACGTCTCTCACGGACATAGCCAGGAGTTTCGCCAACCGCGTCTACAACTCCTACTCCAGCGGCCCGTATGGCGGCCAGAAGGTCGACGTGGTCGCCCATTCCATGGGTGGCCTCGTGGTGCGTGCCGCGCTGTACCACGTCAAGAGGGGCACCTCCGGCTTCCCGCCGTACCTCTACATCGAGGACGTGGTCACCCTCGGCACTCCGCACAATGGGGCGGACAGCGCTCAGCTTGCACTGTGCAACGCCAACTACTTTTCTCCCACGCAGTGCAAGCAAATGGCCAGGGGCAGCACCTTCCTGGACGGCCTTCCCCTGACTCCCAGCCAGTCGGCCATGGGAACGGACTGGACCGTGGCGTCGTCCTATGACGACGACACGGTCTCCGAAAGTTCCGGAGTCTGGATCAACGCGCAGCACAAGATCCAGTACGACGGCAGCGGAAACGACGCGATCAGTCACTCCGCCCTGAAGAGCCGCACGTACGGCGAGATTCGGGCCCGGGTCAAGAACGGCGGTTCGTGGTCGTCCTTCGCCCCGAGGTCGTCACCGGTCAGGAAGGCGTACCTGGGCGTGTACTACAAGTCCACGCACTGACCTTGCCGTCCTTCACCGCCCGGACGACGCGCGTGCCGTCCGGGCGGTGAAGGCGAGCCAACTGGCCGGCGTGACCGTGAGGACGGGGCCGGTGGGGTTCTTCGAGTCGCGGATGTGGATGGTTTGGGGGGTGCGGGCGACTTCCACACACTCGCCGCCCTCGCTGCCGCTGTAGCTCGACTTGAACCACTGAAGCGCGGTGCTCATAGCTCTCCAAGCAGACGGTCCAGCAGGCCCAGGGACTCGTGGGTGGTGAGAGCCTGCGTCCGCAGCATCGCATATTTGCGCGACAGGATGGACACCTCGTCGAGGTCGGAGACCCACTGACTGCCGCGCTGCCCTTCGATATAAGCCAAGTGCTGGTGATCGGGCGTTTCCAGCAGGACGAAGGGACCGTCGAGCCCGCCGTGCGCAGGGCTGTTCAGTGGCAGGAACTGGATTGTCACGTCCTGGAGTTCGGCGCACGCACGCAAAAGCCGCAGTTGTTCTCGACGGACCTCGGGCCCGCCCACACGCAGCAGCAACACCGGTTCCCACACTACGAAACTCAGCGTTGGTGGGCACTTGCGGCGCAGGATCTCGGTGCGCTCCATCCGCGCAGTTGTCTTCACCCCGATCTCGTCATCGTCGTAGGCGGGCACACGCTCGCGCAGCACGGCACGGGCGTAGGACTCGGTCTGAAGCAGGCCGGGCAAAACCTGGTTGGCATAGAACGACAGCGCCACCGCCTCCCGCTCATGCACCATGTACTGCTCGGCGTACAGCGGGAACTGGTCGATCTCCGGCAGGTTCTCCACCCCCGCCGCCAACAACCCCTTCGTGTCGAGGAGTTCGTCCAGCGACCGGGCGAGGTCGATCAGCAGGGAGCGTCTGCCCTGTTCGATCGACGCGATGGTCTCCTCGTCCACCATCGCCGCCTCGGCCAGGGAACGCTGGGTGTGTCCGGCCGCCTTGCGCGCTGTCTGCACCTGGGTGCCCAGCATCCGCATGGTCGACGTGTTCTTCCTTTGCCGAGGCAACTTTCGTGCCCCCTCCCGTGCCGACCCCGTAGAGGTCCGTACATGTCCCGAGTACGGGCTTACCCACTGATTCACCCTAGTGACTCTGCGCGACATTCGTCTCGTGAACGGCGTGAATGAACTCCCCTGCCAGCGCGATCAGTTCTTCCCCCGCGGGCGCAAGTCCGTGCCGGCGGCGCGGCGGTCGGCGTGGTGGGCGCTGAAGTACTGGGGGCTCGACCACTGGGACCGGGCCGACGACGTACTGCTGTGCGTCAGTGAACTGACGACCAACGCGCTGGTGCACGGCGTGCCGCCGGGGCGCCGTTTCCTGCTGCGCGTGCGGTACGACGGTCACGTCCTGCGCGTCGAGGTCCACGACAGCGGTGACGGCGTGCCCCGGATCGCGGACGACGCCGACGAGGGCGGGCGCGGGCTGCTGCTGGTGGGGGCGCTGGCCGACAAGTGGGGTGTCGGGGAGCGGTCGCCCGGCAAGGTCGTGTGGGCCGAGTTCGCCAAGTAGGCGACGGGAGCGAAACTTTCGTTAGAGGGTCGGAGTATTGTGATCTTGTGGTGGGGGTCGGGTTTCGTTGAAGATTTCAGACCCCTCCGCTCAGCCCGGGTGACCTGCTCAAATGGGCTTCCAGAGCGCCTCGTTGGCTCCCCGAACGTTTCGAAACTCGTGCCGAAACTGTTGACTGCGGGTGTGCGCAGCTCAACACTGGCGCCGCGCTGCACCCGCAATGCAGGCGTACACGAGGAGGAAGCACGGACATGAACGCGCTTGTTCGGCTGATGAGGAGAGGCTGGGCCGTCGGCCTCGCCTTCGTGGTCGCGTTGGCCCTGCCCGGCACCGCGAGCGCCGGGACGGTCGTCAACACGAACCAGACCGGCACCAACAACGGCTACTACTACTCGTTCTGGACCGACGCCCCGGGCACCGTCTCCATGGACATGGGCTCCGGCGGCCAGTACAGCACCCAGTGGCGCAACACCGGCAACTTCGTGGCCGGCAAGGGCTGGTCGACCGGCGGACGGCGGACGGTGTCGTACTCCGGCACCTTCAACCCGTCCGGCAACGCGTACCTGACGCTCTACGGCTGGTCGACCAACCCGCTCGTCGAGTACTACATCGTCGACAACTGGGGCACCTACCGGCCCACCGGCACCTTCAAGGGCACCGTCACCACCGACGGCGGCACGTACGACATCTACCAGACCACCCGGTACAACGCCCCGTCCATCGAGGGCAACAAGACCTTCAACCAGTACTGGAGCGTCCGGCAGCAGAAGCGGACCGGCGGCACCATCACGACCGGCAACCACTTCGACGCCTGGGCCCGCGCCGGCATGCAGCTCGGCACGATGAACTACATGATCATGGCCACCGAGGGCTACCAGAGCAGCGGCAGCTCCAACATCACCGTCGGCGGCACCGACGGCGGTGGCGGCGGTGGCGGTGGCGGCAGCACCGGATGCTCGGCCACCCTGTCCGCCGGTGAGAAGTGGAGCGACCGTTACAACCTCAACGTGGCGGTCAGCGGCGCCAGCAACTGGACCGTGACGATGAACGTGCCGTCCCCGGCCAAGGTGCTGTCCACCTGGAACGTCAGCGCCAGTTACCCCAGCAGCCAGACCCTCGTCGCCAAGCCCAACGGCAGCGGCAACAACTGGGGGGCCACCATCCAGGCCAACGGCAACTGGACCTGGCCGTCCGTGTCCTGCAGCGCAGGCTGACCCCGCATCCCGGCTCCGGCTGAAGGAACACTCCCCTATGAAGAAGAGAATCATGGCCGGGCTCGCCGTCGGCGCGACGGTGCTCGCCAGTGGCCTCACCGTCGGCGCCGCGCCCGCCCAGGGCGCCCCGGCCGCCGCCTGCAACGGCTACGTCGCCCTGACCTTCGACGACGGCCCGTCCGCCAGCACCCCCGGCCTCCTCACCACGCTGAAGGAGAACGGGCTGCGGGCCACCATGTTCAACCAGGGCAACTACGCCGCCGCCAACCCGTCCCTGGTCAAGGCGCAGGTCGACGCCGGGATGTGGGTCGGCAACCACAGCTACACCCACCCCCACATGACGCAGCTGAGCCAGGCCCAGATGGACTCCGAGATCTCCCGGACCCAGCAGGCCATCTCCAGTGCGGGCGGCGGCACGCCCAAGCTGTTCCGGCCGCCCTACGGCGAGACCAACTCCACCCTGAAGACGGTCGAGGCCAAGTACGGCCTCACCGAGGTCCTCTGGGACGTCGACTCGCAGGACTGGAACGGGGCCACCACCGACGCGATCGTGCAGGCCGCGTCGCGCCTCACCAACGGCCAGATCATGCTGATGCACGACTGGTCGGCCAACAGCCGCGCCGCCCTGCCCCGCATCGCCCAGGGACTCGCGAGCCGGGGCCTGTGCACCGGCATGATCTCGCCCTCCACCGGGCGGGCCGTCGCCCCCGACGGCAGCGGCGGCGGAGGCGGTGGCGGAGGCGGCAGCACCGGGTGCACCGCCACCCTGTCCGCCGGGCAGTCCTGGAGCGACCGGTACAACCTCAACGTCTCGGTCAGCGGCTCCAGCACCTGGACCGTCACGATGAACGTGCCGTCCCCGGCCAAGGTGCTGAACACCTGGAACATCAGCGCCAGTTACCCCAGCAGCCAGACCCTCGTCGCCAAGCCCAACGGCAGCGGCAACAACTGGGGCGTCACCATCCAGCACAACGGGAACCGGACCTGGCCGACCGTGTCCTGCAGCGTGAGCTGAGACAGCTGAGAAAGCCGTGGGCGGCGCACGACCGGGGAACCGGTCACGCGCCGCCCACCGGCGTACGTCAGCCGCGTACGTCAGAGACGCTCGGGCGTCCTGATGCCCAGCAGCGCCATGCCCTTGTGCAGCGTCCGCGCCGTCATGTCGCACAGGAACAGCCGGTTCTCCACCTGCTCGGCCGACTCGGCCTTCAGCACCGGGCACTTGTCGTAGAACGACGTGTAGAGCGACGCCAGCTGGTACAGGTACGCGGCCAGCTTGTGCGGGGCGTACTCCGCCGCCGCCTCGAAGACCGTGTCCCCGAACGCGTCCACGTGCAGGCCCAACGCCCGCTCCGCCGGGGCCAGTTCCAGCTCCGGGTGCGCGGCCGGCCTCGCCTCGCCCGCCTTGCGCAGGATCGACTGGATCCGGGCGTACGCGTACTGGAGGTACACGCTCGTGTCGCCGTTCAGCGACACCATCTGGTCCAGGTCGAACTTGTAGTCCCGGCTCGGCGACGTCGACAGGTCCGCGTACTTCACGGCGCCGATGCCGACCTGCGCGGCCCGCTCCTGGATCTCGTCCTCGGTGAGGTCCTGCGCCTTCTCCCGCACGACCTCGGCGGCCCGCTGCACGGCCTCGTCCAGCAGGTCCTCCAGCCGGACCGTCTCGCCCTCACGCGTCTTGAACGGCTTGCCGTCCGCGCCGAGCACCGTGCCGTAGCCCATGTTGTGCGCGGTGACGTGCTCGGTCAGCCAGCCCGCCCGCCGGGCCGTCTCGAAGACCATCTTGAAGTGCAGCGACTGCCGGACGTCCACCACGTACAGCAGCGTCGTCGCGTGCAGGTCGAAGACGCGGTTCCGGATCGCCGACAGGTCGGAGGCCGCGTAGCCGAAGCCGCCGTCCGCCTTCTGCACGATCAGCGGGACCGGCTGGTCGTCCTTGCCGCGGATCTCGTCGAAGAAGACGACGAGCGCGCCCTCGGAGCGCACGGCGACACCGGACTCCTCCAGCAGCCGCGCCGTCTCCGCCATCATGTCGTTGTACGCGGACTCGCCGACGATCTCCTCGTCGCGGATCTCCATGTCCAGCTTCTCGAAGACCGAGTAGAAGTAGACCTTCGACTCGTCCACGAACTGCTGCCACAGCTCCAGGGTCTCCTTGTCGCCGGACTGGAGGGCGACGACCCTCTTGCGCGCCCGCTCCTTGAACTCGTCGTCCGAGTCGAAGAGCACGCGCGAGGCCTTGTAGACCCGGTTCAGGTTGCTCATCGCCTGCTCGCCGTCGACCTCGGAGGCCGGGGCCAGCTCGCCCGGGTGCTCCATCAGGTACTGGATGAGCATGCCGAACTGGGTGCCCCAGTCGCCGATGTGGTGCCGGCCGATCGTCCGCTCGCCCGTGAAGTCGAGCATGCCCCGCAGGGCGTCGCCGATCACCGCGGACCGCAGGTGGCCGACGTGCATCTCCTTCGCCACGTTCGGCTGCGCGTAGTCCACGACCGTCACGCCGGGCTCCGCCTTCGGCGGCACACCGAGGCGGTCGGTGTCGGCGTACCGGGCGGCGAGGTTCTCCGTGATCGCCCGGTCCGTGACCGTGATGTTCAGGAAGCCCGGCCCGGAGACCTCGACGTCCTTGATCACGTCACCGGTGACGATGTTGCCGACGACCCGCGCCGCCAGCTCCCGCGGGTTCGCCTTCGCCTGCTTCGCCAGCGCCAGCACGCCGTTCGCCTGGAAATCGGCCCGGTCACTGCGTCGCAGCAGGGGGTCCGCGGAGGTCTCCGGCAGGGCGGCGGAGATCGCGGAGGTGAGCTGCTGTTCGACGGAGTCGCTGAGGGACGTGACCGGAGCCATAGGAGTGGGTGCCGTTCTCCTCGTGGGAATCGATGGGCCCCGCCAGTATCCCACGGGGGGTAAAGCCGTTTTTCCGGCCGCCCGCGGGTCTGTGACAATGGAGCCTCACCCGTTCAGAAAGAAGGACGTGCCGATCGTGGCTCAGAGCACCGAGACCACCGACTGGGTCTCCCGTTTCGCGGATGAGGTCATCGAGGAGTCGGAGCGTCGGGCCCCGGGCAAACCGGTCGTCGTCGCGTCCGGACTCTCTCCGTCCGGCCCCATCCACCTGGGCAACCTCCGCGAGGTCATGACCCCGCACCTCGTCGCCGACGAGATCCGCCGCCGCGGCCACCAGGTCCGGCACCTGATCTCCTGGGACGACTACGACCGCTACCGCAAGGTGCCCAAGGGCATCGCCGGGGTCGACGAGGACGCCTGGGCCGAGCACATCGGCAAGCCGCTCACCTCCGTCCCCGCGCCGAAGGGCTCCGCCCACCCGAACTGGGCCGAGCACTTCAAGGCCGAGATGATCGCGTCGCTGGCCGCGCTGGGCGTCGAGTTCGACGGCATCAGCCAGACCGAGCAGTACACCTCCGGCGTGTACCGCGAGCAGATCCTGCACGCCATGAAGCACCGCGGCGACATCGACGCCGTACTCGCCCAGTACCGCACCAAGAAGGCCCCCGCCAAGAAGCAGCAGAAGCCCCTCGACGAGGCCGAGCTGGAGGCCGCCGAGGGCTCGGGCGCCGCGAGCGAGGACGACGGCTCCCTCGGCGCCGCCGGCTACTTCCCGTACAAGCCGTACTGCGGCAACTGCGAGAAGGACCTCACCACCGTCACCGCCTACGACGACGACTCCACCGAGCTGACGTACGCCTGCACCGCGTGCGGCTTCTCCGAGACCGTCCGGCTCAGCGAGTTCAACCGCGGCAAGCTCGTCTGGAAGGTCGACTGGCCCATGCGCTGGGCCTACGAGGGCGTGATCTTCGAGCCCAGCGGCGTCGACCACTCCTCGCCCGGCTCCAGCTTCCAGGTCGGCGGGCAGATCGTCGGCATCTTCGGCGGCAAGCAGCCCATCGGCCCCATGTACGCCTTCGTCGGCATCAGCGGCATGGCCAAGATGTCGTCCTCGCGCGGCGGCGTGCCCACCCCCGCCGACGCGCTGAAGATCATGGAGCCGCAGCTGCTGCGCTGGCTGTACGCCCGCCGCCGCCCCAACCAGTCCTTCAAGATCGCCTTCGACCAGGAGATCCAGCGGCTCTACGACGAGTGGGACCGCCTCGACGCCAAGGTCGCCGACGGCACCGCCCTGCCCGCCGACGTCGCCGCACACGCGCGTGCCGTCGGCACCGCCGCCGGTGAGCTGCCGAAGACGCCCAGGCCGCTGCCGTACCGCACGCTCGCCTCCGTCGCCGACATCACCGCCGGCCACGAGGACCAGGCGCTGCGCATCCTCAGCGAACTCGACCCCGAGCAGCCGCTCGGCTCCCTCGACGAGGCACGGCCCCGGTTCGACAAGGCCGAGGCGTGGATCAACACCCACGTCCCCGCCGACCAGCGCACCATCGTGCGCGACGAACCCGACCACGAACTGCTCAAGTCCCTCGACGAGGCCTCCCAGCAGTCCCTGCGCCTGCTGCTCGACGGGCTCGCCGACCACTGGTCGCTCGACGGACTGACCCACCTCGTCTACGGCGTGCCGAAGGTCCAGGCCGGATTCTCCGCCGACGCTACGCCCAAGGAACTGCCCGCGGAGATCAAGACCGCCCAGCGGACCTTCTTCGCACTGCTCTACCACCTGCTCGTCGGCCGCGACACCGGCCCGCGCCTGCCCACGCTGCTGCTCGCGGTCGGACAGGACCGGGTGCGGGCCCTGCTCGGGGAGTAGACACGCCGGACACGACGGAGGGGGCGCCCGGTTACCGCCGGGCGCCCCCTCCGTTCGTGTCCTACCGGTCGGCGGGTCAGGCGATGTGGTCCTCTTCCAGCTCCGCCGAGTGACGCTTCTGGAAGCGCTCCACGAGGGACTTCAGCTCACCCGGGCTCAGCGTCGTGCCGTAGGTCGCCTGAATGTTGTCGCCGAGCACGCGGGGCGTGGGGTAACTGCCGTCTATCGACTGGCGGAACACCTGGTAGTACGCCTCGTCGTCCGGCTCCGGAGAACCACCGCCCTCGCCCAGCTCGCGCGTGCGGCCCGGGCCCGCCGGGACCGGGAAGGTGCCGGTGTCCTCCGGCGACGGCTCCGGGGCGGCGGGCTCACCGAACGGCTCCCGCTCGTACCGCTCCCGCGCCACGGGCTCCTCGTACCGCTCCTGCTCGGCCTGGAACTGCTCCGCCTGGTACTGCTCCGCCTGGTACTGCTCCGCCTGGTACTGCTCGTACTGCTGCTGCTCCTCGTACCACTGGGCGTACTGCTCGGCCGGGTCGTACGTCGGGTCGTAGCCGCCCTGGTACTCCACCTCGCGCGGCACGAACCACGGGCTGTGCTCCTCCGGCTCCTGGTCCGGCCCCTGCCCCTCGGGCCCCGCGTCCGGGCCGCCGAGCAGTTCGGGGCGCTGCCGCGCGGGCGGCGCCGCGGCGTTCCGCTGCGACGAGGGCTGGGCCTGGGCCGACTGGGCGTGGGCCGGCTGGGGCTGCGGCGGCGGGGGGATCAGCGCCGGCTCTATGCCCGCCGCCGCCAGGCCCGCCGGGGCCGTGTCCGCCAGCGGCACCCCGTACCGCGCCAGACGCAGCGGCATCAGCGACTCCACCGGCGCCTTGCGGCGCCAGGCCCGGCCGAACCGGGAACGCAGCCGCGCCTGGTAGACCAGGCGTTCCTGCTCCAGCTTGATGACCTGCTCGTAGGAACGCAGCTCCCACAGCTTCATCCGACGCCACAGCAGGAACGTCGGCACCGGAGAAAGGATCCAGCGCGTGAGGCGGACACCCTCCATGTGCTTGTCCGCCGTGATGTCGGCGATCCGGCCGATCGCGTGCCGCGCCGCCTCCACCGACACCACGAACAGGATCGGGATCACCCCGTGCATGCCGACGCCCAGCGGGTCCGGCCAGGCCGCCGCGCCGTTGAACGCGATCGTCGCCGCCGTCAGCAGCCACGCCGTCTGCCGCAGCAGCGGGAACGGGATGCGGATCCAGGTGAGGAGGAGGTCCAGGGCGAGCAGGACGCAGATGCCCGCGTCGATGCCGATCGGGAAGACGTAACTGAACTGCCCGAAGCCCTTCTTGAGGGCGAGCTCGCGCACGGCCGAGTACGACCCCGCGAAGCCGATGCCGGCGATGATGACGGCACCGAAGACGACCACGCCGATGAGAATCCGGTGCGTCCGTGTCAGCTGCAGTGGCGCGGCCACCTGTACTCCCCTCCCCTTGCGTGCGGTGTGCGCGCAACAGAGTGGCACATGTGTGCGGCGAACGCGTTGCCGGGACGGGCGGAGCCCGGCCCACGAGAGGACCGGGCTCCGTCAATACGTCCCGAGGCGGGGCGAGTTGGCGAATCGCCCTCAGCTCTTGCCCGCGGGCGCCTCCGAGGACCGGGCCTGGGCCGCCTTCGACGCGGACGCCGAGGCCGACGGGCTCTTCGCGCCCTTCGACGGCGAACCGCTCGCCGAGCCGCCGTCGCCCGCGTCCGGCTCGTTCGCGTCCGCCACCGAGGCCACGGCCTCCTTGGCCGCCTTCTGCGCCGACTTCACCATCGTGTCCACGTCCGGCGTCTTCTCGCCCGCGAGACCGGCGCCGTTGTAGTCCACTGTCACGACGACGTTCTCGACGCGCGCCACGACCGTCTGCTGCTTGAAGGTGCCTTCCTTCTTCTTCAGGCCGTAGCGCACCGTCGTCGCCTCGTCGCCGATCCCGGACGCAGGCTCGGACTTGACGTCCTTCGCGCCGTCCGCGGCCTGCGCGTCCTGGACCTGCTTCTCGTAGTACTTCTTCGCCAGGTCGTCGCCAGCGCCGCGCGTCACGTCGGACTCGAAGCGCAGCAGCGACACGTTCAGCCAGCGGAACTGCGAGCCCTTCACGCCGTTGTTGTCCAGGCTGCTCCAGGAGCAGGAGCCGCGCGTGGTCACGTCGTCCGACTTGCCTTCCTTGCCGGACTTGTCGGCCTTCGGGACGAGGTCCTCCAGCGTGTCCTTCTTCAGGACGTCACACGACTCGGGCAGCTTCGCGAACGCCGCCGCACGCACGGTCGGGGACGGGCTCGCCGACTTCGACGCCGCGGCCGAGGCGCTCTTGTCCCCGTCGCCGGAGCCGGAGTCGGAGGAGCAGGCCGTGGCGACCAGCATCACGGGGACGGCGGCCGCGCGGACAAGGACGCGGTTGAGGCGCTTCGCTCGCTGGTCTCGCTGGTCTCGCTGTGCTCGTCGCTGCATGGTTCCTTCACTCATGACGCTCGTGGTTCCTGCCGGTCGGAACGGGTCCGAGGGGTCACGGTACGCGGTGAGCCGAGTGCGGTCTCCCCGTTCCGGAGCTTTCCGGAGCGGCGTGAAGGAGCCGTGAAAGGGGGTCAGTCGGACAGCGAGTCGTCGAGCTGCGCGGCCAGTTTCCGGGCCCTGTCCTGCATTTCCTCGCTGTCCGGGACGACGCCGACGGTCGCCGGCTGCTCCGCGTACTCGATCGTCACGATGACGTTGGACGTGCGGAACGCCACAGTCACCGTCCGCTGCTCGGCCGTCGAACCGGAGCTGCTGAGCACGTCGTCGAGGAACGCGTCGTCGCCCAGGTCCTCCAGGACGCGGGGCTGGAGATCGGAGGGCGAGGCGGAGGGGGAGCCGGACGGGGACGAGGAACCGGACGCGGAGCCGGAGGCGGAGGGCGAGCCGGAAGGGGAGGGCGAAGTGGAGGACGCCTCCCCGCCGTCGTTCCCGCCCTTGCCGGTGCTCTCGCTCTGGCCGGCGCCCGGTTCGTCCGTGACGGACTCCGTCGCGGTCGGCGCCGGAAGGTCCGCCGCCTCCCGCCGCACCGCGAACAGGGTCTCGGCCTCGCTGTCGTCGCTCACGGCGTTGTCGTACGACACCACCCGCTCGAAGTCGACGAGGAGGTGGTCGGTGGCGTCCGTCGACTCGACCTTCCAACGGCAGCCCACCTTGCGGTCGGTGTCGTACGTGAGCGTCGCCTCGCCCGCGTAGGCCCGTTCGCGTTGTTCCGCGTCGGCGATCTGCTGGATGCCGGGCAGCAGGGAGTCGAGGGTGTCCTGGCTGACGACGCCGCAGGGTTCGGGGAGGGTGCGGTACTTGCCGGGCTCGGCGGTGGCGGTCGCGGTGCCGGCGTCGCCGGGGTTGGAGCCGTCCGAGGTCGCGCCGTCCCCGGAACCGCCGGTGCAGGCGGTCAGCAGGGCCGCGAGGAGGGCGGCGACGCCGGTTACGTACGCCTTCCGCTGCACGGTCGGCTCCTCTCCACGGTTTGCTGGTCCTCCAGTGTCCCCGCTGGTTATTCGCTTGCCGCGCGGGGGCGCCCACTGGAGACAATGTGTATCGCACGCACTGCCGTGAACGCCGGTCCGCTGTCCTATTCGTCGACCTTGGCGCCGGTTTTGCGATTCTGGGCTTCTGTTTGTTTCCGGGGGAATGAGGACGAGATGTCGTACGTGGAGATGCCGGGCGCGAAGGTACCGATCCGGATGTGGACGGACCCGGCGACGGTCGAGGAGGGCGCGCTCCAGCAACTGCGGAACGTGGCGACCCTGCCGTGGATCAAGGGCCTCGCCGTGATGCCGGACGTGCACTACGGCAAGGGTGCGACGGTCGGCTCGGTCATCGCGATGCGGGGCGCGGTGTGCCCGGCGGCGGTGGGCGTGGACATCGGCTGCGGAATGTCGGCGGTGAAGACGTCCCTGACGGCGAACGACCTCCCGGGCGACCTGTCCCGCCTGCGCTCGAAGATCGAGCAGGCGATTCCGGTGGGGCGGGGGATGCATGACGCGCCGGTCGACCCGGGCCGGTTCCACGGGCTGTCCACCGCCGGGTGGGACGACTTCTGGGGGCGCTTCGACGGGGTCGCGGAGGCGGTGAAGTTCCGTGAGGAGCGGGCGGCGAAGCAGATGGGGACGCTTGGCTCGGGCAACCACTACATCGAACTTTTGTTTGATTCTGAGGGTGTCGTGTGGCTCACGTTGCACTCCGGTTCGCGCAACATCGGCAAGGAACTCGCCGAGCACCACATCGGTGTCGCGCAGAAGCTGCCGCACAACCAGGGCCTGGTCGACCGTGACCTCGCCGTGTTCGTCGCGGACACCCCGCAGATGGCGGCGTACCGCAACGACCTGTTCTGGGCCCAGGAGTACGCGAAGTACAACCGCACCATCATGATGGCACTCCTGAAGGACGTGATCCGCAAGGAGTTCAAGAAGGCGAAGCCGACGTTCGAGCCGGAGATCTCCTGCCACCACAATTACGTGGCGGAGGAGCGCTACGAAGGCATGGACCTGCTCGTCACCCGCAAGGGCGCGATCCGGGCTGGCGTCGGGGAGTACGGGATCATTCCCGGTTCGATGGGTACGAGTTCGTACATCGTGAAGGGTCTCGGCAACGAGAAGGCCTTCAACTCGGCGTCGCACGGCGCCGGTCGGCGGATGAGCCGCAACGCGGCGAAGCGGCGGTTCACGACGAAGGACCTGGAGGAGCAGACGCGGGGCGTGGAGTGCCGCAAGGACTCCGGCGTCGTGGACGAGATCCCGGCCGCGTACAAGCCGATCGAGCAGGTCATCGACCAGCAGCGGGACCTCGTTGAGGTCGTGGCGAAGCTGAAGCAGTTCGTCTGCGTGAAAGGTTGACGAGACAGGGCCCCGGCAGGAGCCGGGGCCCGCGCTGCTCAGAGGCCGGCGGGCCTGGGGACTTGTCCGCTGCGCAGACGCCAGAGCCGGAGGCTGCAGCTCTGTGCGGTCCTTCCGAGGGCTGCGGCAGCCGAGGCCGGACTGTTGTGTTTCAGCAGGATTCGGTCTTCCTCCTCGCTCCAGCGGCGGGTCGTGTAAGCGGCCCTCATGGTGATGGGCCGTGTCCATGAGGCGAGTGAGTCCGCTGCCTCTTGCTTGCGCTGCAAGGAGAGACAGCCGGGATAGTAGAGATGAGCGGCCAGTTGTTGTCCCGCTGCCATGAGGTAGAGGACGTTGTAGATGTCGTCCCGGGCGTTGCGGTTGAGGGCCCGCGCGGCTCCGGTCACTTCTTTGGCGTAGTTGCACAAGAACGTGCCGACAGGCGTGCTGGCGGTAGTGAGGGAGACGAAGGGAAACCCTTTGCTGGTGTACCCGACTGAGCCATCGGCGTCGATGATGCCCCGCAGATAGTCCCTGCGTGAGAACTCGACGCGCGGCGGGGCGATTGAGTGCGATTTGCGGCCATAGGGCAGGCCGAGTTGGTTGAGCTTGGTCCTGGCTTCGAGCGAGCTCAGGGTCCAGACGACGGAGTGCGCGGTCTCGGCGAAGTTGGTGGACCGGGTGCGTGCCCGGATGCTGCTGTAGTAGGGCGTCAACTCCTGGAACCTACAAAGGATTTCGATGTCCTTCGCGCTGATCTCGACGGTCAGACGTCCTTTTTGGCCGGGTCCTTTGGCCAGGTGTCCATCCGCCTGCAAGAAGCCGAACATGTACGCGTACTCGGGCACTGTGAGGTCCATGAACCGGTGCCCGATAGGGTCGCAGCCAGCCACAGGGAAGCTCCACTTCCTTGTTGGTCAGGCCCTCGGGTGGGACCGGCATCCCGGCCGAGGGCCGTCGTTTTGATGGTGTGGCTGCGAGCCTAGGTCGGCAGTTCGCCTGCCGTTCGGGTGATCGACGGCATTCAACCTTGTGGGTGACGACGGCCTTCGGCGTCGGTCATTTTGCGTGGGTCACCGCGTAGATCATGACGAAGGCGACGATGTGGATGCCGAAGAGGAAGTAGCCGAGGTACCACCACATGTAGCGTTCGTTCTTCTTTTCCTCCGTCAGGCGGCGCTGTTCGCGTGACGAGGGGTCCGGGGGCGTCATCAGGGCTCCCTGTGGACCTTGGTGTTCGAGGCCTGGGCGCGGGGGCGGACCACGAGGAGGTCGACGTTGACGTGGGCCGGGCGGGTCACCGCCCAGGTGATCGTGTCGGCGACGTCGTCCGCGGTGAGGGGTTCGGCGACGCCCTCGTAGACCTTCTCCGCCCGGTCCCGGTCGCCGCCGAAGCGGGTCAGGGCGAACTCCTCGGTCTTGACCATGCCGGGCGCGATCTCGATGACGCGGACCGGGCGGCCGACGATCTCCAGGCGGAGGGTCTCGGCGAGGACGCGGGCGCCGTGCTTGGCGGCGACGTAGCCCGCGCCGCCCTCGTACGTGGCGTGGCCGGCGGTGGAGGAGACGACCACGACCGTGCCGTCGCCGCTCGCCTCCAGCTTGGGCAGCAGGGCCTGGGTGAGGTTCAGGGTGCCGATGACGTTCGTCTCGTACATCCGGCGCCAGTCGTCGGGGTCGCCGGTCGCGACCGGGTCGGCGCCGAGTGCGCCGCCCGCGTTGTTCACCAGCACGCCGATCGTCTTGAAGGCGGTGGCGAACTCGTCGACCGCCGCGCGGTCCGTGACGTCCAGCGGGTACGCCGTCGCCTTGTGGCCCGCCGCGTTGATCTCCTCGGCGAGCGCCTCGATGCGGTCCTTGCGGCGGGCGGTGAGGACGACGCGGTAGCCGGCCGCCGCGAGCTGCCGGGCCGTGGCGGCGCCGATTCCGCTGCTCGCGCCGGTGACGACGGCGATGCGGGAGGCGGCGGACGGTGCGGCGGTGGCCATGGGCTGCTCCGGATTCGTGTCCCGATTCGTACGACTGGTCGCCGCCAAGCGTAAGTCAGCCGTCCCGAGTCGTGAGTGCGTCTTCCGGGTCGTGAGTCAGCCGCCGTTGCGCGGAGCCCACATGATCAGGGCCATTCCGGCCAGGCAGACCAGCGCGCCCGCGATGTCCCAGCGGTCGGGCCGGTAGCCGTCGGCCACCACGCCCCACAGGATCGAACCGGCGACGAAGATCCCGCCGTACGCGGCGAGGACGCGGCCGAAGTGGGCGTCGGGCTGGAAGGTGGCGACGAAGCCGTACGCGCCGAGCGCGAGGACGCCGCCCGCGGCCCACAGCCAGCCGCGGTGTTCGCGCACGCCCTGCCAGACCAGCCAGGCGCCGCCGATCTCGAAGAGCGCGGCGACGGCGAAGAGGGCTGCGGAGCGGAGGATCAGCATGCGGGTCAGCCTCGCACGGGGGTGACGGGACGGACGGCGTCACCTGTTGGACGGCGCCTGCCCGGGCCGTCGCGTGGGATACATCCCCGTACGACTCGGATGCGTCCCCGTACGTCCCAGTGCAGTGAGGAGTGGTCCAGTGGTTCCGGTGGTCCTGGTGGACGGCGGCGGTGTCCGCAGTGGTGGGGCGGGTGGCGCGCGAAGGGTGCGCGGGTGGCGGCGGGGTGTGGTGGGCGGTGTGCTGCCGGCCCTGGTCGCCGCGGCCGTCGGAGCCGGCTCGGGTGTCGCCGGGGCGGCGGGTGCGGCGGCTGCCGCCGGTGGTGTTCCCGAGGCCGACCTCGCGTATCACGGCATGGCCGTGATGTCCGGCGGCACGATGGACGTCGGGATCATCCCGGTCAATCACGGTCCCTCGGCGGTGGCGGACGCGACGGTGCGGCTGCGCTGGTCGGCGCCGCTCGCGGACCGGCAGGAGCTGCCGGAGGGCTGCGCGCGCACGGGGACGCGGGTGGTGCTGTGCCGGACGGGGTCGCTGCCCGCCGACGGGGTGGGGGAGCGGACGGATTTGCGGGTGCGGCTGCGGGAGGCGCCGTCGGAGGTGCTGCTGGAGCTGAGCACGGTGTGGGGCGGGGGAGCGGTGGACCGCAACCGCGTCAACGACCGGCAGCGGGTCCTCGTCCTGGACACGGGGGATGGGTACCACTTCTGACGCCGCGGGCGGCGCGCGGGCCCGGCTGCTGGAGGAGCTGGCCGTGGCCTCGCGGCGTTCGATGGCGTCGGCCGCGCTGTTCGGCCAGGCCGTGGCCGACCGGCTCGGGCTGCATCCGACCGACCTCCAGTGTCTGAACGTCCTGACGCTGGAGGACGGCCCCGTGCCGACGAGCCGGGTCGCGGCGCTGACGGGGCTGACGATCGGGTCGGCGACGCGGCTGGTCGACCGGCTGGAGCGGGCCGGGTACGTGGTGCGGCGGCGGGACGACCGGGACCGGCGGCGGGTGATGGTGGCGGCGGTGCCGGAGAAGGCGGCCGAGTTCCGCCGGGTGTGGGAGCGGCTGAACGGCGGTCTCGGCACCCTCTTCGACGATCTGGACGACGCCGAGCTGGGACTGGTGGTGACGCAGCTGCGCCGGGCGGCGGACTTCCACGGGGAGCTGGTGGCCCGGCTGCGGGCGGAAGACCACGGGCGGGACAATGCGGGCGGAGCGACCGGGCTGGGTGGCGTGGGCGGTGCGGCCGGGCGGGGTGGCGCGGGATGACGCGGGCGGAATAACCCCGGGAGGCGGGCCGTTCTGGAGGTATAGTTGAACGGTCAACAACTTGGAGGTTGAGCGGCCATGCAGTTCGGGATCTTCAGCGTCGGCGACGTCACGCCCGATCCGACGACGGGACGCACCCCGACCGAACGCGAGCGGATCAAGGCGATGGTCGCGATCGCGCTGAAGGCCGAGGAGGTCGGCCTGGACGTCTTCGCGACCGGCGAGCACCACAACCCGCCGTTCGTGCCCTCGTCCCCGACCACGATGCTCGGCTACATCGCGGCACGCACCGAGCGCCTGATCCTGTCGACCTCCACGACCCTCATCACCACCAACGACCCGGTGAAGATCGCCGAGGACTTCGCGATGCTCCAGCACCTCGCGGACGGCCGGGTCGACCTGATGACGGGCCGCGGCAACACCGGCCCCGTCTACCCCTGGTTCGGCCAGGACATCCGGCAGGGCATCAACCTCGCCATCGAGAACTACGCCCTGCTCCACCGCCTGTGGCGCGAGGACGTCGTCAACTGGGAGGGCAAGTTCCGCAGCCCCCTCCAGGGCTTCACGTCCACCCCGCGCCCGCTGGACGGCGTCGCGCCGTTCGTCTGGCACGGCTCCATCCGCTCCCCGGAGATCGCCGAGCAGGCCGCGTACTACGGCGACGGCTTCTTCCACAACAACATCTTCTGGCCCGCCGACCACACCAAGCGGATGGTCGAGCTGTACCGGGCCCGGTACGCCCACTACGGCCACGGCACGCCCGAGCAGGCGATCGTCGGCCTCGGCGGCCAGGTGTTCATGCGGAAGAACTCGCAGGACGCGGTGCGCGAGTTCCGCCCGTACTTCGACAACGCGCCGGTCTACGGTCACGGGCCCTCCCTGGAGGACTTCACCGACCAGACGCCGCTGACCGTCGGCTCCCCGCAGCAGGTCATCGAGAAGACGCTGTCCTTCCGCGACTACGCGGGCGACTACCAGCGCCAGCTGTTCCTGATGGACCACGCCGGGCTGCCGCTGAAGACCGTGCTGGAGCAGCTCGACATGCTGGGTGAGGAGGTCGTGCCGGTGCTCCGCAAGGAGTTCGCCGCCCGCCGCCCCGCGGGCGTGCCGGACGCGCCGACCCACGTGTCGCTGCTGGCCGCCGCCGAGGCCGGGAAGGGCGCAGGTGCCGGGAAGGGCGCAGGTGCTGTGAAGGACGCCGGTTCCGTGAAGGACGCCGGTTCCCTTAAGGAGGAGACCCGCGCATGAAGCTCGTCGTCGTGTCCGCGGGACTGAGTGTCCCGTCGTCCACCCGGCTGCTCGCCGACCGGCTGGCCGCTGCCGTGCAGCGGCAGACCCCGGCCGACGTCGAGGTGGTCGAGCTGCGCGACCTCGCCGTCGAGATCGCGCACAACTTCACCAACGGCTTCGCCGGCCGCGACCTCGCCGCCGCGCAGAGCGCCGTGGCCGGGGCCGACGGGCTGATCGTCGTCACGCCCGTGTTCTCGGCGTCGTACAGCGGGCTGTTCAAGGCCTTCTTCGACGTGCTCGACAAGGACGCCCTCGCGGGCAAGCCCGTGCTGATCGCCGCGACCGGCGGCACCGCCCGGCACTCCCTGGTGCTGGACCACGCCCTGCGCCCGCTGTTCTCGTACCTGAGGGCCGTGGTCGTGCCGACCGGTGTGTACGCCGCCTCGGAGGACTGGGGCGCCGAGGGCCTGGACGGCCGTGTCGAGCGGGCGGCGGGGGAACTGGCGGTGCTGATGAGCGGGCTGGCGGGGAGGCCCCCGGCCGGCCGGGAGTCCGCCGCCGAGGAGAGCGCCGAGAAGATCGCCGAGTTCGAGGTCGTGCCGTTCGAGCAGCAGCTCGCCGCGCTCCGGCCCGCGAGCTGAGAACTCTCTGAGGACTCTCTGAGAACTCTCTGAGAGGGAACTGGGAGGGGACTGAGAGGGAACGCCGATGAGCCGCCCGTCACGCGGGCGGCTTCGGCGTCTTGGCAGACTGGACCCGTGGCCCACACCGTTCTGCTCGCCGAAGACGACCGCGCCATCCGGCACGCCCTCGAACGTGCCCTCACCCTGGAGGGCTACGAGGTCACCGCGGTCGCCGACGGCGTCGAGGCCCTGGCACACGCCCACCGGGGCCGGCCCGACGTGCTGGTGCTGGACGTGATGATGCCGGGCATCGACGGGCTCCAGGTGGCCCGCGTGCTGCGCGCCGAGGGCGACAGCACGCCGATCCTGATGCTGACCGCGTTGGTGGAGACCGCCGACCGGATCGCCGGCCTCGACGCGGGCGCCGACGACTACGTGGTCAAGCCGTTCGACGTCGAGGAGGTCTTCGCCCGGCTGCGGGCGCTGCTGCGCCGCACGGGGGGCGGGAGCGGGAGCGGGAACGGCACCGGCACCGGACAGGGCGCGGGCTCCGCGGACGCCCCCGTGCCCGGGGCGCCGGGAGCGGAGGGCGCGTCGAGCGCCCTGAGCACACCGGGCGAACCGAGCGCACCGGGTACACCGGGTACACCGGGCGCGCCGGGCAGGCCGGGCGGTCCGGACGGGTCGCCGTCCGTCGCGCCGCAAGTCGCCGCCGCCTCGCAGGTCGCCGTCTCGCGAGCCGTCGTCCCCGAGGCGCAGCCCGCCCGGCCCCACCTGCACGCGGCGGGGCTGCGGATGGACCCGCAGGCGCGGCGGGCCTGGCGCGGGGAGCGCGAACTGGAGCTGACCCGCACGGAGTTCGAGCTGCTGGAGCTGCTCGTCCGCAACGCGGGCATCGTCCTGGACCACTCCACGATCTACGACCGCATCTGGGGCTACGACTTCGGCCCCGGCTCGAAGAACCTCGCCGTCTACGTCGGTTACCTGCGCCGCAAGTTGGACGAGCCGGGCGCGCCGCAGCTGATCCACACGGTGCGCGGTGTGGGTTACGTGCTGCGGGAGGACTGAGTGGGCCGGGCGGGCGGCCGGGCCAGCCCCCGCGGCGGGCGGCTCCCGGGGCGGCGGCGGTTCCGGCTGGTGTCGCTGCGGACCACGTTCGCGCTGTCGTTCGCGGCGGTCACGGCCGCCGTCACCGTGCTCGTCGGCATCCTCTCGTACAGCGCCGCCGCCCGGCTGGTGCGCGTCGACCAGCAGACGGTGTTCGACGAGGTCGTGCAGGACGTGAGGGGCGAGGTGCGGCGGGCCCGGATGACGCCGGAGGACTTCTCCTCGTCGGCGCCCGGCCACGACCTGCTGCGCCCGGCCCGCACCGACGTGCAGGTCCTCGGGCCCGACGGCGCGATCGTCGACCCCGGCCACCCGGGGCTGCCCGTCACGGACGCCGACCGGGGCATCGCGGGCGCCGCCACGGCCGGGCGGCTGACCGTGCACATGGCCGTCGACGTCGGCGACGACGTCTACCGCGTCGCGACCGTCGCGCTCGGCGGCGGCCGGGGCGCGGTGCAGGTGGCGCAGTCGTTCAGCGACACCGAGGACCTGCTGCGGTCGCTCCAGCAGCGGACGCTCGTGACGACGACCGCCGTGGTGGTCGGGGCGGGGCTGTTCGGCTGGTGGCTGGCGCGGCGCATCACCCGGCGTCTCGTGGTCCTCACGTCGGCGGCGGAGGACGTCGCCCGGACCCGGCGGCTCGACATCCAGGTGCCGGTGACCGGCTACGACGAGGTGGGCCGCCTCGGCCGGGCCTTCGACCGGATGCTGGGCCGGCTCGCCCAGTCCGAGGAGGACCAGCGGCGGCTGGTGCAGGACGCCGGTCATGAGCTGCGGACGCCGCTCACGTCGCTGCGGACCAACATCTCCCTGCTGCGCCGCATCGACGAACTCCCGCCCGCCGCCCGCGAGGAACTGGTCGCCGACCTGGGCCAGGAGGCCCGCGAACTGACCGATCTCGTCAACGAGTTGGTGGACCTGGCGGCCGGACAGTCGGACAGCGAGCCGCCGCAGCGGGTCGACCTCGCGGACATCGCCGAGGAGGTGGCCGCTCTGGCGCGGCGGCGCACGGGGCGGCGGATCGTGGTCCGCGCGTGCGGCGACACGACCGCCGAGGGCCGGCCGGGCATGCTGACGCGGGCGATGTCGAACCTCGTGGAGAACGCGGCGAAGTTCGACCGGGACGGCGGGGAGCCCATCGAGATCGCCGTGGCCGGACCGGCCGTCCCGGGGACGGTCCGCGTCGAGGTCCGCGACCGCGGGCCCGGCATCACCGACGGCGACCTGGGCCACGTCTTCGACCGCTTCTACCGCGCCGCCGACGCGCGTTCCCTGCCCGGCTCGGGGCTCGGCCTGTCCATCGTCCGCGAGGTGGCGCTCGCCCACGGCGGGGCGCCGTTCGCGTTCCGGCGGGACGGGGGCGGGGCGGTCATCGGCTTCACGGTGGGCGGCGGGGCGGCGGCCGACGGGGAGGCCGGAGGCGGGGCCGGTTCGGCCTGAGTCGGCCCGACCCGGCCTGGTTCGGGGCGAGTTGGGACGAGGGGACAAAGGGGGGCGTGGGCGACGGCGAGGAGTGGGGACGGTTCCCGCCGAGCAGACATGCGGTGGGCGGGAGGAACCGCCGTACGCAGCGGAAAGGGGAGGGCGCAGTTGTTGAGCGACGAGAAGGGCCTCGGAAGGGCCGCGGGCGTACTGAACGGCGCGAAGGGCGCGAAGGGCGCGGAGGGCGCCGAAGGTCCGGGGGGTGCCGGGGGCGGGCTGAGTGACACGGAGGCCGCCGCGCTCGCGGCGATCGACGAGAAGGAAATCGCGCGGAACCTGGTGGAGTTGATCACCGTGCCGAGCGTGACCGGCAGCGCCGCCGAGTCGGAGCTCCAGCACCAGCTCGCCGGGCGGCTGGAGTGGCTCGGCATGGACGTCGACCTGTGGTCCATGGACCTGCCCGAGCTGTACGCCGACCCCGGCTTCCCCGGTGCGGAGGCGCCGCGGGACGAGGCGTGGGGCCTGGTCGGCACGACCCCGGACGGCGGCGACGGGCCGACGCTGATCCTCCAGGGCCACGTGGACGTCGTACCGCCGGGAGACCTCGGGGCCTGGGAGGGCGACCCGTTCGTGCCGAGGGTCGAGGGGGACGTGGTGCACGGGCGCGGCGCCTGCGACATGAAGGCCGGCCTCGCCGCGCACCTGGGCGCGCTCGCGGCGATACGGGCGGCCGGGATACGGCTGCGTGGACGCGTCGCCGCGCACTTCGTCGTCGGCGAGGAGGACGGCGGCCTCGGCGCGTTCGGCACGCTGCGGCGCGGGCACACCGGTGACGCCTGCTTCATATCCGAGCCGACCTCGGGCGCGGTCATCACGGCCAACGCGGGCGCGCAGACGTTCCGGCTCTCCGTCCCCGGCCGGGCCACCCACGGCAGCACGCGCGACGAGGGAGTCAGCGCCGTCGACGCCTACCTGCCGCTGCACCGGGCGCTGGCCCGGCTGGAGGCGGAGCGCAACACCGACCCCGATCCGCTGATGGCCCGGTACCGGATCCCCTACGCCCTGTCCGTCGGCACCGTGCGCGCCGGTGACTGGGCGAGCAGCGTGCCCGACCTGCTGATCGCCGAGGGGCGGCTCGGGGTGCGGCTGGGGGAGGACCCGGCCGAGGCGCGCGCCGCGTTCGAGCAGTGCGTGGCCGAGACGTGCGCCGCCGACCCGTGGCTGCGGGACCATCCGGCGACGGTGACCTGGCCCGGCGGGCGCTTCGCCAGTGGCCGCCTGCCCGCCGGGCACCCGCTGACGGACCTCGTGCGCGGCGCCCACGCCGACACGGCCGGCGGCCCGGCCCTGCCCGAGCGCGGGGCGCCGTACGGCAGTGACCTGCGGTTGTACGCCGCGGCCGGGATCCCCACGCTCCAGTACGGCCCGGGCGACGTCCGCGTCGCGCACAGCCCGCGCGAGCAGGTGTCGCTGCGCGAGGTGGTGGAGGTGACGCGGGCGCTGGTGGTGGCGGTGCTGCGGGTGGTGGGGACGCGGTGAGGGCGGCGCGGTCGTCCGACCGTATCGGCGTGGTGGCCGTCAGGCGGTCGTCCGACCGTATCGGTGCGGTGGCCGTCAGTCGATCGTCGGGCTGCGGCGTTCCAGGAGGACCACGTCGCGCCACCGGCCGTGATGGCGGCCGATGCGCTCGCGGACGCCGATGACGCGGAAGCCGGCCCGCTCGTGCAGGGCGAGGCTGGCGGTGTTCTCCGGGAAGACGCCGGACTGGACGGTCCAGATCCCGGCCGCCTCGGTCGACTCGACCAGCGCCTTCAGCAGCGCGCCGGCCACCCCGCGGCCCCGGGCGGCGGGGGCGACGTAGACGGAGTGCTCCACGACACCGGCGTACGCGCAGCGGTCGGAGACCGGGGAGGCGGCGACCCAGCCGAGCACCGTGCCTTCCTCGTCCGGAGCGGATCCGTCCAGGGCGACGAACCGGTGCTCGCGCAGCTTCGCCGCGTCGAACGCCTCCCAGTCCGGCGCCGTCGTCTCGAAGGTCGCGTCGCCCTCGTCGATGCCCGCCTGGTAGATCGCCAGGACGGCGTCCGCGTGGGCGGCGGACATCGGCCTGATGGTCACGGTCGTCGTCACGGGGCCGCCGGGGTGCCGGTGAGCAGCCTGCCCATCGCGGCCAGGACGGCCGGTTCCACGCGGTAGTAGACCCAGGTGCCGCGTCGCTCGGAGGTGAGCAGGCCGGCCTCCTTGAGCTTCTTCAGGTGGTGGGAGACGGTCGGCTGGGAGACGCCGACGTCGGAGATGTCGCACACGCAGGCCTCGCCGCCCTCGTGCGAGGCGACCGCCGAGAACAGCCGCAGCCGTACGGGATCGCCGAGCGCCTTGAACATCCGCGCTGCCGTCTCGGCCTCCTCGGCGCTGAAGGGGCGCTCGGTGAGGGGCGGGCAGCAGGGCGCGACCGCGTCGTCGGCGGGTTCGAGGACGGGTTCGAGGACGGGCAGCACCTTCGTGTTCGACATACGTCTATGTTGACACGCGCCGAACGGCTCGGAGCAGCCTCTGCCCGCGAGACAGCGATCCGCATTGATTCGATGCATGTCTATCTTGACGTCCGTCGATGCAGGTGCCATGGTGGCCAGTGTCAAGCCATCGACGCATGTCGAACCACGCAGGGAGTCGCCGTGACCGCGCCCGCATCCACCCCGCTGCCCGTCGTCGTGATCGGAGCGGGCCCCGTCGGCCTGGCCGCCGCCGCGCACCTGGCCGGACGAGGCCTGGAGCCACTGGTCCTGGAATCGGGCCCGACGGCCGGCACCGCCGTGCGCGAGTGGGCGCACGTACGGCTGTTCTCCCCGTGGTCCGAAGTCATCGACCCGGCGGCCGAGAAGCTGCTCGCCCCGACCGGCTGGGTACGGCCGGACGGCGCGGCGTACCCGACCGGCGGCGACTGGGCCGAGCGCTACCTCCAGCCGCTCGCCGACGCCCTCGGCGACCGGGTCCGCCACGGCGTCACGGTCACCGGCGTCGCACGGGCCGGCCGGGACCGGATCGTCGACTCGGGCCGCGAGGAGCAGCCCTTCACCGTGCACGTGACGACCGCCGACGGCCACGAGGAGCGGATCAGCGCGCGTGCCGTACTGGACGCGTCCGGCACGTGGTCCACGCCGGGCCCGCTGGGCGCCGACGGTCTGCCCGCGCTGGGCGAGAAGGCCGCCGCCGACCGCGTCTCCTACCGCGTCCCCGACTTCGGCGACCCCGCCGTCCGGGCCCGTTACGCCGGTCGCCGCACGGCCGTCGTGGGCTCGGGCGCGTCCGCCTTCACCGCCCTTGCCGGGCTCGCCGACCTGGCGAAGGAGGCGGACGGCACGCACGCGGTGTGGGTCCTGCGCCGGGGCATCGGCGCGAACACCTTCGGCGGCGGCGAGGCCGACCAACTGCCCGCCCGCGGCGCCCTAGGGCTGCGCGCCAAGTCGGCGGTGGCGGCCGGGCACGCGAGCGCCGTCACCGGCTTCCGCACCGAGGCCGTCGAGCGGGACGGCGACCGGCTCGTCCTCGTCGCGGCGGACGGCCGCCGGCTGGAGCCGGTGGACGAGGTGATCGTCCTGACCGGTCTCCGCCCCGACCTGTCCTTCCTCTCCGAGGTCCGCCTCGGCCTGGACGAACGCCTCCAGGCCCCCACGGCGCTCGCCCCGCTCATCGACCCGAACGCCCACTCCTGCGGCACGGTCTACCCGCACGGCGCGGCCGAACTCTCCCACCCCGAGCCGGGCATCCACCTCGTCGGCATGAAGTCCTACGGCCGCGCGCCCACGTTCCTCGCCATGACCGGCTACGAGCAGGTCCGCTCCGTCGCCGCGTTCCTCGCCGGCGACCACGAGGCCGCCGCCCGCGTCGAACTGACCCTCCCGGAAACGGGCGTCTGCGGCGGCACGGGCCTCTACGACGACACGACCGACGCGGGGGAGCCGACCGGCACGACCGGCACGACCGACGCGACCGCCGCGGCGGAGCCGGAGAGCGGCGGGTGCTGCGCGCCCCCGGCCACCCTCCGGATCGGCACGACCCGCCCGGCCCCTTCCGGGAACTGCTGACGCACGCGTCGAATCCGCGGCGCCCGGTGGCCGCCACCGCTCCCGGCCGCGCCCCCGTCAGCAGGCGATCGGTGCCGAGCCCACCGCCACGTCGTCGAACCAGAGGGTGTCCTCGCCCACCCCGTAGCTCTCCCAGCCGAGGCGGAGGGCCGTCGGGCGGGGCGGGGTGGTGCGGGTGAGCCATTGCTGGTCGATGTCGTGGGTGGGGACGCCGTCGGCGTGCAGGCCCGGGATCCGCTCGTCGCCGAGCCAGGTGTCCAGGGCCGGGGCCGTCGTGTCGATCGCGAAGCGCAGGCACTGCCAACTGCCCGTCGGCAACGGCCTGCTGAGCGCGACGCCGGCCGGGCTCTGGGCCGGCAGGGTGGCGTCGTCGACCTCGCGGTTCCACTGCAGGGCGCCGTTCTGGCCGCCGACGCGCAGGGTCCGCCCCGCCTGGGAACTGTCGGGCATGGAGACGAACGTGACGTGCGCCGAGGGCAGCGCGGTGGTGTGCCGTACCCACATGCGTACGTGCAGCACCGGGCCGACCGAGGACAGGTCGGCGGTGGAGGCGACGAAGGCGTGGTTGCAGTAGCCCGCCCGGCCGTCGATCCGCAGCGACTTGGCGCCGCTGTGCGCCACCGCGGTGTCGACGGCGGCGGTGCCGGTGCCCTGGCAGTCGGGTGCGGTGAAGCGCCAGGCGCCGGACGGGGTGGAGCCGGTCTGGTCCTCGAAGTCCGAGCAGATCACCGCGCTGCCGCAGTCCGCGGAGGGCGGCGGCGTCGTGGGCGGCGGGGTGGTGGGCGGGGGCGTGGTCGGCGGCGGGGTGCCGGTGCCGCCGCAGGAGACGCCGTTGAGGGCGAAGTCGGTCGGCGCGGGGTCGGACGACCGCCAGGTGCCCTGGACGCCGAACTCCGCGGTGCCGCCCGTGGCCAGGGCGCCGTTCCAGCTCGTGCCGGTGGCGACGACCGCCGCGCCGGTCTGCGTGACCGTCGCGTTCCACGCCGACGTCACCTGCTGGTCACCGGCGTAGGTCCAGGTCAGGCGCCAACCGGTCAGCGCCGCACCGAGGTTGGTGACCTTGATCTGGGCGGTGTAGCCGCCGGTCCACTTGTTCACGGTGTAGTCGACCCGGCAGCCGGCTTGGGCACCGCTCGCGGACATCGCCGTGAAGCCGGACGCCAGCAGCACGACGGCCGTGAGGAGGGCCGTCCAGGGGCCCGACCGTAATCGGGGCAGAGTGAGGCGCATGTGTTCCTCCGTGACAGGAGTGGGGGGAGTGAGGGAAGGTGCCGGAGGGTTTGGGAGCGCTCCCAAAAGACGCTGTGTGCCGGGACGGGGCTCCGGCGCCGGCCGGAGCCGGAACCGGAGCCCCGTCGGGGGTCAGCTGGTGGGGAAGTTGTCGGCCGTGCTCACCCGGCTCTTGATCAGAGCGCCGGACTCGGTCAGCACGCCGCTGCTGCTGGAGTCGGTGCCGTTGCAGGTGCCCGGCTTGAACGCCGCGCTGCCCTCATTGGCGTCGGAGTACGTCCAGTTGGCGTAGCCGATCTTCAGCTGGTCGAGCAGGTCCAGCCACGCGATGCTGCTCGCCCGGTCCACCGCACCGCCACCGGTGGCGCTCACCGTGCCGAACTCGGTGACGAACAGCGGCAGTTTCGACGCCGCCCGGCTCACCGTGGCGCGGTAGTTGTCCTTGTGGCTCGCGGCGTAGAAGTGGAACGCGTACATGATGTTGGTCGCGTTCACCGGGTTGTTGATGATCTCGGTCTCGTTGGAGCCCTCCGAGACGCCCAGCGAGGACCAGGCGCGGGTGCCGACGATGATGACGGCGTCCGGGTCGTTGGCCCGGATCACCGGGATGACCTGCTCGGCGTAGCTCTTGATGGCCGCCCAGCTCACGCCGTTGGGCTCGTTGGCGATCTCGTAGATCACGTTGGTCTTGTTGGCGTTGCGGGCGGCGACGTTCGCGAAGAACGTCTTCGCGCGGTCGAGGTTGTAGTTCGGGTCGCCCGGCGTCAGGGTGTGGAAGTCGATCATGGCGTACATGCCGCGGGCCTCGGCCATGTCGACGAGGCTGTTCACGCGGCTGGTGAAGCCCGCCGGGTCCGTCTCGTAGCCCTGCTCCTGGACGTACATGGCGACCCGGAACAGGTCCGACTTCCAGTCCTTGGCCAGCGCGTCGAGGGACGCGTTGTTGTAGCACTTGCTGAACCACTGGATGCCGTGCGTGCTCATGCCGCGCAGCTGGATCGGGCGGTTGTACTGGTTGCAGAGGTGGACGCCGCAGACGTGGAGCTTGCCGTTGATGCCCACGGGGGTGCCGGTCGCGGGCGGGTCGGTCGGCGGGTCGGTGGGCGGGTCGGTGACGGAGCCCGTGCAGGCCACGCCGTTGAGCGTGAAGGCCGTGGGCTTCGGGTTGGAGCCCGTGAAGGAGCCCGTGAAGCCCAGGTCGGCCGAGGCGCCGGTGGCGAGCGTGCGGTTCCAGTCGAGGCCGGCGGCGCTGACCGTGGTGCCGGACTGCGACCAGGTGGCGTTCCAGCCCTGGACGAGCTTCTGCCCGGAGTCCGGCATCGTGATCTTCAGCGTCCAGCCGGAGACGGCGTCACCGAGGTTGGTGACCTTCACACCGGCCTGGAAGCCGCCCTGCCACTGGCTGGCGATCGTGTACTCGACCTTGCAGCCGGTGGCCGCCTCGGCGGGGGGACCGGCGAGGGCCGTGAGGCCGAGGCCGGTCGCGCAGGTCGCCAGTAAGGCCCAAAAGCGTTTCAAGGTGTTCCTCCTCGTACGAAGCGGAAACAGCGTCATTGCTTCATGGGAGCGCTCCCAAAGCCCATCGGCCCGAGACCGTACACCCCGTGGGGGTGCGCGTACAGGGATCGGACGGCCGAAGTCTGGGGCGGCGGGAGAGGTGCGGCTCCACGCGCGTCGCTGTCGCTGGCTGGTTCTCGACCGCGCGCGGCCATGCTTCTTGTTTGAGTGACAGTAATTGAAGTACCTTCGCCAATATGCAAGTTGACGAGTGGTCACCTCCTCCCGTGCTATTGACGGTCGATCTCGTGATCCTGACGCTGCGTGAGGGGCGACTGTGTGTCCTGCTCGTGGAGCGGGGCGAAGATCCTTTTCAGGGCATGTCGGCTCTGCCCGGCGGATTCCTCAACCACGACGGCGAGGAGATCCTGGACGCCGCCCGCCGTGAGTTGAGCGAGGAAACGGCTCTGGACGGCCGGCGGGTGCACCTCGAACCACTCGCCGTCTACGGGCAGGTCGGCCGTGATCCCCGGGGGCGAGTGGTTTCCGTGGCCCACTTGGCGATCGCTCCGGGGCTGCCCGAACCGGTCGCGGGCACGGATGCCATGGAAGCCGCCTGGGTCCCCGCGGATGCCGTCCTGTCCGGTGCGGTGGAACTGGCCTTCGATCACCACCGGATCGTGCTGGACGGGATCGAGCGCGCGCGTACCAAGCTCGAATTCTCGGCGCTGGCCACGGCGTTCTGCGAGGAACTCTTCACCATTGCGGAGTTGCAGAAGGTGTACGAGGCGGTGTGGGGCACCGAACTCGACACCCGGAATTTCTACCGGAAAGTCCAGGCCGCGAAGGGATTCATCGTTCCCGCAGGCTCGGGGCGCAGGAGCACGGGGGGACGGCCCGCGCGGCTGTACCGGGCCGGGCCCAAGACGGTGTTGTTCCCGCCGCTGATCCGACCTGCCTCGTCCACGACGGATGAGAACGCGAAAGGGGAAGGGTAATAGATGGCGAAAGACCTGGTGGTGATTCTCACCGCCCTCAATCTCGAGTACCAGGCCGTGCACCGCAAACTGGTCGGTCAACAGGTGCGTCGTCATGAGCGGGGGACGCGGTTCGAGGTGGGAACCGTGCGGGGCACCTCGTGCCGCGTCGCCCTCGGACTGACGAACAAGGGGAACCATTCCGCGGCAGTGATCGCCGAGCGCGCGATACAGGAATTCTCCCCCGTGGCCGTGCTGTTCGTCGGCGTCGCCGGTGCGCTGTGGGACACCACCAGGCTGGGCGACGTGGTGATGGCGACCCATGTGTACGCCTATCACGGCGGGACCAGCGAGGACGACGGACTCAAGGCCCGCCCCCGAGTGTGGGAGGCGGCGCACGGCATCAGCCAGCTCGGCTCGCATCTGGCGCGCGTGAACGACTGGGCCGACGACATGCCTGGTCAGGGGCGCGCTCCCCAGGTCCGCTTCGGCGCGATCGCCGCCGGCGAGGTCGTACAGAACTCAAGGATCTCGGCCGAGGCGCGGTGGATCCGGCAGCACTACAACGACGCGCTCGCCATCGAGATGGAGGCCGCCGGAGTGGCGCAGGCCGGTCACCTCAACGGGGCACCGGTGGCCATCATCCGGGGAATCAGCGACCGGGCGGATGGCACGAAGAGCAGCGCGAAGGACCGCAATTGGCAACCACGGGCGGCGGCGAACGCGGCGGCATTCGCCGTACGGCTGGCCGTGGAAGTGGTGGCAGAACAGGAGCAGATCGCCATGAACCAGGCAGACAGGGCCCCTACGGCCAACGCCCTTCGCGGGCACGTCAGCAATACCGCCCGCAACAGCACCGTTGGCATCATGGCCGGCTCGGTCGAGGGGAGCAGCGTGTATGTGCATGCGGGGCCGAAGGTGTCCGGTCCGGCAAACCTGGCTGCGGAACTGAACGATTTCCGTGAGCAGTTGAAGCGCCACCACACCGAGGGCGCCCTCGATGACGACACCTACCGGGAGGCACTGGTCGAACTGGGCTCCGCCCACCGGGCGGTGAAGGATAACACTCCGGAAGCGTCCAAGAGGGCGACGATGGCACTCAAGAGGTTACGCGGTCTGATCGCGGATTCGCCCGAACTGGCGGCCAGGCTCGCGCCGTTGGTCACCGCAGAGGGTGAACTGTCATGAGCGACGGCCGCGGTGGCGTGAGCAATTCGGCCTCCTACGGTTCCAGTGTCGGAATCCAGGCCGAGACCGTGCACAACTCCAATGTGTACTTCGTCCATCCCGATGCGTCGCCCCAGGAGAAGTACAACGTCGGAGTGCGGTTCCTGGAGGACGGCATCCCCAGCCGTGCCCGCGACATGATCAGTGACGCGATCGCCCACGGACACGACAGCGCGGAGGTCCGCTTCCACTGGGTGCTGGCCATGCTCAGTGGCCGCGCCTACCACGACCTCGGCAGCGGGGAACTCCAGCGACTGCGCCACGCGTCCGGGCTCGTCCGGACCTACGCCGAGGGCGAGTGGAAGGACGCGCTGCGCGTCGCCTTCGAACTGCTGGCGATGCTCGGCACCGCCGACGGCGAAACAGGACGCGTGCTGGAGCGGCTGCGTGCCCTGCCGGGGCCCCGGCGCGACGCGATCCTGCGCCACTTCGACCTCGTGCTCACCGGAGGCCTGAAGGACAGCCTGTGGGCCGAGAACTGCGAACGGGCCGAGGCCGATCAATTCGGCAACGGCCGCGCCGAACGGGTCTGGGCCTATTTCGAACCCGACCCCATCGGACCACGGGCCCTGCAGCCCCGCCCGAGCACCGCCGCCGCGGCCAGGGCGGCCTTCTCGCTCCGGGCCGGACTGTTCGGCGTCGCCGTCGCCTTCCTCTGGATCGCGGCGCTGACCGTGAACCCCGTCGACGCGGTCGTCGATTCCCTGCTGGCGCTCGGCGCGGGCCTGACCGCGAGGCGCTTCGGCCGGCGGTGGTGGTCCGAGGAGCAGCAGCTGAAGGCCAAGAAGGCCAAGAGCGCGTCCCGCAACGCGCACACCCGCGCCGCTGGAACCGCTGGGGACGGGTTCACCAAACGGGTCCGTCATTCGCTCGACCACTACTTCAGCGTCCGCGTGCCCCACGGGATCACCCCGCACGAATGGTTCCGTCGGACCGCCGGCATCCGGGACGGTCTGACCGCCGAGGTCGCGCTTCTCTACCGCGAGAGCCGCATCGGCGTGGACCGGGTCAACTGGCTGATCCGCCATCTCGCCGAGGACGCCCGGGACCGCTACTCCGACGGCACTCTCTTCGACGAGGACCACGAGAAGCAGACGCCGATGGCGGAGAAGGCGCTGTGCGTGCTCGCCCTCGCCGTTCTCGGCTTCGTGACCCTGGCCCTGATCGTCACGGCGTTGTCGGGCGGCGGCGCGTTGCGGATTCTGCTCGCAGTCGTGGCCGTGGCCGTCGCCGTCTGGTCCGGACGCGCTGCCGCGTCCTCGTGGCTGGATGCCCTGGCCGAGGAACAGCGGCTGGCCGAGGAGACCCGGGAGTACGAGGAGCAGCTCGCGGCGCGGCAAGCCGCCTACCAGAACTGGAAGTCGTTCCTGGACGCCACGCGCCCCAGCGAGCTGGAGATGGAGACGTGGCTCACCTGTGACAAGACGCTGTTCGTCGACGAGGCGCTGCGTCACTACCAGCTAACCTGGCGCGACCTCATCACCCACACCATCCTGATGACACCCGCGCGCCCCTACATGAGGGGGCGGGTGAAGGGCGGGCCCTGGCGGTACTCGCGCTACAGCTTCCGGCTGTTCCTCGTGACACAGGACGGCGTGCGCGAGATCAGCTCGGAATTCGACTTCACCGACGCGAAACGCGGGAACGAGCAGCGCAGCAACTACCGGTTCGACGCGTTGTCCTCCGTACAGGTCACGGAGCGCTCCGACGTCGGCTACGACCTCGAACTCGTCCTCACGAACGGGCCGGCCAGGAACATCCGGGTCAAGGACGCCGACGCCCATCAACTGGCGCCGGACGAGAACGCCCAGGAAATCGCCGAGATCAACCTCAACTCGGCCGGGTTCATCCACACCTTCCGACTGCTGGAAGGCATCGCGGCGGATGGCAAGGGCTGGATCGAACGGAACAACCCCAACAACCTGCCGCCGCTGCGTCCATCGGACTGAGCCCGCGGGTTGCCCTAACCGTGAGGGCCACAGGGGCGGGCAGGGAGTCGGTGCCCTGTCCGCCCGCTCGCCTCCACCGGCACCAAGTCCGGGACCGGGTTCGCCGCTCGTATGACGCCGCCGCGGGTGAACAGGCGGCCGGCCCATCCCTCACACGGCTGGAAGACGACCGGGCCGAGCAACTCCACGCGATGCGGCGGCGCGTGACCGCGTTCCACGGATGGGTGGTTTACCGGCCGAGGCCGGCCTCCGCCGTGCCCGCCCGGGGTGTCCCGGAAGGAA
This sequence comes from Streptomyces sp. NPDC037054, assembly GCF_055606745.1. Taxonomy (NCBI): domain Bacteria; kingdom Bacillati; phylum Actinomycetota; class Actinomycetes; order Kitasatosporales; family Streptomycetaceae; genus Streptomyces; species Streptomyces sp. NPDC037054. Next base: position 1,065,812 of record NZ_JBVJSJ010000001.1, on the reverse strand, counting down.
GCGGCACTCGCCGCCGTGCGACGGGACGGAAGAAGGGCGTTGTCGCAGCCCTTGAGAGCGGCCTCCTGCAAGGCGGTGTGGCCGCCTTGATGCTGGTCGGCCACAACAAGCGCGGTCAGACCGGCACCAACCCGGGCCACGTCCGACATGTCGACGGCCCGGCGTTGCGCCACCAAGGGAACGGCGGCAACTGGATCCGGAGACGCAGACCGCCCGGTACTTCGACAGGTCCGGGGTGCCCATCATGTCCCCGGGCCACGGCACATCCTCCGGGACCGCGACCTGCAGCACGGGCCAGGGCGACTGCAATAGTGACTCCCCTGACAGTAGTGGCCACCGCCGACTCGATCGCGTCCCTAGGCGGCGGGGGCCGCGGGTCGTCGAGGTTGGCGACGACCAGGACCGGACGACTGTCGTTCGTCAGCGAAGTCACTGGTCGGTGTCGTTCCCCGCGTCACCACCTGGGAGGTGTACGGCTCACCGAATACTGCGGCGTTCGGCGTGAGCGTCTCCCGCGACCAGCAGGCCGTTTGGCTCGGGAACCCGAACGGCCCGCAGTGGCCGCTACCTTCCTGAGACGGCCGCCACCGACGCAAGGTGGGCGAGGATGGGCGACGAGCCGCTGAAGGACAGGGCGGAACGTCGGACGCAAAGACTGGCCGTACTGCGCGTCACGCCTGTCATGGGGCGAGGCCCGGAGACCTTGCCCAAGCGCAAGAAGCCCGAAGTCAGGGCCACACCAGGCAATAAGGCTGATGCCCCGCCTCATGCAGCCGGTGGCTGAAGTCCTGCCACTCGTGCAGCAACTGGTACACGTTGAACGCGTCCCGCGGCCCCCCGCGGTCCGGGACCGTGGACCAGATGAACGCCGCCGCGCCGACCGCTTCCTCGCCTATGCCGCGCAGGGGGTCGACGACCGTCATGGGGAGTTTGACGACCGCGTAGTCGGGGTGGAGGACGACCAGTTCGAGGGGCGGGACCTTGTGGAGGGGGACGCCCTCTATGCCGGTGAGGACCATCGCCGCCATCGTCTCCGGCTTGATCTTGGTGAACATGCCGTTCATGCCGAGCTCGTCGCCGCCGAGTTCCTCCGGACGCATCGAGATCGGGACGCGGGCCGCGGTCGCACCGTCGGGCGCGCCGAAGTACTTGTACGTCACCCCCACCCGACCACCATTCCTGCTCCCCGCCCTGGGGCGGTCCCCGCGGTCGATCAACCGGTCGACCGGTTCGGGCTCACTCGGCGCACCGTGTGCCTGACGTGCCTCGGCCGTTCCCTCCGCGTCGCGTCGGTGCCTGCCCCGCCGGGCACGTCGAGGACCCAGGTCGTCAGTCCCCTCGCCCAGTCCGCCACCGCGATGCATATCTCCACCCGACTGCTTTTCTAGGACGCGTGTCCCCCGCCGCGCAACCCGATCATCGTGTCAGTGACCTCCCCCACGGCCGCCCGCCGAAACGTGCGCTGAAACATCTGTCCGTGGGGCGCGGCGAGGGAACGCCGGCAGGCCCCGAGACACCACGCCGGAACATCACGCCCGTGTGAGCTCTGTGTATCAGCCCCCAGTCTCGCAGATGAGACGGGGCGTGGGCCGGTACTGGCGAAGGTGGGGGAGGGGAGGGGGCCTACCCTGAGGAGGTCACTGGCAACCCGGAGTCCGAAAGCAGTCGGACCGGAGTCCGAGAACCGTCGGAGCCGGAGCCGAGAGCAGTCGGAGAAGGTCGGAGAAGTCGCAGGTCATGAGCGAACTGGCATATCCATACGAAGCACCGGGCTCGCAGGCTCTGTTCGACCGTGCGGCGGCCGTCACGCCCGGTGGCGTGAACTCCCCGGTGCGGGCCTTCCGCGCCGTCGGCGGCACGCCCCGGTTCATGGTGTCCGGCACCGGCCCCTACCTGACCGACGCCGACGGGCGGGAGTACGTCGACCTGGTGTGCTCCTGGGGGCCGATGATCCTCGGGCACTCCCACCCGGAGGTCCTCGCCGCGGTGCAGGCGGCCGTCGCGCGCGGTACGTCCTTCGGCACGCCCGGCGAGGGCGAGGTCGCGCTCGCCGAGGAGATGGTCGGCCGGGTCGGCCCGCTGGAGCAGGTCCGGCTGGTGTCCAGCGGCACCGAGGCCACCATGTCGGCGATCCGGCTCGCCCGCGGCTTCACGCAGCGCTCCAAGGTCGTCAAGTTCGCCGGGTGCTACCACGGGCACGTGGATTCCCTGCTGGCCTCCGCCGGGTCCGGCCTCGCCACGTTCGCCCTGCCCGACACCCCCGGCGTCACCGGCGCCCAGGCGGGCGACACGATCGTCCTGCCGTACAACGACCTGGACGCCGTGCACGCCGCCTTCGCCGCGCACCCCGGTGAGATCGCCTGCGTGATCACCGAGGCCTCGCCCGGCAACATGGGCGTCGTGCCGCCGATGCCCGGCTTCAACCAGGGCCTCAAGGACGCCTGCGCCGCGAACGGCGCGCTGTACGTCTCCGACGAGGTCATGACCGGGTTCCGTACCAGCCGCGCCGGATGGTTCGGCGTCGACGGCGTCGTGCCCGACCTGATGACCTTCGGCAAGGTCATGGGCGGTGGCTTCCCCGCCGCCGCGTTCGGCGGGCGCGCCGACGTCATGGCGCACCTCGCCCCGGCCGGACCCGTTTACCAGGCCGGCACGCTGTCCGGGAACCCGGTCGCCACCGCCGCCGGGCTCGCCCAGCTGCGGCTGCTGGACGACGCGGCCTACGCGAAGATCAACGCCGTGTCGGCGCAGATCCAGTCGATGGTGTCCGAGGCGCTGACCAAGGAGGGCGTCGCGCACACCGTGCAGAGCGCCTCCAACATGTTCTCGGTGTTCTTCACCGACCGGCCGGTGCGCACCTACGAGGACGCCAAGGCGCAGGAGTCGTACCGCTTCACCGCGTTCTTCCACTCGATGCTGGCGCACGGCGTGTACCTGCCGCCGTCGTCGTTCGAGTCCTGGTTCGTCTCCACGGCCCACGACGAGCGGGCCGTGTCGCGGATCGCCGACGCCCTTCCGGCGGCGGCCCGGGCGGCGGCGGAGGCGACCGCGTGAGCGCGCACGGCAAGGACGTCACCGTCGTCCACTTGATGCGGCACGGCGAGGTCGCCAACCCGGACGGCATCCTCTACGGCAGGCTGCCCGGCTACCACCTGTCCGAGCTGGGCCGGCGGATGGCCGACCGGGTCGCCGACCACCTCTCCTCGCGCGACGTGACGTACGTCGTGTCCTCCCCGCTGGAGCGGGCGCAGGAGACGGCGACGCCGATCGCGAAGGCGCACGGCCTCGACCTCGACACCGACGAGCGGCTCATCGAGGCCGACAACGTCTTCCAGGGCAAGACCTTCGGCGTCGGGGACGGCGCGCTGCGCAGGCCGGACAACTGGAAGCACCTCTACAACCCGTTCAAGCCGTCGTGGGGCGAGCCGTACCTGGACCAGGTGGTGCGGATGATGGGCGCGCTGCACTCGGCGAAGGACCGGGCGCGCGGGCACGAGGCCGTGCTGGTCAGCCACCAGCTGCCGATCTGGATCGTGCGGTCCTACGTCGAGAAGCGCCGGCTGTGGCACGACCCGCGCCGGCGGCAGTGCACGCTCGCGTCCCTGACGACGTTCACGTTCCAGGGCGACAGGATCGTTTCCGTGGGCTACACGGAGCCGGCCCGCGATCTTGTCCCGGCCCATCTCCTCGCCGGGGCGAAGCCGGTGAAGGGGAAGGACAAGGCCTTCGGGGCGTAAGGCGATCCGTGCGGGGCCGTAGCGACCCGGGCGGGGGACCGTGGTGTCCGGTCTCCACGGGACGTGAGAATTCTGTTACCGAGCCCGCGCAATTCAGCGGGAACTCCCGCGTTCGTCGCGTCCTCTCAGTGGGTGACCACGAGGACGTGACGATCGGGGACACCATGCGCACTCTCACCCGCAGGGGAATGCTCGGACTCGGCGCGGGCGCCGCTGCCGCCGCCTCGCTCACGGCGTGCGGCGCCCAGGCCTCGTCCGGCGGTGCGACCCATGCCGGCGGTTCCCGCGACGACCGGACGGGCGGCCCGGACCGGGGCGAAACCGGGCCGACCGCGCGGCCGATCGGCGACGGCTCCACCGCGTACACCGGCAAGCAGCCCCACCAGCCGCCCGCGCCCGTGCCGTTGGAGCCCGGTGAGACCCCGCCGCAGTTCGTCGTCTTCTCCTGGGACGGGGCCGGCGAGGTCGGCAACGGCCTCTTCCCGCGCTTCCTCGACCTCGCGCGGGAGCACGACGCCCGCATGACGTTCTTCCTCTCCGGCCTGTATCTGCTGCCCGAGTCGCAGAAACGGCGCTACGACCCGCCGGGCAACCCGCGCGGCGCCTCCGACATCGGCTACCTCACCGACGGCCACATCAAGGACACGCTGGCGAACGTCCGCCGCGCCTGGCTCGACGGGCACGAGATAGGCACCCACTTCAACGGCCACTTCTGCGGCGACGGACCCGGCTCGGTCGCCCACTGGACGCCCCGGCAGTGGCGCAGCGAGATAGACCAGGCGACGTCGTTCGTGAAGGAGTGGCGCACCAACACCGGCTGGCGGGACCTGCCGCCGCTGCCGTTCGACTACGACAAGGAACTCGTCGGCGGCCGTACGCCCTGTCTGCTCGGCCGGGACAACCTGCTGCCCACCGCCCGCGAGCTCGGCTGGCGCTACGACGCCTCGTCGCCGGGCGGCCTCCAGGTGTGGCCGGACAAGCGGCAGGGGCTGTGGGACCTGCCGTTGCAGCAGATACCGTTCCCGGGCCGCGGCTTCGAGGTGCTCGCGATGGACTACAACATCCTCGCCAACCAGTCGGTGAACTCGACCAACGCGCCCGCGCACCGCCACCCCGCCTGGCGCGAACAGGCCACCCAGGCCTACATATCCGGCTTCGAGCGGGCATACGAGACAAATCGCGCGCCGTTCTTCGTCGGCAACCACTTCGAGCAGTGGAACGGCGGCATCTACATGGACGCCGTGGAAGAGGCCCTCAAGCACATCGCGCGGGAGCGGGACAAGGGTGCCGACGTCCGGCTGGTGTCCTTCCGGCAGTTCACCGACTGGCTCGACGCGCAGCGGCCCGAGGTGCTGGCCCGGCTGCGCACCCTCGGTGTGGGGCAGCAGCCGCCCGGCGGCTGGAAGACCTTCCTGGCCGAGGCCGGTGCCGACCCCTCCCAGGGGGCCGCGAACGCTGCCTGAAATGCGGGTTTCCGCCCGCAAGGGGGGCGCGGAAGATCCCCGGAACGGACATGCGAAACTTTTCACATGAGTGCCGCCAGCCCCGCCCCCCAGCGCTCGACCCGCACCTCCCGTGCCCGCCGCCGTGCCGCCCTGACCACCGCCGGTGCCGCCGTGGCGGCGCTGCTGCTGTCCGCGTGCGGCTCGGGCGGCCCCTCCGGCGGAGGCGGCAACACCGGCTTCATCACGGGCAAGGACGGCATCGCCACCGTCAAGGCGGGGCAGCGGGCCGCCGCGCCCGACCTGTCCGGGCCCACCGTCGACGGCAAGCAGGCCGACGTGGCCGACCACAAGGGCAAGGTCGTCGTCGTCAACGTGTGGGGCTCCTGGTGCCCGCCGTGCCGCGCCGAGGCCAAGAACTTCGAGAAGGTCTACCAGGACGTCAAGGACGAGGGCGTCGAGTTCGTCGGCATCAACACCCGCGACTCCTCCGTCGGCCTGGCCCGCGCCTTCGAGAAGGAGTTCGGGATCACGTACCCGAGCCTGTACGACCCCACCGGCAAGCTGATGCTCCGCTTCGAGAAGGGCACCCTCAACCCGCAGGCCGTGCCCTCCACGCTGGTCATAGACCGGGACGGCAGGATCGCGGCCCGCACCCTCCAGGCGCTCAGCGAGGAAAAGCTGCGCGCGATGATCGCCCCGGTCCTCGCGGAGAAGTGACGTGAACCCCGTCACCACGCTCGCCGAGGCGGGCTACAACGGCACGGTGCTCAACGGCGCCCTGCTCGTGGCCCTGCCCATCGCCCTGCTCGGCGGTCTCGTCTCCTTCTTCTCGCCCTGCGTCCTGCCACTGGTCCCCGGCTACCTGTCGTACGTGACCGGCGTCACCGGCACGGACCTCGAAGAGGCCAGGCGGGGGCGGATGGTGGCCGGTGCCTCCCTCTTCGTCGTCGGGTTCACCGCCGTGTTCGTGTCCGGCGGCGCCCTGTTCGGCTACTTCGGGTCCACGCTCCAGGAACACCGCGACGTGCTGACCAAGGTGCTGGGCGTGCTCATGGTCGCCATGGGCGTGTTCTTCATGGGTCTGATGCCGTGGCTGTCCCAGCGCGAGTTCCGCTTCCACAAGCGGCCGGTGAGCGGCCTGGTCGGCGCTCCGCTGCTGGGCGCGCTGTTCGGGATCGGCTGGACGCCCTGCATCGGCCCGACCCTCGCCTCCGTGCAGGCCCTCGCCATCAACGAGGCCAGCGCCGGCCGGGGCGCCGTACTGACCGTCGCGTACTGCGTCGGTCTCGGTCTCCCCTTCGTCCTCGCCGCGGTCGCCTTCCGCAAGGCCCTCGGCGCCTTCGGCTGGGTCAAGCGTCACTATGTCTGGGTGATGCGCGTCGGCGGCACCATGATGATCGTGACCGGCCTGCTGCTGCTGACCGGCGTGTGGGACGGCATCGTGCAGCAGATGCAGACCTGGTCCAACGGATTCACTGTGGGGATCTGACCGATGAGCGACACCACCACCGACAAGGCCCCGGACACCGGCAGGGCCCCGGGCGAGGACCAGGAGCTCGGCGAGGCCGGCTCCCAGCTGTCCACCGCCCCCGCCGAGGACGCCCCGAACCTCCCGGCCCTCGGTGTCGTCGGCTGGATCCGCTGGTTCTGGCGCCAGCTCACCTCGATGCGGGTCGCGCTGCTGCTGCTCCTGCTGCTGTCGCTGGGCGCGATCCCCGGCTCGCTGATCCCGCAGAGCGGCACCGACCTCGCCCAGGTCGAGGAGTTCCGGCAGCGGCACGAGACGCTCGCGCCGATCTACGACAAGCTCGGCCTGTTCCACGTCTACAGCTCGGTGTGGTTCTCGGCGATCTACATCCTGCTGTTCGTCTCCCTCATCGGCTGCATCATCCCGCGCACCTGGCAGTTCGTGGGCCAGCTGCGCGGCCGGCCGCCGGGCGCGCCGCGCCGCCTGACCCGGCTGCCCGCCCACACCAGCTGGCGCACCGAGGCCGCGCCCGGCGAGATCCGCGACGCCGCCCTCGCGCTGCTGAAGAAGCGCCGCTTCCGGGTCCACGTGGTCGGTGACGCCGTCGCCGCCGAGAAGGGCTACCTGCGGGAGCTGGGCAACCTGGTCTTCCACCTGGCGCTCATCGTCATGCTGATCGCCTTCGCCTGGGGCCAGTTGTTCAAGTCCGAGGGCAACAAGCTGATCCTGGAGGGCGACGGCTTCGCCAACACGCTCACCCAGTACGACGACTTCAAGTCCGGCAGCCTCTTCACGCAGGACGACCTGGACCCGTTCAGCTTCGTCCTGAAGGACTTCACCGGCACCTACGAGCCGACCGGCCCCAACCGGGGCACCCCGCGCCTCTTCCAGGCGGACGTCACCTACAGCGTGGGCGCCTACGGCAAGGAGACCACGACCCGGATCAAGGTCAACGAGCCGCTGGAGATCGGCGGCTCGAAGGTCTACCTCGTCAGCCACGGATACGCGCCGATCATCACGGTCAAGGACGGCAAGGGCAACGTCGTCATGGACCGCGAGGCCGTCCCGCTGCTGCCGCTGGACGCCAACGTCACCTCGTCCGGCGCGATCAAGGTCATGGACGGCTACCGCAACGCCAAGGGCGTCAAGGAGCAGCTCGGCTTCCACGCGTTCTTCCTGCCCACCCACGGCGGGAAGGGCTCGACGATGCTGTCGCGGTTCCCGGCGGTGCTCAACCCGATGCTGGCGCTGTCCGCCTACCACGGCGACCTCGGCGTCGACTCGGGCGTCCCGCAGAGCGTGTACCAACTGAACAAGAAGAACCTGAAGGAGTTCAAGGACGCCGACGGCGAGCTGTTCAAGAAGCAGCTCAAGGTCGGCGAGACCATGACCCTCCCGGACGGCGCCGGCACCGTCACCTTCGAGGGCGTGAAGGAGTGGGCCGGCTTCCAGATCGCCCGGCAGCCGGCCAGCGGCTGGGCCCTCGCCGGGTCCGTCGCCGCGATCCTCGGACTCGCCGCCTCCCTGTTCGTCCAGCGCCGCCGCGTGTGGGTGCGCGTGGGCCGGGGCGCCGACGGCGTCACCGTCGTCGAGATGGCCGGGCTCGGCCGCAGCGAGTCCGCCAAGGTGCCCGAGGAACTCGGCGAGCTCGCCGGGATCCTGTACGAGCGGGCGCCGGGAGTTCCCGACCCCGAACCCTCCGATTCTCCTGCCGTACCTGCCGAAGGGGCTGAGAAGCAGTGACTCTCGCCGCCGCAACCGACCTGGCCGCCATGACGGACCTGGCCGCCGCGACCAACGAGAACCTCGCGCACATCAGCAACGTGCTGATCTACTCCGCGATGGCCGTCTACACGCTGGCCTTCTTCGCGTACATCGCCGAATGGCTCTTCGGCAGCCGCAGCAAGGTCGGCCGCACCGCGGCCGCGCTCACCGCGAAGACGGAGGAGGCCGGGGCCGACGGCCCCGCCGTCACCGCGCGGCAGGCCGGCGGCACCGCCGTGCTGGAGCGGCCCAAGGTCGTCGTCCGCTCCGCCTCCGGGACCCGTGACGTGCCCGACGGGCCCGGCGCGCACGGCGGCGACGCGCAGGGCGACCTGTACGGCCGGATCGCGATCTCCCTGACCGCCCTCGGCTTCCTGCTCGAACTCGGCGGCGTGCTCGCCCGCGCGCTGTCCGTGGAGCGGGCGCCGTGGGGCAACATGTACGAGTTCAACATCACGTTCTCGACGGTCGCCGTCGGCGTGTACCTCGGCCTGCTCGCCCTGCGCAAGGACGTCCGCTGGCTCGGCCTGCCGCTGATCACGGCGGTCCTGCTCGACCTGGGACTCGCCGTCACCGTGCTCTACACGGAGAGCGACCAGCTCGTCCCGGCGCTCCAGTCGTACTGGCTCTACATCCACGTCTCCACCGCGATCTTCTGCGGCGCGGTGTTCTACGTCGGCGCCATGTCCACGGTGCTGTACCTGTTCAAGGACGGCTACGAGAACAAGCTCGCGAACGGCGGCACGCCCGGCCGGTTCGCCGACTCGGTCCTGGACCGGCTGCCCGCCGCGGCCTCCCTCGACAAGTTCGCGTACCGCGTCAACGCCGCCGTCTTCCCGCTGTGGACGTTCACGATCATCGCGGGCGCCATCTGGGCCGGTGACGCGTGGGGCCGCTACTGGGGCTGGGACCCCAAGGAGACCTGGTCCTTCATCACCTGGGTCGGCTACGCCTGCTACCTGCACGCCCGCGCCACGGCCGGCTGGAAGGGCCGCAAGGCCGCCTACCTCGCGCTGGTCGCGTTCGGCTGCTGGCTGTTCAACTACTACGGCGTGAACATCTTCGTCTCCGGCAAGCACTCGTACGCGGACGTCGGCCTGGGCGCCCTCCGGTCCGTGGGTTTCTGAACTCCCGGTGTGAAGGCCGGTTCCCGTGACCCAGGTCACGGGAACCGGCCTTTGCCGTGCGGACAGGTAGAGGGGCGTGGATACGAATCTGCGGAAGCGCATCCGCGCGGGGGATCACGACGCCTTCGGCGAACTCTTCGACGCCTGCGCACGCTCCGTCTACAACCATGCCTACCGCCTCACCGGCGACTGGGCGACCGCCGAGGACGTCGTCTCGCTGACCTTCCTGGACGCCTGGCGGCTGCGGGAGCGCCTCGACGAGGAGGGCGGCTCGTTGCGGCCCTGGCTGCTGGGCATCGCCACGAACGTCACGCGCAACACCCGCCGCGCCGCCCGACGGCACGTCGCGGCCATCGCCCGGCTGCCCCGGGAGGAGCCGGTGCGGGACTTCGCCGACGAGGTGGCCGGACGGCTGGACGACGCGGAGCAACTGGCCGTCGTACGGGCGGCGCTGGCGCGGCTGCGGCGGGCCGAGCGGGAGGTGCTGGCGCTGTGCGTGTGGTCGGGCCTCGACTACACGGCCGCGGCGCTGGCGCTGGGGGTGCCGGTGGGGACGGTGCGGTCGCGGCTCTCCCGGGCGCGGAAAAAACTCGCGAAACATATGGAACCCCTGCAAAGGGTCGGACAGATGACAGGTGACCGCGCCACCGCGGTCGGGCCCACAAGGGAGGGACACCGATGAACCAGCTTCCCGAACGAGACCTTCCGCCGGGCCGTCACCGACTCCTCAAGGAGCATCTGATGACCGAGATCCGGCACTCCGACGAACCCGCCCGCGCCCGCAGGCCCTGGCTGCGCCCCGTACTGGTGGCGGGCGCCGCCGCGGCGATCGCCGCCGTCACGCTCACCTTCACGCCGTCCTCCGGCGGCACATCCGGAAGGAATCCGGTCGCCGCCCCGCCCGCGTCCGCACCCGCCACACAGGCCCCCGAGAGCGCCCCCCAGGTCCTGGAGCAGGTGGCCCTCGCCGCCGCCGGCCAGGACGTGCCGGAGGTGCGCGACGACCAGTACACCTATGCCAAGTCCCGGGTGACCTTCAACGAGTGGAAGCAGTGCGAGCCGGCGAAGCCCGGATCGCTGGTCACCCGGGAGATCTGGAAGTCCGTCGACGGGACCCGCGCGGGGCTGCTGCACGATCCCTCGCTCGCCCCCGACGTCGACAGCGGCCGCATCGAGCCGGACCGGGGCACCGGCCAGACCTACCGTGATCTGGAGGCTCTGCCCACCGACACCAAGGGGATGCTCGATCATCTGTACAAGACCAAGGGGGGCAAGGGCGAAAAGCCCCACCGTTACGCCTTCAAGAACGCGACGAACCTTCTCATGGAAAGCGTCCTGACCCCGAAGGTCAGTGCCGCGCTCTACCGGGCGGTCGCTGAGATTCCGGGCGTCGAGGTGGTGAAGGAGTCCCAGGACGCCGTCGGGCGGAAGGGCACCGCCGTCGGGTTCGTCGACGAGCGGAAGATCAAGCGGCTGGAGCTGGTCTTCGATCCCCAGACCTGGACGCTGCTCGGCTCACGTGAGGTGATGCTCAAGGACTCCAGGGACGCCCAGAGCAGGGACTGCAAGAACATGCTCAGGGCCGGCACGGTGCTGTGGGGGCATGCCGTCATGGAGCGCGGCATCGTCGACGCGGCCGGCAAGCGTCCGTAAGCGTCTCACCGGGCGACCGGGTGCGTTCCGCGCGCGGGCGAGGCACGCTGGTGGTATGAGCGAGCGCGGCACGAGCGACACCGACGCCGTCCGGCAGGACGGCGTCGAGGTCCGCGGGAACACGCACCTGCTGCACTTCCTGGTGCGGCTTCCCCGGCCCATGGAGAAGGTCTGGCCCGCGGTCGCCACCGAGGTCGGGCTCGCGGCCTGGTTCACCCCGGCCGACGTGCTCGAACCCCGCCTCGGCGGCGCCGTCACGCTGCGCGACGTCGGGTCGGGGCAGGTCACCGCCTGGGACGTGGAGCGGATCGCCGAGTACACCGTGGAGGGCGGCGGACGCCTCCGCTTCCACCTGGAACGCGACGGCGACACCGGCACCGCCCTGCGCTTCACCCACGAGTACGGCGGCGGGGAGGCGTCCGAGCGGCGCTGGCGCACCCGCTTCGAGCGGCTCGTCGAGCTGCTGGAGGAGCGCGCGTAGCCGCCCCCTCACGCGCGAGTCACACCAACCCGCGCGCCACGCCCGTGATGATGTCCCGGAGCCGTTCCGTGTAGAGCCGCAGGTTCTTGTGCGCGATGTCGGTGTCCGGGTAGCGGCCGGCGAACCACAGGCCCTCGTGGAGCCGGCTGACCCACGCGCACACCTGGTCGCCGTACGACACCCGGATCAGCCCGTACGCCTTCAGGTCCGACCAGCGGTCCGCGCCCGGCATGGCGCGGGAGTCGACGAACGACACGATCGAGTACAGGTCCGGGGAAGTGGGCCGGAAGTCCGAGCCGAGCAGCCGCAGCACCCGGGCCAGCGGCATCCGGGCCAGCCGCCGGTTGGCCTGCAGCTCGGCGCGCACCGCGCCCAACACGGCCGTGAAATCGGGGAGTTCGGCGACCGGGATCTCCACGGGCGCCCCGCCGACGTACCAGCCGACCGAGTCGGCCCACCGGGACTTGGCGCGGGTGTGGAACGGCACCACCGTGCGGTAGACCGGCCGGCCGCCGATCTCGTGGACGATGAGGGCCGTCGCCGCCAGGACGCCGACGAGACTGCCGCCGTAGGGCCGGCAGTGGGCCTCGAACGCGGCGGCGTCGGCCGCGTCCACCAGCGGCTCGCACAGCAGCTTCTGCGGGGGCAGCGGGCCGCCCGGCTCCAGGCCGAGGTCGACGGGGAAGCTCGGCAGCCTGCCGTCGCACCTGTGAATGAACTCCCGCCAGCGGGCGACGACTTCGTGGGTCTCGTCGATGCGGTCCGCGTCGGCGCGCTCGGTCTCGCAGAAGTCGACGTAGCTGCCCGTCGGCTCCCACGCCACGGGCCGGTCCTCGACGCGCGCCGCGTACAACTCGTGGATCTCGGCGGGGATGCGGTGCAGCGAGTAGGCGTCGACGTTGCTGTGGTCGAAGGCCATGTAGACGCTCGCGCCGTCGTCGCGGACGACCGCCGTGTAGATCAGGTTGGGCCAGCGCAGCGCGTCCGCCGTCTCGTCGAAGCGGCGCTGGAGGTGCCGGACCAGCGCGTCGGCGTCGGTGAACTCCCCGACGTCCTCGCGCTGGAGGGACACCGCGTCGGCGTCGAGGGTGAAGCGGCGCATCTCGTCGCCGGACTCCCCGGCCCAGCGGAAGCCGCTGCGCAGCGTCTCGTGCCGCAGGGTCCAGGAGCGCAGCGCCTCCTGGAGCGCGTCCAGGTCGACCGGGCCGGGGACGTCGAAGGCGGCGCCGAGCCAGGTCGGCACGAACAGGCCGTCCTCGCGCACCGACCGGGCGGTCCTGATGTGCGACTCCTGGATGTACGCCGGCGGCCGGGAGTCCTCCGGCAGGCCCGCCGCGGTCTCGACGGTCGCCGCGCTGAGCGTCCACTCGACGAGTCGTCCGGGCCGGACCTCGCAGCGCTGGATGTCGGTCGTTCGCACGGGGCGTCTCCGTTCGCAGTTGTGCACAGACCCGACCAAGGGAATGCCGCGCGGGCGAGCGCGTACAGGGTGTGTCGTGACATTTCCGTGGAACGGATGGTGCGTCGAACGGTGTTGCGAGGCTCCCGCCCGTAACCCGGCCGTGCGACCAGGGCCCATCGACGGCGCCGATGACCCCATCGGCAGGACGCCCCGGTGACGCGTGGACCGGCCCCGCGGGCCGCTCGTAGCGTCGTCGGCATGTCATCGGAGCACAGGGGCACGGCCCAACTCACCGCGGCGATGGTGCTGTCCGGCACGCTCGGCGTCTTCGTCGTCGAGTCGGGCGCCTCGCCCTTCAACGTCGTCTTCTTCCGCGTCCTGTTCGGCGCGCTCGCCCTCGGCGGCTACATCGCGGCCCGCGGCTGGCTGCGCGACCACGGCTTCACCCCGCGCACCCTCGGCCTGGCCGTCCTCGGCGGCGTGTTCATCGTCCTCAACTGGGTGCTGCTGTTCCAGTCGTACGAGAACACCTCGATCTCGGTGGCCACGGTCGTCTACCACACCCAGCCGTTCTACGTGGTGCTGCTCGGCGCCCTGCTGTTCCGCGAGCGGCTCACCGCCGCCAAGGTCGGCTGGATCGCGGTCGCCTTCGCGGGACTCGTCCTGGTCTCCGGCGTCACCCCCGGCGACTTCACGTCCGGCGGCGCCTATCTCACCGGCATCGGCCAGGCCCTGCTCGCCGCGCTCCTCTACGGCCTGTCCACGCTGGTCACCAAGCGCGTGACCGGCGTGCGCCCGCACCTCGTCGCGCTCGTGCAGGTCCTCGTCGGCATCCCGCTGCTGCTGCCCTTCGCGGACTTCGCGGCGATGTCCTCCGCGGGCACCGGCTGGGGCTGGCTCGCCGGCCTCGGTGTCATCCACACGGGCCTGATGTACGTCCTGATGTACGCCGCCTACGCGCAGCTGCCGACGTCGAAGATCGCCGTGCTGGCCTTCGTCTACCCGGCCGTCGCCATGGCCGCCGACTGGGCGGTGTACGGCCACCACATCGGTCTCGTCCAGGCGCTCGGCGTCCCGCTGATCGTGACCGCGAGCCTCAGGGTGACGCTTGCTCGGCCACGAGCCGCCGCGCCCGCTCCACGAACAGCCGCGCGTGCGCCGGAAGCCGCTTCCCGGCCCGCCACGCGAGCTGCGTCCGGAGCGTGAACGGCGCCCGCCAGTCCAGACGCACCAGGGCACCCGCGGCCAGTTCGGCGGCGACCGTCACCTCGGGCAGCAGCGCGAGCCCGAGACCGGCCGCCGCCGCACGCTTGGTCGCCTCGATCGTGCCGAACTCCATGAACTCCACGTCGCCCGCGGTCCGCAGCTCCCGCTCGAACAGGTCCCGGTAGGCGCAGCCCGGTTCGGTGGCCAGCAGCGGCGGCCCCACCAGGTCGGCGAGCGCGACCGGCCGCCCGGCCAGCGGGTGCCCGGGCGCCGCGACCAGCGCCAGCGGCTCCACCGCCAGCACCTCGGCCTCCAGGCCCGGGTGCTCGGTCTCCGCCTCCATCAGGAAGCCCAGGTCGTAGGTGCCCTGCCGCAGCGCCTGCCGGGTCTCGTCGCCGATCGTCGTGCGCAGCGACAGCCGCACCTTGGGGTGGCGGTGGTGGAAGTACTCCAGCAGCGGCGGCAGCCGGTACGAGGTCAGCGACTCCATCGTGCCGACGGCCAGCGTGCCCGACGGCTCCTCGGGCTCGGCGACGGCCGCCCGCGCCTCCTCGCTCAGCTCGATGATCCGCCGGGCGTACGGCAGCAGCCGCTCACCGGCCTCCGTCAGCCGGATGCGGCTGCCGAGCCGGTCGAACAGCTCCACGCCGAGGGACGATTCGAGGGACCGGATCTGGCCGGTGACGCTGGACTGCGCGTACTTCAGCTCGGCGGCGGCCTGCGTGAAGCTGAGCACCCCGGCCACCTTCTCGAACGTGACGAGCAGCCGCAGCTCCACGTCAGGGCTCGTCCCGCTTGTCCTCGGGCCTGCCGTCGCCCTTGCCGTCGCCCTTGGTGTCGTCGTCGAGGGACTTCAGGAAGTCGGGGTTGTCGTCCGGCGCCACCCACTGCCGCGAGCGGCCGGAGCCGCCCGCGCGCATCCCGGACCAGCCCTCGGCGGCCGGGCTGCGCTTCTTGCCGGCGATCAGCCAGGAGATCGAGCCGACCAGGGGGAACAGCAGCACGAGGATCGCCCACAAGGGCTTGGGCATGTGACGGATGTCCTCGTCCTTCGTGCTGATGCAGTCGATGAACGCGTACACGCTCAGTGCCAGTGGCACGAGGAACATCAGCACCCGCAGCATGGGGCCTCTCCAGCCGTACGGTCGTCGGGGCCGTGGCCCGGCCCCCCAGGTACAGGGCAAGGGTAGCCGCTCAGGGATACTTGGCCCCATGGCTTACGACGATCTTCGCTCCCTGCTCAGGGCGCTGGAGCGCGAGGGCGACCTCAAGCGCATCAAGGCCGAGGTCGACCCGCATCTGGAGGTCGGTGAGATCGTCGACCGGGTGCAGAAGGCCGGCGGCCCCGCTCTCCTCTTCGAGAACGTCCGCGGATCGAGCATGCCGCTCGCGATGAACGTGTACGGCACCGACCGCCGCCTGCTGAAGGCCCTCGGCCTGAAGTCGTACGGCGAGATCTCCGACAAGATCGGCGGCCTGCTGAAGCCGGAGCTGCCGCACGGCTTCGTCGGTGTGCGCGAGGCGTTCGGCAAGCTCGGCGCGATGACGCACGTCCCGCCGAAGAAGGTGAAGTCCGGCTCCGCGCCCGTGCAGGAGGTCGTCCTCACCGGCGACGACGTCGACCTGGAGCAGCTGCCCGCGCTGTTCACGTGGCCGAAGGACGGCGGCTCCTTCTTCAACCTGGGCCTGACCCACACCAAGGACCCCGAGACCGGCATCCGCAACCTCGGCCTGTACCGGCTCCAGCGGCACGACCGGCGCACGATCGGCATGCACTGGCAGATCCACAAGGACAGCCGCAACCACTACCAGGTCGCCGCCCGCCGCGGGGAGCGCCTGCCGGTCGCCATCGCCTTCGGCTGCCCGCCCGCCGTCACCTACGCCTCCACGGCGCCGCTGCCCGGCGACATCGACGAGTACCTGTTCGCCGGGTTCCTCGCGGGCAAGCGGATCGAGATGGTCGACTGCAAGACGGTCCCGCTCCAGGTGCCGGCGCAGGCGGAGGTCGTCGTCGAGGGCTGGCTGGAGCCCGGCGAGATGCTGCCCGAGGGCCCGTTCGGCGACCACACCGGCTTCTACACGCCGCAGGAGCCGTTCCCCGCGCTGAGGATCGACTGCGTGACGATGCGGAAGCGGCCGCTGCTCCAGTCGATCGTCGTCGGCCGCCCCCCGACGGAGGACGGCCCCCTCGGCCGCGCCACCGAGCGCTTCTTCCTCCCCCTCCTGAAGATCATCGTGCCGGACATCGTGGACTACCACCTGCCCGAGGCCGGCGGCTTCCACAACTGCGCGATCGTCTCGATCGACAAGAAGTACCCCAAACACGCCCAGAAGGTGATGCACGCGATCTGGGGTGCGCACATGATGTCCCTGACGAAGCTGATCGTGGTCGTCGACTCCGACTGCGACGTGCACGATCTGCACGAGGTCGCCTGGCGGGCGCTGGGCAACACCGACTACGCGCGTGACCTCAGCGTCGTCGAAGGACCCGTCGACCACCTCGACCACGCCTCCTACCAGCAGTTCTGGGGCGGCAAGGCGGGCATCGACGCGACGAAGAAGTGGCCCGAGGAGGGCTACACCCGGGACGGCGGCTGGCCGGACATGGTGCTGTCCGACCCGGACACGGCGGCGAAGGTCGACCGCCGCTGGAAGGAGTACGGCCTGTGAGTTCGGCTTCCGCGGCGATCCCGCAGCCGGGGCGCACGAGGGCGTTCCTGCGCCTCGTGATGATCGAGCACTCTGTCTTCGCGCTGCCGTTCGCGTACATCGCCTCCCTGACGGCGATGTACCAGTGGGACAAGAACATCCACTGGGGCCGGCTGCTCCTCGTGACCGTCTGCATGGTGGGCCTGAGGACGTTCGCGATGGCCGTGAACCGGATCATCGACCGGGAGATCGACGCGCGGAACCCGCGCACGGCCCACCGCGAACTCGTCACCGGCGCGATGTCCGTGAAGCACGCCTGGACCGGCGCCCTCGTTGCGCTCGTCGTCTTCCTGGGCGCCGCGGCCCTGCTCAACCCGCTGTGCCTGGCCCTCGCCCCGGTCGCCGTGATCCCGATGGTGGTCTACCCCTACGGCAAGCGGTTCACGAACTTCCCGCAGGCCATCCTGGGTCTCGCCCAGGCGATGGGCCCCATCGGCGGCTGGCTCGCCATCACCGGCAGCTGGTCCTGGGACGCGGTGATCCTGGGCCTCGCGGTCGGCATCTGGATCGGCGGCTTCGACCTGATCTACGCCTGCCAGGACGTCGAGACCGACCGCGCGATCGGCGTCCGCTCGGTCCCCGCCCGCTTCGGCATCCCGGCCGCCATCTGGGGCGCCCGCGGCTGCCACGCCGTCACCATGGCCCTGTTCGCCTGGTACGCCGTGGCCACCGGCGCCGGCGTCTTCTTCTGGCTCGGCCTGCTGATCGTCGCGGGCGCCTTCGCCTACGAGCACACCATCGTCCGCCCGCACGACCTGTCCCGCCTGAACCGGGCGTTCTTCTCCACCAACGGCTTCATCGGCATCAGCCTCTTCGTGTGCGCCCTGATCGACCTCCTGGTGCGCGGGCTCACGCCGTAACCCCTTCGAGTGGCCGCTCCCGGTCCCAGCGCGGCCCGTCCGCGCGGGGATGGGGTACGGCGCTCGTCGCGCATGCCGGGCCGCCGGATAGGCTCAATATGTGAACGCAGGAGAATCGCAGCGCACGCCTTGGATCGTGGGGGTGTCCGGGGCTTCCGGGACGCCGTACGCCGCTGCCGTGCTGCGGGCGCTTCTCGACGCCGGGGAGAGCGTGGACCTCGTCGTCAGCCGGGCCTCGCGGCTCACCCTGCTCGACGAGACCGGCATCTCCTTCCGTGACGCCCACTGGCGGGACGACCTGCGGGAATGGCTGTCACGGGGGGCCGACGGCAAGCCCGGCGCCTTCGACGTGGACGTCACCGGCGTACGGCACTGGCCCGCGGGCGACCTCGCGGCGGGGCCGTCGTCGGGGTCGTACCCCGCCAAGGGCATGCTGATCGTGCCCGCCTCCACGGCCTGCGTGGCGGGGGTCGCGCTCGGCCTGTCGAAGGACCTGCTGCAGCGCGCGGCGAGCGTCACCCTCAAGGAGCGGCGCACGCTGGTGGTGGCCGTGCGGGAGACCCCGCTGGGCGGCCAGACCCTGCGGCACCTGGTGGCGCTGGACGACGCGGGCGCGAGCGTGGTGCCCGCCTCCCCGGCGTTCTACGCGGGGGCGACGCACATCCAGGACCTGGTGGACTTCGTCGCCGGACGCGTACTCGACTCGGCGGGCGTCGGCCACACGCTGTACCGCCGCTGGAAGGGCGGGCTCGGCGGCGGGAGCCGCACCGACTGACGACGCGCCGCAGCGACCCCCACAGCACATTCAGGACCCTCTCAACAGACCTCTTCAGCGGAAGGCTTCGATCGCATGGACGCGGTGGACAGGCAGCTCATCCAGGCCCTGAGGGAGAACGGCCGGGCCTCCTACGCGGAGCTGGGACGCCTCGTCGGACTGTCGGGACCCAGCGTCACCGACCGCATCAACCGGCTGGAGGCGGCCGGCGTCATCACCGGCTACCGCGCCACCGTCGACGCCGCCTCCCTCGGCCTCGGCGTCATCGCCCTCATCGGCATCTCGCTCTCCGACGCCGCCGACCACGAGGACGTGGCCGCCCGGCTGAAGGACCTCCAGGAGATCGAGGACTGCTGGTTTATCGCCGGCGACGACTCGTTCATGCTCAAGGTGCGCGCCACGGACGTCGACGGCCTGGAGAAGATCATCCGCCGCCTCAGCGGCACCAAGGGCGTCTCCCGGACCCGCACCACGATCGTGCTCTCCACGAAGTGGGAGAACCGCGTCGGTGAGCTGCCCGAAGAGGTCTGAGGGCACGGGCGTACGGTGGACGGAGTCTGTCTCAGAAAAGGGGTATCCGCATGGACGTCGGGCTCAAGCGCGAGCTGGAGGAGAAGGTCCGCTCCGGTGAGCGGCTGACCCGCGAGGACGGCATCGCGCTGTACGAGTCGGACGACCTGGCCTGGCTCGGCGGGCTCGCCCACGAGGTGCGGACGCGGCTGAACGGAGACGTCGTCCACTTCAACGTCAACCGCCACCTCAACATGACGAACGTGTGCACCGCGTCCTGCGCCTACTGCTCCTTCCAGCGCAAGCCGGGCGAGAAGGACGCGTACACGATGCGCATCGAGGAGGCCGTCAGGCTCGCCAAGGCGATGGAGGCGGAGAACCTCACCGAGCTGCACATCGTCAACGGACTCCACCCGAACCTGCCGTGGCGCTACTACCCCCGGTCGCTGCGGGAGCTGAAGGCCGCGCTGCCGAACGTGTCGCTGAAGGCGTTCACGGCGACGGAGATCCACCACTTCGAGACGATCTCCGGGCTGAGCGCGAGCGAGATCCTCGACGAACTCATCGACGCCGGCCTGGAGTCGCTCACCGGCGGCGGCGCGGAGATCTTCGACTGGGAGGTCCGGCAGCACATCGTGGACCACCGCACCCACTGGGAGGACTGGTCCCGGATCCACCGCCTCGCCCACGAGAAGGGCCTGAAGACCCCGTCCACCATGCTCTACGGCCACATCGAGGAGCCGCGCCACCGCGTGGACCACGTGCTGCGGCTGCGGGAGCTCCAGGACGAGACCGGCGGCTTCCAGGTCTTCATCCCGCTGCGCTACCAGCACGACTTCGTGGACATGAAGGACGGCAAGATCCGCAACCGCCTCCAGGCCCGGACGCAGATGGCGACCGGCGCGGAGGCGCTGAAGACGTTCGCGGTGTCGCGGCTGCTGTTCGACAACGTCCCGCACGTCAAGGTCTTCTGGGTCATGCACGGCGTCCAGACCGCCCAGCTCGCGCTCCAGCACGGCGCGGACGACATGGACGGCTCGGTCGTCGAGTACAAGATCACGCACGACGCGGACAACTACGGCACGCCGAACAAGCTGACCCGCGAGGACCTGCTGGACCTGATCCGCGACGCGGGCTTCCGGCCGGTGGAGCGGAACACGCGGTACGAGATCATTCGCGAGTACGACGGGCCCGACGCGGGGCGTCGGGAGACGCCGCAGGCGATGCGGGTCTGACCGCGTCGGCCTCGCCGTCTTCGGGGCGCGGGTGCGTCGTGGCTTGTCGCGCAGTTCCCCGCGCCCCTCAGGTGGGTACTCGGGGCGGCGTGAGCAACGCGCCCGAGGACGCTTACACCGCCGAGCCCTTCGTTCCCGCCCGCGGCGGGCTCCCCGCGCTGCGGAAGGCCGCCGCCGGGTGCCGGGGGTGCCCGCTGCACCGGGACGCGACGCAGACCGTGTTCGGCGCGGGGAGCGCCGACGCCCGGCTGATGCTCGTCGGCGAGCAGCCCGGCGACCAGGAGGACCGGCAGGGCAAGCCGTTCGTGGGCCCGGCCGGCAAGCTCCTGGACCGGGCGTTGGAGGAGGCCGGCCTGGACCCGGCGGACGCGTACGTCACGAACGCGGTGAAGCACTTCAAGTTCAC
This sequence comes from Streptomyces sp. NPDC037054, assembly GCF_055606745.1. Classification (NCBI taxonomy): domain Bacteria; kingdom Bacillati; phylum Actinomycetota; class Actinomycetes; order Kitasatosporales; family Streptomycetaceae; genus Streptomyces; species Streptomyces sp. NPDC037054. The sequence continues at coordinate 1,045,034 of NZ_JBVJSJ010000001.1, read as the reverse complement.
GCAGGCAGAGCCCCGCAAGCGCCGGATCCACAAGGCGCCCACCCTGCGGGAGACGACCGCGTGCGGGCCGTGGCTGGCGGCCGAGCTGGCCCTCGTGGAGCCCGAGCTGATCGTGGTGCTGGGCGCCACCGCAGGCAAGGCGCTGCTGGGCTCGTCGTTCCGGGTCACGCAGGTGCGCGGGACGGTGCTGGAGGAGGAGATCCACGGGCGCCGCGAGCGGCTGGTGCCGACCGTGCACCCCTCGTCGGTGCTGCGGGCGGACGACCGGGAGGCCGCGTACCAGGGGCTGTTGTCGGACCTGAGGGTGGCGGTGCGGGCGCTGGGGTGACGGGGACGGGGCGACGGGGGTGTCAGGGGTGGTGCTTACGATTTCCCCATGCCCCTCGCCTTCACGCTCGATCACCCCGTCACGCCCGGACTGCGCGACGGCATCCTCGATCTGTGGGCCGACGTCACCAACGCGGGCGGGGCCGTCGGCTTCGTCCCGCCGGTGGGCCGGGAGGCCGTGCGGCCGGAGCTGGTGAAACACCTCACGGCCATGGCCGAGGGGCGGGCCAGGCTGCTGGTGGGCCACGACGAGGAGGGACGGGTGGCCGCCACCGCCTTCTTCCACCACAACACCCACCGGCTGATGACGCACTGGGTCTGGCTCTACACGGTGATGGTGCACCCCCGGCACCAGGGCAAGGGGTACGGCCGCGACCTGCTCGCGGCCGCCGCCGACGCGGCCCGCACCTTCGACGGCGTCGAGGCGATACGGCTCACCTGCCGGGGCGGCCTCGGCCTGGAGCGCTTCTACGCGTCCGGCGGCTACAAGGAGGTCGGCCGGATACCCGACGCGATCCGTGTCGCGCCCGGCGACGACCGGGACGACGTCGTCATGCTGCTTCAGCTCGCGTGAGCCCGCACACCCCGGTGCGGGACCGGCGTTCCGCCGTGCTTCACTGGAGAGAGCCCGCCGGCCGGAACCGAAAGAGTGGATTGAGATGCTCCGCTACACACTGATGCGCCTCGGGATCTTCGTGGGCTGCCTCGTGGTCGTCTGGGGCCTCGTCTACTCCGGTGTCTTCCCGCGCGGTCTCGGCGAGTCCAACGGCATGTGGATCATCCTGCTCGCCCTGCTGGTCTCCGCGCCGATCAGCTTCGTGGTGCTGCGCAAGGAGCGCGACCGGGCCTCCGAGCAGATCGTCACGCGGGTGGACCGCATGAAGGCGAACATCGAGAGCAACCGCAGCCAGGAGGACGCGGCCGACGACACGGCCCGCGCCCAGGGCCAGGCGTCGTAACCCGCGCCGAGCGGCGACTTCCGAGCGCCCCGGCTTTTCCGGACATCACCGGAAAAGCCGGGGCGCTTTGCATTGTGTGGCCGCCCGACGTGGCCGGCCTCTCAAAGCCAGGCTTTGGGTGTCCCAAAGCTGCGGTGTTAAAGTCATCTTTATGAAGCCCGCAGCCGCGCCCCGCACACCCCCGAGCGTTCCGCTCGTGGCGCGCCTGCACGTGGACCTCTGTCGGTGCGCGTCCGCGACCTGTCGTCCCTGACGTCCTTCACCCGTCGTCCTCCACGTCAGTCCCCCCGCGCCTCGCGCCGCATTCCCCAACGGAGCATGTCCGTGTCCACGAACACGAAGTCCTTCACGCTGCCCAAGGTGCCCTTCTGGGCCCAGATACTCGGCGGCCTCGTCCTCGGCGTCCTGCTCGGCTGGCTCGCCCGCGGCCAGGACCTGTCCTGGCTCGTCACCACCCTCGACAAGATCGGCAGCACGTTCGTCGGCCTGCTGAAGCTCGCCGTCGCGCCGCTCGTCTTCTTCGCGATCCTCGTCTCCATCACCAACCTGCGGAAGGTCAACAACGCGGCCCGGCTGGCCTCGCGCACCCTCCTCTGGTTCATGATCACGTCGCTGATCGCGGTCGCCATCGGTCTCGTCATCGGCCTGGTCACCAACCCCGGCGCCGGCACCGGCCTCACCCCGAAGGACGGCGCGAAGCCCGAGACCACCGGCTCCTGGATCGACTTCCTCACCGGCATCGTCCCGACCGACGTCATCACGCCGTTCACCGAGCTGAACGTCCTCCAGATCGTCTTCATGGCCGCCGTCGCCGGCATCGCCGCCCTCCAGCTCGGCGAGAAGGCCCAGCCGATCCTCACCCTGAGCGAGTCCGTCCTCGAACTCCTCCAGAAGGCCCTGTGGTGGGTCATCCGCCTCGCCCCGCTCGGCACCGTCGGCCTCATCGGCAACGCCATCGCCACCTACGGCTGGGACCTGATCGGCAAGTACGCCACCTTCACCGCCGACATCTACGTCGGCTGCGCGATCGTCCTCTTCGGCGTCTACCCGGCGCTCCTCGCGACCGTCGCCAAGGTCAACCCGCTCCAGTTCTTCAAGGGTGCCTGGCCCGCCATCCAGCTGGCCTTCGTCTCCCGCTCCTCCGTCGGCACCATGCCGCTCACCCAGAAGGTCACCGAGCGCCTCGGCGTGCCCAAGGAGTACGCGTCCTTCGCCGTGCCGTTCGGCGCGACCACCAAGATGGACGGCTGCGCCGCGATCTACCCGGCGATCGCCGCGATCTTCGTCGCCCAGATCTTCGACATCCAGCTCGGCCTCGGCGACTACCTGCTGATCGCGTTCGTCTCCGTCATCGGCTCCGCCGCCACCGCCGGCCTCACCGGCGCCACGGTCATGCTCACCCTGACCCTGTCCACCCTGGGCCTGCCCATGGAGGGCGTCGGCCTGCTGCTGGCGATCGACCCGATCCTCGACATGATCAGGACGGCGACGAACGTCGCGGGCCAGGCGCTCGTGCCCGTCGTCGTCTCCGCCCGCGAGGGCATCCTCGACCGGGACGCCTACGACACCGTCGGCGCCTCGCCCGTGGACGAGCCGCAGCGAGTTGTAACGGCTGCCTGATCCGGGGGGTGCGGACCGTACGCTTGCCGTATGGGTGCCGTGAAGACCAAGCGGATGCCGCGTGCGGTCCGTGAGCAGCAGATGCTGGACGCCGCCGTGCAGATCTTCGGGCGGCGGGGGTACATGGCCGCGTCGATGGACGAGATCGCCGAACTCGCGGGCGTCTCCAAGCCGTTGGTGTACCTGTACCTCAACTCGAAGGAAGACCTGTTCACCGCCTGCATCCGCCGTGAGGCGAAGGCGCTCACCGAGGCGGTGCGTGCCGGGGTCCGCCCCGGTACGCCCGCCGACCGGCAACTGTGGGACGGGCTGGGGGCGTTCTTCACGCACACCGCCCGGCATCCCGACAGCTGGGTGGTGCTGCACCTCCAGGCCCGCACGCACGGCGACCCGTTCGCCGCCGAGGTCGCCGCGATGCGCGAGGAGATCGTCGCGTTCGTGACCCAGCTCATCGCCGCCGCCGCGCGCGAGGCCCACCGCGACCCCGACCTGCCCGAGCGCGAGGTCGCCGGGCTCGCCGAGGCGCTCGTCGGCGCCGCCGAGTCGCTCGCCGACTGGGCCAACGCCACCCCGGGCGTCACCGCCAAGCAGGCGGCGGCGACGCTGATGAACTTCGCCTGGGCCGGGCTCGGGAACCTGATGGACGGGCGGCCGTGGACGCCGCCGGCCGTTCAGAGCGAGGAGACCGTCCCCGTGACGTGACGGCGGTCTCCGCCGCGCAGTTCGAAGCGTCCGTCCCGGGCGGCGTACGTCACCGTCCCGGGCAGCGGCACCGGCGCCAGGAAGCGGGCCCGCACCGCGACCGCGTCCGGCGTGCCGTGCTCGGCCAGGCAGCGGGCGACCGTCCACATGCCGTGCGCGATGGGGCGCGGGAAGCCGAACACGCGGGCGGTGAGCGGGTGGAGGTGGATCGGGTTGCGGTCGCCCGAGGCGGCGCCGTAGCGGCGGCCGATGTCCGCGCCGAGTCGCCAGTCGGTGAGCGGGGGCAGGGGATCCGGGTGCTCGCGGGGCGCGTCGGCCGCCGTGCCGCCCTGCGTGCGGTGCCGGGCCAGGTAGGTGCTGCGGGACTCCCAGACGACGTCCCCCGCGACCCGCGCCTCCGTCACGACGGTCGCCTCCGTGCCGCGCCGGTGCGGCGCCAACCCCTCCACGTGCACGGCGAGTTCGTAGGTGTCGGCGGTGGTCAGGCGGGTGCGGCGGGTGATGTCGATCGACGTGTGCACCAGGCCGAGCAGCGGCAGCGGGAACGCGCGGTCGCTCATCAGGCGCATGGCGAGCGGGAAGCCGAGGACGTGCGGATACGTCACCGGCAGGGCGTCGTCCCCGGTCGGGAAGCCGCACACCCGCTCGTAGGCGGCGAGCCGCGCCAGGTCGACGCGCAGGCCGGGCAGCACCAGCCGGGTGCGCGGGAAGTCGGCGTCGGGGCGCGGTCGTTTGAACGGCGACAGCAGCGCGCCGCGCGCGAGGAGGGGCGCCAGGGCCGGGGATGCGGTGAGGGTGGTCGGCACGGTCAGGCCCCCAGCAGGCTCTGGCCGCAGACCCGGACGACCTGGCCGTTGACCGCGCCCGAGGCGGGGTGGGCGAACCAGGCGGTGGTCTCGGCGACGTCGACGGGCAGGCCGCCCTGGGCCAGGGAGTTCATGCGGCGGCCGGCCTCGCGGATGAGGAGGGGGACGGCGGCCGTCATCCGCGTCTCGATGAAGCCGGGCGCCACGACGTTGACCGTCACGCCGTGCTGTTCGAGGGCGCGCGGCGCGAGGGAGCGGACGAGGCCGACGACTCCGGCCTTGCTCGCGCCGTAGTTGGTCTGGCCGGCGTTGCCCGCGAGGCCGGCGATCGACGCCGTCGCGACGACGCGGCCGCCGGGGCGCAGGGTGCCGGAGCCGAGGAGCGCGTCGGTGGTGCGCAGGACGCTCGCGAGGTTGACGTCGAGGACGGAACTCCAGCGCTCGGCGGGCATGTTGACCAGGCGGCGGTCGCGGGTGATGCCGGCGTTGTGGACGAGGACGTCGAGGCCGCCGGGGAGCGCGGCGGCGATGCGGTCCCCGGCGTCGGCGGCCGTGATGTCGAGGGCGAGGGCGGTGCCGCCGAGCCGTTCGGCGACCTCGCGGGCGGCGTCCTCGGCCTGCGGTACGTCGAGGACGACGACGTGGGCGCCGTCGCGGGCCAGCGTCTCGGCGACGGCCGCCCCGATGCCGCGCGCGGCGCCGGTGACGAGGGCGGTGCGGCCGGCGAGGGGCCGGTCCCAGTCGTCCGGGGGCGTCGCGGGGCCGGCGGCGACCTCGACGACCTGGCCGCTGACGTAGGCGGACTTGGGGGAGAGCAGGAAGCGGAGGGTGGACTCGGCGGCGTCCGCGTCGGTGAGGCGCAGGAGGTTGACGGTCCTGCCGCGGCCGATCTCCTTGCCGAGGGAGCGGGTGAAGCCCTCCAGGGCCTGCTGGGCGGCGGCCTGGTGGTGGTCGGCGGGGTCGAGGGGCGCGCCGAGGACGAGGACGCGTCCGCTGTCGGCGACGGACCGGACGACGGGGTGCAGGGCGGCGTGGACCTCGGCGAGGGCGTCGACGTCGCGCACGCCGGTGGCGTCGAGGACGACGGCGGCGGGTTTGCCGGTGTCGTCGGCGCCGAGTCCGGTGCGGGCGAGGACCGGTGCGAGGGCGAGGCCGGACGGGCCGGCGGTGAGGTGGAGCAGGCCGCCGCGCAGGGTGGGCCGCTCGGTGGACCAGCGTGTCAGCGCCGCCGGTTGCGGCAGGCCGAGGCGGCGGGTCAGAAAGCGGCCGGGCGCGGTGCCGGTGAAGCTCAGATAGCGGTCGGCCATGTCCAACTCCCGAGATGCGGTCGTGCGGTCCCGATGGTTCCGGTGTTCCCCGAGTTCCTTACCGTGGAGTAAGGTTACCGGTGGTAAGCCTAGGGCACGCGTCAGGTACAGGTCGACCCGAGCAGGTCGACAGGAGGAGGTCGGGATGAGCCCCCTGAAGCCCCCCACGGCACGGCGGGTCGCGGTGATCGGCGGCTCGCGCGTGCCCTTCGCCCGCTCCGACGGGCCGTACGCCACCGCGTCCAACCAGGAGATGCTCACCGCCGCCCTCGACGGCCTGGTCGAGCGGCACGGGCTCGACGCGCCGGGCGCGGTCGACGAGTTCGTCGCCGGGGCCGTGCTCAAGCACAGCCGGGACTTCAACCTGGCCCGCGAGACCGTCCTCGGCTCGAAGCTGGACCCGCGCACGCCCGCGTACGACATCCAGCAGGCCTGCGGCACCGGGCTCCAGGCCGTGATCGCCGCCGCCAACAAGATCGCCCTCGGGCAGACCGAGGCCGCGGTCGCGGGCGGCGCGGACACCGCGAGCGACGCGCCCCTCGGCGTGAACGACCGGCTGCGCCGCATCCTGCTGGAGGCCAGGCGCGCCAAGTCGGCGGGCGCCCGCCTCAAGGCCCTCGCGAAGATCCGCCCCGGCCACCTCGTCCCGGACATCCCGCGCAACGCCGAGCCGCGCACCGGCCTGTCCATGGGCGACCACGCCGCGATCACCGCCCGCGCCTGGGGCATCGGCCGCCAGGCGCAGGACGAACTGGCGGCGGCCAGCCATCAGCGGCTCGCGGCGGCCTACGAACGCGGCTTCTTCCAGGACCTCGTGGTGCCCTTCCGGGGACTGGAACGCGACCAGAACCTGCGGCCCGGCTCGACGGTGGAGAAACTGGCCGCGCTGAAGCCCGTGTTCGGCGTCGACCGGCCCGAACCGACCATGACGGCGGGCAATTCGACACCGCTGACGGACGGCGCGGCCGTGGTGCTCCTCGCGAGCGAGGAGTGGGCCGAGGCGCGCGGCCTCCAGCCGCTCGCGTATCTGACGGCGTACGAGACGGCGGCCGTGGACTTCGTGCACGGGGACGTCGCGGACGGCGGCTGCGACGAGGACGGCCTGCTGATGGCCCCGGCGTACGCGGTGCCGCGCATGCTGGAGCGGGCCGGGCTCGGCATCGAGGACTTCGACCTGTACGAGATCCACGAGGCGTTCGCGTCCCAGGTGCTGGCGACGCTGGCCGCGTGGGAGAAGCGGGGCCTGGCGCCCGTGGACCGTGCCCGGCTCAACGTGGCCGGGTCGTCGCTGGCGACCGGGCATCCGTTCGCCGCGACCGGCGCGCGGATCGTCGCGACGCTGGCCAAGCTGCTCGCCGAACGGGACGCGCCGGGGCGGGGGTTGATCTCGGTGTGCGCGGCCGGCGGTCAGGGGGTGACGGCGGTGCTGGAGCGGGCTTGACGGGCGCAAGGCTCGCCCCGGTGGCGCCGGGCGGGCACGAAGGAGACAGACCGTCCGGTAACCCACGAGGCTGCACATCCCCGGCGCCGTACCCGCCCCGATTGCGCACAGCCCTCTCACGCGCGGGCCGTACGATCCCCAGATCCGACCGGCGGTGACCCCTGTCCCCCGGACCGCCGGTGAACGCCTCGGCGCGCGAGGCGCGTACGTCATGCAGCACCCCGCAGTACTTCCGCTGCACGCCCCAGGAGCCGCCCGTGACCACCCCGCTGCCCTCGTTCGCGGCCTCCGCCGCCTACGACGACGCCCCCGGACCCGTCCTCGTCGAGCCGCAGACCCGGCGCCTGGACGGGGTCGTGCGGGAGGCGTACGTACCGCCCTTCGCGCCGCCCGTGCGGCACGGCTCGCTCGCCGAGCTGCCGTTCGAGAACGCGGCCGCGGTGCCCGACGACGTGGTCCTCAGCCGCAAGGGCCCGGACGGCAGGTGGGGCGACGTCACGGCGACCGCGTTCGCCGCCGAGGTGCTGGCCGTGGCGAAGGGACTCGTCGCCGAGGGCCTCATGCCGGGCGACCGCGTCGCGATCATGGCGCGCACGACGTACGAGTGGACGCTGCTGGACTTCGCCGCGTGGGCGGCCGGCCTCGTGACCGTCCCCGTCTACCCCACCTCCTCCGTCTTCCAGACCCGCTGGATCCTCCAGGACTCCGGCGCCGTCGCCCTCGTCACGGAGACCGCCGCACAAGCCGCGTCCATCGGCCCGGAACTGGAGCACATCCCCGACCTGCGCCACCTGTGGGTCATGGAGAAGGGGCACGTGGACCGGCTCGCCGAGTCCGGCGCCGGCCTGCCCGACGGCGAGATCGCCGTGCGCCGGGGCATGCTGAGCCCGGACACGCTCGCCACGCTGATCTACACCTCCGGCACCACGGGCCGGCCGAAGGGCTGCGCCCTGACCCACGGCAACTTCTTCGCCGAGGTCGACAACGCCATCGAGCTGCTCTACCCGATCTTCAAGGCGCGCACCGGCGAGGAGCCGTCGGTCCTGCTCTTCCTGCCCATGTCGCACGTCTTCGGCCGCATGGTCGCCGTCGCCTGCGTCCGCGCCCGGGTACGGCTCGGACACGCGCCCAGCCTCAAGTCGGAGGACCTGCTGCCGGACCTCGCCGCCTTCCGGCCGACGTGCCTGCTGACCATCCCGTACATGCTGGAGAAGGTGTTCAACGCCGCCCGCGCCAAGGCCGAGGCGGGCGGCCGGCTGTCGTCCTTCGACCGGGCGGCGTCCATCGCCCGGCGCTACGGGGAGGCGATGGAGGCCCGGCAGACCGGCACCGGCGGCGGCCCCAGCCGCGCACAGCGCACGGCCCGCGCCTTCTACGACCCGCTGGTCTTCCGGCGCATCCGCAACGCCATGGGCGGCCGGGTCCGCTACGCGATCTGCGGCGGCTCCCCGCTCGGCCGCCGCCTGGCCGCCTTCTACGCCGGAGCCGGCATCGAGATCTTCGAGGGCTACGGCCTGACCGAGACGACCGGCGCGGCCACGGTGACGCCGCCGCTGAAGCCGCGCCTGGGCACCGTCGGCTGGCCGCTGCCCGGCACCCGGGTCCGCATCGCCGCCGACGGGGAGATCCTGATCTCCGGCGAGCAGGTGCTGCGCGGCTACTGGGACCCGCAGGCCGGCGGTGTCGTCCCCGTCGCCCGCGACGGCTGGCTCGCCACGGGCGACATGGGCGAGCTGGACGACGACGGCTACCTGACCATCACCGGCCGCAAGAAGGAACTCCTGATCACGGCGGGCGGCAAGAGCGTGGCCCCGGCCCCCCTGGAGAACTGGCTCCGCGCCCACCCCCTGATCTCCCACTGCCTGGTCCTCGGCGACCGCCGCCCCTTCGTCAGCGCCCTCGTCACCCTCGACGTGGACGGCGTCACCCACTGGCGCTGCATGAACGGCAAGCACCCCGTCCCGCCGGAACTCCTCGTGGACGACCCGGAGTTGCACGCCGTCCTGCAACGCGCGGTGGACGAGGCCAACAAACTCGTCTCCCGCCCGGAATCCATCCGCCGCTTCGCGATCCTCCCCACGGACTTCACGGAGGAGTCGGGCCACCTGACCCCGTCGATGAAACTCCGCCGGGACCGCGTGCTGCGGGACTTCGCGGACGTGGTGGAGGAGCTGTACGGGGGTTAGCCGGCGGGACCTGCCGGGCCGCCCGGGCCCGCTGGTCCGCCCGGGCCGGCGGGGCCGACCGGGGGCCGGCTGCGGCGCACCGTGTCCGCGAAGGCGCGGGCCGCCGGGCTCAGGGCGTCCCAGTGGCGGACCGCCCAGCCGACCGTGAGGGGACGCAGGGCGGGAAGCGGGACGAGGCGGAGAGTGCCACCGTTGCCGGGGACGTCCAGGCCGGGCAGGGCGGGGACCACGGCCCGGCCCAGGCCCAGTTCGGCCAGCAGCAGCGCCGTGTCCCAGTCGGCGACACTCGTGTCGTAGGCGAACCGCACCCCCAACCGCGCGCACTCCGCGTCCAGATGGGCGGCGGAGGTGGAGTTCGGCGGCAGCCGGATGAGGCGGAGGCCCTCCAGATCGGCCGCGTCCACGGACGGGCGGGCGGCCAGCGGGTCGTCGGACCGTACGGCCAGGACCCAGGGCAGGTCCATCACGGGGCGCTGCTCGATGCCCCGCACCGGCGGACCCAGCGTGATCCACGCCAGGTCCAGGTCGCTGTCGGCCAGCGCGTCGAAGCAGCCGCGGCTCGAACTCTCCGTGCGGAACTCCAGCCGGACGTCCGGGTGCCGCTGGCGGAACGCCACCACCGCGTCCGACATGAAGTGCCGTACGGTCGTCGCGCCGGTCGCGACCCGCACCGAGCCCCGCTCGCCGTCCACGAGCTCGCGCAGCCGCCGCAGGGCCAGATCCAGGCCCGCGATGCCGTCGGCCGCCGCCGCCTCCAGGACCCGGCCGGCCTGCGTCGGCACGACACCGCGCGGCTGCCGCTCCAGCAGGCCGACCCCGGTCTCCCGCTCCAGCCGCTTCACGTGCTGGCTCACCGCCGACTGCGTGCACCCCAGTTCACGCGCCACCGCGCTCAGGCTCCCGGCCCGGCACACCGCCACGAACACCCGTAGGTCGTCCAACGTCACAACACCCAAGCTAACACTTGGAGTTGAGCACAAAACTTAAGGATTGACTGGGCTCCGGCCGCGTACGACGATCCTCGCAGGGCCCGGGCGGCAACCCGCTCCGCGCTCCGCCGGGGTCCGGACCGGGGCGGGGGAGGAGCGGGTGCCGACCCACCACGCCCGCTCCCGGAAAGGACACCCCCACCGTGCCTTCCTCCGCCGAACACGCCCGCACCCTGCTGCTCCGGGCGGGCGCCGACGCCCTGTCCCACCCCGGCGGCACCCTCCTGACCCACCTCGACCGCGTACGGACCCAGCTCATCGCCTGGGACGCCCGGCCCGCCCTCCAGCTCGCCGGCCTGTGTCACGCCGCGTACGGCACCGACGGCTTCCCCGCCGCCCTCCTCCCGCTCGACCGCCGCGCCGACCTCGCGGCCGTGATCGGCGCGGAGGCCGAGGCGATCGTGTACGCCTACGGCAGCTGCGACCGCGGCGCCACCCACCCGGGCTTCGCCTCGTCCCGCGCCCCGCTCCACGACCGCTTCACCGGGCGCGCGCATGTCCCGGTGCCACGCCTGCGCCGCGACCTGGCCGAGCTGACCGCGGCCAACGAACTCGACCTCGCCCGCCAGGACGCCGCGTTCCGCGCACGGTGGGGCCCCGAGCTGCTGGACCTGTTCACCCGCCTGCGGCCCCTGCTGAGCGAGGCCGCCTGGAGCGACTGCGCGACCGTCCTGGGCGATCAGCTCCGGTCGGCCTGAGGAGCCCCGGCGGACCCGTCGGCGGTCTCCGCCGCGATCTTGCGGGCGATCAGGAAGGCCTGCGGGGACGATTCGCCCGCCGCCGTGTCGGCCTCGCGGACGGTACGGCTCTGGAGCGTGAGCCCCGCGGCCTCCAGCAGCTCGGCGATCCGCTCCGGCCGGCGGCGCCTGAAGTCCAGGGACACCGGGCGTCCGAAGGGGCGCTCCAGGGTCCGGGGCGCGTCCCCGACCTGGAAGGCGACCAGCAGGTGGCCGCCCGGCGCGAGGACCCGCGCGAACTCGGCGAACAGGTCCGGCAGCCGGTCGTCGGGCGTGTGGATGCTGGAGTACCAGGACACGGCGCCCGCGAGCGCCCCGTCGGGCAGATCGAGCTCCAGGATCGAGCCCTGCTCGAAACGCAGCTCCGGGTTCTCGCGCCGGGCGACCGCGAGCATCCCCTCCGACAGGTCGACGCCGTGCACGTCCAGGCCCAGCTCGGCCAGCCGCGCGGTGACGCGCCCGGGACCGCAGCCGAGGTCCGCCACCCGCGCACCGGCGCCGACCGTCTCCGCGAACGCGGTCAGTACGGCCCGGTCCAGGACCCGGCCGATGGGCTCGGCCCGGAACCGCTCGGCATAGTCCTCGGCGATGGCGTCGTAGAAGTCACGGGTTCCGGTCAGAAAGGTGTCGGTGTCGATGCTCATGGCCCGGGATCGTAGGACCGGCCACTGACATGTGAGTCGATCACGGCGATGTATGTACTGACAATGCGGGAGCCCATGCAGTGATCATGCGGGGCGATCGTGCGGGGCGTACGACGGGAGTTCGCCGGGAGTTCACCGACGGCCGTGGAGTGAATGGGCCCGGGGGTGTGAAAAAACGGGGCCGGAAAAGGGCAGGAGCCCCGTCGCCTGACGGCGCGGGGCTCCTTGGGTACTACTTGTCAGACAGGGGTGACGTTCTCAGCCTGCGGGCCCTTCGGACCCTGGGTGACGTCGAAAGACACCTGCTGGTTCTCCTCCAGGGACCGGAATCCCTGCGCGTTGATCGCGGAGTAGTGGACGAAGACGTCGGGGCCGCCGCCCTCTTGGGCGATGAAACCAAAGCCCTTTTCGGCGTTGAACCACTTCACGGTTCCGGTAGCCATAAGCCCTCCTTGGGCTCAAAAGGGTTGCCCTGCTCCAGAACCAGCAAGTGTGAAGAATGAATTCTGCACAACTGCCTATGCCTGAGAATGACGAGAGCCCGCGGTCACATGCTCCGCAGGCTCTGTACTGCAAGGGAAACCAAACTGCAACTTGCGATGAGCCTAGCACGCAGAGGTCCCGATGCAATAGAGGCCAAGATCACGTCACCCGAATGTTTGAAGATCCCCGCGGAGATCCCTGCCGAGTGCTGCCGGTGGGGGTGGCGGCCGGTTCCCGGGCACCGAGGGCTAGCCTCACGATGTGGACAATTCTCGCACCCGGCCGCGTGTCGGCCACATCCAGTTCCTGAACTGCCTGCCCCTGTACTGGGGGCTCGCGAGAACGGGCACGCTCCTCGACTTCGAGCTCACGAAGGACACCCCGGAGAAGCTCAGCGAGAAGCTGGTGCAGGGCGACCTCGACATCGGTCCGGTCACCCTCGTCGAGTTCCTCAGGCACGCGGACGACCTGGTCGCCTTCCCCGACATCGCCGTCGGCTGCGACGGCCCGGTGATGTCGTGCGTGATCGTCTCGCAGGTTCCGCTGGAGAGCCTGGACGGCGCCCGGGTCGCCCTCGGCTCGACCTCGCGCACCTCCGTGCGGCTCGCCCAGCTGCTGCTGGCGGACCGTTTCGGCGTACGGCCGGACTACTACACCTGCCCGCCCGACCTCAGCCTGATGATGCGGGAGGCCGACGCCGCCGTGCTGATCGGCGACGCCGCGCTGCGCGCCAACCTGCACGACGGGCCGCGCTTCGGCCTCCAGGTGCACGACCTGGGCGCGCTGTGGAAGGAGTGGACGGGGCTGCCGTTCGTCTTCGCGGTGTGGGCGGCCCGGCGCGACTACCTGGAGCGCGAGCCGGTCATCACGCGCAAGGTGCACGAGGCCTTCCTCGCCTCCCGCAACCTGTCCCTGGAGGAGGTCGGCAAGGTCGCCGAGCAGGCGGCCCGCTGGGAGGACTTCGACGAGCAGGTCCTGGAGCGGTATTTCACCACCCTCGACTTCCGCTTCGGCGAACCGCAGCTCGCGGCGGTCGCGGAGTTCGCGCGACGCGTCGGCCCGACGACGGGATTCCCGGCGGACGTGAAGGTCGACCTGCTGGAGCCCTGAGGGCACCGGCGCCGCGGCCCCGTGGGCGCGCCGGGCGCGGCACTACGCTGCTGCTGGGCAGTCGTACGGGGCCTGTCGTAGGGCCAGTCGTACGGGGCCGGTCGTACGGGGATGACACGGGGGACAGTCGCACGGGGGATCCGGGGAGGCTCGGGGACTCGGGGGAGGAGTGACCATGCAGCCGCTCGACGTCGACGAACCGGCCGCGGTGGGGCCCTACCGGCTGCTCGGACGGCTCGGATCCGGCGGCATGGGCCGGGTCTACCTGGGGCGCAGCGCCGGCGGCCGCACGGTCGCGGTCAAGGTCGTGCACCCGCACTTCGCGCTCGACGAGGAGTTCCGGGCCCGGTTCCGCCGCGAGGTGGAGGCCGCGCGGCGGGTCGGCGGCGCCTGGACGGCGCCCGTGCTGGACGCCGACCCGGACGCGCGCGTGCCGTGGGTCGCCACGGCCTACGCGGCGGGCCCGTCCCTGACGGCGGCCGTCGCGGACGGCGGCCCGATGCCCGCGCACACCGTACGGGCGCTGGGGGCGGGGCTCGCCGAGGCGCTGACGGCGGTGCACGACCTGGGGCTCGTGCACCGGGACGTGAAGCCGTCCAACGTCCTGCTCACCCTGGACGGGCCCCTGCTGATCGACTTCGGCATCGCCCGCGCCACGGACGGCACGGCGTCCCTCACCTCCACGGGCGTCTCCATCGGCTCGCCCGGCTACATGGCGCCCGAGCAGATCCTCGGCAAGGGCGTCACCGGAGCCTGTGACGTCTTCTCGCTGGGCGCGGTCCTGACGTACGCGGCGACCGGTGAGCAGCCCTTCCCCGGCGACTCCTCGGCCGCGCTGCTCTACAAGGTCGTCCACGAGGAGCCGGAGCTCGGCGCGCTCTCCGGTGAGCTGAGGGGCCTCGCCGCGGCCTGCCTCGCCAAGGACCCGGCGGCGCGGCCGACGCCGGCCGAGGTGGCCCGGCGGCTGGCTCCGGACGGGGCGGCCCGGCTCGTCGCGGGCGGCTGGCTGCCGGGCGCGCTGGTGGAGCAGGTCAGCCGGAGCGCCGTGCGGCTGCTGAACCTGGACGCCACGGGCGCCGACGCCGCGTCCGGGCCGGTGGGGTTCAGCAGCCCCGCCGTACGGGCGCCGGACACGGTGGGCGGGGAGGGCGCCGGGGCGCCGACGAGGGGGGAGTTCGGGCCGGCGCCGGTGATGCCGGGGAGTGCGGGTGTGGGTGGGGGTGGCGGTGCGGTTCCACCGCTGCCCGCGGGGGCGCCCACTGGGGCCGGGCTGCCCTCGGACGCCCGTCCCGGCAAGCTGTCCGTCTCGGTCGCGGCCACGTCGGCTCCCGGGAACGGGGGACGCGGGCGGCGCCTGAGCTGCACGGTCGCGCTCGCCGTCGCGGGGGCGCTGGCGGCGGTGACGGTCGGCTCGGTGTTCGTGTTCGACCTGCTGCCGGGCGGCGAACGGGACTCCGCCGACGGCGCCCAGCAACCGGCCCCGAGCGCCGACGGGACCGACGGCGGCGCGGCGTCCGCCGTGCCGGCCCGCTACCTCGGCACCTGGGAGGGCCAGGGCACGGTCCTCGACGGCAAACTGCCCGCGGGCACCTTCCGGGTCACGGTCCAACGGGCCCGCGTCGGCCAGGAGCTGGGCCGCCTCACGCAGACGGACCAGCTCGGCGGCGTCTGCACCGACGTACTCACCCTGAAGCAGGTCACGAAGAAGCAGCTGGTGGCTGCCTCGGTCGGCGCGAAGAAGAACCCGGGCCACTGCAACCAGGCCGCGACGACCGTGCGGCTCGTCCCGGTCGGCGACGACCTCACGTACGAGTCGGACAGCAAGGAGTCGGGGTACCCCGAGGCACGGATGTCAAAGGTCAAGTAACACCGACCCGCGCCCCGCGCGCAGGAGCCCCGTCAGCCCTCGCCCTCCACGAACAGTTCGTCCGCGGTGTCGACGGTGGCGGCCCGGGTGACCCAGGTGCGCAGGGTGTCCAGGTCGGTGCAGGTGGTGATGCGTTCGCGCGCGAGGTCGGGGATGTCGATACCGCGGGCGTCGAGGAATAGCAGGACGCTCTCGGCCTGGCCTTCTGTCCGCCCTTCCGCGCGCAGCCGCTGGGACGTCTCGGAGCGGAAGAACGAGAGGTCGACGGCCATGAGTTGCCTCCAGGTTTCGGCGGCGCGCGGTCGTCAGTCCGAGGCGTTGCCCTCGTCGGCGTCCTGGAACAGTTCGTCCGCGGTGTTGACGGTGGCGGCCCGGGTGACCCAGGTGCGCAGGGTGTCCAGGTCGGTGCAGGTGGTGATGCGTTCGCGCGCCAGGTCGGGGATGTCGATTCCGCGGGCGTCGAGGATCAGCAGGATGCTCTCGGCGTGGCCTTCCGCGCGCAGCCGCTGGGACGTCTCGGAGCGGAAGAACGAGAGGTCGACGGCCATGAGTTGCCTCCAGGTTTCGGCGGCCCGGGCGGTTCCGAGGCCGAGTTCGGTGAGTTCGGCGAAGATCCTCGCGGACTCCTCGTCGATGGTCTTCAACGCGACGGCCAGGGCTTTCAGTATGGCAGCGGCATCCGGATCCTTGGCGTGGGTGATGGCGCTGAGTGTCGCGAGGGGGATGTCCCGGGCAGCGCGGGACGGGTCGGTGATGACGGGGACGTTGTGAGGGCCGAGGACCAGGGCGCGCAGCGTGAGCGTCGGCCACTGCGGGGGCCCGACGGTGAAGGGCTTCGCGGCCCACTCGGCGGTGCTCTTGTCCTGGCACGTCACGAGCAGGACGGGCGGGATGCCGTACTTCTCGGCGAGGTGGGAGACGTAGTAGGCCCACGTGGTGGGTTTACCGGGAGCCCGCTTGCCCTGTGCCTCGACGATCAGCAGGAGGCTTCCGTGGGACGCGGTGTCGATCTTCAGGAGGGTGTCCACACGCCGTTCCGTGGGTCTGACCTCCGTGAGGTCCGTGGGCATGAGGGAGACCGCGACCGGGTCGGGAAAAGGCAGGTCGAGGGCCCGGAAGGTCCGGGCGAAGATGCCGGGGTCCTCCTGGAAGATGCGATGCATAGCCTCGTGGGATGAGCTGACCATGCGAGGACGGTAGGTCGGCTGATGGGCATGGCGCGGGCATATGCCAAAGGCTCACTCCAACGGGTGAACAGGGTGTGCGCGTGGTGTGGCTGGTAGCGTGCCGTGCCTTGATTTCGGGTGCCGGGCGGGCCGGTCGGGGGTGGCGGTGGGGATGACAGGGGCGCTGGTCGTTGTCGCGTTGGTGTGGGGTGCCGTGGCCGGTGCCCTGCTGCCGCGGGCCGCCTATCGGTTCGCGGTGCCCTCCGGTGAGGCGTGGCGGGACCTGTGCCCCGCGGAGCATCCGCTGCGCGGCTGGCTCGGGCGGGCGCGGTGCCGTGAGTGCGGGGAGCGGGAGCGGGCCTACGGCTCCGGCCCGGGCGGCCTCGCGGCCGTCACCGCACTGGTGTGCGCGGGACTCGCCGCCGCCACCGGCACCCGGCCCGAGCTGGCCGTCTGGCTGCTGCTCGCGCCGGTCGGCGTGCTGCTGGCGCTCGTCGACCTCCGGGTGAAGCGGCTGCCCGACCCGCTCACCCTGCCGCTCGCCGCCGCCGCGCTCGCGCTGCTCGGCCTCGCCGCCCTCGCGCCCGAGCACGCCGGGCAGTGGACGACCGCCCTGCTGGGCGCCCTCGCGCTCGGCGCCGGCTACTTCGTACTGTTCCTCATCAGCCCCGGCGGCATGGGCTTCGGCGACGTGAAGCTGGCGCTCGGCGCGGGCGCCGTCCTCGGCTGGTACGGCTGGCCGACGGTGATGCTGGGCACCTTCGCCGGGTTCCTGCTCGGCGCGCTGTACGGCGGCGCGCTCGTCCTCGCGCGGCGCGCCGGCCGCAAGACGGCGATCCCGTTCGGACCGTTCCTGATCACGGGTGCCTACCTGGGTGTGCTGGCGGGCGCGTACGCGGCCTGACTGGCCCGGCCACCCGGAGCCGCCCCCGCCCCGCCGGCGTCAACCCGGCTCCGTACGGCCGACGTCGGCCCGAAAACCCGGCTGGCGTACGCTGAGGACGTCCGTCCACAACCCTTACGAAAGGGACGCCGGTGACCGAGAAGGCCGACCTTCAGCCCATCCTCGACCGCGCAGCCGCCGGTGGGCGGATCACCCCCGAAGAAGCGCTCGACCTCTACCGCGACGCCCCGCTGCACGCACTGGGCGCAGCCGCCGACGCCGTGCGCCGCCGCCGGTACGCCGGCACCGAGCACATCGCGACGTACATCATCGAGCGCAACATCAACTACACGAACGTGTGCGTCACGGCGTGCAAGTTCTGCGCCTTCTACGCCGCCCCCAAGGACACCGCCAAGGGCTGGACGCGCGACCTGGACGACATCCTGCGCCGCTGCGCGGAGACCGTCGAGCTGGGCGGCACGCAGATCATGTTCCAGGGCGGCCACCACCCGGACTACGGCGTCGAGTACTACGAGAAGCACTTCAAGGCCATCAAGGACGCCTTCCCGCAGCTCGTGATCCACTCCCTCGGCGCCTCCGAGGTCGAGCACATGGCCCGCATCTCCGGGGTGCCGGTCGAGGAGGCGATCCGGCGCATCCACGCCGCCGGGCTCGACTCCTTCGCCGGCGCCGGCGCCGAACTGCTGCCCGCGCGCCCCCGCAAGGCCATCGCCCCGCTGAAGGAGTCCGGGGAGCGCTGGCTGGAGATCATGGAGATCGCGCACAACCTCGGTGTCGAGTCCACGTCCACCATGCTCATGGGCACCGGCGAGACCAACGCCGAACGCATCGAGCACCTGCGGATGATCCGCGACGTGCAGGACCGCACCGGCGGCTTCCGCGCCTTCATCCCGTACACCTACCAGCCCGAGAACAACCACCTGAAGGGCCGCACGCAGGCGACCCTCTTCGAGTACCTGCGGATGATCGCCGTCGCCCGGCTGTTCCTCGACAACGTCGCCCACATCCAGGGCTCCTGGCTGACGACGGGCAAGGAGGTCGGCCAGCTGTCCCTGCACTACGGCGCCGACGACCTCGGCTCGATCATGCTGGAGGAGAACGTCGTGTCCTCCGCCGGGGCCAGGCACCGCTCCAACCGGCTGGAGATCATCGACCTGATCCGCCGCGCCGGGCGCGTGCCCGCGCAGCGCGCGACGACGTACGAGCACCTCGTCGTGCACGACGACCCCGCCAACGACCCGGTCGACGACCGCGTGGCCTCCCACATCTCCTCCACGGCGATCGAGGGCGGCACGGCGCACCCCGAGCTGAAGCTCCTCGCGTCCAACTGACCCAGGAATAGGGACGATCCGCCCCCGCATGCTGACGATTCACGCCGCCGAGGCCTCGCCCGACACGGCCGTCCTGGTCGACGGCGCGCGGATCGCCGCCGTCGGCCCGTACGAGACGCTGGCCGCCGACCGGCCGCGGGCCCGCGTGCGGCGCTGGCCCGGCATCCTCACGCCGGGCCTGCTCAACCCGTACGGGCCCGAACTGCTGGAGCAGGCCTACCATCCCGACCCGCGCGAGGCCGACCGGCTCGGCACCGAGCCGGTCTTCGGCAGCCGCGCGCAGGCACTGCTGCGCGCCGACGCGTCCGCCGCGGGCGCGAGCGCGCGCCGGGGCGTGCAGCGGATGCTGGCGCACGGCACCGTCGCCGTCGCCGGTGAACTGCGCGCCCGTGCCGCCCTGGACGCGGTGCGCCGCGCCGGGCTCGCCCTCGCGGGCCGCCCGCCCGTGCTGCCGGGGCCCGCGGCCTTCTCCCCGGTGCCGCTCGTGCTGCTGCCGCGGCTCACCGCCGGGTCGCCGGCGCGGTTCGCGGTGTTCGACGTGCCCGACCGGGACGCCCTCGTGCGTCTCGGCGCCGGCACGTGCGTGGCCACCGTCGTGGGCGGCCGGCTCGTGCACCGGCGTGCGTAGGCACGCGTAGGGACGCGGGAGGCGCGGGGCGCGCGGGCGGGTGCGGGCGGGTGCGGCGCGCAGGCGGGTGCGGCGCGTGGGTCCTGAGGGGCGTACTGCCACAATGGGTGGGTGACCCGCGCATCCCTGGACAAGCAGCCGCACGAAGTCGCCTCGATGTTCGACGACGTGGCGGGACGTTACGACCTCACGAACGACGTGCTGTCCCTCGGGCAGGCGCGCCTGTGGCGCAAGGAGGTCGCGAAGGCGGTGGACGCCCGGCCCGCGCAGAAGGTCCTCGACCTCGCCGCCGGCACGGCCACCTCCTCGCTGCCGTTCGCCCGCACCGGCGCCTACGTCGTCCCCTGCGACTTCTCCCTCGGCATGCTCCAGGTGGGCAAACAGCGCCACGGCTGGCTGCCGTTCACGGCCGGCGACGCGACCCGGCTGCCCTTCCGGGACGACGTGTTCGACGCCGTCACCATCTCCTTCGGGCTGCGCAACGTCCAGGACTTCGACGCGGCTCTGCGCGAGTTGCACCGTGTGACGCGGCCCGGCGGGCGGGTCGTGATCTGCGAGTTCTCGCAGCCGACGTGGGCGCCGTTCCGGACCGTCTACACCGAGTACCTGATGCGCGCGCTGCCGCCGGTCGCCCGCGCGGTGTCCTCCAACCCCGACGCGTACGTGTACCTCGCCGAGTCCATCCGCGCCTGGCCCGACCAGGCCGCGCTCGCCGGGCACCTGAGCCGGGCCGGCTGGTCGAAGGTGGCGTGGCGCAACCTGTCGGGCGGCATCGTGGCCATGCACCGGGGCTTCAAGGAGAGCTGAGCCGCGCGTCCGAGCCGCGGGTACGGGGCCGTTCCGGCCTCACTTCGTGGCCGAGGGCACGGCTCTCACGGGTGGCCGGGGCCGTCGGCCGGGCCGTCACGGGTGGCTGAGGGCCGGGTACGGGTCCTCCGGTTCGCCCAGTTCCCGGCGCAGCCCGCCCGGCGGCGGAGTGCCCCGCCGGGGTTCCCGGACGCCCCCGCCGCCCTCGCCGTCGCCGAAGTCGAACCAGACGGTGACGACGGCGCCCCGGGGGATCGCGACCCCGGGCGGCGGGTACTGCCGTACGACGTAGTCCACGACGGTGCGGTGGAAGTCGGGCCGGTCGGGCGCGGCGAGCAGCACGCCGCCCGCCTCTGCCGTCTCACGCGCGTCCACGGCCATCAGGCCGACGAGGCGTGGGACGAGCACTTCCGGACTCTTGGGTGTCAGGCGCACGGACGTCACCCCCAGCGGTACTGGCAGAGTAACTCCGGCCAACCACCGCCCGGAAGCGTCATGTACCTTTCCGTAGCCGACGATTACCGTCCGTAACAGGTCCAGGCGATAGCAGTGGCCGATGCGCCCGGAGGGGCTCGTGAACTTCTCGGCGAGTTCCATGCCGAGCCGCCGGGTCACCGCGATCGAGCGTTCGTTGCGCGAGTCGACCA
The DNA here is from genome assembly GCF_055606745.1 of Streptomyces sp. NPDC037054. Lineage (NCBI taxonomy): Bacteria > Bacillati > Actinomycetota > Actinomycetes > Kitasatosporales > Streptomycetaceae > Streptomyces > Streptomyces sp. NPDC037054. Next base: position 1,024,373 of record NZ_JBVJSJ010000001.1, on the reverse strand, counting down.
TCGCCACGACGCTGCCGACGCCCGCGCCGCGGACCCGCTCCAGGGTCTCCCGCGCCGCCGCCGTGACGTACCCCTTGCCCCAGTGGGCGCGGCCGAGCCGCCAGCCGATCTCGATCTCGCCGGCCGGGCCCCAGGCGTGGGGCCAGGGCTGGGCGCCGGTGAAGCCCATGACGCCGCCCGCCTCGTCGAGCATCGTCCACAGGCACAGGCCGAGTTCCGCGTCGTGCCGCCGCTGGCGCGCCGTGAGTTCCTCGTAGACCGACAGCTCGGCGGACCGGCCGCCCTGGAACTCCATCACGTCCGGGTCGTCGAAGACCCGGTGCCAGGCGACGGCGTCCTCGTCGGTGGGGACGCGCAGCCGCACAGCGGGGAGAGCTCGGTTCACAGGGCAGCCCTTCAGCCGGTTGATCGATGCCGCTGAATAGACTGCCCATGTCCAGTGCCGGTCGGCACGCAGATTTCGAACTTGGGGAGATCCCGCCGTGACCGAGCCCCTCTCCGACACGTCCGCCGATGTCATCGTCGTAGGCGCGGGGCCGGCCGGCTCCACGACCGCGTACCACCTGGCCAGGGCAGGGCTCGACGTCCTTCTGCTGGAGAAGACCGAGTTCCCGCGGGAGAAGGTGTGCGGCGACGGCCTGACCCCGCGCGCCGTCAAGCAGTTGGTGTCCATGGGCATCGACATCTCCGAGGAGGCGGGCTGGCTGCGCAACAAGGGCCTGCGGATCATCGGCGGCGGGGTGCGGCTCCAGCTGGACTGGCCGGATCTCGCCTCCTTCCCCGACTACGGACTCGTCCGCAAGCGCGACGACTTCGACGAGCAGCTCGCCCGCCAGGCGCAGAAGGCGGGCGCCCGGCTCTACGAGCGCTGCAACGTCTCCGGCCCGGTCGTCGACGACCGCACCGGCCGCATCACCGGCGTCACCGCCAAGCTCGGTGTGGAGAAGCGCGAGGTCACCTTCCGCGCGCCGCTCGTCGTCGCCGCCGACGGCAACTCCACCCGGCTGTCGCTCGCGATGGGCCTGCACCGCCGCGAGGACCGCCCGATGGGCGTCGCCGTCCGCACGTACTTCACCTCGCCCCGGCACGAGGACGACTACCTCGAGTCCTGGCTGGAACTGTGGGACCGCCGCGGCGCCCAGGACCGGCTGCTGCCCGGCTACGGCTGGATCTTCGGCATGGGCGACGGCACCTCGAACGTCGGTCTCGGCGTCCTCAACACCTCCGAGTCCTTCAAGGAACTGGACTGGCGCGAGGTCCTGAAGGCCTGGTGCGCGTCCATGCCGGAGGACTGGGGCTACACGCCGGACAACATGACGGGACCGATCCGCGGCGCCGCCCTCCCCATGGCCTTCAACCGCCAGCCGCACTACACGCGCGGTCTGCTCCTCGTCGGCGACGCGGGCGGCCTGGTGAACCCGTTCAACGGCGAGGGCATCGCCTACGCCATGGAGTCCGGCCAGATCGCCGCCGAGGTCATCGTCCAGGCGCACGCCCGCTCGACGCCCGCCCAGCGGGAGATCGCGCTGCGCCGCTACCCGCGGATCCTGAAGGACACCTACGGCGGCTACTACACGCTCGGCCGGGCCTTCGTGAAGCTCATCGGCAACCCGAAGGTCATGCAGATCGCCGCCCAGCGCGGTCTGACGCACCCGATGCTGATGAGGTTCACCCTCAAGCTGCTCGCCAACCTGACCGACCCGACGGGCGGCGACGCGATGGACCGCATCATCAACGGCCTGAGCAAGGTGGCCCCGAAGGCCTGACCGGCCGGCGGAGCGAGAACGCGACGGAAGGGCCGCTGCCCCCGAGGCAGCGGCCCTTCCGTATGTCGCTCTTCGCCCGACTTGCGTCCGTCGGGCCGGTTTTGGTCTAGAGGACGCGGACCGCGCCCGACGCCGGGTAGCCGGAGAGGTCCTGGATGACGACGCCCTTGGACGGGTTCGCCGCGTCCAGGTACTGGCCGTTACCGATGTAGACACCCGTGTGGTACGCGGAGCCCTTGCCGCCCCAGTACAGGATGTCGCCGACCTGGAGGTTGGACAGCGAGACGTCGGTGCCGACCATCGACTGGTCCTGCGAGACGCGCGGCAGGTCCACACCGACCTGGCGGAACGCGGCCTGCACGAGGCTGGAGCAGTCCCAGGCGTTGGGGCCCGTGGCGCCCATGACGTAGGCGTCGCCCACCTGGGCCTTGAGGAAGGAGATCACGGTCGCGACGCTGCCGCTGGCCGGCGCGGACGCGGTCGCGGTGCTCGCGGAGGCGGAGGCGCTCAGGGTGGGGCGCTCGGCGCTGCGGGCGGCGCGCTCGGCGGCTGCCTTGCGGGCGGCCTCCGCGGCCTTCTTCTTGGCTTCCGCCTTCTTCTTGGCCTCGGCCAGGTCGGCCTTGGCCTCCTTGGCCGCCTCGGCGGCCGCTGCGTCACGCTCTGCCCGCAGCTGGTAGTTCGCGGCGGCCAGCTGCGTGGCGTCCGCGGACTCGGCGACCTGCGCGGCCAGGTCCGCCGTCAGGGTGGGCAGTTCGAGGGTCTGCGCCGCCGGTTCGGCGGCGTTCGCCGAACCCGACGCACCGGCGACTGCCAGGGTGCTGAGGACGCCACCGGCAACTCCGGCCCGCATCGCGATCGTCGACGCGCTGCGGCGGGGTTTCCGGTGGCTGCGTATGTGAGCGGTGTGGGACATGAGAACTACGGGTACCAGGGGCTCCTCCATACCTTCAAGAAACGTGTGCTGCGCCACAGTTGTTCAATCGAGGCCCGAATCCCGGGCGTGTCGCTCTTTATTGACGCCGTAACGGACATTGCGGGCGCGCCCCGACTGGCCCGTGATCACGGTCTTTCATCATTACGCCCGAATTGCCCCCCGCCTACCACCTGTTGGGACGGGTGGCCAAGCCCGCTTTTCAGACGCCTCTCATGGTGTGGCGGAGGTCACGGAACGATTACCGGGATGAGTGCGTCGTGTGTACACCGCGTCGCGCGAGGCGTGGCCGGATCCGCTCGTGAACGCGTGCACGCGTCCACATCGCTCCCCGAACCCCCTCCGAGGTGTGAACGGACTCCACTATCAAGCGATCCCGTCCAGCGCCAATTTGCATGCACGGGAAGCCTCTTGATATGGAGACGCACCTCTCTCACCTGCACTGACGAGCGAGAATGTCACGTCTGGTGATCGACTGGACGCTTCGCGTACGAAGATCAACGCTCATACGACTTCATGATCCTTCGTCAGGTGGTGGAGATCACAAAGCTTGTGCAATACCCCGTGTCGCAGATCACAGACCTGCGGGCATAAGATGCGGAGCAGTTGGGCTTGTGACCTGCTTCACATGTTCTCGATCTTCGCCGGGACAGGCGGGGTTCAGGGGGCTGCCGGGGCTGCCGGGTCGGAACGTGAGCCCAATGCAACCGCCAGCAGTCAGTGCCGACTGAGAGGAGCGAGGAGCGGTGAACGCGTATGCGCCCATCCTCGTACTGGGAGCCCTCGGGGCAGGCTTTGCGATCTTCTCCGTGGTCATGGCCACGCTGATCGGTCCGAAGCGGTACAACCGCGCCAGGCTCATGGCCTACGAGTGCGGTATCGAGCCGACCCCCACGCCGGCCGGCGGCGGGCGCTTCCCCATCAAGTACTACCTGACGGCGATGCTCTTCATCGTCTTCGACATCGAGATCGTCTTCCTCTACCCCTGGGCCGTCACCTTCGACGCGCTGGGGATCTTCGGGCTCGTGGAGATGCTGCTCTTCGTGCTCACCGTCTTCGTCGCGTACGCGTACGTGTGGCGGCGCGGCGGGCTGGAATGGGACTGAGGGGCCTTTAGCCATGGGACTCGAAGAAAAGCTGCCGAGCGGCTTCCTGCTGACCACCGTCGAGCAGGCCGCGGGCTGGGTGCGCAAGGCGTCGGTCTTCCCCGCCACGTTCGGTCTGGCGTGCTGCGCCTTCGAAATGATGACGGCGGGCGCCGGCCGGTACGACCTCGCGCGCTTCGGCATGGAGGTCTTCCGCGGCTCACCCCGCCAGGCGGACCTGATGATCGTCGCGGGCCGGGTGAGCCAGAAGATGGCCCCGGTCGTGCGGCAGGTCTACGACCAGATGCCCAACCCCAAGTGGGTGATCTCCATGGGGGTCTGCGCCTCGTCCGGCGGCATGTTCAACAACTACGCGATCGTCCAGGGCGTCGACCACATCGTCCCGGTCGACATCTACCTGCCCGGCTGCCCGCCGCGCCCCGAGATGCTGATGGACGCCATCCTCAAGCTCCACGAGAAGATCCGGACGTCGAAGCTCGGGGTCAACGCCGAGGAAGCGGCCCGCGAGGCGGAGGAAGCGGCACTCAAGGCGCTGCCCACGATCGAGATGAAGGGTCTGCTGCGATGAGCGACGTGAACGACTCCGGCGGCGCGAACCCCGAGAAGGACCTCTCGGCCTCCAACCTCCCCGGTCAGCGCGGCCAGGGCGGCGAGGAGATCCGCGTCCAGCGGGGCATGTTCGGCGCCAACAACGGCGGGGACACCTCCGGCTACGGCGGCCTGGTGCGCTCGGTCCGGCTCCCGGGGCCGGCGAGCCGCCCCTACGGCGGCTGGTTCGACGAGGTCGCCGACGAACTCGAGGGCGCGCTGGAGGAGCAGGGACTGCTCCCCGGCAACGCCATCGAGAAGACGGTCGTCGACCGGGGCGAGCTCACTTTTTACATCGAGCGCGAGCACCTCGTCCGCGTCGCCCGCACCCTGCGCGACGACCCGGCCCTGCGCTTCGAGCTGTGCACCGGCGTCAACGGCGTCCACTACCCGAGCGACAAGGGCCGCGAGCTGCACGCCGTCTACCACCTGCGCTCGATCACCCACAACCGGCTGATCCGCCTGGAGGTCAGCTGCCCCGACAGCGACCGCCACATCCCGTCGCTGGTCTCCGTCTACCCGACCAACGACTGGCACGAGCGCGAGGCCTACGACTTCTTCGGCATCGTCTTCGACGGGCACCCGGCGCTCACGCGGATCATCATGCCGGACGACTGGCAGGGCTTCCCGCAGCGCAAGGACTACCCGCTGGGCGGCATCCCGGTCGAGTACAAGGGCGCGCAGATCCCGGCCCCGGACCAGCGGAGGTCGTACTCGTGACCACCTCCCACACCCTGCCCCGCGAGACCACCGAGGGCGCCGTCTACACCGTCACCGGCGGCGACTGGGACGAGATCGTCCGGTCCGCCTCCCGTGCCGACGACGAGCGCATCGTCGTCAACATGGGACCCCAGCACCCCTCCACCCACGGTGTGCTGCGCCTGATCCTGGAGATCGAGGGCGAGACCGTCACCGAGGCCCGCTGCGGCGTCGGCTACCTCCACACCGGCATCGAGAAGAACATCGAGTACCGGACGTGGACCCAGGGCTCCACGCTCGTGACGCGCATGGACTACCTGACGTCGTTCTTCAACGAGACGGCGTACTGCCTCGCGGTCGAGAAGCTCCTCGGCATCGAGGACCAGGTCCCCGACCGGGCCTCGGTGATCCGCGTGCTCCTGATGGAGCTGAACCGGATCTCCTCGCACCTGGTCGCCATCGCCACCGGCGGCATGGAACTCGGCGCCACCACGGTCATGATCTACGGGTTCCGCGACCGCGAAATGATCCTCGACCTCTACGAGCTGATCACCGGCCTGCGGATGAACCACGCGTACATCCGCCCCGGCGGACTCGCCCAGGACCTGCCGCCCGGCGCGGCGGACCGCGTCCGCGAGTTCGTCAGGACGATGGAGAAGAACCTCCCGGAGTACGACAAGCTCGCCACCGGGAACCCCATCTTCAAGGCACGCATGCAGGGCGTCGGCCACCTCGACCTCACCGGCTGCGTCGCCCTCGGCGCGACGGGGCCCATCCTGCGCGCCAGCGGCCTGCCGCACGACCTGCGCAAGGCGCAGCCGTACTGCGGCTACGAGACGTACGACTTCGACGTCCCGACCACCGAGACCTGCGACGCCTACGGCCGCTTCCTGATCCGTCTCGAAGAGATGCGCCAGTCGCTGCGGATCATCGAGCAGTGCCTCGACCGGCTGGAGCCCGGGCCGGTCATGGTCGCCGACAAGAAGATCGCCTGGCCCGCCCAGCTCGCCCTGGGACCTGACGGACTGGGCAACTCCCCCGATCACATCAAGGAGATCATGGGCACCTCCATGGAGGCCCTGATCCACCACTTCAAGCTGGTGACCGAGGGATTCCGCGTACCGCCGGGGCAGGCGTACGCGGCCGTCGAGTCGCCGAAGGGCGAACTCCTGGTGCACGCCGTGTCCGACGGCGGCACCCGCCCCTACCGGGTCCACTTCCGTGACCCGTCGTTCTCCAACCTTCAGACGATGGCGGCGATGTGCGAAGGCGGCCAGGTCGCCGACGTCATCGTCGCTGTCGCGTCCATCGACCCCGTGATGGGAGGCGTCGACCGGTGACCACCAGTTCTTCGGAGCGGGGCGTCAGCCTGGGCATGCCTGAACTGCCCGCGCCCGCCTACCCGGACGACGTCCGAACCCGGCTGGAGACCGACGCGCGCGAGATCGTCGCCCGCTACCCGGACTCCAGGTCAGCCCTCCTGCCGCTGCTGCACCTCGTGCAGTCGGAGGAGGGACACGTCACGCGCACCGGAATGCAGTTCTGCGCGGACGTGCTCGGCCTGACCACCGCCGAGGTGACCGCCGTCGCCACCTTCTACACCATGTACCGGCGCAGGCCCTCCGGCGACTACCAGGTCGGCGTGTGCACCAACACGCTGTGCGCGGTGATGGGCGGCGACGCGATCTTCGAGGAGCTCCAGGAGCACCTCGGCGTCGGCAACGGCGAGACCACCGACGACGGCAAGGTCACCCTGGAGCACATCGAGTGCAACGCGGCCTGCGACTTCGCGCCCGTCGTGATGGTCAACTGGGAGTTCTTCGACAACCAGACCCCGGGCAGCGCCAAGCGCCTCGTCGACGACCTGCGCGCCGGGCGCGAGGTCACGCCCACGCGCGGGGCGCGGCTGTGCACCTTCAAGGAGACCGCGCGGATCCTGGCCGGCTTCCCCGACGAGCGGCCCGGGGCCGTCGAGGAGAGCGGCAGTGCGGGACCGGCGTCGCTGGTGGGTCTCCGCCTGGCCAAGGGAGAGACCGCACCCGCGCGCGTGGTCCATCCGCGCGACGGCGGACCCCACGACGAGACGCGGGGCACCGCCGTGCACGAGCCGTCACCGGCGGAGCACCTGAGCTCGCACGACGCGCCACAGGACACGTCGGCCTCCGACCCGGCCCACCCGGCCGGGCCTGTCGCCGAGGAGGGGGAGTGATGACCTTGGCACCCGAACTCAAGGACACGAGCCCGGAGAAGCTGCTCGCACCCGTGCTGTCGGCCTTCTGGGACGAGGACCGGTCCTGGACGCTGGACGTCTACCGGAGGCACGAGGGGTACGAGGGGCTCCGCAAGGCGCTCGCCATGTCGCCCGACGACGTGATCGCGTACGTCAAGGACTCGGGTCTGCGCGGCCGCGGCGGCGCGGGGTTCCCGACGGGCATGAAGTGGCAGTTCATTCCGCAGGGTGATGGAAAGCCGCACTATCTAGTTGTCAACGCCGACGAATCGGAGCCCGGGACCTGCAAGGACATCCCGCTCCTCTTCGCGAACCCGCACAGCCTCATCGAGGGCATCATCATCGGGTGCTACGCGATCAGGTCGTCGCATGCCTTCATCTATCTGCGGGGTGAAGTCGTCCCCGTCCTGCGGCGGTTGCACGAGGCCGTGCGCGAGGCCTACGCGGCGGGCTACCTCGGGAAGAACGTCCTGGGCAGCGGCATGGACCTCGACCTCACCGTGCACGCCGGCGCCGGCGCGTACATCTGCGGTGAGGAGACCGCGCTGCTGGACTCCCTCGAAGGCCGCCGTGGTCAACCGCGGCTGCGTCCCCCCTTCCCCGCCGTGGCGGGCCTCTACGCGTGCCCGACTGTGGTGAACAACGTCGAGTCGATCGCGTCGGTTCCCGCCATCATGAACCGGGGCAAGGAATGGTTCCGGTCGATGGGGAGCGAGAAGTCCCCCGGCTTCACGCTGTACTCCCTCAGCGGGCACGTCGCCAACCCCGGACAGTTCGAGGCGCCGCTCGGTGTCACGCTCCGCCAGCTCCTCGACATGAGCGGCGGCATGCGGCCCGGGCACCGCCTCAAGTTCTGGACGCCGGGCGGCTCCTCGACCCCGCTGCTCACCGACGAGCACCTCGACGTCCCCCTCGACTACGAGGGCGTGGGCGCGGCGGGATCCATGCTCGGCACCAAGGCCCTGCAGTGCTTCGACGAGACGACCTGCGTCGTCCGCGCCGTCACCCGCTGGACCGAGTTCTACGCCCACGAGTCCTGCGGCAAGTGCACACCCTGCCGCGAAGGGACCTACTGGCTCGTGCAGCTGATGCGCGACATCGAGGCCGGCAAGGGCGTGATGAGCGACCTCGACAAGCTGAACGACATCGCCGACAACATCAACGGCAAGTCGTTCTGCGCCCTCGGCGACGGCGCCGCCGCGCCGATCTTCTCCTCGCTGCAGTACTTCCGTGAGGAGTACGAGCAGCACATCACGGGCCGCGGCTGCCCCTTCGACCCGGCCAAGTCGACGGCCTGGGCCGACCGCACGGAGGTGAACGCATGACCGTGACCACCAACGCTCCCTCAGGCGGGGGAGAGGCGGCGGTCCCGCCGGAGGACCTCGTCACGCTGACGATCGACGGCGCCGAGATCAGCGTGCCCAAGGGCACCCTGGTGATCCGCGCCGCCGAGCAACTCGGCATCGAGATCCCCCGGTTCTGCGACCACCCCCTCCTCGACCCGGCCGGCGCCTGCCGCCAGTGCATCGTCGACGTCGAGGGACAGCGCAAGCCGATGGCGTCCTGCACCATCACCTGCACCGACGGGATGGTGGTCAAGACCCACCTCACCTCCCCGGTCGCGGAGAAGGCCCAGAAGGGTGTGATGGAGCTCCTGCTCATCAACCACCCGCTGGACTGCCCCGTCTGCGACAAGGGCGGCGAGTGCCCCCTGCAGAACCAGGCGATGTCGCACGGCAACGCGGAGTCCCGCTTCGAGGGCAAGAAGCGGACCTACGAGAAGCCCGTGCCGATCTCCACGCAGGTGCTGCTCGACCGTGAGCGGTGCGTGCTGTGCGCCCGCTGCACCCGGTTCTCCAACCAGGTCGCGGGCGACCCGATGATCGAACTGATCGAGCGGGGCGCGCTCCAGCAGGTCGGCACCGGCGAGGGCGACCCCTTCGAGTCGTACTTCTCCGGCAACACCATCCAGATCTGCCCGGTCGGCGCCCTCACCTCGGCCGCCTACCGGTTCCGCTCCCGCCCCTTCGACCTGGTGTCCTCGCCGTCGGTGTGCGAGCACTGCTCGGGCGGCTGCGCCACCCGCACCGACCACCGGCGCGGCAAGGTCATGCGCCGCCTCGCCGCCGAGGACCCCGAGGTCAACGAGGAGTGGATCTGCGACAAGGGCCGCTTCGGCTTCCGGTACGCGCAGCAGCGTGACCGGCTCACCACGCCGCTGGTGCGCAACGCGGAGGGCGAGCTCGAACCGGCGTCCTGGCCCGAGGCGCTCCAGATCGCCGCGCAGGGGCTGCTCGCCTCGCGGGGCCGCACCGGCGTGCTGACCGGCGGCCGGCTCACCGTCGAGGACGCCTACGCCTACAGCAAGTTCGCGCGCGTGGCGCTCGACACCAACGACATCGACTTCCGCGCGCGCGTGCACAGCGGTGAGGAGGCCGACTTCCTCGCCGCACGCGTCGCGGGCCGCGGTCACTCCCTCGACGGGACGGGTGTCACGTACACCGCCCTGGAGAAGGCGCCCGCGGTGCTGCTGGTCGGTTTCGAGGCGGAGGAGGAGGCGCCCGGCGTCTTCCTGCGGCTGCGCAAGGCCTGGCGCAAGCACGGCCAGCGCACCTTCGCGCTGGCCACGTACGCCACCCGGGGCCTGGAGAAGGCGGGCGGCACGCTGCTGCCGGCCGCTCCCGGCACCGAGACCGAGTGGCTGGACGCGCTCGCCAGCGGCGTCGGCCTGGAGGGCGACGGCGCCACGGCCTCCGAGGCGCTGCGCGCCGAGGGCGCGCTGATCGTCGTCGGTGAGCGGCTGGCCGCCGTGGCCGGCGGGCTCACCGCCGCCGTGCGGGCCGCCGCGGCGACCGGCGCCCGGCTGGTGTGGATTCCGCGCCGGGCCGGCGAGCGCGGCGCGATCGAGGCGGGCGCGCTGCCGTCGCTGCTGCCGGGCGGGCGCCCGGCGACCGATCCACGCGCGCGTGACGAGGTCGCCGCGGTCTGGGGCGTCGCCGAACTCCCGCACCGCTACGGCCGCGACACCGGCCAGATCGTCGAGGCGGCGGCGTCCGGCGAACTCCAGGCGCTGCTCGTCGCGGGCGTGGAGATCGCCGACCTGCCCGATCCGGCACGCGCGCGTGCGGCGCTCACCGAGGTCGGCTTCCTGGTCTCGCTCGAACTGCGGCCCAGCGAGGTCACCCGGCACGCCGACGTGGTCCTGCCGGTCGCGGCGGTCGCCGAGAAGGCGGGCACCTTCCTCAACTGGGAGGGCCGGGCCCGCCTCTTCGAGACCGCGCTCAAGCCCGACCAGATGACCCGGCGCGTGGCCCCCACCGACGGGCGCGTGCTGCAGATGCTGGCCGACGCCATGGACGTGCACCTGGGTCTGCCGGACCTGCGGACCACGCGCGCGGAGCTGGACCGGCTCGGCGCCTGGGACGGGCCGCGGGCCGACGAGCCCCTGGAGAGCGCGGGCGTGCTGCCCCGGCCCGCGGCCGGTGAGGCCGTTCTCGCCGGGCACCGGCTGCTGCTCGACCAGGGTCTGCTCCAGCAGGGCGACGAGGCGCTCGCCGGGACCCGGCACGCCGCCTGCGCGCGCGTGTCGGCCGCGACGGCCGCCGAGGCCGGCGTCAAGGACGGCGACCTGCTGGCCGTGACCGGCCCGGCCGGAGCGACCGAACTGCCGCTGCGCGTCACCGAGATGCCCGACCGGGTGGTGTGGCTCCCGCTGAACTCCCATGGCGTGGGCGTCGCCTCCGACACCGGGGCCCGGCCCGGCTCCCTCGTCCGTATCGGTCCGGCGACCCTCGCCGGCGAGGCCCCCAAGGAGGTGGAGGCATGAGCCCGTATCTCGCTGCTGAAGACCTCTCGATGTTCGGCCGCGACCCGTGGTGGCTGATCGCCCTCAAGGCGGTGTTCTGCTTCGCCTTCCTGATGGGGACCGTGCTGATCTCCATCGTCATGGAGCGCAAGGTCATCGCCTGGATGCAGCTGCGCATCGGCCCCAACCGGCACGGCCCCTGGGGCATGCTCCAGTCGCTCGCCGACGGCGTGAAGCTGATGCTCAAGGAAGACGTCGTCGTCAAGCGCGCCGACAAGGTCGTCTACGTCCTCGCGCCGATCGTGGCCGCCGTCCCGGCGTTCATGGCGGTCGCCGTCATCCCCTTCGGCCCGGCCGGCAACGAGATCTCGATCTTCGGCCAGCGCACCACGATGCAGCTCACCGACCTGCCGATCGCGATGCTGTACATCCTGGCCGTCGCGTCGGTCGGCATCTACGGCATCGTGCTGGCGGGCTGGAGCTCCGGCTCGACGTACCCGCTGCTCGGCGGCCTGCGGTCCTGCGCGCAGATGATCTCGTACGAGATCGCGATGGGCGCCGCGTTCGCCTCCGTCTTCCTCTACTCGGGTTCGATGTCGACGTCGGCGATCGTCGAGCAGCAGGCCGACCGCTGGTACATCCTGCTGCTGCCGGTCTCCTTCCTGCTCTACATCGTGACGATGGTCGGCGAGGTCAACCGCGCGCCGTTCGACATGCCGGAGTCCGAGGGCGACCTGGTCGGCGGCTTCAACACCGAGTACTCGTCCATCAAGTTCGCGATGTTCATGCTCGCCGAGTACGTGAACATGGTGACGGTCTCGATGGTCGCGGTCACGCTGTTCCTGGGCGGCTGGCGGGCCCCGTGGCCCATCAGCACCTTCTGGGAGGGCGCCAACCACGGCTGGTGGCCGATGCTGTGGTTCACCGGCAAGGTCGTGATGCTGCTGTTCTTCTTCGTCTGGCTGCGCGCCTCGCTGCCACGCGTGCGCTACGACCAGCTGATGAAGCTCGGCTGGAAGGTCCTCATCCCGGTCTCCGTGGTGTGGCTGATGCTCGTCGCGACCGTGCGGGCCCTGCGGAACGAGAACTACGACTTCGCCGACATCGCCCTCTACATCGGCGGTGGCGTGCTCGTCCTGCTCCTGCTGTCCTTCGTCGCCGACATGTTCCGCGAGCGGTCCGGGCCGGACGAGAAGGCCGCCGGGGAACCGGCCGCGTTCGACCCGATGGCCGGTGGATTCCCCGTGCCGCCGCTGCCCGGACAGGAGTTGCCACCCGTGCCGCGGCGCCGCCCGCGCCGCGAGCGGGAGCTGATTGTCAGTGGCGGACCCGATACTCAGAGTGACGGATCTCTGGGCGGATCTACGGATGGAAAGGAGGCGTCCGATGGCTGAGGAGCCCAAGGAGGCCGGGCACACGTCGCCCGGTTTCCTGAACCCCGTGGCCGGCTTCGGCGTGACCTTCAAGGCCATGTTCAAGAAGCGGCTCACGGAGCAGTACCCGGAGCAGCAGAAGACCACGGCTCCGCGCTTCCACGGACGGCACCAGCTCAACCGCCATCCGGACGGCCTGGAGAAGTGCGTCGGCTGCGAGCTGTGCGCCTGGGCCTGTCCCGCCGACGCGATCTACGTGGAGGGCGCGGACAACACCGAGGAGGAGCGCTACTCGCCGGGCGAGCGGTACGGGCGGGTGTACCAGATCAACTACGCCCGCTGCATCCTGTGCGGCCTGTGCATCGAGGCGTGCCCCACGCGCGCGCTCACGATGACGAACGAGTTCGAGCTGGCCGACTCCAGCCGCGCCAACCTCATCTACACCAAGGAGCAGTTGCTCGCCGGTCTCGAGGACGGCATGGTCGACTCCCCGCACGCCATGTACCCGGGCACGGACGAACAGGACTACTACCGGGGCCTGGTGACCGAGGCCGCGCCGGGCACGGTGCAGCAGGTGGCGCACTCCGAGGGCGAGGTCGTCCAGGAGGGCGACTCGACCTTCGGCGAGAGCGAACCGGCGTCGGAGAAGGTGATCGGCCGATGACCGCGCAGCTCGCCGCCTACACCACCTCCACCGGAGAGGCGTTCCAGTTCTGGGTGCTCGGCACGATCGCCGTGATCGGCGCCCTGTGCACCGTATTCATGAAGAAGGCCGTGCACAGCGCGCTCTGCCTCGCCGGAACCATGATCATCCTGGCGGTGTTCTACCTCGCCAACGGCGCCTACTTCCTGGGCATCGTGCAGATCGTCGTCTACACCGGCGCGATCATGATGCTGTTCCTGTTCGTCGTGATGCTCGTCGGCGTCACCTCGGCGGACTCCCTGAAGGAGACCATCAAGGGCCAGCGCTGGCTGGCGCTGGTGAGCGGGCTCGGCTTCGGCCTCCTGCTGATCGGCGGCATCGGCAACGCCTCCCTAACGGAGTTCAGCGGCACCGGCCAGGCCAACGCGGGCGGGAACGTGGAGGGCCTCGCGACCCTCATCTTCACGAAGTACGTCTTCGCCTTCGAGATCACCGGCATCCTGCTGATCACGGCCGCCATCGGCGCCATGGTGCTCACGCACCGGGAGCGCACCGAGCGCGCCAGGACGCAGCGCGAACTCGCCGAGGCGCGCGTCCGCGAGGGCAAGCACCTCCCGCCGCTGCCCGCGCCCGGCGTGTACGCCCGGCACAACGCGGTGGACATCGCGGCCCTGCTGCCCGACGGCACCCCGTCCGAGCTCACCGTCAACAAGACGCTGCGAGAGCGCGGGCAGATCCGGGACGTGTCGACGGAGGCGCTCAACGATCTGCGGGCGCTGGAGCAGCGTTCCGAGGAGCGTCTTGAACGCCGTGCCATCGATCCGGCGAACGTCAAGCGGGCCGAGGAGGCGTCGAAGTGAATCCCGCCAACTACCTCTACCTCGCGGCCCTGTTGTTCACGATCGGCGCCACGGGCGTGCTGATCAGACGGAACGCGATCGTGGTGTTCATGTGCGTGGAGCTCATGCTCAACGCCTGCAACCTCGCGTTCGTCGCGTTCTCCCGCATGCACGGCAACCTCGACGGCCAGATCATCGCGTTCTTCACGATGGTCGTCGCCGCCGCGGAGGTCGTGGTGGGGCTCGCGATCATCGTGTCCCTGTTCCGTGCCCGCCACTCGGCCTCGGTCGACGACGCCAGCCTGATGAAGCTGTGAGGGGTCGCTGAATCGTGGAGAACCTGATTGCGCTGCTGGTGACGGCGCCTCTGCTCGGAGCGGCGGTCCTGCTGTGCGGCGGACGCCGGCTGGACGCCGTGGGCCACTGGATCGGCACGGCGCTCGCCGCCGCGTCCTTCGTCATCGGCCTGGTGCTCTTCGCCGACCTGCTCGGTGAGGACGCCGCACACCGCACCCTGACGCAGCACGTGTTCAGCTGGATTCCGGTGGAGGGCTTCCAGGCCGACGTGGCCTTCCGCCTCGACCAGCTGTCGATGACGTTCGTCCTGCTGATCACGGGCGTCGGCTCGCTGATCCACCTCTATTCCATCGGGTACATGGAGCACGACGAGCGGCGCCGCCGCTTCTTCGGCTACCTGAACCTGTTCCTCGCGGCGATGCTGCTGCTCGTCCTCGCCGACAACTACCTTCTGCTGTACGTCGGCTGGGAGGGCGTCGGTCTCGCCTCCTACCTGCTCATCGGCTTCTGGCAGCACAAGCCGAGCGCGGCCACGGCCGCGAAGAAGGCCTTCCTCGTCAACCGCGTCGGTGACGTCGGCCTGTCCATCGCGATCATGCTGATGTTCACGACGTTCGGGACGTTCGCCTTCGGGCCGCTGCTCGGCTCGCACGAGGAGCCCGGCCTCGCCGGGGACGCCTCCGAGGGGCAGCTCACCGCGATCGCGCTGATGCTGCTGCTCGCCGCGTGCGGCAAGTCCGCCCAGGTGCCGCTGCAGTCCTGGCTCGGCGACGCGATGGAGGGCCCGACCCCGGTCTCGGCCCTCATCCACGCCGCGACGATGGTGACCGCCGGCGTCTACCTGATCGTCCGCTCCGCGGCCGTCTTCAACGGCGCCCCGGACGCGCAGCTCGTCGTCACCGTCGTCGGCGCGGTCACGCTGCTGTTCGGTGCGATCGTCGGTTGCGCGAAGGACGACATCAAGAAGGCGCTGGCCGGATCGACCATGTCGCAGATCGGCTACATGGTGCTCGCCGCGGGCCTCGGCCCCATCGGCTACGTCTTCGCGATCATGCACCTGGTGACGCACGGCTTCTTCAAGGCCGGGCTGTTCCTCGGCGCGGGCTCCGTCATGCACGGCATGAACGACGAGGTCGACATGCGCCGCTACGGCGGCCTGCGGAAGTACATGCCGGTCACGTTCATCACCTTCGGCCTCGGCTACCTCGCCATCATCGGCTTCCCGGGCCTGTCCGGCTTCTTCTCCAAGGACAAGATCATCGAGGCGGCGTTCGCCAAGGGCGGCACCGAGGGCTGGATCCTCGGCGCCTGCGCCCTGCTCGGCGCGGCCATCACCGCGTACTACATGACGCGGGTGATGCTGATGACGTTCTTCGGCGAGGAGCGCTGGCGCAACGCGCCGACCCCGTCGCCGGCCGAGCCCAGTGTGGAGCCGGCCGCGAAGACCGGCGGCGAGTACGAGCCGCCGCACCCGCACGAGTCGCCGAAGGTCATGACGATCCCGATGATCGTGCTGGCCGTCGGCTCCGTGTTCGGCGGCGCGTTCTTCGGCATCGGCGACCGCTTCCTGCACTGGCTGGAGCCCGTCACCGGGCACGACCACGGCCACGCCCCGATCAGCGCCCTGACGGTCACGGTGTCCACGGTCGCCGTGATGGTGATCGGCGTCTCGCTCGCCTGGGCGCAGTACGGGCGCCGCCCGGTCCCGGCCGTCGCCCCGCGCGGGTCGCTGCTCACCCGGGCGGCCCGGCGCGACCTGCTCCAGGACGACTTCAACCACGTCGTCCTGGTCCGCGGCGGAGAGCACCTCACGCGCTCCCTCGTGTACGTCGACCACAAGCTGGTCGACGGGGTCGTCAACGGCACGGCGGCGTCGGTCGGCGGTCTGTCCGGTCGGCTGCGCAAGGCGCAGAACGGCTTCGCGCGCTCCTACGCGGTCTCGATGTTCGGCGGTGCGGCGGTCCTCGTCGCCGCGACCCTGCTGATGAGGGCGGTCTGATACCGATGTCCTTTCCCCTGCTGACAGCGACGGCGGTGCTCCCGGCCGTCGGGGCCATCGCCACGGCTGCCGTACCGGCCGCGAAACGCACCGCGGCCAAGTGGCTGGCGCTGCTCTTCTCGCTCGCCACGCTCGTCCTGGCGATCGTTGTCCTGGTCCGTTTCGACCCGGGCGGCGACCGCTACCAGCTCACCGAGTCCCACTCCTGGATCAAGGACTTCGGGGTCCGTTACGAACTGGGCGTGGACGGCATCGCGGTGGCGCTCATCGCGCTGACCGCCCTGCTCATCCCGTTCATCATCCTGGCGGGCTGGCACGACGCCGACCCGCTGGAGACCGGCAGCAAGCGGTGGCGGCCGACGCAGGGCTTCTTCGCCCTGATCCTGGCCGTCGAGGCGATGGTGATCATCTCCTTCGAGGCCACCGACGTCTTCCTCTTCTACATCTTCTTCGAAGCCATGCTCATCCCGATGTACTTCCTCATCGGCGGCTTCGGGGACCGTGCCCACGAGCACGGCGAGAAGGTGGCGTCGACCCAACGGTCGTACGCGGCGGTCAAGTTCCTCCTCTACAACCTGGCCGGCGGCCTGATCATGCTGGCCTCGGTGATCGGGCTGTACGTGGTCGCCGGGAACTTCTCGCTCACGGAGATCGCCGAGGCGCGGGCCAACGGCTCGCTGGACATGGCGACGAACACCGAGCGCTGGCTGTTCCTCGGCTTCTTCTTCGCGTTCGCGGTGAAGGCGCCGCTGTGGCCGCTGCACACCTGGCTGCCCAACGCCATGGGTGAGGCCACCGCCCCGGTCGCCGTGCTCATCACGGCGGTCGTCGACAAGGTCGGCACCTTCGCGATGCTGCGCTTCTGCCTCCAGCTGTTCCCGGAGGCCAGCAAGTGGGCGACGCCCGCGATCCTCGTCCTCGCCCTGGTCAGCATCATCTACGGGGCGCTGGTCGCGGTGGGCCAGCGGGACATCAAGCGGCTGGTGGCGTACGCGTCGATCTCGCACTTCGGCTTCATCATCATGGGCATCTTCGCGATGACCAGCCAGGGCCAGTCGGGCGCGACGCTGTACATGGTCAACCACGGCATCTCGACGGCCGCGCTGATGCTGGTGGCCGGCTTCCTGATCTCGCGGCGCGGCTCGCGGCTCATCGCCGACTACGGCGGTGTGCAGAAGGTCGCCCCGGTGCTCGCCGGCACGTTCCTGATCGGCGGTCTGGCGACGCTGTCGCTGCCGGGCCTCGCGCCGTTCGTCAGTGAGTTCCTGGTCCTGGTCGGCACGTTCGCGCGCTATCCGGTGATCGGCATCATCGCCACCCTCGGCATCGTCCTCGCCGCGCTCTACACCCTCGTCCTGTACCAGCGGACGATGACGGGCCCGGTGAAGCCCGAGGTGGCCGCGATGCCGGACCTCAGGGTGCGGGAGATCGTGGTGGTCGCCCCGCTGGTCGTGCTGCTGATCTTCCTGGGCGTCTATCCGAAGCCCTTGACGGACGTGGTCAACCCGGCAGTCGAGCAGACCATGTCCGACGTTCAGAAGAAGGATCCCCAGCCCGAGGTGGAGGCGGCCAAGTGAGCGCATCAGCCGTCCACAGCCTGTGGACAACCGCGGCCGACCCGATCTCGAAGATCGACGCGCCGAAGATCGAGTACGGCCAGCTGGCACCGACCCTGATCATCGTCGGGGCGGGACTCGTCGGCGTGCTGGTCGAGGCGTTCGTGCCGCGCAAGGCCCGTTACCACGTCCAGATGTTCGTGTCGGCCGTCGCGCTCGTCGCCGCGTTCGCCGCGGTGGTCGCGCTCGCGGCCGACGGGTACGGCACGACGAAGGCCCGGATCGCGGCGATGGGCGCCATCGCCGTCGACGGACCCGCCCTGTTCCTCCAGGGCACCATTCTGCTGGCCGGACTGGTCGGCCTGTTCACGTTCGCCGAGCGCCGGCTCGATCCGCTGGTGCACGGCAACCGCGTCGACTCGTTCGCCGCGCAGGCCGCGTCCGTGCCCGGCAGCGACAGCGAGAAGGCGGCGGTCAAGGCCGGGTTCACCACCACCGAGGTCTTCCCGCTGCTGATGTTCGCCGTCGCCGGCATGCTGATCTTCCCGGCGGCGAACGACCTGCTGACGCTGTTCATCGCGCTGGAGGTGTTCTCCCTCCCGCTGTACCTGATGTGCGCGCTGGCCCGCCGCAAGCGGCTGATGTCGCAGGAGGCCGCGGTCAAGTACTTCCTGCTCGGCGCGTTCGCCTCGGCGTTCACACTGTTCGGCATCGCGCTGCTGTACGGCTACGCGGGCTCGATGTCGTACGCGACGATCGCGCAGGTCGTCGACGGCTCCGTGCAGAACGTGACGCCGGCGCTCGCCAACACCATGGGCAACGACGCGCTGCTGCTGATCGGCGCGGCGCTGCTGGTGATGGGTCTGCTGTTCAAGGTGGGCGCCGTGCCGTTCCACATGTGGACGCCGGACGTGTACCAGGGCGCGCCGACGCCGGTGACGGGCTTCATGGCGGCGGCGACCAAGGTCGCGGCCTTCGGCGCCCTGCTGCGGGTGCTGTACGTGGTGCTGCCGGGCCTGCGCTGGGACTGGCGGCCGGTGATGTGGGCGGTCGCGATCGTCACGATGCTGGGCGGCGCGATCGTCGCGATCACGCAGACCGACATCAAGCGGCTGCTGGCGTACTCGTCGATCGCGCACGCGGGCTTCATCCTCGCGGGTGTCATCGCGACGACGCCCGACGGCGTGTCCTCGGTCCTCTTCTACCTGGCGGCGTACTCCTTCGTGACGATCGGCGCGTTCGCGGTGGTCACGCTGGTGCGGGACGCGGGCGGCGAGGCGACGCACCTGTCCAAGTGGGCGGGGCTCGGCCGGCGGTCGCCGCTGGTGGCGGCCGTGTTCGCGGTGTTCCTGCTGGCCTTCGCCGGCATTCCGCTGACGTCCGGGTTCGCGGGCAAGTTCGCCGTGTTCAAGGCGGCGGCGGAGGGCGGCGCGGCCCCGCTGGTCGTGATCGGTGTGATCTCGTCGGCGATCGCGGCGTTCTTCTACATCCGGGTGATCGTCCTGATGTTCTTCAGCGAGCCGAAGCCGGAGGGCCCGACGGTCGCGGTGCCGTCCCCGCTGACGATGACGGCGATCGGCGTCGGCGTGGCCGTCACCCTGGTCCTGGGTGTGGCCCCGCAGTACTTCCTGGACCTGGCGGGACAGGCGGGAGTGTTCGTGCGCTGACGCCGCACCCCGCCCGCACGACGGCTCGGCACCCGCTCGGGGGGTGCCGGGCCGTTTCGCGTGGACGTGCGGCGCGGGACGTGCGGCGCGGACCTGTGTCCTGGACCTGTGGACAACTTCCTGGCCTGTCGGCGCCGACCCCTATCGTGGAGGCAGTGGTCGAGGGACCGCGTACGGGGGACGGGCGATGCATGGGATGGGCGGGACGGTTGTGACGACCGACGTGGACACGTCGAGGGTGTACGACGCGAGCGAGGCGCTGGCCACGCTGCACCGGGTCTTCGGCTACGAGGCCTTCCGCGGCGAGCAGGAGGCCGTGATCGAGCACGTCGTGGCGGGCGGCGACGCCGTGGTGCTGATGCCCACCGGCGGCGGCAAGTCCCTGTGCTACCAGATTCCGGCCCTGGTCAGACCGGGCACGGGTGTCGTCGTCTCGCCGCTCATCGCGCTGATGCAGGACCAGGTGGACGCCCTGCGGGCGCTGGGCGTGCGCGCCGGGTTCATGAACTCGACGCAGGACTTCGACGAGCGGCGCATGGTCGAGGCCGAGTTCCTGGCCGGCGAGCTGGACCTCGTCTACCTCGCGCCGGAGCGGCTGCGGCTCGAATCGACGCAGGACCTGCTGTCGCGCGGCAAGATGTCGGTCTTTGCCATCGACGAGGCGCACTGCGTGTCCCAGTGGGGCCACGACTTCCGCCCCGACTACCTGTCGCTGTCCCTGCTCGGCGAGCGCTGGCCGGACGTCCCGCGCATCGCCCTCACCGCGACGGCCACGCACGCCACGCACCAGGAGATCACCCAGCGGCTGAACATGCCGGCGGCCCGGCACTTCGTGGCGAGCTTCGACCGGCCCAACATCCAGTACCGCATCGTCCCGAAGGCCGACCCCAAGAAGCAGCTGCTGGCCTTCCTGCGCGAGGAACACCCCGGCGACGCGGGCATCGTCTACTGCCTCTCGCGCAACTCGGTCGAGAAGACCGCCGAGTTCCTCTCGCGCAACGGCGTCGAGGCGGTGCCGTACCACGCGGGGCTCGACGCGGGGACGCGCGCCGCGCACCAGTCCCGCTTCCTGCGGGAGGACGGGTTGGTGGTCGTGGCCACCATCGCCTTCGGCATGGGCATCGACAAGCCGGACGTCCGCTTCGTCGCGCACCTGGACCTGCCCAAGTCGGTCGAGGGCTATTACCAGGAGACGGGCCGCGCCGGCCGGGACGGACTCCCGTCGACGGCGTGGATGGCGTACGGGCTCAACGACGTCATCCAGCAGCGCAAGATGATCCAGACCTCGGAGGGCGACGAGGCGTTCCGCCGGCGGGCCGCCCAGCACCTCGACTCGATGCTCGCGCTGTGCGAGACGGTCGAGTGCCGCAGAGGCCAGCTCCTCGCCTACTTCGGCCAGGACCCCGACGCGCCGCGCTGCGGGAACTGCGACACCTGCCTCACCCCGCCCGAGACGTGGGACGGCACGGTGGCCGCGCAGAAGGTGCTGTCGACGGTGGTGCGGCTCAAGCGGGAGCGCGGGCAGAAGTTCGGCGCGACGCAGATCGTCGACATCCTGCTGGGGCGGCGCACCGCCAAGGTGATCCAGTACGACCACGACCAGCTGTCCGTGTTCGGCATCGGCGAGGAGCTCGCCGAGAGCGAATGGCGGGGTGTCGTACGGCAGTTGCTCGCCCAAGGGCTGCTCGCGGTCGAGGGGGAGTACGGCACGCTGGTGCTGACCGAGGCGAGCGGAGCCGTGCTGCGGCGGGAGCGCGAGGTGCCGCTGCGCAAGGAGCCGAAGAAGCCGGCCACCGCGCGCGGCACGACGTCCCGGGGCGAGCGCAAGCCCAGAGCGGCGGCGGCCGAACTGCCGGAGGCACTGCTCCCGGCGTTCGAGGCGCTGCGCGCCTGGCGCGCCGAGCAGGCCAGGGAGCAGGGCGTCCCGGCGTACGTCATCTTCCACGACGCGACGCTCCGCGAGATCGCCACGGTCTGGCCGACGTCGGTCGCGGAGCTCGGCGGCATCAGCGGCATCGGCGAGAAGAAGCTGACGACGTACGGCGAGGGCGTGATCGGGGTCCTGGCCTCGCTGGACGCGCCCGGCGCCGCCGCCCCGGCATCCGGGCCGACCGAGGCCCCGACCGCGGCTCCGGTCTCCGGCTCCGCCCCGGCCCCGGCCGACGGCGTGGGACCGGACCCGGACCTGTGGCCCGACGAGGAGTCGGAGCCCGAGCCGGACGACTGGATGTAGGGCGCGCCGCGGCCGCTGTCCCGCACGTCGCCGCCCCGCTACCCGTGCCGGGGCTCGCTCCCGCTACGACAGTGCCGTCAGCCCCGGGGCGAAGGTGATCAGAAGGGGGATCAGCGGGACGAGGGCCGCGGCCGTCGTGGTGAGGGCGCGCTGCCTGCGGTCCAGGCGCGGCCGGGGCTCCAGGAGGCGGTCGACGCGCTCGCCGAGGAGGCGGTTGCTGGAGGAGCAGGACAGCACGCCCCGGTGCTGGTTCAGCTCGATCAGGGCCAGGGCCGTGGTCAGGTGGCCGCAGCGGCGGGAGGCGGTGTCGTCGGCGGCCAGCTCGACGAGGCGGTGGGTCTGGTCGCAGAAGTGGGTGAACAGCGGCACCCGCGGGAAGCTGGTGGCCAGCGCGCTCGACAGGTGCAGCAGCCAGTCGTGCCGGGCGCGGGCGTGACCGCGTTCGTGGGTGAGGACGGCGTCGAGCTGGTGGTCGGTGAGGCGGTGCAGGGCGCCGGTGGTGACGACCAACTGG
Organism: Streptomyces sp. NPDC037054; assembly: GCF_055606745.1. Taxonomy (NCBI): domain Bacteria; kingdom Bacillati; phylum Actinomycetota; class Actinomycetes; order Kitasatosporales; family Streptomycetaceae; genus Streptomyces; species Streptomyces sp. NPDC037054. The sequence goes on along the minus strand of NZ_JBVJSJ010000001.1, from coordinate 1,002,127 downwards.
GGCCGGCTGCCCGGCATCCACCAGGCGTCGGGGTACTCGTCCTCCAGGACCAGCAGGGGGCCGCGGGCCGCGGGCAGGCCGGCGGGGAGTTCGGGGGCGCGCTCGCGCAGGTGCGCTCGGGCGCGGGCCCGGCGGCGGCGGGCCTCGACCAGCTCGCGGGCGAGCATCGCCGTCGTCCACGCGGCCCCGGACGCCAGTAGCACGAAGAGGACGAGGGCCCAGGCCGGCGCGGCGGACAGGTTGTACGCGGCGGTCACCGCGGGCGGCGCGGGGGCGAACAACTGCGCGCGGACCGTGCCGAACACGGCGGCGGCGCCGAGGGCGAGCGCCGTCAGACAGCACAGCAGGACGGTGGCGACCAGGCACTGCCAGACCCACAGTCCGACCACGGGTTCCCGCTCGGGCCAGGCGGCCCGGGTCAGTGCGCGCGGCACCGGCACGGCGGCGGTCAAAGCGACGACGCTCAGCAGGAGCAGGCAGACAGTCATGCCACGGGCTCCGGTTCATGGTCGGAAGAGGTGCGGCTTCGGGTCGTGCTGTCGGGGCCGGTGCGCGGTGACCGCGACGCTCCCGGTACCGCGACGCTCCCGGTACCGCGGCTCGCCCGGACCCGCCCGCACCGACGCCGTACACCGGCCGCGGCGCACGCAGTGGCACCGGGCGCGGCGTGCCTCCCGCGCACACCGCCCGACGCCAGTATGACGGCGCCGGGCGGTGCGAGACAGGGTCAGGAGCGATCCGCCGGGAACACGCTCCCGGCGATCACTGCGGCACGATGCGCCCGGTGACCTCGCCGAGCCCCACGCGGACCCCGTCCGGTCCGGGCGCCCAGGCGGTCATGGTCACGACGTCCCCGTCCTCGAGGAACGTCCGCTTGCCGTCGGGGAGTTCCAGCGGGTCGCGGCCGTTCCACGTCAGCTCCAGCAGCGAGCCGCGCTGGCCCTCCTCGGGGCCGCTGACGGTGCCGGATCCGTAGAGGTCGCCGGTGCGCAGGGAGGCGCCGTTCACGGTCATGTGGGCCAGCTGCTGGGCGGCCGTCCAGTACATGGTGGAGAAGGGCGGCTCGGACACGGTGTGGCCGTTGATCGCGACGGAGATCCGCAGGTCGTAGCCGCCGGGCTCGTCACCGGCGTCGTCCAGGTAGGGCAGCAGGCCGTGGGTGCGCGACGGGGGTGCGACACGGGCCGCGTCCAGGGCGTCCAGCGGGGTGATCCACGCGGACACGGAGGTGGTGAAGGACTTGCCGAGGAACGGGCCGAGCGGGACGTACTCCCAGGCCTGGATGTCGCGCGCCGACCAGTCGTTCAGCAGGCACAGCCCGAAGACGTGCTCGCGGAAGTCGCCGAGCGCCACGGGGCGGCCCAGCTCGGACGGCACGCCGACCACGAAGCCGACCTCCGCCTCGATGTCCAGGCGGACGGACGGCCCGAAGACCGGCGCCGGGTCGGTGGGCGCCTTGCGCTGACCCGACGGCCGTACGACATCCGTGCCGGACACGACGACCGTGCCGGAGCGGCCGTGGTAGCCGATGGGCAGGTGCTTCCAGTTCGGGGTGAGGGAGTCCTCGGCGTCGGGGCGGAAGATCTGCCCGACGTTCCGGGCGTGGTTCTCGGAGGCGTAGAAGTCGACGTAGTCGGCGACCTCGAAGGGCAGGTGCAGGGTCACGTCGGACAGCGGGTGGAACAGCGGCTCCAGGGTCTGACGGTGGGAGGGCACCGTCACCCACGCCGTCAGCGCGCGCCGGACGTCCGACCAGGCGGTGCGACCGGCGGCGAGCAAGGGGTTCAGGGTCGGCCGCGCGAGCAGGGAGGCGTACGGCGAACCGAGCGCGTGGGCCGCCGCGCCCGCGTCGAGGACGTGGTCGCCGAGCCGGACGCCCACGGTCCGCTCCTCGGAGCCGGGGAGCGAGAACACGCCGTACGGGAGGTTGTGCGGGCCGAAGGGGTCGCCCTCGGGTACATCGAACGGGGGCATGGGGTGCTGCCTCGCTTTCGTGTGCGCCAGGTGCTCCACGTGTCGTGGGACCGTGCCACACGTTACGGCCGGTTCGTCGGTCTTGGGCAGGGGCCACGGCTGTACCGGAAGTTATCCACAGACAGGCACGCAATCTTGACGGAGCGGTGCGAACAGGGCGACTCTGGGCGCGTGCCGGAAGGCCTCGGGGAGGGGGTCTACGGCGCGTCTGGGGGGCGGATGGCCATTGGGGAGGCCGGCCTCGGGCCGGCGCTGCCGGGCTCGCGGTCGAAACGGCTGGAAGAGACCATGCGCGGCCGGCTCGGCCGGGAATGCGTGTACGTACCGTCGTGCCGGGTCGGCCTGTACGCGGCGCTGCGCCACTGGTGCCGGCCCGGCGGGCGGGTGCTGATGTCGCCGGTCAACGACGACGTGATCCTCTTCGTCGTGCTCGCGGCGGGACTGCGGCCCGTGCAGGCGCCGTTGCACCCGCTGGACGCGTCCGTCGACGCCGACGCCGTGCCGGACGAGGTGTGGGGTTCGCTGTCCGCCGTCATGACGACGAACCTGTACGGGAACCCGGACCCGGCGCCCGAACTGCGCGCGCGGTGCGACGCGTTGGGCATCCCGCTGTTCGAGGACGCGGCGCACGCCATCGGCAGCGAGGTCGGTGGCCGCCCGGTCGGGGCCTGGGGCGACGCCTCCGTGTTCAGCCTGTCCAAGCACGCCGGGGCCGGGGCCGGCGGGTTCCTGTCCTGCGCCGACCCGGGGCTGCGGGAGGCGCTGGAGAAGGCCTGCGCGGACCTGCTCGTGCCGGGCCGGAGCGCCTCCGAACTGGCCTTCGCGGTCCGGCCGTACGCGGAGGCGGCCGTGCGCGGGCTGGGGCTGCGGCGTGCCGCGCGGGCGGCGCTGCGTCTGCTGGGGCAGGCCGAGCGGGACGGGATCCGCATGCCGCTGCGCCCGGACGCGCTGGCCCGCGCCGTCGAGGCGGCGCCGGACCTCGACGCGCACCACCCGTGGGTGCGGGTCGACATGCACGACTACCGGCGGGAGTCCGGCGGGCTGCGGCTGGCCCGTGTCGGCCGCCGGCTCGACCGGCTGGACGACGTGCTGGCCGCGTGCCGGGAAGGGACGGAGCTGCTGCTGTCCACGCGGAGGGCGCGGCCACGCACCCGGCCCGTGCCCGGCGGCGGTCGGACCCAACCGCTGTTCCGCGTCCCGCTGTTCGTCGCCGACCGGGACGCGGCCGTGCGGGCGCTGGACCGGCGCGGCATCGTCGTCGGCTACCTCTACGACCCGCCGCTGGACGACTACGCGGGCACGGCGTTCACGGATCCCTCGCCGGCACCGGAGGCGGCGCGCTGGTTCGCGCGGCACGCGTTGCCGGTCGACCCGCTGCGGGCCCGCGAGGCGGTGCGGGTGCTGGAGGACGCGGGCGCGCGGCCCGCCGGCCCACCGCCGGGGCCGGAGCCGGGGCGTGCGTCGGGGCTTGACCGGCGGGGCGGTCGTGCGTCGGGGCTTGATCCGTGGGGCGGTCGAGCGTTCGGGCTGGAGCCGCGGGGCGGCCGTGTGCCGGGGCTGGATCCGAGCGGTGGCCGTGCGTCGGGGCTGGATGCGCGGGGCGGTCGTGCGTCGGGGCTGGAGCCGCGGGGCGGTCGTGCGTTGGGGCTGGATCCGCGCCGTGGCTGAGATGCCGGTGCGGGAGCGGGAGCGGGCCGAGGCGGCCTCGGGCGGGGGCGGGTCGTCCGGGAGGGGGCGGCGCGGCGACTCGATGTTCAAGAACGCCTACTTCCTCATGCTCAGCACCGGGGTCTCCGCCGTGCTCGGCCTCGGCTTCTGGCTGGTGGCCGCCCGCTTCTACTCGGAGGACGCGGTCGGCCAGGGCTCCGCCGCGATCGCCGCGATGCGGCTGCTGGCCGCCATCACGGCGACGACGATGATCGGCGCCGTGGTCCGCTTCGTCCCGCGCGCGGGGCGCGAGACCGCGCGGCTGGTGTGGGGCGTGTACGGGGCGAGTTCCCTGGTCGTGGCCGTGGCCGCCCTCGTCTTCCTGCTCACGCTCGACCTGTGGGGCCCGTCCTACGCGCCGCTCGGCACGCCCGCCGCGGGGGCGCTGTTCGTCGCGGCGTGCGTGGCCTGGGCGTTGCTCACGCTGCAGGACGGGGTGCTGACCGGGCTGCGCAAGACGGAGTGGGTGCCGGCCGGGAACGCGGTCTTCTCGGCCGGGAAGCTGATCCTGCTGGTGGTGTGCGCGACCGCCCTGCCGGTGCTCGGCGTCTTCGTGTCCTGGGCCGTGGCCATCGCCTTGTCCACCCTGCCGCTCGGCTGGCTGGTCTTCCGCAGGCTCATCCCGCGTCAGGCCGCCGCCGACCGGGACCTCGAACCGCCGAAGGTCCGGGACGTCAGGCGCTTCCTGGCGGGCGACTCGCTCGGCGCGCTGTTCAGCCTGGCGATGATCAACCTGCTGCCGGTGATGGTCGCGGTCCGCTTCAGCGCCGCGGAGAACGGCTACTTCTACGTGGCGTACACGGTCGGCGGGACGATGGAGTTCATGGCCATCAACATGGCCTCCTCGCTCACCGCGCACGCCTCGCACGATCCGCGCCGGCTCGCCGACAGGGTGCGCGGGGCGCTGCGGCGCATGGCGCTGCTGCTGGTGCCGGTGGTGCTGGTGCTGGTGGTGTTCGCGCCGTACATCCTCACGCCGTTCGACGACGACTACGCCGAGCACGGCTCGACAGTGCTGCGGCTGCTCGCGCTGGGCGCGCTGCCGAGGGTGGTCGTGGAGCTGTACATCGGGGTGCTGCGGGTGCAGGGCCGTACCGGCGCGCTGGCCCCGCTCCAGGGCGCGATGTGCGTGCTCGTCCTGGGCGGCGCGGCGGTGCTGTTCGCGCCGGCCGGAATCGCGGGAGCGGGCTGGGCGGTGCTGCTGGCCATGTCGGCGGTCGCGGTCGTCTCCGTGTTCGGGCTGCGCGCCGCCCTACGGGGCAGCGGCGGCCGTCCCGCAGGTCCGGGGCATGGACCCGACGCCCTCGGCCGCGCCGATGTCGACGCCCCCACCGATGCCCATGTCGACGCCCCCACCGATGCCCATGCCAATGCCCGCACCGATGCCGATGCCGATGCCGACGACGGTGGCGGATACGGCACGACCTGGGCCCGGTTGAACGCCGCGGCCGGGCTGCCGCCACCCCTGCTGGTGCCGCCCTCGCGCCCCCGGCCCACGCCCGGTCGAAGACGTACGTCCGGCCGGAGTCGTGCGCCCGGTCGAAGATCCACGCCCGGCCGAGCCGTCGACTGACCAGTTCCGGAGCCGAACCTCCGGAGCCGAACCGCCAGGGGGGACCGTCGTGCATCCGCCAACAACGTCGGGGGAGAGATCCCGACCGGACCGGGCGCGGCTCGGTGCCGAGAGCTGGGCCGGTGAGGCCCGTGAGGCCGGCGAGGCCGGTGGGTCCGGCGCGGACCTCGCCGACCTGCCGCCCGCGTGGCCCCGCCGGGGCGCGGGCGCCCGGCCCGGCGTCGCGCTGCTCGCCGCGCTCGCCCTGTGGCTGTACGCGGTGCGGCACACCGACGTCTCCGACCTGGACGACTTCGGTCTGGTCACCGCGCTGCACCCCGCCTTCTGGGCGGGCCTCGCGCTGCTCACCGTCGGCTTCTGGCTCACCGTCCGTGATCCGCGCCGCGCGCACAGCTGGTCGGCGGCGTACGTCCTGGCCCTGCTGGTGATGGAACGGGCCACGCAGGCCGTGCTGTACCCGACCCCGCTGTACGCGTGGGCGTGGAAGCACGACGCCATCGTCGACCACCTGCTCACGGCGGGACGGCTGGAAAGTGCCGACCGGCTCGGCGACATGGCCGTCTACGACCAGTGGCCCGGCTTCTTCGCCGCGCAGGCCGCCCTGGTGCGCCTGCTGGGCGTGGACTCGGCGGCGACGTACATGGCGTGGTGGCCGCTGGTGGCCGGCCTGATGCTGCTGCTCCCGCTGCTGCTCATCTACCGCACGTTCACCGAGGACCGGCGGCTGATCTGGACGGCGGTCTGGCTGTTCCACGTCGCCAACTGGGTGGGCCAGGACTACTTCTCGCCCCAGTCCGTGGCGTTCGCGCTGCACCTCGGGGTGCTGGCCGTCGTCCTGCGCCGGTACCGGCGTACGGGCGTGCGGGGTGGTCAGCGGCGGGCACCGGTGTGGACGGTGACGATCACGCTGCTCGCCGTCGCGATCGTCGTCTCGCACCAGCTCACTCCGGGCATGCTGATCGTCTCGCTGGCCGTCCTGGGTCTGACGCGCCGCTACCGCGACTGGGTGCCGACGGCGACGGTGGTCGTGATCTTCCTGGCCTGGTGCCTCACGGCCGCGCTGCCGTTCCTGTCCGCCGCGCTGCCGGAGATGATCCGTTCCGTCGGCGACATCGGCGGCAACGTCACCACGGGCTACGGCACGACCCCGACCGGCACGGGCGCGGTGGTCACGTCCTGGGCGGCGCGGCTGCTGTCCGGCTCGGTGCTGCTGCTCGCGCTGGCCGGGGTGGTGCGCCAGCGGGTGCTGCGGCACCGGGCGCTGCCGCTGCTGCTGCTCGCGGCGGCCCCGCTGCCGATGGTGGCGGCGAGCAGCTACGGCAGCGAAATGATCTTCCGGGTGCTGATGTTCATGCTGCCCGGCGTCGCGTTCTTCGCCGCCGCGGCGCTGCTGCCGAAGGTCCGCACCCTGGCCGCCGACGCCGCGGTCCGGGAGGCCCGGGAGGCCCGGCAAGCCCAGGAGGCCAGGGTGGCCCGGGAGGTCCGGGAAGTCGGGGCCCGCTCGGCCACGGGAGACGCCGCGGGCTCCGGAGACCGGCACCGGACGCGACGGGGGGCGTGGCTGCCGCCGCTCGTACTGCTGGCGGTGACGCTCGCGTTCGTGCCCAGCTACTCCGGCAAGGACCGGATCACCTACTTCCCGCCGCAGGAAGTGGCGCTGGTGCGGGAGCTCCTCGACCGGGCTCCGGTCGGTTCGCTGGTCGTCGCCGCCAACCGCAACTACCCCCTCGCCCACGGCTCCTACTGGGACGTCGACCACTACTGGTTCCTGGACGACGAACGGCGGCACGTCGACGAGATCCTGCGCAGCCCCGCCGCCACCCTCGCGGCCGACATGGCCGGGGTGCGGGCGCCGGGCCGGGCCTACTTCCTGCTCACGCGGGGCCAGTCGGCCGACTCCACGATGAACGGCCGGCTCACCGGGCCGGAGTGGGACCGGATACGGAAGTCGGTCGCCGCGTCGCCCGCGTTCCGGCTGGTCGCGGAGAACAGCGCCGGGCGGCTCTACGAACTGGCCCCGGCAGCCGGGAGGGTGGAGTGATGAGACCGCGCGAGGTCATGATCCGGGCGCTGCCCCCGCTCGCCGGCTGGCTGGCGCTGGCCGCCCTCGCGCTGCCCGACGGCGCACCGCTGAGGGCCGCCGCCGTGTGCGTCTTCCTCGCCGCCGGACCCGGCGCGGCCCTGGTCGGGGTCTGCGGGCCCGCTCTCGGCGCGTGGCCCGCGGAAGGCCCCGTCGACCGCCGGGACCCGGCCTTCGCCCGCCACTCCGACCTGCTGGAGCGGCTGATGCTCGCCGTCTTCCTGAGCGTCGCCGTCGTGATGCTCGTCGCGACGGCGCTGATCGCCACGCACGCGTTCAGCGCGCCTCGCGTGCTGCTGACGACGACGCTGCTGACCACGCTCGCCGCGCTCTGCCCGCGGCTGGGCGCCTCCCCGCGACGGACACCGAAGGGCGCTCCCCCGTGAGGTTCCCCCGCACCGTCCCCCGCGTGCGCCGCGTGCGCCGCGTGCGCCGCGTTCGCCGCGCTGGTCGCGCGCGCGGCCGTCGGCTGCTGGTCGCGTCCGCCCTGGTCCTGTGCACCGTCCTGCTCGGCACGCTCGCCCTGCGCGACTCCTCCGGACCGGCGGACCGGTCCGCGGGGGACGGGTCCGCGGGGGACGGGTCCGCGCGGGCCGGGGACTGCCGCCCCACGGACCTGCTCGAACCGCCGTGCGGCGCGTGGTTCGGGGCGTTCGTGCCGCACGACCGGGACGACCTCCCGCAGAAGGTGCGGGCCTACGAGGACAAGGTGGGCCGCCGGCTGGACATCGTGTACGCGTACCACGACATGTCCCTCGTCACGGAGGCCCGCCGCGAGGGCCAGTTGCTCACCCCGGAGGAGCAACGGGTGGGGGAGGACCGCCTGTTGCTGCTCTCCTGGGAGAGCAAGTGGTGGGGCGGCACGCCGGAGCAGCAGCCCACCTGGAAGCGCATAGCCGCGGGCGCGCTGGACGCCACCGTCGTCGACGTACAGGCGCGGCGCGTGAAGGAGTACGGGGAGCGCACCGGGCGGAAGGTCTTCCTCTCCTTCGACCTGGAGATGGACACCCGCACCCCGGCCGGCGGCAGCCCGGAGGACTTCGTGCGGGCCTGGCGACACCTCCACGACCGCTTCGCCGAACTGGGCGCCGACAACGTGGTCTGGACGTGGATCATCACCGGCTACCTGGGCCACGCCGAGCTGTTCGAGCGGCTGTACCCCGGGGACGCGTACGTCGACTGGATCGGCTACAACCAGTACAACTACTACCGCTGCCACCAGGCCGACTGGCTGTCCTTCGCGCGGACCCAGCACGCCTCGCACGCGTGGATACGCGCGCACATCTCCGACGACAAGCCGCTGATGCTCTCCGAGTTCGGCAGCGCCGCCGATCCGGTCCGGCCGGGGCGGCAGGCCGAGTGGTACGCGCAGGTGCCCCGGGTGCTGAAGCGGCTGGACGGCGTCCGGGCCGCGCTCCAGTGGAACCACCGGGACCCCGGGCCGCACTGCGACCTGTCGGTGGCCGACGACCGCGCCTGGAGCGCCCTCCGCGAAGCGGCCGCGGACCCCCACCTCAACCAGCCGCACCCGACCGGCCCCCGGCCTTGAACCAGCCGCCCGGACCGGGCCCGCACCTGATGCGGCCGCACGGCGACCAGCCCGGACCCGCTCACCCGCTCACCCACCTTGCCCCGCCTCACCCCCGCTCACCGCCTCGCCCCGCTCACCCCGCGAAGACCGGCCCCATCACCGCCGCGCGTGTCCTGCGGTACCAGCGCCACGCCACCGTCTTCGGGCCGTCCCGGTAGGGCGCGAGCCGGGCGCCCTCGCCCGCCAGCCAGCGCCGCACGTCCGCGAGGGTGTGGCCGCGGCGCACGATGAGCCGGGCGATGCGGTACGGCTCGTCGCGGTCCGAGCTGAGCGCGTGCCGCACGGCGGTCGCCGTCTCGTAACCGGCGCGCGCCGCCAGGGCCCGCACGCGGGGGCTGTTGTAGCCGTGCGGATAGGCAAGGTGGCGTACCGGATGACCGAGGGCGTGTTCCAACACGGCTTTGGACGTGCGCAGTTCGTGCTCCAGGGCGCCGGTGCGCAGGGTGTCGAGCTGGGCGTGGGTGACGGTGTGGCTGCCGACCTCCAGACCGTGCCGCTCCAGGTCGGCCACCTGGTCCAGGGTCATCATCGGGGCGGGGGGCAGCAGGCTGCGCCCGCCGGGTGCGACGGCGCCGGTGGTCAGGTAGGCGGTCGCGGGCAGGCCGCGCTCGGCGAGCGCCTCGGCGGTGGGCCCCGGCAGGTCGGCGAAGCCGTCGTCGAAGGTGAGCACGACGGGCCGGGGCGGCAGGGCCGCGCGTCCGGCCAGGTGGTCGGCGACCGCGCCGACGGTGACCGGCGTACGGCCGCTGTCGCGCACGGCGTCGAGATGCGAGGCGAACACCCTCGGGGTGACGGTGAATTCGGCGATCCACGCGGGCGGATCGTCCATCACGGCGTGATACAGGAACACGGGGATCACCACGTCAGCCCACCCCTCTCGGCGCCGTGCGCAGGGCACGCCGGGCGCGCAGGTAGCCGAGCGGTCCGTACAGCATGCCCCTGCGCTGGAGCCGGGACAGGCGACGCGGCCACGGGTGCGTACGCACGCCGTACCCGCCCGGCGACCGGTCGCGGGCCTCCGTGCCGCCCCGTACGGCGGTCAGCGCACGCGCGTGGGCGAGACCGCGCGGCAGCCGGGCGAGGAACGCGGGCAGCAGCGCGGGGCGGTTGACCAGGAGCGCCGTGAGGTAGGCGGTGAGGCCGGCGCCGTAGCCGTACGCCTGGGTCTCCAGGTCCCGCCAGGTCTCCCGGTGGTGGTGCCAGACGAGGGCCTGCGGGGCGTAGCGCAGGCGGTGTCCGGAGGCCAGGACGCGGACGAAGCCGTAGAGATCGTCACCGCCCCGGGCGTGGGTGCCGGCGCCGGTCGCCGGGTCGAAGCCGCCGACGGAGCGCAGCACTCCGGTGCGGAAGGCCATGTTGGCGCCGGAACCGAAGCGGCCCGCCGCGAACGGGAACAGCGGCTCGTCGGCGGGCGGTTCGGCGGGGTCGTACGTCCGTGGGGTGAAGCCCTTCGCGAAGCCGCCGTGGCTCTCCAGCAGCACCTGGGCGGGGGTCCGCAACCGGGCCGGCAGGATCAGGCCGGTGACGCAGCCGAGGCCCGGGTCGGCCGCGAACGGCCTGGTCAGCTCGGTCAGCCAGCGCGGATCGGCGACCACGTCGTCGTCCGTGAACGCGACGGCCTCCCCGTGCGCGGCGAGGAGACCGCGGTTGTGCGCGACCGCGAGTCCGGGCACCGGCTCGCACACGTACCGCACGCGCTCGCCGTACTTCCGCTCGACCAGCTCACGGGTCGCGGGTGTTACGGGCGCGTTGTCGACGACGACGATCTCGAAGCGGGGGTGGTCCTGGGCGAGGAGCGAGTCGAGCGCGCGGGCGAGCTGCCCGGAACGCTCGCGGGTGGCGACGACGACCGTCGTGAACGGCGGCGGCCCGGCGTCCGCCTTGCCCACTTCCACCGCTCTCCCCGCCTCGGCCGCCCTCAGCGCCTCCACCGCCCTCAGCACCTCGGCCGCCCCCAGCGCCTCCACCGCCCCCACCCCCTCCGGCACCCGCGTCAGTACCGTCCCGACCGGCCGTCCCTCCCGTCTGACCAGTACGAACACCTCGCCGTGGGTCAGCGGTGGGCCGCCCGGTGCCGGGTGCACGGAGACCCCGGCCGCCGTGACGTCCACCTGTGCCACCTGCACCGGCCCGACGCTCAGGAACCGCCGGATCTCCTCCCGCGTGCGAGCGCCGCGCCCCGTCCGTCCCGTACGTCTCATGCCGCCCTCCGCAGCCGCCCCGCGCCCCTCAGCGCCCGTGATGCCAGCGACGCCAGCCGCGGGTGGCCGCGTACGAAACCGTGGGCGCGGCGGACCGGTTCGCGGCTCAGCCAGTGGGCCGCCGCGCCCGGCCCCGGCCGGGTCGCCGCGCCCTCGTACACGGGACGTTCGCCGGTCTTCAGCGCGTCCTTGTACTCGGCCCGGCCGCGCCCCAGGTCGAGCAGGCCGATGCCCTCGGCCGCCGCGGCCTCGGCCATCCGCAGGTGCAGCACCAGACCCGGTGAGTACTTCGCGAACCCGGGGTCGTACGCCGGGAACCAGCAGGACAGCACCGTCGCCGAGCGCAGCCCGAAGTGGGCGGCCACCGGGCGCCCGGCGGCGTACAGCACGGAGAGCGTCCCGGTGCACTGCGCAGCGCGCGTCCCCGCGAGCCGGGCCACGAGCCGGGTGATCCACTCCTGCGCGAACCGGTCGCGCCGGCCCGTCCGGCGGTACTGGGCCGACTTCCACGCCATGAGGGTGCGCAGCGCGGCGGGGTCGCGCTCGTCGAACACGAACCGCAGGTCGCCGGCCTGCCGGCCGAGCCTGCGCTCCTTGGCGAGCGTGGTCTTGAGGAACTTCGGCGACTGGGCGCGCAAGCCGGACTCGTAGCTCTCGTAACCCTTTCCGACGTCGACGACGAAGGTAGGGTGCTCCTCGGCCGCGTACGGGAGGAAGAGGTGCTGCTCCGCCTCCAGGTTGTCGAAGGCGAGGCTGGACACCGAGCAGGCGCGCAGCAGTTCGGCGGTGGCGAGCCGGAGGCCGGGTCGCAGTACCGCGCCCTGGCAGTCCGAGACGCCGAGTCCGATCGCGCGGCCCTGCCCGAGCCGTCCGCGCTCGTGGGGCAGGAAGCCGACGGCCTCGCGCCCCTCGTACACGACGGCGACGCGGGCCCGCGGGCGCACGTGGCCCACGGCGTCGGTGAACTCCGGTTCCATGAACGGGTTGCGCGGTGCCCGCGCGGCGGCGCGCAGCTCGCGCCAGCGTTCCCGGTCGGCCTCGCCCAGCGCCTCGGGCGTCAGCACACGTACGCGTCGTCCACCGCTCAACTCGACCCCCCGATCAAGTCCCCCCTGGACACATGGAAGGTACCGCCCAATGCGGCCCCGAGGGTAGGTAGCGGAGCATGGTGCCGCGAACCGGCGCCAAGCCGCCGAACCGGACGCTTCGCGCGCCCCAGGGGCGGCGGGACCGTGGCCGCGCCGCGCCGAACAGGACCGATCAGCCGGTGAGCTGCCGCGCTCACAAACGGCTGGCGAAGATCAGAAACGGCGGGTCGGGATCAGAAACGGCGGGTGGGGAAACCGCGGTGAAGGGACGGCGCGCGTTGTCCGTATTCTCTGATCATGCCCGCACCCCTCGCGTACTCCCTTATCGCCACCGACCTGGACGGAACGCTTCTGCGTGGTGACGACACCATCTCCGACCGGTCCCGCGCCGCGCTCGCGCGGGCGGCCGGGGCCGGCGCCCGGCACCTCGTCGTGACCGGGCGCCCGGCACCCCGGGTGCGGCCGCTGCTCGCCGACCTCGGCAGCACGGGGCTCGCGGTGTGCGGGCAGGGCGCGCAGGTGTACGACGCCGCCACGGACCGCCTGCTGTGGTCGGTCACCCTGGACCGGGAGCTGGCCGAGACGGCGCTCGGCAAGATCGAGGCCGAGGTGGGCGAGGTGTACGCGGCCGTCGACCAGGACGGCGTGGACGGGCTCACGCTGATAGAGCCGGGCTATCTGATGCCGCACCCCACCCTGCCGGCCGTGCGCGTCGACCGGCGCGAGGACCTGTGGGCGGCGCCGATCAGCAAGGTGCTGCTGCGCCACCACGGCCTGTCGGACGACGAGTTGGCGGCGACGGCCCGCGGGGTGATCGGCTCCCTCGCGACGGTGACGATGTCCGGGCCGGGCACCGTGGAGCTCCAGCCGTGCGGCATCACCAAGGCGACCGGTCTCGCCCTGGCCGCCGAGCACCTCGGGCTGGGCGCCGACCGGACGATCGCCTTCGGGGACATGCCCAACGACATCCCGATGTTCGACTGGGCCGCGCACGGCGTCGCCATGGCCAACGCGCACCCCGAACTGAGGGCGGTCGCGGACGAGATCACGCTGTCGAACGAGGACGACGGCGTCGCCGTCGTCCTCGAACGCGTGTTTCCGGCGTCCGGCGGGCCGGCTCAGTAGGCCCCGAAGACGTTGTCGATGGAGCCGTACCGCTGGGCCGCGTAGTTGCAGGCGGCGGTGATGTTCGCGACCGGGTCGTACGGGTCGAGCGAGGTGCCCGGCACGTGGTACGCCTGGAACGTCGGGTCGATCACCTGGAGCAGGCCCTTGGACGGGGTGCCGGCGGCGGCGTTGGAGTCCCAGTTGTTGATGGCGTACGGGTTGCCCGAGGACTCCCGCATGATGTTGCGGTGGATCCCCTCGTAGGAGCCGGGGATGCCGCGCTCCGCCATGACGGCGAGCGACTGGCGGATCCAGCCGTCGAGGTTGTCCGGGTACGTCGTCGCGGCGGTCGCCGAGGTCGTGGTGTGGGCGGACGCGCCGGTCGCGCCGACCAGCGGGAGCGCGAGCACGGCGACGCCGGTTCCGGCGACGGCGAGCTTGCGGACGAGGCTGCGGTTCCCGGCGCGGCGGGACTGACCGAATGCAGGCATGACGAATTCCTCTCCTACGCCTGCGAGGTGAGCTGTCGGGTTCGGGCGGGAGGTGCCCGGCCGCCCGTGAGGCACGGCTTCACCCCGAGCCGTTCCAGTCTTGTGACCGGCCCGGCGTCCTACCTGGGTCCCCCGCTCCTGCCGTACGAGTGGGTTCGTCGTCGGTGGTGCGGGCGGTGGCAGGATTCGGCGTCCGCCCGACAGGCCGGGAACGTATGCGAGGGCACATGTCGGGAACAAGTGGCGAGATCACAGAACGCCCCGGTTGACCTTGGTGTGGTGCGTATGGGGTACTTGATCCTTTGCGATCGCCACGGCTCAACTCGCTTGCGCGAGGCGCGGATACGGGCCTCGGGGGAGTGCGGTGTCCGGCGGGGGGAACGCGTGATTCAACTCACGGGTAAAGGTCTCGAAGGCATTTAGGGCCAAGGTGGATCGAGGTGTCAAGCACGGCAAAACGGGCGCCGGGGGGAGTGTGTGCGCCGAAGGGGTGGCGGTCCGCTCCGGCGGAGTCGGTTGCCCGCGTCGGCGGGCGCATTGCCGGACGATTCGTTTCGAGTCGTACATAACGGCTATGTCATTGCGTATCGAGTGATCGAGAATATGCGCGTCGTGATCCGATACCTGGTGGCCTGGACGGGTGGGCGCTGGCGGTGATCGAAACGTGACCGGATACGCTGACTTGAGTGATGGCAGTGACCTATCGACAAACAGGTAATCGCCAGTAGGCGCCAGCAGACAGGAGACCTTCGTGACCGTCGTCGGGCCGTTCGGGCTGAGCGTGCGGGACCAGGCTCTGGAGGCCGATGTCCAGGCCGGTTTGAGGGCTGTCGAAGAAGGGTTGCTCGAAGCAACCAAGAGCGAGGTGCCGTTCATCACCGAGGCCGCCCAGCACCTGGTGCGGGCGGGCGGCAAGCGTTTCCGTCCGCTGCTCGTGATGCTCTCCGCGCAGTTCGGCGACCCGTACGCGCCCGGGATCGTGCCGTCGGCCGTCGTCGTCGAGCTGACCCACCTGGCGACGCTGTACCACGACGACGTGATGGACGAGGCCGACGTGCGGCGCGGGGTGCCCAGCGCGAACACCCGCTGGGGCAACTCGGTGGCCGTCCTCACCGGAGACTTCCTGTTCGCCCGCGCCTCACAGATCCTCGCCGACCTCGGACCCGAGGCGGTGCGCGTGCAGGCCCTCGCGTTCGAGCGGCTGGTCACCGGACAGATCCTGGAGACGGCCGGACCGCAGGACGGCCGTGACCCGGTCGAGCACTACCTGGACGTGCTCGGCGGCAAGACGGGCTCGCTGGTGGCCGTCTCGTGCCGGTTCGGCGCGATGATGTCCGGCGCCGACGAGCAGGTCGTGGACGTCCTCACGCAGTACGGCGAGCGGCTCGGGGTCGCCTTCCAGCTCGCGGACGACGTGCTCGACATCGCCTCCGACTCCACCGAGTCCGGCAAGACGCCCGGCACCGACCTGCGCGAGGGCATCGCGACGCTGCCGGTGCTGCGGCTGCGCGAGCGGGCCGCGCGGCTCGGCCTCGCCGACGACCTCGCGCTGTGCGAGCTGCTGGACGGCGACCTGACCGACGACGTCCGCCACCAGCGGGCGCTGCGCGAGCTGCGGGCGCACCCGGCGCTGGAGCAGGCCCGCCGGGACACCGTCCGCTACGCGGAGGAGGCGCGCGCCGCGCTGGCCCCGCTGCGGGAGTGCGACGCCAAGGTGGCCCTCATGCAACTGTGCGACGCCGTGGTGCACCGCGCGGGCTGACCCGCGGCCCCCGCCGGGCGGCGTCGGCCGGCCCGCGCCCGGACCCGACCCCTACTGGTCGGGGGAGTCCCGGGGCCCACGTGTCATACCCCAGGTGTACGTGGAGTTGGGCCCCCGGGTTGACGCAACTCGGCGGCCGATTTGGTCAGATGGATGCCACGGACAACACCACTGCTCACCGATTCGGGTGACAATGGCGGCCCGGGGTGGGACCGGCGCGAGTACACGAGACGCGGGGACACGAGACGGACAGCCGCCGCCGACGACGGAGGTAAGGCACACATGGCACCGTACGCATCCGACGACACCACGACCGCAGGGGAGGCCGACGACCGAAGCGCGGGCCGGCGCAAGGCCGCGCGGTACGTCGTCCCGGTAGCGGTGATGGGGGTGGCGGCCGCGACCATCGGGCTCGTTCCCGCGCTCGCCGACTCCGGTGACCCCGACCTCCCGGAGATCACCGCCCAGCAGCTGATCGAGAAGATCGCGAAGTCGGACGTCCAGCAGCTGTCCGGCACCGTGAAGATCAGCACCGACCTCGGGCTCCCCGACCTCGGCGGGCTGGAGAACAGCCTGCTGTCGGGCGCCGGCCGCCCGGACGGCGGCAGCGGCTCGTCCGCCGACCCGTCCGCCCGGCTCACCGAGCTGGCGAACGGCACGCACACGCTGCGCGTCGCCGCCGACGGCCCGGACCGGCAGAAGCTCTCCCTGCTGGAGAACGCCGCCGAGTACAGCCTCATCCACAACGGCGAGGACGTCTGGGGCTACGACAGCGAGTCCAACGAGGTCTACCACGCCACCGCCGAGGACACCGGCCGCGGCGAGCGCGAGCACGAGGTCCCGGCCACGCCGAAGGACTTCGCCGAGGAGGCCCTGAAGGCCGTCGACGACACCACGTCCGTCACGGTCGACGGCACCGCCCAGGTCGCCGGCCGGGACGCGTACAAGCTGCTGATCGAGCCGAAGCAGTCCGGCTCCACGGTCGGCGCCGTCAGCGTCGCCGTGGACGCGAAGACCGGCATGCCGCTGAAGTTCACGCTGACCCCGGCCTCCGGCGGCGCCGCCGTCATGGACGCGGGCTTCACCAAGGTCAGCTTCGCCAGGCCGGCCGCGTCGACCTTCGACTTCACGCCGCCCAAGGGCGCCAAGGTCACCGAGGAGGACACGACCACCCACGCCCCCCGGCCGACGGGCAGGCCCGGCGCGGAGTTCGACAAGGAACTCGGCAAGGAACTCGGCAAGAAGCCCGAGGGCCTGAAGGTCATCGGCGAGGGCTGGAACGCGGTCGCCGCCTTCGACACCGGCGGCCAGGGCCTGCCGACCGGCTCCGAGGCCGGTGAGCTCGGCGCGTTCGGCGGCTTCCTGGACTCCCTCGGCGACAAGGTGAAGGGCGAGTTCGGCTCCGGCACGGTCTTCAAGACCCGCCTGGTCAACGCGCTGATCACCGACGACGGCAAGGTCTACGTGGGCGCCGTCACGAAGGACGCCCTCGTGAAGGCCGCCGACGCCGCGAAGTAAGTCCCGTACGCACAGGGCGCGGGGGGATCGGGGGAGCCGATGGCTGACACGGACGGCGGCGGCGTCGTCGAAACCCGCGCGCTCACCAAGCGCTTCCGCGGCGGACAGCTCGCCGTGGACGGTCTCGACCTGACCGTCCCGGCGGGCAGCGTCTTCGGCTTCCTCGGCCCGAACGGCTCGGGCAAGACCACCACCATCCGCATGCTGATGGGGCTCGTCGAACCGACCTCCGGCACCGCGCGCGTCCTCGGGCAGCCCATGCCCCGGGCCGCGCGCTCCGTGCTGCCGCACATCGGCGCCCTCATCGAGGGGCCCGCGCTGTACGGCCACCTCTCCGGCCGCGACAACCTGATCCGCTACGACGCCGCCGATCCGACCGCCGACCCCCGCACCCGGCGTGCCCGTGTCGCGGCGGCGCTGGAGCGGGTGGGGCTCGCCGCGGCGGCCGGCAAGAAGGCGAAGGCGTACTCGCTGGGCATGAAGCAGCGGCTGGGGCTGGCCGCCGCGCTGCTGAGACCGCGCCGGCTGCTGGTCCTGGACGAGCCGACCAACGGGCTCGACCCCCAGGGCATGCGCGAGATCCGCGCGCTGGTGCGGGAGTTGGCCTCGGACGGCACGACCGTGTTCCTCTCCTCGCACCTGCTGGACGAGATCGAGCAGGTCTGCACGCACGCCGCCGTGATGGCGCGGGGCCGCCTCCTCACCCAGGGCCCGGTCGCCGACCTGGCTGCCGGGGCGCGCGGGCGGCTCGCGGTGACCACGCCGGACACCGGCGACGCGGCCCGGGTGCTGAAGGAACAGGGCGTCGCCGATGTCGTGGTCGACGGCGACCGGGTGACCGGCGGGACCCCGGAGCGCGACCTCGCCGAGGTGAACGCCGCGCTGGTGACGGCCGGCGTCCGGGTCCGCGGCTTCGGCGTCGAACGGGCCTCCCTGGAGGACGCGTTCGTGGCGCTGACGGGGGAGGGCTTCGATGTCGCGCGCTGACACGACCGCGGGGACGAGCCACCCGGAGGGCGACCGCGAGGGCCTTGCCGTGGTCCGCCCGGCGCGCGCCCTGTGGACGTTCGGACTGCTGCGCAACGAACTCGCGACGACCTTCCGGCGCTGGCGCACCCTCGCGCTGCTGGGCGTGCTGGCCGCCGTGCCGGTGCTCATCGGGATCGCCGTGGAGATCGAGACCGGTGACGGTTCGCCGGGCGGCGGAGGCGGGGGCGGCGAGGGCCCCGCGTTCATCTCCCAGGTCACCAACAACGGCCTGTTCCTGGTCTTCAGCGCCCTCGCCGCGACCCTGCCGTTCTTCCTGCCGATGGCGGTCGGTGTCGTCGCGGGCGACGCCGTCGCCGGTGAGGCGAGCGCGGGCACCCTGCGCTATCTGCTGGTCGCCCCCGCGGGCCGCACCCGCCTGCTCCTCACCAAGTACGCCGCGGTCCTCGCGTTCTGCCTGGTCGCCACCCTCGTCGTCGCGGTCTCGGCGCTGACCGTCGGGGCGCTGCTGTTCCCGCTGGGCGACCTCACGACGATCTCCGGGACGCGCATCGGGTTCGGAGACGGCCTGGTCAGGGCACTGCTGATCGCCCTCGTCGTCGCCGCGTCACTGACCGGCGTCGCGGCGCTCGGCCTGTTCGTGTCCACGCTCACCAACAGCGGCATCGCGGCGATGGCCACCACCGTGGGCCTGCTGATCACCGCGCAGATCCTCGGCCAGATCCCCCAGCTCCACGCGATCCACCCGTACCTCTTCCCGCACTACTGGCTGTCCTTCGCCGACCTCATGCGCGAGCCCGTGTACTGGGACGACCTGCTGAGGAACCTCGGCCTGCAAGGGCTGTACGCGGTGGTGTTCGGGTCGGCGGCGTGGGCCCGGCTGGCGGCGAAGGACATCACGACGTAGATCCGGGCCGCCCGCGCCCGCCGTCAGCTCTCGTAGGGGAAGCGGGCCAGGGGCGCGTCCTGGTCGAAGAACGTCTTCGCGCGCGTCAGCGCCTCCGTGTCCCGCAGGACGTCGCCGGGCTTGCTGCCGTTGCCGAGCAGGACGCCGCCGAAGCGCATCCCCAGGTACGCCGCCGAGTTGTTGAGCGTGCCGACCAGCGGCTCGGCGACCTCCTGCTCCTCGTGCGCGAGCGCGGTCACGCCCCACAGGGTGCGGCCCGCCATCGTGGCCTTGAAGTCCAGGCCGGGGGTGCGCAGCCAGCCCGACCAGTGGTCGAGGTAGCGCTTGGTGTGCGCGGAGACCGCGTACCAGTACAGCGGCGAGGCGATGACGAGGTCCGTCGCCGCGAGCGTGGCGTCCAGCAGCAGCGCGACGTCGCCCTCGGTGGGCCGGACGTGGTCGCTGTCGTGCCGGAGGTCCTCGAAGTCGGGCAGGGGGTGCTCGGCGAGGTCGATCCACTGCTGCTCGACGTCGGCCGGGAGCTGTTCGGCGGCGGCCCGGGCGAGCAGTTCGGTGTTGCCGTCGCTGCGGCTGCTGCCCAGCACGAAGAGGAAACGGCGAGTCATGGGATCCCCAATTTGATCGGCGTCCATCAATTATGTGCATCTGCATCATATGCACGTGCATGAATTACCTCAAGGGGGTGGCTCAAGGGGGTGGGGGGCGGGGTGAGGTGGCGGGGCTCGGGCAGGTCGGCGCACGGCTCGGGTCAGCGCACGGCTCGCGTCAGCCGGGCCAGGGTCTCCGTCTCACGCGGCCGGCCGCCGCTCAGGTCGCCCAGCCGCCAGGCCGGGACCCACGGGACGCGGTGGACGTCGACGACCGACTCGATGGCGCGTACGCGCTGGACGAGCGGGCGCGGCAACCGGCCCGGCGCGTCCGCGACGAGCACCACGGCGTCCAGGTCGAGCCCCGGCGGCGTCTCCGCGCACCGGAACGCCTCCACCGCGCGGACGACGGACTCCAGGCCGGTGGCGTGGGTGCGGGCGACGAGCAGCACCGAAGGCGGGTCGCCGGGGCCGGGCCAGGCGTGTCCGCAGTCGTGGCCGCCGTAGACCGCGGCCAGCGTCGTGGCGCCGGCGCCGCCGTGCGTGGCGACCCAGGAGAAGCGCCGGGCGGAGGCGCGGGCCTCGGCGGGTGGCCCCGGCGCGGGTGCGGGTACCGGCCCGTGCTCGGGTGCGGGCACCGGCCCGCGGATCCAGCTCTCCGGCCCCGGTGACTTGCCTGTCTGCATGCCGGTCTCCTCCCTCGTCCCGCGGATTTCATGCCACCGGGCCCGCCCCGCGGCGCGGCCACGGCTTGGGACGAGCCTGTGACACCTCGGTGACGTGAGAAACGCGGCCGAACGGAGAGACTCGGAGACAGGTGTACGTACGACCGGCCACTCCCCGGCGCACCCGAATGAGGGGACGATGTCTCGACTCAGCCGCGACAAGAAGCGGGAACAGAAGCGTGGCGCGGGACCTGAGGCTCCCCCGGCCCCGATCGAGGTACGCGTGCCCGTGCCGGTCCCCGCACGGGCGGCGGACGGGGCCGGGGGCGCCGGGGCGGCGCGGCTCGGCGCCTCGGTCGGCGGCGTGCCGGTCGCCCCGGCCGACGGCGAGGAGATCCAGCAGGCCGTCCTCAACCGCCTCCACACGATCGCCCTCGCCGCCGGCCGGCCGGTCCTGGCCACGGTCCACGACGCCCGCATGGGATACGTCATCCCCCTCCGGGTCGACCTGGACGGCTCGAGCCACTTGACGGGGGACCCGGTGCCGGTGACTCCGCCCGGGGCGGGGGAGGGGCCGGCGCCGACGCAGGCACCTGGGGCGGGTCCGGCGCCCACACGGACGCCCGAGTCCGCCCCTCCGTCCGCACGGACGCCCGAGTCCGCCCCGGCACCCGCACCGCCGGCCGAACGGCCTGCGACGCCTGCGGCACCGGCTGCGCCTGCCGCTCCGGCTGCACCGCCGACTCAGGCCGCACCGGCGGCCGAACGGCCGACGATGTCTGCGGCATCCGCTGCTCCTGCGGCTCCGGCCGGGCCGGTCGCGCCGTCCGGGCCCATGGACGCACTGTTCGGGCCCACGGCGCCCACGGTCGCTCCGGCCGGGCGCGCCGGGTCCGCCGCGTCCGCCGGGACCGCCGGGTCCGAAGCGCCCGCCGGGTCCGCCGCGTCGTCCGGTGGCGAGGCGGACCAGTCGTCTCAGTCGGCCCAGGCTCAGCCGGCACAGTCACCGCAGTCGCCTGATCCCTCGGACACCCGTGACCGGCGGACGCGCTTTCTGCGGCCCGTCGTCGAGCCGGTGCGGGAGTCGGCCCCGACGTTCCGTATGCGGGCCGTGCCCGAGTCGGAGGCGGCGGCGGAGCCCGGCCACGAGGCGGCCCCCGCGCCGCACGCCGAGTCGGCGCCCACCTTCCGGATGAAGGCGATCCCCGAGTCCGAGTCCGGGTCCGGGTCCGGGGCCGAGTCGCGTGGGCAGGGCGCGGGCACCGGGGCGGGTGCTGCGACGTTCCCTCTGCGGGCCGTGCCGTCGTGGGCCGCCGGGCGGGCTGCCGCGCCGGACGCCGCGCCCCCCGGTACGGTCGCCGCCCCGACCGGCGCGTTCGGCCCGCCGCCGCGCATGGACGCCGGGGCGCACGCCGCGACACCTCCACCCGCACCCGACCCCACCCGGTCCGCGGAACACGGCCGCGCCTCCGAGTCGGCCCCGCCCCCGGCGGCCCGCCCGGGCGCGCACGCCCCGGCGTACAACCGCGCGCCTGCCTCCGCCCACGCCTCAGCCCGTGCCTCCGCACCCGCCCCGACCCGCGACCTCGCCCTCTCGCCCCACCTCGACCCCGACCCCAAGCCGACTCCGCCGCGCGGCTTCGACGCCGTGGCCGAGGCCGTACTCGGGGACGAGCCGATCACCGCGCCCGGCGACGACACCGCGCCCGCGCTGCTCGCCGAGCCGATGGGCCGCATCAACGACGCCGTCCGCGGCGGCCGTACGGAGGAGGCGGCGCGGCTGGCCGAGGAGACCGTCACGGAGGCGGCCGGGACGCTGGGCGCGGAGCACCCCGAGGTGCTGCGGCTCCAGGAACTCACCGCGTACATCGCCTACTTGGCCGGAGAGCCGCTCCGCGCCCTGCGGCTGTCCCTCGAACTGGCCGGCGTCCACCGCCGGCTGGGCGACGCGGAGGCCGCGTACGGCAACGTCCAGAGCGCGGCGACCGCCTGGCGTGCCGTACGCGACCCGGCGCGCGGCCTGGAGTTGGGCCGCGAGGTGATCGACCTGTGGACCGGGCTCGCGGCCGAGGGCGGACCGGCCGCCGACGAGATCGAGCAACTGGAGTCGATCCGCACCCGCATGGAGCGGCTCGCCCAACGGGCCCGGGAGTCACAGGACTAGATCAACGATCAACGATCAACGATCAACGGGAGCGGACCGCGGACGCGGGCCGCAGGAGCGGTCCCCGGGTCACGACGACAGCTGCCAGACCGCGTGGGCCAGGGCGTCGCTGTTGCGGTTCAGGGCCGTGTCGTTGATGTTGGACGTCGTGTCGCAGGACGAGTGGTAGCAGCGGTCGAAGGCCACGCCCGCCGTGCCGCCCCACTTCTGCGCCTGCGCCGCCGTCTTCGTCCGGCTCGCGCCCGTGAACAGGCCGCCCACCGGCACGCCCGCGCTCTTGAACGGCGCGTGGTCGGAGCGGCCGTCGCCCTCGGTCTCGATCTCCGTGGGCACGCCGATGCCGGTGAAGTAGTCCTTGAAGGTCTTCTCGATCACGGGGTCGTCGTCGTAGACGAAGTAGCCGGGGTTGGGCGAGCCGATCATGTCGAAGTTGAGGTAGGCGCGGATCGTCGCGCGGCTGCCGGTGGTGAGGCTGTTGACGTACTGGCGGGAGCCGACGAGGCCCAGCTCCTCCGCGTCCCACCAGGCGAACCGCAGGTGCTTGGTGGGCTTGTACTGGGCGCGCGCCACGGCCAGCGCGGTCTCCAGGACGGCCGCCGAACCGGAGCCGTTGTCGTTGATGCCGGGGCCGGAGCTGACGCTGTCCAGGTGCGAGCCGGCCATGACGACCTGGTTGGTGTCACCGCCGGGCCAGTCGGCGATGAGGTTGTAGCCGACGCGGCCGGAGTACGTGAACTGCTGGATCCTGGTGGTGAATCCGACCGCGTCCAGCTTGGCCTTGACGTAGTCGAGGGAGGCCCGGTAGCCGGGGCGGCCGTGGGCGCGGTTGCCGCCGTTGGCGGTGGCTATGGACTGCAGTTGCGTCAGGTGCGCCTTGACGTTGGCGACGGGTATGTCGGGCGCGGCGGTCGGCAGGGGCGCGGGGGCCGCGTCGGCGACGGTGCCGCCGGCCAGCAGGGTGGTGGCCGCGACGACAGCCGCGGCCACGGCACGCGCGGAAACGGGGAGCTTCATGTGGGGGGCTCCGAATTCCTCGGGAATCCTGGGGGATTCCGGCTGAATGGGTGCCCTGGATGCTCAGGGAACGGCTGACCCTCCGTCAAGAGCGCTATCCGGACAGGGGTTTCGCTATCCGAATAGCGGAGGGTGTCCCGTGTCCCCTCCCGCTAGTGGACGCAGAACTCGTTGCCCTCCGGGTCCGCCATGACGACCCACGAGCCCGACGGTTCCGACACCCGCCGCAGCACGCTCGCGCCCAGCCCCTCCAGCCGCCCGACCTCCTCGTCGCGCCGGCCCTCACCCGGGTGCAGGTCGAGGTGGAGCCGGTTCTTCACCGTCTTCGCCTCGGGCACGCGCTGGAACAGCAGGCGCCGCCCGAGCCCCGTGCCGCTCTCCTCGTCGTGCGGGTCCCCGGGATGCCGTACGGCGGCCAGATCCCGCCAGAAGCGCCGGCCGTGGCGCTCCACGGTGAGCTCCACGGGGGCGGCGCCGAGGTCGAGCAGCTTGCCGATGAGCGCGCTGTTGTCCTCCAGCGCGTAGTGGAGGGCGGCGGCCCAGAAGTCGGCCTGGGCGTGCGGGTCGGCCGCGTCGACGACGAGTTTCCAGTGCACGGGCGCGGGGGTCTGCGCGGGCTGAGTCATGCGACCACTTATATCCGGGCGGCCCCGGCCTGACCCCGGTTACGCCTCCACGGGGTCGGTGTTCGCCTTCGCCTTCGCTTCCGCCTTCGCTTCCGCCGTCGCCGTCGCCGTCGCCGTCGCCGTCGCCGCCGTCGCCGCCGTCGCCGTCGTACGCGGCAGCCGGAGTTCCGCTCGGGTGCGCGCGGTCTTTCGGGCGGTGCGCAGGGCGTCGCCCGTGAGGAGGGACAGGGCCAGCCACACCAGGGCGAACCCGGCCCAGCGCTCCGGCGGCATGGCCTCGTGGAAGTAGAAGATGCCGAGCAGGAACTGGAACACCGGCGCCATGTACTGCAGCAGCCCCAGCGTGGACAGCGGTACGCGGATCGCCGCCGCGCCGAAGCAGACCAGCGGCAGCGCGGTCACGATGCCGGTCGCGGCGAGCAGTGCGGCGTGCCCCGCGCCCTCCGAGCCGAACGACACGTCGCCCCGTGAGCCGAGCAGCAGCAGATAGCCCAGCGCGGGCAGGAAGAGGACGGCGGTCTCGGCGGCCAGCGACTCGACGCCGCCCAGGTTGACCTTCTTCTTCACCAGGCCGTAGACCGCGAAGGAGAAGGCGAGCACGAGGGAGATCCACGGCGGCCTGCCGTAGCCGACGGTGAGGACGACGACGGCCGCGAAGCCGATGCCGACGGCCGCCCACTGCGCGGGCCGCAGCCGCTCCTTCAGCAGCAGGACGCCCATGGCGATGGTGACGAGCGGATTGATGAAGTACCCGAGGGACGCCTCGACGACGTGGCCGGAGTTCACGGACCAGATGTAGAGGCCCCAGTTGACGGTGATGACGGCCGCGGCGAGCGTGACCAGCCCCAGTCGGCGCGGCTGCCGCAGCAGCTCGCCCGCCCAGGCCCAGCGTCGGATCACCAGCAGCGCGACGGTCACGAAGGCCAGGGACCACACCATGCGGTGGGCGAGGATCTCCGTGGCCCCGGCCGGCTTCAGCAGGGGCCAGAACAGGGGCACGAGGCCCCACATCCCGTAGGCCGCGAAGCCGTTCAGCAGTCCTATGTGCCGCTCGCCCTTCGACTTCCCGGTCACGGGCACCTCCTTCTCGCCTGGCCGCCCACACATGCAGCACCGACGAAGGTAACGCCGACCGGCCCCGCCTGTCATGCCCGTATCGGCATACGGTCATGACAGTTTCACGGCGCCGAGCGGCGGCCCGAGCGGTGCCCGAGCGGCTCCCGGTTCCCGGGCCCGGAGGGCCGCCTGTATCGGCTTGTATCCGCTTTGTATGCCCGCCTCCTTCAATCGCCACGTCACCTCGGCGACCACGGGAGGAACCATGCAGAGACGTAAGAGACACGGCCGTCGGCTGCTCGCGGCGCTGTTCGGCCTGGCCGCGCTGGTGGCGGCGGCCCCGGCGGCCACCGCCGCTTCGGACACGGTCTCCACCGAGGCCGAGGCCGCGGCGACCCGCCCCGCGTTCCGCATGCCGTTCCTCTGCGGTCAGACCTGGCGCGGCAGCAACTGGCAGGGCCACAGCCCGGCCCACTCCATCGACTGGAACCACTACGACGCCAACGGCAACCCGGACGACCTCGGCCGCCGGGTGTTCGCCAGCGCCGGCGGCACCGTCCTGGAGTCGTACTACGCCACGAACACCGGCTACGGGAACACCATCGTCATCGGGCACGGCAACGGCTGGCGGACCCGGTACGCGCACCTGAAGACGCGTGACGTGGCCAGGGGCGCCACCGTCGCGCGCGGTCAGCGCATCGGCGAGGTGGGCGCCACCTCCGCGCTCTACAACATCTCCCCGCATCTGCACTACGAGCAGATCTACAACGGCAACGTCGTCGTCGCCGTCGTCCAGGGCCTGTCGTACCCGGACTACACCGTGCGGTACCAGACGAGCAACAACTGCTGATCCCGCACCGGACCCGAACGCACCGCACCGCACCGAGCCGCCCCGGAGCGGGGGGCGGGTACGGCGTCGCGCAGCCGCCGTACCCGCACTCCGGGGCAAGCGCCGCGCGGGCCGCTTCCGCCCGCGCAGGCCGCTCACGCCGCGCGAGCCCGTCAGCGCAGCGACCGCAGCTTCGCGTCCACCAGCTCCGCCTGGTCCCGCACGTCGAGGCGCCGCCAGGCCGACAGCGAGCGGTGGAAGTAGCGCCGCGCGGTTTGCTTCCGGCCCGTCGCGTGATGCAGCTCGCCCAGCAGACACGCCACCCGCGCCTCCGCGCGCCGGTCACCGAGCTGCTGCTGCACCGCCAGCGCCCCGACCAGCAGCGCCGACGCCTGCCCCGCGTCACCCAGCCGCAGGCACAGCTCCCCGATGCTCTGCTGCACGTACGCCGCGCAGTGCGTGTCGGTCAGCTCGTCGAAGATCCCCAGCGCCCGCTCCAACTCCGCCCGCGCCAGGTGCGGTTCACCGCGCAGCTCGTGCAGGACGGCGATCCGGCGGCGGACCTGCGCCTCGCGGTGCCGGTCGCCCACGCCGCGCGACAGGGCGAGGGCGCGCGCCAGCCACGGCGCCGCGGCGTCCGCGTCGCCCCGCTCCAGCCACACCGAGGCGATCGCGTTGTGCGCGACGGCCTCGCAGTGCCGGTCGCCCGCGGCCCGGGACGCGTGCAGCGCCTCGGTGAACGCGGTGAGCGCCGCGTCCAGATCACCGGTCACGCGGTGCACGGAGCCGGTGCCGAGCCCGGCGACGGCCTCGCCCGAACGGTGTCCGAGGGCGGCGAAGACCTTCCGCGACCGCTCGAAGGCGCCGAGCGCGTCGCCGTACCGGTCCTGGTAGAGGTGGAGCTGGCCGAGGTTGCGCAGCAGGGCGGCGGACCGCGCGTCGGTCGCGGAGGGCACCGCGTCGAGGACGAGGCGGTGCGTGCGCAGCCAGTCGCCGTAGTAGCCGCGCATGTCGAAGAAGCCCGCCAGTTCGACGGCGAGGTCGGCGGCCCGCGCGTGCTCGCCGAACCGCAGCGCGGTCTCCACGGCGGAGACGAGGACCCGGCGCTCGCTCTCGAACCACTCGATCGGGCGGGCCCGCACGGCACGGGCGAGGCCCGCGGTCGGGCCGGGCAGCGGCACCGCCTCGCCGAGCACCCCGAGGAAACGCGTCGGCATCGCGGCGTTCGCGCAGCGGGCCAGGGCGATCAGGGCGTCCACGGTCCGCAGCGCGCGCTCGCGCCAGACGCCGGGCGGGTCCGCCTCGGCGAGTTCACGCGCGTAGATGCGGAGCAGATCGTGCATGCGGTAGCGCTGGAGGCCGAGCGGGTCGGTGCCCACCACCTCCACGAGGTGTTCGTCCAGCAGTGTCTCCAGCACGTGGTCGGGCTCGTGGGGCCGGCCCATCGCCACCGTCACGAGCCAGCCGGGCACCGCCTCGGCGGGCAGCCGGCCGAAGGCGCGGAAGGCGGTCGCCGCGTCCTCGGGCAGATGCCGGTAGCTCAGCTCGGCGCTCGCCCGCACCTCCAGCTCGCCGGTCTGCAACTGGTCGAGCCGGCCGCGCTCGTCGTGCAGGAAGTCGGCCAGCGCGCCCACCGTCCAGCCGGGCCGGTTGGCCAGCCGTGCCCCGGCGATCCGCACCGCAAGCGGCAGTGAGCCGCAGCCGGTGAGCACCCGGTCCGCGTCCGCGCCGGCCACGCTCAGCCGGTCCTCGCCGACGATCCGGCCGAGCAGCGCGCGGGCCTCGTCGCGCCGCATCACACCGATCGGGAAGGGCTGCGCGGGCAGGGACGGCATCCGGCGGCGGGAGCTGACCAGCACGGCGGAGCCCCCGGTGCCCGGCAGCAGCGGTCCGACCTGGGCGCCGGTCGCGGCGTCGTCCAGGACGATCAGGACGCGTCGCTGGGCCAGCCGGGAGCGCAGCAGCGCGGCCCGCTCGCCCGGCTCGGCCGGCATCGCGTTGTCGATCACGCCGAGGCCGCGCAGCATCTCGGCGAGCACGTCGGACGCCTCGCGCGGCCGGCCGCTCATGCCGCCCAGGTCCACGAAGAGCTGCCCGTCGGGGAACATGTGCCGCACGCGGTGGGCGACATGGACGACCAGGGTGGACTTCCCCGACCCCGGCGGGCCGGACACCACGGCGACGACCGGCCGCCGCCCGGCCCCGGACAGCAGCGCCTCCAGGGCGGCGACCTCCGTGTCGCGGCCCGTGAAGTCCGGTACGTCCATCGGCAGCTGGCACACCGGCGGGGCCGGAGCGGCTCGGCGCGGGGCCGCGTGCCCGTTGATCTCCTCGCCGGTGGCGCGCAGCGGGGCGCCGGGGGCGACGCCGAGTTCGACGGCGAGGACGCGTTCGGCCTCCGCGTAGGCGGCGCGGGCCTCCGTGATCCGGCCGGCGCCGTGCAGGGCGCGGACCAGCATCTGCCACAGGTCCTCGCGCAGCGGGTCCTCGGTGAGCCGTTTGCGCAGGTCGGCGACGAGCGGCGGGTAGTCGCCGAGCCGCAGCCTGACCTCCAGGCACTCGTCCACGGCGAGGGACCGCAGCTCCTCGACGCGGGTGAGCACCGGGTCCCACACCACGCTGGACGGCAGGTCCTGGAGCACACTGCCCCGCCACAGCGCGAGCGCCGCGTCGTAGCCGCGCAGGGCGGTGTCGTCGTCGCGCCGGTCGCGGGCGGCGCGCGCGCCGTCCAGGAGCCGCTCGAAGAGGAGCATGTCGTGGTCGCCGGGGTCGACGTCCAGGGTGTAGCCCGCCGGCTGGGTGCGCAGTCCGTCGGTGGGGATGCCGGCGGCGGTCAGGGCCCGGCGTAACGCGCGGACGTAGGTGCGGACGTTGGCCACCGCCGAGCGGGGCGCGCCGCCCGGCCACAGGACCTCCGTCAGCACGTCCAGCGACACGAACGCGCCGGGTTGCAGGAGCAGCGTCGCGAGGACCGCCCGCGGTTTCGGGCCACCCAGTGGCAGTGGTCCCGGTGCGCCCCGCGCCCTCACCCGGAGCGGGCCCAGCACGCCGAATGTCGGCTCCCCCATGCTGCCTCCGTACCTGCCCGTGACAGTCCGTGACTGCGGCACAGACTACTCGCGCGTAGGGTCGCCGAACAGGAGTTCAACGATCCAGTACGGGACCGACACCGCGTGGCCACTTCCCGTCGACCCGGCCGGAACCGGGCGGCCGTCGGGAGGCCGGGAGTCCCCGCTCCATGGGGTGACGCGGTGGGAGGGCCGGGTCGTCAGCCCTTGAGGGCGACCGCGATCGCCTCCGCGAGCGGCGTCGTCGGGCGGCCCGCCAGCCGGGCCAGGTCGCCGGAGTCGACCACCAGCTCGCCCTTCTCGATGCACGCGTCCACGCCCGCGAGGATCGCCGCGACCGGTTCCGGCAGCCCGGCGCCGGTCAGGACGCCGGCCAGCTCGTCGGTGGACACGGGGCGGTAGACGATCTCCCGCCCGGTCTGCCGGCTCAGCTCCGCCGCGTACTCGGCGAAGCTCCAGGCCTCGTCGCCGCCCAGCTCGTACGTGCGGTTCTCGTGGCCCTCGCCGGTCAGTACGGCGACGGCGGCGGCCGCGTAGTCGGCGCGCGCGGCGGAGGACACGCGGCCCTCGCCGGCGGCGGCCAGCACGGCGCCGTGCTCCAGGACGGGGGCGAGCTGCTCGGTGTAGTTCTCGTGGTACCAGCCGTTGCGCAGCAGCGTGTAGGGCACGCCCGAGGCGAGGATCGCGTCCTCGGTGCCCCGGTGGTCGTCGGCCAGCGCCGCGCTCAGGGTGCCGGGGGCGCTGGTGTAGGCGAACAGGGCGACCCCGGCGGCCCTGGCGGCGTCGAGGACGACCTGGTGCTGGCCGACCCGGCCCTTGGCGACCTCGTTCCCGGAGATCAGCAGCACCTTGTCGCCGGCCGCGAACAGACCGTCGAAGGTCTCGGGCGCGTTGTAGTCGGCGACGGCGAGTCGCACGCCGCGCCCGGCGAGGTCGGCGGCCTTCGCCGGGTCGCGCACGACGGCGGTGACCTGCCCGGCCGGGACCTTCTCCAGCAACTGCTCCACGACGAGACGGCCGAGCTTTCCGGTGGCGCCGGTGACGACGATGCTCATGTTCTGGGCTCCTTCGGGGGTGGTTGTACCACTAACCCTAGAGCATGCGCTTTCCAAGGGAAAGTGTCTGGCCCTGTTCACTGATCTCCGCAAACGACGGGGGCCCGGGCGCGAAGTGCGCCCGGGCCCCCGTAGCGGGTACCGCGTGATCAGCCGATGACGGTCCAGGTGTCGCCGCCGGCGAGGAGGGAGGCGAGGTCGCCCTTGCCGTTCTGCTCGACGGCCGTGTCGAGCTGGTCCGCCATCAACGTGTCGTACACCGGCCGCTCGACGGACCGGAACACCCCGATCGGCGTGTGGTGCAGCGTGTCGGGGTCGGCCAGCCGGGACAGCGCGAACGCCGTCGTCGGGGAGGCCGCGTGCGCGTCGTGGACGAGGACGTCGGCCTCGTTCTCGGCGGTGACGGTGACGACCTCGAGGTCCCCGGTCCGCCGGTCGCGGACGACGCCCTTGCCCAGGTCGCCGCCGAAGCGGATCGGCTTGCCGTGCTCCAGGCGGATCACGGCCTCCTCGGCCCGCTCCTTGTCCTTGAGCGCGTCGAAGGCGCCGTCGTTGAAGATGTTGCAGTTCTGGTAGATCTCCACCAGCGCCGTGCCCGGGTGGGCGGCGGCCTGGCGCAGTACGTCGGTGAGGTGCTTGCGGTCGGAGTCGACCGTGCGGGCCACGAACGACGCCTCCGCGCCGACCGCCAGCGAGACCGGGTTGAACGGCGCGTCCAGCGAACCCATCGGCGTCGATTTGGTGATCTTGCCGACCTCGGAGGTCGGGGAGTACTGGCCCTTGGTCAGACCGTAGATCCGGTTGTTGAACAGCAGGATCTTGAGGTTGACGTTGCGCCGCAGGGCGTGGATCAGGTGGTTGCCGCCGATCGACAGCGCGTCGCCGTCACCCGTGACGACCCACACCGACAGGTCCCGGCGGGACGCCGCCAGACCCGTCGCGATGGCCGGGGCGCGGCCGTGGATGGAGTGCATCCCGTACGTGTTCATGTAGTACGGGAAGCGGGAGGAGCAGCCGATGCCGGAGACGAAGACGATGTTCTCGCGGGCCAGGCCCAGCTCCGGCATGAAGCCCTGCACGGCGGCCAGGATCGCGTAGTCGCCGCAGCCCGGGCACCAGCGCACTTCCTGGTCGGACTTGAAGTCCTTCATCGACTGCTTGCCCTCGGCCTTGGGGACGAGCGAGAGCGCCTCGATCGTGCCCGTGCCTTCCGTGGACGTGTCAGCCATCGATGGCCTCCTTGAGAGCGGTGGCGAGCTGCTCCGCCTTGAACGGCATGCCGTTGACCTGGTTGTACGAGTGGGCGTCGACCAGGTACTTCGCCCGGACGAGGGTGGCGAGCTGGCCGAGGTTCATCTCGGGGATCACCACCTTGTCGTAACGCCCCAGGATCTCGCCGAGGTTCCGCGGGAACGGGTTGAGGTGGCGCAGGTGGGCCTGGGCGATCGTGTCGCCGGCCGCGCGCAGCCGCCGGACGGCCGCGGTGATCGGGCCGTACGTCGAGCCCCAGCCCAGCACCAGCGTCCTGGCCTCGCCGGACGGGTCGTCGACCTCGACGTCGGGGACGTCGATGCCGTCGATCTTCGCCTGGCGGGTGCGGACCATGAAGTCGTGGTTGGCGGGCGAGTAGGAGATGTTGCCCGTGCCGTCCTCCTTCTCGATGCCGCCGATGCGGTGCTCCAGACCCGGGGTCCCGGGCACGGCCCACGGCCGGGCGAGGGTCTGCGGGTCCCGCTTGTACGGCCAGAAGACCTCGGTGCCGTCGTCCAGGGTGTGGTTCGGTCCCTGCGCGAACCGCACGGCGAGGTCGGGCAGTTCCTCCAGGTCCGGGATGCGCCACGGCTCGGAGCCGTTCGCCAGGTAACCGTCCGACAGCAGGAACACCGGGGTGCGGTACGTGAGCGCGATCCGGGCGGCTTCCAGGGCGGCGTCGAAGCAGTCGGCGGGGGTGCGCGGGGCGACGACGGGGACCGGGGCCTCGCCGTTGCGGCCGTACATCGCCTGGAGCAGGTCGGCCTGCTCGGTCTTGGTCGGCAGGCCGGTGGAGGGGCCGCCGCGCTGGATGTCCACGATCAGCAGCGGCAGTTCCATCGACACCGCGAGGCCGATCGTCTCCGACTTCAGCGCCACGCCGGGGCCGGAGGTGGTGGTCACTGCCAGGGACCCGCCGAACGCCGCGCCCAGCGCCGCCCCGATGCCGGCGATCTCGTCCTCGGCCTGGAAGGTGCGGACGCCGAAGTTCTTGTGCTTCGACAGCTCGTGCAGGATGTCGGAGGCCGGCGTGATCGGGTACGAGCCCAGGAACAGCGGCAGATCCGCCTGCCGGGACGCCGCGACCAGGCCGTAGGCCAGGGCGAGGTTGCCGGAGATGTTGCGGTAGACGCCCGGCGGGAAGGCCTGCGCCGCCGGAGCCACCTCGTAGGAGACGGCGAAGTCCTCCGTCGTCTCGCCGAAGTTCCAGCCCGCGCGGAACGCGGCGATGTTCGCCGCCGCGATGTCCGGCTTCTTGCCGAACTTGGCCTTCAGGAACTTCTCCGTGCCCTCCGTGGGCCGGTTGTACATCCACGACAGCAGGCCCAGCGCGAACATGTTCTTGCTGCGCTCCGCCTCCTTGCGGGACAGCCCGAACTCCTTCAGCGCCTCCACCGTCAGCGTCGTCAGCGGCACCGGGTGCAGGTGGTAGCCGTCCAGCGAGCCGTCCTCCAGCGGCGAGACCGCGTAGCCCACCTTCTGCATGGCCCGCTTCGTGAACTCGTCGGTGTTCACGATGATCTCCGCGCCGCGCGGCACGTCCCCGATGTTCGCCTTCAGCGCGGCCGGGTTCATGGCCACCAGCACGTTCGGTGCGTCACCGGGGGTGAGGATGTCGTGGTCGGCAAAGTGCAGCTGGAACGACGAGACACCGGGCAGTGTCCCTGCGGGCGCGCGGATCTCCGCGGGGAAGTTCGGCAGCGTCGACAGGTCGTTGCCGAACGACGCCGTCTCCGAGGTGAAACGGTCGCCCGTGAGCTGCATACCGTCACCCGAGTCCCCCGCGAACCGGATGATCACTCGGTCCAGCCGGCGGACGTCCTTCGTCCCGGCCGGTTTGCGCTGCTCTCCCACGACGGCTCCGTCGGCCTGCTCCGCTGGGCTACTGACCTGGCTGGTCACTGAACTGGACCTCCCTGGTGGACGGCTGTCCGGGACAGGCCTTCCCGCAGGCCCACCCGGATCAACCCTACGTCCGTGCGACACGCACCTTGCTCGACATTCGCATGATGGACACCATGATGGACACGGAGACGCCTGCTCCGGTCCACCGGTTCTCAGGAGTTGAGATAGGTGAGGACGGCCAGCACCCGCCGGTGGTCGCCGTCGCTCGGGGACAGCCCCAGCTTCAGGAAGATGTTGCTGACGTGCTTCTCGACCGCGCCGTCGCTGACCACCAGCTGCCGCGCGATCGCCGAGTTCGTCCGGCCCTCGGCCATCAGGCCCAGCACCTCGCGCTCCCGCGGGGTGAGTCCCGCGAGGACGTCCTGCTTCCGGCTGCGCCCCAGCAACTGCGCGACGACCTCCGGGTCCAGGGCCGTACCGCCCCGGGCCACGCGCACGACGGCGTCCACGAACTCACGTACTTCGGCTACCCGGTCCTTGAGCAGATAGCCGACGCCGCGGCTGGAGCCCGCCAGCAACTCCGTGGCGTAGCGCTCCTCCACGTACTGCGACAGGACGAGGACCCCGAGGCCGGGGTGCGCCTTGCGCAGCTGCACCGCGGCCCGGACGCCCTCGTCGGTGTGCGTCGGCGGCATCCGTACGTCGGCGACCACCACG
Organism: Streptomyces sp. NPDC037054; assembly: GCF_055606745.1. NCBI lineage: Bacteria > Bacillati > Actinomycetota > Actinomycetes > Kitasatosporales > Streptomycetaceae > Streptomyces > Streptomyces sp. NPDC037054. The sequence goes on along the minus strand of NZ_JBVJSJ010000001.1, from coordinate 968,264 downwards.
TCGGGCAGCTCGCCCCGGTCGGCCAGCTCGGTGATCGTCTTGATCAGCGCGTCCCCGTCGCCGACGCCGGCCACGACGTCGTGCCCGCGGTCGGTCAGCAGCCGGGTCAGGCCCTCCCGCAGCAGCACCGAGTCCTCGGCGATGACCACCCGCACCCTGTCCTCCACGTCCTACGGCCCCCCTGCCCGACGGCCCGCCCCACGGCGGGCCTGCGACAGGTCCAGCATTCCAGCAAAGCGGGCCGGATGCGGCCGGGCGCCGGGAATGGGGGAGCGGACTCCGGTTGAGCAACCCGTCCGGGCCGAAGGGACGGCGCCGGTCTGCCGACGGGTTCCGGCGACTTGCCGCTACCTGCAAGTCCCGACACGCTGCGGCTCCCTTCGGCTCCCTTCCTGGCCGCCACGGCCGTCCGGCGACGCCGCGCGGGCTTCCACGTCCCGTCACGGTGACAGTTCCGGCGACGTCGTGCGGACCTCACCGCCGTCGCGCGGCCGTCCGGCGACGCCGGGCGGTTCTCACCGGCGCCACCGCAGACCGCCGACCGACGCGTACCAGGTGTCAGCGTCGCCACGGCAGTTCGGCCGTCACTCGGGTCGGGCCGCCCGCCGGGGAGTCCACCACGAGGATGCCGTCCACCGCGCCCAGCCGCTCCGCCAGCCCGGCCAGCCCTGCGCCCCGGCTCACGTCCGCGCCGCCGACCCCGTCGTCCATGACCTGGAGCATCAGCCGGTTCTCCACGCGCCACACCTCCACCACCGCCGACGTGGCCCGCGCGTGCTTGCTGACGTTCTGCAGCAGCTCCGACACCGTGAAGTACGCGATCCCCTCGATCGCCGGCGCCGGCCGCTCCCGCAGGTCCACCTCGACCCGCACCGGCACCGCGCACCGCGACGCCACCGCCGACAGCGCCGCGTCGAGCCCGCGGTCGGTGAGCACCGCCGGATGGATCCCGCGGGCCAGGTCGCGCAGTTCCTGGAGCGCCGTCTTCACCTCGCCGTGCGCCTCGTCGACCATGCGCGCCGCCGTCTCCGGGTCCTCGCGCAGCTTCTCCTTCGCCAGCCCCAGGTCCATCGCCAGCGTCACCAGCCGGGCCTGCGTGCCGTCGTGCAGGTCCCGCTCGATGCGCCGGAGGTCGGCCGCCGCCGTGTCGACCACGACACCCCGGTCCGACTCCAGCTCCACGACCCGCGTCGCCAGCCGCGACGGCCCGAGCAGCCCGTGCACCATCACCCGGTCCACCATCGTCAGCGCCCGCACGATCCACGGCGTGGCCAGCGTGAACAGCAGCCCCACCAGCCCCGTCACCGTGATCTCGAACGGGTTGTCCAGGTACACGCGGTGCGTCTCGTCCCCGTACAGCTGAAGCCCGTCCTGCCCCGCCCACACCGGGAAGACCCAGAACCACAGCGGATACGTCAGCAGCGCCCACCCGTACGCCCAGAAGTTCACCGCGACGACGAAGGAGAACACCGCCCACGGGAAGTGCAGCAGCGCGTACAGCACCGCCCGCCAGGACGTGCCGCTCTTGAGGACGGCGCCCATCCACGCCATCGGGCCCGGCTTCCGCGTCCGCAGCGGCTCCGGCTCCGCCACCTCCAGGCCCAGCAGCCCGCGCGCCCGCGCCCGCTCCAGCGCCCCGAGCCCGCGGCAGCCGGCCAGCGCCGCCGCCAGCACGGGAATCCCGAGGAACGTCACCAGCAGACCCGCGCCCAGCGAGATCATCGTGACCGCGTACACGAACAGCAGCACGCTGATCGGCAGGCTCAGCAGCACGAAGCCGAACTCGCGCCAGTAGCGTCCCTCGAACGGCGCCCGCAGCCCCACCGGCAGCCGGGGCCCCCGCCCCCCGCTCCCGCGCCTCGCGGACCCGTGGTCCCTCACCCCGTAGCCCGTCACCCCGTACTCCGTCTCCCCGTACTCCATGGCCATCGGTGTCGTCCGTTTCTCCTCGTCCGGTGCCGTACCACCACACTGCTCCGCCGCAGGTCGGCGGACCATGGAGTCCGTCGGCGTCTTGGCACGGGGGTTTTCCCCACCCCATCCCGCCCCGCGCGCCCGAGGCCCGCCCGCCGGGCGAACCGACCCCTATCCCCGGTCGCGGTCCCGCCACGGCAGCTCCGCCGTGACCGTCGTCGGGCCGCCCTCCGGCGAGTCGACGACGAACAGGCCGTCCACCGCGCCCAGCCGGTCCGCGAGCCCCCGCATCCCCGTGCCGCCGTCCAGCCGCGCGCCCCCGCGCCCGTCGTCCCGCACCTGGATCAGCAGCCGGTCGTCCGCCCGCCACACGTCCACCGACGCCGACCGCGCCCCGCTGTGCTTGCTGACGTTCTGCAGCAGCTCCGAGACGGTGAAGTAGGCGATGCCCTCGATGGCCGCGACCGGCCGGGCTGTGAGGTCCACCGTCACCTTCACCGGCACCGTGCACCGCGACGCCACCGCCGACAGCGCCGCGTCGAGCCCGCGGTCGGTGAGCACCGCCGGATGGATCCCGCGGGCCAGGTCGCGCAGTTCCTGGAGCGCCAGCTTCACCTCGCCGTGCGCCTCCTCGACCATCGCCGCCACGTGCTCGTCGGCCTGGCCCTCCAGCAGCTTCTCCTTGGCCAGACCCAGACCCATCGCCAGGTTCACCAGGCGGGCCTGCGCCCCGTCGTGCAGGTCCCGCTCGATGCGCCGGAGGTCGGCCGCCGCCGTGTCGACCACGACACCCCGGTCCGACTCCAGCTCGGCGATGCGCCGCTCCAACTCGTCGGACGGCGACAGCAGCGCGCGCACCATCGCCCGGTCCGCGTTCGTCAGACCCCGCGCGATGAACGGCAGCACCGGCCACAGCACGAACAGCGACGTCAACGTGATCGTGAACGTCAGCACCCCCCAGGGCAGCCGGATGAAGTCGTACAGCACCGTGCGCCAGCCCACCGGGTCCTTCAGCGCCATCCACAGGTGCGCGAAGAACCCGCCGTCGTCCCGGCCACGGCGGCGCAACGGCAGCGGACTCGGCTCGTCCACCCGCACCCCGAGCAGCGCCCGGGCCCGCGCCCGCTCCAGCTTCCCGATCTGCCGCGCCCCCATCAGACCGGCCGCCAGCAACGGGAACCCGATGACCGTGACGGTCAGCCAGAAGCTCGTGAACAGCACCGTCATGACGTAGACGAAGCCGAACAGCGCCATCGGCAGGTTCGCCAGGAGATGCGCGATCTCCTTCCAGGTGTGCCGGTCGTAGGCGAAACGCGCGGGCGGCGGCGAGGCGGCGGTGCCGTCGGCCCCGGCCGGGCTCGGAGACGGAAGACGTTCGGTCATACGGGTCAGCGTGCCCGGCGGCGGCCCCCCGCGCCATGAGGTGGACCGGCGACCCGGCCCTGGGGAAAACCCCACCCCGCTTCGGGCCCACAGGGGAGACGGGCTGCTTACCGTCCCTTTAACAGGGCCTAGACTCCCGTGCGTACAGATCGTCGAACAACGACATCCACAGGCGCTCAGGGAGCAGGGAGCGAGGGACGGACGTGCGGGAACCGACCGTCGTCGCCACGACCGGCGTCGAGACGACCCCCGTCGCGGCGGACTACTTCCAGTCGTACTCGGTCGTCGGACTGCTCGCCGTCGTCGGCGTGCTCTTCGTCGCGGTCGCCTTCGGCGCGGGCCGCCTGCTGCGCCCCGTCGTCCCGACCCCCGAGAAACTCCTGACGTACGAGTGCGGCGTCGACCCCGTCGGCGAGGGCTGGGCCCACACCCAGGTCCGCTACTACGTCTACGCGTTCCTGTACGTCATCTTCGCCGTCGACTCGATCTTCCTGTTCCCCTGGGCCACCGTGTTCGCCGCCGACGGCTACGGCGCGACGACCCTCGTGGAGATGTTCATCTTCCTCGGCTTCCTCGCCGTGGGCCTGCTGTACGCATACAAGAAGGGCGTCCTGACATGGACGTGAACCCCGAGCCCGAGCCCGTGATGCTGCCCGAGCCGAAGAGGCTGGGCGCCCTCGCGCGCCTCGCCCCCGAGCCCATGAAGGTCGTCCTCAACTGGGGACGCCGCTACTCGCTCTGGGTCTTCAACTTCGGTCTGGCCTGCTGCGCCATCGAATTCATCGCCGCGTCCATGGCCCGCCACGACTTCATCCGCCTCGGCGTGATCCCCTTCGCCCCCGGTCCGCGCCAGGCCGACCTGATGGTGGTCTCCGGCACGGTCACGGACAAGATGGCCCCGGCCGTCAAGCGCCTCTACGAGCAGATGCCCGAGCCGAAGTACGTCATCTCCTTCGGCGCCTGCTCCAACTGCGGCGGCCCCTACTGGGACTCCTACTCCGTCACCAAGGGCGTCGACCAGATCATCCCCGTCGACGTCTACGTCCCCGGCTGCCCGCCCCGCCCCGAGGCGCTGCTCCAGGGCATCCTCAAGCTCCAGGAGAAGATCGCGCGGGAGTCGCTCGGCGAGCGCTACGCCTCGACGCCCCGCCCGTCGGCCGCCGCCCTCACCAGCGGCCTCGTGAAGCCGCCGGCGTCAACCCCGACGTCAACCCCGACGCCGGCCGGTGACACCGCCGCGCCGGGGAACGCCGCCGCGCCGGGAGAGGGGGAGACCCGATGACGACGGCCGGCTGGCTGCCCGCCGACACCGAGGACCTCTTCGGCCCGGACGCCACCGCCGAGGAGGCGTACGAGGTCCTGACCGTCGACGTCCCCCCGGCCGCGTGGATCCCCGCCCTGGAGACCGCCCGCGACCGGCTGGGCTGCACGTACTTCGACTGGCTGAGCGCGGTGGACGAACCCGGTACCGGCTTCCGCGTCGCCGCCCACGTGGTGGCGCTGTCCCCGGTCCGCCGCCTGCTCCTGCGGACGACCGTCCCGCACGACGCGCCGACCCTGCCGACCGCCGGCGGCGTGTACGCGGGCGCGGGCTGGCACGAGCGCGAGACGCACGAGATGTTCGGCGTCGTCTTCGAGGGCCACCCGGGCCTGGACCACCTGCTCCTCCCGGAGGGCTTCGAGGGCCACCCCCTCCGCAAGGACTTCGTCCTGGCCGCCCGCGTCGCCAAGGCCTGGCCCGGCGCCAAGGAACCCGGCGAGTCGGAACACGGCGGCCCCAAGCGCCGCCAGATGCTCCCGCCGGGCGTCCCCGACCCGAACGAATGGGGCCCCCTGAAGGGCCAACTCCCGCCCGCCCCGGCCCGCGGCGCCGGCCGCGCGGCCGGCGACCGCCCCGTACGACGCACGCGCACCGCAGCGGAGGGCCCGGCCGGCCAGGCCACCCCGACCCCGGCCACGGAAACCCCGGCCACCCCCTCCCCGGCGGCGGAGACCCCCGCCCGCCCACCGCGCCGCGCCCGCACGGCATCGGAGGGCTCGGTGAGCCAGGCCGCCCCGGCGCCGGAAGACGCCCGGGGCACGGACGCACCAGCCACCGGACCGCGCCGGGCACGCAGCGCCGGCGAGGGCTCGGCGTCCCAGCGCACCGGCGCCGCCCCCGGACCCCGGCGCACCCGCAGCGCCTCGGAGGGCTCGGCCACCCAGCGCCCTGCGCCGGCGGACTCGACGCCGGGTGAGGTGGCGCAGGGCGCGCCCACCGCGCCCCCCGCCCCGAAGCCCGCCCCGCGCAGCCCCGACGCCCCGTGGCACCACGCCCGCCCGGCGCACGAGGACCCGCACGCCCCCGACCGGCCGGACGACGCCACCGACCGGCCGGACGACGCCCCCGAAGCCTCCCAGGACTCCGAGGCCCCCCAAGACCCCGAAGCCCCTCAAGGCTCCGAAGCGCCCCAAGCCCCCGAAGACTCCGCAGGAGGCCCGCAGTGAACGACGCTCTCGACGTCGCCCTGCGACTCCTCGTTGTCTTCGTCGTCTTCCTCACCTTCCCCCTGCTCGTCGGCCAGACCGAGCACAAGGTGATGGCGCACATGCAGGGCCGCCTCGGCCCCATGTACGCCGGCGGCTTCCACGGCTGGGCCCAACTCGTCGCCGACGGCGTGAAGTTCGCGCAGAAGGAAGACATCGTCCCGGCCGGCGCCGACCGACGCATCTTCCAACTCGCCCCCGCCGTCGCGCTCCTCCCGTACCTCCTCGTCCTCCTCGCCATCCCCATCGGCCCCGGCGAGGGCGCCGTCGGCCAGGTCGTCGACGCGGGCATCTTCTTCGTCCTCGCCGTCATGGGCGTCGGCGTCCTCGGCTCGCTCATGGCCGGCTGGGCGTCGGCCAACAAGTTCTCCCTCCTCGGCGGCCTGCGCACCGCCGCCCAGCTCCTCGCGTACGAACTCCCGATGCTGCTCACCGCCGCGTCCGTCGCCATGGCCGCCGGCACGGTGTCCCTCGTCGGCATCCTCGACGCCTTCGAGTGGTGGTGGCTGCCCTGGCAGATCGTCGGCGCGATCGTCTTCTTCGTCGCCGGCCTCGCCGAACTCCAGCGCCCCCCGTTCGACATGCCCGTCGCCGACTCCGAGATCATCTTCGGCGCGTACACCGAGTACACCGGCCTCCGCTTCGCCCTGTTCCTCCTCGCCGAGTACGCCGGGATCGTCGTCCTGTGCGGCCTGACCACCGTCCTCTTCCTGGGCGGCTGGCACGGCCCCTGGGGCGCCGACGGCCTCGGCTGGGTGTGGACCCTGCTGAAGACGGCCGTCCTCGCCTTCGTCGTCATCTGGCTGCGCGTCACCTACCCCCGGCTGCGCGAGGACCAGCTCCAGAAACTGTCCTGGACCCTCCTCGTCCCCCTCTCCCTCGCCCAGATCGCCCTGACCGGCATCGTGAAGGTGGTGATCCAGTAATGGCCCCCGTCCCCAGCTCCGGCCTGGCCAAGGGCCTGGCCGTCACCCTGCGCACGATGACAAGGAAGACCGTCACCGAGCAGTACCCCGACGTCCAGCCCGACCTCACGCCCCGCACCCGCGGCGTGATCGGCCTGTTCGAGGAGAACTGCACGGTCTGCATGCTGTGCGCCCGCGAGTGCCCCGACTGGTGCATCTACATCGACTCCCACAAGGAGACGATCCCCGCGGCCACCCCCGGCGGACGCGAACGCAGCCGCAACGTCCTCGACCGCTTCGCCATCGACTTCTCCCTCTGCATGTACTGCGGTATCTGCATCGAGGTCTGTCCCTTCGACGCGCTCTTCTGGTCCCCGGAGTTCGAGTACGCCGAGACCGACATCCGCGACCTCACCCACGAGCGCGACAAGCTCCGCGAGTGGATGTGGACCGTGCCGGCCCCGCCCGCCCTCGACCCCGGTGCCGAGGAACCCAAGGAACTCGCCGCCGCCCGCAAGACGGCGGACAAGCTCGCCGCCGTCCAGGCCGAGGAGCAGCGGGAAACGCGGGAGGGAGAGTCGTGAACCTCGCAGCCGAAACCCACGGCTTCCTCTCCCCGACCGGCGTCGAGATCGCCTTCCTCCTCGTCGGCCTGGTCACCTTCGGCGCGGCGATCGTCACCGTCACCACCCGGCAGCTCGTGCACGCCGCCCTGTGGCTGGTCGTGACCCTCGGCGGCCTCGCCGTCGAATACCTGCTGCTCACCGCCGAGTTCATCGCCTGGGTGCAGGTCCTCATCTACGTCGGTTCCGTCGTCGTCCTCCTCCTGTTCGGCCTGATGCTCACCCGGGCCCCCATCGGCCGCTCCCCGGACGCCGACTCCGGCAACCGCTGGGCCGCCCTCACCGTGGCCGTCGCCGCAGCAGCCGCCCTGGTCTGGGTCGTCGTCGACGCCTTCCGCACCACCTGGATCGACCTCGACGGCGCCGCCGAGGGCACCACCCGCGCCACCGGCGAGAGCCTCTTCCAGAACTGGGTCCTCCCCTTCGAGGCCCTCTCCGTCCTCCTCCTCGCCGCCCTGGTCGGCGCGATCGTCCTGTCCCGCAAGGCCAAGGCGGACGCGCAGGAAGGGGCCCGCTGATGCACCTCGCCTATCCCGCCGTGCTGTCCGCCCTGCTGTTCTGCACCGGCCTGTACGGCGTCCTCGCCCGGCGCAACGCGATCCTCGTCCTGATGTCGGTCGAGCTGATGCTCAACGCCGTCAACCTCAACCTGGTCGCCTTCGACGTCTGGCTCAGCAAGACCGCCGAGGAGACGCTGCACTCCGGCCAGGCCCTGACCCTGTTCACCATCGCCATCGCCGCCGCCGAGATCGGCATCGGCCTGGCGATCGTCCTCGCCGTCCACCGCAACCGCGGCACCGCGGACATCGACAAGCTCCGCGACACCGCCGAGCCCCGCGACGCCGACGGACCCGACGGCGACGACCCCGACAGCGACGCCCTCACGGCCGGCCCGGCCGAGAAGGCCGAGGCCACCGCGTGACCACCACCACCCTCGCCGTACTCGTCCCCCTCCTTCCGTTCCTCGGCGCCGCCGCCGGACTGCTGCTGGGCCGCACCGCGCCCGGCTTCGTCCGCCCGCTCGCCGTGCTGCCGACGCTCGCCGCGCTGGTACTCGCCGTGCTCGTCGCCGTGCGCCAGGACGGCGGCCGCGCGATCGACGCCGCCACCGAGCTCACGCCCACCGGCTCCGTCCCCGTCGAACTCGCCCTGCACATCGACGGCTTCGCCGCCCTCGTCGCCGTCCTGGTCGGCCTCGTCGCCACCTGCGTGCAGATCTACTCCACGGGCTACCTCCGCGACGACCCGCGTTACCCCTCGTACGCCGCGCTCGTCTCCCTGTTCACCTCCGCCATGCTGCTCGTCGTCTACTCCGGCGACCTGATGGTGCTGCTGGTCGGCTGGGAGATCATGGGCATCTGCTCGTACTTCCTCGTCGGCCACTACTGGGAGACCCCCGAGGCGCGCGCCGCCTCGCTGAAGGCCTTCCTGGTGACCAAGCTCGGCGACGTCCCCTTCCTCATCGGCCTGTTCGCGCTGGCCACCGACGCCGGGTCGTTCCGCATCACGAAGGTCCTCGGCGCCGTCGCGAGCGGCGGACTCGACCACCCGACGCTGATCGCCCTGCTGCTCCTGGCCGGCGTGGCGGGCAAGTCGGCGCAGTTCCCGCTGCACACCTGGCTGCCCGACGCGATGGCGGGTCCCACGCCCGTCTCCGCGCTGATCCACGCCGCGACGATGGTCGCCGCCGGTGTCTACTTCGTCGCCCGTCTCCTCCCGCTCTTCGAGGCCTCGCGGGCCGCGATGCTGGTCCTCGCCGTCATGGCCGCGGTCACGATGGTCGGCTCGGCGCTCGCCGCGCTCGCCCAGGACGACATCAAGCGCGTCCTCGCCTACTCGACGATCGGTCAGCTCGGCTACATGACCGGCGCCCTCGCCGTCGGCGACCGCGGCGCCGCCGTCTTCCACCTCCTGTCCCACGGCGCCTTCAAGGCGCTGCTGTTCCTCGCCGCCGGCGCGGTCATCCACGCCGCCGGCACCAACTCGCTGGCCGCCATGTCCCGCATGGGGAACCTGCGGGCCCGCGTCCCGGACGCCTACTGGACGATGACCGTGGCGCTGCTCGCGCTCGCCGCGATCCCGCCGTTCAGCGGCTTCTTCTCCAAGGAGTCCGTCCTCCGCGCCGCCGAGCACGTCCTGACCGGGCACACCGAGCACGCGCCCGGCGCCGCCGGCTGGACCGTCCTCGTCGCCGGACTGCTCACCGCCCTGCTCACCGCCGCGTACGCCACGCGCCTGTGGCTGCTGGCCTTCCGCGGCCGGGGCGCCGAGGCCCCCGACCACGGCAGGCAGCCGGTGCCCATGACCGCGGTGCTGTGGGTGCTCGCCGTGCCCTCCCTCGCCTTCGGCGGGCTCGCGTTCCGCCTGCTGCCCCACTGGTTCGACGTCGCCTCCCTCGCCCCGACGCTCACCACCTCCGTGCTCGGCACGGGCGTGGCCCTCGTCGGCGGCATCGTCACCTACGCGACCTGGCGGCACACCACCGCGCTCGCCGCCCGCGTCCCCCTGGGCGCCGTCGCCGCCCACCCCGAGGGCGACGCCGGGCAGGTCGAGGCCGAGGCCATCGCCAGCCACACCCCCGCCTACGGCGACGTGGCGTCCGCGCCCGACCCGGCCGACCCGGGCCGGCTGCTGCTCGGCCCGCTGCACCGGCACGCGGCCGGCGGCTTCCATCTGGACGCCGTGTACTCCGCGCTGTTCGTCCGCCCGGTGCGGGTCGCCGCGAGCGTCGTCAGGTTCCTCGACCGGGAGGTCGTCGACACCTACGTACGCGGCGCGGGCGCCCTACCCCGCTGGCTCGGCATCGCCGTACGGCGGGCCCAGACCGGCAATGTGCAGACCTATGTGAGCGCGCTGCTCGCCGGCACCGTCGTCCTCGCGGTCGCCGCCGTCCTCGTCGCCACGGGAGCGTGAGCAGGCGTGATCGATATCAACGAGTCCGTGATGCAGTTCCTTCTCGCGTTCGTCGTCGTCGGCCCGCTCCTCGGGGCCGCCGCCGCTCTCCTGCCGGCCCCGCCCGGACTGAAGGGGAAGTCGCCCGAACAGGCCGTCCTGCGGCACGGCGTCACCGTCACCGGCGCCGTGCTCCTCGCGGCGGTCGTCCTCGCGCTCGGCTTCGACCACGACCAGCCGTCGAAGATGCAGGCAAGCACGGACATCAGCTGGATCCCCGCGCTCGACGTGCGGATCCACCTCGGCATCGACGGCATTTCCCTCCCCCTTCTGGTCCTGACCGCGCTGCTGACCTTCCTCTGCGCGCTCTACTCGTACTTCAAGCTGCCCGCGGGCCCGACCCCGAAGGCGTTCGTCGCCCTGCTGCTCGTCCTCGAGTCCGGCACCCTCGCCACCTTCGCCGTCCTCGACCTGCTGCTGTTCTTCCTCGCCTTCGAGATGGTCCTCATCCCGATGTACTTCCTCATCGCCCGCTGGGGCGGCGAGGGCCGGGCCGAGGCCGCCTGGAAGTTCATCCTCTACACGCTGCTCGGCTCGGTCGTCATGCTGCTCGGCCTGCTCCTGATCGGTCTCAGGGCGGGCACATTCGACATGGTGGCACTCGCCACTGACAACGGCCGGTCGCTGACCACATCCGTGCAGGTCATCGCCGTTCTGGCGATCGGGATCGGGCTCGCCGTGAAGACGCCGATGTGGCCGCTGCACAGCTGGCTGCCCGACGCCCACACCGCCGCCCCGACCGTCGGCTCGGTCCTCCTCGCCGGCGTCCTGCTGAAGATGGGTACGTACGGATTCGTCCGGATCCTGCTGCCCGTCGCGCCCGACGGCTTCCGCACCTTCGCGCCGTACCTCGCCGCCTTCGCCGTCGTCGGCATCATCTACGGCTCCCTGGCCTGCCTGGCCCTCGCCCGGCGCGGCGCCAAGGGCGACCTCAAGCGCCTCATCGCCTACTCCTCCGTCGGCCACATGGGCTTCGTCCTGCTCGGCATCGCCACCATGACGCCCACCGGCGTCAACGGCGCCCTGTTCGCCAACGTCGCCCACGGCCTCATCACCGGCCTGCTGTTCTTCCTGGTCGGCGCCCTCAAGGACCGCACCGGCAGCACCGACCTCGACACCCTCGCCGAACAGACCGGCGCCGCCCTCTACGGCCGGGCCCCGCGCCTGGGCGCCCTCCTCGCCTTCGGCGCCGTCGCCTCCCTCGGCCTGCCCGGACTCGCCGGGTTCTGGGGGGAGATGCTGGCCCTGTTCGGCGCGTTCGACCCCGCCGAGGGCCTCAGCCGCCCCGCCTTCCTCACCTTCATGGCCATCGGCGCGTTCGGCACGCTGCTGACGGCCGCGTACCTCCTCGTCGTGGTCCGCCGCGTCTGCATGGGCGCCGCCCCGCAGGACGCGCCCCGCCTCGCCGACGTCCGGGCGTACGAGTTCGCGGCCTGGACCCCGCTCGTCGTCCTCACCCTCGTCGCAGGCCTGTGGCCCAAGGCCCTCCTCGGCCTGACCGACCCGGCCGTGCAGCAGCTCCTCGCAGGAGGCACCCGATGAGCTCCCTGGCCCAGGGACCGGCACTCGCCCAGTCCGTCGTCCAGTCGGTCGACTGGCTCGCCATCGCGCCGCCCACCCTCGTGGCGGTCGTCGGCCTGGCCGTCCTCGTCGCCGACCTGTTCGTGCCCGAAGGCCGCAAGGCGGTCCTCGGCTGGGCGTCCGTCGCCGGACTCGCCGCCTCCACGGCCCTCCTGCTGCCCCTCCTCGACGGCGACCGCAGCACCTTCTGCCAGACCGGCGACCCCGGCGTCTGCAGCTACACCGCCGACCACTTCACCCTGGTCGTCCAGTTCCTGGTTCTCGGTGGCGCCCTCCTCGCCGCCCTGCTGTCCGTCACGGCGCTCAAGGACGACGCCGAGCGGCTCCCCGCGGGCGAGTTCTGGTTCCTGCTGCTGTCCAGCGCGGCCGGCGCCGCCCTGCTGCCCGCCTCCCGCGACCTCGCGACCCTGATCGTCGCCCTGGAGGTCGCCTCCCTGCCCGCGTTCGCCCTCGTCGGCCTCAGGCACGGCGACCGCAGGTCCTCCGAGGCCGCCCTGAAGTTCTTCCTCTCCTCGGTCACCGCGACCGCGGTCAGCCTCATGGGCATCAGCTTCGTCTACGCCTCCACCGGCACCCTCTACCTCACCGAGATCGCCGAACGCATCCAGCAGGTCGACGGGCAGCTCCACACCCTCGCCCAGACCGGCGTCGTCCTCACCCTCGTCGGCTTCGCCTTCAAGACGGCCGCCGTCCCCTTCCACTTCTGGGTCCCCGACACCTACGTCGGCGCCCCCCTGCCGATCGCCGCCTACCTGTCCGTCGTCGGCAAGGCCGTCGGCTTCACCGGCCTGATCCTCGTCACCGTCGTCGCCCTCCCGTCGTACGCCCACGTCTGGGGCCCGGCCATGGCCGCGCTCGCCGCGCTCACCATGACCATCGGCAACGCGGGCGCCCTGCGCCAGCAGGCCACGCGCGCGTACAGCGCCGTACGCCTGCTCGCCTGGTCGTCCGTCGGACAGGCCGGCTACCTCCTGGTGCCGGTCGCCGCCGCGGCGTACTCCGACGACGCCGAACGCTCCATCGGCTCCACCGTCGCCTACGCGCTCATGTACGCCGCCGTGAACCTCGGCGCCTTCGCGGTCGCCGCCCTCGTGGGCCGCACGCGCGCGTACAACCGCCTCACCGACTACCGCGGCCTGTACGCGACGAACCCCGTGGCCGCCCTGCTGCTGGCGTTCTTCCTGCTCTGCCTCGCCGGGCTTCCGCCGGGCATCATCGGCCTGTTCGCGAAGGTCGCCGTCTTCTCCGCGGCCGTCGACGCCGGCCTCGGCTGGCTCGCCGTCGTCATGGCCGTCAACGTCGTCGTCGCGCTGTTCTACTACCTCCAGTGGACGGCCCTGCTGTTCCGCGCCCCCGAGGGCGAGGCCGTCCGGCACCGCGTCCCCGCCCCGCTCACGGCGGCGCTCGCCCTGACCGCCGTCATCGGCGTCGCCCTGTCCGGCGCGCCCCAACTGGTCCTGCGCTTCGCGGACACCGGCCTCTTCTAGCGCGGACACCGGCCTCTTCTAGCGCGGACACCGGCCTCTTCCAGAGCGGACACCGGCCTCTTCCAGAGCGGACGCCCCCCTTCCGGCACGAGCTCACCCGGACGGCCGACGCCCCCCTCCGCGCGCGTCGGGGAACCGGCGGCCCTCGCCTGGCGTTGACCAGTAGGGAAGGGTCCACTGGACGTGTCACCACGCCACCAGTGGTGCCACGCACAGGCAGAGCAGCACCGATCAAGCACACCGACCAGCACCGACCAGCAGCGACCAGCAAAGGGTTCCCCTGCCGCACCACTTGGAGGGCGTACCGTGCACCGCCGGCACAACGGGCTCAGGACCGCAGTACTCCTCGGGGGACTGTCCGCACTCATCATCGTCATCGGCAGCTTCTTCGGCCGAGTCGGGCTCGTCGTCGCCGTTCTCGTCGCGCTGGGCACCAACGCCTACGCGTACTGGAACAGCGACAAGCTGGCGCTACGCGCGATGCGCGCACGCCCGGTGAGCGAATTCGAGGCCCCCGCGCTCTACCGCATGGTCCGCGAGCTCTCCACGCAGGCCCGCCAGCCCATGCCCCGCCTCTACATCTCCCCGACGGAGGCGCCCAACGCCTTCGCCACCGGCCGCAACCCGCGCAACGCCGCGGTGTGCTGCACCGACGGCATCCTCCGCCTGCTCGACGAGCGCGAGCTGCGCGGCGTCATCGGGCACGAGCTGAGCCACGTCTACAACCGCGACATCCTGATCTCGTCGGTGGCCGGCGCCCTCGCCTCGGTGATCATGTTCCTGGTCAACTTCGCCTGGCTGATCCCCATCGGCCGCTCGGACGACGAAGACGGCCCCGGCCTGCTCGGCATGCTGCTGATCATGATCCTGGGCCCGCTCGCCGCCACCCTCATCCAGCTCGCGATCAGCCGCTCCCGCGAGTACGAGGCCGACGCGTCCGGCTCCCAGCTCACGGGCGACCCGCTCGCCCTCGCCAGCGCCCTGCGCAAGCTCGACGCGGGCACGAAGCAGCTTCCGCTGCCGCCCGAGCCCCGGATCGAGACCGCGAGCCACATGATGATCGCGAACCCCTTCCGTCCCGGCCAGGGACTGTCGAAGATGTTCTCCACACACCCACCCATGGCCGAGCGCATCGCCCGGCTCGAAAGGATGGCAGGCCCTCGGTGAAGACAATTCTCAACGTCATCTGGCTCGTCTTCAGCGGGTTCTGGCTGTTCCTCGGCTACGTACTCGCCGGCGCGCTCCTGTGCGTGACCATCATCGGCATCCCGTTCGGCATAGCGGCCTTCCGCATCGGCGTCTACGCGCTGTGGCCCTTCGGGTACGCGGCGGTCGAGCGCCGGGACGCGGGCGCGGCGTCCTGCGTGGGCAACGTCCTGTGGCTGGTCCTCGCGGGCTGGTGGCTGGCCCTCGGCCACATCGTCACCGGCCTCCTGCTGTGCGTCACGATCATCGGCATCCCGCTGGGCATCGCCAACTTCAAGCTCATCCCGGTCTCGCTGACCCCGCTGGGCCGCGAAGTCGTCCGCACCGACCAGCAGTTCGCCAGAACGGCCTGGTGACGCCGGGCGGCGGTCACGCGCGCGTGCGTGTCACCGCCGCCCCCTCCACCGCCGTACGCCGTACACCGCCGCGCCGACGGCCAGCACGCTCGCACCCACGGCCACGGACGTCGCCGGCAGCGCGAACGCGAGCACCGCGCAGCCGACGAGCCCGACGACCGGCACCACACGCGCCCGTGGGGCCGCGTCCAGCGTCCAGGCCGACGCGTTGGCCACCGCGTAGTACGCCAGCACCCCGAAGGACGAGAACCCGATCGCCCCGCGCACGTCCACCGTGGCGGCCAGCACGGCGACCACCGCGCCCACGGCCAACTCCGCGCGGTGCGGCACCTGGAAGCGCGGGTGCACGGCCGCCAGCGGGGCGGGCAGGTGCCGGTCCCGGGCCATCGCCAGCGTCGTACGCGAGACGCCCAGGATCAGGGCGAGCAGCGAGCCCAGCGCGGCCACGGCGGCGCCCGCGCGGACCACCGGCTCCAGCTCCGGCACACCGGCGGCACGCACCGCGTCGGCCAGCGGCGCGGTCGCGCTGCCGAGGCCGCCCGACCCCAGGACGGAGAGGACGGCGACCGCCACGCACGCGTACACGGCCAGCGTGATGCCGAGGGCGAGCGGAACGGCGCGCGGAATCGTCCGCGCCGGATCCCGCACCTCCTCGCCGAGCGTGGCGATGCGCGCGTACCCGGCGAACGCGAAGAACAGCAGACCGCCCGCCTGCAGCACCCCGCCGACCCCGCCGGACGTCCCGATGTCCAGCCGCCCCGCCTCGGACTCGCCCGACCCGAGGCACACGACCACCACGGCGGCCAGGACCGCCAGCACCACGGCCACGATCACCCGCGTCAGCCAGGCGGACTTCTGGACGCCGCCGTAGTTCACCGCGGTCAGCGCGACCACGGCCGCGACCGCGACGGCGTGCGCCTGCCCCGGCCAGACGTACGCGCCGACGGTGAGGGCCATCGCCGCGCAGGACGCCGTCTTGCCGACGACGAACGCCCAGCCGGCCAGGTAGCCCCAGAACTCCCCGAGCCGCTCGCGCCCGTACACGTACGTGCCGCCCGAGGCCGGGTACCGGGCGGCCAGCCGCGCCGACGAGGAGGCGTTGCAGTAGGCGACGACGGCGGCGGCCGCGAGCCCGAGGAGCAACCCGGAACCGGCGGCGCGCGCGGCGGGCGCGAGGGCGGCGAAGATGCCGGCGCCGATCATCGAGCCGAGCCCGATGACCACGGCGTCCGCGACGCCGAGCGTGCGCCGCAGTTCAGGACCGGTGGAAGTCATGGCCGCACCCTACTGATCCGGCCCACCCGGCCAGGCGACCACCAGGTGCCGCGCGGACGTCCTCTCGGCCGGCACGTGATGACGGCGGCATGAACGACGCCCGGGGCGGGCCAGGACAGGACAGGACCAAGATCACACGGAGCGGGACCGGCGGGGCGGCTTGTTCGCAGCGGGAAGGGGCAGGGTCACGGCATGACGTTCATCAGCTGGATCATCCTGGGGCTGCTGGCGGGAGCCATCGCCAAGTTCCTGCTGCCGGGCCGCGACCCGGGCGGACTGGTCGGCACGACCGTGATCGGCGTCGCGGGCGCGTTCCTCGGCGGCTGGATCTCGGCCCGCTGGCTGGACCACCCGATCACCCGGGACTTCTACGACGGCGCGACCTGGGCGGCGGCCATCGGCGGCGCGCTGGTCCTGCTGATCGGCTACCGCCTGTTGTTCGGCCACTCCCGCGACTGAGGCGGCGGCCTGCCCGGTTGAGGAACGGGGTGGGCACCACGGCGGCCGGCGCCCACCCGACGGACTAGCGGTAGTTCACGAACTGCAGCGCGAAGTCGAAGTCCTTGCCCTTGAGCAGCGAGATGACGGCCTGGAGGTCGTCACGGCTCTTGGAGCTGACGCGCAGCTCGTCACCCTGCACCTGGGCCTTCACGCCCTTCGGGCCCTCGTCACGGATGATCTTCGCCACCTTCTTCGCGTTCTCCTGGGAGATGCCCTCCTCGATCGAGGCGAAGATCTTGTACTCCTTGCCGGAGAGCTGGGGCTCACCGGCGTCCAGCGCCTTCAGCGAGATGCCGCGCTTGACCAGCTTGGACTGGAAGACGTCGAGAACGGCCTTCACCCGGTCCTCGGAGTTCGCCTCCATGAGGATCTTCTCCCCGGACCACGAGATCGAGGCACCCACGCCCTTGAAGTCGTAGCGCTGCGAGATCTCCTTGGCGGCCTGGTTGAGGGCGTTGTCGACCTCCTGCCGCTCGACCTTCGAGACGATGTCGAAACTGGAGTCGGCCATGTCCTGTGGCTCCTTGTATCGGGGTGCGTATCGGGTGCGTACCGGGCGCGGACCGGCGTACGTGGGGTGGCCGCCGGTCCCGGTGGGGACCCGGGCCGCATCCGCACAAGACTAGCCACCCCCGGCCTCCCGGACGCCGATCAATCGGGTGGCGAAGCACCCCTCCGCATCGGGTATTGTTTACGTCGTTGCCACGGAGCACCGCCGAAAGGCGGTTCGAAGGGCAGCAACCCCGGCGGTGTGCCCGAGCGGCCAAAGGGAGCAGACTGTAAATCTGCCGGCTTCGCCTTCCCAGGTTCGAATCCTGGCGCCGCCACACTTGAGGAGACCCCCTCCGAACTGCGGAAACGCAGCGCGGAGGGGGTCTCCTCGTTCTCGTCGTGTCCGGGGGCACCCCGGGGAATCCGTTCGTGAGACCCCCTGTCGGCCGGGGCACACTGATCTCATGTCCACGCCACGCAGACCGTGCCCCGAGTGCCGTCGTGAGATCGCTGTCGTCGCCGGGCGGTTCGCGCGGCACGATCCGCCCGGGGCCCGTGAGCAGGGTGAGCTGGTGTCCTGTCCGGGGTCCCGGCGGCAGGCCCGACTGGGCGTGCCGCAGCCCACCTTGGACGGGTACGTCGTGCCGGACTTTCCCGGGCAGCTGCCGCTCTTCTAGGCGCCCTTCCAGGCGCCGGCCGACAACCTCAGTTGCCCGCCACCGACTTCACCGCCACCGACACCGGCGTCGAACCGCCGACCAGTTCCAGCGTCAGGCCGGCCGTCGACGACGTCTCCACCAGCTCCGCCAGGACGGCTGCCACGTCGTCGCGCGGGACCGGGCCGCGGCCCGTGTGCGCCTCCAGCCGGACGAGGCCGGTTCCGGCGTCGTCCGTCAGTGAACCCGGGCGCAGGATCGTCCAGTCGAGGCCCTTCAGGCGCTGCACGTACGCGTCGGCCTCGCCCTTCGCCCGCAGGTACACGTCGAAGATCTCGCGGCCCTCGTGCTTCGGGTTGGCCCCCATCGACGACACGACGACCAGGCGCCCCACACCCGCCCGCACCGCCGCGTCCGCGAACAGGACCGCCGCGCCCTTGTCCACCGTGTCCTTGCGGGCCGCCCCGCTGCCCGGCCCCGCGCCCGCCGCGAACACCGCCGCGTCCGCGCCCCGCAGCGCCTCGGCGACTTCCTCGACCGACGCCGACTCCAGGTCGAGCACGACCGGTTCGGCGCCGGCCTGCCGCAGATCGCCGGCCTGTTCCGGCTTGCGGATGATGCCCGCGACCTCGTCCCCGCGCGCGGCGAGCAACCGCTCCAGCCGCAGCGCGATCTGACCATGACCACCAGCGATGACAATGCGCATGTCTCCGACCGTACGCCCGCCCCGCCCCGTCCGCCGTGCGACTTCGGCCATCCCGCCCCCGACCCGCCTCGCCCGCTCTCCGGCAGGACGCACCCCCCATGGAGCCCCCCGCTTCGAACTCCCCGCTACGAAACCTCTCCCCGCCCCTGCCGCGGCAGCCCCAGCTCCGTCGAGCCCGCCGTGTTGCAGTACTCCCGCACCGCGCTGGTCCGTGCCACCACGCGCCCCCGGTGCACCACGATGCGGCTGTACGCCAGTGACAGCGCGCCCGCCAGGCCCTCGCCGCGCACCGCCAGCAGCTCGGCGGGGAAACCCGCCTCCACCCGGACCTCGGGCAGTCCCAGCACCGCCCGTGCCGACGAACTCACGGCGTCGTACGCCTCCTCGGGCCGCAGCCCGCACCGTGAGGCCAGCAGGTACGCCGCCTCCAGCGGGTCCCCGCGGCCCACCGGGTTGGACAGGTCCCGCAGTGCCCCGCTCCCGGCCGCCAGCCGCACCCCGGCGGCCCGCAGCAGCCGTACCGGCGCCGCGCCCTGCCGGTCGGCGCTCCCGCAGCCGCCCTGCGGCAGGCACACCACCGTGACGCCCGCCGCCGCGAGCTGGTCCGCCGTGCGGGAGGCCAGCTCGGACGGCAGGCGGCTCAGGCCCGCGCACGGGCCGAGCGTCACGCCGGGACGCAGTCCGCCCGCCATCGCCGCGAGCCGCGCGAGGCGGGCCGGGTCGTCGGCGTCGGTGTGCAGGTCGACGGGGCAGCCGTGCTCGGAGGCGACCTCCAGCACGGCCTCGACGTAGCCGGTCGGGTCGGGGTCGAGGTCCGGGCAGCCGCCCACCACCGTGGCGCCCATCTTCACGGCGTCCCGCAGCACCGCGAGCCCTTCCGCCCCCGCCACCCCGGTCAGCACCCGGGGGACGGCGACCGTGGTCAGCTCGGCCAGCCCGCGCAGCGCCCGCCGGGCCCGGAGGACGGCGCCGAGCGCGCCGAGGCCCTGCACGTCGCCGACGCGCACGTGTGCCCGTACCGCCGTGGCCCCGTGCCCGAGTTGCAGCAGCGTGGCCTCCGTGGCGCGGCGCTGCACGTCGTCGGCGTCGTACGTCACCGGGCCGGCCGCGTCGGCCGTGAGCGCGGTGTCGCCGTGGGCGTGCGGCTCGGCGGGGGCCGGCAGGAGGAGGTAGCCGCCGAGGTCGACCCGGGCGCCGCGGGTGCCGGCCGGCGACAGGCTGCCCGCCGTGCCGACCGCCTCGATGCGTCCGCCGCCCAGCCGTACGTCCACGGTCCGGCCGTCGGTCAGGCGCGCCCCGCACAGCAGGAGCGAGGCCGGTTCGTCCGGGCCCGACGAGGACGACGACGAATGCGGTGGCTGCGGCTGGCTGTCGGGCATCGCGCTCCTGGATCTCGGGGGGCTGCGCTGGGGGAGGACGCAAGATCACGCAGAGTGGGTCGAGCCTAGGACGGCGACCCGGCCGCGGCGCGCAGGAGCGCAATAGTCGTACCGGCGTGGCACGCCGTCCGGCGCGGCCGGAAACCGGTACGGCAGGGGCAGTTGAGGTGCGCGGGAAGGCGGTCCGGGGCAGGTCCGGCGGACGCCGCGAAACGGATTTGGGGGAACCGCTGCCCACCGTGTAATGTCTTCATCGCTCGCCCCAATAGCTCAGTCGGCAGAGCGTCTCCATGGTAAGGAGAAGGTCTACGGTTCGATTCCGTATTGGGGCTCTGGTGTGAGAGGTTCCCGCCGCGAGGCGGGGCCCGATCGCATCCAAGCGGTGTAGCTCAGTCGGTAGAGCAAGCGGCTCATAATCGCTGTGTCACCGGTTCAAGTCCGGTCACCGCTACTCTCAGTAGCCGATTGCGGGGTCGGTCCTTCGATCGGCTACTCTTCTTGCGTTAATACAGTCAATCCGTTCGTCAAGGAGCACTCACGTGGCTGCCACCGACGTCCGCCCGAAGATCACGCTGGCCTGCGTGGAGTGCAAGGAGCGGAACTACATCACCAAGAAGAACCGGCGTAACAACCCGGACCGTCTTGAGATGAAGAAGCACTGCCCGCGTTGCAACGCGCACACCGCGCACCGCGAAACGCGATAAAACAGGCTCGTACACGAGGCCGCCCCCGCAGTCGGGGGGCGGCCTCGCGTCGTTCCCGGCCCCGGTTACCGGCCGGTTCATCAGAGAAGACAGCAGGAGGTGCCGAGCCATGGCGCTCGACCAGTCCTTCGTGGGGCGGAGCTACCCGCCTACCGAGGCCTACGAGGT
Source organism: Streptomyces sp. NPDC037054 (assembly GCF_055606745.1). Classification (NCBI taxonomy): domain Bacteria; kingdom Bacillati; phylum Actinomycetota; class Actinomycetes; order Kitasatosporales; family Streptomycetaceae; genus Streptomyces; species Streptomyces sp. NPDC037054. The sequence goes on along the minus strand of NZ_JBVJSJ010000001.1, from coordinate 947,450 downwards.
GGGCCGGGAGAAGATCCGTGAGTTCGCGGAGGCGGTGGGGGACGCCAACCCGGCGTACACGGACCCGGAGGCCGCCAAGGCGCTCGGGCACCCGGACGTCATCGCTCCGCCGACGTTCGTGTTCGCGATCACGTTCAAGGCCTCGGAGCAGGTCGTGCAGGACCCGCAGCTGGGGCTCGACTACAGCCGGGTGGTGCACGGCGACCAGAAGTTCGCCTACGCCAGGCCGGTGCGGGCCGGTGACCGGCTGTCGGTCACCCAGACCATCGAGTCGGTCAAGTCGATGGCGGGCAACGACATCCTGGACGTCCGTGGCGAGGTCCACGACGAGGCCGGGGAACTCGTCGTGACCGCGTGGACGAAGCTGGTCGCGCGCGCGGCCGAGGGGGCGTGAGCATCACCATGACGGCGAAGATCGCGTACGCCGACGTCGAGGTCGGCACCGAACTGCCCGCCCAGTCCTTCTCCGTGACGCGCGACACGCTCGTCCGGTACGCGGGCGCGTCGGGTGACTTCAACCCGATCCACTGGAACGAGAAGTTCGCCAAGGAGGTCGGACTGCAGGACGTCATCGCGCACGGCATGTTCACCATGGCCGAGGCGATCCGCGTCGTCACCGACTGGACCGGTGACCCGGGCGCGGTCGTCGAGTACGGCGTCCGCTTCACCCGGCCCGTCGTCGTCCCCAACGACGACAAGGGCGCCGTGATCGAGGTCACCGGAAAGGTCGGGGCCAAGCTGGACGACAACACGGTCCGCGTCGACCTGACGGCGACCAGCGGCGGCCAGAAGGTGCTCGGCATGTCGCGGGCGGTCGTACGGCTCGCCTGATCGTGACTTTGTGTAAGGGGCGCCCTTCCCTGGAGGGCGCTCCTTACGTGTTTCAGGACACGTGACGTGTTCCCGAACGCTTGACGTAGTTAGTGATTGAGTACTAACTTCGTATTCATGGTCAGGATGAGCGCAGAAGAGAGGCGTGAGAGCGTCATCCGCGCGGCGATCACGGAATTCGCGCAGAACGGCTACCACGGCACCTCCACCGAGGCGATCGCCAAGCGGGTGGGTGTCTCGCAGCCGTATCTCTTCCGGCTCTTCCCGGGCAAGAAAGCGATCTTCCTGGCGGCGACCGAGCGCTGCATGCGGGACATGCGGCGGCTGTTCGAGGAAGCCGCCCAGGGGCTGGAGGGCGAGGAGGCCCACCACGCCATGGGAGAGGCGTACGCGCGGCTGATCTCCGAGCGGCCCGAGCGGCTGCGCATGCAGTTGCAGACCTTCCTCGCGGTCGCCGTCGCCGAGGCGGCGGGGGATCACGAGTTCGGCGAGATGGTGCGCAAGGGCTGGATGGAGATCTGGGACAGCGTGCACCTGCCGCTCGGGGCCGACGCCGGCGAGACCACGACCTTCATGGCGTACGGAATGCTGATCAACACCCTGTCCGCCATGGGCTTCCCGCCCGGCCACCGGGTGTGGGAGGGGCTCGACACCACGGCCCGCGTGAAGCGGGAGGTCGAGGGCGCATAGCGACCCTCATGAGGGGCCGCACGCCGAGGCTCTGTCACACCCACAGAAGTTAGTCATTGATAACTAACACCCCACGGGGGAGCGATGTCACAGCACACGGAGCAACGCCGCGGGGGGACCGCCTGGGCCCTCGCCCTCACCAGCGTCGCCGGATTCATGGCGGCCCTCGACAACCTCGTCGTCACCACCGCGCTGCCCTCGATCCGCGAGGACCTCGGCGGGGCGCTGCACGACCTCGAATGGACCGTGAGCGCCTACACGCTCACCTTCGCGGTCCTCCTCATGTTCGGCGCCGCCCTCGGCGACCGCTTCGGACGGCGTCGCCTCTTCATGGCCGGCATCACCGTCTTCACCGCGGCCTCGGCCGCCGCGGCCATGGCACCCGGCATCGACTCCCTCATCGCCGCCCGCGCGGTCCAGGGCGTCGGCGCGGCCGTCATGATGCCGCTGACGCTGACCCTGCTGACGGCGGCCGTGCCGGCCGAGCGGCGCGGGATGGCGTACGGCATCTGGGGCGCTGTGAACGGCCTCGCCGTTGCCTCCGGACCGCTGGTCGGCGGCAGCCTCACCGAACACATCTCCTGGCAGTGGATCTTCTGGCTGAACGTCCCGCTGGGCCTGGTCCTCGTGCCGCTCGCCCGGCTCCGCCTCGCCGAGTCCCACGGCACCGGCGCCCCGCTCGACCTCCCCGGCACCCTGCTCGCCAGCGGCGGCCTCTTCGGGCTCGTCTACGGACTGGTGCGCGGCCCGGTCGACGGCTGGACCGGTCCGGTCGTGATGACCGGCCTGTTCGCCGGGGCGGCGCTGCTCGTCGGGTTCGTCCTCTACAGCACCCGCGCCAGGAACCCCATGCTGCCGATGCGGTTGTTCCGCTCCCGCGCGTTCGCCGGCATCAACGCGGCGAGCCTGCTGATGTTCCTCGGCATGTTCGGCTCGATCTTCCTGCTGAGCCAGTACATGCAGGGCGTCCTCGGCTACTCGCCCACCGAGGCCGGCCTGCGCATGCTGCCCTGGACCGGCATGCCGATGCTCGTCGCGCCCGTCGCGGGCATCCTCTCCGACCGCATCGGCGGCCGCCCCGTCGTCGCCACCGGGCTCTTCCTCCAGGCCGCCGGCCTCGGCCAGCTCGCCCTCGTGGCCACCGTCGACGCGTCCTACGCCGCCCAGCTGCCCGGCCTCGTCCTCGGCGGCGTCGGCATGGCGCTGTTCTTCGCGCCCGCCTCGAACCTCGTGATGTCCAGCGTCCGCGCGAAGGAACAGGGCATCGCCTCCGGCGCCAACAACGCGCTGCGCGAGGTGGGCGGCGCACTAGGCATCGCCGTCATGGCGTCGATCTTCTCGGCGCAGGGGGGCTACGAGTCCGGCCAGGCCTTCGTCGACGGGCTGCGGCCGGCGCTGGTCACCGGAGCCGCGGTCGTCGCCCTCGCCGGTGTCGCCGCGCTGCTGATCCCGACCAGGCGGAGCGCGGCGCGCGCGGCGGTCCCGAAGGAGCCGGAGCGGGTGCCGGAACCGGCCATCCGCTGACGCGCCGACCGGCCCGCAGCCCGAGCGCGCGACTCAGCATCACCGATCACCGACCGCAACCCGCGCCAGGCGTCACCGACCGCACACCACCGACGCACACCACCCAGGAGGAACCATGCCCACCCTTCCCTGGACCAGCCCGAACCCGGCGCCGACCGGTGCGGAGGTCCACGTGTTCGCCTCCCGCTTCGAGACCCGCACCCTGTGGGGGGCGCTGAAGTTCCTCGCCGGTACGCCCGCCGTGTGGCGGCAGGTGAGCCGGGCGCCCGGGGCGTACGGGGCGACGCTCAGGGCGGCGCCGTTGCGCAGGACGTTCTGGACGCTGTCCGCGTGGGAGTCGCCCGCGGCGCTCAAGGACTTCGCCCGCTCCGGCGTCCACGCGCCGACGTCCCGGAAGCTGTCCGGCCAGATGCGCGACTCGCGGTTCGTCCGCTGGCAGGTGACGAGCGACGAGCTGCCGCTCGACTGGGACGACGCCATCCGGCGTCTGACGTGACCACGCGTGCGTGCGGCCCCGCCCTCGTCGCCGGGCCGCACGCACGCGTGCCGGGGCTGTCGGTGCCGTCTCGTAGTCTTGGGCCCGTGCAGGAACTCCACGACGCCCCCCTCGCCCCGCTGACCACCTTCCGGCTGGGCGGCCCCGCGACCCGGCTGGTCACCGCCACGACCGACGCCGAGGTGATCGCGGCCGTCCGCGACGCCGACGCCACGGGCACGCCGCTGCTGATCATCGGCGGCGGATCGAACCTGGTCATCGGCGACAAGGGCTTCGAGGGCACCGCGCTCGTCATCGCCACCAAGGGCTTCGAGCTGGACGGCACGCGCCTGGAGCTGGCCGCCGGAGAGGTGTGGACCGACGCCGTCGCCCGCACCGTCGAGGCCGGACTCGCCGGCGTCGAGTGCCTCTCCGGCATCCCGGGCTCGGCCGGCGCGACGCCCATCCAGAACGTGGGGGCGTACGGCCAGGAGGTCTCCTCCACGATCACCGAGGTGATCGCCTACGACCGCGAGGCGGGCGAGACGGTCACCCTGCGGAACGAGGACTGCGACTTCTCGTACCGCCACAGCCGCTTCAAGGCCGGCCCCGAGCGGTACGTCGTGCTGCGGGTCCGGTTCGAGCTGGAGGACGCCGGGGGCCTGTCGGGTCCGATCAAGTACGCGGAGACCGCCCGCGCCCTTGGTGTCGCTCCCGGCGAGCGCGTGCCGCTGGCCACCGCTCGGGAGACGGTTCTGAAGCTGCGGGCCGGGAAGGGCATGGTCCTGGACCCCGAGGACCACGACACGTGGTCGGCCGGGTCCTTCTTCACGAACCCGATCCTCACGGCGGAGCAGTTCGCCGTGTTCCACGCGCGCGTGAAGGAGCGGCTCGGCGCGGACGCGGAGCCGCCCGCCTATCCGGCGGGGGAGGGGCGGACGAAGACCTCCGCGGCGTGGCTCATCGACAAGGCGGGGTTCACGAAGGGGTACGGCGGCGGCGCGGCGCGGATCTCCACGAAGCACACGCTGGCCCTCACCAATCGCGGTGACGCCAGCACGGAGGACCTGCTGGCGCTCGCCCGCGAGGTGGTGGCCGGCGTGCGGGAGGCCTTCGGCGTCACGCTGGTCAACGAGCCGGTGATGGTCGGCGTGAGCCTCTAGCACGGGGTTCGCGCGGTCCGGCGCAGGGCTCCGTCAAGCCGTCAGCCACCTGTCGATGTCCGCCAGGAGTTCCGACTTCACCGGCTCCGGGGCCGCCGAGCCACGGACCGACTGACGGGCCAGTTCCGCCAGTTCCGCGTCAGAGAAGTCGTGGTGGTGGCGGGCCAGTTCGTACTGGGCCGCCAGGCGGGAGCCGAAGAGGAGCGGGTCGTCCGCGCCCAGGGCGAGCGGGACCCCCGCGTCGAACAGCCGCCGCAGCGGCACGTCCTCCGGCTTCTCGTACACGCCCAGCGCCACGTTCGACGCCGGACACACCTCGCACGTCACGCCCCGGTCCGCCAGCCGCTTCAGCAGGCGCGGATCCTCCGCCGCCCGCACGCCGTGCCCGATCCGATGCGCCCCGAGGTCGTCCAGGCAGTCCCGCACCGACGCCGGGCCGGTCAGCTCGCCCCCGTGCGGCGCCGACAGCAGACCGCCCTCGCGGGCGATCGTGAACGCCCGGTCGAAGTCCCGCGCCATGCCGCGCCGCTCGTCGTTCGACAGCCCGAAGCCGATGACACCCCGGTCCGCGTAGCGCACCGCAAGCCGGGCCAGCGTCCGCGCGTCCAGCGGATGCTTCATGCGGTTCGCCGCCACCAGCACCCGCATCCCGAGCCCCGTGTCCCGCGACGCGGTCTCGACCGCGTCCAGGATGATCTCCAGCGCCGGGATCAGCCCGCCCAGACGCGGCGCGTACGACGTCGGGTCGACCTGGATCTCCAGCCACCGGGACCCGTCCCGCAGGTCCTCCTCCGCGGCCTCGCGCACCAGCCGCTGGATGTCCTCGGGCTCCCGCAGGCACGAGCGGGCCGCGTCGTACAGCCGCTGGAAGCGGAACCAGCCCCGCTCGTCCGTCGCCCGCAGCTGCGGCGGTTCCCCGCTCGTCAGGGCCTCGCTCAGCGTGTCCGGCAGACGGACGCCGTACTTGTCGGCCAGTTCCAGCACGGTTCCCGGCCGCATCGAACCGGTGAAGTGCAGGTGCAGATGGGCCTTCGGCAGCTCAGAGAGATCACGTACACGCTCCATCCCAGGATCCTGCCGTACGTTTCCGCCGTCCCGGTAGCGGTTTCCCCTTTCGTGGTCTTGCTCGCACAAACAAGCGGGGCCACCGCCTCCGGAAATCCGGAAGTGGTGGCCCCGCGGCCGGAGGCGGACGTCAGTCCCGGGCCTCCGCCAGCAGCTTCTGGATCCGGCTCACGCCCTCGACGAGGTCCTCGTCCCCGAGCGCGTACGACAGCCGCAGGTACCCGGGCGTACCGAACGCCTCACCCGGGACGACCGCGACCTCGACCTCCTCCAGGATCAGCGCGGCCAGCTCGACCGTGTTCCGCGGGCGCTTGCCGCGGATCTCCTTGCCGATCAGCTCCTTGACCGACGGGTAGGCGTAGAACGCGCCCTCGGGCTCCGGGCAGACCACGCCGTCGATCTCGTTGAGCATCCGCACGATGGTCCTGCGGCGCCGGTCGAAGGCCTCCCGCATCGTCGCGACGGCGTCCAGGTCGCCGGAGACGGCGGCGAGGGCCGCGGCCTGCGCGACGTTCGAGACGTTGGACGTGGCGTGCGACTGGAGGTTCGTCGCGGCCTTCACGACGTCCTTCGGGCCGATGATCCAGCCGACCCGCCAGCCGGTCATGGCGTACGTCTTGGCGACGCCGTTGACGACGACGCACTTGTCGCGCAGCTCGGGCAGGAGCGCGGGCAGCGACGTGAAGGTCGCGTCGCCGTAGACGAGGTGCTCGTAGATCTCGTCGGTCAGCACCCACAGCCCGTGCTCGACGGCCCAGCGGCCGATCGCCTCGGCGTCGGCCCGGCTGTAGACGGCGCCGGTCGGGTTCGACGGCGAGACGAAGAGGACGACCTTGGTCTTCTCGGTGCGGGCGGCCTCCAGCTGCTCGACCGAGACGCGGTAGCCGGTGGTCTCGTCGGCGACGACCTCGACGGGGACACCGCCGGCGAGCCGGATCGACTCGGGGTACGTCGTCCAGTACGGGGCCGGGACGATGACCTCGTCGCCCGGGTCGAGGATCGCGGCGAACGCCTCGTAGATCGCCTGCTTTCCGCCGTTGGTCACCAGGATCTGGGCCGGGTCCACCTCGTAGCCGGAGTCGCGCAGCGTCTTCGCGGCGATGGCGGCCTTCAGCTCGGGCAGGCCGCCGGCCGGCGTGTAGCGGTGGTACTTCGGGTTCTTGCAGGCTTCGATCGCCGCTTCGACGATGTAGTCCGGCGTCGGGAAGTCCGGCTCACCCGCGCCGAAGCCGATCACCGGACGCCCGGCGGCCTTGAGGGCCTTGGCCTTGGCGTCCACGGCGAGGGTGGCGGACTCGGAGATCGCGCCGACTCGGGCGGAGACCCGGCGCTCGGTGGGAGGGGTTGCAGCGCTCATGGGGCCATCGTTTCAGACCGGAAACTCCAGCGGCACGGGGGTTTCACAGACTGAACAGGACCGGGCAAAGGCCTGAACATCAGTCCGTATCCACCGCGGGTTCACCGCTGCCCACCCCCGCCGACACGGCGATCTTCCGCCATCCCGGGGCCCGCCGGGCCGGTTCGAAGAGCCGCGCGGCCACTTTCTGTTCGACGCCCGGCCCCGGAACACGTACACTCTCACCTCGTTGGCCTTCAGCGGGTCGCGCTCATCCGGTGCACACCGAGCACCCGGGTGTATGCGGTACGTTGGGGGGCACACAAAGGGTCGTAGCTCAATTGGTAGAGCACTGGTCTCCAAAACCAGCGGTTGGGGGTTCAAGTCCCTCCGGCCCTGCTACACACACCTTCGCCAGGATGTGTGCGCATGTACGTACAGCATTGCACCGCCGTGCGGCTCAGACCGGGCGCGGCACGGCCACGACCCGGAATCAGGTGAGGACGCGTGACGGACGCCGTGGGCTCCATCGACATGCCTGATGCCCAGGACGAGGCGCCGGACTCCAAGAAGAAGTCCCGCAAGGGCGGCAAGCGGGCCAAGAAGGGTCCCCTGAAGCGTCTCGCGCTGTTCTACCGCCAGATCGTCGCGGAACTCCGCAAGGTCGTCTGGCCGACGCGCAGCCAGCTGACGACGTACACGACCGTGGTGATCATCTTCGTGGTCATCATGATCGGCCTGGTGACCGTGATTGACTATGGGCTCAGCAACGCCGCCAAGTACGTCTTCGGCTGAGCACACAGCGAAGAGCGCCGAGGTACCCGGCGCTCCTTTCGCATGTTCCACCCCTATGTATCCAGGAAGAAGCAGCCACCGTGTCTGACCCGAACGTGAACGACGCCATCGAGCCTGCCGAGTCCGTCGAGGACGAGCTCGACACCGTCGAGGGCGCGGACAGCGAGGACACCGAGGCCTCCGCGGAGGTCGAGGCTGCCGACGCCGTCGCGGACGAGCCCGCGGAGGCCGAAGAGGCCGACGCCGAGGCCGCCGAGGAGGAGTCCGAGGCCGAGCCCGAGGACACCCGCGACCCGATCGAGAAGCTCCGCGACGAACTGCGGGTCCTGCCCGGCGAGTGGTACGTCATCCACACGTACGCCGGCTACGAGAACCGCGTGAAGACCAACCTGGAGCAGCGCGCCGTCTCGCTGAACGTCGAGGACTACATCTTCCAGGCCGAGGTGCCGCAGGAAGAGGTCGTCCAGATCAAGAACGGCGACCGCAAGACCATCAAGCAGAACAAGCTCCCGGGCTACGTCCTCGTCCGCATGGACCTGACGAACGAGTCCTGGGGCGTCGTCCGCAACACCCCCGGCGTCACCGGCTTCGTGGGCAACGCCTACGACCCGTACCCGCTGACCCTGGACGAGATCGTCAAGATGCTCGCGCCGGAGGCCGAGGAGAAGGCCGCCCGCGAGGCCGCCGAGGCCGAGGGCAAGCCGGCTCCGCAGCGCAAGGTCGAGGTCCAGGTGCTGGACTTCGAGGTGGGCGACTCGGTCACCGTCACCGACGGGCCGTTCGCCACGCTGCAGGCGACGATCAACGAGATCAACCCGGACTCGAAGAAGGTCAAGGGTCTCGTCGAGATCTTCGGCCGCGAGACCCCGGTCGAGCTGTCCTTCGACCAGATCCAGAAGAACTGAGTCGTCAGTCTTCCGGACCCACCGCTTCCGAACAGGTCAGACAGGCTCTCGCAGCATGTCTGACCTGCTCGGTTTTTGGCCGCGCATGGATACCCGTTATCGTTGTGCGGTATGCCTCCGTCCGGATGATCCGGACCGGTAGGCGGAAAAACTCTCACTAGGACCCGGAGAGAGCAATGCCTCCCAAGAAGAAGAAGGTCACGGGGCTCATCAAGCTCCAGATCCAGGCCGGTGCCGCCAACCCGGCCCCGCCGGTCGGCCCCGCGCTGGGCCAGCACGGCGTGAACATCATGGAGTTCTGCAAGGCGTACAACGCCGCGACCGAGTCGCAGCGTGGCTGGGTGATCCCGGTGGAGATCACGGTCTACGAGGACCGTTCCTTCACCTTCATCACCAAGACGCCGCCGGCCGCCAAGATGATCCTCAAGGCCGCGGGCGTGGAGAAGGGCTCCGGCGAGCCGCACAAGACCAAGGTCGCGAAGATCACGCGCGACCAGGTCCGCGAGATCGCCACCACCAAGATGCCCGACCTCAACGCCAACGACCTGGACGCCGCCGAGAAGATCATCGCCGGCACCGCCCGTTCCATGGGCGTCACGGTCGAGGGCTGACCCCACCCCGTCACCAAGCAGAAGTGTGGAAGGGCCTGCTCGGCCCGGACCACGACTCCTAAGAATCCACAGGAGCAGTAGTGAGCAAGCGCAGCAAGTCCCTTCGCGCTGCGGACGCCAAGATCGACCGGGAGAAGCTGTACGCCCCGCTCGAGGCCGTCCGTCTCGCCAAGGAGACCTCCACGACCAAGTTCGACGGCACCGTCGAGGTCGCCTTCCGTCTGGGTGTCGACCCGCGCAAGGCCGACCAGATGGTCCGTGGCACCGTGAACCTTCCGCACGGCACCGGTAAGACCGCCCGGGTCCTGGTCTTCGCGACCGGTGACCGTGCCGAGGCCGCGCGTGCCGCGGGCGCTGACATCGTCGGCGCCGACGAGCTCATCGACGAGGTGTCGAAGGGCCGTCTGGACTTCGACGCCGTTGTCGCCACCCCGGACCTCATGGGCAAGGTCGGCCGCCTCGGCCGCGTGCTCGGTCCGCGTGGTCTGATGCCGAACCCGAAGACGGGCACCGTGACGCCGGACGTCACCAAGGCCGTCAACGACATCAAGGGCGGCAAGATCGAGTTCCGCGTCGACAAGCACTCGAACCTGCACTTCATCATCGGCAAGGTGTCCTTCGACGACACCAAGCTGGTGGAGAACTACGGCGCCGCGCTGGAGGAGATCCTCCGTCTGAAGCCGTCCGCCGCCAAGGGTCGTTACATCAAGAAGGCCGCCATCACCACCACGATGGGCCCCGGCATTCCGCTCGACCCGAACCGCACCCGCAACCTCCTCGTCGAGGAGGACCCGGCCGCGGTCTGAGCCTGAGGCTCACCACGTCGGACGACGGGCCCCGCACCTTTCGAGGTGCGGGGCCCGTTCTCCTTTTTCCGGCGCCGTAGGGACGTTTCTCCGGCGCCGTAGGGGCGTTTCTCCGGCGTCGTAGGAGCGGATTTGCTTGACAGCCGTGCGGTCACGTACGCTCCTACAGAAGCCAAAGACCGCTGGTCGTTGCCGTGCGCTCGTCAGAGGGCGCGGTGGCCGAAGGATCCGCTGAACTGCGGACGACCCGCGCAGGTGACTGTGGAAGAACTCCCGGAGTGCGCTCGTGGAAGCGTGCGTGCGCCCGGTCGAGTCCGCCCCGTGCGCCTGCGCCGGGGCGTTTCGTTTTCCCTCAGTCCTCCTTCGGGTCCGCGCGGTCCGAATCACCCGGAAGGAGGCCGAGGCTCTATGGCGAGGCCCGACAAGTCCGCCGCGGTTGCCGAGCTGACGGACAAGTTCCGCAGCTCGAACGCCGCCGTGCTGACCGAGTACCGCGGTCTCACCGTGGCGCAGCTGAAGCAGCTGCGCCGGTCGCTCGGTGAGAACGCCCAGTACGCCGTGGTGAAGAACACGCTGACCAAGATTGCGGCCAACGAGGCCGGGATCACGACGCTGGACGACCAGTTCAATGGTCCGACGGCTGTCGCCTTCATCACCGGTGACCCGGTGGAGTCGGCGAAGGGTCTGCGCGACTTCGCCAAGGACAACCCGAATCTCGTCATCAAGGGCGGTGTCCTTGACGGCAAGGCGCTGTCCGCCGACGAGATCAAGAAGCTTGCGGACCTCGAGTCCCGCGAGGTTCTGCTCTCCAAGCTGGCCGGTGCCATGAAGGGCAAGCAGTCCCAGGCTGCCTCTGTCTTCCAGGCGCTGCCCTCGAAGCTCGTCCGCACCGTGGACGCGCTCCGTGCCAAGCAGGACGAGCAGGGCGGTGCCGAGTAATTCGGCTCGCTTTCCGATCCTCGCCGCCTGAGGCGAGGGTCGATGCGGGCCCGACGTACGCCCGCCTCACCCCGTACATCCGGCACCTGCCGATTTAGTGGAAGGACCGCCATCATGGCGAAGCTCAGCCAGGAAGACCTGCTCGCGCAGTTCGAGGAGATGACCCTCATCGAGCTCTCCGAGTTCGTGAAGGCCTTCGAGGAGAAGTTCGACGTCACCGCCGCCGCGGCCGCCCCGGTCGTCGTCGCGGGTGGCGGCGCTGCCGCCGGTGGCGCCGAGGCCGCCGAGGAGAAGGACGAGTTCGACGTCATTCTCACCGGCGCCGGCGACAAGAAGATCCAGGTCATCAAGGTCGTGCGTGAGCTGACCTCCCTGGGCCTGAAGGAGGCCAAGGACCTCGTCGACGGCACCCCGAAGCCGGTCCTCGAGAAGGTCAACAAGGAGCAGGCCGACAAGGCCGCCGAGGCCCTCAAGGGCGCCGGCGCGGCCGTCGAGGTCAAGTAAGACCTCTCGGGTCCCCTGGACCTGTAACGCCTCAGCACCGAGGAGCGATCATCCAACCGGGTGGTCGCTCTTCGGCGTTTCCGAGGCCCGGCGGCGGCTGCCTTGCACCTGTGGCGGTGCGGAGTATGGTGATCTTCGTCGTGCCTCCGAGGGCCAGGAAGACACCGGGCGGCAACCAGTTTGGGCAAGGGGGCCCTTGACGAACCGGACGCAGCGCGCGATTCTCAGGACGCGTCGCCAGAAGGATCCGAATCCGAGGCATGGATCGGCGACGAAGAGGGCAGTATCACCGTGCGTTGAGGGCAGGGCCTTGTCGCAGGAGTTGAGAACAACGAGGGTCTCACAAACCCGCACTGGACATCAGTGTGCCAAGTGGCTACACTGACCCTTTGCGCTGCCTGTTAGCTGCCCCCTGCCCGTCACCAGGGGTCTGCCCTCACTTCAGCACCGACGAAAAGATCGTCTCTGACCTGGGACTCTTGTCTGTGCATGGGTGAGGGGCCGGTACGCGCGTAGTGAGTCCGAGCCCTCGGAAGGACCCCCTCTTGGCCGCCTCGCGCAACGCCTCGACCGCGAATACGAACAACGCCGCCAGCACCGCCCCGCTGCGCATCTCTTTTGCAAAGATCAAGGAGCCCCTCGAGGTTCCGAACCTTCTCGCGCTGCAAACCGAGAGCTTCGACTGGCTGCTCGGCAACGACGCGTGGAAGGCTCGCGTCGAGGAGGCTCTCGAGAACGGGCAGGACGTCCCCACCAAGTCCGGTCTGGAGGAGATCTTCGAGGAGATCTCCCCGATCGAGGACTTCAGCGGGTCGATGTCGCTGACCTTCCGCGACCACCGTTTCGAGCCGCCGAAGAACTCGATCGACGAGTGCAAGGAGCGCGACTTCACGTACGCGGCCCCGCTCTTCGTCACCGCCGAGTTCACGAACAACGAGACCGGCGAGATCAAGTCCCAGACGGTCTTCATGGGCGACTTCCCGCTCATGACCAACAAGGGCACCTTCGTCATCAACGGCACCGAGCGTGTCGTCGTCTCGCAGCTGGTGCGTTCGCCCGGCGTCTACTTCGACTCCTCCATCGACAAGACGTCCGACAAGGACATCTTCTCCGCCAAGATCATCCCGTCCCGGGGTGCCTGGCTGGAGATGGAGATCGACAAGCGCGACATGGTCGGTGTCCGCATCGACCGCAAGCGCAAGCAGTCCGTCACCGTCCTCCTGAAGGCGCTCGGCTGGACCACCGAGCAGATCCTCGAGGAGTTCGGCGAGTACGAGTCCATGCGCGCCACCCTGGAGAAGGACCACACCCAGGGCCAGGACGACGCGCTGCTCGACATCTACCGCAAGCTGCGCCCGGGCGAGCCCCCGACGCGCGAGGCGGCGCAGACCCTGCTCGAGAACCTCTACTTCAACCCGAAGCGCTACGACCTCGCGAAGGTCGGCCGCTACAAGGTGAACAAGAAGCTCGGCGCGGACGAGCCGCTGGACGCCGGTGTGCTCACCACCGACGACATCATCGCCACCATCAAGTACCTGGTGAAGCTGCACGCCGGTGAGACCGAGACGACCGGCGAGTCCGGCCGCTCGATCATCGTCGAGACCGACGACATCGACCACTTCGGCAACCGCCGCATCCGCAGCGTCGGCGAGCTGATCCAGAACCAGGTCCGTACGGGTCTCGCCCGTATGGAGCGCGTCGTGCGCGAGCGCATGACCACCCAGGACGTCGAGGCGATCACGCCGCAGACCCTGATCAACATCCGGCCGGTCGTCGCCTCCATCAAGGAGTTCTTCGGCACCAGCCAGCTGTCCCAGTTCATGGACCAGAACAACCCGCTGTCGGGCCTGACGCACAAGCGTCGTCTCAACGCCCTCGGCCCGGGTGGTCTGTCCCGTGAGCGGGCCGGCTTCGAAGTCCGTGACGTGCACCCCTCGCACTACGGCCGCATGTGCCCGATCGAGACGCCCGAAGGCCCGAACATCGGTCTGATCGGCTCGCTCGCCTCCTACGGCCGGGTCAACGCGTTCGGTTTCATCGAGACGCCGTACCGCAAGGTCGTCGACGGCCAGGTCACCGACGACGTCGACTACCTGACCGCCGACGAGGAAGACCGCTTCGTCATCGCCCAGGCCAACGCGCCGCTGACCGACGAGCTCCGGTTCGCCGAGGCCCGCGTCCTGGTCCGCCGCCGCGGCGGCGAGGTCGACTACGTCGCCGGTGACGACGTGGACTACATGGACGTCTCGCCGCGCCAGATGGTGTCGGTCGCGACCGCCATGATCCCGTTCCTCGAGCACGACGACGCCAACCGTGCCCTCATGGGCGCGAACATGATGCGCCAGGCCGTGCCGCTGATCCAGTCCGAGGCGCCGCTCGTCGGCACCGGCATGGAGTACCGCTCCGCGGTCGACGCCGGCGACGTCGTCAAGGCCGAGAAGGACGGTGTGGTCCAGGAGGTCTCCGCGGACTACATCACCACCGCCAACGACGACGGCACGTACATCACGTACCGCCTGGCCAAGTTCTCCCGGTCCAACCAGGGCACCTCGGTCAACCAGAAGGTCATCGTCAACGAGGGCGACCGGATCATCACCGGTCAGGTCCTCGCCGACGGCCCCGCCACGCAGAACGGCGAGATGGCGCTCGGCAAGAACCTGCTGGTCGCGTTCATGCCGTGGGAGGGTCACAACTACGAGGACGCGATCATCCTGTCGCAGCGCCTCGTGCAGGACGACGTCCTCTCCTCGATCCACATCGAGGAGCACGAGGTCGACGCCCGTGACACCAAGCTCGGCCCCGAGGAGATCACCCGGGACATCCCGAACGTCTCCGAGGAGGTCCTCGCCGACCTCGACGAGCGCGGCATCATCCGCATCGGTGCCGAGGTCGTCGCCGGTGACATCCTCGTCGGCAAGGTCACGCCCAAGGGTGAGACCGAGCTGACGCCCGAGGAGCGCCTGCTGCGCGCGATCTTCGGTGAGAAGGCCCGTGAGGTCCGTGACACCTCGCTGAAGGTGCCGCACGGCGAGATCGGCAAGGTCATCGGCGTCCGCGTCTTCGACCGCGAAGAGGGCGACGAGCTGCCCCCGGGCGTGAACCAGCTGGTCCGCGTCTACGTGGCGCAGAAGCGCAAGATCACCGACGGTGACAAGCTCGCCGGCCGCCACGGCAACAAGGGCGTCATCTCCAAGATCCTGCCGATCGAGGACATGCCGTTCCTGGAGGACGGCACCCCGGTCGACATCATCCTCAACCCGCTGGGTGTGCCCTCCCGAATGAACCCGGGACAGGTCCTGGAGATCCACCTCGGCTGGCTCGCCAGCCAGGGCTGGGACGTCTCCGGCCTCGCGGACGAGTGGGCCCAGCGCCTCCAGGCCATCGGCGCCGACCAGGTCGACCCGCGCACCAACGTGGCGACCCCGGTCTTCGACGGTGCCCGCGAGGACGAGCTCGCCGGTCTGCTGGAGCACACCATCCCGAACCGCGACGGCGACCGCATGGTCCTGCCGTCCGGCAAGGCGCGGCTGTTCGACGGCCGTTCGGGTGAGCCGTTCCCGGACCCGATCTCCGTCGGCTACATGTACATCCTGAAGCTCCACCACCTGGTCGACGACAAGCTGCACGCCCGCTCGACCGGTCCGTACTCGATGATCACCCAGCAGCCGCTGGGTGGTAAGGCCCAGTTCGGTGGCCAGCGCTTCGGTGAGATGGAGGTGTGGGCGCTGGAGGCTTACGGCGCCGCGTACGCCCTCCAGGAGCTGCTGACCATCAAGTCCGACGACGTCACCGGCCGCGTGAAGGTCTACGAGGCCATCGTCAAGGGCGAGAACATCCCTGAGCCCGGCATCCCCGAGTCCTTCAAGGTGCTCATCAAGGAGATGCAGTCCCTGTGCCTCAACGTGGAGGTGCTGTCCTCGGACGGCATGTCCATCGAGATGCGCGACACCGACGAGGACGTCTTCCGCGCTGCGGAGGAGCTTGGCATCGACCTGTCCCGGCGTGAGCCGAGCAGCGTCGAAGAGGTCTGACGGGAGTCCGGCCGGGCTCGTCATGAGCCCGGCCGGCCCCAGGACCCCCGTATCAGACCCCATGACTTACAACCCTGAGAGGGATTGACGCATAGTGCTCGACGTCAACTTCTTCGACGAGCTCCGGATCGGTCTGGCCACCGCTGACGACATCCGTCAGTGGAGCCACGGCGAGGTCAAGAAGCCCGAGACGATCAACTACCGCACGCTCAAGCCCGAGAAGGACGGACTCTTCTGCGAGAAGATCTTCGGTCCGACCCGGGACTGGGAGTGCTACTGCGGCAAGTACAAGCGCGTCCGCTTCAAGGGCATCATCTGCGAGCGCTGTGGTGTCGAGGTCACCCGCGCCAAGGTGCGCCGTGAGCGGATGGGCCACATCGAGCTGGCCGCCCCCGTCACCCACATCTGGTACTTCAAGGGCGTCCCGTCGCGCCTGGGCTACCTGCTCGACCTGGCCCCGAAGGACCTGGAGAAGGTCATCTACTTCGCGGCGTACATGATCACGTACGTCGACGAGGAGCGCCGCACCCGCGACCTGCCCTCGCTGGAGGCCCACGTCTCCGTCGAGCGCCAGCAGATCGAGCAGCGCCGCGACGCCGACCTGGAGGCCCGCGCCAAGAAGCTCGAGACCGACCTGGCCGAGCTGGAGGCCGAGGGTGCCAAGGCCGACGTGCGCCGCAAGGTGCGCGAGGGTGCCGAGCGCGAGATGAAGCAGCTGCGCGACCGCGCCCAGCGCGAGATCGACCGTCTCGACGAGGTGTGGAACCGCTTCAAGAACCTCAAGGTCCAGGACCTGGAGGGCGACGAGCTGCTCTACCGCGAGCTGCGCGACCGCTTCGGCACGTACTTCGACGGCTCGATGGGTGCCGCGGCGCTGCAGAAGCGCCTGGAGTCCTTCGACCTCGACGAGGAGGCCGAGCGCCTCCGCGAGATCATCCGCACCGGCAAGGGCCAGAAGAAGACCCGCGCGCTCAAGCGCCTCAAGGTCGTCTCCGCGTTCCTGCAGACCAGCAACAGCCCCAAGGGCATGGTGCTCGACTGCGTGCCGGTCATCCCGCCGGACCTGCGTCCGATGGTGCAGCTGGACGGTGGCCGCTTCGCGACCTCCGACCTCAACGACCTGTACCGCCGTGTCATCAACCGCAACAACCGCCTGAAGCGCCTTCTCGACCTCGGTGCGCCCGAGATCATCGTGAACAACGAGAAGCGCATGCTCCAGGAGGCCGTCGACGCGCTCTTCGACAACGGCCGCCGCGGTCGCCCGGTCACGGGCCCCGGTAACCGTCCGCTGAAGTCGCTGTCCGACATGCTCAAGGGCAAGCAGGGCCGCTTCCGTCAGAACCTGCTCGGCAAGCGCGTGGACTACTCCGCGCGTTCCGTGATCGTCGTCGGTCCGCAGCTGAAGCTGCACCAGTGCGGTCTGCCGAAGGCGATGGCGCTGGAGCTGTTCAAGCCGTTCGTGATGAAGCGCCTGGTCGACCTGAACCACGCGCAGAACATCAAGAGCGCCAAGCGCATGGTCGAGCGCGGCCGCACGGTCGTGTACGACGTGCTGGAAGAGGTCATCGCGGAGCACCCGGTTCTGCTGAACCGCGCGCCCACGCTGCACCGCCTCGGCATCCAGGCCTTCGAGCCGCAGCTGGTCGAGGGCAAGGCCATCCAGATCCACCCGCTCGTCTGCACCGCGTTCAACGCGGACTTCGACGGTGACCAGATGGCCGTGCACCTTCCGCTGTCCGCGGAGGCGCAGGCCGAGGCCCGCATCCTGATGCTGTCCTCGAACAACATCCTCAAGCCCGCCGACGGCCGTCCGGTGACGATGCCGACCCAGGACATGGTCCTCGGTCTGTTCTTCCTCACCACCGACGGCGAGATGCGCGAGCTCAAGGGCGAGGGCCGGTCCTTCGCCTCCGTCGCCGAGGCGATCATGGCCTTCGACGCGGGCGACCTGTCGCTCCAGTCGAAGATCGACATCCGCTTCCCGGTGGGCACCATCCCGCCGCGCGGGTGGACGCCGCCGGCGCGCGAGGAGGGCGAGCCGGAGTGGCAGCAGGGTGACAGCTTCCGGCTGAACACCACGCTGGGCCGCGCGCTCTTCAACGAGCTGCTGCCCGAGGACTACCCGTTCGTCGACTACGAGGTCGGCAAGAAGCAGCTCTCCGAGATCGTCAACGACCTCGCCGAGCGCTACCCCAAGGTCATCGTGGCGGCGACGCTCGACAACCTGAAGGCGGCCGGCTTCTACTGGGCGACCCGTTCCGGCGTCACCGTGGCCATCTCCGACGTCGTCGTCCCCGAGGCGAAGAAGGAGATCGTCAAGGGCTACGAGGCGCAGGACGAGAAGGTCCAGAAGCAGTACGAGCGCGGTCTGATCACCAAGGACGAGCGCACGCAGGAGCTCATCGCGATCTGGACCAAGGCGACCAACGAGGTCGCCGAGGCGATGAACGACAACTTCCCGAAGACCAACCCGATCTTCATGATGGTGAACTCGGGTGCACGAGGCAACATGATGCAGATGCGTCAGATCGCCGGTATGCGTGGTCTGGTGTCGAACGCGAAGAACGAGACGATCCCGCGTCCGATCAAGGCGTCGTTCCGTGAGGGCCTGTCCGTGCTGGAGTACTTCATCTCCACCCACGGTGCCCGTAAGGGTCTGGCGGACACCGCCCTGCGTACCGCCGACTCGGGTTACCTCACCCGTCGTCTGGTCGACGTCTCCCAGGACGTCATCATCCGCGAGGAGGACTGCGGCACCGACCGCGGCCTCAAGCTCGACATCGCCGAGCGCGGCGCCGACGGCGTCCTGCGCAAGGCGGACGACGTCGAGACGTCCGTGTACGCGCGCTGCCTCGCCGAGGACATCGTCGTCGACGGCAAGGTGCTGGCCCCGGCCGGCACCGACCTGGGCGACGTCCTCATCGAGGAGCTCGTCAAGCACGGCGTCCAGACGGTCAAGACCCGCTCGGTCCTGACCTGCGAGTCCGCCGTCGGCACCTGCGCCATGTGCTACGGCCGCTCGCTGGCCACCGGCAAGCTGGTCGACATCGGTGAGGCGGTCGGCATCATCGCCGCCCAGTCCATCGGTGAGCCCGGTACCCAGCTGACGATGCGTACCTTCCACACCGGTGGTGTGGCCGGTGACGACATCACCCAGGGTCTGCCGCGTGTCGTCGAGCTCTTCGAGGCCCGTACCCCGAAGGGTGTCGCCCCGATCTCCGAGGCCTCCGGCCGCGTGCGGATCGAGGAGACCGAGAAGACCAAGAAAATCGTCGTCACCCCGGACGACGGCAGCGACGAGACGGCGTACCCGATCTCGAAGCGCGCCCGTCTCCTGGTCAGCGAGGGCGAGCACGTCGAGGTGGGCCAGAAGCTCACCGTGGGTGCCACCAACCCGCACGACGTGCTGCGCATCCTGGGCCAGCGTGCCGTCCAGGTCCACCTGGTCGGCGAGGTCCAGAAGGTCTACAACTCGCAGGGTGTGTCGATCCACGACAAGCACATCGAGATCATCATCCGGCAGATGCTGCGCCGCGTGACGATCATCGAGTCCGGCGACGCCGAGCTGCTGCCCGGCGAGCTGGTCGAGCGCTCGAAGTTCGAGACCGAGAACCGTCGTGTGGTCCAGGAGGGCGGTCACCCGGCCTCGGGTCGTCCGCAGCTGATGGGTATCACCAAGGCCTCGCTGGCGACGGAATCCTGGCTGTCGGCCGCCTCCTTCCAGGAGACGACCCGAGTGCTGACGGACGCGGCGATCAACGCCAAGTCCGACAGCCTCATCGGCCTCAAGGAGAACGTCATCATCGGTAAGCTCATCCCGGCCGGTACGGGTCTGTCCCGCTACCGCAACATCCGGGTCGAGCCGACCGAGGAGGCCAAGGCCGCGATGTACTCGGCCGTGGGCTACGACGACATCGACTACTCGCCGTTCGGCACGGGCTCCGGCCAGGCCGTTCCGCTGGAGGACTACGACTACGGTCCGTACAACCAGTAAGGCGTAGGTCCGCGTCACTGAGGGGCGGTCACCCGGTTCACGGGTGGCCGCCCCTCGGCGTGCCCGGTGTGTGTCGCGTCCCCGGCGTGTGACGGGCGTGTCACGAACGGGTGGGTTCCGGGGGTGGGCGGAACCGAAGGGTGGGTATGGGGCGTTCGAGTCTTCGACAGCATTCGAGTTCTCGGCAGCAGTCGACCGCCCCCGGGGAGGCACCCGTGTCGTACCCGACACCGTGGCAGGGCAAGCCGTTGCAGGGACCGGGCGGGCCGCCGATGCTCGCGTCGCACGCGGACCGGGAGCGGGCCGTGGACGTGCTCCGGGCGGGGTACGGGGAGGGGCGGCTGGACCACCCCGAGTTCGAGAAGCGCGTCGCACGTGCCTACCAGGCCCGTACGGTGGCCGACCTGGCGGTGCTGGTGGCCGACCTGCCGCAGGGGCCCGTGCCGCAGCCGATGGCCGCCGTGGGCCCTGTGCCCCGGACGTTCCTGCCGGCGCCGCAGCCGAAGACCAACGGCAAGGCGATCGCGTCGATGGTCTGCGGCATCCTGTGCGTGGCCACGGGCGGGCTCACGGGCCTGCCCGCGGTGATCCTGGGGCACATGGCCCAGTCGGAGATCCGCCGCACCGGCGAGGGCGGCGACGGCTTCGCCCTCACGGGCCTGGTGCTGGGCTGGGTGTCCGTGGCGGGCTGGGTGCTGTTCGTGGGCCTGATCGGGCTGGTGGCGGTGTTGGCGGGGTCTTCCTGACCGGCGCGGGTCAGCGTGACGGCTGGAGGTACGGCCGCAGATGGTGCAGGCGCGTGTAGTAGTCCGGGTGTGAGGCCAGCAGCTTGCTCGCCGCGCTCTCCTCGACCGGGACGCCCCGGTTGGCCGCGGTGAGCAGGGCGATCTGGTGCTGCTCGTGCTGGTGCATCTTCTCCAGTACGGCCGCCAGCATCGGGGCGTAGCCGAGCGCGGCGGCGTGCTGGTCGGCGCGGAGCTCGGAGCGGCGGCCGACGGCGGCGATGGCGTAGGGCAGGGCGAGGATCAGCAGGGGCAGTCCGTACAGCGTCTGGATCGAGAGCGTCGCGAGGCCGATCGCCAGCGTGCCGAGGACGAGGACGCCGAGGCAGGCGAAGACGCTCGACAGGCGGAACAGGAACGCGGTCACCACGCGCAGCACGCGCCAGGCGAACCGGCCGGGCACCGCGTACCAGTAGCCGAGCAGCGAGGACCACGCGTGCCCTCCGACGTGGTGGCCCAGCTCGTGCGCCATGACCGCGGCGAGTTCGCCGTTGGGGAGCTGGTGCATGGCGAAGCGGGTGACGCCGACGATGTGGCCGGCCGCGGCGACCGCGTTGAGGCTGTCGCTGTCCTCCACCCACAGCTCGTACGTGCGTCCGTCGATGCCCGCCTGGGCGGTCACCTGGTGCCAGACAGGTTCGAGTTTGGCGCGTTCTTGCGGCGTGGGGTAGCGCAGACGGAGCAGATGGCGCGCGAGGGCGCGTTCGGTGGGGCGGTGGAACACGAGTGCGCCGCTGGCGAGCCAGGCGAGGACGACGAGCAGGCCGAGGGGGCCGAGCGGCAGGGAGACGAGCGCGACGACGAGGAGGCTGCACAGGAAGTTCGGCAGGTGGAGCAGCAGGTTGCCGACGGCGGTGGCGTCGGTGCGGCGCTGGTGGGCGGAGAGGTGGACGCGGCCGACCTGGGTGGTGTCGATGTGGTGGGGGTGGGTGGGGTCCTCGGCGGGGGAGGGCGGCACCAGCCCGGGGTACGGCGGGGGCGCCTGCGGCGGGACCTGAGCGCGGGCCTCGGCCGTGGGATACGGCGGGGGCGCCGTGGGCTGCACCTGGGGTGTGGGGTACGGCGGGGGCGCCGTGGGCTGGGTGTACTGCGGGGGTGGCATCTGGGGGTACTGCGGCGGCACCTGCGGGTACTGCGGCGGGATCAGGTGCGGAGGGATCTGTTGCGGGTGCGTGGGCTGTGGCCCGCCGGGCTGCGACTGGGCCTGCCCGGCGGCGGGCTGTGGGTATTCGGGCGGGGTCGGTGGTGTCGGCGGGGGCTGCGTCATGGTCATTCCTCGGTGTGCGTGGGTGATGGCCGGCCCGTGGGTCAGCCGATGAGCAGGGAGGCGGGCAGCAGGAGCGTTCCGGCGCAGAAGGCGATCAGGCCGGCACGGATCCACTGGTGCTTGCGCCAGGCGATGAGGCTCGTGTCGGTGAGGGCGGCGACCAGGCCGGCCTCGGGGGCGGCCTGGGTGTCCGCGAGTGCGGCGTTCAGGTGGCCGCCGGCGACGGCCCGCCGGATGTCGCCGAAGTACGTCAGCGGTCGGCCCGGCGCCCAGGTCCCGGTGCGGTAGCGGGGCAGGACGGCCAGGAGCAGCGCGCAGAGCGAGACGGTGAGGGCGAGGACCCCGGTCCACCAGCACAGGGTGCCGGCGGTGGAGAGCGCGTCCGGGGTCCAGCCGCGCCCGGCGAGCAGGCCGCTGAAGACACCGGCGGTCATACCGAGCGCGGCGACGAGGACGGCGGCCTTGCTGTCGGCGCGGGCTATCTCGGCGCGCTGGTCGGTGAGGAGGCGTTCGCAGAGGTGGAGGCGGGTGGGTGAGGGCGGCGCGGGTGCGGGTGCCGGTGCCGGCGCCCCTGAGGGCGAGGGCGAGGGCAAGGGGGTGGGCGTGGGCAGTGGGTCGGCGGGTGTCATGGGCCGGCGTCCTCCTGCGCGCCGTCGTCGGCCCGCGCGTCGGTACGGGTCTGAGGTGCGTGCGCGGTCTGGGGTGCGTCGCCGGTCTCAGGCGCGGCGCCGGCCTGCGGTGTGTTGTCGGCCCGCGGCGCGTCAGGCGCGTTCGGGGTGCTGCCGTAGCCGGGCGGCGGCTGCCAGGGAGGCGTGGCAGGGGCGGGCGGCGCGGGCACCGGCGGCGTGCCGGGCGGCGGGGGCGTGTACGGCGTCGGCGGCGGCGTGTACGGCGTCGGGGCGTACGGCGTCTGCGGGGACGCGTACGGCGGTGCCTGGGGCGGGACGTACGGCGAGGCCTGGGGTGGAGCGGACGTCGGCGGGGTCTGGGCCTGCGGGGCGGCCGGTGAAGGTGGCGTCTGGACCGCCGGGGCGGCCGGTGAAGGCGGGGTCTGCGGTGTCGAGGCGGGCTGGTCCGTCGGGGGCGGGAGCAGGGGCGGGGTCTGCGGGACGCCCGGCAGGCGCTGGTTGAGGATGTCGCTGACCGTGCGCAGCGCCAGCTGCTTGGGGCCCTCCATTTCGAACTTCTCCGCGTTCTCGCCGCCGAGCAGTTCCTTCACGAGGTCCATCTGGGCCTGGATCATGCGGAGTTGGTCCTCGCGCATGCTGTTCATGACGAGCCGCGAGTCCTCGGGGTGCTGGGCGAGGTGCAGCGCCCAGGCGTGCACGCCGCCCTGGGCCAGGTACCACTGGTAGAACTCGATCTTCTTCGCCTCGAGTTGCTGGAGCTCCAGCGCCTGCTGCCCCTGGAGCACCGCCCGTTCGTGCTGCCACTGCTGGTGCTGGAGGGCGAGTTCATGCTCGGTGCGGCCGTATTCCCTGGCGCGGTTGAGCTGGAGCGCGTCCTGCTGCCGGTGCCGTTCGTCCATCTCGGCGTCGACCCGCATGCCCTGCTGCGCCGTGCGGATCTGCTCGGCGGCGGAGTGGTCGATGGCCTGGAGGCGCTGCTGGTGTTCGATGTTCGCCTGGTCGCGGCGCAGGCGCAGCGTCCAGGTGACCTGGAGCCCGGCGGGCGCGCCGAGCGGGCCGACCACGGTGACGGCGCGCAGCAGTTCCTGTTCCGCCGCCGCGCTGTCGGTGATGGCGAAGCGGCGTGTCACCGGCCGGGCCGCCTGCTGGAGTTCGCCCAGCAGCAGCGCGGGGACGTCCCGGACGCCGCTCTCGACGAACCGGGCCGGGTCGAGGACCTGCCAGGACAGGTCCGCCTCGGCGGTGAACTCGAACGCGTCGTTGTCGCTGGGCAGGACGAGCGTGTCGGTGAAGGGGTGGACGCCCATGTCCACCTCGTACACGGCGGTGTAGCGGCGTCCCGCGATCTCGCTCCGCGTGGGGCGCCGGGGCGGCGGATAGGCCTCGTACCCGCCCTTGGGGGTGGCGAAGACCAGGGCGTGGTCGATGCGGACCACGTGCTTGAGGGACGTCTCGAAACGGGACAGTTGCCGCACGGTGAGCACGGGGTCGATCAGCCGGGTGTGCCGGTCCGCGGGCTGCTGCCACTCGGGTGGGCGGTGGAAGCCGGGCATGGTGGGTGCTTCTCCTAGGGACGGTGGGACGGTGCGGGCCCGTGCGGGCGGGCGGTCAGCGGGTCGGAAGGGTGGTGAGCAGCCGGGCCGCGACGCGGGGCGGCGGGTTGCCGTCCTCGCCGGGCATCGTGCGCAGCAGGTGGCCGAGGCGGGCGTGCTCGGTCGGTGTGGTGACGAGGTCCGGCAGGAGCGCGGCGAGCGCCCATTCCGTGGTCGTCGACCGGTCGGCGGTGAGCACCCACGCGCGCAGGACGTCGAGGGCGTGCCGGGTGGTGTGCGGGTCGCCGAGGGCCTCGCGCCACAGGTGGGCGACGCCGTGCGCGGACGCCGGGTCCTCGGTGCTCGCCCGGGCGTACCAGCCGAGGACCAGCGGTGTGCCGTGGAGTTCGTCGCCCTCGGTGCGGCGGCACGCGTTGACGAAGCCGCCGAGCGTCAGGTCGCGCACGGGACGGTCGTCGTCCAGGTGGGCGCGCAGCTCGGTGAGGACCTGCGGGGCGGCGGAGGACAGCAGGAGCAGTTCGACGGCGGCGGCGAGTTCGTCGGCCATCTCCAGGTCGAAGTCGTCCGGGTCGGAGAGGTCGGCGTGCAGCCGGCGGGCGGCTCCGCGCAGGGCGGCGAGAGCCTGTCCCGGACGCTCCGGGCCGATCAGCGCGTAGGCGCGGATCGCCACCCAGCGCAGCCGCCGGTCCTCCTCGTCACGGGACCAGGCGTCGAGGATGCGCGGGACGTTGGGGGTGCCGACGGCGTGGGCGAAGGTGAGGGAGTTGACGGCGACCTGCCGGTGGCGGAAGCGGCTGGACCGCGCCCACGGCTCGATGACCAGGGCCATCGCGGACGGCAGGTCGGTGCGGGCGAGGACGGCGACGGTGGACGCGGCGCGGGTGCGGACCAGGGGCCGGCCGTCCTCGGCGAGGCGGCGCAGCCACTCGATGAGCGCGGGACGCGCGGAGGGGTGGCCGGTCCACACCTCGCGCAGCAGCACCAGCGAGACGCGTTCGTCGAGGAACGCCGCCTTGGTCTGGGTGACCGGTCCCCACTCGGTGTTCTCGGGCTCCTCGTACCGCTGGGCACGGGCGAGCTGGAGGCGTTTGCCGATGTGGGTGCCGAAGATGGGGATGTCGGGGGAGAGCCGGCTGTTCTGCGTCTTCTGGAGGAACTCGTAGAGCAGGTCGCCGAGTTCGGCGGTGAGCGCGTACGGGCCGCCGTCGAACGCGGCGAGTGCCACGAGGAACGCCTTGTCGCGCAGGTGGACGGCGCTCTCGTCCTCCTCGAACCACTCCTGGACCTGGTTCTCCAGGGACGCAAGGGAGAACTGCGCGACCTCGTCCCCGGTGGCCTCCCCGGCGGAGTACCGGACGAGCAGGTGGGCGAACGCGGCGATCTCGCGAAGCTGGTGACCGCGCGCCAGGAACTCCTTGACGTCCGGCATCCCGAGCAGCCGCCCGGTCGTCGCCGCGTCGGTGCGGGCGCCCAGGTGCGCGGCGAGCACGTCCTCGGCGGCGGGAGGCCGCCACTCGGCGGGCTGCACGTCCTCCAGTACGGCGGTGGGGCCGACGGTGACGACGAGGTAGCCGTCCTGCTCGGTGAGGCGGTCCCGGGCGGCCAGCAGGTGCGGTTCGCGCAGCGGGTTGTCGCGCCGGGTCACGAGGTCGCACAGCACGTGCCCGCGGGGCCGCGGGGTGTCGTCGTCGCCGGTGAACCGCTCGGCGAGCGCGCCGGGCGTGGTCTCGCGGTCCAGCGCGTGCACGGAGGTGACGCCGAGCCGGTGCAGCAGCATCAGGGCGGCGGTGCGGCGGCCGGTGAAGCGGGCGCCGGACAGTACGAGGACGCGTTCGCGGCGCAGCCTGTCGAGCAGGCCCGCGAACTCCGTGTCGCCGGCGACGAAGGACGCGGCCAGCCGGTCCAGGGTGGTGCGCGGGATCTCGCCGGAGGCGGCGCCGGTGGAGAACCCGGAGAAGGTCCAGTGGTGGACCGTTTTGCTGCCCATGATCACGTCGCCGGTGACCCGGGCCCCGGCGGCGACGTTGGTGTCGCCGCCGCCGAAGCTGCCGCCGAAGTCGACGGATCCGCCGTGCACGTTCATCGTGCGGGGGCTGTGGTCGACCAGGTCGCGCCGGGCGGCCCAGGCCTTCTGGGTCTGCTCGGGCTCCTGCGCCTCCTCGGCGCCGCCCTTCTTGGTCGCGTCCGCCGCGGCCTCGCCGGCGTCGGGCGGGGGACCGGACCCGTCCGACGGCGCCGCCGGGCCCGCCCCCTGCTGGTCCTGGACCGTCACGGCCGCTCACCCCGCTCCCGGTCGCCCAGGACGATGTTGGTGTCGCCGCCGCCGAAGCTGCCGCCGAAACTGACCGAGCCGCCGCTGACGTTGAAGACATGGCCCGACGCCGGGGCTCCCCGTGATCCCGCCGGCGCCGGGCCGCTCGTGGGGCCCCCGTGGTCCCGCGGCGCCGGACGGTCCCCTGATCCGTCCGGCGCCTGCTCCGTGCCCCCGCCGTCGTGGCCCTCGCCGTGTCCCGCCGGGCCGGCCGCCGTCGGCAGCGGGCCGTGCAGCCAGGCCCGCAGCGGGCCGTTCTTGCTGTCCAGCGTGACCGGGTGGAACTCCGACGCCGGTACGCCGGTGTGGTCGTGGCGCACGACACCCCGGTACAGCGCGTCCGACACGCACAGCGCGAAGTCGTCGGGGCGTTCCCGCAGCGCCGCGCGCAGCAGTTCCGCGTCCAGCAGCCGGCAGGCCCGGTTCAGGTCGGAGCCGACCCAGCCGCCCTGCCCGTCCACGGCGACCCAGCCGGTGGCGACGACGCCGCGCAGCCGGATCTGCGCCGAGCGGGACGCCATGCGGTTCATCTGCCGCAGCTGTGCCGGTACGTCGGTGAGCAGAGCCCGCAGCAGCGCCGTGACCGGGGCGTTCGCGTCGATCAGCTCCATGACGGCGTCCCCGCGGTCGGCCCGCAGGCGCAGGGTCTCGTCGATGCCCGCGCTCTCCAGCGCACGGTCGGTGATGTCGTAGAGCATGCGCCGCAGATAGGCCTGCTCGACGTCGTCGCGGTCGCTGAACCTCTCGATGTCCAGCAGCAGGATCGTGCGGCTCACGGGGTCGGTCATGGTCGCCCTTCGAACGGTGGGGTGGCCGTGCAGGGCAGCCAGAGTGACCGGAGTGCGGAGCGGGGCGTGAGGGCGCATGACCCAGTCGAAGTGTGAACGTGTGCACAGAAGCGCGACACGGACACGGACGACCGGCAGGGCGTACGGGCGGCGTTCCGCTGCGCCGTGCCGCGTTCCGCTACGCCTTGCCGGGGCGGCACGAGCGCGCCGGCCCGTCCGCCGCGCGGGGTGGACGTGACGGTGCGGGAACGCCCGGCACCGGCTGATCCGTGGCCGCGATCAGGCGCAGCAGGTCGGGCCGCAGGATGATCAGGGCGCGGCGGCCCGTGACGACGGCCTCCTTCTCGCGCAGCTCCCGCAGCAGGCGCTGCACCATCTCGCGGGAGGCGCCCACCGAGCCCGCCAGTTCCTGCTTGCTGAGCGGCACGACCAGTTCGATGCCCTCGGCGGTGCGGCGGCCGTGGGTGCGGGCGAGGTCCAGGAGCAGCACGGCGAAGCGCTGCCGGACGTTCATCGAGGCGAACTCCAGGCGCCGCCGGTCGGCCGCGCGGGTCCGGTCCGCGGTGAGACCCAGCAGGGCGAAGGACACGGCGGGGGAGCGGTTCAGGAAGTCCTTGAAGCGGGAGTGCTCCAGCGCGACCGCCCGCACCGGTTCCAGCGCGGTGACGGTCGCCGAGCGGGGCCGTCCGGTCAGCGCGGCGGACTCGCCGACGATGTCGCCGGGGCCGCGCAGGGCGAGCAGCGCCTCGTATCCGCTGGCGGCAGCGGCCGTGACCTTGGTCCAGCCCTCCACCAGGAACAGCACGTGCGCCGACGGTTCGCTCTGGTGCAGCAGGACGACGCGGGCCGCGAACCTCAGTTCCCGGCCGAGCGACAGCAGCGCTGTACGGTCCGGGCTCTCCAGCCGGGCCAGGAACGGCACCCGGTCCTCCAGGCCCCCGTCGTCCGGTGAGTGCGGCGCCGATCCCATCAGGTTGAACCCCCGTTCGTCGCAGCGGACGGATCAACGTACTGAACGGCTCGACCGCCGGTGCCGTACAGGGCGCGATCCGGCCAATCCGGGCCGCGGGCGGCCCGCGGCCTCCGTCACCTGGGGCCGCGTTCCATTTGTTTTGACCGATGTCCTTGCGGTAGGTACGCTCAGACCTTGTGCCTGGGGTGTGCCCTGGCCCTCGTGTGTGCCTCTGAACCGCACAGGGTCCGAGAGCGGCCACCGTAATCTGCGCCTTTTCCGTCCCTGCGGCGGGAGTCTGCGGGATTCGACACACCCGACCGCGTGGGTCGGCGACGTTCCAGGTTAGCTGTACCCATCGGCACACAGAAACCGGAGAAGTAGTGCCTACGATCCAGCAGCTGGTCCGCAAGGGCCGGCAGGACAAGGTCGAGAAGAACAAGACGCCCGCACTCGAGGGTTCCCCTCAGCGTCGTGGCGTCTGCACGCGTGTGTTCACGACCACCCCGAAGAAGCCGAACTCGGCCCTGCGTAAGGTCGCGCGTGTGCGTCTGACCAGCGGGATCGAGGTCACCGCTTACATTCCGGGTGAGGGACACAACCTGCAGGAGCACTCCATCGTGCTCGTGCGCGGCGGCCGTGTGAAGGACCTGCCGGGTGTTCGCTACAAGATCATCCGCGGCTCGCTCGACACCCAGGGTGTCAAGAACCGCAAGCAGGCTCGCAGCCGTTACGGCGCCAAGAAGGAGAAGTAAGAATGCCTCGTAAGGGCCCCGCCCCGAAGCGCCCGGTCATCATCGACCCGGTCTACGGTTCTCCTCTGGTGACCTCCCTGATCAACAAGGTGCTGCTGAACGGCAAGCGCTCCACCGCCGAGCGCATCGTCTACGGCGCCATGGAGGGCCTGCGCGAGAAGACCGGCAACGACCCGGTCATCACGCTGAAGCGCGCTCTCGAGAACATCAAGCCGACCCTCGAGGTCAAGTCCCGCCGTGTCGGTGGTGCCACCTACCAGGTCCCGGTCGAGGTCAAGCCCGGCCGTGCCAACACGCTGGCGCTGCGCTGGCTGGTCGGTTACTCCCGCGCCCGTCGCGAGAAGACCATGACCGAGCGTCTGCTCAACGAGCTCCTCGACGCCTCCAACGGCCTCGGTGCCGCTGTGAAGAAGCGCGAGGACACGCACAAGATGGCCGAGTCCAACAAGGCCTTCGCGCACTACCGCTGGTAGTCGCAGACCCCATCGAGACCGAGAGAAGACGAAAGCCTTATGGCTACCACTTCGCTTGACCTGGCCAAGGTGCGCAACATCGGCATCATGGCCCACATCGACGCGGGCAAGACGACCACCACCGAGCGGATCCTGTTCTACACCGGCGTTTCGTACAAGATCGGTGAGGTCCACGACGGCGCTGCCACCATGGACTGGATGGAGCAGGAGCAGGAGCGTGGCATCACGATCACCTCTGCTGCCACCACCTGCCACTGGCCGCTGGAAGACGTCGACCACACCATCAACATCATCGACACGCCGGGCCACGTCGACTTCACCGTCGAGGTGGAGCGTTCCCTGCGCGTGCTCGACGGTGCCGTGACGGTGTTCGACGGCGTCGCCGGCGTTGAGCCCCAGTCCGAGACGGTGTGGCGTCAGGCGGACCGCTACGGCGTTCCGCGCATCTGCTTCGTCAACAAGCTCGACCGGACCGGCGCGGAGTTCCACCGCTGCGTCGACATGATCAGCGACCGCCTGGGTGCGCAGCCGCTGGTCATGCAGCTGCCGATCGGTGCCGAGGCCGACTTCAAGGGCGTCATCGACCTCGTGACGATGAAGGCCCTGGTCTGGTCCGCCGAGGCCACCAAGGGCGAGATGTACGACACCGTCGACATCCCGGACACGCACGCCGAGGCTGCCGAGGAGTACCGCGGCAAGCTGCTGGAGGCCGTGGCCGAGAACGACGAGGAGCTGATGGAGCTGTACCTGGAGGGCACCGAGCCCTCCGTGGAGCAGCTGTACGCCGCGATC
The DNA here is from genome assembly GCF_055606745.1 of Streptomyces sp. NPDC037054. Taxonomy (NCBI): domain Bacteria; kingdom Bacillati; phylum Actinomycetota; class Actinomycetes; order Kitasatosporales; family Streptomycetaceae; genus Streptomyces; species Streptomyces sp. NPDC037054. The sequence continues at coordinate 917,479 of NZ_JBVJSJ010000001.1, read as the reverse complement.
CGTCGTATCACCATCGCGTCCGGCAAGGGCGGCGGCACGACCGTCACCCCCGTGTTCTGCGGTACCGCGTTCAAGAACAAGGGCGTTCAGCCCCTGCTCGACGCGGTCGTGCGCTACCTGCCGTCGCCGGTCGACATCGAGGCCATCGAGGGCCACGACGTCAAGGACCCGGAGACGGTCGTCAAGCGCAAGCCGTCGGACGACGAGCCGCTCGCCGCGCTCGCGTTCAAGATCATGAGCGACCCGCACCTCGGCAAGCTCACCTTCGTCCGCGTGTACTCCGGCCGTCTGGAGTCCGGCACCCAGGTGCTGAACTCCGTGAAGGGCAAGAAGGAGCGCATCGGCAAGATCTACCGCATGCACGCGAACAAGCGTGAGGAGATCGAGTCGGTGGGCGCCGGTGACATCGTCGCCGTCATGGGCCTGAAGCAGACCACCACGGGTGAGACGCTGTCCGACGACAAGTCGCCGGTGATCCTGGAGTCCATGGACTTCCCGGCCCCGGTCATCCAGGTCGCCATCGAGCCCAAGTCGAAGGGCGACCAGGAGAAGCTCGGCGTCGCGATCCAGCGGCTGGCCGAGGAGGACCCGTCCTTCCAGGTCCACTCGGACGAGGAGACCGGCCAGACCATCATCGGTGGTATGGGCGAGCTGCACCTCGAGGTGCTGGTCGACCGTATGCGCCGTGAGTTCAAGGTCGAGGCCAACGTCGGCAAGCCTCAGGTCGCGTACCGTGAGACGATCCGCAAGTCGGTCGAGAAGGTCGAGTTCACCCACAAGAAGCAGACGGGTGGTACCGGCCAGTTCGCTCGCGTCATCATCGCGATCGAGCCGATCGAGGGCGGCGACGCCTCGTACGAGTTCGTCAACAAGGTCACCGGTGGTCGTATCCCGAAGGAGTACATCCCTTCGGTCGACGCCGGCTGCCAGGAGGCCATGCAGTTCGGCATCCTCGCCGGTTACGAGATGACCGGTGTGCGCGTGACGCTGATCGACGGTGCCTACCACGAGGTGGACTCCTCCGAGCTCGCGTTCAAGATCGCCGGCTCGCAGGCCTTCAAGGAGGCCGCGCGCAAGGCTTCGCCCGTGCTCCTCGAGCCGATGATGGCCGTAGAGGTCACCACGCCCGAGGACTACATGGGTGACGTCATCGGCGACATCAACTCCCGCCGTGGCCAGATCCAGGCCATGGAGGAGCGGGCGGGTGCCCGCGTCGTGAAGGGCCTCGTGCCCCTGTCGGAGATGTTCGGCTACGTCGGCGACCTCCGCAGCAAGACGTCGGGTCGCGCAAGCTACTCGATGCAGTTCGACTCCTACGCCGAGGTTCCGCGGAACGTCGCCGAGGAGATCATCGCGAAGGCCAAGGGCGAGTAACGGACCGCGCGTCCACGCCGTAGGCTTGACTCCGGAGCCTTGTGGGGCATTCCGCCGCAATCGTGGTGGGAATGCCCCTGGGCCCGGGCTTTCCAGCAAAGATCACCTGGCGCCGATGAGTAAGGCGTACCAGAACCACTCCACAGGAGGACCCCAGTGGCGAAGGCGAAGTTCGAGCGGACTAAGCCGCACGTCAACATCGGCACCATCGGTCACATCGACCACGGTAAGACGACCCTCACGGCCGCCATTACCAAGGTGCTGCACGACGCGTACCCGGACCTGAACGAGGCCTCGGCCTTCGACCAGATCGACAAGGCTCCTGAGGAGCGCCAGCGCGGTATCACCATCTCCATCGCGCACGTCGAGTACCAGACCGAGACGCGTCACTACGCCCACGTCGACTGCCCCGGTCACGCGGACTACATCAAGAACATGATCACGGGTGCGGCGCAGATGGACGGCGCCATCCTCGTGGTCGCCGCCACCGACGGCCCGATGCCGCAGACCAAGGAGCACGTGCTCCTGGCCCGCCAGGTCGGCGTTCCCTACATCGTCGTCGCCCTGAACAAGGCCGACATGGTGGACGACGAGGAGATCCTGGAGCTCGTCGAGCTCGAGGTTCGTGAGCTGCTCTCCGAGTACGAGTTCCCGGGCGACGACGTTCCGGTCGTCAAGGTCTCGGCGCTCAAGGCGCTCGAGGGCGACAAGGAGTGGGGCGAGTCCGTCCTCAAGCTCATGGAGGCCGTGGACACCGCGATTCCGGAGCCGGAGCGCGACGTCGACAAGCCGTTCCTCATGCCGATCGAGGACGTCTTCACGATCACCGGTCGCGGTACGGTCGTCACCGGCCGTATCGAGCGTGGTGTCCTGAAGGTCAACGAGACCGTCGACATCATCGGCATCAAGACCGAGAAGACCACCACCACGGTCACCGGCATCGAGATGTTCCGCAAGCTGCTCGACGAGGGCCAGGCCGGTGAGAACGTCGGTCTGCTCCTCCGTGGCATCAAGCGCGAGGACGTCGAGCGCGGCCAGGTCATCATCAAGCCGGGTTCGGTCACGCCGCACACGGAGTTCGAGGCCCAGGCCTACATCCTGTCCAAGGACGAGGGTGGCCGCCACACGCCGTTCTTCAACAACTACCGTCCGCAGTTCTACTTCCGTACGACGGACGTGACCGGCGTGGTGACCCTCCCCGAGGGCACCGAGATGGTCATGCCGGGTGACAACACCGAGATGAAGGTGGAGCTCATCCAGCCCGTCGCCATGGAAGAGGGCCTGAAGTTCGCCATCCGTGAGGGTGGCCGGACCGTGGGCGCCGGCCAGGTCACCAAGATCAACAAGTGAGTCCGTTGATCTGACCTGGTAGCTCCAGCGAGCACCGGGAAGGGCCCGCACGACTTCGGTCGTGCGGGCCCTTTCGTGTGCGCGGTCCGTGGGTGTGTCCGGGGCCCGGTGCGCGGTTCATTGCATGTGCTGGAGGTGCGGGTGGTCGTACGAGGCTTCGCAGACGTAGAGCTGGAGGCAGTGGCCGCGGCCGATGGTGAGGTGGGTGTCGTGCGCCGCGTTCGCGTCCGCGTCGGTGTCCTCGACCGGGCGCCAGCTCGCGCTGCCGCCGTCCCATTCGCTGCCGTCGATCGTGAGCAGGGGGCGTACGGCGCCGCCGCACTCGGGGCAGGTCATCGGGACGGGGTCGGAGAAGCTCCACGGGGCGTGGCCGGCGACCTTGCAGCCGGGGGCCACGCCGAGGTCGTACTGGTAGGTCACGTCGTTCCCCTCCTCCCACGCCGCGATGCGGGCGGCCAGGTCGTCGGGGAGTTCGTGCGGGGCCGGGTATTCGGTGACGGGCTCCGGGTGCAGGACGCAGGGCTCGGGGAGGTAGTCGTCGTTGCCGACGACCGGGGGCCGCGGGGCGTCGTCGAGGAGGTGTATGACGTCGGCGGCGGTACGCCAGTGGAGCTCGGTGCGGGGGAGGTAGTCGCCGACGTGGTCGAACGGGCACCACAGGACCTGGAGCAGGTCGGTGCCTTCGGGGCGGGGCAGGCCGGGGACGTCGCCGGCGTAGAGCTGGGCGACGGGGATGAGGGGGGAGGGGCCCTCGACCGGGACGCGGCGGTCCTCGGCGGCGCGGTCCACGAGCTCGCGCTCCTCGGGGGTGAGGGGGTCCGTGCGGTCCGTTCCGGGGGCGGGGCGGGGGTCTTGGCGTTGGCGCTGCCAGGCGTGGGCGAGGACGGCGCGGCGGTGGTGGATCTCGTCGGGGACGAGGCCGCGTTGCCAGGGTTCGCCGTGGTCGGGACAGACGGGCCAGGGCTCGTCCTGCGGCCACAGCAGAGGGCCGCCGAGGGAGCTGTCGGTGGGGGTGGGGGCGCCGGCGCGGGGGTGCAGGCGGGTGGTGGTGCGGGCGAGGGGGGTGAGCTCCGGGAACTCGATGGTGATGTCGAGGGGGCGGGGTGGTGTCGTGCGGGTCATGATCGGCAGGGTATGGGGTGCGGGGGGTGGTGTTTGCCTGCGTTGTGGGGTGGGGCGGGGGTGGGGTGGGTGTTACGGGGTTTGTGTGGGCCGGGGTGCGGTGGGTGTTACGGGGCTGGTGTGGGCCGGGGTTTGCATGGTCCGGGGGGTGCGGTGGGCGTCACGGGGTTTGCGTGGCCCGGCGTTGCGTGGTGCCGCCCTCTGTGGGACGGGTGCCGCCCTGCGGCGCGACTGCCCGCGGCTGGGCGGGCTTCGCCCGCCGTCGCGCCGCAGCCCCGCCGTGCCAGCCGCGCAGCCCCGCCGGGGCCCGTCGGCGTGTTGGTCAGTGGGGGGTTCGGATGGTGTCGATGATTCGGGTCCAGTTGTCCGGGCCGTGGCCGGTTTTGATGGCCTGGTGGTAGTGGGACTGGATGGCCAGGGGGAGGGCCAGGTCCAGGCCGAGGGTCTTGGTGGTTTCGACGATGTGGTCGGCGGTCGCGCCCATCATGGTGACCGTGCTGAGGTCGCCGGGGTGTTCTCCGGCGTCGAGCGCGGCGCCGGGGTTCTCCTCGCCGGCCCTCAGCATGTCCCCGATCGAGTCGGTCAGGGCGAGCAGCTCCGGCAGTGCTTCCGTGGCCTTGACTCCGGCCGTACCCAGCATCGCCGTGGCGTGCATCAGGCCCGACAAGGTGGTGAGGAAGACGGTGAGGTGGGCCTGGTACATCAGTTGGGCCAGGCCCGGGTCCTCGCCCAGGGGACGGGGGGCTCCCAGCAGCGCGAGCGTCTCCCGGTGGCGTCGCAGCGCCTCCTCGGGGCCGCTGTAGTAGATGTAGGACGCCTCCGTGCCGACCATCGGCGCCGGGACCATGACACCTCCGGTGAGGAAGGTGGCGCCGTGATCCGCTGCCCAGGTCGCCGCCTCGCGTGAGCGGTCCGGGGTGTCGGAGCTCAGGTTGACCAGCGTCCGGCCGGCCAGCGACGCGGTGGCGCCGTCGAGGATGTCGTACATCGCGCGGTAGTCGGTCAGGCTGAGGATGACCAGGTCGCTCGCCTCGACCGCCTCGGCGGGTGTCGCCGCGAGCGTCGCACCGTCGGCGACGACGTCGGCGGCGCGGGCGGCGGTGCGGTTCCAGACGGTGACCCGGTGGCCGGCGGCGAGGAGCGTGCGGGTCATCGCCTGGCCCATCGGGCCGAGCCCGATCACGGTGACGGTGTTGTCCTTGCTGGTCGACTGGTTCTCTTGTTCGTTCACGCCTCCATGCTCGGAGAGCGTCACTACTCTCGGAAGTACCTACTAATTTCTGCGGTACTTACCTTTTTGTAAGGGGGAGGGTCGGGATGGCCAAGGCGCCGAGACGTGGGCCCTACATCTGCGGCATCGACGCCGCGCTCGACGTGTTGAGCGGCAAGTGGAAGGGGCTGATCCTCTGGGAGCTCGACGCCCATGGTGTCCGCCGCTTCGCTCAACTCCGTCGGGGGCTGCCGGGGGTGAGCGAGAAGATGCTGACGCAGCACCTGCGGGAGATGGAGGAGGACGGTCTCGTGCACCGGGAGGTGTACGCCGAGGTGCCGCCGCGGGTCGAGTACTCCCTGACGGAGCACGGGCGCACGCTCAATCAGGCGCTTGAGGCGCTCGGCGCCTGGGGGACCGAGCGGATCCGCCGTGAGGGCTCCGAGACGGTCGACGTGGTCGAGGCCGTCTCACGCGGGTGAGCATCCCCGGCCCCGGAAAGTTCAAGTGCCGCCCGTACAGCCCTTGAGCCGTGGCGGGAGTCTGAACGGGCGGAAGATCCACGACCGTTGAGAGTGAGCGCCGCGCCCGTGAGTACCCTTCAGCCGCCCGAGCAGCCCGAGCAGCCCGACGAACGGCCGGGTGAAGCGGCCTTCAGCGACGAGGAGTTGGAGGCGTTCCTGCGGGAGGCCGCTGAGGGCGGGAGCGTATCCGCGCCAAAGGAGCCGTCGGCGCGGGCGCGGATGGTGACCCGGCGGCTGCGTGAGCAGGAGCGGGCGGGTGTCTCGCCGCCGGGGTGGCGGGCCGGGCCCACCGCGTTGCAGGAGGCGGCGGGGCGGCGCCGGACGCGGCGGCGTCGGATCGGGGCAGGCGTCGGTGTGGTCCTCGCCGTCGCGCTGGCCGTCGTCGCCCTGCGGCCCTCGTTGGTGCTCGACCGGATACCCGGTCTCGGTGCCGATTCCGGCGCCGCCTCGCCCACGCCTCTTCCCGCCGAGAGCGGCCGGCCCGGTGACGCGCCCGGCGATGCCACGAGCTCCGGGGCGGCCACCCGCGCGCACCCCTTCCGCGGTTCGCCCGCCGAGCGGTGGGCGGACGGCGCCGACGCCATCGTGCTGCCGGAGGCCAAGGCCCTCGGCGGACTCGGCGAGGCGGAGGTCGCCCGCGGTCTGCGGCGTGCCAAGGAGTTCCTGGTGGCCGCCAACCTGGACGAGGCGACGCTGCGGGGCGAGACGCCGCGGCGGGCGCTGGACGTCCTGGATCCCCAGCAGCCCGACCTCCTGCCCGACCTGCGGCGGGCGCTGCGCGAGCCGACGCGGGACAACGACCCGATCATGCTGTTCAGCCGCTTCGACCCGGACGAGGCGCGCCTCGCCGGTGACGTGATCAAGGTCCGCGGGCACATGACCGTCGCCGACGGACGGCCGGGCGAGGTCAAGATCCACGCGGACTACACGTTCGTCTACCCGACGGTCCGGGCGCGGGGCGGCAGCGACGCCGTGGAGCGGACCATCGTCCGCCGCGACATCACGTTCCTGCTGTCGAACCCCCGGAACTGGACCGTCACCGAGGGCCGCCTGATGCTGGAGTCGTACGACGTGCGCTCGTACAACGACGCCTGCGACGTGCACGACGGGTACTTCCACCCCGACTTCCCCGGGGAGGAAGGGAAGCCCGGCACCGGCCCGACCATGGACCCGTACGACCGCAGGGACGCCGTGGGTGAGGGGGCGGACTGCGCGACGGTCAGCCGTACCTGAGGCGGTGCGCGGAAGGGCCCGGTGGCCGCCCCGTCGGTCGGCCACCGGGCCCTTCCGCGCCCCCTCAGTGGATCAGACGCGCTGCCACAGCGCGGGAGCGTTCGGCGGCTCCCAGCCGACCTGGGCCTGGTGGCCCTGGAGGCAGCGGTACGTGGCACCGCCGTAGGTCACCTGGGCGCCCGCCTGGTAGACGGTGCCGGCCGCCCAGGTGCCGCCGGGCTCGCCCGGCTCACCGGGTCCGGGCTCGCCGGGGCCGCTCGTGGTGGTCTTCAGGGTGAGGCCGTACGTCTGGAGGAGCGGGTTGAGCGGCTGGAAGTACGTCGTGCCGCCCGTCGAGCAGTTGCCCGAGCCGCCCGAGGTGACGCCCTGCGCCTGGCTGCCGGAGATGTAGGAGCCTCCGGAGTCGCCGGGCTCGGCGCACACGCTGGTGCGGGTGACGCCGTAGATGGTGCCCTCGGGGTAGGTCACGCTGGTGTTGTGCTGCTGGACGGTGCCGCAGTGCCAGCCGGTGGTGGAGCCGGAGCGGCACACGGACGCTCCGACGGCGGCCTGCGTGGAGCCCGTGACCTGGACGTTCTGGCCGCCGGCGCCCTTCACGTACGGCGTGGCCGTCCAGTTGGTGTTGGTGGCCACCCACGCCATGTCGTTGCCGGGGAAGGTGGAGCCCTGGAAGGTGCCCTGCGCGACGCGGTTGAAGCCGGTCGTGCTGGTGCCGGTCCGGCCGCAGTGCCCGGCCGTGGCGAAGCCCTGCTGGGTGCCGCGGGTGACGGGGAAGCCGACGGAACACCGGCCGCTGTTGTTCATGTAGTACGCGTCGCCGCCCCGCAAGTCGTAGAGCGGGCGCGGCTGTTCGGCCGACCGCTCGACGCGGGCGAGGGAGCGGTCGACGCCGGCGGCGGCCAGCAGGGCGCGGGCGGCGGCGGGTTCGCCGGCCTCGACGACGAGGGAGTTCGTGCGGACGTCGACGTACCAGACGTGTGCGTCGGCGCTGCCGTGGTCCTTCGCCGCCCGGTCGAGGCGGGACTTGGCGGCGTCGAGCGCGGTGAGCGGACGGCGTACGACGGCGGCCGTGGCGCCCTGCGCCTCGATGGCCGGTACGTCGGCGGCGTCGGTGGTGGCCACGGTCAGCGTGCCGGAGTCGGCGCCGCGCACCCAGGCTCCCGCGAAGTCGGCGCCCAGCGCGGCGCGCAGCCGTCCGGCGGTGGCGCCGGCCTCGGCCTCGTTGGCCAGGCGGCGCTGAGCCTGCCGCCGGTCGCTGAGGCCGAGGTCGCGCCGCATGGCGTCGAGCAGGGCGGGAGGGGCGTCGGCGGTGCGGAGGGTCTCGGCGGCGGAGGCGGCCGGGTCCGGCGAAGTGGCGGCCGGGTCCGACGCGGTGGCGGACCGGGAGGTGGCGGCGGCCGTGTCGCTGAGGCCCGTGAGGAGCAGGGCGCCGGTCGCCGCGAGGGCGGCGCACAGAGCTCTGCTGTGACGTTGGAGCATGGGGATCTCCTCGGTTTCGGTGAGGCAGCTGAGGCAGCTGAGCCAGCTGGGGAAGCTCCGTGGGGAGGTGCCGAAACCGTAGGGAGCGCCGACCGGCCCGGGTAAGCCGTCAGTCGACCCCCCTCCCCGGTGTTATGGAACGCGGCACACGGCTACGGGACCGGGTCGGGACCGTGCGAGGCGAGCCAGTCGGCGTACCCGGCGCTGCGGTTCGCCGCCGCCGCGTGGGCGCCCCGGGCCTGCGCCAGCACGGTCGCCGCGAGGTCCGGCGGCTGCGAGGCGGGGTGCAGGCCGAGCAGGTGCCGCCACAGCAGCGGCGTACCGGCGAGGGGCCGGGTGGTGATGCCGGGCGTGGTGGGGAACGTGGCCCGGCACAGGCCGACCGCGCGGCCGACCTGCACGAGGTGGACGAGGGACGCGGTGTCCGTCTCGTACATGCGGCGCGGGGTGAACCCGGCGCGGGCGCAGGCGGCGGTGAAGCAGTCGCCGAAGCAGCCGTCGCCGGGGACGCAGGCCCAGGCGTCGTCGGCGAGTTCGCCGAGGTCGACGTCGGGGCGGTGGGCGAGGTGGTGGTCGTCGGGGAGCATGGCGAAGACGGGGTCGACGGCGATCTCCCGCCACACGAGGTGCGGGGCGCCCGGCGGGGTGGCGGCGCCGCAGGTTCCGGCGAGGGCGAAGTCGAGGGTGCCGTCGGTGAGTTGCTCGGCGAGCTGCCGTTCGGACCAGGAGGCCGAGGTGGTGACGGTGACACCGGGGACGGCGGCGGCGAGCCGGTCGACGAGCGCGCCGAGCAGCGGGCCGTGCGTGCCGCCGATGCGCAGGCGCTGCTTCGAGCGCCGGTCGCGTGCGAAGCGGTGGGCCTCCTGCTGGAGTTCGCTGACCGCGGGCAGGACGACGCGGGTGCGCTCCAGGACGAGTTCGCCGAGCGGGGTGGCCCGCACGCCGTGCCGGCCGCGCTCGAACAGGGCGCCGCCCAGGGCCCGTTCGATGCGCCTGAGCTGGGCGCTCAGCGCGGGCTGGGTCAGGCCGAGGCCGGTCGCGGCCCGGGTGAGACTGCCCGCGTCGGCGATGGCCCGGATGGTCTTCAGATGCCGCAACTCCAGCTCCATGAGGGGAGCTTGCGGTGCGGGCGGGGCGGGGGCAAGGGGTTGGTACGGACCTGTGGAACACGGTGCGCCGGAACGCCTCGCGGCACGGGTGCACCGCGAGGCGCGTGAGGCATGTGAGGCGTGTGAGGGCCGCGAGGCGCGTGGGGGAGGGCCGCGCGGCCCCTGGTGACGCTGGTGCCCCCTACCGCGCGGCGCCGTCGGCCGCCGACACCCGCACGTAGTCGATGGTCATCGTCTGCGGGAACTGGGTGCTGTCGTCGGGGCTGCCGGGCCAGTTGCCGCCGACGGCGAGGTTGAGGATGAGGAAGTACGGGTGGTCGAAGACCCACTTGTTGCCGTTCAGGTCGGCGGGTGTGCGGGTCTGGTAGGTCTGGCCGTCCACGGACCAGGTGATCTTCTCGGGGCTCCAGTCGACGGCGAAGACGTGGAAGTCGTCGGCGAAGGCCTGGCCGTCCGGGAGGCTGTACGGGGCGCCGATGCCGCCGCTGCCGGAGTAGCCGGGGCCGTGCAGGGTGCCGTGGACCGTGCCGGGTTCCTTGCCGACGTTCTCCATGATGTCGATCTCGCCGCTGCCCGGCCATCCGACGCTGCCGAGGTCGTCGCCGAGCATCCAGAACGCGGGCCAGATGCCCTGGCCGCGCGGGATCTTGATGCGGGCCTCGAAGTGGCCGTAGGCCTGCGTGAAGGTGGTGGCGGTGTTGAGCCGTGCGGAGGTGAACTGGCAGGGCCCGTACCAGCAGGTCAGGCCCGGGTCGGAGTTCTTGCAGGCGGTGATGACGAGGTTGCCGTTGCCGTCGAGGGCGGCGTTGTCCGTGCTGTTCGTGTAGTACTGCAGCTCGTTGTTGCCGTTGCCGGTGCCGCCGGTCTCCAGGGTCCACTTGCCCGGGTCGGGGGCGCTGCCGGCGGCGCCGTCGAACTCGTCGGACCAGGTCACCGCTGTGGGGGAGGCGGTGGCGGGGGTGGCGGCGTCGGCCCGTTCGGTGCCGGGGCCGGTGCCGGTCAGGACGAGGGCGCCGGTGACGGCGGCGGCGACGAGCAGTGCGAGTCCGCCGAGGGAGCGTCGGCGTGCGCGATGAGCAGCCATGGCTGAACACACCTCTGTATGTGGGGGGTTGGTGGTGCGTGATGGTCGAGCGTGGTGGAACGTGGTGGATGCTACGGACGGTTCACGACGCAACCAACCGTTGGTTCAGGCCAGAGATCGGGCTTAACGACGGCTTAAGGCGCACTTAAGGCGGCCGGCGGGGGTACGGCCGGCCGCCTCGGTCCGCGCGGGTCAGGACGCGTGGAAGGCGCCCACGCGGACGTGCGGGCCGCACACGTCGAAGGAGCCCGGAGATCCGTCGCCCTTGGTGACGCGCACGGTGCGGGCCACGTCCTCGGGCAGGGCGATCTCGACGGAGGACGCCTGTACGGCGCAGACGTCGCGGCCCGACGCGCTGCCCTCGGAGTTGACGTTGCTGTAGGTCACCTCCGACGTCGCCGTGGCGCCCGGCGCGATGTCGACGGCGTCGGTGCCGTTGCGCGAGTTGTCCGTCTCGATGGGGTCGGCCTTGTCCTGGTCGTCCTTCGCGGTCAGCGTGACGGCGCCCACGAGCGTGCAGGTCGCGCCGGAGGTGTTGGTGACCTCGATGGCGCCCTGGGCCGCCTCGTGTTCGCCCGCGCGGTTGGCGGCCTGGACGAAGCGGATCTCGGTGTTCTTCGTCGTGCAGGCCGCGGTGGCGTCGTCGCCGGTGCCCGCACCGGCCGGGGTGGCCGTCGCGCCGCCCTTGGCGGAGTCGCCCGAGCCGGTCCCCTCCGGCGTCGGCGCGGCAGAGGCGGAGCCGGAGGGCGCGGAGGCGGACGGAGTCCTCCGGCCTTCCGGCACGTTGACGTCGCCGCCGTTGTCGTCGCTGCCGTTGCAGGCGGTCAGCGCGAGGGCCGACAGGACGAGGACCGCGGTGCTGGTGGCGATGCGAGCACGCATGAGTGTGGGTTCCTTCCCCCGTGACAAGCTGTTGTCACGCGGCAGGACGGCATCGCCGACGCCCGCGTTCCCTCGCCCGGCCCGAGGCCCATGTCTGTCACACGGCCGTGACGGTCCGCGTACACTCCGGCCCGGAAAGAGCTTGGTCCGTACCTTTCTGTTCCTCTGACCGTTCCTCGGGGGGATCGTGCGCGGCACCACTGTTCCGGCGGGGACGCCCTGCCTCGTGCCCCGTGCCGGTGAACTGCCCTTGCACCGGCTGGAGATCGCCGGTCCGGACGACCCGCCCTTCGCGGCCGGTGGCTTCGACGACATCGGGCCGCTCGCCCGTTCGGGGCTGCCGCACCGGCACACGTTCTACGAGATCGTCCACGTCACCGCCGGCACCGGAACCCACGTCGTCGACCTCGACCGCCGGCCCCTCACCCCGCCGCACCTCGGTGTGCTCCGCCCCGGTCAGGTGCACCACTGGGAGCGGAGCGGTGGCCTCGACGGCACCCTCGTGCTGTTCACGGACGACTTCCTGGTGGACCACCCGGCAGACCGGGGCCTGTTGCGGCGACTGGCGGAAGGGCGCTGGTTCCGGCCTCCTCCCGAGGAGGACGCGCGCATCGGCGCGTTGATGTCCGAGCTGGTGACCGAGCACCGGCGGCGCGAACCCGGTTACGACAGCGTCCTTCGGTCCCTGCTGCACGTCCTCGTCGTCCGGCTGGCGCGACTGCCCGGCGGACCCCCGCTCCCCAGTGACGCCGAGGGGCGGGCGGCGGCTGTGGCGGAGGAGTTCGTCCTGCTCACCGCGCGGCGTGAGGCGGTGGCGTGGACGGTCCGGGACTGCGCCGCCCGGCTCGGGGTGACGCCGGGGCACCTCAGCCGGGCGGTGCGCGCGGCGACCGGCCGCAGCCCCGGGCGGCTGCTCATCGAGGCGCGCGTGCTGCGCGCCCAACGGCTCCTGGCCCACACCGAGTTGTCCGTACGGCAGGTGGCGTCGCGGACCGGGTTCAGCGACCCGGCGTACTTCAGCCGCTTCTTCCGGCGCGAGACCGGCGTCAGCCCCGGCACCTTCCGAAAACACCACAGCCGCGCACACCAGTCCATCGAAGCGGGGGAGCCGCGGGCCTAGGTTCGGTGCCGTTCCGACAGCCCCCCACAAGGAGCAGGCATGGACGAGCACATCACGAACGAGCCGACGGCGGACGAGCCGACCCACCCGGTCGAGGGCGCGCCGCCCGCCGGCATCCCCCGCAAGACGGTGCTGCGTGCCGCGCTGGCCGCCACGGCGGCGATCCCCGTGGCGATGATCGGCGGCCCGGCGCTGGCCCGCACCTTCGCCGGTGCCGGAACGCCGGCACCCCCGCCGACCCCGGCCTGCGACGACGGCGACGACCCGACACCGCCGCAGACCGAAGGCCCGTACTTCAAGCCCAGCTCCCCGCGCCGCACCAGCCTCGTGGACGCGAGCACGCCCGGCACACGGCTCACCGTGACCGGGTTCGTCCTCGGCCTGGCCTGCCGACCGATATCGGGCGCGCTCCTGGACTTCTGGCAGGCGGACGTCAACGGGGCGTACGACAACACCGGCTATCGCTTCCGCGGCCACCAATTCTCCGGCGCCGACGGCGCGTTCACGCTGACGACGATCGTTCCCGGCCTCTACCCGGGCCGCACCCGCCACATCCACGTCAAGGTCCAGGCACCGAATCGCCCCGTCCTGACGACACAGCTCTACTTCCCCGGCGAGCCGCGCAACAACACCGACACCATCTTCGACCCGCGCCTGCTCATGACGGTCCGCGACAGCGGCGGCGCCAGGCAGGCCTCCTTCGACTTCGTCCTCGACGTGCCCCAGGATCCCGGCCCGACCCCGACCTCCACGACCACCCCGCCACCCGGCGGTACGACCTGGACCGCCGGCACCTCGTACCGCACGGGCGACCGCGTCACCTACGCCGGCCGCGCCTACGCCTGCCTCCAGTCGCACACGGCCCAGCCGGGCTGGGAGCCGCCGTCGGCCCCGGCTCTGTGGCGCGCCGTCTGACGCCGGCCGCACGACCTCAGCAGTCCGGTTCCCGGGCCGAGGCGCCCACTTCCGCCCACACCGTCTTGCGCGGAAAGCGGTCCTCCGCCACGCCCCAGCGGTCCGCCAGCGTCTCCACCAGCAGCAGGCCCCGGCCCGACTCCGCGTCCCACGTCGGCTCCTTCGGGCAGGGCAGGCGGTCACCGCGCGTGTCCGTGACCTCGATGCGGAGGGTGCCGCCGACGACGTAGAGCGTGAGCCGGAAGTCGCGCCCCGGTACGCGCCCGTGCGCCGCCGCGTTGGCGGCCAGTTCCGCCACGATCTGCCGTGCCGGGTCCAACGGCACCCCCCAGGTGCGGAGTTGTTCGGTCGCCAGCAGGCGCGCCAGGCGTGCGCCGCGCGGCGTGGAGGAGAGCTGCACGCTGAAGTCGCGTACGGCGGTCGTGGTTTCGGCGGATTTCTGGTTCACGTCACTCAGCGTGGGCGCATGCGCCTACCGTGAACAGTGACTCAGAGGGTACGTACCGTCACTGTCCGGAGCTTGTCCGGTGCTGTCCGGGCTGTCGGAGCGTTGCGTACGGGTAGGGCGCCGTGTGCACATCGGCGGGAGACGGAGGGGCACGGATGACGGTCGAGGCGGACACGGACCGGCTCAGGAGCGAGGCGGACGAACCGGGTTGGGAGGTGGATCCGGACGACGAGTGGGGCGTCGCGGTCATCACGACCGTCGGCCGGCAACTGAAGCTGCGCCGGGAGGCCGTCGGCCTGCGCGCCGCCGAGTTCGGCCGGGCGATCGGCTACGGCGAGGACCTCGTCTACAAGATCGAGGGCGGCAGGCGGATCCCCCGCCAGGAGTACCTGGACAGGGCCGACGAGGTACTCGACGCGGGCGGGCTGCTCTCGGCGGCGTGGGAGGACGTGAAGAAGGTCCGGTACCCGAAGAAGGTGCGGGAACTGGGGAAGTTGGAGGCCAAGGCGACTGAGATCGGCGTCTACGAGCCCAACAGCATCCATGGGCTTCTGCAGACGTCCGAGCATGCCCGCGCCCTGTTCGAGGCGGCGCAACCGCCGTACTCGTCGGACGACGTGGAACGCATGGTCGCGGCACGTCTCGCCCGGCAGGCGGTCTTCGAACGCGACCCTGCTCCTGCGGTGCACTTCGTCCTGGAAGAGGCGCCTGTGCGGCGCCCCATCGGGGGCAGAATGGTGTGGCGACGCCAGCTCGAACGGCTGCTGGAGGTGGGGGCGTTGCGCAATGTCGTCCTTCAGGTGATGCCGTTGCACTGCGAGTCCCACTCCGGCCTCGACGGCGGGATCGAGTTGCTGAAGTTCGCGGACGGAACCGCGGTGGGTCGCTCGGCCGGTGCCTGCAATGGCCGCCCGACCCACGATCCCAGGCACCTGCACATCCTGGAGTTGCGCTATGGCACGATCCGGGCGCAGGCGCTCTCGCCGCGGGAGTCGCTGGCCTTTATCGAGAGACTGCTGGGAGAGACATGATCCGCAAGGCCCCCGCCGGGGACGCCTCCGAACTGGCGTGGTTCAAGAGCAGTTACAGCAGTGGCAACGACGGCAACTCCTGCGTCGAAATTGCGATAACCCCCCGAAAGATTCACGTCCGCGACTCGAAGCACGTGGCCGCCGGACCCCGCCTGGCGCTCACCCCCGCCGCCTGGGCGGACTTCGTGTCGTACGCGTCCGAGGTCTGAGATTC
This sequence comes from Streptomyces sp. NPDC037054, assembly GCF_055606745.1. NCBI lineage: Bacteria > Bacillati > Actinomycetota > Actinomycetes > Kitasatosporales > Streptomycetaceae > Streptomyces > Streptomyces sp. NPDC037054. Next base: position 902,384 of record NZ_JBVJSJ010000001.1, on the reverse strand, counting down.
CCAAAGGCCCCGCATGCACGGGTATTGACCCCGTGCATGCGGGGCCTTTAGCTTCCGTCCACGCCAAATGTTTCGGACAGCACTTCGAAACATTCGAAAACGAACGACGGAATGAGACTCCCCGCATGAGATCCATTCGCTTCGCCACCGCCGCCCTCGCCGCGGCCGCCCTGTCCCTGCCGCTCGTGACGGGCGTGGCGACGGCCGAGCCGGCGGCGGACCAGCAGGCCGCGCCGCAGGCCAACGCCAAGTTCGACCGGCTGCGTTCGGCCGCCCCCGAGGGCTTCGTCGTGGGCACCGCCGTGGCCGGCGGCGGTCACCACCTGGAGCAGGACTACCCGGACCCGTTCACGCACGACGCCGAGTACCGCAAGATCCTGGGCAAGCAGTTCAGCTCGGTGTCGCCCGAGAACCAGATGAAGTGGGACTTCATCCACCCGGAGAAGGACCGCTACGACTTCGGACAGGCGGACGCGATCGTCGAGTTCGCCAAGAAGCACGGCCAGGTCGTGCGCGGCCACACGCTGCTCTGGCACAGCCAGAACCCGGCGTGGCTGACGGAGGGCGGCTTCTCGAAGGAGGAGCTGCGCGAGATCCTGCGCGAGCACATCACCACGGTCGTCGGCCGCTACGCCGGCAAGATCCAGCAGTGGGACGTCGCGAACGAGATCTTCGACGAGCAGGGCAACCTGCGGACGACGGACAACATCTGGATCCGTGAGCTGGGCCCGGGCATCGTCGCGGACGCGTTCCGCTGGGCGCACGAGGCCGACCCGAAGGCGAAGCTGTTCTTCAACGACTACAACGTGGAGAGCGTCAACGCGAAGAGCAACGCGTACTACGCGCTGGTCCAGGAGCTGAAGGCGCAGGGCGTGCCGGTGCACGGCTTCTCCGTGCAGGCGCACCTGAGCACGCGGTACGGCTTCCCGGGCGACCTGGAGACCAACCTGCGCCGCTTCGACGCGCTGGGCCTGGAGACGGCGGTCACCGAGCTGGACGTCCGCATGGACCTGCCGGAGAGCGGGACGCCGACCCCCGAGATGGAGCAGAAGCAGGCCGACTACTACCAGCGCGCCCTGGCGGCGTGTCTGGCCGTGGACGGCTGCAACTCCTTCACCATCTGGGGCTTCACCGACAAGTACTCGTGGGTCCCGGTGTTCTTCCAGGGCGAGGGCTTCGCGAACGTCATGACCGCCGACTTCGACCGCAAGCCGGCGTTCTACGCCCTGCGCGACACCCTGAAGGCGGCGCGCGAGGACTGAGCGCGGCCGATCGACTCGGGGCTCAATCAGGGCTCGTTCGCGTACAACCCTTTGCCGTTCTCGGTGGTCTCCCGTGTGCTCTCGCCCCACCGTGCTCTCTGGAGGAGCCCGTGCGCACACGCACCTTGCTGACGTCTGCTGTCATGCTCGCCTCAGGCATTGCTCCGCTGGCGGCGGCATCGGCACACGGGGCCACCGGCACGGCGGGTGACATCAACAAGGACGGCTACCGCGATGTCGTCGTCTCGGCGCCGGACGCCACGGTCGCGGGCCACGCCAGGGCAGGTGCCCTGGTCGTCATGTACGGCACGGCCCGTGGCGTCGACACGACCAGACGGACCGTCGTCACGCAGAACTCCACCGGCATCCCGGGAAGCGCCGAGGCGGGCGACCGCTTCGGCGCTTCCGTCGTCGTGCACGACCTGAACGCCGACGGGTACGCCGACATGGTCGTGGGCGCTCCGGGCGAGGAGGTCCACGGCGACGTCGGCGGCGGGTCGGTCACGGTCGTGTGGGGCACCTCCTCCGGCCCGACCAGGGCGAAGACGGTCGAGGACCCCTGGCCGTACAGCCACGACGCCTGGGGCCGGACCCTGGCCGTCGGTACCTACAACTCCCTCAACCCGGTCAACGGGGGGAAGCTGTCGATCGCCGTGGGCGCCAACGACGGCGAGGTGACCTTCATGCCGGCGGACCTGTCCGAGCAGTCCGGCACCAGCGGCACCGGCACCACCTTCAACCCCGAGCACGGCATCGTCGCCCTGACCCACGTCAACCTGCCGAACACCACCAACGACCGGCTGGTGATCCACGGCCGCGGCCACTGGGACGGCAGCTGGGGGTACGACGGACACGGCGACGACCCCGGCACCTGGCTGGTCACCCCCGGCGACTTCCACGACGACGCCCTTCCCGCCGGCACGGTCTCCGCCGTCGGCAACCTCGACGGCGACGGCTCCCCCGACATCGTGATCGGCCACCCGGAGGACCCCGCGCAGAGCCCCGAAACCTCGCTGGGCGGCCGGGTCACCGTCTACTACGACGCCGCGTACGGCGGGTCCCCGAGCCGCGTCCAGACGATCGGCCAGGACACCGCGGGCGTGCCCGGCGCCGGCGAGGCGGGCGACCGCTTCGGCGCCTCGGTCGCGATCGGCGACACCGACAAGGACGGACTGGCCGACCTGGTGATCGGCGCCCCGGGGGAGGACAGCGGCACCGGAGCCGTCACGGTCGTCCGGGGCACCACCGGCATGCTGGACACGGCCCACGCCCGCATGTGGACGCAGAACAGCAGCGGCGTCCCCGGGACGTCGGAGAAGGGCGACGCGTTCGGCACCGCCGTGCGGCTCGTCGACACCGACAAGGACGGCTACGCGGACCTGCTGGTCGGCGCGCCGGGGGAGAACGCCGGCGCGGGTTCCGTCTGGTCCCTGCGCGGTTCGGCCACGTCCGTCACGGCGTCCGGGGCGGTCGGTTTCAGCGTCGGCGGTGCGGGACTCGGGTCGGCGGGAGCCGCCCGCCTCGGCGCGGTGATCACCGGCCCGTGACCCCCGCCTCCTCCGTCACCTCGCCCCTGTCGTCACCGCCGTCCCCGCGGCCCTTCGCTCCCGGAGCCGTCATGCCCGCCTCCAGCACCACGCCCTCCCGGCCCGCCCCGGGCCCCGTCGCGTCCCGCCGCCTCGCCGCCGCCGTCGCGGCCAGTGCCGCCGCCGCCCTGACCGCCGTGGTCCTGCCCGCGCACCCCGCCGCGGCCGCCCCTGTCTACCGAGGCGCCAACACCCCCGCCGTCCAGGACGACTTCAACGGCGACGGCTACCGCGACCTGGCCGTGGGCGCGCCCGGTGCGTCCAACGGCTCGGTCGACGCGGCGGGCGCCGTCGTCGTCCTGTACGGCTCCGCGACCGGCGTGGCCGCCTCCCGCCGTACGGTGATCACCCAGGCGACCAGCGGCATACCGGGCGCGCCCGAGGAGTGGGACCGCTTCGGTACGGCGGTCGCCTCCGCCGACCTCGACCTCGACGGCTACGCCGATCTGCTGGTCGGCACCCCCGCCGAGGCGGCGGGCACCATGGGGGCGACCGGTTCGCTCACCGTGGTGTGGGGCGGCTCCGCCGGGCTCAAGGGCGGTGCCACGGTCCCGACGCCGACCGGCCTGGACGAGGGCTGCAACTTCGCGGCCGGCATCGCCGCGGGCGACGTCACCGGCGACGGGGCACCCGACCTCGGCGTCACCGGCCAGTGCGGCGCGACGAGCTACACGGGCCCCTTCACCCGCACCGGGACCCCCGCCCGCAGGGAGTTCGTGAACTGGCTCGGCACCAACCGCGGCGTCGCCATCGGCGACGTCGACGGCGACGGACGGGCCGAGCGGTTCTGGCTGCCCGGCCCCACCGGCGGAGACCCCAACGGCTCCGTCCACGTCGAGGGCCACGACGGCTCGCACACCGAACTCCCGCTCTCCGACGGCCTGTCCGGGCAGATCGGCGACGTCAACGGCGACGGCTACGGCGACCTGGTCACCGGAAGCTCCCGCGACGCCTCCCTGACGCCGTCGGCGAACCCCGCCCACCGCGGCGGGGAGATCCAGGTCCTCTACGGCAGCGCGCAGGGCATCACCACCACGCAGCAGCCCCAGGTCATCCACCAGGACACCGCCTCGGTGCCCGGTGTCGGCGAGGACACCGACCTGTTCGGTGACTCCCTCAGCGTCGGGGACGCCAACGGCGACGGATACGCGGACGTCCTCGTCGGCAGCCGCGGGGAAGCCGTCGGGTCCGCCGGTTACGCGGGCTCGGCGACGCTGCTGCTCGGCTCCGCCGCCGGGCTGACCGGGTCCGGTTCCACGGCGTACACGCAGAACACGAGCGGCGTGCCCGGCACCAGCGAGCGCGGGGACATGTTCGGCGCCTCCACCCATCTCGCCGACCTGAACAAGGACGGCCGGGCGGAGGCCGTCGTCGGCGCGCCCGGCGAGAACGCCGACGGCCTGCTGTGGGTCGCCCGGGGCTCGGCCACCGGCCCGGTCACCAGCGGCTCGATCGCGATCAGCGGCACCGCGGCGGGAGCGACCCGGCGCTACGCGGACACCGAGTTCGGCGAGGAACTGTCCGGCGCCCGCTCCACGCTGTGAGCCGGGGCCGCGCCATGTGTTTGACGCGGATCACCCTCGGGGTATTCTCTCCGGCTCGATTGGCGTCCGCCGTGGCCCATATGGCAGACTGTCCGAGTTGCTCGGTCGAGTGTTGATGCTGCGCGCCTCCCGCCGGGAGGACCGGAAGCGAGTCCCACAGTACTCGTCGCCCCTGATCAGGGGCGGACGTACGGGAATCTTCCGGGAAGCGTATGCGCGGCACCGGCCAGGCACCCGGTGGGCCTCTCGCCCTCGGCCTGCGGTTCCGGAAGGGCCGTGCGCAATCCCGCAGGGATGTTCGAACAAGGGACATCTGTGTCAGCGAGAGTGCGACACGCCCGACCGCGTGGGTCGGAGAGGCGAAGTGCGGAACACCGGGTTCCAGAGCTGTAGAGAGACAGGACTACTGAGTAGCCATGGCGGGACAGAAGATCCGCATCCGGCTCAAGGCCTACGACCACGAGGTCATCGACAGCTCGGCGAAGAAGATCGTCGAGACGGTGACGCGTACTGGTGCGTCGGTCGCGGGCCCGGTGCCGCTGCCCACTGAGAAGAACGTGTACTGCGTCATCAAGTCGCCGCACAAGTACAAGGACTCGCGCGAGCACTTCGAGATGCGCACGCACAAGCGCCTGATCGACATCCTCGACCCGACTCCCAAGACCGTTGACTCTCTGATGCGACTCGACCTCCCGGCCGGTGTCGACATCGAGATCAAGCTCTGAGGCCGGTGATCTGAGAATGGCTAAGCAGATCAAGGGCATCCTGGGCGAGAAGCTCGGCATGACGCAGGTGTGGGACGAGAACAACCGCGTTGTTCCCGTCACCGTCGTCAAGGCCGGCCCCAACGTCGTGACCCAGGTCCGTACGAACGATGTCGACGGCTACGAGTCCGTCCAGATCGCTTTCGGCGAGATCGACCCGCGCAAGGTGAACAAGCCCCTCAAGGGCCACTTCGCCAAGGCCGACGTCACCCCTCGTCGCCACCTCGTCGAGATCCGCACGGCTGACGCCTCCGAGTACACGCTCGGCCAGGAAGTCACCGCCGAGGTCTTCGAGGCCGGCGTCAAGGTCGACGTGACCGGCAAGAGCAAGGGCAAGGGCTTCGCCGGTGTCATGAAGCGCCACAACTTCCGTGGCCTCGGCGCCGGACACGGCACCCAGCGCAAGCACCGCTCGCCCGGTTCCATCGGTGGCTGCGCCACCCCGGGCCGCGTGTTCAAGGGCCTCCGCATGGCGGGTCGCATGGGCAACGAGCGGGTCACCACCCAGAACCTGACCGTCCACGCCGTTGACGCGGAGAAGGGTCTGCTGCTCATCAAGGGCGCGGTTCCCGGTCCGAACGGCGGCCTCGTCCTGGTCCGCACCGCGGCCAAGGGGGCCTGAGGTAACCGATGAGCACTGTTGACATCCTTTCGCCGGCGGGCGACAAGGCCGGCACCGTCGAGCTCCCCGCGGAGATCTTCGACGTTGAGAAGGTCAGCATCCCGCTGATCCACCAGGTCGTCGTCGCGCAGCTGGCCGCTGCCCGCCAGGGCACGCACAAGACCAAGACCCGTGGCGAGGTCCGGGGTGGCGGTAAGAAGCCTTACCGCCAGAAGGGCACCGGCCGCGCGCGCCAGGGCTCGACCCGTGCGCCGCAGTTCGCCGGCGGTGGCGTCGTCCACGGCCCGCAGCCGCGTGACTACTCGCAGCGGACCCCGAAGAAGATGAAGGCTGCCGCTCTGCGTCACGCCCTCACCGACCGGGCCCGTCACAACCGCATCCACGTCGTCACCGGCGTGATCGAGGGCGAGACCCCCTCCACCAAGGCCGCCAAGTCGCTGTTCGGCAAGATCTCGGAGCGCAAGAACCTGCTCCTGGTCGTCGACCGCGCCGACGAGGCCGCGTGGCTGTCCGCCCGCAACCTGCCCCAGGTCCACATCCTGGAGCCGGGCCAGCTGAACACGTACGACGTTCTCGTCTCCGACGACGTGGTCTTCACCAAGGCCGCCTTCGAGTCCTTCGTGTCCGGCCCGAAGGCCAATGACACCGAAGGGAGCGAGGCCTGATGGCTATCCGTCACCCCGCTATCGCCTCCAAGGCCGCGAAGAAGGCCAAGGAAGCGCGCGTCAAGAAGGCGCGTCGCCACGCCGCCGAGGGCAAGAACACCGTCGTCACCCCGGCCAGCAAGGCGTACACGGACCCCCGTGACGTGCTGCTGAAGCCGGTCGTGTCCGAGAAGAGCTACGCGCTCATCGACGAGAACAAGTACACGTTCATCGTCGACCCGCGTGCCAACAAGACCCAGATCAAGGAGGCCGTCCAGGCGGTCTTCGAGGTCAAGGTCACCGGGGTCAACACGATCAACCGCCAGGGCAAGCGCAAGCGGACCCGCACCGGCTTCGGCCAGCGCGCGGCGACCAAGCGCGCGATCGTGACCCTCGCTGAGGGCGACCGTATCGACATCTTCGGCGGTCCGACCGCCTGAGGGCGGTCCGGATCGTCCGATATCGGACGAGGACTGAGAAATGGGAATCCGCAAGTACAAGCCGACTACGCCGGGCCGTCGCGGCTCGAGCGTCGCCGACTTCGTCGAGGTCACGCGGTCCACGCCGGAGAAGTCGCTGGTCCGCCCTCTGCACAGCAAGGGCGGCCGTAACAACGCCGGTCGTGTGACCGTTCGCCACCAGGGTGGCGGACACAAGCGCGCCTACCGCGTGATCGACTTCCGTCGTCACGACAAGGACGGCGTGCCGGCGAAGGTCGCGCACATCGAATACGACCCCAACCGCACCGCGCGCATCGCGCTGCTGCACTACGCGGACGGCGAGAAGCGCTACATCCTCGCCCCCCGCAACCTGCAGCAGGGCGACACCGTGGAGAACGGCCCCGGGGCCGACATCAAGCCGGGCAACAACCTGGCCCTCCGCAACATCCCGGTCGGTACCACGATCCACGCGATCGAGCTCCGTCCCGGCGGTGGCGCCAAGTTCGCCCGCTCCGCGGGTGCCTCGGTGCAGCTGCTGGCGAAGGAGGGCACCATGGCCCACCTCCGCATGCCGTCCGGTGAGATCCGCCTGGTCGACGTCCGCTGCCGCGCCACCGTTGGCGAGGTCGGCAACGCCGAGCAGAGCAACATCAACTGGGGCAAGGCGGGCCGCAAGCGGTGGCTGGGCGTTCGCCCGACCGTCCGTGGTGTCGTCATGAACCCGGTTGACCACCCGCACGGTGGTGGTGAGGGCCGGACCTCCGGTGGTCGCCACCCTGTGTCCCCGTGGGGCAAGAAGGAAGGCCGTACTCGTTCGCCCAAGAAGGCGTCGAACAAGTACATCGTCCGCCGCCGCAAGACGAACAAGAAGCGCTAAGGACGGGTTGAGATGCCTCGTAGCTTGAAGAAGGGACCCTTCGTCGACGACCACCTGATCAAGAAGGTGGACGCGCAGAACGAAGCCGGTACCAAGAACGTCATCAAGACCTGGTCCCGTCGCTCGATGATCGTCCCGGCAATGCTCGGTCACACGATCGCGGTGCACAACGGCAAGACCCACATCCCGGTGTTTGTCACCGAGTCCATGGTCGGCCACAAGCTCGGCGAGTTCTCGCCGACGCGCACCTTCCGGGGTCACGTCAAGGACGACCGGAAGTCGAAGCGCCGCTAACAGCGGGGTGGAATGACCAATGACAGACACTGAAGGGACAACCATGGAAGCCAGGGCCCAGGCGCGGTACATCCGCGTCACGCCCATGAAGGCCCGCCGAGTGGTGGACCTCATCCGTGGCATGGACGCCACGGAGGCTCAGGCGGTCCTGCGTTTCGCCCCGCAGGCCGCGAGCGTGCCGGTGGGCAAGGTGCTGGACAGCGCCATTGCCAACGCCGCGCACAACTACGACCACACCGATGTCGACAGCCTCTACATCTCCGAGGCCTACGTCGACGAGGGCCCGACCCTGAAGCGGTTCCGGCCGCGTGCCCAGGGCCGCGCCTACCGGATCCGCAAGCGGACCAGCCACATCACCGTGGTCGTCAGCAGCAAGGAAGGAACCCGGTAATGGGCCAGAAGGTAAACCCGCACGGGTTCCGGCTCGGTGTCACGACCGACTTCAAGTCGCGTTGGTACGCCGACAAGCTGTACAAGGACTACGTCAAGGAAGACGTCGCCATCCGTCGGATGATGACGTCCGGCATGGAGCGCGCCGGCATCTCCAAGGTCGAGATCGAGCGCACCCGTGACCGTGTCCGCGTGGACATCCACACGGCGCGCCCGGGCATCGTCATCGGCCGCCGCGGCGCCGAGGCCGACCGCATCCGCGGTGACCTGGAGAAGCTGACCGGCAAGCAGGTCCAGCTGAACATCCTCGAGGTCAAGAACCCGGAGACGGACGCTCAGCTGGTGGCCCAGGCCGTCGCCGAGCAGCTGTCCTCCCGCGTCTCCTTCCGCCGTGCCATGCGCAAGAGCATGCAGTCGGCGATGAAGGCCGGCGCCAAGGGCATCAAGATCCAGTGCGGTGGCCGCCTCGGCGGCGCCGAGATGTCCCGCTCGGAGTTCTACCGCGAGGGCCGCGTGCCCCTGCACACGCTCCGCGCGAACGTGGACTACGGCTTCTTCGAGGCCAAGACGACCTTCGGCCGCATCGGCGTGAAGGTCTGGATCTACAAGGGCGACGTCAAGAACATCGCCGAGGTCCGCGCCGAGAACGCTGCTGCCCGCGCCGGCAACCGCCCGGCCCGTGGCGGTGCCGACCGCCCGGCCCGTGGTGGCCGCGGTGGCGAGCGTGGCGGTCGCGGTCGTAAGCCGCAGCAGGCTCCGGCTGCCGAGGCCCCCAAGGCCGACGCTCCCGCCGCCGCTCCGGCTGAGAGCACCGGAACGGAGGCCTGACCGACATGCTGATCCCCCGTAGGGTCAAGCACCGCAAGCAGCACCACCCCAAGCGCAACGGTATGTCCAAGGGTGGAACGCAGGTTGCGTTCGGCGAGTACGGCATCCAGGCGCTGACCCCGGCGTACGTCACGAACCGCCAGATCGAAGCGGCTCGTATCGCCATGACCCGTCACATCAAGCGTGGCGGCAAGGTCTGGATCAACATCTACCCGGACCGCCCCCTCACCAAGAAGCCGGCCGAGACCCGCATGGGTTCCGGTAAGGGCTCCCCGGAGTGGTGGGTCGCCAACGTCAAGCCCGGACGCGTGATGTTCGAGCTGTCGTACCCCAACGAGAAGATCGCCCGTGAGGCGCTGACCCGTGCGGCCCACAAGCTGCCGATGAAGTGCCGGATCGTCAAGCGCGAGGCAGGTGAAGCGTGATGTCGGCCGGTACCAAGGCGTCCGAGCTGCGCGAACTGGGTGACGAGGAGCTTCTCGCGAAGCTCCGCGAAGCCAAGGAAGAGCTGTTCAACCTCCGCTTCCAGGCGGCGACCGGTCAGCTCGAGAACCACGGGCGGCTCAAGGCCGTCCGCAAGGACATCGCGCGGATCTACACCCTGATGCGTGAGCGCGAGCTGGGCATCGAGACGGTGGAGAGCGCCTGATGAGCGAGAGCAACGTGACTGAGAACACCGAAGCACGCGGATTCCGCAAGACCCGTGAGGGCCTGGTCGTCAGCGACAAGATGGACAAGACCGTCGTCGTCGCCGTCGAGGACCGTGTGAAGCACGCGCTGTACGGCAAGGTCATCCGCCGTACGAACAAGCTCAAGGCCCACGACGAGCAGAACGCCGCGGGCGTCGGCGACCGCGTCCTCCTCATGGAGACCCGGCCGCTGTCCGCGACGAAGCGCTGGCGCGTCGTCGAGATCCTCGAGAAGGCCAAGTAATTCCTGCGGGCAAACCCGCAGGTCAGTTCCGCCAGGCTCCGGGGGCCGTCCTTGAACGGCCCCCGGGGAACCGGCAGACGATCAGGAGATAGACGTGATCCAGCAGGAGTCGCGACTGCGTGTCGCCGACAACACTGGTGCGAAGGAAATCCTTTGCATCCGTGTGCTCGGTGGCTCCGGTCGCCGCTACGCGGGCATCGGTGACGTCATCGTCGCCACCGTCAAGGACGCGATCCCCGGTGGCAACGTGAAGAAGGGTGACGTCGTCAAGGCGGTCATCGTTCGCACCGTCAAGGAGCGTCGCCGTCCGGACGGCTCGTACATCCGCTTCGACGAGAACGCCGCCGTCATTCTGAAGAACGACGGCGACCCCCGCGGCACCCGTATCTTCGGCCCGGTGGGCCGTGAGCTGCGCGAGAAGAAGTTCATGAAGATCATCTCCCTCGCGCCGGAGGTGCTGTGAGCATGAAGATCAAGAAGGGCGACCTGGTCCAGGTCATCACCGGCAAGGACAAGGGCAAGCAGGGCAAGGTCATCGCGGCCTACCCCCGCGAGGACCGTGTCCTGGTCGAGGGTGTCAACCGGGTCAAGAAGCACACCAAGGCCGGTCCCACGGCTCGTGGTTCGCAGGCCGGCGGCATCGTCACCACCGAGGCCCCCATTCACGTGAGCAACGTTCAGCTCGTCGTGGAGAAGGACGGCCAGAAGGTCGTGACCCGCGTCGGTTACCGCTTCGACGACGAAGGCAACAAGATCCGCGTTGCCAAGCGGACGGGTGAGGACATCTGATGACGACCACCACCACTCCGCGTCTGAAGACGAAGTACCGCGAGGAGATCGCGGGCAAGCTGCTCGAGCAGTTCTCCTACGAGAACGTCATGCAGGTTCCCGGCCTCGTCAAGATCGTGGTCAACATGGGTGTGGGCGACGCCGCCCGCGACTCCAAGCTGATCGAGGGCGCCATCAAGGACCTCACCACGATCACCGGTCAGAAGCCGGCCGTCACCAAGGCCCGCAAGTCCATCGCGCAGTTCAAGCTGCGTGAGGGTCAGCCGATCGGTGCCCACGTCACGCTCCGTGGCGACCGCATGTGGGAGTTCCTGGACCGCACCCTGTCGCTCGCGCTGCCGCGCATCCGCGACTTCCGCGGTCTGTCCCCCAAGCAGTTCGACGGCCGTGGCAACTACACCTTCGGTCTCACGGAGCAGGTCATGTTCCACGAGATCGACCAGGACAAGATCGACCGTGTCCGGGGTATGGACATCACCGTGGTCACCACGGCGACCAACGACGAAGAGGGCCGTGCCCTTCTCCGTCACCTCGGCTTCCCGTTCAAGGAGGCGTGAGCGAGATGGCGAAGAAGGCTCTCATCGCGAAGGCTGCTCGCAAGCCCAAGTTCGGCGTGCGCGCGTACACCCGCTGCCAGCGCTGCGGTCGTCCGCACTCCGTCTACCGCAAGTTCGGCCTCTGCCGCGTGTGCCTTCGTGAGATGGCTCACCGTGGCGAGCTGCCGGGCGTGACCAAGAGCTCCTGGTAATCCGGTAATTCCGGACTCCCAGGGCTCTCGGTAAGCAATGGGACGGCAGGAGGCCCACCCCGCATGGCTTAGGCTTGTGGGGTTGGGCACCTGCCGTGCCGTACGACTTACTACGCCGTAGGTCCACCGCGCCGCACCCGTCCCGTCTCGGATCGGGGAGAGGGATGGCGCACCAGGAAACCCCGGCGAGAGAGGCCGAAGGCCAATTCATGACCATGACTGATCCGATCGCAGACATGCTTACGCGTCTGCGGAACGCGAACTCGGCGTACCACGACTCCGTGACGATGCCGGCGTCCAAGATCAAGTCCCACATCGCGGAGATCCTCCAGCAGGAGGGCTTCATCACGGGCTGGAAGGTCGAGGACGCCGAGGTCGGCAAGAACCTCGTCCTGGAGCTGAAGTTCGGCCCCAACCGTGAGCGCTCCATCGCGGGCATCAAGCGGATCTCCAAGCCCGGTCTCCGGGTCTACGCGAAGTCCACCAACCTGCCCAAGGTCCTGGGCGGTCTGGGCGTGGCGATCATCTCCACGTCCCACGGGCTGCTGACCGACAAGCAGGCGCAGAAGAAGGGCGTGGGTGGGGAAGTCCTCGCCTACGTCTGGTAACTCGGGAACGGAGGAGAGACAGCAATGTCGCGTATCGGCAAGCTCCCCATCCCGGTTCCCACCGGCGTGGACGTCACCATCGATGGCCGTACGGTCAAGGTCAAGGGCCCCAAGGGCGAGCTGACCCACACCGTTGCCGCGCCGATCGAGATCGTTAAGGGCGAGGACGGCGTTCTCAACGTCACGCGCCCCAACGACGAGCGTCAGAACAAGGCCCTCCACGGCCTGTCCCGCACGCTGGTGGCGAACATGATCACCGGTGTGACCCAGGGATACGTCAAGAAGCTCGAGATCAGCGGTGTCGGTTACCGCGTCCAGGCCAAGGGCTCCAACCTGGAGTTCTCCCTGGGCTACAGCCACCCGATCCTCATCGAGGCCCCCGAGGGCATCACCTTCAAGGTGGAGGCCCCCACCCGTTTCTCGGTCGAGGGCATCGACAAGCAGAAGGTCGGCGAGGTTGCGGCCAACATCCGCAAGCTGCGCAAGCCCGACCCGTACAAGGCCAAGGGCGTCAAGTACGAGGGCGAAGTCATCCGCCGCAAGGTCGGAAAGGCGGGTAAGTAAGCCATGGCATACGGGCAGAAGATCCTCAAGGGCGACGCCTACAAGCGTGCTGCTATCAAGCGTCGTCACATCCGGATCCGCAAGAAGGTCTCGGGTACTGCCGAGCGTCCCCGTCTGGTCGTGACCCGCTCCAACCGCCACATCGTGGCGCAGGTGATCGACGACCTGAAGGGTCACACCCTGGCATCGGCGTCCACGCTGGACAGCTCGATCCGCGGTGGCGAGGGCGACAAGTCCTCGCAGGCCAAGCAGGTCGGCGCCCTGGTCGCCGAGCGTGCCAAGGCCGCCGGTGTCGAGGCAGTCGTGTTCGACCGTGGTGGCAACCAGTACGCCGGGCGCATCGCCGCCCTGGCGGACGCCGCCCGCGAAGCCGGGCTCAAGTTCTGAGCCGGTTCCGTAGCTAGCGGAAACAGAGAGAGGTAATTCCAATGGCTGGACCCCAGCGCCGCGGTGGCGGTGCCGGTGGCGGCGAGCGGCGGGACCGGAAGGGCCGTGACGGCGGCGCTGCTGCCGCCGAGAAGACCGCGTACGTTGAGCGCGTTGTCGCGATCAACCGCGTCGCCAAGGTTGTGAAGGGTGGTCGTCGCTTCAGCTTCACCGCGCTGGTCGTGGTGGGCGACGGTGACGGCACCGTGGGTGTCGGTTACGGCAAGGCCAAGGAGGTGCCGGCCGCCATCGCCAAGGGCGTTGAGGAGGCCAAGAAGCACTTCTTCAAGGTCCCGCGTATCCAGGGCACCATCCCGCACCCCATCCAGGGTGAGAAGGCTGCCGGCGTCGTGCTGCTCAAGCCCGCGTCGCCCGGTACCGGTGTGATCGCCGGTGGTCCGGTGCGCGCCGTGCTCGAGTGCGCCGGTATCCACGACGTGCTGTCGAAGTCGCTCGGCTCCGACAACGCCATCAACATCGTGCACGCGACCGTGGCGGCCCTGAAGGGCCTGCAGCGTCCCGAGGAGATCGCGGCCCGCCGTGGTCTGCCGCTCGAGGACGTCGCTCCCGCGGCTCTGCTGCGTGCGCGTGCCGGGGCGGGTGCGTAATCATGGCGCAGCTCAAGATCACGCAGGTCAAGTCCTACATCGGCAGCAAGCAGAACCACCGTGACACGCTGCGTTCGCTTGGTCTCAAGGGGATCAACGACGTGGTCGTCAAGGAGGACCGCCCCGAGTTCCGCGGCATGGTTCGCCATGTCCGTCACCTCGTGACGGTCGAGGAGGTCGACTGATCATGGCGGAGAACAACCCGCTCAAGATCCACAACCTCCGTCCCGCCCCGGGCGCCAAGACCGCCAAGACCCGTGTGGGTCGTGGTGAGGCGTCGAAGGGTAAGACGGCCGGTCGTGGTACCAAGGGCACGAAGGCCCGCTACCAGGTTCCGGAGCGCTTCGAGGGTGGCCAGATGCCCCTCCACATGCGTCTCCCGAAGCTGAAGGGCTTCAAGAACCCGTTCAAGACCGAGTTCCAGGTCGTGAACCTCGACAAGCTGGCCGCGCTCTACCCGCAGGGTGGCGAGGTCACGGTCGAGGACCTGGTCGCCAAGGGCGCTGTTCGCAAGAACAGCCTCGTGAAGGTGCTCGGCCAGGGTGAGATCTCCGTGGCGCTGCAGGTGACGGTCGACGCCGTCTCCGGCTCCGCCAAGGAGAAGATCACCGCTGCCGGCGGCACCGTCACCGAGCTCGTCTGAGCCGGCTGACGCGTTCGGCGAAGGCCGGGAATCCCCTCGGGGGTTCCCGGCCTTCTGCCGTGCTGTGTCAGCGGTGTTGGGGCGCGCGCCGGTGAAAGCGCCGCCGAATCCCCGGGGGAATGGCCGGAAAACGCTCTCAGGGGGCTGTACGGCCGTCACGGGGACGTCTGCCGTTGTCCGGGGGGTGCGCGGCGGCCGGAGAAGGGCTCAAAGGCGTCTGCGGGCGCGGGGCGCAACTGCGCAGATGGGCGCGGAGCGGGCGTACCGCCCGCGTGTCATGGCCGAGGAGACGGTTTCTTACCGGTGCGGGCTCCGCGTAGGGTAGTCGGCACTGTTAGTCTCCCTGATGGCCTGTCGTCGGACAGGACACAGGAACTGAGACATCCGTCCCTCGCACAACATACCGTCACCTCTCGCGTAGCGAACGCGGGGGTCGCAGGAGGCACCGTGCTCACCGCGTTCGCCCGGGCGTTCAAGACGCCCGACCTGCGCAAGAAGCTGCTCTTCACGCTCGGCATCATCGTCCTGTACCGGATCGGCACGCACATTCCGATCCCGGGCGTGGACTACAAGAGCGTTCAGGAATGTGTGGACCAGGCGTCCGGCAACCAGGGCCTGTTCGGTCTGGTCAACATGTTCAGCGGCGGCGCCCTGCTCCAGATCACGGTGTTCGCGCTCGGCATCATGCCGTACATCACGGCGAGCATCATCCTGCAGCTGCTGACCGTGGTCATCCCGCGTCTGGAAGCCCTCAAGAAGGAGGGCCAGTCCGGCACGGCGAAGATCACGCAGTACACGCGCTACCTGACGGTGGCGCTCGCCGTGCTGCAGGGCACCGGCCTCGTCGCCACCGCCCGCAGCGGCGCCCTGTTCCAGGGCTGCACGGTCGCGAGCCAGATCGTGCCGGACCGCGCCATCTTCACCACGATCGTCATGGTCGTCACGATGACCGCCGGTACGGCGCTGGTCATGTGGCTCGGTGAGCTGATCACCGACCGCGGCATCGGCAACGGCATGTCGATCCTGATGTTCATCTCGATCGCCGCGACCTTCCCGTCCGCGCTGTGGGCCATCAAGAAGCAGGGCGAGCTGGCGGGCGGCTGGATCGAGTTCGGCACCGTCTGCGCCGTCGGCCTCGTGATGATCGGCCTCGTGGTCTTCGTCGAGCAGGCCCAGCGCCGCATCCCGGTCCAGTACGCGAAGCGCATGATCGGCCGCCGGTCCTACGGCGGCACGTCGACGTACATTCCGCTGAAGGTCAACCAGGCGGGCATCATCCCTGTGATCTTTGCCTCGTCGCTGCTCTACATCCCGGCGCTTATCGTTCAGTTCACCAACTCGACCGCGGGTTGGGCGACCTGGATCCGGACGAACCTGGCCGACACAGCGGCGCCGGCGCACATCGCGCTGTACTTCCTTCTGATCGTTTTCTTCGCCTTCTTCTACGTGGCCATCACGTTCAACCCCGAAGAAGTCGCTGACAACATGAAGAAGTATGGTGGCTTCATCCCGGGCATCCGGGCTGGCCGACCGACCGCTGAGTACCTCAGCTACGTGCTCAACCGGATCACCTGGCCGGGTTCGCTGTACTTGGGGCTGATCGCTCTCGTTCCGACAATGGCGTTGGCTGGTTTCGGGGCAAACCAGAACTTCCCGTTCGGCGGCACCAGCATCCTGATCATCGTGGGTGTGGGCCTTGAGACGGTGAAGCAGATCGAGAGCCAGCTTCAGCAGCGCAATTACGAAGGGTTCCTCCGCTGATGAGAATCGTCCTCGTCGGGCCGCCGGGCGCCGGTAAGGGAACGCAGGCCACGCGCCTTGCTGAGACGCTGCGCGTACCGCACATCTCCACGGGTGACCTGTTCCGCGCAAACATCAGCCAGCAGACGGAGCTCGGGAAGCTCGCGAAGTCCTACATGGACGCCGGCAACCTCGTGCCCGACGAGGTCACGATCGCGATGGCCAAGGACCGCATGGAGCAGGACGACGCCGAGAACGGCTTCCTGCTCGACGGTTTCCCGCGCAACGTCTCGCAGGCCGAGGCGCTCGACGAGCTGCTCGAGTCCGAAAGCATCAAGCTGGACGCCGTGCTCGACCTGGAGGCCCCCGAGGAGGAGGTCGTCAAGAGGATCGCCGGCCGGCGGGTGTGCCGCAACGAGTCGGCGCACGTGTTCCACGTGACGTACAACCCGCCCGCCGAGGAGGGCGTCTGCGACGTGTGCGGCGGCGAGCTGTACCAGCGCGACGACGACTCCGAGGAGACGGTCCGCAAGCGGCTGGAGGTCTACCACACGCAGACCGAGCCGATCATCGACTACTACAAGTCGCAGGGGCTGGTCGTCACCATCTCCGCGATGGGCGCGGTCGACGCGGTCACGGGCCGGGCGCTGGAGGCGCTGAAGCGCGAGGACGCGTAGTCGTTCCGTACTGATCGTCTCGCACGGTCGCTTTACGTGGTGCAGCCGCGGTCCCCGAGGGGGCCGCGGCTGTGCTGTGGGGTGGGAGGGCCGGGTGGGCCGCGCTCCCCGTATCGTTGGACGCGTTCGTTGTTCCGGTCCAGAAAGGCCGTCGTCACTCATGGTGCAGATCAAGAGCCCCGAGCAGATCGCCAAGATGCGCGAGGCGGGGCTGGTCGTCGCCGCCATCCACGCGGCCACCCGTGAGGCCGCGGTGCCCGGTGCCACCACCAAGGACCTGGACCAGGTCGCCCGCAAGGTGCTCGCCGAGCACAACGCGAAGTCGAACTTCCTGGGCTACGGCGGCTTCCCCGCCACGATCTGCACCTCGGTGAACGAGGTCGTCGTGCACGGCATCCCGTCCGACGACGTCGTCCTGAAGGACGGCGACATCATCTCCATCGACGCCGGCGCGATCGTCGACGGCTGGCACGGCGACGCCGCCTACACGGCCTTCGTGGGCTCCGGTCACGCTCCGGAACTGGTCGAGCTCTCCCGGGTGACCGAGGAGTCGATGTGGGCCGGCATCGCGGCCATGAAGCAGGGCAACCGGCTCGTCGACGTCTCCCGGGCCATCGAGACGTACATCCGCCGCCAGCCGAAGCCGGGCGGCGGCAAGTACGGCATCGTCGAGGACTACGGCGGCCACGGCATCGGCACCGAGATGCACATGGACCCGCACCTGCTGAACTACGTCGAGCGCCGCCGCGGCAAGGGACCCAAGCTGGTCCCGGGCTTCTGCCTCGCCATCGAGCCGATGGTCTCCCTGGGCACCCCGAAGACGGTCGTCCTGGAGGACGACTGGACCGTCGTCACGACGGACGGCACCTGGTCCTCCCACTGGGAGCACTCGGTCGCCCTCACGGAGGACGGCCCCCTGGTGCTGACGGCACCGGACGGAGGCAGGGCGAAGCTGGCGGAGTACGGGGTCACGGCTGCTCCCGATCCGCTCGGTTAAGGATCAGTGGCGTGGGGCAGACTTCCCCGATTCGTCTTTCCGGGAGCCCTGACGTAGACTGACTCGTCGGCTCTTGTGTACCCGCATGTCCGCATGGACCTCGGGGATGCGCCAAGAGTCGATCAAGGTAGTCGATTCGAAGGGCGAAGCGTGGCCAAGAAGCAAGGTGCCATCGAGATCGAGGGCACTGTCGTCGAGTCTCTTCCGAACGCCATGTTCAAGGTCGAGCTCCAGAACGGCCACCAGGTCCTGGCACACATCAGCGGCAAGATGCGCATGCACTACATCCGCATCCTCCCTGACGACCGGGTCGTGGTGGAGCTGTCTCCGTACGACCTGACCCGTGGCCGGATCGTCTACCGCTACAAGTAGATCTTGCCCACGTCCCGCGTCAGCGGGGCCGCCGGCAACTGACCCGGAGAACCTCACCCCATGAAGGTCAAGCCGAGCGTCAAGAAGATCTGCGACAAGTGCAGGGTGATCCGCCGTCACGGCCGGGTCATGGTCATCTGCGAGAACCCGCGCCACAAGCAGCGCCAGGGCTGACGCACGACCGTACCTCTGCGATTCGCAGATTTTCGCGCGACGCGAGCTGAATATCGTCATACGCAGAACCCGAGCCCGCGCGGCTCGACACCCTCGGTTCGGAGGCCGGGGACCCAGTTCGTACCTAGTACGGCGGCTGGGAGTCGGTTCTGTGGAAGACCTCCGAAGATCAAACTGGAGCCATTGAATGGCACGCGTTTCCGGTGTTGACATCCCGCGCGAAAAGCGCGTGGAGATCGCCCTCACCTACGTGTTCGGCATCGGCCGGACCCTCTCGCAGCAGACGCTCGCTGCCACCGGCGTGGACCCGAACACCCGTGTTCGCGACCTCACCGAAGAGCAGCTCGTCGCGATCCGCGAGTACGTCGACAACAACATCAAGACCGAGGGTGACCTCCGTCGCGAGATCCAGGCCGACATCCGCCGCAAGGTCGAGATCGGTACCTACCAGGGTCTCCGTCACCGTCGCGGTCTGCCCGTCCGCGGTCAGCGCACCAGCACGAACGCCCGTACCCGCAAGGGCCCGCGTCGCGCCATCGCCGGCAAGAAGAAGCCGGGCAAGAAGTAGTCCGCAGCGGACTCGCCGTCCAGCGGTCTTCGCTGTAGGACCGACCACCTCCCGTAGGAGATACAGATGCCCCCCAAGGGACGTCAGGGCGCTGCCAAGAAGGTGCGCCGCAAGGAAAAGAAGAACGTCGCTCACGGCCACGCGCACATCAAGAGCACGTTCAACAACACCATCGTTTCGATCACGGACCCGTCCGGCAACGTGATCTCCTGGGCCTCCGCCGGCCACGTCGGCTTCAAGGGCTCCCGGAAGTCGACGCCGTTCGCCGCGCAGATGGCCGCCGAGTCGGCCGCCCGCCGCGCCCAGGAGCACGGCATGCGCAAGGTCGACGTGTTCGTGAAGGGCCCGGGTTCCGGTCGTGAGACCGCCATCCGCTCCCTCCAGGCCACCGGCCTCGAGGTCGGCTCGATCCAGGACGTCACGCCGACCCCGCACAACGGCTGCCGTCCGCCGAAGCGCCGCCGCGTCTGACGCGAGGCTGCTTCACGCAGACCGAGGTTCCGGGCGGTACGGCTCCGTAAAGGGTCGTATCGCCCGTACCCTTGCAGTACCCGCACTTTTCACCGGGTGCGGTTTCCGTCGGGCGTCAAATAGCGGGCGTCCACGAAAGAAGGATCTGATCCACACATGCTGATCGCTCAGCGTCCCTCGTTGACCGAAGAGGTCGTCGACGAGTTCCGGTCCCGGTTCGTGATCGAGCCGCTGGAGCCGGGCTTCGGCTACACCCTCGGCAACTCCCTCCGCCGTACCCTCCTGTCGTCGATCCCCGGTGCCGCCGTCACCAGCATCCGCATCGACGGCGTCCTGCACGAGTTCACCACCGTGCCGGGCGTCAAGGAGGACGTCACCGACCTGATCCTCAACATCAAGCAGCTGGTCGTCTCCTCGGAGCACGACGAGCCGGTCGTGATGTACCTGCGCAAGCAGGGCCCGGGTCTGGTCACCGCCGCCGACATCGCGCCCCCGGCCGGTGTCGAGGTGCACAACCCCGACCTCGTCCTCGCCACGCTCAACGGCAAGGGCAAGCTGGAGATGGAGCTGACCGTCGAGCGCGGTCGCGGCTACGTCTCCGCCGTGCAGAACAAGCAGGTGGGCCAGGAGATCGGCCGTATCCCGGTCGACTCGATCTACTCGCCGGTTCTCAAGGTCACCTACAAGGTCGAGGCGACCCGTGTCGAGCAGCGCACCGACTTCGACAAGCTGATCGTCGACGTCGAGACCAAGCAGGCGATGCGTCCCCGTGACGCCATGGCCTCCGCCGGTAAGACGCTGGTCGAGCTGTTCGGTCTGGCCCGCGAGCTCAACGTCGACGCCGAGGGCATCGACATGGGCCCGTCGCCGACGGACGCCGCGCTGGCCGCCGATCTGGCGCTGCCGATCGAGGAGCTGGAGCTCACGGTCCGCTCGTACAACTGCCTCAAGCGCGAGGGCATCCACTCCGTGGGTGAGCTCGTGGCTCGTTCCGAGGCCGACCTCCTGGACATCCGCAACTTCGGTGCGAAGTCCATCGACGAGGTCAAGGCGAAGCTGGCCGGCATGGGCCTGGCCCTGAAGGACAGCCCGCCCGGATTCGACCCCACGGCCGCCGCCGACGCCTTCGGCGCCGACGACGACGCGGACGCGGGTTTCGTGGAGACCGAGCAGTACTGATCCGTACGTGATCGGTCGATGCCGGTGAGCATCCGCTCATCGGGTTCCTGACCCCGGTACCTGATACGGCCGGGGCAGACACACAGGAGAAGAACCATGCCGAAGCCCACCAAGGGTGCCCGTCTGGGCGGCAGCGCCGCGCACGAGAAGCTGCTCCTCGCGAACCTCGCGAAGTCGCTGTTCGAGCACGGCCGCATCACCACCACCGAGGCGAAGGCCCGCCGCCTGCGCCCGTACGCGGAGCGTCTGATCACCAAGGCGAAGAAGGGCGACCTTCACAACCGCCGCCAGGTGCTCCAGGTCATCACGGACAAGGGCATCGTCCACACGCTCTTCACCGAGATCGGCCCGCGCTACGAGAACCGCCCCGGTGGTTACACGCGCATCACCAAGATCGGTAACCGTCGTGGCGACAACGCGCCCATGGCCGTCATCGAGCTGGTCGAGGCGCTGACGGTCGCGCAGGAGGCCACGGGCGAGGCCGAGGCCGCCACCAAGCGTGCGGTCAAGGAAGACGCCCTCAAGAAGGACGAGGCCGTCGAGGCCAAGCCCGACGAGGCCGCCGAGGCTCCGGCCGAGGAGTCCAAGGACGCCTGAGGCAACACCTCGTGCTGAGCGGGTCCGTCCCTTGCGGGGCGGGCCCGCTTTCGCATCCTTGAGAGGATTCAGGAGTGAGTGACGAAGTACAGCCCGGGTTCGTGCGGGTGCGGATGGACCTGTCGTACGACGGGTCCGGGTTCTCCGGGTGGGCCAAGCAGGCCGGCGGGCGCCGGACCGTGCAGGGCGAGATCGAGGACGCGCTGCGCACCGTGACGCGGTCCGGGGACACGACGTACGAGCTGACCGTGGCCGGGCGGACCGACGCCGGGGTGCACGCGCGCGGGCAGGTGGCCCACGTGGACCTGCCCGCCGGGCTGTGGGCGGAGCACCGGGAGAAGCTGCTGAAGCGGCTCGCCGGGCGGCTGCCGCGCGATGTGCGGATCTGGTCCCTGACCGAGGCCCCGGAAGGCTTCAACGCCCGCTTCTCCGCGATCTGGCGGCGCTACGCCTACCGCGTCACCGACAACCCGGGCGGCGTCGACCCGCTGCTGCGGGGCCATGTCCTGTGGCACGACTGGCCGCTCGACGTCGACGCCATGAACGAGGCGGCCGAACGGCTGCTGGGGGAGCACGACTTCGCCGCCTACTGCAAGAAGCGGGACGGCGCGACCACCATCCGCACGCTCCAGGAACTCAGCCTGGTGCGGGGCGACGACGGCATCGTCACGGCGACCGTGCGGGCCGACGCGTTCTGCCACAACATGGTGCGCTCCCTGATCGGCGCGCTGCTGTTCGTCGGCGACGGACACCGCCCGCCGGACTGGCCGGGCAAGGTCCTCGCCGCGGGCGTCCGCGACTCCGCGGTGCACGTCGTACGGCCGCACGGGCTGACGCTGGAGGAAGTCGGCTACCCGGCCGACGAGTTGCTGGCGGCGCGCAACAAGGAGGCCCGGAACAAGCGGTCGTTGCCGTCGCAGTCGACGGCCGGGTGCTGCTGAGGCCGGAGGGCCGTCACTTCCGCTCCGCCCAGGTGGTGAGGAGCGCGGCGAGGGCCGCGGCGGCCTCGTCGGCGTCGCGGCCGTCGCCGCGGGCCTCGGGGGCGAGTTCCGCGTGGACGAACGTCGTGTGGTGCCGCTGGGCGGACCGGCCCTGGACGTTGGTGGTGCCCTCCAGCGGGCAGCGGGCCGACCAGCCGCGGCAGACCCGCAGGCCGTCCGCCGCCATGCGGTCGGCGAGCGCGCCGACCTCGGCGGGCGCGCTCTGGACCGCGCCGGTGGACAGGACCGCGTCGTAGGGCCGGTCGGAGTCGTCGTCGAAGCCGTGCAGTTGTAGGCCGGGCAGGCCGCGCTTCTGGAGTTCCAGGACGACGGCGTGGAAGGCGGAGTCCTCGCGGTGGGCGACGTCGGCGGCCTCGTCGCGGCCCGCGCGGCGGTGGGCCCCGGCCAGCACCAGGGCGCCGCCGGGGACGTCCTCCAGCAGGTCCACGCCGAGGCGTTCGGTGCGGCGGTCGGAGACCGGGTGCGGCACCTGGACGTTCCAGCGGGCCGTGGAGTCGGCGTTCACATACAGCCGGCCCCAGCGCGCCGCGTCGCCCGGGCCGGTCGCGGCGACCTCGTCGTAGCGGCGGCCGGACTCGGTGTCGGTGAGTCTCGTCACGCCGAAACCGGCGGAGGCGAGGTCGCGTTCCGCCTCGCGTGCCTCGCCGTCCAGGAGGTGTCCGACGCCCCGGGCCAGTCGCTCACGCTCTTCGTCCTCCGGGGGCGTGTAGCGGTCGCCGGGCCGGAACTCCGCCGTATACGCGAGGATTCGGCCCCGCAGGTCGACCAGTTCCCGGGCCGACGGAGCCGATTCGTCCGTTTCCTGCGGCGATGTCAACTGACAACCGAACAAGGTCAGCATCAAACCCACTTGGACAAGAAAGCGCGTGAAACGTGACTGTCTTGTGATGGGAGTGACAGATGCTGTTGTGACGGTCATGTGAACATGATTGCGTGACATTTCGAACGTCCCTCCGTAGGGGTCGCACTCTCGCCCTCCTGTCGACGGTCGCCGCACTGACCGCCGGGTGTGCCTCGGGCCCCGTGGAAGTGCAGGCCAAGCCGGGTGGCCGCAGCTTCACCGTCGCCGCCGCCGGCGACGTGCTGATCCACCCGGAACTGGTCGAGCAGGCGGCGAAGGACGCCGAGAAGACCGGCAAGGGGGAGGCGGGCCTGGACTTCGGCCCGCTGCTGGCCGGCCTCAAGCCCGTCATCAGCAAGGCCGACCTGGCGATCTGTCACATGGAGACCCCCGTCGGGAAGCCGGAGGGGCCCTTCGAGGGATACCCCGAGTTCCTGGTGCCGCCGCAGGTCCTGACGACGCTGAAGGACGTGGGGTACGACACGTGTTCCACGGCGTCGAACCACACCTTCGACCACGGTATGCCGGCGGTGCGACGGACCCTCGACGCCATGGACGAGGCGGGCCTCGGGCACACGGGAGCGGCGCGTACGCCCAAGGAGGCCGAGCGGATCAACATCCGTGACGTCAAGGGCGTCAAGGTCGCGCACCTCTCCTACTCCTGGGAGTCCTTCGTCCACCCCGTGCCCGAGAAGCAGCGCTGGGCGTTCAACCCGACCAGCCTGTCCGAGATCAAGAAGGACGAGGACCGCGCCCGTGGCAAGGGTGCCGAGGTCGTCATCCTCTCGATCCACTGGGGCGCGGAGTACTACAACGAACCCGGCGTCGCCCAGATGAGGCTGGCGCAGCGTCTCAGCGAGGAGACCGGCATCGACCTCGTGATCGGCCACCACTCCCACGTGGTCCAGCCGATCCAGAGGGTGAACGGCACGTGGGTCGCCTACAGCCTCGGCAATCAGGCGGCGCGGCACTCCTCGCCCATGGGCGTGACCGAGGAAGGCGCGATCGGCTGGTTCGAGTTCCGGGAAGGCGTGGACGGCTGGGACGTCGCCGCCCGGTACCGGACCACTCTGGTGGACATCCCGCCGGAGGTGGAGCCCGGCGAGAAGCTTCCCGAGGGCGCGGTCGAGGACCATCGCGTTGTCGACGTGGCACGTGTGCTGGGTGATCCGGGCGACGTGTCCGCGGACCGTCTCGCCCGCTACCGCCTGGCCGCGGACCGTACGCGCGGCTTCCTCTACAACCGGGGAGCGCCCGGCGGCGACGGGCTGAAGGAGCTCTCCCTCGGGGAGTGACCCAAAGCACATGCCGAATCGCGTCGCGGACCACAACCTTGGCGACCGATAAAAGTCTTTTGAGTGGATAAGCGTTGCGCGGCTGTGTCTGTGGTGGCCCCGGGCGCCGAAGACGCGTGGAAACCGAGGGAAGAGCACCGGTGACATCGAGCCATGGCGCGCGGACCGCGCGCGGCGGACGGCGGCGCAGCCGCAGACGCGCGGACATGCCGCTCCTGGGTGGTATCCGACCGCCCATCGCGGTGCTGTGCGTCCTGGTCCTCGCCCTGGCAGGTCTCACCGCCAAGGTACTCGGGCCCGGCGGCGAACCGGTCGTGCCGAAGGCAGTGCTCAAAGCCCAGGAGCACTTCGCGCAGGACGGTGCGATCGCGCTGCGCGCCTCGATCGACGAGCGGGTCACGGACCTCAACCGCACGGCGGCAGCCCTCAGCTCCGGCGCCCCGACGGAGCCCGAGAAGGTCCTCTCCGACCTGGGCAAGACCTACCAGAAGTGGACCGGCACCACGATCGTGGACCTGGCGACCGGGAACGTGCTCGCAGCGCGGGGCGAGGCGATTCCCCTGGCCTGGCTGAACAAGGACGTACTCGTCGGCAAGCACGCGCTCGCTCCCCGCATGGTGCGTCTGACGACAGGCGACGTCCGCCTGATGACGATGGCCGTGCTCGGCGGGAAGGGCGAAGGGCAGCAGCTGCTCGTCGCTTCCAACAGCCTGGCGGTGCCGCCCATCACGCTCGGGCCCTTCCGCACCATGGCGGTGGCGGCCCGCGACGGCGAGGTCCTCGCCACCGCCGGATTCGAGCAGTCCGAGGCGCTCAACTCGGACCAGCAGCGCAAGGAACTCACCTTCCTCCAAAAGCAGATGAGCACCCTCTCCGGCCGCGCCGCCGAAGAGGCCGAGCAGCACCCCGTCACCTCGAAGGAACCCGGCTCCCGCGGCTACCCCGGCGTCAGCGGCACCCTGCTCGGCGACGACTACAACGGCCGTATCGCCACGGCGGGCTACGCCTCCCTCGCCTCCTCCGACCCGGAGGACAAGAAGAGCGTCGCCGCCGGGCTCGGGCTCACCGTCGTCGCCATGCTGCCCGTGGTGCAGCAGCAGGCCGTCGCGCAGGACCGCGAGCTGTACGGCCTGGCCGTGGCCGGTGTCCTCGTGGTGCTCGGGCTGCTCGCCGTCGGCGTGCTGTGGGCGACCGTGCAGCGGCCCCTGCTGCGGCTGTTCCTGGAGTCCCGCCGCCTCGCCCGCGGCGACCTCACCCGGCCCGTCGCCGTACCCCGCTGGGCGGAGGCGGCGCGGATCGGCAATGCCCTGGAGCGGCTGCGCCTGCAACTCGTCGGCGGTGCCGACCCCGGCCCCGGCGGCCGGACCAGGAGCCGGGCCGGCGTGCGCGGCACCGTCGCGCTGACCGCCGTACTGCTGCTGCTGTGGTGCGTGCCCGTCGGGCTGCTGCTGAACCGCACCGACGGCTCCGTCAGCGTGCCCGCCAGCATGGTCAACGACCAGCGCGACCGCACCGACCTGATCGCCGACCGTGTCCGCCGCGCCCTCAACGAGGCGCAGGCCGACCTCGTCTCCACCTCCCGGCTGATCGACGCCGAGGACCCCGGCGCCACCGCGGGCCTCCTCAAGGACGCGCTGCGGGAGCACACCCGTTACGAGACGCTCTACGTCGTCGACGAGGACGGCGAGGTCGTCGCCCGGGCCGGTGAGGAGCCGCAGGCCGCGTGGGGCGCCGGCAAGGACCTGCCGCTGATCCGCGTCGCAGGGAAGGGCGAGAGGAAGCCCGTCGTCCAGGCCGGTGCCCCGGTGCCCGGACAGGACGGCACCACACTGGTCGGCGAGGTGCGCGTGACGTTCCTCAACTCGCTGCTGAACCGGCCCGGCCTCGGGGAGGTCCGCGTGGTCGACGCCGACGCGCTGACCGTCGCCGCCAACGACGGCTTCCTCGCCTTCGAGGAGCTGCCCCGCGAGGCCCTCGCCGACCTCGCGCGGGCGGGCAACGTGCAGGTGGGCGCCGGTCCCGTCGAGAACGGTCTGCTGCTCAGGGACGGCGGCGGCGTCACCGTCGCGGCGGCGGCGCCCTTCTCCGGCGGCGGCGTCGCGGCCGACATCGGCTGGACCGTCGTCAGCTGGCAGAACGCCAAGCACTTCCAGATCACCCCGTACGAGCGCGAGGACCGCAGCGTGCTCGCCGGGCTGCTCGGACTCGCCGCGATCGTGGTCTGCCTCGGCTGGATCCACCTCGTCGTCGTCCGGCCGCTGCGCGCCCTCGCCGCCGGTGCCGAGAAGCTCGCCGACGGCGACCTCAAGAGCGTCCACTACCCCCGCTACCAGGACGAGGTCGGGGCCGTCGTCCGCAGCCTCGAACTGCTGCGCCAGCAGTTGCAGGCCCGCAGACAGAACCCGGCACGCCGGCAGACCGAGCAGCGGCTCGGCGCCGGAGGAAGGTGACCGAAGGTGCTCTACCTCTACTTCGTCCTGCTGATCGGCGGGCTGCTGCTGTTCGCCGCGGGTGTCGTCGAGCAGCGCCGGCACTACGCCGCGCTGCACAGCATCCCGTCCCGCGTCCTCGTCAACGGCATCCGCGGCAAGTCCTCCATCACGCGGCTGTGCGCGGGCGCGCTGCGCGGCGGCGACCTCGTGACCGTGGCGAAGACGACCGGCACGGCCGCGCGCTTCATCCACCCCGACGCCACGGAGGAGCCGGTCTACCGCAAGTTCGGCATCGCCAACGTCGTGGAGCAGATCGGCATCGTCCGGCGGGCCGCCACCTACCGGCCCGACGCCCTCGTCATCGAGTGCATGGCCGTCATGCCGGCCCTCCAGGAGGTCAACCAGAGCAAGCTGATCCGCTCCACGATCGGCGTGCTGTGCAACGTGCGCGAGGACCACCTCGCCGAGATGGGCCCCACCCTGGACGACGTGGCCCGCTCGCTGTGCCGCTCGATGCCGGAGGACGGCATCTGCGTCACCGCCGAGAAGGAGCGCTTCCACATCCTCCAGGAGGAGGCCGACGCCCGTAACTGCCGGCTGATCTACGCCGACCCCGAGTCGGTCACCGACGACGAACTGCGCGGCTTCAGCTGGTTCACCTTCAAGGAGAACGTCGCGATCGCCCTGACCGTCGCCGAACTGCTCGGCGTGGAGCGCGAGGTGGCCCTCCAGGGCATGTACGACGCGCCGCCGGACCCGGGCGTCCTCTCCGTCGAGAAGTACGTCACCCACGAGGGCAAGCGGCTCGCCTTCGCCAACGTCTTCGCGGCGAACGACCCCGAGTCGACGCTGATGAACATCAACCAGCTGCTCGACCTCGGCGCCGTCCGCCGCCCGCTGAACGTGGTGATCAACTGCCGCCCGGACCGCGTCGAGCGCAACGGGCAGATGGGCGAGATCATCCCGGACCTCCAGCCCGACAACGTCTTCGTCATCGGACACCCCGCCAAGAGCGCCATCGACGCCATCCCCGCCGAGTGGCGGGACCGCGCCGTCGACCTCGGCGGCGACCGGCGCGCGGCCGAGGAGTTCATGCCGGCGCTGCTCGGCCGCATGTCGGACGGCTCCTCCCTCGTCGCCATCGGCAACATCCACGGCCAGGGCGAGGAACTCCTGGAGTACCTGGCCGAACTGCCCGCCGACGACAGCGACCCGGCCGCCGCCCCGGCCGCGTCCGCCGCCGCGCCCCAGCAGCCGCCCCGGCTCGACCCGTTCGCCCCGTACCCCGTGGCCTACGAGGAGCGGTACCAGGCCTCGCAGACGCAGGAGATCCCGGTCGTCAGCATCCCCGTCCAGCCGACGGGACCGCACGCCGACACCCGCTACGCGCCGCAGCGGCACCAGCCGTACGCGGACGAGGGCCAGGGCGCCTGGCCCCAGCAGCCGGCCCAGCCGTACGCGGACGCGGGTCCCGTGCCGCGGCAGCCTGCCCGGCCGTACCCCGACGCGGACCACGGGCCCCTGCGGCACCAGCCGTACGCACCCGGCCGACCGCCCGTGCCGTACGGCGAGGACCCCTACGGCCCGCCCTCCCACCCGACCGGCGGCGGCGGACGCCCCCCGCGCTCCTCCTGACCTCGCGGGCCCCCGCGCCCACCCCCGTAGACCTGCCCGGAGACCCCGTTGACCACCGCCGCGCTCACCCCCGAGATGGCCGCCCTCGGCATTGCCATAGGCCTGTTCTTCTCGCTGCTGTGCTACCTCACCACCAACCTCTCGCCCGGCGGGATGATCACTCCGGGCTGGCTCGCCCTCACCCTCATCGAGGACGTCCAGCGCGCGGCCATGGTGGTCGGCGTCACCGCGCTCACCTACGCCGGCACCCGGGTCATGCAGCGGCTGGTGATCCTCTACGGCAAGCGGCTGTTCGCCGCCGTGGTCCTGCTGGGCGTGCTGCTCCAGGCCACCGTGATGATCGTGCTGTCGATCGAGTTCCCGCTGCTGTACGGCAACCAGACCCTCGGCTTCATCGTGCCCGGCCTGATCGCCTACCAGATGGTCCGCCAGCCCAAGGGCGCCACCCTGCTGGCCACCGGCACCGTCTCGCTCCTGGCCTACATCGTCGTCGCCGCCGGTCTGCTCCTCGGCGTCATGCCCACCGTCTGACAACCCCGGAGAGAACCATGGCAAAGAAGAAGTCGAGGCCGGTCGTCTCGGGTCTCGTGGTGCTGGTGCTCGTCGCCACGTCGGGCTACCTGACCGTGGAACTGCGCAAGCAGGACGCCCCGGGCGTCACCGAGGTCACCAACGTCGGCGTCCTGGACGGCGCGCGCGGCTCCGGCGGCGGGTCGAAGGAGCGGGGCGAGCAGCGCTGGTCCCGGCTGGAGAACCCGGCGCGCAGCGTGCTGCGCGGGTCCGACGGCCAGATCAAGGCCGTCTTCACGGACGGGGCGCGCACCGCCACCCTGACCGGACCGGCCCGCACCTTCGAGGAACCCACGTCCACCGCCTCCAAGGTCTCCACCACGGACTGGGTGCGGCTCATGCCGGAGCCGTGGACGAAGGGCGCGCAGGACGAGAAGTGGTTCAAGGACTGGTACGCCGAGTACCGGGACAGCAAGGAGGACGACCTCTTCGCCTTCGCCTTCCAGTACGTGGCGGGCGCCCCGCAGAAGAAGGACGAGCAGGGTGTCGCGTACGCCGGGGACGCCAACTTCGGCCCGCTGAACACCGGCGGCGCCGAGGGCGGCGACCTGCGCCTTGAGCAGTCCGACTTCTACGACTACCTCGGCGTCCCGTACCCGTTCCGGGACGGCAGCGTCGGCGCGCCGGAGAGCATGCGGGCGAAGTCCCTGGACTGCTCCGGCTTCATCCGCATGGTGCTGGGCTACCGCGCCCGCTACCCCCTGATGTCGTCGGACCGCTCGGGCGACGGCCTGCCCCGCACCGCCAACGGCATGGCCCGCTCGAAGGAGGGCGTCGACGTGCTGCCGCTGACCGGCATCACGGCGAAGGACCGCCCGTCCGGCATCGACCAGCTCCAGCCGGGCGACCTCGTCTTCTTCAAGCTCGACGCCCGCACCAAGGAGCGCCTCGACCACGTCGGCATGGTCCTGGGCTACGACACCGAGGGCCACCTGATCTTCGTGTCGAGCCGCGAGGAGGTCAACGGCCCGACGATCGGAGACGTCGGCGGTGTCTCCCGGCTGGACGGCAACGGCTACTACGCGAAGACCCTGCGCAGCGCCAAGCGGCTGTGAGCCGCACCTATTCGTTCGCCGCCGCCGACGCCTGGGCCTCGCCGCGGCGGCGGATCTGGCGGAAGGCGAACTCGGCGAGGTCGTCGCCGGACGCGAACACCTCGGTGTTCTTCTCGGTGACGTCCTTGCCGCTGGGGTAGCCGGCGATCGTGAAGTAGGCGTAGCGGCCGTAGGAGTTGGTGGTCGAGCGGCAGACCGCGCCCGTGCAGAACGGCTGCACGCCGCCGCCGGACAGCGAGCGGATGATGCTCTTGGTGTCGGCCTGCTTCTTCGCCTTCAGGGCCTGCGCCTCGGTGTCGAAGACGGCGACGCCGACGGTCACGGCGACGCCGTCCCGGGTGTAGGTGACGCGCATCAGACGGGTGCAGTCGTTCGCCGTGAGGACCTTCGGCAGGGTGCCCTGGGCCGCGGAGGAGCAGGTCCGTGAGTCGGCCGTCGGGCCCTTCTTGTAGACGGTCCCGGCCATGGTCAGCTGCGTGCCCGGGAAGAGGATCTCGGGGCTGAGCGGGGCCTTGTCCTTCTTCTTGCTGGACACGAAGTCCTTCGGGTCCAGCGGGGGAGGAGCCGTGGTCGGGTCGAACGACGGCGCCGCCGCGCTCTTGCTCGGGATGTCGGCCGAGGGGAGCCCGGAGGCCGCGTCGTCGGACGGGTCGCCGCTGCCGTTCGCCGAGACGACGGCCACCGCGACGGCCGCGCCTATCGCGACGGTGGCGAGCGCGCCACCGCCGATCATCAGCAGCCGGCGCCGCTTGGCGCGGGCCTCGGACGCCTCGGCGAGGGCCGCCCAGTCCGGGGTGCCGTCGCCGCCGCTGTTCCAGGGCTGCTGCTGGGAATGCGGTTTCCAGGGATCCCACTGAGACTGGGGTCCCCCTTGCCCAAAGCTCATGGGGCGCATCTTAGACGGGGCAAGGGGCGTGCTGTTCCGCCCCGACGAGGGCCGGGGCCCCTAGCGTTCTGCCAATGAGAACAGACAAAAGCGGCATCTCCGGGTGGTTGGTGCGGCCGGCCGGCGGGCATCTGTGGGCCGGGCTCGCCGTCGTGCTCGCCGTGCTCGCCGCCCGCACGGTGCGCGGGCGCCTGGACGGGGGGATGGACAACGCGATCGTCGTCGAGGCCGCGCGCACCTGGCTGCACGGCGGCTCCCCCTACGGCGACCCGCACTTCCTCTATCTGCCGGGCGCGGTCCTGGCCGCCGTACCGCAGGCCCTGCTGCCGCAGGAGGTGCTGCGCGTGCTGGTGCCGCCGGTGACGGCCGGCCTGCTGGCCCTCGGCTGGGCCTGCGCCCTGCGGCTGCACGGCGTGCCGCTGCGCAGCCGCCTCGCCGCGCTCGGCCTCGGTTGTCTCGCGGTGGGCTTCGCGCCGTTCGGTCACCTGGTGCACCTGGGCAACTGGACGGTGACCGCCGCCCTCGCGCTGCCGCTGTCCCTGCTGCTGGCGAGCCGCGGCCGGTGGGTGGCGGCGGGCGCGGTGGTCGGGGTGGCCGTGGCGCTGAAGCCGCTGCTGGTCCCGCTGGCGCTGCTGTTCCTGTTCGCGCGGCAGTGGCGGGCGCTGGCCGTGCTGGTCCTGCTGCCCGCCGTCGTCTCCGCGTCGGCCGCCCTGCTGATGCCGGACCCGGCGGGCTTCTTCACGCGCACCATGCCCTTCCTGCTGAGCGGCGACGACGGCTTCGTCCGCCTCTACGAGGCCTCGCCGGGCGCCGTCCTGCCCCGGCTCGGCGTGCCCCGGACGCTCGCCGGGCTGCTCGCCTTCGCGGCGGCAGGCGCCGGAGTGCTCTGCGCGTACCGGCGCTGGCGATGCGGCGATCCAGGCCCGCTGCGGCCCGCCGAGACGGCCGCGACCCTCATGCTCTCGGCGTTCCTGGTGTCCCGTCCGTCGTACGACCACTACCTCGTGGTGGTCGTGCCGGTGCTGCTGGCCGGGCTGCCGTACGCCGCCTCCGTCGCCCGCGCGCCCTGGTTCTGGCTCGCGCTCGTGCCGCAGCTGCCGGGGCTGACCTGGCCTTATCTGGAGCGGGAGCAGCGGCGCGCCTTCAAGGACGCCTTCACGCTGTGCGCCCTCGCGGTCACGCTCATGCGGCACGCGTGCGCGGCCCCCGCGCCCGGTGCTGCGGGCGCCCCCGGCGGGGCGGCGGTGGCGCGGCCGGGCGGGGAGCGGGTGGGCGCCGGTCGCGTAGGCTGGGAGGGGCAGGAGTCAGGCGTCCGGCGGGATCGCTCGTTTTGACCCGTCCGGGGCAGCCCGGCTATCCTGCATGTTCGTTGTGTATTGGCTTGCTCATTCTCACGGGACGGGCCCTTACACCGGTCCACCGGGCCGATGACCAGCGACCCCATGTACGCGGTATGCGTCGCCGCCGTGCGGTCAAGGCTGTCGTGATCGTTTCGGTGACCTTGTCAGGACCATTCACTCGAAGCGAAGGCTACGAACCGTGCGTACGTACAGCCCCAAGCCCGGCGATGTGACGCGCCAGTGGCACGTCATCGACGCTCAGGACGTTGTCCTGGGCCGTCTCGCCACCACCGCCGCCACCCTTCTGCGGGGCAAGCACAAGCCGATCTACGCGCCGCATGTCGACGCTGGTGACTTCGTCATCATCATCAACGCCGACAAGGTGCACCTCTCCGGCAACAAGCGGACCCAGAAGATGGCGTACCGCCACTCCGGTTACCCGGGTGGTCTGCGCTCCGTCCGTTACGACGAGCTGCTCGACAAGAACCCCGAGAAGGCCATCGAGAAGGCCGTCAAGGGCATGCTCCCCAAGAACACGCTGGGCCGTCAGATGCTCTCGAAGCTGAAGGTCTACAAGGGTGACCAGCACCCGCACGCTGCGCAGCAGCCGGTGCCGTTCGAGATCACCCAGGTCGCGCAGTAAGTCCGGCCACCCCCTAAGACTGAAGAGAATCTGAGGAGAATCGTGGCCGAGACCACTGCCGAGCAGCCGCTCGAAGAGATCGACATCGACAGCTACACCACCGAGTCCGAGGTGCCCGTCGAGGGCGAGTACACCTCGGAGTCCCTGGCCTCCCGCTTCGGCGAGCCCCAGCCGGCCGCCGGCCTGGGCCGCCGCAAGAACGCCATCGCCCGCGTCCGGATCGTCCCGGGCACCGGCAAGTGGAAGATCAACGGCCGCACCCTCGAGGACTACTTCCCGAACAAGGTGCACCAGCAGGAAGTCAACGAGCCCTTCAAGGTGCTCGAGCTCGAGGGCCGTTACGACGTCATCGCCCGCATCGCCGGTGGCGGCGTCTCCGGCCAGGCCGGTGCCCTCCGCCTCGGTGTCGCGCGCGCCCTCAACGAGGCCGACGTCGACAACAACCGCGGTCCGCTGAAGAAGGCCGGCTTCCTGCGCCGCGACGACCGCGCGGTCGAGCGGAAGAAGGCCGGTCTGAAGAAGGCCCGCAAGGCTCCGCAGTACAGCAAGCGCTAAGCTCCGCTGCCTGCTCGTACGTCCTACGAGCCGGATCGGCTCGCTCGTACGTACTCCGAACGCCCCGGCGGCACGCCACAGTGCTGCCGGGGCGTTCGTTTATCACGGCCGTTGGGCGTATAACGGCACAAGACGCTCAAAGGCTTGTGTGTTCGGATGCCCGGGCATGGACCGGCATCACCGGCCCGGGCCACGGGAACCGCCTGCGCGAGCCGCACCGGCACGGTTTCCGTCATTGACGCTTCCTCAGGAGGACAAGTGGGACGACTCTTCGGCACGGACGGCGTGCGCGGTGTCGCCAACGCGGACCTGACGGCGGAGCTGGCGCTCGGCCTCTCCGTCGCCGCGGCGCACGTGCTGGCCGAGGCGGGCACGTTCGAAGGGCACCGGCCGACCGCCGTGGTCGGACGTGATCCGCGCGCGTCCGGGGAGTTCCTGGAGGCCGCCGTGGTCGCCGGTCTCGCCAGCGCCGGCGTCGACGTCCTGAAGGCCGGCGTGCTGCCGACGCCCGCGGTCGCCCACCTGACCGGCGCGCTCGGCGCCGACCTGGGCGTCATGCTGTCCGCCAGCCACAACGCCATGCCGGACAACGGCATCAAGTTCTTCGCCCGCGGCGGCCACAAGCTCGCCGACGAGCTGGAAGACCGCATCGAAGCCGTCTACGAGGAGCACCGCACCGGCGCCCCCTGGGACCGCCCGACCGGCGCCGGCGTCGGCCGGGTCCGCGACTACGAGGAAGGGCTCGACCAGTACGTCGCCCACCTCCTCGGCGTGCTGCCCCACCGCCTCGACGGCCTGAAGATCGTCCTCGACGAGGCGCACGGCGCCGCCTCCCGCGTCTCGCCCGAGGCCTTCACCCGGGCCGGCGCCGAGGTCGTCACGATCGGTGCCGAGCCCGACGGCCTCAACATCAACGACGGCTGCGGCTCCACGCACCTCGGGCTGCTGACGGCCGCCGTCCTGGAGCACGGCGCCGACCTCGGCATCGCCCACGACGGCGACGCCGACCGCTGCCTCGCCGTGGACCACACCGGCGCCGAGGTGGACGGCGACCAGATCCTCGCCGTGCTCGCGCTGGCCATGCGGGAACGTTCCGCTCTGCGCTCCGACACCGTCGTCGCGACCGTCATGTCCAACCTGGGCTTCAAGCTCGCCATGGAGCGCGAGGGCATCTCCCTCGTGCAGACCGCCGTCGGCGACCGCTACGTCCTGGAGGAGATGAAGGAGCACGGCTACGCCCTCGGCGGCGAGCAGTCCGGGCACGTCATCGTCCTCGACCACGCCACCACCGGCGACGGCACGCTCACCGGCCTGCTGCTGGCCGCGCGGGTCGCCGAGTCCGGCCGGACCCTCCGGGAGCTGGCGTCCGTCATGGAACGGCTGCCGCAGGTGCTGATCAACGTGAAGGACGTCGACAAGTCCCGCGTGAAGACCTCCGCCGACCTCGCCGCCGCGGTCGCCGAGGCCGAGCGGGAGCTGGGCTCCACCGGCCGGGTGCTGCTGCGCCCCTCCGGCACGGAACCCCTGGTCCGCGTCATGGTCGAGGCCGCCGACATCGACCAGGCCCGCTCGGTGGCGAGCCGCCTGGCCGACGTGGTGAAGTCGACGCTCGGTTAGACGCTCGCTCAGCGGAACGCGGGATGCGGGGGGTGGCGCGGCGCGGGCTCGATCACGGCTGAGCCGCGCCTCGCCCGCGGCGCGGTGCTCGCGTTCTACGCCATGCCGTCGGCCCGTACCGGCTTGCGTTTGTGCTGGCGGGACCAGAGCCACTTCTGGGTCAGCAGGGTGAGGATGCCGGCGATCATGATGCCGACCAGGTTGAGCAGGAGCTGCTGCGTCGAGCCCCACATCTGCTTCGCGTCGCCGTAGCTGAGGGCCACGGCCGCGTTCGCGGCGGCCGGGACGGTCGTCACGGAGATCGCGACGCCGACCAGCGCGCCGGACTTCGACGACGTCAGCGACAGCGTCCCGGCGGCGCCCGCGAGGACCGCCACGACGAAGGAGAACCAGTCCGGGGCGTACACGAACCCGGTGTTCGGACGGTCCGCCTCCAGCTTGGCCTCGGTGAACAGGCCGACGCCGTCCATGAACCAGCTGAACGCGACCGTCATCGCCATCGCCGCGGCGAACCCGGCCAGCAGCGCGATCAGCGACCGCAGCGCGAGCCGCGGCGCCCGCTGCACGGCGGCCGTGCAGATCCCGGCGAGCGGGCCGAACTCCGGTCCGACCGCCATCGCGCCGACGATGAGGATCGCGTTGTCGAGGACCACACCGCACGCCGCGATCATCGTGGCCAGGGTGATGAAGGCGACGTAGGTGACGGAGAGCGTCGACTCCTCGTGCGTGGCGTCCGTGAGCTGCTCCCACAGCACCGCGTCCGCTGCCTCGCCCGGCGCCTCGTGCTCGGCCTTGTCGGCGCGGCTCGACAGCGACAGGTCGATGTTCTCCACGGCGATCGAGCCGGACTTGTCCAGCCCCAACTCCCGCAGTTCCTGGAGGAGTTCGTCGCCGGTCTCGCGGGCGACGTCGCACATGACGACGTCCCCGGTCGGGTTGCGGGCCGCGCCCGGCATCACGCAGACGTGGGTGGTGCCGACCGTGTCCTCGATCAGGCGGACCACGTCGTCCGTCCGCTCGGCCGGGGTGATCAGGCGCAGATGCAGCATGGCCGCAGCGTAGCCGTCACAGTTTGCGCAGACTCAGCCGCTGCACCGTGTGGTCCGGCCCCTTGCGCAGCACGAGGGTGGCCCGGCCCCGGGTGGGGGCGATGTTCTCCACCAGGTTCGGCTTGTTGATGGTGCGCCACATGGTGCGCGCGTAGTCGAGGGCCTCCTCCTCGGAGACCTGCGTGTACTTGCGGAAGTACGAGGACGGGTTCTGGAAGGCCGTCGCGCGCAGCTTCTTGAAGCGGTCGAGGTACCAGCGCTCGATGTCCTCGGTGCGGGCGTCGACGTACACGCTGAAGTCGAAGTAGTCGGCGAGGCCCACCCTGGTGCGGCCGTCCTTGCCGGGCATCGCGGGCTGGAGGACGTTGAGGCCCTCGACGATCAGGATGTCGGGGCGGCGCACGGCGAGCTTCTCGCCGGGGACGATGTCGTAGATCAGGTGGGAGTAGACGGGCGCCGTGACCTCGCTCTTGCCGGCCTTGATGTCGGCGACGAACCGGGTCAGGGCCCGGCGGTCGTACGACTCGGGGAAGCCCTTGCGGGACATCAGGCCGCGGGCCTGGAGCTCCTTGGTCGGCAGCAGGAAGCCGTCCGTCGTCACCAGCTCGACGCGCGGGTGCTCGGGCCAGCGCGACAGCAGCGCCTGGAGGAGGCGGGCGACGGTGGACTTGCCGACCGCGACGGAACCGGCGACGCCTATCACGAACGGCGTGCCCGACTGGGAGCCCTGTTCGCCGAGGAACGTGTTCAGCGCCCCCCGGAGACCGTCCGTGGCGCCGACGTACAGGTTCAGCAGGCGGGACAGCGGCAGGTAGATGTCCCGCACCTCGTCGAGGTCGATGACGTCACCCAGTCCGCGCAGCTTCTCGACCTCCTCCGCGGACAGCGGCAGCGGCGTCTTGTCACGCAACGCGCTCCACTCGGCTCGGGTGAGATCGACGTAGGGAGTCGCCTCCGGCCGCTGCCGGTGGGCGCTCCGGGGGATCGCGGGGACCGGAGAGATCACAGTCCATTGTTAACGGAGTTTGAACCGGGGGGAGGGTGGGGTGCGTCACGCCGGCGCGCGGCCCGCGGCGGTCACGGGGGCGTCACGGTCGGGTACCGGGTCGGGCCTCCATGATCGTTTGTGGGGTTTCTGTGCGTAAAGTGCGCGCACAGGTTGCGAGGGGGGCGTGGTTTCGCGCGGGCCTTCGCGCGTTCGAAAGAGAGACCACGTGAGATCCATCACCGTTCGCCGTGCCGCCCTCGCCGCGTCCACCGCCGCGCTCGCCCTCCTCGTCACCGCCTGCGGCGGCAGCGGCGGCGACGACGCCAAGGACGGGGGCGAGCCCTCGGCGGCCCCGGAGAAGACCACCGCCGCCAAGGCGCTGACCGCCGCCGAGCTGGAGAAGGCCGCGCTGGCGCAGACCGACGTCAAGAGCGGCAAGGTCGCCGCGAAGGTGCCGGCGGCGAGCGACGTGGCCCCGGACGAGGTCACGTCGGGCGACGAGGCCTGCGCCCCGCTCGCGCGCGCCCAGTCGGGCACGTACGCCGGCACGCCCGCCGCGGACGTCAAGCGCATGTGGACCGGCCAGCCGGAGAAGCCCGCCAAGGGCGCGAGCATCGAGGACAGCGTGGCGGCCGCCCTCGACCTGGAGCAGGTCGTCGTGACCCTCGCGTCCTACGACGACGGCGGCGCCGAGCGGGCGCTGAAGGACCTGGCCACGGCGGCCGAGAAGTGCGCCGGCGGCTTCACGTACACCGCCAAGGGCAACGAGACGAAGGTCCTGTCGGTCGCCACGACCGCCGCGCCGCAGGGCGGGGACGAGGGCCTGGCCCTGACGGCGACCATCGACGCCGAGGAGGGCGTGAAGGCCCCGATGAAGGTCGTCGTCGTCCGCAAGGGCGCGACCCTCGCGTACTTCCCCGCCGTGAACCTCGCCTCGGCCGGAACGGGCAAGGACTTCACCTTCCCGTCGGAGATCGTCGACGCGCAGGTCGCCAAGCTCGGCTGACGGTCCATCAGCACACGTGGAGATTCCCGCCGGGAGGTTCGTACCCCGGTGGGAATTTCCGATTTCGGGCACGCTGCGGCCGTTTTTGGCGCGGAACTGATCGTAGGCTGCCGTTCCATGTGCGGAATCGTGGGATATGTGGGGTCGCAGTCGGCGCTCGAGATCGTGACGGCCGGACTGAAGCGACTGGAGTACCGGGGCTACGACTCGGCGGGCGTCGCGGTGCTCGCGGACGGCGGACTGGCCGCGGCCAAGAAGGCCGGGAAACTGGTCAACCTGGAGAAGGACCTGGTGGAACGGCCGCTGCCGACCGGCACCACCGGCATCGGGCACACCCGCTGGGCCACCCACGGCGGGCCGACGGACGCCAACGCCCACCCGCACCTCGACAACGCGGGCCGGGTCGCCGTCGTCCACAACGGCATCATCGAGAACTTCGCGCCGCTGCGCGCCGAACTCGCCGAACGCGGCCACGACCTGGCCTCCGAGACCGACACCGAGGTCGTCGCCCACCTCCTCGCCGAGGAGTTCTCCTCCTGCGCCGACCTGGCGGAGGCGATGCGGCTGGTGTGCCGGCGGCTGGAGGGCGCGTTCACACTGGTCGCGGTGCACGCGGACGAACCCGGCGTCGTCGTCGGCGCCCGCCGCAACTCGCCGCTCGTGGTCGGCGTCGGCGACGGCGAGGCCTTCCTCGCGTCGGACGTCGCCGCG
The DNA here is from genome assembly GCF_055606745.1 of Streptomyces sp. NPDC037054. Lineage (NCBI taxonomy): Bacteria > Bacillati > Actinomycetota > Actinomycetes > Kitasatosporales > Streptomycetaceae > Streptomyces > Streptomyces sp. NPDC037054. The sequence goes on along the minus strand of NZ_JBVJSJ010000001.1, from coordinate 863,415 downwards.
TTCATCGCCCACACGCGGTCCGCGATCGAACTCGGCCAGGACCAGGTGGTGGAGCTGCGCCGCGACGGCGTGACCGTCACCGGTTTCGACGGCAGCCCCGCCGACGTGCGCGCGTACCGCATCGACTGGGACGCCTCGGCCGCCGAGAAGGGCGGCTACGACTACTTCATGCTCAAGGAGATCGCCGAGCAGCCCAAGGCGGTCGCCGACACGCTGCTGGGGCGCATCGACCCCTCCGGTTCGCTCACCCTGGACGAACTGCGCATCTCTGCGGCTGAGTTGCGCGAGGTGGACAAGGTCGTCATCGTCGCGTGCGGCACGGCCTACCACGCCGGGCTGATCGCCAAGTACGCCATCGAGCACTGGACGCGGATCCCCTGCGAGGTGGAGCTGGCGAGCGAGTTCCGCTACCGGGACCCGATCCTGGACCCCCGCTCCCTGGTCGTGGCGATCTCCCAGTCCGGCGAGACGATGGACACCCTGATGGCGCTGCGCCACGCCCGCGAACAGGGCTCCAAGGTGCTGGCCATCTGCAACACCAACGGCTCGACCATCCCGCGCGAGTCCGACGCCGTGCTCTACACGCACGCCGGGCCGGAGGTCGCGGTCGCCTCGACGAAGGCGTTCCTGACGCAGCTCGTCGCCTGTTACCTGGTCGCGCTGTACCTGGGCCAGGTGCGCGGCACCCAGTGGGGTGACGAGATCCGGGCGGTGATCCGGGACCTGTCGCACATCTCCGGCGCTGTCGAACGCGTGCTGGAGACGATGGAGCCGGTACGGGAGCTGGCTCGCTCGCTCGCCGCGAAGAACACGGTGCTGTTCCTGGGCCGGCACGTGGGCCACCCCGTCGCCCTGGAAGGCGCGTTGAAGCTGAAGGAACTCGCCTACATGCACGCCGAGGGCTTCGCCGCGGGCGAGCTGAAGCACGGGCCGATCGCGCTGATCGAGGAGGACCTGCCGGTGGTCGTCGTCGTGCCGTCGCCGAAGGGCCGGTCCGTCCTGCACGACAAGATCGTGTCCAACATCCAGGAGATCCGCGCGCGGGGCGCCCGCACGATCGTGATCGCGGAGGAGGGCGACGAGGCGGTCGCCCCGTACGCCGACCACCTGATCCGCATCCCGGCCACCCCGACCCTCCTCCAGCCGCTGGTCGCGACGGTCCCCCTCCAGGTCTTCGCCTGCGAACTGGCGACGGCCCGGGGCAACGAGGTGGACCAGCCGCGGAACCTGGCGAAGTCGGTGACGGTGGAATGACCTCATAGGCTGCCCCCATGAGCATCATCGGGGTCGGCATCGACGTCGCCGAGATCGAGCGGTTCGCGGCGTCGCTCGCGCGTACGCCCGCGATGGCGCGGCGGCTGTTTCTGGACAGCGAGTTGTACCTGGACAGCGGGGAGCGGCGGGGCGTCGCCTCCTTGGCGGCGCGGTTCGCCGCCAAGGAGGCGCTCGCCAAGGCGCTCGGGGCGCCGGCCGGGCTGCACTGGACCGACGCCGAGGTGTACGTGGAGGACAGCGGGCAGCCGCGGCTGCGGGTGTCCGGGACCGTCGCCGCGCGGGCGGCCGAGCTGGGCGTGCGGTCGTGGCACGTGTCCCTCAGCCACGACGCGGGGATCGCGTCGGCCGTCGTGATCGCCGAGGGGTGAGGCGGCGGACCCGGGGCGGGAGAGGATCCCGCGGTGGGCGCCGGGAGCCGCCTCACCCCCGTCAGCGCGTCAGCAGATCGACTGGGTGCTGTTGACCAGCGTGTTGTTGCGGAACGTGGTGTTCGTGCCGCACGGGCTCTCCCTGATGGCGGAGTTCGTCACCGTCAGGTTCTGGATGGTGATGTCGGCGTTGTTCGGGAACTCCGTGCGGGCCGCGAGGCGGATCTCGCCGCCGCCGTACACCGTGCCGCTCTGGGCGGCGATGTTCACGTTGTAGCAGTTCTCCACGAGGATCGCGTTGCTGCCGGTGTGGGAGATGTTGACCCGGTCGATGACCGCGCCGCCGCTCTCCGACACGCAGAACACGCCGCGCCCGCCGCCCCGGGCGACGACCTCGCCGACCCGGATGTTGGTCGGATAGCCGCTGCCCACGTGGCCGTTGCGGTTGGCCATGCGGAAGGCGGCGTAACCCGTGCCGGTGCCCGCGCCGTCCGCGTCGACCTTCGTCACCGTGGCGTTGATCGTCTGGTTGAACAGCAGGCCGGACTCGCCGACGTTGCGGGCGGTCACCGTGCCGATGGTGATGCCGTCGACGCCGTACGTCTCGACCGCGTGGCTGGACGCGCCGGAGACGTACACGGAGTCGATGCGGACGTTCCTCGTCCACTGGCTGGTGTCGCCGCGGTTGTCGATGCGGACGCCGAGGCCCGCCGACAGACGCATGTCGATCTGGCCCAGGACCACGTTCTGGACGTTGCGCAGGAAGATCCCGTACAGCGGTGTGCCCGTGACGTTGAGGTGCTGGACCTCGATGTCGCGCGTGCCGCGTGAGTAGACCGGCGCCTGGTCGCCCGTGCCGCTGCCGGTGACGTTGATCGTGCCGCACACGTCGAGGGCGGTGTAGCTGGGCAGGGAGATGCGGGAGCCGGCGGACATGGAGCCGGAACCGCGCACCACGACCCGCTCCTTCGCCGTGCGGCCCGACGTCAGGCTGCCGATGGCCGCCTGCACGGCCGAGCGCAGGTCGCCGCCGGTGTAGACGACGCGCGTGCCGCGCCGGGCGGTCCAGGTGCCGCCGCTGAGCACGGCCTCGGCGTGGTACGTGCCCTCGCCGCAGGCGGCCGCGGCGGCGGTCCCGGCCACGGCGGTCCACGCCGCGCGCTCCGAGGCGGGGGCAGGGGCGGGGGCCGCGGTGGCCGACGCGGTCAGGGTGCCCGCCGCGGTCAGCAGGGCGAGGGCGCCGGCGGTCGCGAGGCGGGCGTGCCCGCGCCCGGTCCTGAAGGTGGGGAGTACGGCCTTCCAAAGGGGGAGTACGGCTCTGCGTCCCATGGGGACGGTCCTCCGCTCGTCGAGTCGAACCGATGCGTATGAATCGATTCACCTGTGGGGGTGGCCGAGTGTGGCAAGGGCATGGCAAGCGGTCAATCGGTCCCGTCGGATATCGAGAACTTTCGGCGCCGTGCGGGACACTCGTCCTCATGCGTAGTGCCTACAGCGTCGAGACCGTCAGGACCGCCGAACGCCGCCTCATGGAGCGGCTCCCCGAGGGCGCGCTGATGCAGCGCGCCGCCGCCGGACTCGCCGCCGCCTGCGCCGAGTTGCTCGGGCGCGTGTACGGCAGCCGCGTCGTCCTGCTCGTCGGCAGCGGCGACAACGGCGGCGACGCCCTCTACGCCGGCGCCCGCCTCGCCCGGCGCGGCGCGGGCGTCACGGCCGTGCCGCTCGCCCCCGGGCGGGCCCACGCGGGCGGTCTCCTGGCGCTGCGCAGGGCCGGCGGCTCGGTCACCGGCACCGCTGACGCCGAAGGCCTGATCGCGCGCGCCGACCTCGTCGTGGACGGCATCGTCGGCATCGGCGGCAAGGGCGGGCTGCGGCCGGACGCGGTGCCGCTCGCGGAGGCCGCCGCGCGGTCCCGGGCAGCCGTCGTCGCCGTCGACCTGCCGAGCGGCGTGGACGCGGACACCGGCGAGGTGCGCGGGGCGGCGCTGCGGGCCGATCTGACGGTGACGTTCGGGACGCACAAGCCGGGGCTGCTCGTAGACCCGGCGCGGGGGTACGCCGGTTCGGTACGGCTGGTCGACATCGGCCTGGGCCCCGAACTGCCCGCCGAGCCCGTGCTGGAGGCCCTCCAGCACGCGGACGTGGCCCGGCTGCTGCCCGTGCCGGGCGCCGAGAGCGACAAGTACCGGCGCGGTGTCGTCGGCATCGCCGCAGGGTCCGCGCGCTACCCCGGCGCCGCCGTCCTCGCCGTGTCCGGCGCGCTGCGGGGCGGCGCCGGGGCCGTCCGGTACGTCGGCCCCGCCGGGGACGCCGTCGTCGCCCGCTTCCCCGAGACGCTCGTGTCGGACCGGGGCCCGAGGAAGGCGGGCCGCGTGCAGGCGTGGGTCACGGGACCCGGCGCCGGTGACGACGCGGGCACCGTAGCCGAGGTGCTGACGGCCGACGTGCCCGTGCTGATCGACGCCGACGGGCTGCGGCTGGCCGACCGGGACGCCGTACGGGCCCGTACCGCGCCGACCCTGATGACCCCGCACGCCGGAGAGGCCGCCGCGCTGCTCGGCGTGTCCCGCGAGGAGGTCGAGGGGGCGCGTCTCGCGGCGGTGCGGGAGCTGGCGGCCCGGTACTCGGCGACGGTGCTGCTGAAGGGGTCGACGACGCTGGTCGCCGATCCGGCGGGCGGGCCGGAGGGCGGTCCGGCGGGTGGGCCCGAGGGTGCGGCGGGCGGGCCCGTGAGGGTGAACGCGACCGGGACGTCCTGGCTGGCCACCGCAGGGAGCGGCGACGTGCTGTCGGGGCTCGCCGGGTCGCTGCTGGCGGCCGGTCTGCCGGCGCGGGACGCGGGCAGCGCGGCGGCGTATCTGCACGGGCTGGCCGGGCGTTTCGCCTCCGACGGCGCACCGGCCGGCGCGCACGACGTGGCGTCGGCACTGCCGGACGCGTGGCGGGATGTGCGGGACGCTCGGGATATGCGGGACACGCGGGATATGCGGGACTGAAGGGAGCGGGCGGGGATTTCGGGGCCCGCGCTTCGGTCCGTACGTCCGAGTGACTTGCCGAGCGCGCCGTCCCCGTCGGCCGTCCGGGTCACGCTTCTCTGATCGCATGATCAGCAGACGTGTGGTGCGTCGGGGTGTCGCGGCGTTGCTCGCCGCCGTTGTGCTTCTGCCCGTCGAGGTCGCCTCGGGGGTGCCCGGCGCTCCCGTGCCGCCCGGCGCCGGGCCGGAGGGGCGGTGGGTGGGGCGGTCGGCGGGCGGGCAGGAGCCGGGGCCGTTCCGGCCGGGGGCGGGGCCCTTCAGGCCGGGGGCGCTGGACACGCCCGACCAGGCGCTTCCGCCGCAGGTGTACACGCCGAGCGCCGCCGAGGACGCCGTGGAACCGCCGGACGCTCCGCAGGGCACCGACGACCTCGTCGAGCACATCCCGCCCGGCGGGGCGGACCCGCGCGCGGGGTGCACGCGACGGACCGGGCCGTACCAGCGGCAGGCCGAGCGGTGGCTGGGGCTGAGGGTCGACGGCCGCCAGTCTCCCGCCGACTGCCGGGCCATCCGCGCCTTCCAGCAGTGGCAGAGCATCAAGCCCGCCGTCGGGTACGCGGGCGCCGTCACCTGGGCGCGGATGCGGCTCGTCTCCGCGCAGCTCGCCCCGAACGCCGGACGCAAGTGCCCCGTACGCGCGTACCGCATCGCCTGCGTCGACCTCGGCAGGCAGCTGGCCTGGGTGCAGAAGGGCAGGAAGGTGCTGTTCGGACCCGTGCCGATCCGCAGCGGGCGGGCCGGATACCGGACCAGGACCGGCTGGCACCGCGTCTACTGGCGGCACAAGAACCACTGGTCGACGCTCTACCACACGCCCATGCCATACGCGCAGTTCTTCAGCGGCGGCCAGGCCTTCCACGGCATCCACGGCAACATCCACGCCCGGCCGGGCTCCATGGGATGCGTCAATCTGCGCGTCCGGGACGCGCGCCGGCTGTGGAGCGTGCTGCGCAAGGGGGACCGGGTGTACGTGTGGGGCCGGAAGCCCGGCACCTGACGACCACGCGCCCGACCGGGCTGCCGCCGGGCCCGGCCGGGCTGTCCGGGCCCTCTGAGAGACTGGGGGCGCGATGACTGAGACAGCAAGCCCGCGGACGGCACCCCTGCGCGCCCGCGCCGAGATCGATCTGGCCGCCCTGCGGGCCAACGTGCGCGCGCTGCGCGCCCGGGCCGCCGGGTCCGCCCTCATGGCCGTGGTCAAGTCCGAGGCGTACGGCCACGGCGCGCTGCCCTGCGCCCGCGCGGCCGTCGCGGCCGGCGCGACCTGGCTCGGCACGGCGACGCCCGAGGAGGCGCTCGCCCTGCGCCGCTCCGGGAGCCTGCCGCCGGACGTCCGGATCATGTGCTGGCTGTGGACGCCGGGCGGGCCCTGGCGCGAGGCGATCGAGGCCGACCTCGACGTGTCGGTCAGCGGCATGTGGGCGCTGCGCGAGGTCACCGGGGCCGCCCGGCGGGCGGGCCGCCCCGCGCGCGTGCAGCTCAAGGCCGACACGGGCCTCGGGCGCAACGGCTGCCAGCCCGGCGACTGGGCCGAGCTGGTCGCCGAGGCCCGGCGCGCCGAGGCCGACGGCCTCCTGCGCGTCACCGGCCTGTGGTCCCACTTCGCCTGCGCCGACGAGCCGGGCCACCCCTCCATCGCCGCGCAGCTCACCCGCTTCCGGGACATGCTGGCCCACGCCGAGGCACAGGGCGTCCGCCCCGAGGTGCGGCACATCGCCAACTCGCCCGCCACGCTCACGCTTCCCGAGGCCCACTTCGACCTCGTACGGACGGGCATCGCGCTCTACGGCATCTCGCCGAGCCCCGAGATCGGCGTCCCGGCCGACTTCGGGCTGCGCCCCGTGATGACGCTGTCGGCCTCGCTGGCCCTGGTCAAGCACGTGCCCGGCGGTCACGGCGTGAGCTACGGGCACCACTACACGACCCCCGGCGAGACCACCCTCGGCCTCGTCCCCGTCGGATACGCGGACGGCATTCCCCGGCACGCCTCCTCGGCCGGCCCGGTCCTGGTGGACGGCAAGTGGCGTACGGTCGCGGGGCGCGTGGCGATGGACCAGTTCGTCGTCGACCTCGGCGGCGACGCGCCGTTGCCCGGCACGGAGGCGGTGCTGTTCGGCCCGGGCGACCGCGGCGAGCCCACCGCGGAGGACTGGGCGCAGGCCGCGGGGACCATCGCGTACGAGATCGTCACCCGGATCGGATGGCGGGTCCCGCGCGTCTATGTGAACGAGGAGCCGGAACCGCGGGACGGGTGACCAACGCGGCGACGCCCCGGGGCCCGCGCCCTGGCGTCGACGGGTGGCCGGGGGACGGCGACCCGCACGGCGGGCGAACGGCGAGGGCGGGCGGCGAGGGCGGGCGGTTTCCGGACGGGGCCGGGCGGGACCGGGCGGGACTGCCCGGGTCGGGAGCGGACGGGACCGGCCTGGACTGGACGGGACTGGACGGGACTGCGCGGCGATGAGGAGGGGTTCGTGAGCGAGAGCAACGCGGAGGCCGTGGCGCACGCCGCCACGGCGGCCGCCGCGTCCGCGGCCCGCGGCGCCGCGGCGGCCGGCGGAGCGGCGGGCACCTGGCGCCGGGCCGGCATCGCGGGCGCCGCGATAGGCATCGTCGCGGCCGGCGCGGCGGCCGGCGTCGCGATAGAGCGGCTCACCGTCGGGCGCGGCATGCGCCAGAAGGCCCGGCTCGCGCTCGACTCGGCGGGCCCGTACGGCGGGCTGCGCGGCATGCCCGGCAAGGCGTACGCCGAGGACGGCACCGAGCTGTACTACGAGGTCGACGACGTGGAGCCGGATGCCGCCGGTGCGACCGGGCCGCGCCGCAGGCGACTGTTCGGCCGCAAGGCGCCCGCGCCCGTCACCGTGGTGTTCAGCCACGGCTACTGCCTGAGCCAGGACTCCTGGCACTTCCAGCGCGCCGCGCTGCGCGGCGTGATCCGCACCGTGCACTGGGACCAGCGCAGCCACGGCCGCTCCGGGCGGGGCGTGGCCCAGGTGGAGGACGGCGCGCCGATCACCATCGACCAGCTCGGCCGCGACCTGAAGGCCGTCATCGACGCCGCCGCTCCCGAGGGGCCGCTCGTGCTGGTCGGCCACTCGATGGGCGGCATGACGGTGATGGCGCTGGCCGACCAGTACCCCGAGCTGATCCGCGAGCGCGTCGTCGGCACGGCCCTCGTCGGCACCTCGTCGGGGCGGCTCGGCGAGGTCAACTTCGGTCTTCCGGTGGCCGGGGTCAACGCGGTGCGGCGGGTGCTGCCCGGGGTGCTGAGGGCGCTGGGGCAGCGGGCCGAGCTGGTGGAGAAGGGGCGCCGGGCGACGGCCGACCTGTTCGCCGGGATCATCAAGCGGTACTCGTTCTCCTCGCGGGACGTCGACCCCGCCGTCGCCCGGTTCGCCGAGCGGATGATCGAGAGCACGCCGATCGACGTGGTCGCCGAGTTCTACCCGGCGTTCACCGACCACGACAAGACGGAGGCGCTCGCCCACTTCCGGGAGATACCGCTGCTGGTGCTGGCCGGGGTCGGCGACCTCGTCACGCCGAGCGAGCACAGCGAGGCCATCGCCGACCTGCTGCCGGACGCGGAACTCGTGCTCGTGCCGGACGCCGGGCACCTCGTGATGCTGGAGCACCCGGAAGTGGTCACGGACCGCCTCGCCGACCTGCTCACGCGCGTCGGCGCGGTGCCCGCAGGGGCTACCGTGGGTGGCTATGGAAGCACCAGCAGCACCGCACAACCCGGGCGGCAACCCGGCTGACGTCCCGGTCGGCGACCCGGCCGGCCGTCCGGGCGACGCCCCGGCGGCCGACGCGACGGGCACCCGGCTGACGATCACCTCGCCCGACCGGATGAAGGAGCTGGGGCGCAGACTCGCCAAACTGCTGCGCGCCGGTGACCTCGTGATGCTCTCCGGCGAGCTGGGCGCGGGCAAGACGACCCTGACCCGGGGGCTCGGCGAGGGCCTGGGCGTGCGCGGCGCCGTCACGTCCCCGACGTTCGTCATCGCGCGCGTGCACCCGTCGCTCGGCGACGGCCCGCCTCTCGTGCACGTCGACGCCTACCGGCTGTCCGGCGGCCTGGACGAGATGGAGGACCTCGACCTCGACGTCTCGCTGCCGGAGTCGGTGATCGTCGTCGAGTGGGGCGAGGGCAAGGTCGAGGAGCTGACCGAGGACCGCCTCCAGGTCGTCATCCACCGCGCCGTGGGAGACACGACGGACGAGGTGCGGCACGTGACGTTCACCGGCCTCGGGGAGCGCTGGGCGGCGGCGGACCTGAGCGTGCTGACGGCCTGACCGGCCGCGGCCCGGGTGCGGGCGCGGCCGGACAGGCGTCGATGGCGTCCTGGGGCGGCGTGGTCAGAAGGCGTCGGTGGGGAGGTAGGTGCCCCACACCTCGCGCAGCGCGTCGCAGACCTCGCCGACCGTGGCACCGGCGGAGAGAGCCTCCTTCATCGGGTACAGGACGTTGTCGGTGCCCCCGGCCGCCTTCTTCATCCGGGTGAGCGCCTCGTCCACCCGGCCGAACTCCCGCCAGGCCCGCAGCTTGCACAGCCGCTCCGCCTGCTGCGCCTCGATGGCCGGATCGACGCGGAGCGGCTCGTACGGTTCCTCCTCGTCGAGCTGGAAGCGGTTGACGCCGACGACCACGCGCTCGCCCGCGTCGGTCTCCTGCGCGATGCGGTACGCGTTGCGCTCGATCTCGGCCTTCTGGAAGCCCTGCTCGATCGCGCCGACGGCACCGCCCAACTGCTCGATCCTTCCCATGAGTTCGAGCGCGGCCACCTCGACGTCGTCGGTCATGCTCTCGATCACGTAGGAGCCGGCGAACGGGTCCACGGTCGCGGTCACGTCCGTCTCGTGGGCCAGGACCTGCTGCGTGCGCAGCGCGAGGCGGGCCGACTTGTCGGTGGGCAGGGCGATGGCCTCGTCGAAGGAGTTGGTGTGCAGGGACTGCGTGCCGCCCAGCACCGCGGCGAGTGCCTGGACCGAGACACGGACCAGGTTCACCTCCGGCTGCTGGGCCGTCAGTGCCACCCCTGCCGTCTGGGTGTGGAAGCGCAGCATCAGCGACTTGGGGTTCTTCGCGCCGAACTCCTCGCGCATCACCCGCGCCCAGATCCGGCGGGCGGCACGGAACTTGGCGACCTCCTCCAGGATCGTCGTCCGCGCGACGAAGAAGAACGACAGCCGCGGGGCGAAGTCGTCGACGTCCATGCCGGCCGCGACGGCGGTACGGACGTACTCGATGCCGTCGGCCAGCGTGAACGCGATCTCCTGCGCGGGCGAGGCGCCCGCCTCGGCCATGTGGTAGCCGGAGATCGAGATGGTGTTCCACTTCGGGATCTCGGCCCGGCAGTACTTGAAGATGTCCGCGATCAGCCGCAGCGAGGGCTTCGGCGGGAAGATGTACGTGCCCCGGGCGATGTACTCCTTGAGCACGTCGTTCTGGATGGTCCCCGTCAGCTTGTCGGCGCTGACGCCCTGCTCCTCGGCGACGAGTTGGTACAGCAGCAGCAGTACCGCGGCGGGGGCGTTGATCGTCATCGACGTCGACACCTTGTCCAGCGGGATCCCGCCGAACAGCACCCGCATGTCGTCGATCGAGTCGATCGCGACACCGACCTTGCCGACCTCGCCCGAGGCGATCGGCGCGTCGGAGTCGTGGCCCATCTGCGTCGGCAGGTCGAACGCCACCGACAGGCCCATCGTGCCGTTGGCGATGAGCTGCTTGTAACGGGCGTTCGACTCCGCAGCGGTGCCGAAGCCGGCGTACTGGCGCATCGTCCAGGGCCGGCCCGTGTACATCGACGGGTACACGCCCCGCGTGAACGGGTATGTCCCTGCCTCGCCCAGTCGTGCCGCGGGATCCCAGTGGGCGAGCGCGTCCGGCCCGTAGACCGGCTCGATGGGAATGCCCGACTCGGAATTGCGCACCCGGTGCCTCGCCTCCATGACTGTTCCTCCCGTTGACGACCGGAGTCAGACGCCGATCAGCTCGAAGGCGATGGCCGGTACGCCCCCGAATCGGCTGCCGAAGGTGCGGACCTTGCGTTCCAGGAACGCGCGGGCGTCGGCCATGGGGTGGTCCGGGCCCAGGTAGTCGAGGTAGCTGCGGTGGGCGGACAGCGCGGCCACTCCCTTCTCCCAGCAGTCGCTCACGTCCACGGCGTGTTCGGCCGCGGGGGAGCCGCCCACCGCCACGTAACGCACGCCCTTCCACGGGGCGAGCCCCTCCTCCAGCAGCTCGGGGAAGACCCACCGGTTTCCCGCGTCGCCCGCCGCGTCCAGCAGGGCGCGGCCGACATGGCGGTGGTCCGGGGAGTTCCAGTCACCGCCCCGCCAGCGCTCGTGGAAGTTGAGCGTGATGAGGATCTCCGGGCGGTGGCGGCGAATCGCGGCGGCGATGTCGCGGCGCAGCGGCAGCCCGTACTCCACCACGCCGTCCCGGTGGTCCAGGAAGGTCACGTCGCCGACCCCGACCAGCGCCGCCGCCTCGATCTCCTCGCGCTCCCGGAGCCGGGCGGCCTCCTCCGGGTCGACGGTGTCCATTCCGGCCTCACCGCGGGTGACCATCACGTACCCGACCTCGCGGCCCTGTGCCGTCCAGCCCGCGATCGCGCAGGCAGGTCCGTATTCCAGGTCGTCGGGGTGCGCGACGACGGCGAGCGCCCGCTGCCAGTCGTCGGGCATCGGCAGGTACGGCGCCGGCTCAGACACGGTGCGGCTCGCCCTCGGCGCCCTCGGGGTGCCACTCCGGGACGAAGTCGGCGTGGTCGACGGCGCGCTGCCACACGGCCTCGAACGCCTCCGTGCACTGGCGGATCAGCTTGGGGTCCTCGGAGAACTCGTGGGGGCCCCAGTTGCCGTCGCCGTGGAAGTGGGTGAAGCGCACCAGGCTGTCGTCGAACACCCAGAAGTCGTTGCCGGGCAGCATCAGGTCCGAGGCCTGCCGGCGGGGCAGCCAGCGCACCTTCTCGCCCGCGGGGACGTTGACGATGGTGGTCGTCTCCCACTCGTACTGGATGAAGTCCGTCACCGGTTCCGAGACGATGCGGGCCCGCCGCCAGTCGACGCCCCGGCCGACGGTCTCCCCGACCAGGTCCACCCAGTCCAGGTGGCGGTCGTACTCGATGGGCATGCCCTTCTGCCAGTCCACGAACACGGGACCCTTCGGGGTGTACACGTCCCGGGTCTCCAGGTGGATCGCCGAGTGCTTGGCCTGCCGGATCAGATCGGAGAAGGCGGGAAGGTCGCTGGACATGAGAGGTACTCCTCGGGTGTAGGGATTCAACGGGTCTGTGGGTCTGGAAGCGGGCGGAGTCAGGGGCCCGGCTGCGGCACCTTCGGCACCGGCTCCTCGTCCGGGACACGGGTGCGCTCCGCCCAGCGGACGGCCGGGCCGCCGGCGGCGAGCGCGGCGAGGAACATGGCGGCGAGCAGCAGCCAGCCCGTCGCGCCGAGCAGGTCCGGGACCGTGGTCACCAGGGTCGGTCCGGCGATGAGGGCGAGCGCGTCGCCGGTCGCGAAGACGCCTCCGTACTGTCCCTGGGCGCCCGCCGGGGCGAGTTCGTAGCGCAGTCCCCAGCGCGCCCCCTCGCCCCAGATCTCGCCGAGGGTGAACAGCACGGCGGCGGCCACCAGCACGGCCGCGGCCACCGCGCTGGGCAGCGCACCGGTCATGGTGACCGCCGCACACGCGACGGCCAGGACGACGAACGTGATGCGCTGAAGCCGGGCGGCTCCGCGCACGGTGTCGGCATCGCGTGCCAGCCGCACCTGGAGGAAGACCACCATCAGGGTGTTGACCAGCATCAGCCAGGCGGCGAGGGCGCGCGGCGCGTCGGTGTGGGTCACCAGCCAGACGGGAACGCCGAGCGCGAGCGCGGTCGGACCGATCCTGGCGATGCCCGACACCTGGGCCACCAGCACGTACGGCACGTCGCGGATCGCGCGGGCCGGCCGGCGCTCGCGCGGGGCGCCCGGCGCGTGGCCGGGAACGTGCGGCAGTCGCAGGTACAGCCCGGCGACCAGCACCATCGCCACGGCGTTGACCCAGAACAGGGCGAGATAGGCGCTGGTCGAGTCGGCCGCGATGACCAGACCCGCGGCGAGGGACGCCAGCGAGAAGCCGCCGTTGAAGACGCTGCGCATGTACGCGGACAACCGGACGCGGCCCTCCCGGCCCATGACGCCGGAGATCAGGGCACCGCGCGCCACATGACCGCTCTGTTCGGCCATCCCGTGGGCGGCGGCCGCCAGCAGGTACGTCTCGAAGGAGCGGGCGAAGACCGCGGCGATCAGCGCGACCGCCTTGCCCAGCGCGAACAGGGCGGTGACGCCCCGGGGCCCGAACCGGTCGGCGAGGTGCCCGACCGGTACGCCCAGCGGCAGCGCCAGGATGCCCGCGAGCGACAGCCCGATCCCCACCTGGCCGGGGGAGAGGCCGACCTTCTGCACGAAATAGACGGCACCGCCCGTGACGTACAGTCCGTTGCCGAGGCTGGCGACGGCGGTGCACAGGACGAGCAGCCGGCCGGGGCCGGGCTCCGGCAGCAGTTTCGACATCAACCGCGCCACGACGGAACCTCCTCGGTGCGTTGTGAAGTTGACGTCGCGCTGGACCGGCCGACACCCTTGGCCGGGCTCCGCCGCCCGGGACGTGGAAGGACTGCCGGATGAAGCCGATCAGCCCCATCGGAGTGGTGCGCGGTGAGCGCCGCGAGGCGGCGTCGTACGACGAGTGGGGAGAGGTGCTCTCCCGGATCGAGCTGGACCCCGACGTGCTCGCCGAGACGGCGACCCTGGGCCTCGACGCCTACTCGCACATCGAGGTGGTCTTCTCGTTCCACCGGGCGGTGCGGACCTGTGAGGGAGCCCAGCACCCCCGCGGCAATCCCGACTGGCCCCTGACCGGCATCCTCGCGCAGCGCGCCCCCAACCGGCCCAACCACCTCGGCGTGACCGTGTGCGAGCTGACGGCGGTCGACGGGCTGACCCTGACGGTGCGTGCCCTGGACGCCATCGACGGCACGCCGGTGCTCGACGTCAAGCCGTATCTGCCGGAGTTCGCTCCGCGGGGCGAGGTGCGCGTGCCGGACTGGTCCCGCGAGTTGATGAGCCGCTACTTCTGAGGCCCCGCGGGCCGCCGCCCGGCCCGTCACCACCGGGCCACCAGGTCTGTGCGGCCCGCGGCGATCAGGGTGTTGGCCTCGTCGCGGGTCATCTCCTCGGGGACCAGGAGCGCGACCGGCACGGAGACGGAGGCGCGCAGCCGGTTCGCGGGCTCGCTCCTGGTCACCCGGCCGTGCCCCGGGCGTGCGGGCACGGCCACGAAGTCCACACCGGCCGACAGCCGGCCGGGGAAACGCTCGACCACCAGGCCCACCGCGCCGGTGCCGTCCGGGCCGCGCAGGACACAGCGGTCGCCGCGGCGCTCCAGGCGCACCAGGCGATGCGTCAGCCGTACGGGTCCCACGGTCAGCGGCACGTCGACCGGTTCGGCGTCGGTGGGCCGGCCGGCGAGCGCCGCCACGGTGTCGGCGACGAACTCCGGGTCGCGCTCCTTGAGCCGGTGGAACGAGTTGGCCCGGCGGCGGCTGCGCAGCGCGAACACCGTCTGGTGTCCCCGCAGCCGGCCGTCGCGGCAGAGCTGCTCGAACCACGCGGTGCTCTCCCGCGCCTCCGCCTGCGCCTGCTCCACGACGGGCCGGCGCGCCGCCTCGTAGGCCGCGAACGCGGCCGGGAGACCGGGGTGTTCCGCGATCGCGCGGGCCAGGCACACCGCGTCGTCGATGGCCAGGGCGGTGCCCGAGCCGGTCGAGAAGTGGACCGTGTGCGCGGCGTCCCCGACGAGGACCGTACGGTCGTGGAACCAGCGCCGGTTGGCGACGGTGCGGAACGGCTGCCAGCTCGTCGTCCGGGCCGTCAGCGGAGCACCGGCCAGCTCGGTGTGGAACAGCCCCGCCAGTTTCCGTTCGATGTCGGCGAGCGGCGGGGCGTACAGGTCGTGGGCGTTGAGGGTGTCCGGGTCGGCCTCCACGATGAAGGTGCTCTCGGCCGGGCCGTGCGGATAGGCGTGCACGACGACGGTTCCGGGGCCCAAGTCGCGTATCAGGAAGCAGGGTTCGACCACGGCGGGGGTGCTCAGCCACAGGAACCGGGTGCGGCCGGCCGCCGTCGTCGTGCCGAAACGATGCCGCAGCGCGCGGCGTTGGGTGCTGCCCGCGCCGTTCGCCAGCACCACGACGTCGGCGTTCTCCGGCCGGCCCGTCATGGCCTTCCGGATCAGGCGCACGTTGGCGTGGGCGGCGGCCAGGTCACGGACGTGCGTGCGGAAGGCCTGCCGGGAGATGCCGGACATGCCGAAGGCGCCCGAGACGATGCGCTCCTCGCCGACCACGGTGACCGTGTGGTCCCAGGAGGCGGAGGCGGACTCGGGCACGCGCAGCGCCGCCGGGTGGACGGCGTTCAGCCGCTCGGCGAAGTCGTGGGTCATGACGATCCCGGCGCCCGGTCCCTCGTCGTCCCGGTCGTACAGGTCGATCGCCACGCCGGGTAGCAGCCGGGCGAGTTCCAGCGCGCAGACACTGCCCGCCGGCCCGCCGCCGACCACGGCCACCGACCGGATCGGGGCCGTGCTCACGCGGGCGTTCCGTCCCAGTGGAAGCGCTCCCCGCGGGCCAGCGCGGCTCCCCGCGAGACCGCGGTCATCTCGCCGCTCGCGATCTTCATGATGGTCAGGAACTCGTCGAAGTGCGGCTGCGGCGCGTCCAGCGCGGTGCCGGCCTCACGCATCAGAGTCAGCCAGCGCATCCGCTGCTCCCGGGTGATCAGGAAGTGCGCGTGCGCCTGGTGCATGCGCGGGTCCCAGGCGGCGGCCAGGTCGTTGTCCCCGTACATGCGGCAGAAGTGCTGGGCGAGGCGGGCGGCGTGTCCCTCCCAGTCGGGCACCGGGAACAGCGGGGCGAGCACGTCGTCCACGGCGACGAGCTGGTAGAAGCGCCGGGTCAAGGCGTCGAAGAACGCGGCGCCGCCGATGCCGGCCCAGAAGTCGGCGACCTTTTGGTCGACCTGACCGGACGTCATGTGTTCGCCCGACTGGAGGCCCTGGTCGGCGACGAGCAGAACCTTCCCGTCGTGGCGGGGCTGTGGTGTCGAGGGCACGGGAGGGACCTCCGTGATCAGTCGAGCAGCAGTGCAGCTGCGGAGAGGGTGCTGACGGTGCAGCCGCGCAGCCGCTTGGCCTGCAGGGTGCCGAGTCCGTAGGCGAAGGAGCGGATGCCGTGCACGGGCGCCAGCTCGGCGGGGCGGTAGAACATGGTGGCGAAGTACGTGAACGAGGCGTCGTCGATTGTGTAGTCGCTGCCGCTCATCAGGACGGTCCACTGGTCGCCGTCGCGCACCAGCAGGGTGAAGGAGAGCAGCCTCCCGCGTTGCCGGGCCTCGACGACGAGGACGTTCCGCTCGCCGAAGTGCTCGCGCAGGTGGCGCAGCGAGCCGGCCTCGCGCTCCGCATCCGGCACCCCGCCGTACTTCGACACCAACTGGGCCCGTAGTTCGAGCAGTTCGGGCTCGCTGTCGCGCAGGGTGCGCTCCGTGAGGGTGATGTCCCGGGCGGCGATGTCCCGCAGCTCGCGGCGCACGGCGAAGCGCCGCTTGCGGGGCAGGCCGGCGATGTAGCCGTCGAGGTCCTGCCAGGTGACGTCCATGTCGCAGCGGTCGACCATGGGCACCACCGAGAAGCCCGCCCCGGTCAGGGCGTCGAGGAACTCGGGGTGGTCGGGGCGCAGGAACAGGGCCGAGACGCTGCGCAGGCCTTCCTCGCGGCACCAGGTCAGCAGCGCGTCCACGAACGCGCGCAGTGCTCGCGGGTCCCGGGCGGCGGGGCCGGCGGGCGCCGTCTCGTAGTTGGGGAACATCAGCAGGCAGCCGGGGAAGACCCGTTCGGCGGGCAGACCCGCCCAGGGATGCGGGCCGTCTGCGACGACGCCGTCGGCGGTCGAGCCGCCCGACAGCACGCGGTGCGGGTCGAAGCGGACGTGACCGGTCGCGGCCTCCATCACGCCACCGACCAGAGCGACTTCGTGTCCTCTGGGGCCGGGGAGCCCGAAGGTGCGGACGCCGCCGGGTACGCGTCCCGCCGCCAGGGTGATCCAGCGGCGGCGCAGTGTCGCCGGGGCGCTGCCGACCCAGTCGTCCCAGCCCTCGTCGACACCGGTCCGGACGTCCAGTGCGGCGGTGACGGACGGCGGTCGCAGGCGGTGTGCGGTCATCGAGGGGGTTCCTTCCGGTGCCGGAGGGCCGGTCCGGCCACGCCGCGCGCGACGGCATGGCCGGACCGGTGGAGACAGGTGGTGGTTCAAGCCACTGGCTAGGCCGCCACGAGGTCCCAGACTTCGGCCATGTCCCAGACCTCGGCGCGGTCCCAGACCTCCGCCAGGTCCCAGACCTCGGCCATGTCCCAGACCTCGGCCAGGTCCCAGACACCGAGGTCGTCGGCGGCCGGAACGGTTCGGCATGTGTCGTTCACGACGCTCCCCTTTCTGTGGAGAGTGGAGATGGGGTGGCCCGTTCGCCGCGGCCACCACGGCGCGTTTCGGGCGCCCGGGCCGAGGATCGCAGCTGGTACGACGGCTGGTCTTCTCCTTGATTGCTCGCCTTCACGTGTGTCCGTCAGTGGCATTTCTTGTGAACGGGCGAATTCACTGTAGTAACCCTCTAGGAATCGCAAGATTGAAGAAGACACCCGTTCCATGCCCTGTGACGATGGTCCGGTTGGCGCAACGCCGGCCGAGCCAGGGGTTCCCCCCACACCCGAGTCAGGCCGTTTTCTGCGAGTTCGGTCCCGTTTTTCAACCGTGCATTCTTCGCCGCCCACGACCTGTTCGGGTCCGAGGGGAGGGCGGGGCGCGCCATGCGACGTTCAGGGGGACAGATCATGGAGCACTTGATCGAGTACGCCGTCAACACGATCCGCGAGAGATACGACGAGCCATTGAGTCTCGACGAACTGGCTCAGTCGGTCATGGTCAGCAAGTTCCACTTCCTGCGCACGTTCCGCCGCGTCACGGGAGTCACGCCCGGCCGGTTCCTCAGCGCCGTCCGGCTGCACGAGGCGAAACGCCTCCTGCTCACCACGGCGCTCAACGTCTCCAACATCTCGGTGCAGGTCGGCTACAGCAGCACCGGCAGCTTCACCCGCCGCTTCACCGAGTCGGTGGGCTGTTCCCCCACGCAGTACCGGCAGGGCGGGCAGGGCCGGCCACTGGACGTGTACGGGACCGAACGGCTCCCGGCCGACGCGCACACCAGCACCGTCAGCGGGACGGTGGTGGTGCCCGACCCCGATGTGCCGGCGGTCTATCTGGGGGTGTTCGAGAGCCCCATCCTGGAGCGATGTCCCGCCGTCCGAGCGGTCATCACCGAACCCGGCCCCTTCCAGCTGACCGGAGTGCCCCCGGGCACCTGGTTCATCCACGCCGTGAGCCACGGGACGTACCCGGACGACGTCCCGTGCTCACGCCGGCAGGACCTCCTCGTCGGCACCGTCGGGCCGATCGACATCGGCGGGGACACCGTGCTGCGGCAGGAACTCGCCCTGCGGCCGCCGAGCTGGTTCCACCCGCCCGTGTTACTTGCCCTGCCGGATCTCCTGCGCGAGCCCGCGGCAGCGGCCTGAGCGGAGACCCGGCAGTACTCCCGACCAAGCAGCGGCCGGGGCACCGCGTGTGCCCCGGCCCATGAACCGGCAGGTGATGGATGAAGCGCACATCGGACACGAGCACCACCCGGGCGGGCACGACCGAGACGGTCACGGCCCTCACGGTGGTTCCCCGGAGGGGGGAGCCGGCACGTGTGGCGACCTGGCGCTGCCTGGAGGTCGAAGCGGGAGAGGATCCGGAAGCGCTCCTCACCGACCTGGTCCAGCCCTGGGCCGACGAGGCGTTCGGCACGGGCGCCCTCACCGGCTGGGCGCTGGACCGGACGGAACATAGCCTGATCCTGGCGGTGCGCGCCGAGGGCGACAAAGCGGTCACCGAACTGCGGGACCTGCTCGTGGAGGCCGTCGTCCCGTCCGGCGGACGTGTCACGGAGGCAGGACCGCACAGAGCCACCGACTGGCCCGAGGCCTGCCTGACCGTCGCGGCG
Source organism: Streptomyces sp. NPDC037054 (assembly GCF_055606745.1). NCBI lineage: Bacteria > Bacillati > Actinomycetota > Actinomycetes > Kitasatosporales > Streptomycetaceae > Streptomyces > Streptomyces sp. NPDC037054. Next base: position 844,583 of record NZ_JBVJSJ010000001.1, on the reverse strand, counting down.
ACACTGGCCGTCGACACGATCCGGACCACCCGGTCCCGTTCCACACGGCTGTGGGCCGGCGCCGAGGTGACACTGGCGGCCGCCGACACGGCCGGCGCCGATCCGCTGGCCCGGCTGCACTGGCTGCGCGAGCACGCCCGGCGCCAGGGCACCCCCGCCGAGACCGACCGCGCCCGCCGCCGGGCCGAGGCGGACTTCCACCGCGACCAGGCCGAGTGGCTGCGCCGGTTCGCCGGTGTCGCCCAGGAGTTGCGCAGCCCCCACGGACGACTGGTCGCCTGGCGGGACATCCTGGCCGCCGCCGGCCAGGCGGGCGCCCAGTGCCTGCACGGAGCGGCCGACAGGGCCGTCCGTCAGCTCGGCCTGACCGGCGAGGAACGCGCCTACGCGGCCTGGCTCGCCTCGCTGGCCGCGCTGCCCGGACCGCGGGAGCCGTACTTCGCGGACGGCCTCGAAGCCGTCGACCGGCGCTACCACGAGGACAGCAAGTTCATCGAGAGCCGGCTCGTCGACCAGCGACCCGACCTCGTGCAGGCCGAGACCCGGGGACGGCACCCCTTCGTCCCGGTGCTGGAGACGGTCCCGCTGCCCGAGCCGCAGGCACCGCCCGGCACCGCGTCCTTCCCCGAGGTGCTGCTCGCCCGGCGCAGCGGCTACGGCACCTACCGGGGCCCGCTGAGCCTGACCGACCTGTCCACCCTGCTCCATCACTCGGCCGCCGTCACCGGCGTGAAGCGGATGAGCGGGGACCACGCCTACCGCGTCCGCCCCTACCCGAGCGCGGGCACCCGCTATCCCCTGCAACTGGTGCTGTACTGCCACGACATCACCGGCCTGCCGCGCGGCACCTACCGCTACGAGCCCGACGAGCACGCCCTGGAACCGCTCGGCACCGAGGACATCTCCGCGGAACTGCGGCGCTGCGTCCCCGCTGCCCAGCCCGAGGCGTGCCCGGCGTCGAAGGGCGGCCGGAACATCGACGCCGCCGACTGCCCGCTGTGGATCCTCACCGTCGGCGACCTGACCTACCAGCGGCTGCACTACGGGCTGCGCGCCTACCGGTTGGTGCTGCAGGAGACCGGACACCTCGCGCAGAACCTCGCGCTGACCGCCACCTGGCTGGGCAAGTCGTCCGTCGGGCTGAGCAGTTACTACGACGACGCGGTCAACCAGCTGGTGGGCGTGGACGGGATCAACTCGGCCGTGCTGTACCTGCACATGGTCGGCGTCACGGCGCAGGACTGACCGGGCGCACCGCCCGGATCAGCAGGGCCGCGCAGCGCAGCCTCACCCCGTCCGGCCCCTCGTGGCGGGCGAAGGCCGCGCGCAGCGCCCGCACGGCGCGCCCGGTGTCCTCCGGGCGCGCCGTCAGGCGGTGCCGCACCGGGCCCCAGCCGACCAGGAACTCCGCGGCGTCCTGCGCGTCGCGGCCCCAGTACTGCTCGGCGTCGACCGGCGTGACGCGCACGTTCGTGAAGCCGGCTTCGGTGAGCAGGCCGCGTACCGTGCCGGGGTCGGCGAGCGAGGTCGGCGCGCAGCCGTTCGCGCCCTCGGGCCCGGTGCCGCTCGTCCCGCCGTCGGCGAGCGCGTCGGTGAACGCCGCCAGTACGGGCCCGAGTTCGCCCTCGGACATCCTGCGCAGCGCCACCATGGCCAGCCGGCCGCCCGGGCGCAGGGCCCGGGCCAGATTGCCGAAGGCGACGACCGGGTCGGAGAAGAACATCGTCCCGAAGCGGCTCAGCACCAGATCGAACCCGCCCTCCGGAAGAGGGTGGACCTGGGCGTCCCCCAGGACGAACTCGGCGTTGCCGATCCCCTCCCGCTCGGCGGTGGCGGTCGCCCGCGCCAGCATCGGGGCCGACAGGTCGAGACCCAGTACCCGGCCCGGCCGGGCCCGCAGCGCGGCCAGCCGGGTCGTCTGGCCGTTGCCGCAGCCCACGTCCAGGACCGTCTCGCCCGGCCGGATCGCCGCCGCTGCCAGGAGCGGTTCGTTGAAACCGCGGTTCACCGCGTCGTAGCGCTCCTGGTGGCGGGCCCAGTGCTCGCCCTCGGCACCGTTCCACGCCTGTGCCTGCTCGGTGTTGGCGAGCGCTGTCACCGGCCGTCTCCTTCCGTGCCCGGGAGCGCCCGCGGCCCCCCGTTTCGAGAGGAACGAAACGGGGGGCCGCGAGGTCACGCGGGAGGAGGTCAGTTCGGCGGGATGTTGTGGTTGATCCGGAAGAAGTTGTCGGGATCCCACGTCCGCTTGGCCTCGGTCAGCCGGGCCCAGTTGGCGTCGGTGAACGCGGTGCGGGTCCTGGTGGGGTCGGTGAGGAAGTTGAGGAACGTTCCCCCGGTGGCGTGCGGCCGCAGCCGGCCCGCGAGGCCCTGCGCCCAGCCGGTCACCCGCTCGGCCGCCTCCGGTCCGGGGATCATCGCGGTCGTGATCACGGAGAACGGCACGTCGCGGTGGCCGGTCGGGCCGGCGTCCGGGCCGGGCGCCGCCATCGCACCGCCCCAGTGGCGGATCTCCACCGTCGACATGGGCGGCGCGGGCGAGTCGGCACCCGCGGCGGCGACCATGGCGTCCACGGCGTCCCCGGGCAGCTCGCGGAACAGGTCGATCTCCTGCGTCGCCACCATGGGCGGCGGGGGCGGCCCGGCGATGGCGGCCCCGGACTGCGCGAACGGCATCTCCGTGATGCCGTTCATCAGCGGGGTGCCCCACCCGTCGAGGAGCGGCTTCAGCAGCCGCTCGCCCTCGCTCGCCGGCCCGTCGAAGCAGACCCGGAGACACAGGAACTGCTTGCCGCGCATCGGCTCGGGGATCGGCGGGCCGGGCGGCATCCGCATGAGCAGCACCGCCGTGGACATCTGGTCGGGCACGGACGGCACCCACTCCAGGTACTGCGCGAGCCCTTCGTGACCGCGCTCGATGGGGTAGAACGCGGCACCCGCGTACACGGTGCGCACCGGGTAGAGCCGGATCGTGTACCGCGTCACCACGCCGAAGTTGCCGCTGCCGCCGCGCAGCGCCCACAGCAGGTCCGCGTGGTCGTCGGCGCCGGCCGTGCGCAGTTCGCCGTCGGCGCCCACGATCTCGGCCGAGAGCAGGGAGTCGGCGGCGTACCCGTACTCGCGGGACAGCCAGCCGATGCCGCCGCCGAGGGTGAAGCCCATCGCGCCGACCGAGGACGTGCCGGACAGCGGCGCCAGGCCGTGCGGCGCGGCGGCCGCGATCACGTCGGACCACAGCGCTCCCGGCTCGACGAGAGCCGTGCGGGCCGCGGGGTCCACCTCGACGCGGTTCAGGGAGGACGTGCGCAGCAGCAGTCCGCCGTCGGACGGGCGCACCGCACCGTGTCCGGTGCTCTGCACCGCGAACGGCAGCCCCAGGTCCCGGGCGGCCCGTACGGCGGTCTGGACGTCCGCCGCCCCGGTGGCGACGGCGACCGCCGCCGGCCGGGAGTCCACGACGCGCATCCAGGCCAGCCGTTCTGTGTCGTACGCCTCGGTGCCGGGCAGGTGCACGGCTCCGGAGAAGGAGTCGCCCAGCGCTCGGGCGACGCGCTCGCCGGCGGGCTGTGGGTCGGTCATCACGTTCTGTTCCTTTCGGAAACGGGTGCGTCGGTGGGGGCGGTGCTGTCGCCCGGTCAGGGGCGGTCCATGGGGTCGGCGTCTGTGAGCCAGGCGGACAACTGGTCGGCCAGGAGGCGGAGTTCGTCCGGTGCGACGATCGAGTAATGGTCTCGTGGGCGTCGCACCACGCGCAGGTTTTGGCACAGTTCGCGCCAATCTGTGGCCGGATCGCCCGATCGGGGCTCGCCGTCGGCGACAACGAGCAGAGTGGGCAGCGCGCAGGGCCGTGGGCGGTGGGCGGCGAGCAGCGCCAGGTTCCGCGCGTGCACGGCCGACAGCCGGAGGTGGGCGGCCAGGTCGACTTCCCGGGGCAGCAGCCCGTGGGTGACGGCGGCCTCCCGGGCGGCGGCCGGAGCCTCCTCGGCCGGCACGGTGCGTACGGCGCCGGCCACCGCGTCGGGCAGCCGGCCGCCCGCGAGGTCACGCAGGAACTCCAGCTGCCGCTCGGTCTCGTCGGCGGGCACCCGGTGCTCCCGCGCGACGCTGTCCACCATGACCACCCGGGCCTCGCGGCCCCGCTCGGCCAGCTGCCGGGCGACCTCCTGAGCCAGCACCCCGCCCAGCGACCAGCCGCCGAGCAGATACGGGCCTTCGGGGCGCAGCCGCTCCAGCTCCTCGCGGTAGCCGGTGGCCAGCGCGGCCAGATCCGGCACGTCCGCGGTGTCCGCGGCGCCGCCGAGAGCCGGATGCTGGAAGCCCAGGACCGGGCCGGACCAGGCCCGGGCCAGCGGCAGATAGCTGCTCACCGAGCCGCCGACGGGATGGAACAGCACCAGTTCGGACCCGGTTCCGTCGGACAGCGGCACCGCGCAGGAGCTGGACTGCGCGCCGCCGGTGAGCCGGGCGCCGAGGGCCCGTAGCGTCGGGGCCTCGAAGACCTCACCGAAACCCAGCTCCGCGCCGAACACCGTACGGAGCCTGTTGACCAGCCGCAGCGCCAGCAGCGAGTTGCCGCCGAGCGCGAAGAAGTCGCTGTCCGGGCCGACCGCCGGGACGTCGAGCAACTCCGTCCAGACGTCCGCGAGTTGCTTCAGTACCCGGTCGTCGAGTTCCACCGCGTCGTCGCGGGCGCCGACGTCGTCGGTCAGGGCCAGCGCGGCACGCGCGTCGACCTTTCCGTTGGCCGTCAGCGGCAGCCGCTCCACCAGGTGGAGCCGGCCCGGCACCAGGTAGGAGGGCAGCCGGTCGCGGAGATGGGCGGTCAGGCCGGCGGGCGCGGGCGGTTCGGCCCCGGCGGGCACGACCAGCGCGACCAGCGCCTGCTGGCCGCCGGGGGCCGGCACGGCGCACACCGCGCACTCGGCGACCCCCGGATGCTCGCGCAGGGCCGCCTCCACCTCGCCGGGTTCCACCCGGAAGCCCTGGATCTTCAGCTGCCGGTCCTCCCGGCCGAGGAACTCGATGGTGCCGTCCGGCCAGTAACGCCCCAGGTCGCCCGTCCAGTACAGCCGTTCGCCGGTGCGCGGGTGCGTGAGGAAGCGCTCGGCGGTGCGCTCGGGGTCCCCGGCGTAGCCGCGGGCGAGACCGGTGCCGCCGATGTGGATGCGGCCGGTGGCCCACGGCGGGCGGAGCTCCAGGCGGTGGTCGAGCACCCGCATCGTCTGACCCGTCAGCGGCACGCCGTACGGGATCGACGGCCACTGCGGGGAGACCTCGCCGACCTCGTGCAGGTTGGACCAGATCGCCGCCTCGGTCGCGCCGCCCATGGCGAGCACCCGGACACCGGGCAGGCAGCGGCGCATCCGGTCCGGCAGCGTGGTGGGTATCCAGTCCCCGGAGAGCAGGAAGGCCCGCACCGGCGGGGTGTGCCCGTCCGGCTCGGTCTCCATCAGCTCCACCAGCATCTCGGCCAGCGCGGGCACCGAGTTCCACACCGTCACGCCGTGCTCGGCGGCGCACCGGGCCCAGCCCACCGGGTCCGGACGGGCGCTCGCGGCGGGCAGCACCAGGGCCGCGCCGCTGCCCAGGGTCCCGAAGACGTCCCACACCGACAGGTCGAAGCTGAGCGAGGAGATCCCGAAGACCCGGTCGCCGGGGCCGAGGCCGATCCGGTCGCAGACGTCCACCACGGTGTTCAGCGCCGCCCGGTGCTCGACCACGACACCCTTGGGCGTGCCCGTGGAGCCCGAGGTGTAGATGACGTACGCGACGTCGTGCGTGCCGCCGCGCAGCGAACCGGCCGTCCGGACCGTCCCGGACACGGGCTCGTCGACGCGCAGCGCGGACACCGTGGCGGGCAGTTCGGGCTCGGTGTGGGACTGGGTCAGGACGACGGGCGAGCCGCACGCGTCGAGCAGGTGGGCGATCCGCTCCGCCGGGAGCGAGGCGTCCACGGGGCAGTACGCGGCCCCCGCGCGGAGCGCGCCGAGCGCGGCAACGACCTGCTCCCAGCCCTTGGCCATCACCACCGGCACCACGTGGCCCGGCCCGGCCCCGAGCGCGGTGAGCCGGTCGGCGAGGACACCGGAGGCATGCTCCAGCTCGCCGTAGGTGAGGGTGCGGCCCGCGGCGATCACGGCCGGGGCGTCCGGTCGTTGCCGCGCGTGCCGCAGGAACGCGTCCTCCAGCCGGCTCTCGACGGCGGGAGCCGGCCGGTTCAGCGCGTCCACGGTGGCCCGGTGTCCGGGCGGCAGCAGGTCGGGGTCGCGGTCGGCGCCCCCGGGCCCGGCAAGCTCCTCCAGCACCCTCCGGTAGGTGTCGAACAGGGGCTGCGGCAGGCCGTGCGGGAAGGCCTCGTCGACCATGTCCCAGACCAGTTCGACGCCACCGTCCGGCGCGTCCTTGGTCTGGTTGTCGATCAGCACCTGCGGGGTGCGCAGGCCCGTGTGGACGGTACGGCAGCGGGGCACGGCAGCGGCGGGGCGCTGCTCGGCGGGGCCGAGCATGCTGTTGAACACGTACGGCAGTGCCGCGCTCGAGGTCCAGCCGCGGCGAGCGGCCAGTTCCCGGGTGATCGCCACGGCGGAGACGTCCGCGTGCTCCAGGTCCCGCCACAGCTGCTTCTGCAGGACGGCGGCCCGGGCCCAGAAGGTGTCCGCGGCGCCGAGGTCCACCTCCAGGGGCAGCGTGGCGCTGAACTGGCCGACCACACCGGCCGCTTCCGGGTGCTTGTTCGTCCAGTTCTGGTGCAGCACGTTCAGGCAGAACCGCGGGGCGGACGCCCAGGTGCCGAGCACCTCCGCGTACACGTGCAGCAACCCGGTGGTCGGCAGGACGCGGTGGGCGCGGAACGCGGCGCGCAGCCGCTGCCACTGGGCGCGGTCCAGGAAGAAGGAACGCCGGGTCAGCCGCACCGGGTCGATCGCCGCGGGGCGCCGCGCCAACGGCAGCGCGGGCGCCTCGGGCAGTTCGTCCAGTCGCGACTCCCAGTAGTCCATGTGCGCCAGGTACTCGGGAGTGCCGACCCGGGCGGCGGCGGTGGCCACGCACTCCCGGAACGTGCCGGGCACCGGCGGCAGTTCCGCCGCGGGATCGAGGTAGAGCTGCCACCACTCGCGCTCCAGGTGCCGGGTGGAGCCGGAGTCGAGCAGCAGCAGGCTCATCGCGAGGTGCAGCCGCACGCGGTGCCGGCGCAGCCGTACCGCGGTGATCTCGAACAGCGGCCAGCCGGTCGGCTCCGGCCCCTCGTCGCGCATCCGCTCCCGGGTGGCGGCGAGCACGGCCCGCCGCTGTTCGGGCGCCGCGCCGACGAGGTCGATCGTCGTCAGACGGAACGGCGTCACCCGCTCCGCGTCGAGCACCCGCTGCCTGCCCTCGGGCAGGACCACCGTGCGCAGGTGCTCGTGCCGGTCGATGAGCAGCCGCACGGCGTGCTCGGCGCGTTCGGGGTCGAAGCCGACCACGTCGAGTTCGTAGTAGAGATTGGGCCGGAAGCCGCCCAGCTCCATCAACGGGCTGGCGCCGACCAGATACGCGGCCTGGAGGTCGGTCAGCGGGAACGTGCGGTCGTGCGGTGACGTCATCGCGGGCCTCCGGCGGGCGGCGGGCTGGTCGACAGCAGTTCCCGGGCCACGGCGGCGATCACCGGTTCCGGGTCCTGGTGGAGGAAGAAGTGGTCGCCCGGGAACAGCCGGACGGGGCAGTCGGCGAGGGTGTGCGCCTGCCAGGCCCGCAGTTCCGGCACGTGGGCCTCCGGGTCGGCCACACCGCCGAACACCGTGATCGGAACGCCCAGCGGTGGTCCGGGCCGGAAGGAGTACGTCTCGGAGACGGCGAAGTCGGCCCGCAGCCTCGGCAGGACGGCGGCCAGGACCTTGGGCCTGCCCATGAGTTCGTCCGGGGTGCCGTTCAACTCGGCGAGATGGGCGAGCAGTTCCTCGGCGGGCGCGGCGTGCACCGGCCTGGTCCGGGACGGCAGGTGCGGCGCCCGGCGCCCGGCGACCAGCAGCCGCACCGGCTGCGGCAGACCGCGCCGGGCCAGCTCCCGGCACACCTCGTAGGCCACCAGGGCGCCCATGCTGTGCCCGAACCAGGCGTGCGGCCGGTCCAGTCGGTCGGACACGGCGTCGACCAGCGCGGGCACGAGTTCGGTCAGCCGGTCGTAGGGACGCTCCCGGAGCCGGCTCTCCCGGCCGGGCAGCCGGACCGCCACCACCTCGATGTCCGGGCTCATCCGGAGTGCCCAGTTGCGGTAGACCGAGGCGCCGCCCCCGGTGTGCGGCACGCAGAACAGCCGGGGGGCGGTGACCGGTGCGGGGGCCCAGACCGCGGTCCAGGCCGGTCGTGGCGTCGTCAGCACAGCCATGCGGCGGCCCTCTCGGCGATCATCAGACAGGTCAGGTTCGTCGGGGCGCTGGGCATGGCCGGCATCACCGAGGCGTCCGCGACGTGCAGTCCCGCGACGCCGCGCACGGCCAGCCGCTGGTCCACCACGGCGCCGGCGTCGTCGTCGGGACCCATGCGGGCCGTGCCGACGGGGTGCCAGGCCGGTGCGACGACGGAGGTCACGGCGCGGCGCAGCAGCGCGTCGGTGCCGACCAGCCGATCGGTCCACATCAGGGGCCGTTCCAGGTGCCGCGCCAGCTCCGGGTGCCGGGACAGCTCCCACACCCGGCGCATGCCCTTCATCAGCACCGCCACGTCTTCCTCGTCGGTGGCCAGGCCCAGCGCGATGACCGGCTCCCCGTCGCGCAGCGTGACACCGCCGCGAGAGCGCGGGCGGAGCAGCGTGGCGTGCAGCGCCAGTGCGGGACGGCCGCGCAGGACGGCAGCGGCGCCCGGAACCTCCAGCCCCGCCAGGGTGTTCACCAGGGTGAGATTGAGGTCGGGCACCGCCGAGCCGGTGCTGCTGACCCGGGCCAGCACCTGGTGCATCGGATCGTCCGGCCGGGACACCCCTTCCGCCGCGACCGCCCACAGCGCGACGACGGGATGCTCGATCAGGTCACGGCCCACACCCGGCAGGTCGGCCACCGGCCGGATGCCCTGCGCGGTGAGCTCACCGGCCGGGCCGACACCCGAACGCAGCAGCACACAGGCCGTGTTGACGGCACCCGCGGTCAGCGTGACCTGCCCGGCGGACACCGTGACGGGCCGGCCCGCGCGCAGCGCCGTCACCCCGGTCGCCCGCCCGCCCGAGATCCGTACCTCCCGGACCGCGCAGTCGGTCCACACCGTCAGGTTGGGCCGGCCGAGGACGGGCCGCAGATAGGCCTCGGCGGCCGAGACCCGGCGCCGGCCCACCGCGTTGAGCGGAATCGGGCCGGCACCGAGCGCGCCCTCGGGGCTGTTCAGGTCGGGCGCCGACGGGATGCCGACAGCGGCGGCGGCGCTCAGGAACGCGGTCGCGGCCGGCACCATGTCCTCGACCGGGGTCCGCCGGACGGGCAACGGGCCGTCCTGGCCGTGCCCGGGTCCCTTGAAGTCCGCGTCCGACTCCAGCGCCGCGAACACCGGGCCGACCCGCTGCCAGGCCCACGCGTCGTTGCCCGCGGCGGCCCAGCCGTCGAAGTCCCCCGGCAGACCGCGCAGCGCCAGCGCGCCGTTGACCGCGGAGGACCCGCCGAGCACCCTGCCGACCGGGTACGGGTACGCCCGCCCCGGCGCCCCGGGGGGACCGGCGTGGGCCGTCAGGTCCCAGTTGGCGCCGGACAGCACGGGCCGGTCACCGGCCCCGGACTGCTCCTCGCCCGCCTCCAGCAGCAGGACCCGGCTCTCCGGTCGCTCGGAGAGCCGCGCCGCGAGGACACACCCCGCCGATCCGCCGCCGACCACGACGTGGTCCCACGCCGGGGACCGGCCGTTCACCGTACGCATGGCATCACTGCCCGATCCGTGCGGTCAGGGTGCGGGCCAGTTCGGCGATCGTCGGATGGTCGAAGAGCATCTCCAGGTCCTCCTCGGCCTGCTGCTCGATGCCCAGTTCGGTGTGGATCAGACCGAGGATGCGCACCGCGTGGAGGGAGTCACCGCCGAGCTCGAAGAAGTTGTCCTCCACCCCGAACTCCTGGTCCCCGAGGACCTCGGCCCACAGCTTCAGCAGCCGCCGCTCCATCTCGTCGCGGGGCGCCGCCCGCCCCCCGTCGTCCTCCGCCTGCCAGGGATCGGGCAGGGCGGCGCGGTCCACCTTGCCGTTGGCGCTCAGCGGCACCCGCTCCACGATCAGCAGGTGGTGCGGGACCATGTAGCCCGGCAGGACCTCCTCCAGGGCGGCCCGCAGGTCCGCGGCGCCGACGGCCGCGCCGGGCGCCGGGACCACGTGCCCGACCAGTTGCCGGCGTCCGGTGCGCGGACTGGTCCGCACCGAGGCGAACGCCTCCGCCACCTCGGGCCGGGACCGCAGCACCGCCTCGATCTCGCCCAGTTCGATCCGGTAGCCGTTCAGCTTGACCTGGAAGTCCATCCGGCCCAGGAAGTCGATGTCCCCGTTCGGCAGGTAACGGCCGAGGTCACCCGTGCGGTACAGCGGTTCTCCGGTCTCCGGGTGGGTGACGAATCGCTCGGCGGAGCGCTCCGGGTCGGCCCAGTAGCCCCGGGCCAGTCCGGCGCCACCGATGAAGATCTCGCCGGGCGTCCACGCCGGACACGGGGTGAAGTCCGCGTGCAGGACGTGGAGTCGCTGGTTGGCGAGCGGGCGGCCGTAGGGGATGCGGGTCCACTCGGGCGGTACCTCGCCGATCGGGTGGAACACCGACCAGATGGCGGCCTCGGTCGCGCCGCCGAGACTGACGACCCGCGCCCCGGGGTGCAGGGCGCGGATCGCGTCCGGCAGCGCGACGGGTATCCAGTCGCCGCTGAGCAGCACCAGCCGCAGTCCGTCGCCGCCCGACGAGGCGGCCGGGCTCTCCGTCCACGCCTGCATCAGCGCCGGAACCGAGTTCCACAGCGTCACCCGGTGCCGGCGCACCAACTCGGCCCAGTGCGCGGGGTCGTGCTCCCGGCCCGGCGTGGGCAGGACGACGGCGCCGCCCGCCGCGAGCACGCCGAAGACGTCGTACACCGACAGGTCGAAGCTGAGCGCCGACAGCCCCAGCACCCGGTCCCCGGCACCCACGCCGAAGCGGGAGTTGATGTCCTGGACGGTGTTGGCGGCCGCCCGGTGGTCGATCATCACGCCCTTGGGGCGGCCGGTGGACCCCGAGGTGAAGATCACGTACGCCAGGTCCCGGGGCGAGGGACCGTCCGCCGGCGGGGCGGGGTCGGCCGCGCGCACCTCTTCGTCGGCGGCGGTGACCACCCGGACCCCCTCGGGCAGACCGCCGGGAGCGGTCCGCGCGGCGGTCACCACGATGCGCACCCGGCCCTGCTCCAGCAGTGTCCGGCGCCGTTCGGCGGGCCAGCCCGGGTCGACCGGCAGATACGCCGCGCCCGAGGCGGCCACCGCGAGCACCGCCGCGACCTGGTCGAAGCCCTTGTCGAGCACGACGCCCACCAGCGTGTCCCGCTCGGCACCCAGGCGCCGCAGCACCCGGGCCAATCGGTGGGCCTCCGCGAGTAGTTCGCCGTAGGTGTGCTCGCCCTTCTCGGTGATCACGGCCGGGGCGCCGGGAGTCCGGCGGGCGGCGTCGGCGACCAGCTCGTACAGCGTCCGCTCGGGAATGTCCCGCACGGTGTCGTTGACCTGCCGGCGCAGGTCGGCCTGCCACGCGGGCAGCTGTGCCGACGCGACGGCGTCCCACGCCGCCGGGTCGTCGGCCAGCGCCTCGACGAGCCGCCCGAACGCGGCGAACATGTCGTCCAGCAGCCCCTCCGGGAACAGCCCGTCCACGGCGTCCCAGTTGTAGACCAGTTCGCCGTGCTCCTCCGTCACCTGGTGGTCGAGCCACACCTGTGGGGTCTGGCTGATCTGGTGCACGAGCTCGCCGAAGAAGTCCATGCCGGCCGCCGGGTCCTCGCCCTCGCCGGTCAGGATCATCGCCGTGAACACCACGGGCATGCCCGCGCCGGGGCCCGCGCCCTCGGCCCGGGAACGCTCGCGCAGCACCCGCACTCCGTTGAACGCCGAGTGCTCCAGGTCCCGCAGGAGCCGCTCCTGGAGCAGCCGGGCCCGGGTGGAGAACGGCTCACCGGGCCTGGCCGGGTCGGCCAGCAGGGTGGTGGAGGTGAAGTCGCCGATCACCTCGCCGACCTGGCGGTGCACCGGGGGACGGTTGAGCAGGGTGAGGTTGACCGTGAAGTCGGGCTGCTGCGACCACAGCCGCAGTACCTCGGCGTACGCGGTCATCAGCACCGCCGACGGCGTCAGACCGCGCTCCCGGGCCCCGGCCTTCACCGTCCGCCAGCGATCGGCCGCCAGCCGGCCGTGCCGGTGGCTGAAGACGGGCCGGCCCACCTGCCCGGGCTGCACCGCGAGCGGGAGCGCCGGCGCGGGCGGCAGTTCGGGCAGCGCCTCCCGCCAGTACGCCTCGGCCTTGCGGTACGCGGCCCCGTCCCGGGCCTCCTCCTCGGCCGTCACCACGTCCCGGAAGGTCAGTTCGAGCGGCTCCGGGGACCAGGCGGGGTCCTCGTAGAACCGCCGCCACTCCTGGAAGAGCACGTACATGCTGAAGCCGTCCACGACCATGATGTCGAGGCCGATGTGCAGCCTCGTCCGGTCCTCGTCCAGCAGGGACGCCCGGATGTCGAACAGCGGGCAGCGGTCGGTCGGCAGCACCTGGTGGTCCATGGCGGCCCGGGTCGCGGCCAGCCGGGCGGCGCGCTCCGGCTCCGGCACTCCGCGCAGGTCGTCCACGGCGATCCGGTACGGCGCCGGCCGCGGCAGCACCCGTTGCCGGCCGTCCGGCAGGACGACCGCCCGCAGCATGTCGTGCCGCTCGATCACCCGGTTCAGCGCACGCTCCAGGCGGTCCATGTCGAGGCCGGCGCGCTCGCGCTCGGTGTACAGGTAGGTGGCCACGCCGCCCAGTTCGACCGCGGGGCGGCGGCCCACCCAGTAGGCGTGCTGGACGTCGGTGAGCGGAAACGGCTCGTGGCGCAGGTCGGGTCGGGGCACCAGGGCCGGGCCGGCGGCCTCGGTGGGCACCCCGCGCAGGACGGTCAGCAACTCGTCCCGGCGGGCCTTGAGTTCCGTGCGCAGGTCGGGTGTGAGCGCGCCCGCCGGCGCGACCACGTCGAGCCGGTCGTCGACCAGGCGCAGTTTGATGCCGCGGCGGTGCAGCTCGGCCAGCAGATCCTGGGTCATCGGGGAACGTCCTCCTCGGTACACCGGGTGATGGCGTCCGAGACGGCGCCGACCAGCTCCCCGGTGAGCAGCGTGTGGTGGCTGCCGGGCACCGTGACGGCCCCGGTCCGGCCTGCGGTCAGGGCGGCCCAGCCCCAGGCCGGGTCGTCGCGGTACGGATGGTCCGCGAACTCGCCGACCGTGCCCTCGGCGGCGCGGACCACGGTCACGTCCGCGTCGATCCGCCCCGCCGTGTACTCGTTGCAGGCGAGTACGACGGCACGGAACACCTGGTAGGCGGCGGCGAGTTCGGCGGGCCCGAGGGTGCAGGCGGCCCCGGCGGCCCGGTGCAGCAGCGCGCCGGTCTCCGCGGGGTCGGGCACGGCGTCGGAGGCCGTCGCGGCGGCCAGCGCCTTGAGCGCCGCGGCGTCCGCCGTCAGCGGGTCGAAGCCGATGTCCAGGTCCTCCAGGAACCAGGCCGGCAGCTCCGCCGGGTCCGGGGTCCGCGAGGTGAGCGGGGCGGGCGAGTCGATCACGACGAGCCGCTCCACCCGCTCGCCGAGGGCCTCCAGCCGCTCGGCCAGCGCCGCGGCGATCACCGCGCCGGACGACCAGCCGCCCAGCCGGTACGGGCCGTGCGGCCGCGCGGCGCGCAGCGCCGCGAGGTAGGGCTCCAGCAGGCCGTCCATCGTCGCGGCGGGTGCCGCCGGGGCCTGGAAGGCGTGGAACGGGCCGCCCAGCCGGTCGGCGAGCTCCCGGTAGCAGAGCACGTTGCCGCCCGCGGGGTGCACGAAGAACCACGGGTCCTCCGCCCCTTCGCGCAGGGTGACCAGGGGGGTCCACGCCTCGTCCCCGGCCGCCGTCAGCCACTCGGCAAGCCGGGCCACCGTGCGGCGCTCCAGGAGCGTGCCCAGCGGCACCCGCTTGTCCAGCCGGCGGCCGATCTGGCCGATCAGCCGCAGCGCCGTGAACGACTGCCCGCCCAGGTCGAAGAAGTCGTCGTGCACGCCGACCTGGTCCCGGCCGAGGACGGACGCCCACATCTGCGCCAGCACCGTCTCCAGCTCGGTGCGCGGAGCCGTGTACGTCCGGGCCGCCTGTGCCTCGTCGGCGCCGCGCTCCTGGAGGGCGGCGCGGTCCAGCTTGCCGTTGCGGGTGAGCGGAAGACGGTCCAGGACGGTGATGCGGGCCGGCACCAGGTAGCTCGGCAGCCGCTCGACGAGCTGGGAGGACAACTCCTCGCCGGTGGGCGGCCGTACCCCCTCGGCGGCCGTGACGTAGGCCGCCAGCTGGTTGCCCGAGTCGGTGCGGTGCGCCACCACGGCGGCCCGGCCGACCGAGGGCAGCTCCGTGAGCGCGTGCTCCACCTCGCCCGGCTCGACCCGGAAGCCCTGGATCTTCACCTGCTGGTCGGCCCGGCCGAGGAACTCGATCGTGCCGTCGGGCAGACAGCGCCCCAGGTCCCCGGTGCGGTACAGCCGTTCACCGGTGTGCGGGTGATGGACGAACGCGGCCCGGGTGCGCTCCTCGTCGCCGAGGTAGCCGAGTGCGAGTCCGACCCCGCCGATGTACAGCTGCCCGGGGACCCAGGCCGGGGCCGGCCGCCCGTGGTCGTCCAGCACGTGCCAGCTCTGGTTGGCCAGCGGTTTGCCGTACGGGATGGAGACCCACGCGGGGTCGACCTCGCTGATCGGGTGGCAGATCGACCAGATCGACGCCTCGGTGGCGCCGCCCAGGCCGATCACCGCGGCGTTGGGCGCGACCGCCCGGATCCTGGCGGGCAGGTCCACCGGGATCCAGTCGCCGCTCAGCAGCACGGTCCGCAGGGACGGGCACTGCTCGCCGGTCGCCTCGGCCTCCTCCACCAGCAACTGCATGAGGGCGGGGACCGAGTTCCACACCGTCACGCCGTGCTCGCGCACCGCGCGCAGCCAGCCGGCCGGGTCCGGGTCGCCCGGTTCGGGCAGGACCAGCGTGGCACCCGCGTGCACGGCGCCGAAGACGTCGTACACCGACAGGTCGAAGCACAGGGAGGACACGCCGAAGAGCACGTCGCGGGAGGTGACGCCGAATCTGCGGTTGATCTCCGCGATGGTGTTGAGCGGCCCCCGGTGGTCGAGCATCGCGCCCTTGGGGCGGCCGGTGGAGCCGGAGGTGTAGATGACATAGGCGAGATCGGTCGGCGCGGGCCCGGGCTCCGCGGCCGGCGGCGCGTCCGGCGCGGGGGCCGTCACGTCCAGCACCGGCACGCCGGTCAGGGCGGCCAGCCGGTCCACGGACGCCGGCGCCGTCAGGACGGCGGTCGGCGCGGCGTCGGCGAGGACGGCGCGCAGCCGCTCCTCGGGCCAGTCCTGGTCGAGCGGCACGTAGGCGCGCCCGGCGGCGAGCACACCGAGGACGGCGGCCGCCTGGAAGCGGCCCTTCGGCAGGACGACGGCGACCGTGCCGCCGCCGGGGGCGGTGTTCGACCGCAGCAGCGCGGCGATCCGCTCGGCGTGTGCGGACAACTGCCCGTAGTCGAAGGCACCGTCCGCCGCCACGACCGCCGGATGGCGGGGCCGGTCGGCGGCCCGGCCGCGCAGCGGGTGGTGCAGCAGGCCCGGAGGGACGGGCGCCGAGGGCCGGTTCAGCTCGGCCCGCCGGCTGCGCTGACGCTCGGGCAGCAGGTCGAAGGCCACGGTCGACCAGGCCTCGTCGGAGGCGGCGAGCTGGTTCACCATGGTGCGGTAACCCTGTTCCATCGCATCGATCAGCCCTTCGGGGAACATCGTCTCGATGACGTCCCAGACCACCCAGAGGCGGCCGTCCGTCAGGTCCCAGAACTCGCAGTCGATGAGGGTCTGCGGGGTCTCCAGGCGGCTGGCCACGGGCAGGTCCTGGGCGCCGACGAACAGCGCGCTGCCGATGGCGAAGGGGCACACCGCCCGCCCGGGGGTGCGCCGGGCCTGGTTGAGCGCCTGCAGCACCTTGACGCCGCTCCAGTGGCCGTGTTCGGCGTCGGCCAGCACCCGGTCCTGGAGCCGCCGCACCCGGGCCTCGAACGGCTCGTCGGGCCGCCAGTCCACCTCCAGTGGGTACAGCGAGGCGAAGTTGCCCATGACGTCCGGCAGTTGGGGGTGCAGCGGCAGCCGGTGGGTGATCATGTTGTTGAGCAGGAAATGCCGCGAGCCGCTCCAGTACGACAGCACCTCGGCCTGTACGGCGGACAGCACGTTGGTGGTGGTCAGGTGGCGGTCGGCGGCCTTCTGCTTCAGCGACGCCCACACCTCGGGCGAGAACAGCAGCTCGCGGCGCCGCAGATCGGACCGGGTGCGCGGATCGGCTCCGGTCAGGGGGACCGGGGGTGCCTCGGGCCAGTCGGCGAGGCGGTCGGTCCAGTAGGCCCGGGACGCCTGCCCGAGCGGCGACTCCTCCAGCTCGGCGAGGGTGAGAACGCACTCGCGGAACCCGATCTCCAGTTCGGGCGGGCTCCAGTCGGGCTCGCGGTAGCGGCGCAGCACGGTGGACACGAACCGCAGCAGGGCGGGGGCGTCACAGAAGATGTTGTTGTTGTTCAGATGCAGCCGGCTGCGTCCGCCGGGCAGCCGGCTCAGCCGCAGGTCGACCCACGGCCAGCGGTCGATCACCGGCTCCGTGCCCGCCATGTCCGCCCGGACGCGTTCGACCGCCCGCTCGGCCTCCGGGCCGCTCAGCCGGCGCACGTCGAGCACGGGCAGGGTGGCGGGCCCGGGGTCGCGGACGGTCTCCAGCCGCATGTCCTCCCGGACCACCACGATGTTGTCGCGCTGGTAGTGGAGTTCGGCGTTCATCGCCCGCTCCAGCCGGTCCGGGTCCAGGTCCTCCTGCTCGTACTCGAAGTACTGGTGCGGGCGGACGTAGTACTCGAAGCCCTCCCGGCTGCCGATCAGGAAGGAGGCCTGGAGGTCGGACGGCGGGAAGGGCTCGTAGCGTCCCTCCGGGTCCGGGACGACCTGCGGCAGGGTTCCCATGGCGGGCCGGGCGGTGCTCAACGACGCCAGCCAGTCGAGGAGTTCGGGTTTGTGCCGGCCGATTCGCTCGCGCAGGTCGGCGGTCAGCCGGCCCTTCGGGGCCCGGACCTCCAGACGGCCGTCCGCGGCCGTCTGGAGCCGGATGCCGTTGCGGGCGAGTTCGTCCAGCAGCGCGGGCACGATCGCCGTACCGGTTCCACTCACAGCGGTGTCTCCTTGTCCCTGCCCGGCCGGACCGGGCCCGGCCGGGCAGGTGTGGGTCAGAGCGTCAGCACTTCGGTGTCCGCGGCGTCGGCGCTCGGGTCGTCGGCGTCGGCGAGCACGGACAGCGCCGCCAGCTGGCGGCAGACCAGATCGGTGATCTCGGCGGGCGTGCCGCCGAGCAGGGTGCCGGTGGCCACGTCGGCGCCGAAGTCCGCCAGGAGCTGGTTGCGGAGCTGGATGGTGGTCAGCGAGTCGAAGCCCATCTCGCTCAACCGCCGGTCCGCGAACACCGGGCGCAACGTGTCCCGCTCCTGCCCGGTCATCCCCAGCAGACGGCCGGCCCGGACGAGGAGCTCCTCCTGGACGGTGGACCGCACCGCCTGGGGGTCGGACACCGCGAGCCGGGCCAGCTCACGGACCCGGCCGGCATCGGCGACGTCCTCCCGCGGCCCGGCCCCGTCGGCGGCGACGGCCGGAAGCAGGTCGGTCAGCAGGGTGTACGGCGGTCGGCGCCGCCCGGCGGCGAAATTCGCCCAGTCGACCGTGACGACACAGCCGCGGGACGTGCCGCCGAGCGTCCCGAGCGCATCGAGCGCGGCGTCGGTGGCCAGCGGGGTGACCCCCTCGGCCGTGTACCGGGCCAGGATCTGCGGGGCGGCGGCCATGCCGAACTCCGCCCACGGGCCCCAGTTGACGCTCAGCGCGGGCCGGCCGTGGTGGTGCCGGTGCTCGGCGAGGGCGTCGAGGAACGCGTTCGCGGCGACGTAGCCCGCCTGGCCCGCGGCGCCGAAGAGCGAGGCGATGGAGGAGTACAGGACGAAGAAGTCGAGCTCCAGCCCGGCCGTGTGCAGGTGCAGCAGCCAGGAGCCGCGGACCTTCGGGTCGAGCGCCCGGCGCAGCCGCCGCGCGTCGTGGTTCTCCAGGGTCGCGTCCGGGTTCACCCCCGCCGCGTGCACGACGCCGCGCAGCGGCGGCAGGTCGGCCGCCGCCCCGGCGAGCAGGTCCCGCACCGCGTCGTCGTCCGCGAGGTCGGCGGCGCGCAGCGTCACCTGGACGCCCGCGGCGCGCAGTTCGGCCACGGCGGGCGGTTCGGCGGCGGGGCGCGACCGGCCCACCAGCAGCAGGGACCGAGCCCCCCGGCCGGCCAGCCACCGCGCGGTGGCCAGGCCGAGGGCCCCCCAGCCGCCGGTGATCAGATAGGTGGCATCCGCACGGACGGGCATCGGGTCCTCGGTGGAGGCGGGCTGTTCCCGCAGCCGTGCCTCGTACCACTGTCCGTCCCGTACGGCGAGATGCCCGGAGCCGGGCAGTGCCGCCGCGCGGCGCAGCAGCTCGGCCGTGTCCGGCTCGGGCGCCGCGGGATCGAGGTCCAGGTGGACGCAGCGCAGCCCGGGATACTCGGACGGCACGACACGCAGCAGCCCGGCCGCCGCGCTCTGCCGTACATCGGGGTCGTCCTCGCCGGGGCGCGGCGCGGTCGCGCCGGTGCTGCACAGCACCAGGTCGGGCCGGTCCACGGCGTGTTCCCGCACCGTTTCGCGCAGGACGGTCAGGGCGGACTCGGCGAGCCCGTACGTCGCGGTGACCGTCTGCCCGGCGTCGGCATCGGCGCCGGCGCCGGCCGCCAGGCGGACGAGGACACCGCGCACGGGCCCGGTGGACTCGCCGCCGGGCCGTACGGTGGTTCCGTCGGCGTCGACGACGATCCGCTGCGCGGTGCTTCCGTCGGGGGTGACGGTGTGCACGTGCCAGGTGCCGGCGGGCACTTCGGCGTCGGCGGCGAGCTGGTCCGACGGCTGCCAGACGGTGGCGTAGCGGCCCGGTGCGGTGGCACGCGCGGGGAACGCGGAGCGCGGCACCGCGCGCATCACCAGTCCGCGCACAGCGACGAGCCGCTCCCCGTGCTCGTCCAGCAGGGTCAGGTCCAGGGCACCTTCCGGCGCGTGCGCGGTGCGCTGCCAGCGGGCCTCGCACCAGACCCGGAGCGGAAGCCGCTCGTGGGCGACGAGGCGGTCGAGGCCGGTGGGAACCCACGGGTCGGGCTCCCCGGAGGTGAACACACCGACGGTCTGGACGCACGCGTCGAGAACCACCGGGTGCAGTCCCGCGTCGTCCGGCGCGCCGTCACCGGCGTCGTCCGGGACCTCGATCAGGGCCACCGCCCGGTCGCCCTCGGACCACAGGCGGCGGATCGACCGGAACGCGGGCCCGTAACCGAGCCCGATCCGGTCGAACCGCTCGTACAGGTCCGCGGGGTCCCGCTCGGTCATCCCGTGGCGCAGCGCGGCGGGGTCGACGGGGGCGGGCCGTGCCTCGGCGTCCGGTCCGGCGGCGGCCGCCTCGACATGCGTCCGCCACTCGCCCCGCGCGCCGTCGGCCCTGCTGAGGCAGCGGATCGTCCCGTCCTCGCGGACGACGGTCTGCACGGTGATCGTCGCGCCGTCGGGCACGGGCAGGAAGCTCGTGAAGGCGGCGCCCGTGATCGACCAGCCGCCGTCGGCGTCTCCCGACCGGGCACGGCCCGCGGCGAGCAGCCAGTCGAGCATCGCGCTGCCCGGGAGCACGGCCGTCCCGCCCAGCCGGTGGCCGCTCAGGTACCAGGGCCGTTCGGTGGTCAGCGTCTGCCCGAAGCGGCGTTCGGCGGTGTCCGCCAGCTCGATCTCGCTGCCCAGCAGCGGCCGCCCCTCGGCGGGCCGGGGGCCGGCCGCGGACGGCTGCGCCAGCCAGTGCCGCCGCCGCTGGAAGGGGTAGGTCGGCAGGTCCGCCCGGCGCGGTGCGGGACCGAACAGGTCCGCCGGCCAGCGCACGTCCGCACCGTCGGCCTGCAGCCGGGCCAGCGCGGTCAGCAGCGTGCGGGCCTCGGGCCGGCCGGACCGCAGGACGGCCGCCGTGTCCTCGCTGCGGGCCGCGACGCCGCTCTCCTGCGCGAGCCCGGACAGCGTGGCGCCCGGCCCCAGCTCCAGGAAGCCGTCCACTCCGTTGCGGGACAGCTGTCGCAGGCCGTCCAGGAAACGGACCGGGCGCCGCAGCTGATCGGCCCAGTAGTCCGGCGAGCACAGTTCCTCGTCGGTGGCGACGAGGCCGGTGACGTTGGAGACCAGCGGGATGCGCGGCGGGTGGAAGCGCAGGCCGCGCGCGACGGCGCGGAACTCGTCGAGGACCGGGTCCATCTGCGCCGAGTGGAAGGCGTGGCTCACCCGCAGCCGGCGGGTGGCCCTGCCCCGCGCGGCCCACACTCCGGCCACCCGGAGAACGGCCTTCTCCGCGCCCGAGATCACGGTCACCGTCGGCGAGTTGACCGCGGCGATCGACACGTCGGGCTCGTCCGCCAGGGTGTCGCGCAGTTCCTCCTCGGTCGCCGTGACCGAGACCATCGCGCCGTTCCCGGGAGCCGCCTGCATCAGCCGGGCGCGGGCGCCGACCAGCGCGCAGGCGTCCGGCAGCGACAGCACTCCCGCCGCGTGCGCCGCGCTCAGTTCGCCGATCGAGTGGCCGAGCAGATGACTCGGCTCCGGACCGAAGGAGCGCACCAGGCGGAACAGCGCGGTCTCCAGGGCGAACAGCGCGGGCTGGGCGTAGCCCGTGCGCTCCAGGACCGCGGCGCCCGCCGGCTCGTCGGCGAAGACGATCTCGTGCAGCGGCCGGTCGAGCAGCGGGTCGAGATACGCGCACACCTCGTCGAAGGCGTCCGCGAACACGGGGAAGGCCGCGTGCAGTTCACGTCCCATGCCGGGACGCTGGGCGCCCTGCCCGGGGAACAGGAAGGCGAGCGAGCGGAGCCGGGCGACGCCCGTCACCGCCCCGGGCGGGCAGGTGCCGTGGGCCAGCTCCTGAAGCGAGGCGAGCAGGTCGTCCCGTTCGCCCGCGAGGACGGTCGCGCGGTGCTCGAAGACCGTACGGGTGGTCGCGAGGGCGTGCCCGAGACCGGCCGCGTCGAGCGCGGGGTCGGCCGCCAGCACGGCGTGCAGCCGGGCCGCCTGGGCGCGCAGCGCCGCCTCGTCGCGCGCGGTGACGGTGACCGGGACCGGGACCGGGACCGGGTGCCCGGCCGTGGCGCCGGGCGTGGGCGCGGGCGCCGCGGGTTCGGAGGGCTCGGGTGCCTCGGGTGCCTCTTCCAGGATCACGTGGGCGTTGGTGCCGCTGATGCCGAACGAGGAGACCGCGCAGCGGCGGGGCCGGTCGAGCGCGGGCCACGGGGTCGGCTCGGGAATCAGACGGACGCCGCTGTCCGCCCAGTCGACGTGCGGGGTGGGCCGGTCGGTGTGCAGGGTGGCCGGCAGCAGCCCGTGCCGCATCGCCAGCACCATCTTGACCACGCCCGCGGCACCGGCCGCGGCCTGGGTGTGCCCCAGGTTGGACTTCAGCGAGCCGACGAGGAGATCGGCCGCGCCGGCGCGTTCCGGCCCGCCGTACGCGGCGATGAGCGCGCGGGCCTCGATCGGGTCGCCCTGCGTCGTGCCGGTGCCGTGCGCCTCCACGGCGTCGACCTCGGCGGCGGTGAGTCCGGCGTTCTCCAGCGCCTGCCGGATCACCCGGGTCTGGGCGGCGCCACTGGGTGCCGTCAGGCCGTTGCTCGCACCGTCCTGGTTGACGGCGGAACCGCGGATCACTCCGAGCACCCGGTGGCCCCGCTCCTGTGCGACGGAGAGCCGCTCCAGCAGCAGCATCACCGCGCCCTCGCTCCAGGCGGTGCCGTCGGCGGCCGCCGAGAAGGGCTTGCAGCGTCCGTCCGCGGCCAGCCCGCGCTGCCGGGCGAACTCCAGGAACATCCCCGGGTTCGGCATCACCGAGGCGCCGCCCGCCAGCGCGAGCTCGCACTCGTCCGACCGCAGCGCCCGGCAGGCCTGGTGCACGGCGACCAGCGAGGAGGAACAGGCGGTGTCGACCGTGACCGCGGGGCCGGTCAGGCCCAGCGTGTAGGCGATCCGGCCGGAGGCGACGCTGCCCGCGGTGCCGGTGAGCAGGTACCCGGAGGAATCGGCGGTGGCCTGGTCCAGGGTGCCGCCGTACCCGTTCTGGCTCAGCCCGGCGAAGACGCCGGTGGAACTGCCGCGCAGCGAGGCGGGGTCGATGCCGGCCCGCTCCACGGCCTCCCAGGCGGTCTCCAGAAGCAGCCGCTGCTGGGGGTCGGCGGCGGCGGCCTCGCGCGGGGACATCCCGAAGAACGCCGCGTCGAAGTCGGCCGCGTCGTGCAGGAAGCCACCGCTGCGGGTGTAGGTCCTGCCGGGGCGCCCGGGCTCGGGGTCGTACAGGCCGTCGGTGTCCCAGCCGCGGTCGGTGGGGAATCCGGAGATCGCGTCCGCCCCGTCGGCGAGCAGCTGCCACAGCCGCTCCGGGGAGTCGGCGCCACCGGGCAGGCGGCAGCCGATCCCGACGACGGCGACGGGTTCGCTCGCCCGCCCCTCGACTTCCCGCAGCCGGGCCTTCGCCTGGTACAAGTCGAGCGTGATCTTCTTCAGGTACTCGGTGAGCCGGTCTGCGTTCGTCACAATTCGCCTCTGCTGTCGATGAGATCGAGAATCTCTTCGGGGCCGGCTGCGAGGATCGCCGCGGTGAGGTCGGGCTGTGTCCGCTCGCCGTCGATCCGCCGCAGGAGGGCGCGCAGCCGGGTCAGCGCCGTGCGGCGGACGGTGGCGTCCACTTCACCGGAGGCGAGGGCCGCGCCCAGCGAGTCGACGTGGGCGAGCAGCGACTGTCCGGGCTGTTCGGCGGCGCCGTCGAGCAGGGTGCCGACGTGCCGGGCCAGCGCCTGCGGGGTCGGGTGGTCGTAGGCGACCGCCGTGGGCAGGCGCAGCTCCAGCGCGCTCCCGAGCCGACCGAGGAGTTCCACCAGTCCCAGCGAGTCGAAGCCGAGTTCGCGGAAGGTCCGGTCGACGGGCAGGGAACGGGCACTGCGGCCGAGTACCGCGGCGGCATGGTCGGTGACCAACTCGGTTACGCGGCGCCGGAGTTCGGCGGCGGACACGGGGGGCTTCGCCGGCCCGGCCGGGGGGCCCGCCGGGGGTTCGGCGGGCGGCTCGTCCGCGGGCAGCGGCCCGTCCAGCCAGTACCGCTCCCGCTGGAAGGCGTACGTCGGCAGGTCGACGGGGCCGCCCCCGCCGGGCGGCAGTACGGCGTCCCAGTCGACGGGGACGCCGTGGTTGTGGGCCTCGGCGAGGGCGGTGAGGAACTGTGCCCGGCCGCCCCGGCCGCGGCGCAGCGTGCCCGTGACGAAGGCCTGGCGGCCGGCGGTGTCCAGGGTGTCGCGCAGGCCGGTCAGCAGCACGGGGTGCGGACTGACCTCGATGAACGTCGTGTGACCCGACGTCAGCAGGGCGCCCACGGCGGTGTCGAACCGCACCGTGTGCCGCAGATTGCGGTACCAGTAGTCGGCCGTCAGCCCGGTCGTGTCCAGGCGGGTGCCGGTGACCGTGGAGTAGAACGGGATGGTGCCGGAGGTGGGGCGGATGCCGGCGAGAGCCGTCAGCAGCGGCTCGCGGACCTCCTCCACCTGGCGCGAGTGACAGGCGTAGTCGGAGGTGACGGGACGCGTCTCGATGCCGGATCCCGCGAGGGCGACCCGGAATGCGTCCAGGGCCGTGGGCGTACCGGAGACGACACAGGCGTTCGGGCCGTTGACCACCGCGATGTCGAGTTCGCTGCTCAGGGCGGTGAGCCGGGCGGCGACCGCTTCCGCGCCCTCGGCCACCGCGAGCAGACCGCCCCGGCCGGAGAGCGCCGACGCGGTCAGGCCACGGCGCGCGATCAGGAGCGCCGCGTCGTCCAGGGAGAGCGCGCCGGC
Organism: Streptomyces sp. NPDC037054; assembly: GCF_055606745.1. Taxonomy (NCBI): domain Bacteria; kingdom Bacillati; phylum Actinomycetota; class Actinomycetes; order Kitasatosporales; family Streptomycetaceae; genus Streptomyces; species Streptomyces sp. NPDC037054. The sequence continues at coordinate 820,393 of NZ_JBVJSJ010000001.1, read as the reverse complement.
GACGTGCGCGGCGGCGACCTCGCCCTGGGAGTGGCCGGCGACGGCGTCGGGGACGACCCCGGCGGAGCGCCAGAGGGAGGTCAGCGCCACCATCACGGAGAACAGCAGGGGCTGGCTGACGTCCGCCCGTTCCAGCAGGGCCGGGTCGGCCCGGTCCCCGGCGCGCAGCAGGTCCATCGGTGACCAGTCGAGGTGCGGGGCGAGCGCGTCGGCGCACTCGGCCAGCCGCGCCGCGAACACCGGTTCGGTGGCGAGGAGTTCGGCGGCCATGCCGGGCCACGGCGAGCCCTGCCCGGGATACAGCAGGGCCACGCGGCCGGGCGCCTTCACGCGCGTGGTCACCCCGGCGGCCGGGGCGCCCTCGGCCAGGGCGACCAGCCCGGAACGCAGCGCCTCGACGTCGGCGCCCACGACCGCCGCACGGTGCGAGAAGGCGGTCCGCCGGGTCGCCAACGCCCGCGCCACGGCGGCCGCGTCCACCTCGGGCCGCCTGTCGGTGAACTCCGCGAGCCGCAGGGCCTGGCCGCGCACGGCGGCTTCCGAGCGCCCGGACACCAGCCACACCACCGGCTCCGGCGTCGCGCCGGCCGCCGGGGCGTCCGGGGCCGGAGCGTCGGCCGCCGGATCCGGCACCGCACCCTCCTGTGCGGGCGCGACGACGGGAGCGTGGCCGGGGACCGGGTCCGCCGCGCCTCTCGGCGCCGGCACGAGGCCCGTCCCGACCGCACCGCGGGCCGGCGGTTGCGGCTCGACGGCCGCCGGGGCCGGGGAGGCCACGACCACGTGGCAGTTGGTGCCGCCCAGGCCGAAGGAGCTGACACCGGCGAGCAGCCGGCGGTCCGGCTCCGGCCAGGGGCGGGGCGTGTCGACGACCGCGAGGTTGAGGTCGGTGAGCGGGATGTCCGGGTGGGGCTCGGCGAAGTTCAGGCTGGCCGGCAGGGTGCGGTGCGCCATGCTCAGCGCGGTCTTCAGCAGCCCCACCACACCGGCGGCGCCTTCCAGGTGGCCGACGTTGGTCTTGGCGGACCCGACCAGCAGCGGTGCCGACTCGGGCTTGTCGCCGCCGACGGCGGCACCGAGGGCCCCGGCCTCGACGCGGTCGCCCACCCGGGTGCCGGTGCCGTGCAGCTCGACGTACTGCAGATCCGCGGGGGAGACGCCGGCGTCGGCGCAGGCGGCGCGCACCACGTCCTGCTGGGCGCGGCCGTTCGGTACGACGAGGCCCTCGTCGGCGCCGTCGTGACCCACCGCGCTGCCGAGGATCACGCACCGGACGCGGTCCCCGTCGGCCAGCGCCGCGTCCAGCGGCTTGAGGAGCAGCAGGCCCCCGCCCTCCCCGCGGACGTAGCCGTTGCTCCGGGCGTCGAAGGTGTGACACCGCCCGTCGGGGGAGAGCGCGCCGAACCGGGCGACCCTCAGCGTGGAGTCGGCCAGCAGGTTGAGGTTGACCCCGCCGACCAGTGCGGCGGTGGACTCCCCGCGGCGCAGGCTCTCGCAGGCCAGGTGGACGGCGACGAGCGAGGAGGACTGCCCGGTGTCCACGGTCATGCTGGGCCCGCGCAGGCCGAGGAGGTGCGACAGCCGGTTGGCGATCAGGCTGCGCTGAGTGCCCGTCAGGCTGTGCCGGCCGATCCCGGACGGACCCCGGCGGGCGGCCAGCGCGGCGTAGTCGTCCATGATGACGCCGACGAATACGCCGGTGCGGGTGCCGGCCAGCGCGGCGGGAAGAATTCCGGCGTGTTCCACGGCTTCCCAGCCGAGTTCCAGAAGGAGCCGCTGCTGCGGATCCATGGCGGCGGCCTCACGGGGAGACACTCCGAAGAAATCGGCGTCGAAAAGGTCGACTTCGGGCAGGAAGCCGCCGATGCGTATGTCGTCCGGAAGTGGATTGCCTCGCTCCCAGCGATTCGCGGGCGCCTCCGACACCGCGCTTCGTGAATGCGCGAGTAATTCCCAGAAGGATTCCGTGTCCGGTGCGCCTGGAAGACGGCAGGAATATCCGACTACCGCGATCTCCGATGCCCTTCCAGGGTGGATCGACGTGTTTCGTCGCATGACCCTTGCTCCCCCGATGAGTCCGTTGCCGTGGCAATTCTTCTTGCCTCGTCGGCTCGGTGTCTGAATTCTGCCCGACTGATGTCGGCCACGGCGCCTCCGATATTGCTCAGGAGCGGAAGTCGGTGGCCGAGTGCATCACCCCGACGAGATCGGGACCGACCGGGACCGGTTGCCGCAGCAGCCGGTCCCGCGCGCTGCCCCGGTCGGCCCGGGTGCCACGGCCGCATTCCGCGGCGTACAGCCCGATGAGGTTGATGAAGCGGAACCGTCCGCGGCCCACTTCCTCCAGGAGGTGGTGATCGGCCAGGACGGCCAGATGACGGGTGGCCACCTCGGGGCTCAGACCGGCCGCCGCCGCGGCGCCGAGCACGGTGATCGGCTCCGATTCCAGCTGCCCCAGCAGGCCGAACATCCGCGCGGTGGCCTCCGGCAGCAGCCGGACGGAGGCGTAGAAGGCCGTCCGCAGGCTCGCCGCGACGTCGTCCTCGACGGCCAGCCAGTCGAGGCTCGCGGAGCAGGGCGCGTGGTCGTCCATCAATTCCGCCAGCGGCAGCGCGGGCTTGGAGAACAGGCCGGCCGCCGCGATCCGCAGGGCGAGCGGCAGGTGGCCGCACATCCGGGACAGCTTCAGGGCGGCCTTCCCCTGGCCCTTGAGACGGTCCCGGCCCACGAGGCGGGCCAGCAGCTCGACGGACTCCTGCGGCGCGAGCGGGCCGATCTCGATCCGGTACGCGCCGTCCCGGGCCGCCAGCCCGAACTGCCGCCGCCGGCTGGTGACCAGGACACAGGCGGGTCCGCGCGGTATCAGGGGCCGTATCTGCTCGGCGTGGAGCGCGTCGTCGAGCACGATCAGCACCCTGCGTCCGTGCAGCAGACTGCGGAAGAGCGCGGTGCGTCCCGCCAGGTCCGCGGGCAGCCGCTCCGGGGTGACGCCGAGGCTGCCCAGTAACTGGGCGAGCACCTCGCAGGCGTCCAGCGGGGCGCGGTCGGGGTGGGAGCCGTGCAGGTCGACGAAGAACTTGCCGTCCGGGTAGCGGTCACCGAGCTCGTGGGCGAGCTGGAGCGCGACGGCGGTCTTGCCGACCCCGGGCGGACCCTCGACCACGGCCACCGCCGCCTGGCCCTCACCGTTCTCGCGCTCGACGACGTTGCGCAGCCGGGCCAGTTCCTCGACGCGGCCGGTGAAGCCCCGGGCACCCGGCGGGAGCTGGGCGGGGCGGACCGAGGGGGCCGTCGCCGGGGCGGCGCCCCGGACGGCGCCCCTGACGGTGCCGGCGGCCGGAACCGTGGCGCGCAGCGCGAGCCCCGCGTGGTCGCCGAGGATCTGCTGGTGCAGCCGGCGCAGGTCGGTGCCCGGGTCGATGCCCAGCTCCTCCTGCAGCAGCTGACGGGTCTCGCGGTAGACGGCGAGGGCGTGTGCCCGCCGGCCGGAGCGGTGCAGGCCGAGCATCAGCAGCCAGCGCAGTCGCTCACGCAGCGGGTCCCTGGCGATCATGTCCGTCAGCACGGTGATCGCCTCGGCGTGCCGGTCGGCGGCGAGCAGGGCCTCCGCCCACTCCTCGACGGCCGTCAGCCGCACTTCGTGCAGCCGGGCCCGCTCCAGCGCCGCGAAGGGCCCGGGTACGTTGGCGTACGCCTCGCCGCGCCACAGCGCGTGGGCCTCCTCGTACGCCGCGATCCCGCCATCCCGGTCGCCCTCCGCGAGGAGCCGGCGGGCCCGGCCGTGTGCAAGGGCGAAGCGTCCGGCGTCGATCGCGGCGGGGTCGACGGACAGGGCGTAGCCGCCGCCGGCCGAGACCAGCACCCCGCTCGACTCCCTCCGGCCGCGGTCGGGCTCCAGAATCCGGCGCAATCCGGCGACGTAGGTGTGTACGCAATTGACGGCGGATTGCGGGACATCGCTGCCCCAAACGGCATCAATGATCTGATCTATTCCGGCTACCCGGTCGACCTGGCTCGCCAACAGACCGAGAACCGCGCGCTGTTTGGGCGGTCCGAGTGGCACTTCACCCTTTTCGTTCCACGCTCGCATTGAACCCAGGAGTTCAAGACGCATTTATTCCTCATCCCCGTCGCCGAGTAGACGCCGACTTCACTGTGACCCTGGTGGCATCTGCTGTCACCGCCGATATTGCTCAGCGCTCGTTCGCGTGGATCTTCCGATCGACGGGGCCGGTGGTGGGGCGCTCAAGGGGCAGCGCCCGGGTGGCGTGCGGGAAGTCCGCCCGTCACTCCGGTCCGCGTGGTGAACACACGTCACATCTGACGCCGGTGTACCGAGCCGCGCCGCTGTATACGCGCGTCACACTCTCTTGACGGTGTGTTTGGCCGTCTGCTTCTCTGACGCGCAGCTATCCCGGGGCCGACTGGCTCCGCGGAGGACGGGGGTCCTGTGCGCACGGAGATCGAACGGGTCGTCAGCGGTATACGAGTCGGGTACGGGGAAGAACTCACACTCGCTCAGCTGGGCGCGATGGCAAGGCTGAGTCCGTTTCACATGGCACGGGTGTTTCGGGAGCAGACGGGCCTGCCGCCCGTCTCTTTCCTGACCGCGGTGCGGCTGGAGGAGGCACGGCACCGGCTGCTGCACAGCTCGGACAGCGTGGCCGACATCGCGGTTCAGTGCGGCTACACCAGCATCAGTTCGTTCACCACCCGTTTTACCAAGGTCGTCGGTGTCTCGCCCGGCCGCTACCGCCGGCTCCAGTCGCTGGGCGCGGAGGTGGTCGACTTCGTCGGAGCACACGACGCCCCCGTCGCGTACGGCTCCGTCCTGGGATGCGTGGAGCGGGCGGACGGACTCGACCACGAGCCCGTGTACGTGGCCGCGTTCGCGGTGGGCGGGAGCGCCGGTGCGTGTCCGCCGCCCAGGTCGGCCCGGTGCCGCAGGGTCGAGCGGGGAGCCGGGCCGTGGTGCATCCCGCATGTGCCCGAAGGGCGTTGGATCGTGCAGGCCGTCTCCCGTTCCGCGGGGACCGGGCCGCGCTCCGTCGTGATCGGCACCAGCCAGCCCCTGCGCCTGCGGCGTGGTGAGGTGGCCCGCGTGGCCCTGCGGCTGGAGCCGCCGGCGAGCGTCCATCACGACGACGCCCGGTTCCTTCTCGGCCAGGCGTTACCGGAGTTGTTCGCGTCCTGAAGCGGCCCGGTCCGCGGTTGAGCAACCACGAAGGCGACAGCCGCCGGCCCGCCCGCCGAGACTCCCCGTGATGCCGCGAACTCGCGCGGCCCAGGGGAATTGGGGAGTCGTGATGGGAGCGATCGGCGGCCACGCGGTGGTGATCGGCGGATCGATGGGCGGCATGGTGGCCGCCCGCGTGCTGTCCCGCAGATACGGGCAAGTGACCGTGCTGGACCGGGACAGCCTGCCGGACACGGCCGAGAACCGGCGAGGTGTGCCGCAGAGCGGGCACGCGCACGCCCTGCTGATCAGCGGACGCATGAAACTGGAGGAACTGTTCCCCGGTCTGACGCACGAGTTGATCGGCGGCGGAGCGGTTCCCTTCGACCCGGGCTCGGACCTGGCGTTCCATCAGATGGGCGCCCTGCGCACCCGGTTCACCAGCGGCAAGCTGGGCATCAGCCAGAGCCGCGCCTTCCTGGAGCACACGGTCCGGGGCCGGATCCGGGACCTGCCCAACGTGGAGATCGTCGACCGGACGGCGGTGAACGGGCTGATCTGCCGGGCGGGCCGCATCACCGGGGTGGAGACCGACGCGGGTGACATGGCGGCGGTCGACCTGGTGGTGGACGCCACCGGCCGCAGCGCGGGCCGGGCCGACCGCTGGCTGGAGGAGTTCGGTTTCGAGACGCCGGAGACGGTCACCGTCAAGATCGACGTCGGGTACACGACGCGGCTGATGCACCGGCCGCCGGGCGACCGGCTGCGGGACGACGCGCTGCTGTACCTGATGGCCGCCACGCCTCCGGACGACAAGCGGGCGGCTGCCGTCTTCGCGATCGAGGGCAACCGCTGGATGGTGACGCTGGGAGGCTGGCACCGGGCGCACAGCCCCGTCGACCCGGACGGTTTCCTGGCCTTCGCGAAGGCCTTGCCGAGTCCGCACGTCGCCGAACTGCTCGGCCGGGCCGAACCGCTGGACAAGGGGGACGCGCACAAGTTCACCTACCCGCAGGCCCGGCGGCGCTTCTTCGAACGGCTCCGGCAGCCGGCGGCCGGATACGTGGCCCTGGGCGACGCGATCTGCAGTTTCAACCCGCTCTACGGGCAGGGCATGACGGTGGGCTTCCTGGAGGCCGAGGCACTCGGCCGGACCCTGGACCGGTTCGGGGCGGCGTCGACGGCCATGGCTCGGTCCTACTACCAGGCCGCCGCGCAGGCGATCGCGATCCCCTGGCAGATGGCCACCGGCGGGGACTTCATGTACCCCGAGACCGACGGCCCGAGGCCGATGGGCGCCGCCCTGATCAACCGTTACGTCAAGCGGGTCATGCTCGCCAGTCACGTCTCCGTCGACGCGCACCGGGTGATGCTGGACATGCAGCACCTGCTGGTGCCGCCGACCGCCGTCCTGAAACCGCGCACGGTGGTCCGTTCCCTGTGGGCGGCGGGCCGCTCACCGGCCGCCTGACGGCCGTTCCCCGCACGACGCGACCGCCCGCCGCCCCGGACAGGGGCGGCGGGCGGTCGTCGTTTACGGCCTGGAGCCGGTGCCCGCGGGGGCACCGGCTCCAGGGCCGCGGACGGCCGCCCGCGCGGGGGATGTGACGGGCGGCCGCGTCTGTGGGGCGGGTGATCAGCCCATGGGCATGCCCGCCGTGCCGCTGAGCGCGGCCAGGTCGCGGCGCCGCACCTTGATGACGACCAGGGAGGTGACCAGTGCCACGGCGATGATGGCCACGCCGGCCCAGTACGCGGTGGTGACACCGTGCGTCAGGACGGCGTCGCCCCAGGGGGCGGGCAGCGTCTGCGTCTTCGCGAACGCGGCCTGCTGCTCGGGGGACCCGTTGGCGAGGAAGTCCGGGATCTGTTCCTTCGCCTCGTTGCGGCTCGCCGTCCCGAACACCGTGACCAGGATGGACAGGCCGAGCGCGCCGCCCACCTGCTGGGTGGCGTTCAGCAGGCCCGAGGCGGCGCCGGCTTCGTCGTGACTGACGCCCGACACGGCGGTCAGGGTGAGGGTGACGAACGTCAGGCCGAGTCCCAGGCCGAACAGGACCATCGGCCACAGCACGCCGCTGGTGTAGCTGCTGTCGGGGGAGATCTGGGTGAACCAGAGCATCGCCGCGGTGACGAGAGCCGTGCCGGCGACCAGGAGCGGCTTCGGGCCGACACGCGGCAGCAGCGGCTGGGCCGCGCCGGCCGAGACCAGGATGGCCACCGTGACGGGCAGGAAGTTCACGCCGGTGCGGATCGGGCTGTAGCCGAGCACGTTCTGCACGTAGAGCACCAGGAAGAAGATCAGGCCGAGCAGTGCGGCGCCGAGCGCGAGCATGATGACGTAACTGCCCGAGCGGTTCCTGTCGGCGAAGAACTTGAGCGGAGTGATCGGCTCCCGGACCCGGCGCTCCACCAGGACGAAGGCGACGAGCAGCACGGCGGCGGCGACGAAGGCGGAGATCGTCCAGGTGTCCGTCCAGCCGTCCTCGGAGGCGCGGATGAACCCGTACACCAGGGACGCCATGCCGAGCGTGGAGGTGAGCGCGCCGGGCACGTCGAAGCGGCCGGCGCGGCGCTCCGACTCGGGAACGGCGATCGGGGTGAGGACCGCGATCAGCAGGCCGATCGGCAGGTTGATGAAGAAGATCCAGCGCCAGTCGAGCCATTCGGTGAGCATGCCGCCGGCCAGCAGGCCGATCGCGCCGGCGCCGCCGGAGACCGCCGCGTAGACGCCGAGTGCCTTGGTGCGCTGCGGACCCTCCGGGAAGGTCGTGGTGATCAGGGCCAGCGAGGTGGGCGAGGCGATCGCGCCGCCGATGCCCTGCAGAGCGCGCGCGGCGAGCAGTTGCCAGGGCTCCTGGGCCACGCCCGCGAACAGCGAGGCCAGGGTGAACAGCAGGATGCCGGCCATGAAGACCCGCCGCCGTCCGAGGATGTCGCCGATCCGGCCGCCGAGCAGCAGCAGGCCGCCGAAGGTCAGCGTGTAGGCGTTGACCACCCACGACAGGTCAGAGGTGGAGAAGTCGAGGGCGCTCTGGATGTGCGGGTTTGCGATGTTCACGATCGTCGAGTCGAGGACCACCATCAGCTGGCAGCCGGCGATGACGGTCAGCGCGAGCCGGGGCCGTGAGGGCCCGGCTTTGGCCGCCACCGGGGCCCCCTCGACTTCGAACTGCTCGGTCGTCACTGTCTTCTCCTCCCGGGTGGGAGTCCGCAGGGATTTTCTTAGTCCGTAACTAGAGTCGCACTCTAGCAAAGCTGGCGGCCCTCGTCGCGCGCTCCGGGCAACTGCGCAATAGCGGAGGTGACGGCCTCTCTCGCGCGCGCACAGACTCGGCAGCGCGGTCGCCCCGAGGCGCCCGCGCTTTCGTTGGAACGAGGGGAGTCCGGACATGTCGGAACAGACCACGGCCGTCGTCGAGCGGCTGTACGAGGCACTGGAGAAGGCGGACATCGAGACGGTGCTGGCGATCTTCCACCCCGAGGTGAAGATCACCACCCCGCCGTCACTGCCCTGGTCCACCGGCTACTACGAGGGGCACGCCGGCGCCGGTGCGTACTTCACGGGCGCTCTGGAGTACCTGGAGGAGACCAGCTTCAAGGTCGAGGAGATCAGGGTGTCCGGGGACTGGGCCGCCGCCATCGGCGACTGGTACGGCCGCTTCCGCGAGAGCGGCGGCGAGTTCGACGTGCGCTTCGTGCACTTCTGGGAGCTGAGCGAGGGCCGCGTGGTGCGCACCGAGGGCATCTCGGACACCGACGGCATCGTCCGCGCCCACCGCGGCACCGCCTGACGACTGGGTGCAGACGTCGTCCAGAAGGTCTTCAGGTACCCCGGTCAACACTTGGCCGCACCGCACACCGAATCGGGCACACGGAGGGGACTTGCCATGACGTCCACAATGTTCGGGGTACCTGAGGAGTTCGACGTCGTCGTGATCGGCGGCGGTCCCGCCGGCTCCACCACGGCGGGGCTGCTGGCCAAGCAGGGGCACAGCGTCCTGGTGCTCGACCGGGAACGGTTCCCGCGCTACCACGTGGGTGAGTCGCTGATCCCCGCCTTCATGCGCCCCATGGAAGAGCTGGGCATCACCGAGCGCATGGACGCCCGCGGCTTCGAGCGCAAGTACGGCGGGACGCTCGTGTGGGGCAACAAGCAGGTGCCGTGGAACTTCTCCTTCGTCGAGGGAGGCGCCTACCCCTACGCGTACCACACCCGCCGGGCCGACATGGACTCGCTGATCCTCGACCGGGCCCGCGAGCTCGGCGCCCACATCATCGAGGACGCCACGGTCAAGGAGCCCATAGAGGAGGACGGCCGGGTCGTCGGCGTCCGCTTCTCGCTGCGCGGCGCCGACCAGACCTACGAGGCCCGCGGCAAGATGGTCATCGACGCCTCCGGGCAGTCCCGTCTCCTCAGCCGCCGGTACGCCGAGGTGACGTGGCACGAGGAGCTGCGCAACGTCGCCGTCTGGACGTACTTCGACAACTGCGAGCGGCTCGCGGGCGACGAGTACACCAACATCCTCATCGAAGGTCTCGACGAGGGCTGGTTCTGGGCGATCCCGCTGGACAAGGGGACCATCAGCGTCGGCTACGTCACCCGCTCCTCGCAGGTCGGCAAGACCGACAAGTCGCTCCAGGACCTCTTCATGGCCGAGGTCGGGCGCAGCACCAAGCTCAAGCAGATGCTGGCCAACGCCAACCAGTCGGCCGGCTGGCGCACCGCGCGCGACTGGTCGTACACCAGCCAGTCCTTCCACGGCAACGGCTGGGTCTGCGTGGGCGACTCCGCCGCCTTCGTCGACCCGCTGTTCTCCACCGGCGTCGCGCTGGCCACCCTGGCCGGCAGCGTCCTGTCCAAGATCGTCCACCAGGTGCTCCTGCACCCGGAGATCGAGGAGCAGGCCCTGAAGCGGTACGCCACCGCCTACCGCGGCTTCTTCGACGAGATCCGCGCCTTCGTGGAGCGGTTCTACGACCGCACCAAGTACAAGGAGTTCTACTACAGCCTCGCCCAGGAGATGGTCGACCCCGACAAGGAGCGCGAGCCGTCGGCCGACTTCGTGCAGCTGATCTCCGGCCTCAGCGGCAAGCACCCCATGCTCAACCTCTCGCTGGACGACCTGGTCGAGGGCGCGGATCTGTCGTGAGCAGCCACCAGGTCCAGCTGCTGTTCGTCGACATCGCCCTGATCCTGTTCCTGGCCCGCGGGCTCGGACACCTGGCGAAGCGGCTGCAGCAGCCTCCTGTGGTCGGCGAGATCCTCGCGGGGGTGCTGCTGGGGCCCACCCTGCTGAACGGAGCGGTCTCCGACGCGCTCTTCCCGAGCGACGTCAGACCGCTCCTGACCGGCATGGCCAATGTGGGCGTGGCGCTCTTCATGTTCGGCGTGGGCCTGGAACTGGACGGAACGGCACTGCGGGGGCGGGGACGGACCACCGTCGGGACGGCACTCGGCTCCATCCTCGTGCCCTTCGTGCTGGGGCTGGGGCTCGCGGTGTACCTGGCCCGGGAGCACGCCCCCGACGACCGCGCGGCCTTCGTGGTCTTCTTCGGGCTCGCGGTCTCGGTGACCGCGTTCCCGGTGCTGGCCCGCATCCTGACCGACCGTGGCCTGAGCACCACCACGGTCGGCGGGCTGGCCCTGGCCACGGCGGCGGCCGTCGACGTGGTGGCCTGGGCGGCTCTCGCCGGCATCCAGGCCTCGGCCGGCGACGGCTCCGGCCACTGGAAGGTCGCCCTCGCGCTGCCGTTCCTCGGGGCGATGGTCGTGATCGTGCGGCCGCTGCTGCGCCGAGTGCTGATGCCGGGTGGCCGCCCGGTCGCCTTCTCCGCCCACCACCTGGCGATCGTGCTGATCCTCGCCCTGCTCTCGGCCGCCGCCACCGAGGCGATGGGGATGCACTTCATCTTCGGTGCCTTCCTGTGCGGCACGGTGATGCCCCGTGCCGGGGCCGACACCCTGCGCGAGGAGATCCACCGCCGTACCGAACAGGTCACCGGACTGCTGCTGCCCGTCTACTTCGTGGTCGCCGGCCTCAACGTCGACCTCAGCGGCATCGACGGCGGCGCGCTCCTGGACCTCGGCCTGATCCTCGTGGTCTCGGTCGTCGGCAAGTTCGGCGGCACCTACCTGGGCGCCCGGACCCAGGGGCTCCAGTCGCGCCCCGCCGCGGCCCTGGGCGTACTGATGAACACCCGCGGTCTGACCGAGCTGGTGATCCTCGGCGTCGGCCTCCAACTCGGCCTGCTCAACGGATCGCTGTACTCGCTCATGGTCGTCATGGCCGTGGTGACCACCGCCATGACCGGGCCGCTGCTGTCCCGGGTGTACCGCAAGTCGGTGGACATCCCACCGGTCCCGGTCCGCGACCGCAAGCCGGCCGCGACCGTCCGGAGCTAGCGCCGCGGCCCCACCGGGCCCCGGCACCGGACCGATCGTGCACCAGGTCCCAACTGCCCGCAGACAGACGGAAGGACAACGAAGATGGCGCGCACCAAGCCGGTACAGCAGCGCAATGACTACGACGTGGCGATCCTCGGCAGTGGCATGGCCGGCGGCATGCTCGGCGCGGTGCTCGCCCGCAACGGCGTCCGTGTGCTGTTGCTCGACGCCGGGACCCACCCCCGGTTCGCCGTCGGCGAGTCCACGATTCCCTACACCTCCGGCATGACCAGGCTCATCGCCGACCGCTACCAGGTCCCGGAGCTGATGCCGCTGTCCAGCTTCAAGGGGATCCGCAAGCACGTCTCGCGCAACTGCGGGCAGAAGCAGAACTTCGGGTTCGTCTACCACCGCGAGGGCCGGTCCCAGGTGGCGACCGAGGTGAACCAGCTGGTGGTCCCCTCGGCGATCCGCACCGAGACCCACCTGTTCCGGCAGGACATCGACGCCTACCTGTTCCACGTCGCCGTGAAGTACGGCGCCCACCCCCGGCTCGCCACCCGGATCGCCGACGTGGAGATCGACCCGGACAGCGGCGCCGTGCTGCGCACCGACAGCGGCGAGGAGTTCCGCGCCAACTACGTCGTGGACGGCAGTGGCTTCCGCTCCCCGCTCGCCGACAAGTTCGGCCTGCGCGAGACCCCGACCCGGGCCCGCACCCACTCGCGCACCCTGTTCACGCACATGGTCGGCGTGAAGCCCTTCGACGACTCACCGACCGCCGCCCGCCGCCACAACCAGCCCAACCCGTGGCACCACGGCACCTTGCACCACGTCTTCGACGGCGGCTGGCTGTGGGTCATCCCCTTCGACAACCACCCCGAGTCGCTCAACCCGCTGTGCAGCGTGGGCCTGACCCTCGACCCCAGGGTCTTCCCCAAGGGCGAGCTGTCCGGACAGCAGGAGTTCGACGAGTTCCTGGCCCGGTTCCCGGAGATCGCCTGGCAGTTCGAGGGTGCCAAGGCCGTCCGCCCCTGGGTCTCCACCGGGCGGCTGCAGTACTCCGCCCACCAGGTCGTCGGCGAGCGCTTCTGCCTCACCTCGCACGCCGCCGGCTTCATCGACGCCCTCTACTCGCGCGGTCTGACCAACACCCTGGAACTGGTCAACGCCCTCGGCTGGCGGCTGATCGCCGCTTCCCGCGACGGAGACTGGTCCAAGGAGCGCTTCGACTACGTCGAGAACCTCCAGCAGGGCCTGTTCGACTTCCACGACGACATCGTCTACAGCTCCTTCGTCGGCTTCCGCGACTACGAATTGTGGAACGCCGTGAACCGCACCTGGATGCTCGGCACCATGCTCGGCAACGTGATGCTGGAGGACGCGTATTACCGCTTCCAGCGCACCGGCCGCGAGGACGTCTTCCTGGAACTCGAGCGCAGCAAGCACCCCGGCTCCCCGCTGCCCGTGAGCTCCGGCTTCAACGAGATGGGCAACCTCACCCGCGAACTGTGCCTGGCCGTCGAGGACGGAAAGGTCTCTCCCGGCGACGCCGCCGGACGGATCCTCGACCACATCCGGGGCGCCGACTTCATCTCCCCGGGCTTCCGGCTCGGCGAACGAGGCACCCGCTGCTTCGACATGTCGCCCGGCAAGATGGCCAAGAACGCCGTGTGGTGCCGGCGCGAGGCGCCGCCGGAGATCGGCCCCCGCATGATCAACGCCAGCAAGGGACTGGTCCGGATGCGACTGCGCGGTGGCGAGTGACCATGGCCGAACCCATCGCCGTGGTCGGCATGGCCGGCCGCTTCCCCCAAGCCCCCGACACCGACAGCCTGTGGTCGCTCCTGATGGAGCGCGGTGACGCCATAGGCCCGATACCCGCCGAGCGCTGGGACACCTCACAGCCGCTCGACCCCGAGAAGGACATCCAGGCCGTCGGAGGATTCCTGGACGGGGTGGACCGCTTCGACGCCGCCTTCTTCGGCGTCTCCCCGCGCGAGGCGGCCGCCATCGACCCGCAGCAGCGCCTGCTCCTCGAAGTCGTCTGGCGCACCCTGGAGGACGCCGGCCGGCCGGCCGCCGCCCTCTCGGGCAGCCGCACCGGCGTCTACGTCGGCGCCTCCTGGCACGACTACGAACTGCTCCGCGTCAACCGTGGCGCCCGCCCCACCCCGCACAGCCTGTACGGAAACGCGCTGGACATGGTCGCCACCCGGCTGTCGTACTTCCTCAAGGTGCGCGGCCCCAGCATGACCGTCGAGACCGGCTGCTCCTCCTCCCTGGTCGCCCTGCACCTCGCCGTGCAGGCCCTGCGCAGCGGCGAGGTGGAGGGGGCCGTCGTCGGCGGCGTCAACCTGATGCTCGACCCGCACGTCACCGTCGGGCTCACCCACTTCGGCGGCCTGTCCCCGGACGGCCGGTGCCAGGCCTTCGCCGCCTCCGCCAACGGATTCGTCCGCGGCGAGGGCGTCGCCGCCGTGTACCTCAAGACACTCAGCCGCGCCCGCGCCGACGGCGACCGCATCCACGGCGTTGTCGTCCGCACCGTCGTCAACAACGACGGCGGCGGTGACACCCTCGTCACCCCCAGCCCCGACGGGCAGGAGGACCTGCTGCGCCAGGCGTACGGCAGCGGCTCCGAGCCCCTGATCCAGCCGGCGTACGTCGAGGCGCACGGCACCGGCACCGGACGCGGCGACCCGATCGAGGCGACCGCGCTGGGCCGGGTCCTGGGCCGGCACCGCACGCCCGACGACCCCCTGTACATCGGCTCGGTCAAGACCAACATCGGTCATCTGGAGGCCAGCGCGGGCATGGCCGGCCTGTTCAAGCTGCTGCTGGCGCTGCGGCACCGGACCGTGCCGCCCAGCCTGCACTCCGCCGAACTGAACCCGGCCATCCCCTTCGACGAACTCAACGTCCGCGTGGTGCGCGAACCGCTGGCGCTGCCCACCGAAGGGCCCCTCCACGTGGGGGTCAACTCCTTCGGCTGGGGCGGCACCAACGCCCACGTGGTGCTCGCCGCGCACGACGACGAGCCCGCCGTCCCGGCCGCCGTCCCGGACACCGGACTGCCGGCCCTCGTCACCGTCTCCGCCCGGGAGACCGCGGTCCTCGCCGAGCAGGCGAGCCGCCTCGCCGCCGCCGTGCCCGACGACCCCGGCGCCCTGCCCGAGCTCGCGGGCACCCTGGCCTGGCGCAGGGACCACTTCCCGCACCGCGCGGGCCTCGTCGCGGACACCCCGCAGGAACTGCGCACCGCGCTCGCCGCGCTCGCCGGGAAACCCGACGGCGAGGCGACCGGCCGGGCCGTACCCTGCGGCCGCGTCGCGTTCGTCTTCCCCGGCCAGGGCTCCCAGTGGGACGGCATGGGCCAGGAACTCTTCCGGGACAGCCCGCTGTTCGCCGAGACCGTCACCCGCTGCGCCGAGGCCCTGCGCCCGCACGTCGACTGGGACCTGCTCGACATCTTCGCCGGCCGGGCCGACGACGAGTGGACCACCCGCATCGACATGCTCCAGCCCGTGCTGTGGGCGATGTCCCTCGGCCTGGCCGAACTCTGGCGCGCCTGCGGCGTCGAACCCGACGTGGTCCTCGGCCACAGCCAGGGCGAGATCACCGCCGCCACCCTGGCGGGCATCCTCAGCTACGAGGACGCCGCCCTGGTGATGGCCCGCCGCAGCGCCATCGCCCGCCGCACCTCGGGACAGGGCCGGATGCTCGCCGTCGACCTCGACCGGGACGCCGCGCTCGCCGCCCTGGAGGGCTTCGAGGACAGCATCTCCCTCGCCGTGCACAACGGCCCCAACTCCTGCGTCCTGTCCGGCGAGAAGGAGTCCGTGCTCGCCCTCAAGGAACTGCTGGAGGCCGAGGGCACGTACTGCCGTCTGGTCAACGTCGACTACGCCTCGCACAGTCCGCAGATGGACCCGTTGCGCGAGGACCTGCTCGACGCGCTGGCCCCGACACGCCCCCGCCCCGGCGCCGTCCAGCTCATGTCCACCGTCCGGGTGCGGCCGCTGGACGGGCCCGAGATGGACGCCGCGTACTGGGTGGAGAACCTGCGCAGCCCCGTCCTGTTCTCCGACACCATGGAGGCCCTGCTCGACGACGGCGTCACCCACGTGGTGGAGATCAGTCCCCACCCCGTGCTCGCGCCGGCCGTCGGACAGCTCACCGCCGACCGCTCCGCGTCCGCCGCCGTCCTCACCACGCTGCGCCGTCACCACGGCAGCGCCGCGGACTTCACCGGCGCGCTCGCCGCCGCCTACACCGCCGGCCTCGAGCCCTTCGGCGGCCTGCCGAGGACCGCTCTGCTGCCGTTGCCCGGCTATCCGCTGCGGCAGGACACCTACTGGACGACCGGCCGGCCGGGCGGCACCGGCGCCGCCCGGGGCCTCGAACCGCAGCTCGCCCCCGCGCCGGGTGACATCCGCCGCTGGCACGGACTGCTGGAGCCGTCCGTCACCGACCTGCCCTGGCTCGCCGACCACCAGGTGCACGGCACCCCGGTGCTGCCCGGCGCGGCCGTCCTCGCCGCGGCGCTCGCCGGCGTACGGTCCCGGACCGGGCGGCTGCCGGCCGGCCTGGAACACATCGCCTTCCACAAGGGGATCCCGCTCGGCGACGGCCCCGCGCGGCTCGCCGTCGAGTGGACCGAGGACGCCGCCGACAGCGGTGCGCTGCGGGTGCTGACGCTGTCCGACGGCAGCGAGCACTGGGAGGAGAACGCCACGGCCCGCGCCGTGCTGGGCGACGCCCCGCACCCGGCGGCCGCCCTCCCGGACTGGGCGGGCACCGCCGAACCGGCGGCGGCCGAGGAGCTCTACCGGGTCTGGGCCGAGCGCGGGCTGGAGTACGGGCCCGCCTTCCGGACCGTCAGCTCCCTCGCCGTCACGGCCGACGGCGAGCAGGCCGTGGGCGAGGTGGTGCTGTCCGAGCGGTTGCGCGCGGCGAACCGGCCGCACGGCCTGCACCCCGCCCTCTGGGACGGCGCCCTCCAGGTGTCGCTCGCCCTGGTCCCCGCCGACGGATCGCGGGAAGCCGTGGTGCCGACGGCCGTCGAACGGGTCGTCGTCACCGGTGCCTTCGCGGAACCCGTCACCGCCCTGTGGTCGCACGCGGTGCGGCGCGCGGACGGACTGTTCGACCTGCACCTGTTCGCCGCGGACGAGGACCGGGCCCCGCTGCTCGCGGTCGTCGGCCTGCGCTTGACACCGCTCGCCGACGGCGGCCCGGACGAACCCGCCGACGCCGAACTGCTGCACCGCATCGAGTGGACCCCACTGCCCGGACTCGCCGACGAGCCGGTCGTGGAGCCCGGCCGGTGGGTGGTCGTCGGCGACGGCACGGACGCGGACGTGATCGGCAAGTCACTCGCCGACCGGGGCGCGGACACCCTGCGCGTCGGCCCCGGAGAGGAACTCGGCGAAGCCACGGGCGTGGTCTTCGTGGCGCCCGGTGAAGACGCCGGACCGGAGGCCCGGACGCAGGGCCTGCTGCGGCTCGCCGCCCTGGCCGGTGCGTGCGCCGCGCGGCCCGTGCCCCCGCGGCTCGCCGTCGTCACCCTCGGCGCGCAGGGGGTCCTGCCGGACGACAGCCCGGACCCCGGGGCGGCCCTCTACTGGGGCTTCACCCGCGTGCTGCGCCGCGAACACGCCGAACTCACCCCCCGGCTGATCGACCTGGACCCCGCCGACCCGGACCGCGGCGCCTCCTGCACGGCCGAGCTGCTCGCCGCGGGCGCCGACGCCGAGGACCAACTGGTCCTGCGGACCGGCCGGCGGCTGGCTGCCCGGCTGACCCGCGGCCCGGCCGGCGATCCGGTGCCCCTGCCCCGCGCGCGCACCCCGCACCAGCCCTTCCGGATCGGCCCCGACGCCGTTCCCGTCGCGCTCGTGCGCCGCTCGCCCGGACCCGGCGAGATCGAACTGGAGACCACCGCCGCGACCACCGCCGACGGCCCGGCCGGGCACTGGGCGGGCTGCGCCGGCCGGGTGGTCGCCGTCGGCGAGGCGGTGAGCGGGTTCGCCGTGGGCGACCGGGTCGTCGCCTGCGCTCCCGTCGGCGCCGCCAGTCACGTCACCGTACGGGCGGACCTCGCGAGGCCGCTGCCCGTGGGAATCGACGACGTGGCAGGGGCCGCGCTGCCGATCCCCGCCGCCACGTCCTGGTACGCCCTGGCGGAGTCGGCGCGGGCCGGCTTCGGCGACCACGTCCTCGTCCACGTGACCGGGGCGACGGGCCTG
Source organism: Streptomyces sp. NPDC037054 (assembly GCF_055606745.1). Taxonomy (NCBI): domain Bacteria; kingdom Bacillati; phylum Actinomycetota; class Actinomycetes; order Kitasatosporales; family Streptomycetaceae; genus Streptomyces; species Streptomyces sp. NPDC037054. The sequence goes on along the minus strand of NZ_JBVJSJ010000001.1, from coordinate 802,578 downwards.
ATGGCCGTGGCCGTGGCCCGCCACTTGGGGGCCCGCGTACTGGCGACCCTTCCGGACCACGACGCCGCGCTGAAGGGCCACCCCCTGCTCGACGGGGCCGAGGTGTTCGACGCCGGGGACCCGGGGTGGCCCGAAGCCGTTCGTGCCACGCTCGGCGGGCGGGGCGTGGACGTCGTGATCGGCCGTCCGCGCGGTGCGAGCCCGGACCGGGCCCTCGCGGCCCTGGAGCCCGACGGGCGGGCCGTGGGCTTCGACGGCGCCCTGCCCGGTCCTGCCGCGCTCCCGGACGGCGCCGCCCTGTTCACCGTGGACCCGCGGGGTCTGCTGGAACGGCGCCCCGACCGCTTCGGAGCCGCCCTCGCCGCGGCCTGGGACTGGGCCGCCACGGCCCCGCTCCTGCCGACCGCCCCGCGCACCTTCGCCGAGGCGGCCGACCGCACCGGCGGGACCGGCGCGACCGGCGCTCCGGCGCCGGGCACCGCCGTCACCACCGTCCTGACCGACCCGTCCACCGTCGACGCGGTGGCGGCGGTGCCGATGCCCGGCGGAGCCTTCCGCGCCGACGGCAGCTACCTCGTCACCGGCGGCCTGGGCGCGCTCGGCCTGTCGCTGGCCGGGTACCTCGCCGAGCACGGCGCGGGCGCCCTGGTGCTGCTCGGCCGCTCCGCCCCCGGTCCCGACGCCGCGGCGGAGATCGACCGGATCACCGCGCTCGGCACACAGGTCCGCACCCTGCGCTGCGACGTCTCCGACGCCGCCGCCCTGGGCGCGGCCCTGGAGACCGTACGCGCCGAACTCCCGCCGCTCCGGGGCGTGGTGCACGCCGCCGGTGTGCTCGACGACGCCACCGTCGGCAATCTCACCGCCGAGCAGCTGGAACGGGTCCTCGCGCCGAAGACCGTCGGCGCGGCACACCTCGACCGGCTGACCGCGGGCGACCCGGTGGAACTCTTCGTGCTGTTCTCCTCCGCCGCGGGACTGGTCGGCAACGCCGGTCAGGCCGCGTACGCGGCGGCCAACGCGGGACTGGACGCGCTCGCCGAGGCGCGCCGCCGGCGCGGCCTGCCCGCGCTCAGCGTGCAGTGGGGTCCGTTCACCGGCATCGGGCTGGCGGCGAGCGAGGAGGCGCGCGGCGCGCGCCTCACCGAGCGCGGCATGGGCGGCATCCCCGCCGAACAGGCCTGGCCCGCCCTCGCCCGGATGCTGGCGGGCGACCTGCCGGTCGTGGGATACGTCCCGATCGAACTGCGGCAGTGGTTCGACGCCTACCCGGACACGGCGGCCCTCGCCAGCTGGGAGCGGCTGTACGCGGCCACCCGCGACGGCGCGGGCGGCACGGCGACCGGCGGGGAGTTCCTCGCCCACCTGCTGGCGGCCGAGCCCGCCGACCGGATCGCCGCGGCCCGGGAACGCGTCCGGGACCTGGCCGGCCGCGTCCTGCGGCTCGACCCGGACCGGATCGACGGCGGCACTCCGTTCAAGTCCCTCGGACTGGACTCGCTGATGAGCCTGGAGCTGCGCAACCGGCTGGAGGCCGCCTTCGCCACCCGCCTGTCCCCGACCCTGCTGTGGGCGTACGGCACGACCGAAGCGCTCGCGGAGTACCTCTGCGCGCAGCTCGATCCCGCCGAGCCGGGCACCGCCTGAGCCCGACGGCGCCCGGCCGGCCAGGACTCCGAGCACGGAGCGGCCGGCCGGGCGCCGCAGATCGCACCTCCGATCGCCCCATTCACCGGACCGACACCCACCGGACCAGACCGCGAGGAACCGATCCATGCCGGACACCAGCGCCTCCGACGCACCCCGCCAGACCCCCCTCACCCGGGCGCTCGCCACCATCCGCACCCTGCGCCGACAACTCGACGAACAACAGGGCGGCCAGGCGGTCGCCGTCATCGGCACCGGGCTGCGGCTGCCCGGCGGGATCGACGACCCGGACGGCTACTGGGCCGCCCTGATGGCCGGGCGCGATCTGGTCGGCCCGCTGCCGCCGGGCCGCAAGGGCCCGTTCGCCGCCCAGTGGGAAGGGCTTCCGCAGCGCGGCGGGTTCCTGGACGAGGTGCTGGACTTCGACGCCGGGTTCTTCGGCATCAGCCCGCGCGAGGCCCGCCACCTCGACCCCCAGCACCGGCTGCTGCTGGAGGTCAGCTGGGAGGCACTGGAGAACGCGGGCGTGCCCGCCGACCGCCTCGGCGGCACCCGCGCCGGCCTGTATCTCGGCATCATGTGGCAGGACTACCGGGAGTGGCTGCTCGGCGCTCCCGACGCCTACTGGACCACGGGCAACGGCCACAACTTCGCGGCCGGCCGAGTCGCCTACGCGCTCGGCCTGACCGGGCCCACCGTCTCCGTCGACACCGCCTGCTCCTCCTCGCTGGTGTCCGTCCACCTCGCCGTGCAGGCGCTGCGGCGCGGCGAGTGCGAGATCGCCCTCGCCGCCGGCACGAACCTGATCATGTCGCCGCGCTCGATGCGGCTGGTCCAGGAGACCCGTTCCCTCGCCCCGGACGGCCTGTGCAAGTCGTTCGACGCCCGCGCCAACGGCTTCACCCGGGGCGAGGGCTGCGGCGTCGTCGTCCTCAAGAGGCTCGACCACGCGCTCCGCGACGGCGACCCGGTCCAGGCCGTCATCCACGGCTCCGCCGTCAACCAGGACGGCCGCTCGGGCGGGTTCACGGCCCCCAACGTCCTCTCGCAGAGCGCCCTGCTCGAACAGGCCCTCGCCGACGCCCGGCTGGAGCCGGCGGACATCGGCTACGTCGAGGCGCACGGCACCGGCACCGCGCTCGGCGACCCGATCGAGATGGAAGCGCTGGCCACCGTGCTCGGCCGCCGCAACGGCGGTGCCCCGCTCACCGTCGGCGCGGCCAAGACCAACCTCGGCCACCTGGAGTCGGCGGCGGGCGTCGCGGGCCTGGTCAAGGCGATGCTCTCGCTGCGGCACCGCCGGTTCGCCCCCCTGCTGCACTTCCGCACCCTCAACCCGCGCATCGACCTCACCGGCACGCGGATCAGCCTGCCCGTGGAGGCCACCGACTGGCCCGCGGAGAGCGGCCGTTACGCGGGTGTCAGCTCGTTCGGCATGAGCGGCACGAACGCGCACGTCGTGCTCGGCGCACCCGAGGACGCCCCGCCGCCGACGCCGGCCGAGGTCACGGGCTTCGACCTGTCGGCACGCACGCCCGAGGCCCTGCGCGAACTGGCCGCCCGGTACGCCGACCGGCTGGACGGGGTGGCCGCCGCCGACTACGCCGCCTTCGCCTACACGGCCACCGAGGGCCGGGCCCGGCACGACGTACGCGCCCGCGTCGAGGCGCGTGATCCGGTGGCGGCAGCCGCGGCCCTGCGTGCGCTGGCCGGGGGCGAGGACTGCGCCGCCGTGCGCCTCGCACCCACGACCGACCTGCCCGTACTGCCCCGCCGGGTCCTCGCCCTGCCCACCTATCCGTGGCAGCGGCAGCGCCTCGAACCCGAGGGTCTCACCGCGACACCGGACGAACGGGAAACCGACGAACCGCCCACCCGGCACCGGTTGGTGTGGCAGGACCACACACCGGCCGGGACCGTCACGCCCCCCGGGACCGTTCCCGGGCCCCTGCTCCTCGCCGGGGACGACGACACGCTGCTCGAACTGCTCGCCGGGCGGGCGGACGCCCTCGGGCACCGGGGGACCGTGCTGTGCGACGGCGCGCCGGACCTGCCCGGGCAGTGGCAGCGGGCCGCGCTGCCCGCCGACCGCGCCGCCTGGTCGGCCCACTGGTCGGCCCACCCCGGCCCCGCCACCGTGGTCCTCGCCTTCCGCCCCGTGGACCTGCCGGCCGGGCCCGGCGCGGACGACGCACCGCGGGAGGCGTCCGACCCGGCCGTCCCCGCCGCGCTGCTGTGCGCCGCGGTCACCGACGCCGTCGTCTCGGCCGCCGCCTCCGGCTCGCGGGTGCACGCCGTGACCCGTGCCGTGCGGCGCACCACGGACGACGAGCCGACCCTGGCCACGCAGCACGCGTCCCTGCACGGCCTCGCCCCCGTCCTCGGCCTGGAGTTCGGCGCCGCCTGGGGCGGCCTCGTGGACCTGCCGGCCGACCCGGACGCGGCGGACGCGGCGGCCCTGCTGTCCCTCGTCACCGCCGCCGACCGCACGGAAGACCTGGCCGCCGTACGCGCCGGGACCGTGCGGGTGCCGCGGCTCGCACCCGCCGACGACGCGCCCCCGGCCCCCGCCGACCTGCGCGAGGACGCGACGTACCTGGTGACCGGGGCGCTCGGCGGCGTCGGGCGCCGGCTGACCGCCGAGCTCGTCGATCGCGGCGCCCGCCACCTGCTGCTGATCGGACGCCGCCCGGAGGCCGAACTGGGCGCCGCCGCACGGGACTTCCTCGGCGAACTGGCCGACCGCGGCGTGCGTGCCGTCTACCGGGACGGCGGCTGCGACACCGCCGAGGCACTCGCCGCGGCCTGCACCGCCCTGTCCGCGCTGCCCCCGGTGCGCGGCGTCGTGCACGCCGCCGGCACCCTCACCCGCACCCCCGCCACCGGCCTCACCGCCGACGGATACGCGGCGGAGCTGCGCGGCAAGGCGGCCGGTGCCTGGTGGCTGCACCGGGCCTCGCTCGCCTGGGAACCGGACTTCTTCGTCCTGGTCTCCTCGGTCTCGGCCGTGTGGGGCACCGAGGACTGCGCCGCCTACTCCGCCGCCAACGGCATGCTGGACGCCCTCGCGGCCCACCGCGCCGGCCTCGGCCTGCCCGCCGTGTCCCTCGGCTACGGCCCCTGGGACCTCGACGACGACGGCGCGTCCGGCATGGCCGACGCCGAACTGCTCCAGCGGTCCCGGCGGTTGGGGGTCGGCGCGTTCGACGCCGCCGCGGGGCGCGCCGCACTGACGACGAGCGACCCCGGCGCCGAGGCCCACCTCGTCGCCTGTCCGCTCGACCTCGCCCGGCTGCGCACCGTCATGGCCGGCCTGCGGCCCCGCGGACTGTTCGGCACGCCCGGCACCACGCCCGCGGCCACCCCGCGCGAACCGTCCGTCGCCGCCCGCCTGCTCGCCCTGCCCGAACGGTCCCGCCCCGCCGCCGTCCGTACCGAGGTGGCCCGGCTGCTCGCCGCCCAGCTCGGCCACGCCGGAGCCGACGACATCGACGAGACCGTGGGCTTCCTCGACCTCGGCCTGGACTCGATCACCGCCGTCGACCTGGCCGGGCGGCTCGGCGAGGCCTTCGGCTTCCCCGTGCCCGCCGGTGACGTCTTCGACCACCCCACCGTCACCCGCCTCGCCGACCACCTCGTCGGCCGGCTGAACGGGACCCCCGCTTCCGGCGCGGTGCCGACGAGACGGCCGGCACCGCCCGCCCCCGTCCCGGCCCCCGCGCTCGCGAGCCCCGGTCCGTCCGGCCCCGCGACCGCGCCCACCGCTCCCGAGCCGATCGCGATCGTCGGCATGGCCGGCCGGTTCCCGCAGGCGGACTCCGTCGAGCAGTTGTGGGAGCTGCTGCGCGAGGGCCGGGACGGCATCACCACGGTTCCCGACGACCGCGAGGCCCTGGCCGGCCTGTCCGGCGGACCGTCCACCACCGACCAGGGCGGCTTCGTACGCGACCTGGACCGCTTCGACGCCGCCTTCTTCGGCATATCGGCGCGCGAGGCGGAGAACCTCGACCCCCAGCAGCGCCTCCTCCTCGAATCCGCCTGGCACGCGATGGAGGACGGCGGCATCGACCCCGAGCGCCTGCGGTCCACCCGCACCGGCGTCTTCGTCGGCATCAGCTACGCCGACTACGCCAGGCTGCTCGCCGACGGCGGCCCGGACAAGGTCGACGCCTACTACAGCACCGGCACCGCGCTGAACGCCGCCGCGGGCCGCCTCGCCTACACCTTCGGGCTCACCGGCCCGGCCGTCGCCGTGGACACCGCCTGCTCCTCCTCCCTGGTCGCCGTGCACCTCGCCGTGCGCTCGCTGCGCAGCGGGGAGAGCGAGACGGCGCTCGCCGGCGGGGTCAACCTCCTGCTCGACCGGGCCTCCTGGACCGCCGTCAGCCGTGCGCACATGCTGTCGCCGGGCGGACGCTGCCGGACCTTCTCGGCGGACGCCGACGGCTTCGCCCGCTCCGAGGCGTGCGGCGTGCTGGTGCTGAAGCGACTGGCCGACGCCCGGCGCGACGGCGACCGGGTGTACGCCGTGATCCGGGGCAGCGCCATGAACCAGGACGGTGCCTCCTCCGGGCTCACCGCGCCCAACGGCGCCGCACAGGAGGAGATGCTGAAGGCCGCCCTCGCCGACGCGGACGTCGCCCCGGCCGACGTGTCCTACCTCGAGGCGCACGGCACCGGCACCTCGCTCGGTGACCCGATCGAGATCGGCGCCGCCTGGCGGGTCCTCGGCGAGGGACGCCGACCGGGGCAGAACCTGCTCGCCGGCTCGGTCAAGAGCAACGTCGGCCACTGCGAGTCGGCGGCCGGAGTGGTGTCGCTGATCAAGACGGTGCTCGCCCTCCGGCACGACCTCATCCCGGGCAACCTGCACTTCAAGGAGCCCAATCCGCACGTGGCCTGGTCCGAGATGGACGTCCGCGTCGTCGACGCCCCCACCCCGTGGCACCGTACGGACGCGCCCAGGATCGCGGGGGTCTCGGGCTTCGGCTTCACCGGCACCAACGCCCACATCGTGCTGTCCGACCCGCCCGTACCCGCCCCGGCCCCCGAACCCCCCGCGGGCGACGACGCGCCCACCTGTCTGCTGCCGCTGTCCGCCCCCGACGAGGCGGGCCTGGCCCGGCTCACCGAGGCCTGGGAGCGGGAGCTGGCCGGCGCCGAGGACGCCGATCTGCCGCGGCTGGCCGCCGTCGCCGGAGCCGGCCGCAGCCACTTCCCGTACCGGCGCGCGCTGCTGGGCCGCACCCGCGACCAGCTGCTCCAGGCACTGCGGGAGCAGGCGCCCGTGCGCGCGGGGGCCCGCGCGCCGCGGGTGGCCTTCCTCTTCTCCGGCCAGGGCAGTCAGTACTTCGGCATGGGCCGCGAACTGTACGAGACGGAACCGGTCTTCCGTGAGGTCTTCGACCGGTGCGACGCGGCCCTGGCCCCCAGGCTCGGGACGTCCCTCACCGAGCTGATGTTCTACGGCGAGGACCGCGACGCGATCAACGAGACCCGCTGCACCCAGCCCGCCCTCGTCACCCTGCAGACCGCGCTGGCCGCGCTGTGGGAGTCCTGGGGCGTGACCCCTGCCGTGGTCATGGGCCACAGCGTCGGCGAGATCTCCGCCGCCGTGCACGCCGGCGTCATGGACCTCGACACCGGACTCGCCCTGATCGCCGATCGGGCCCGCCTGATGCAGCGCAGCGAACGCGGGGCGATGCTCGCCGTCGTCGCCGACGAGGAGACCGCGACCGCCTGGGCCGCGGAACACGGCCTGGACGTGGCCGCCGTCAACGGACCCGAGTCACTCGTGCTCGCCGGCGCCCCCGACGCGGTGGACGCCCTCGCGGGCATCCTGCGCGAACAGGGCGTGCGCGCCCGGCGGCTGAGCGTCTCGCACGCCTTCCACAGCCGTCTCCTCGACCCGGCGATCGACCAACTGGGCCGGGCCCTCGAAGCGTTCACCTTCCACGACCCCGACATCCCGATCGTCTCCAACGTCACCGGTCGCCTCGCCGAGCCGGGGGAGTACGACGCGGACTACTGGTGCCGGCACGCCCGCCGCCCGGTCCGCTTCCACGACGGCGCACGGACCCTCACCGGCCTGGGAATCGACCTCTGCCTGGAGATCGGCCCCGACCGCACGCTCGTGAACCTCGTCGGCAGCGCCGGTCTCGCCCCCGCCGGCGGTCTCGCGCCCTCGCTGCGCCGCGGCACGGGCGAACGCGCCGCCCTGCTCGGCGCCGCCCGCACCCTCTACCTCGGCGGCCTGCGCCTGGACTGGCGGCGCGTGCAGCCGGGCTCCGCCCGCACCGGGGGGCCGCGCTACCCCTTCGCCGACACCCGGCACTGGGCACCCCAGTGGCCCGACGCCGCGCGCCCGGCCGCCGCCCAGGGACCGGCCTGGGGCACCGAACTCAGCTCACCGGCCCTGCACGGCAGGGTCTGGGCGACCGAGCGGACCCCGGACTACCCGGCCCACCTCACCGACCACCGCCTGTTCGGCACCGTGTCGGTGCCCGGCGCGTCGCAGACCGCGACCGCCCTGTCCGCGCTCGGCTCGGACGGTGGCCGCGTGGTCCTGGAGGACCTGCACTTCCCGCGCGCCCTCGTGCTGCGCGAGAGCGAGCGCTACCCGCTGCAGGTGATCGAGGCCGAACAGGAGCACGGCACGCGGACGGTCAGCGTGCAGAGCCTGCTCGACGTCCGCCAGGGACGCTGGCAGGAACACCTGGCGGCCCGGATCGTCCCGGCGGATCCCGCGCAGGACCGGGCCGCCCCGGACCCCGGCACGTTCACGGCCACCGCCGAACGGCACCTGACCGGCACCGATTTCTACCGCCACCTGCGCACCCTCGGCTACCACCTCGGCCCGTCCTTCCGCTGGATCGGCGAGGTCTGGCTGCGCGGCGACGAGGCGCTCGTCCGCTACGACGTCCCCGACGACCCGCGCGAGGACCCGGCCGACTGGCAGATCCACCCCGGCCTGCTGGACTCCCTCCTGCAGAGCGCCGTCACCTTCGCCGTCGCCGAGGCCGACCCCGCTACGGTGACGGAGGAGGCGGCACTGGCCATCCCGTTCGCGGTGGAGCGGCTGGACTTCCCCGGCCGGCCCGCGTCCGGCGGGCAGTTGTGGGGTCACATCCGCGCCACCGCCCGTGACCCCGAGGCCGACGGCCTGATGCGGGTCCTCGCCGCCGACCTGCACCTGTTCACCGACGGCGGGACCGGCGGGACCGGCCGGAACACCGTGCTGACCGTCGACGGCTTCCGCTTCCGCCGCGCGCCCCGCGCCCTCCTGGAGAGCTCCCTGCGCGACACCCCGCGCCTGGCCTACGAACTCGTCTGGAAGGAACACCGGTTCGCACCCGCCGGGGCCGGCCCGCTGCGGGTCGCCGTACTCGGTGGCGGCGAGACCGGCCGGCGGATCGGGCAGGCGTGCGCGGCGCTCGGTCACCAGGTGGCCCACGCCCCCGCAGCGCCCGGTGACGAGCCCTGCGACCTGGTGGTCGACGCCCGTTTCGCCGCCGCGGAGGGCGGGGCCGACGAGGCGCTGGACGCCGCCGTGGCCCTCACCGACGGACTGCGGGCCGCCGCCCCCGGCATCCCGTACGCCGTCCTCGGGAGCGCGGCGGCGACCGCGGCCCCGGTCCGGGAGGCGCTGTGGGGCCTGCTCGCGGCAGTGGAGGCGGAACAGCCCGAGCGCCGCCTCGTACGCCTGACCCTCGGCCCCGACGCGGACGCCGCGACCGTGGTCGAGACGCTCGCGGCCCTCACGCACGACGGGCAAGCGGCCGAGCGCGTCGAGATCTCCGGCACCGCCGTGCGCGTCGCCCGCCTCGAACCCTGCCCCGCCACCGCCACCGCCACCGCCACCGCCACGGCCACCGCCCCCGGCCGGCCGGGGGCCGTCCTGATCACCGGCGGCCTCGGCGCGCTGGGCCTGAGCAGCGCCGGCTTCCTCGCCGAGCTGGGCGCCCCGGCCGTCACGCTGATGGGCCGCTCCGCACCGGACGCCGCCGCCCGTGCGGTCATCGCCGGACTGACCGAGCGCGGCGTCACCGTTCAGGTCGTCCAGGGCGACGTCACCGACCCGGCGGACTGCCGCCGGGCGGTCGCCGAGGCCGGCGCGACCGCCGCGCTGGGCACCGTCCTGCACCTCGCCGGCACCGCGGACGACCAGGCCTTCGCGTACCTCTCCGCCGACTCCTACCGCCGGGTCTTCGCGGCGAAGGCGCACGGCGCGGTCCACCTGGCCGAGGCGCTCGCGGACCACCCCGACGTACACCTGCTGCTGTTCTCCTCCGCCTCCGCCGTGCTCGGCTCCGCCGGACAGGCCAACTACGCGGCCGCCAACGGCTTCCTGGCCGGGCTGGCCGAGCGCCTGCGCGGCGCGGGCCGGCGGGCCACCGCCGTGGACTGGGGCCCGTGGACCCCGGACGCCAAGCAGGGCCTGGCCGGCACCGCCGCCACGGGGCAGGCGATCGCCCGCCTGGGCATCCGGGCCCTGAGCGACGCCGAGGCCGAGGAGTCCTTCCGGCTGGCGCTCGGCGGTGACCGGACCCGACTGGTCGCCGTCGGCGTGGACGCGGCCCGCTTCACCGAGCGGCGTGCGGGAACCTCCGCGGCCACGCTCTTCGCCGACCTGACGCCCCGTGCGCCCCAGCGCGACACCCAGGCGGCGCGCGGTGCCGAACCGCGCGGCTGGCTCCGCGACCACCTGGCCGGCCTGCCCGCGGAAGGCCGTGACGAGCGGCTGCGGCAGGCGATCCGGGAACTGGGCGACTCCGTGCTGGGCGGGCCGCTGAACCCGGACGACGACCTGGGGTTCACCGAGTGCGGACTGGACTCGATCATGGTCATCGACCTGCGCACCCGCCTCGCGCACGCGCTCGCCGAGGACCTCCCGGCGACCGTCGCGCTCGACCATCCCACCGTCGCCCAGCTCGCGGCGCACACGGCGCGGCTGCTCTTTCCCGCGCAACCGGCCGCCGAGACGGCGCAGGAACCCGTCGAGGACTTCCCCGGCCTGGAAGGTCTGTCGTTCGACGAACTCGTCCGAGCTGTCCAGGCGGACGTCTCAGAAGAGAGGTAGAGGGCACCGATCATGGACAAGGACACGATTCGTCGCCTGATGGAGGATCAGCTCAAACTGTCCCGGCGCCTCCAGGGCCGGGTCAGGGAGCTGGAGGACGAGCGGCACGCGCCGCTGGCCGTCGTCGGCACGGCGCTGCGCCTGCCCGGCGGGCTCGACACGCCCGACGGCTACTGGGACTTCCTGCGCGGCAGCGGCACCGCCTACGCGCCGGTCCCCGAGGACCGCCCCGGCCTGCGGGCCGTGCACGACCCGGTGCCGGGCCGCCCCGGCCGTTCGTACGTGGACCGGGCCGGGTTCCTCTCCGACATCGCCCACTTCGACGCCGAGTTCTTCGGCATCTCGCAGCGCGAGGCCCGGCTGCTCGACCCCCAGCAGCGGATGCTCCTGGAGACCACCTGGGAAGCCCTGGAACGGGCCGGCATCGCGGTACGCCGGGCCGACCGCCTCGACGTGGGCGTGTACCTCGGCATGATGGCCTCGGAGTACAGCGAACGACTGGAGGACCGCGCCGACCTCAGCCGCATCGACCCGTACTACACCACCGGCGGCGGTCTGTGCTTCGGCGCGGGCCGGGTCAGCCACGTCATGGGGTTCCGCGGGCCGGTGCTCAGCGTCGACACCGCCTGCTCCTCCTCGCTGTCCGCGCTGCACCTGGCCGTCCGCGGACTGCGGGGCCGCGAGTGCCGGTACGCCCTGGTCTGCGGCTCCAACCTGCTGCTGTCGGCCAACCTGATGGTCTCCCTCTGCCAGACCCGGGCCCTGTCCCCGGAGGGCCGCTCGAAGTCCTTCCTGGCCTCGGCCGACGGCTACGGGCGCGGTGAGGGCGTGGGGGCCCTGGTGCTGATGCGGCTCGCGGACGCCGAACGCGAGGGACGGCCCGTCCTGGCCGTGGTGCGGGGCAGCGCCGTGAACCACGACGGCGCCGCCTCCGGCCTGACCGCGCCCAACGGACCCGCGCAGCAGGAGGTGATCCGCGCGGCGCTGGCGGACGCCCGGGTCGAACCCGGTGACGTCGGCTACGTCGAGGCGCACGGCACCGGCACGGTGCTCGGCGACCCCATCGAAGTCGGTGCGCTGGACGGCGTGCTGGGCGAGGCGGTCCGGGCCCGCGGCGTGCCGCTGCCCATCGGCAGCGTCAAGTCGCGGCTCGGTCACCTGGAAGCCGCCTCCGGCATGGCCGCCGTCATCAAGACCGTCCTGATGCTGCACCACGGCGAGATCCCGGCCGCCCGTGCGGCCGAGGACGGCGAACTGAATCCGCACATCCCCTGGGAGCGGATGCGGATCACCGTGCCGGACCGCAACCAGTCCTGGCCGACGGACCTCGACCGGCGGATCGCCGGCGTCAACTCCTTCGGTATGAGCGGCACCAACGCACACGTCGTCCTGGAGGCGTACGAGCCCTCCGCCGTGGAACCGGCGGCGCCCGTCGCGGCGCACCCCGAGCTGCTCACCGTCTCCGCCAAGGACCCCGTCGCGCTGGGCGAACTCGTCGCCTCGGTCGTCGGCCACCTCAAGCGGGCCGAACCCGGCACGACGGCCTCGCTCTGCCACACCCTGCGCACCGGCCGGGCCGTGTTCGCGCACCGGATCGCCGTCCTCGGCACCGATGCCGCGGACCTGGCCGGAGCCCTGGCGGCCGCCGTCGAGCGCCCGGTGCCCGCGGCCGGCGCACAGCCGCCGCGCCGGCTGGTCCTGCTGCTCCCGGACGACAGCGGCGCGGTCGCGTCCTGCCTCGCGGCGCTGCGCGGTGCCTATCCGCTCCTCGCCGCCGGGCCGGCCGGCGATCCGGCGGCCGAACTGGGCGCGGCGCTCGGCTCGTTCGGCCTGCCGGTGCGTGTGGAGCGCGCCGACGGTCCCGTCCGGCTCTCCTGGGAGGCGGCCGGAGACCACCGGACGGTGGAGCTCGCCGATCCGGTCACCGATCTGCCGGGCGCGCTCGCGACGCTGTTCACCGACGGCGCGGACCTCCGCCTCGACCCGCTGCGCGCCCCGGCGGCACGGCTGCTCGGCGACCTGCCCACCTACCCCTTCCAGCGCCGCCGGTACTGGGTCGACGAACCCGCCCTCGGCCGGGGGGCCGACGGCCCGGGCCGGTCCGAGGCCCGCCCGAGCGCGCCCCGGCCGCACGACCCGGAGGCGGTCAAGGCCTACCTGCTGGCGGAGCTGAGCGCCGTACTGGAAGCACCCGAGGAACTCGACCCGGCACGGTCCTTCCTGGACTCCGGTGGTGACTCCTTCATGTCGACCCTGTTCATCACCCGGGTCGAGGAGAACTACGCGGTCGGCCTCACCGCCGAGGAACTGCCGCTGGACCTGCCGCTGACCGAGTTGCTCGGGCGGCTGGCGGACGACATCGTGGGCGGGGTGCGGGCATGAGCGGCTCCACCGCGGCGCCGCCGCCGACGGCGGACGCCTTCGTCCGGCCGCGGCCGGTGCACGACCCCGAACTCCGGCTGGTGGTCTTCCACCACGCCGGCGGTTCGGCCGCCCAGTACTTCCCGCTCACCCGCGCCGTGCCCGAGGGCTGGGACGTGCTGCTGCTGGACCTGCCCGGCCGCGGCAAGCGGCACGGGCGCCGGCTGCTCGGTTCGATCGCGGAACTGGTCGAGGTGACCGTGCGGGACGTCATGCCCTGGGCCGGGGCGGCGCCGCTGGCCCTGTTCGGCCACAGCCTCGGTGCCGTGCTCGCGCACGAGACCGCCCGGGTGCTGGAGGCGGCCGGCCGGGGTCCCGCCTGGGTCGGGGTGTCCGGGCGGGTCCCGCCGGGCTGGGCCGCCCCCGTCGCGCTGCCCGACCACGCCCTGTCCGACGACCAGTTGATGACCCAGCTGACCCGGATGGGCGGCATGCACCCGCGGATCGACGAACTGCCCGAGTTCCGCGAGCGGTTCCTGCGGCTGGTCCGCACCGACCTGGGCGCGGTGGCGGGTTACCGCCCCGACCCGGCCCGGGTTCCGCTGTCGGCGCCCCTGACGGCCTTCGGCGGCAGCGACGACATCTGGGCGCCGCCCGACGCGCTCGGCGGCTGGACGGCCGAGACCCGGGGTGAATTCCGGGTCCGGAATTTCGAGGGCGGACACTTCCATTTCCTGGGGCCGGACTTTCCGGCTTTCGCCGCCGAACTGGTCGAGGAGATCCGCCGGTCCGGTGCCCCGGCGCCGGACGGCCGGGGGGAACTCCTCCGGTCGACGACCTGAGATTGGGGAGGGCATTCGCCATGACCGCCGATCACCTACCCGACATCCGCCCCCTGATGGCGGGATTCCCCACGGGGGTCACCGTGATCACCGCGCTGACTCCCGACGGCGAGCCCCGGGGCATGACCGCCACCTCGCTGTGCAGCGTCGCCCTGGACCCGCCCACCGTGCTGATCTGCCTCAGATGTGGCAGCCCCACCCTGGACGCCGTCCTCGCCGGCGGCGGATACGCCGTCAACCTGCTGCACAGCGAGGCGCGTTCCACGGCGGAGCTGTTCGCCTCCGGCGCCGCCGACCGCTTCGAGCGGGTCACCTGGCGCGCCGAGGGCAACGCCCGCGGACCGCATCTTGTGGAGTCGGCGCACATTATCGCGGACTGCGAGGTGGCCGACACGCACACCGTGGGCGACCACTGCGTGGTCTTCGCCCGGGTGCGGTCCATACAACAACTACGGACCCGGAAACCCCTGCTGTACGGAATGCGCCGCTACGGCGACTGGACGGAATCCGGCGAGGACAGCAATCTGCTCTACGACTACATCTCCTGACGACGCCCGCACCTTCCGTGCGCCGGATGGCCGGAATTCGGCGATGCGGCAATCTGGGAGGTGACCCGGGGTACCGGCGGAATGCAGCATCGGGAAGGAAGCGGGTGGAATTACCTGCCTCATTCCGGCGGACATGCCGACCGCAGCCTCAGGGGGACCAGGTGACTAGCCAGCCCGTACTGCTCGCCCCACGCCCGCTCGAAACCGTACCGGCCCAGAAGACCGCGGCCGCAAGGCCGTTCACCCTCGACTCCGTCTTCAGCAGGGCGGCCCGTCGGAACCCCACGGCAGTGGCCGTGCGGGACCCGGCGGGCCATCTGTCGTATGGCGGGGCGGAGAACCGCGCCGTGCAGTTGGCCACCGGCCTGGTGCGGCACGGCCTGCAACTCGGCGACCCCGTCGTCGTGCACTGCGCCGACCACCGGCAGTCCGTCGTCGCGCAGTTGGCGGTGCTCAAGGCCGGCGGGGTGTGTGTGCCGGTGCCCGCCGACTTCGGCCGCAAGGCGGCCGCGCGGGCGTTCGAGGTGAGCGGGGCCCAGGTGGTGTTGTGCAGCACGGCCACCCGGGCCGGGCTGCCGGCCGACGTCCAGGTCGTGGTCCTCGACGACGCCCGGACCTGGGCCCGGCTCGACGCGCTGCACCCCGACCCGGCGCTTCCCCGGTCCGGCCCGATGGACGCCACGTATCTGATGGTCGACGAGCGGGGCGGACAGCTGGTCGACCACCGCGCCTGGCAGTGCATGCTGGCCTCCCGGGTGCAGCAGATCGGTCCGGCGCCGGGCGCGGTGGCCGTACGGCAGGCGCCGGGCGGCGCGCGCACGCTCTCCGCGATGTGGTGGGCCTTCGCCTCGGGCGGGACGCTCCTGGGCCTGACGCGCGAGAGCGATCTGGTGCGGGGCTTCGGCAGCGGGGTGGCGGCCCTGTTCAGCGAGGAGGAGTACGACCGGGTGCTGACGGCGGACGAGCAGAGCGGTGACGCCCCCGCCATGGTGGTCCTGCTCGGCGGGCCGTGCCCCGGGAGCGTGGTCGAACGGCATCTCGCACGCTACGGGGCGAGCCCTCTGTGGGCCGAGTTCGCGCCCGTCGGCGGCCTGCTGCCGTGGGCCGTGCGGCAACTCGGCACCGACGCCCGGGTGGTACCGGGGGACGCCTCCGTGGGCCGGCCCATGGCCAACGTGTACGTGCGGGTGCTGGACCGGGCCGGCCGGGTGCTCCCGCCCGGCCGCGTGGGCGAACTCTGCGCGACCGGACCCGCCCTGCCCTTCGACCGCGTCGGCGGCTGGGAGGCCCGTCTCACCGATCCGGACCCCGAGCGCACCCTGCTGCACCGCTCGTCCTGGTTCGGCCGCTGGCGCGCGGACGGCAGCGTGGAGCTGACGGCCCCTCGCCGCCCCTGACTCCGTCCCCGACCCGACCCGGGCCGGTCACAGGGCACCCCACCCTGTGACCGGCCCGCTTTCCTGCCCTGCCCGCCCTGGCCTTCCGGCGAAGGCGACTTTCTTGCCCGGCCCGCCCTGGCCGTTCCGGCGAAGGCGGAGAAGGCGGGCAGGGGCAGCCCGGACGGCCGCCCCTGCCCTGTCGGTGAGCCGCGGGTCAGTCCGCGGCGGCTGCGGCCTCCTCGGCCGGCGGGGCCGTCGCCGGTTCCTCGGGGCGCGGGGGCTCGGGACGGAGCACGGCCACCGCCACCACCAGGCCCAGCACGGCGACTCCCGCCGCGCCCAGGAAGGCGTAGTGGAAGCCCGAGTTGAGGGCCTCGGCCCGAGGCCCGCCGACCGCGTCGGTACGCGACTCGGCGACGGAGGCCAGCACCGCCACACCGAGTCCGGCACCCAGCCGCTGGGTCGTGTTGATCACGCCGGAGACGATGCCCGTCTGCGTCGGTGCCGCGGCCTTGACCCCGGGCACGGTGGACCCGACGAAGCAGGCCGGCAGCGCCACGGCGAAGATCACCGCCGCGGGCAGGAACCGGGTCACGTACGCGGCGTCGGTGGGCAGCGTGCCCAGCATCAGCAGCGCGATCGTCATCAGTGCCAGACCGACGATCAGTACCCACCGCGGCCCGAACCGCTTGAGCGCCATCGGGATCAGCACGCGGGACACCGGGATGCTGAGCAGCGCGATCGGAAGGAGCGCGAGCCCGGCCCGGACCGAGCTGTAGCCCTGCACCTCCTGGAAGTACAGGGACACGAAGACGAAGACGGGCACATGGGTCGCGCCGACCACGAAGTTCGCGACGGCGGCACCGGTGATGTCCCGCTCCCGGAACACACCGAACGGCAACAGGGGGTCGTCGACCCGGCGTTCGATCAGGAAGAACGCGGCACCGAGCAGGATCGCGACCGCCCCGAGCGCCCACTGCACCGGGCCGAGTTCACCCTCGGCCGCCACCGTCACCACGTACACCGTCAGCAGCAGACAGCTGGTGCCGGTGAGGAGGCCGGGCAGGTCGAGCCGGCCGCGCGCGGCCTTCGGGTCCGCCTTGTCGGCGGGGATCAGACGGCCGCTCAGCAGCAGCCCGGCGATGCCGATAGGGACGTTGATCAGGAAGATCCACTCCCAGCCGAGCCCTTGCACGATCACGCCGCCGAGCGTCACGCCGCCGGCCGCGCCGACCGCGCCCATCGCGCTCCACACCCCGAAGGCCCGCCGGTTGGCCTCCGGCTCGGTGAACATGATGGCCAGCAGGGCGAGTTCGGCGGGGATCAGCAGGGCCGCGCCGACGCCCTGCAACGCACGGGCCGCGATCAGGAACCAGCCGGCCTCGGCGAGCCCCGCGAGCAGCGAGGCGAGGGTGAAGATCCCCAGGCCGGCCCGGAACATCCGCCGCGGGCCGAGGAGATCGCTGGCTCGGCCGGCGCCGAGCTGGAAGCCGCCGAAGGTGACCTGGTACGCGGTGCTCACCCAGACGAGCGCGACCACGCCGATGCCGAGCGCGGCACCGATCGTCGGCATGGCCAGATTGATGATCGAGACGTCCAGAAAGACGATCAGCTCGACGCCGGTGAGCAGCAGGAGTGCCCCCCGGCGTCCTGCGAGTACTCCGTCGGCCATCGCAGACCTCCCCTCCGTGAGGTGTGGCCGGGGCACCCCCGAGCCATTGATTAGATGCTAACTCTAGTGTCTTACTCCAGGAAGTGTTCGGCTGCGATTGGCTTGATCAAGCTGCCGCCCGCAGGGTCCGGCGTCCGGTCCAGGCGCAGGTCAGCGCCAGGGCGAACGCCGCTGCGGCGAAGGTCCACGCGCCGGTGAACCCGGTGGAGGCGTCCGCGAGCAGCCCGAAGGCGATCGGTCCGACCACGAAGCCGCCGAAGAACCCCATCGACACCAGTGCGGAGGCGTGGCCCGTCTGCCCGTAGCCGCTGCCGCGGGTGACCGCGACCATCGACACGGCGGTGGCCGCCGCGCCGGAGCCGCCGACGCCGAGGGCGCCCAGCCAGACGAGCCACGTGCCCTGGGTGGCCGCCGGGATCAGAGCCGTGCACGCGATCGATATGACCGCCAGGGCGAGCAGGGAGACGGGGATGTCCGTCAGCCGGTCGCTGAAGCGGGTCCACAGGACCCGGGTGGCGATGCCCGCGATGCCGATGACCGAGATCAGTGCGCCGGCCGTGCTCTCGCCCATCGCCAGGTGCTGGTGGGCGTAGAGCGGCAGGTAGGTGCTGAGCGGTGCCAGTCCGCAGCCGAAGAACAG
Organism: Streptomyces sp. NPDC037054; assembly: GCF_055606745.1. NCBI lineage: Bacteria > Bacillati > Actinomycetota > Actinomycetes > Kitasatosporales > Streptomycetaceae > Streptomyces > Streptomyces sp. NPDC037054. The sequence goes on along the minus strand of NZ_JBVJSJ010000001.1, from coordinate 784,410 downwards.
CGAGTAGGCCATCAGCCAGCGGGTGGCCGCGTTCGGTGGATGCGGCAGGCCGAAGCGCACGGGCCCCGTGGGGGCCGGATCGCGGGGGAGTGCGAGGAGGGCGAGGGGCACCGTGGCCAGCATGACCGGAATGACGAGCGCGACCGCGGTCCGCCAGGACGTGGCGTCGGCCAGGGGCGGCAGCATCAGCCCGGTGAGCAGCGTCGCGATCGGTATGCCGGACTGTTTGACGCCGACGGCCTCGGCGCGCCGCGCCGGCGGGACGTGGGCGGCGATCAGCCGGTTGGTGGACGGGTTGGCCAGGGCCTGCGGCAGTCCGGCGAGGGCCAGCGCGGCGAGCAGCAGCGCATAGGTGTGGCCCGCGGCCAGCAGGGCGAAGACGGCCGCCATCAGGGTCAGGAGCGCGAGGAACGCGCGGCGCCCGCCGAGCAGATCGGTCAGGTGGCCGGCGTACAGCGAGGCCACGGTGGCGGTGCCGAACGCCGCGGCCGGCAGGAGGCCGACGGCCGAGCGCGAGATGCCGAGGTCCGCGACGATAAACGGTCCCAGGGCGCCGGTCGTGTAGAGGGCGAGCATGGACAGGCCCATGCCGCCGGTGAGGATGGGGATGAGGGCGCGCGGGGCCCGGGCGTCACTGCCCGGTCCGGCCTTGGTGGAACTGAGCGTCATGGTTGCGTCCCTTCGATGAGACGTGTAATTCTGGTGTCACACTCTAGAGTTTCGATACAGAAAACAGGCGGGACCTCATGGCGAACCGGATAGACGGTCGGCGACTCCGCTCCCAGCAGACCCGGCGGAAGATGCTCGACGCCGCGATGAAGCTCTTCGTGCAGCACGGCTACGGCCTCACCACGATCGAATCGATCGCACAGGAGTCCGGCGTCGCGGTGCAGACGATCTACTTCTCCTTCGGGAACAAGGAGCAGATCCTCAAGGAGCTGATCGACCTGCACGTGGCGGGGGACGACGATCCCGTGCCGACGCTGGAGCGGCCTCAAGTGGTCGAGGCCCTTTCCCTCGACGACCCGCGCGAGCTGCTCGGCGCGCTGGCCACCATGACCCGGGTCATCAACCAGCGGGTCGTCCCCCTGCTCGAAGTGCTCCGCAACGCCGTCATCAGCAGCGGCAACGGAGCCGAGCTGTGGGACACGAACAAGAAGCAGCGAAGGATGGTCCAGCGGCGCTTCGTGGAGGTGCTGGCCGAGAAGGGGGCTCTCACCGAGGGCCTCGACCTCGACCGTGCCGTGGACATCTGTTACGTCCTGCTCGGCCCCGAGGTCTACCACCTGTTCGTCACCGAACGCGGCTGGCCGCCAGAGCTGTGGGAGAGCTGGGTCCATCAGGGCCTGTGCAGCCACCTCCTGGCAGGGCGCTGAGCCGTGGCCTCGTACGCCGCGGTGTCGCCGCGGCGCCCACCATGACGTGAGGAAGTCATGTCCACAACCACGCAGACCCGCGCCGAAACCGGTGGCGGGCCGGCCCCGGTGACCGGCGGCCTGGCCACGCTCGCGCGCGCCCTGGTCGATCGCAGACGCATCGCCATGCTGCTCGTCGCGCTGGTCGCGGCCGCCGCCGCGGTGCTCGGCGCCGACGCCGAGGGCCACCTGTCCACCGGCGGCTACACGCCCACCAGTGCCGAGGCCGTCCAGGCCGACCGCATGCTCGCCGACCGGTTCAAGGCCGGCGCACCCAACGTCGTCCTCGTCGCCCGCACCGACGACGGCGTCGACGCGGCCGGGGCCGCGGCGGCCGGCCGCGACCTCACGGAGCGCATCGCCCGCACCGAGGGCGTGGTCTACGCGCAGTCGTACTGGACGTCCGGCGACCAGAAACTCCGCTCCGACGACGGCAGGACCGGCCTGGTCCTGATCAGGCTCGGCGGCGACGACAACCACGTGCACCACCTCGTGACCGACCTGGTGCCCGAGGTGACCGGCCGTCAGGGTCCGCTCGACGTGAAGGCCACCGGACTGGCCCAGATCAACGCCGAGGCCGACGAGCAGAGCGCCACCGACCTGACCCGCGCCGAACTGCTGGCCGCGCCGCTCACCCTGCTGATCCTGCTCGCCACGTTCGGCTCGGTCGTCGCCGCTCTGGTGCCCGCGCTGGTCGGCGTGGTGTCCGTGGTCGGCACGTACGCCGTGCTGCGACTCCTGGCCGAGACCACCTCGGTGTCCATCTTCGCGTTGAACATCACCACCGCCCTCGGCTTCGGACTCGCGGTCGACTACAGCCTGTTCGTCGTCACCCGGTACCGCGAGGAACTCGCGGCCGGCCGCGAGGTCACCGAGGCGATCGCGGCCAGTCTGCGCAGCGCCGGACGGACCGTGCTGTTCTCCGCCGTCACCGTGGCGCTCTCGCTGGCCGCCCTGCTGGTCTTCCCGATCTACTTCCTGCGCTCGCTCGCCTACGCCGGAATCGTGGTCGTCGTCCTCGCCGCCTCGGCCACGGTCCTGCTCATGCCCCCTCTGCTGGCGCTCATCGGGCGCCGCATCGACAAGTGGGACGTCTTCGCCCCGCTGCGCCGCAAACTGCCCGGCGCCGGCAGCCCCGAGCGAGGGCTGTGGCACCGTCTCGCCGTCGCCGTCATGCGCCGCCCCCTGGTGATCGGCGCCACCGTCGCGATCGCCCTCGCGGCCCTCGCCCTGCCGTTCACCCAGGCACGTTTCGCCCTGATGGACGACCGGGTGCTGCCCCGGGGCGCGGCGTCCCAGGTCGCCTCCGACACGATCCGGGAGGAGTTCCAGGGCGCGCAGACCTCGCCCGTCGTGGTCGTCGTCCCGGACGTCGACCCCGGCAGCGACGAAGTCGCCGCCTACGCACAGCGGTTGTCGGCGCTGCCCGGCACGGTCCGGGTGGACAGCGCCGCCGGCACCTACGCCGGCGGAAGCCAGGCGGCTCCGCCCGGCGAATCGGCCGCGGCGTTCCGTGGCGGTGGCGGCACCTGGCTGTCCGTGGTGTCCGACCGCGACGCCGGTTCCGCGGCCGGCGAGGACTACGTCCGCGCGGTCCGGGACGTGGACGCTCCGGGAACCGTCCTGGTCGGCGGGGACGCCGCCACCCAGGTCGACACCAAGGAGAGCCTCAGCAGCCGGCTGCCGTGGGCCGCCGCGATCATCGCGGTCAGCATGTTCGTGCTGCTGTTCCTGTTCTCCGGCAGCGTGGTCATCCCGATCAAGCAGCTCGGGCTGAACATGCTGAGCCTCACCGCCTCCTTCGGCGCCATGGTGTACGTCTTCCAGGACGGCCATCTCAAGTGGCTGGTCGGCGACTTCGTGCACACCGGCCAACTGGAGGTCACCGTGCCGATCCTGATGTTCTGCGTCGCCTTCGGCCTCTCCATGGACTACAGCGTGTTCCTGCTGTCGCGCATTCGCGAGGAGTACCTCGCCACCGGCGACAACACCGGCGCCGTCGCCTTCGGCATGGAGCGCACCGGACGGCTGATCACCGCGGCCGCGCTGATCGTCGCCATCGTGCTGGGCGCCCTGGCCACGTCCGAGCTGTCGATCCTCAAGCTGCTCGGCGCGGGACTCGCCCTCGCCGTCCTGGTCGACGCGACCCTGGTGCGCGGCCTGCTGGTGCCGGCGGCGATGCGGCTGCTCGGCCACCTCAACTGGTGGGCGCCGCGCCCCCTGAAGAAGCTGCACGCCAAGTTCGGCCTGACCGACGACTGAGTACGCGCCGGACGGCCGGGCGGCTCCGCCCGCCCGGCCGTCCGGCCGTGGGGGAGAGTTCACCTCAGAGCGGGCTCGGCCGGCGACGTGCCCTCGGGGAGCGACCGGTACAGCAGGTGCAGCGCCGGGTGATGGGTGCGGAGCCAGGCCGTGAAGTGCTCGTCCGTCTCCGCGGCGCTGCCCATGCGCGCACCGTGCTCCCGCAGGAAGTCCATGTACAGGTTGCCGAGGCGCACCGCGGGACGGATCGTGCGCCGCATCCGCTTGGCCATCAGCGAGGCGATGTCCGCGACCGGGACCACGTCCTCCAGGATGTGGTCGGCGTTCAGGTGCAGCATCGCGTCCCGCGCGCCGTCCCACTCGACCGGCCGGCTCTGCGGGTTGAGGTGCGCCGAGCCCAGCGAGAGCGCCAGGTCGTCGGAGGGATCGCAGCGCACCCAGCGCCCGTTCAGCAGCACGCAGGCGTACACGTGCCGGCTGATCTCGCCCACCATCCGCGCCAGCCGGGGCAGGGCGATCGGGCCGAAGTACTCCCGGCCCCGCACCCGCATCACGCCGTACCCGGCCGGGATGCCCACCGAACGCAGCAGCGCCACCAGCAGGTTGGCGCTGTTGGTACAGGTGCCGTCGCCGAGTTCGAGCGTGCGCGACGCCGTCTGCTGCCAGTCGCCCACGCGATAGCGGATCCCGTCCCGTACGTGGTGGAACGCGGCCACCGCCGTCGCCCTGTCGTCCCGGTCCGCGCGCAGTTCGGCGGCCAGTTGACGCACCCGCGGGTCGGAGGTGTCGCAGTACCAGGTCTCCTGAAGGAACGGACGAAGCGCATCCACCGCTGACCACCCATCATTAAGAGTCGATTGGAGGTCTAGTTGAGGCCTTCGTCCCTGAGCGGAGCGACTCCTGTATTGCTCGGATCAGACGGCGAGGGCGGCGCGCAGCCGGCGCAGACTCGCGGCGTGCGCGGCACTGAGTGACGCCGGTTCGACGTCACGGACCCGGAACCAGCCCGCGTGACGGGCGTCGTCGCGGCCCTCGGCGGCGGGCGGCTCCCCGGAGCCGCCGGGCAGCCGGACGTGGATCGCGGTGTTCTCGATCCACGCGTTGTCCGTGTTGCGCACCGACCAGTACGCGACCCCCTGGTGCAGCAGCCCCACCGGTCCGCCGCGCACCCGCACCCCGGTCTCCTCCTCCGCCTCGCGCAGCGCCGCCCGCAGCGGGTCCTCCACGGCGCCGGTGACCGGGTCCGTCTCGCGGAAGCCGCCCGGGAAGGCGAGCTGGCCCGTGTCGCGCCGCCGCACCAGCAGGACCAGGGCGTCCGCATCCGCACCGTGGGTCACGACGGCGTCGGCGGTCGGGTTCGGGCCGAGCCGGTGCAGCCGCCCCCGGCCGGTTATCCCCGTGGGGCCGGCGGGACTCAGGGGCCGGCCACTCGCCGCGTCCCGCAGCAGCAGCGGGTGGCAGGTCAGCCGGACCGCCCGCCGCCACACCGCCGCGAGATCCGTCTCCGGCCCGGGCACCGACGGCGCCTCGTACTCCACCGGCGCGTACCCCGGCTCCAGGGTGAACCAGTCACGGGTCGCGGGAACCGGAACATCGGGGTACCCGACCCGCCGCCGCAACTCCCGTACCCGCTGCTGTTCCACATGCCCCTCCTCACGGTGCCCCGAGCGTCCCACACCCGAAGCGCCTCCTCCCCACACCTCCAGAAGACGTGCAGACCGACTCCAGAGCCCGGCACGCACACTCCCGGAGAGCACCGGCTACACCAATGGGGGGAATCGGACCGTGGACAGCGGGAGCGACAGCGTCGGGCCACCGCACTTCCTGATCGTGGCCGTGGGGAAGAGCCAGGCCTTCCAGCGTGCCGTCGCCTCCGCCTTCGGTGACCTCGTCGACGGCTCGGAGCGGATCCTCACCACGTCCGCCCTGCCGTACGAGCGCAGCGACTGGCCGGAGCCCTACCGGCGCACCCGCGACCGTTCGCGGCGCTACCTCGACAGGGCGCTGCCCCGCGCGGTGCTCACCGTGTGCTCCGCCGAGACCCTCGCCGAAGCGGGCGCGTACCTGGGCGAGGTCGCCGGGCCCGACGCCGGGCGGCCCGCCACGCTCGCCCTGGTCCTGGTCGACGCCGTGGCGGCCGGGGTGTCCGCCGACCTGCTGGACCACACCCTCACCGACGAACTCGACGCCCTGCGGGCCGGGTTGCCCGCACACGTCGGCTTCGAGGCATCGCCGTACACCGTGCACGTCTACGACGACGCACCCGCGTCACGCGCGCGGATCGCCGAGCCCTACAGCCGCCGCCGGCTGCCCGGCAGCGGCTGGGTCCTGGCCGCCGACCTGATCTGCGCCTTCACCGACGTGATCCAGCTGCGTCACTCCGGCGGGCCGCTGCGGGCCTCCGCCCGCACCGCGCCCCCCGTCCTCGCCGGCGCGCTCGCCGACTTCCTCGACTCCCGGGCCGAAGCCGCCTGGGGACTGCACTACTACACGGGCTCGGTGGTCTCCGGGCTCATCGCCGCACTGGAACGCCGCGCCGCCTGGGCCGGCAATCCGGTGCTGCGCGGCCCGAGCGAGCACAGCCTCGCGTGCGCCGCGCTGGCCCGGTGGCAACTGGACACCGCGCCCGCCCTCGTCGTCGTCACCAGCGGCATGGTGGACGAGTTCCGCGGCACGCTCGCCAACCTCCGCGAGGCCCGCGCCCGCTGTCTCATCGTGTGCGCCGATTCCCGCGCCGACACCTGGTACCCCTTCCAGGGCACCGTGCACGCCGCCGAGGACTCCCGGGACGTGCTGCGCGCCCGCCGCATCCCGTACGTCCACCTCGACGACCCGAACCGGATCGAGGCCGATCTGGCCACGGCGTTCGCGGCCTACGACGAGGGCCGGGGCCCGGTCGTGCTGCTCGCGACGCCCGAGGTGCTGGAAACCGCCGGCGCCCCCCTGAGGGTCCTTGCGCCCCCGCCCCCTGCACCCCGGGCCACGGTCACCGAGGACGCCCTCGCGCCCGTCGTCGGCCTGCTCAACGACGGCCCCGAACGGGTGCTGTGGCAGCTCGGGTCGCTCTCCGCCACGGAGCGTTCCCTGGTCCACGAGATCGCCGCGGCCGGAGGCATCGGCCTCGCCGACAGCCTCACCCGCCCCGGCTCCGTCGCCCGCCACCGGGACGGCAGCACCGTCGCCGAGTACCTCGGCACACTCGGCCTGTACGGGTACTCGGCCCGCGTCCACGCCTTCCTGCACCACGAGGGACGCCTCAGGCCCCGCGACGAACAGTGCCTCTTCTTCGTCAAGAGCCGCATCGCCGAGGCTGCCACCCCGTTCTCGCTGCGCGCCCTGCGCCGGTCCCTGCGCATCGTCCAGGTCACCCACGAGGCCGCGCACCTCGCGCCGTTCGCCGACCACCGGGTCCAGGCCGAGGCCGCCGGCTTCCTGCGCGCCGTCCGGGAACGCCTCGACGTGGCCCCCGGCCTGCTCGCGGCCCGGCGCCGCGCGCTCGCCGAGACCGCCGACTCCGCCTCGGACGTCCTGCACGCCCTGCCCGTACAGCCGATGAGCCTCAACTACTTCCACCACCGGCTCGCCACGGTCCTGGACGAGCTGATCAGCCGGTACGACTACACCTACACCGGGGTGTACGACGTCGGACGCGGCGGGTTGTCCGCCATCCGCAACCTGCCCCGCACCGGCCCCGGCTTCTCCGGCTGGTACGGCCGCGCGCTGATGGGCGACGCCCTCCAGGCCGTGCCCGCCGTCGCCCTCACCCGGCCCGGCAACACCCTCGCCTTCGTCGGCGACGGCGCCGCCGCTCTCGTCCCGGACATCCTGCCCACCCTGATCCAGCAGGTGTGCTTCGACGGGCACCGGCTCCGGGGCAACCTGACCGTCTTCCAGCTGATCGACGGCGGCCACTCCATGATCCGCACGTACCGGGAGGGCCGTCACGCGGCCGGTGCCGGACAGCAGACCCAGGTCCTCCACCTGCTTCCCGAGGACGGCGAGGAGACCTTCGGCCCGCTCACGGTGGTCCGCCGCAGACTCGACGACGTCGACCCCGCGGCGCTGCGCTCCGCCCTCCTGCGCCAGTCGACGGTGAACCTCTTCGCCGTGCCGGTCACGCACAACAACGAGGGCGACGGACTCAGCCTGCTGTCCCAGCTCGGCTGGCAGCGCGACGTCCTTCCCGAACTCGCCCTCGCCCCGGCTCGTACGCACCGCGCTCCTGGAGGCACCCGATGAGGTTCGGCTTCCTCGCCCACGCCGTCGGCGAAGGCCACCGCAACCAGGTCCGCGGAACCGACCTGCTCGGCCGGCTGCTCGACGAACACCGCGGCACGGCCCGCACCCCCGGTCCGCGCCACCACGTGACGCTGCCGCCCTTCACGCTCACCTCCGCGCTCGGCGCCCGCTGCTCCGGCTCGGTGCGCCAACTCCCGTACACCGCCGAGCAGTTGCTGCGCCGCCCGACGGCCGCCCGGGAACTGGTCGCGGCCGAAGCCGCCGCGCTGCGCGACGAGGGCGCCCGGCTGATCGGCCTCGGCGGGGCCACCTCCATCGTCGGGGACCGCGGCCAGTGGACCGCCAAGACCGTCGACACCGCCCTGACCAGTGGCAACTCCCTGACCACCTACGCCGCCCTCGCCGCCGTCCGGCACTGCGCCGAACGGCTCGGGCAGACCCCGGGCCGCGCCCGCGTCGCGGTCGTCGGATACCCCGGGTCCATCGGCCTGGCGATGGCCCGGCTGCTGCTCGCCGACGGCTGGGAACTCGACCTGGTGCGCCGCCCCAGCGCCCGCACCGACGCGTCCCTGCTGCGCTACCTGGAACCGGACGAGCGCACCCGGGTCACCCTGCACGACGACCCGGCCCCGCTGTACGACGCCCCCCGGCTCTATGTCAGCGCCTCCTCCACCGGCGGCGCTCTGGACGCCGCCCGGATGCGTCCCGGCTCGGTCGTGGTCGACGTCGCGCTGCCCCGCGACGTCGCCGCGGCCCCGCCCGACGGGCACGACGTGCTGGTCGTCGACGGAGGACTGGTCAGCGCCACGGACGCGGTCCGGCTCGGCGACGGCACCTTCCCCGCGCCCGCCCAGCAGCTCAACGGCTGCCTCGCGGAGACCATCGTGCTCGCCCTGGAGGAGCGCGCCGAACCCTTCTCCCTCGGCCGTGAGCTCGACCTCGACCGGGTCCGCGCGATAGGCGGCCTCGCCGCCCGGCACGGCTTCCTGCCGACGCCGCTCGCGAGCTTCGGGCGGCTCGTCGACGAGGAACGCCTCGACCGGCTCGCCCGCCACCACGCCCTGCCGCGCACGTCGCCGCCCACCCGCACCGGGCAGACGGCACGCCGCTTCCGCCACCACGTCAACCCGCCGATGGCCCGGCTGTTCGCCGCCCACGGCATGGACCGGGTCTTCACCCGCGCCCAGGGCTGCACGCTCACCACCGAGGACGGCACCGAATACCTGGACTTCGTCGCCGGCTACGGCTGCCTCAACCTCGGCCACAACCACCCGGCCGTCACCGCGGCACTGCGCGGCTTCCTCGACGCCGGCGCGCCCACCTTCGTGCAGTACGTCTCCATGCCCGCGCAGACCGCGGAACTGGCGGAACGCCTCAGCGACCTGGCACCCCCCGGACTGGACCGTGTCTTCTTCTCCAACTCCGGCGCGGAAGCCGTCGAGGCCGCGCTCAAGGTGGCCCGGGCGGGCACCGGCCGCACCCGGCTCGTGTACGCCGAGAACAGCTACCACGGCAAGACCCTCGGCGCCCTGTCGGTGACCGGCCGCACCGGCCACTCCGCCGCCTTCCACCCCCTGCTGCCCGACTGCGTCGCCGTGCCGTACGGCGACACCGAGGCGCTCGCGGCGGCCCTCGACGGTGCCGCCGCGCTGATCCTCGAACCGGTCCAGGGCGAGGGCGGCGTCGTCCTGCCGCCGCCCGGATACCTCGCCGAGGCGCAGCGGCTGTGCCGCCGGGCCGGCGCCGTGTTCGTCCTGGACGAGATCCAGACCGGTCTCGGCCGTACCGGCGCGGTGTTCGCCGCCGACCACGACGGCCTCGAACCCGACGTCCTCTGCGTCGCGAAGTCGCTCTCCGGCGGCCTGGTGCCCCTCGCCGCGACCCTCGTCCGCACGGAGCTGTGGGACAGCGCCTACGGAAGCACTGACCGGGCCATGCTGCACTCCTCCACGTTCGGCGGCGGCAACCTCGCCGCGGCCGTCGGACTGGCCACCCTCGACACACTGGCCGCCGAGCGGCTGCCCGAGCGGGCCCGCACGGTCGGCGCCCGGCTGCGCGACCACCTGCGGGAGGTCTGCGCCCCGTACACGTTCGTCCGAGAGGTGCGCGGCATCGGCCTGATGAACGCCATCGAGTTCGACGGGGACTTCTCCGGCGCCGCCCGCGCGCTGGCCGACGAGGCGCTCACCCGGCTGCCGGGCGACCTGCGCACCCTCGTGGACTGGCTGCCCGACCAGGTGCGCGACGCCGTACGACAGGCCGGGCAGGCCGTCGAGTCCTCGCTCGGCGACCTGATGTGCCTGCGGTTCGTCGCCCAACTCGCCCGGGACCACCGGATCCTGTCCTTCGTCACGGCCCACAGCAACCGCGTCCTGCGCATCCAGCCGCCCCTGTTGCTGAGCACCGCCGAGGCCGACCGCTTCGTCGGCGCGATCGGGGCCGTCTGCCAGGACTTCGCCCTGCACACGGATCTGGGGCCCGCCGCACGGACGAAGCCGCTCCCGGCACGGTCCCCCGGCGCGGGGCAACGGTCCGACGCGCCACCGCCCCCATCCCACGACACAAGGCGGTCACAGTGAACACAACTCCCCGGTCCGAGACCGGCGAACAGGTCCTCGAGCACATGACCGGCCTCCTGTGCGAGCGCCTCGGTCTGCTCCCGGAGGAGATCACCAAGGAGGCCCGGCTGCGCGAGGACCTCGGTATGGACTCGCTCGACCTGGTCGAGCTGGTGAACATCCTGGAGGAGCACCTCGGCACCCCCGTCGACGACGAGGACGCCCAGCGCCTGTCGACCGTCGGCGAGGTGGTGGCCCATGTGGTCGACCTCCGCGGCCGGGGTGCGGCGTGGTGACCGCCGGCGACCGGCGCGTGATGGTGACCGGACTCGGGCCGGTGACGTCCATCGGCGTCGGAACCGACGACTTCCACGCCGGGCAGCTCAAAGGCCTCAGCGGAGTCCGGCGAATCTCCCGGTTCGACGCCGCCGACCTGCCGGTGCGGATCGCCGGCGAGGTGGACCTGCCCACCGAGCTGGCCCTCACCGGCCGGGAGGCCGCCACCGCCGACCGGACCACCCAACTCGGTCTGGCCGCCACCATGCTGGCCCTGGAGGACAGCGGACTCGACCTGGCCGCCGAGGACCGCACCAGGATCGGCGTCGTCCTCGGCACCGGCGCGGGGGGCACCACCAGCTGGGAGACCAACGCCGCCACGGCGCTCACCCACGGCGTCCGCCGGCTCGCCGCCCGCTTCATCCCCATGAGCATGGCCAACGGTTCCGCGAGCCGCGTCTCCGTCGACCTCGGACTGCTCGGCCCCAGCAGCGCCGTGGTCACCGCCTGCGCCTCCGGCGCCGAGGCGCTGATCGCCGCCGCCCAGATGATCACCTGCGGTGAGGCCGACGTCGTCCTCGCCGGCGGCGCCGACGCGCCCGTCACCCCGATGATGATCGGCGGCTTCGCCAAGATCCGCGCCCTGTCCACGCGCAACGACCTGCCCGAGCAGGCAAGCCGCCCGTTCGCCGCCGACCGGGACGGTTTCGTGCTCGCCGAGGGAGCGGCCGTCCTGGTCCTGGAGTCCGCCGCGCACGCCGCCGCCCGCGGCGCCCGCGTCCTCGCCGAACTGCGCGGATACGGCAGGTCCTCCGACGCCCACCACGTCACCGCGCCCCACCCGGAGGGCGCGGGCGCCGCACGGGCGATCGAGGCGGCGCTGCGGTCGGCGGGACTGCGGCCCGAGGACATCTCGTACGTCAACGCGCACGGCACCGGCACCTCCTACAACGACGCCGCGGAGGCCAGGGCCCTGCACACCGCGCTCGGCGCGCACGCGCGCCGGACACCGGTGACGGCGCCCAAGTCCATGACCGGCCACGCGCTGGGCGCGGCGGGCGCCATCGAGGCGGTGGTCGCCGTCCAGTCGCTGGAACGGGGTGTCGTCCCGCCCACCGTCAACCTCACCGAACCCGACCCGGACCTGGGCCTCGACGTGGTCGGTGCCGTGCCGCGCGACCTGTCCGTCGACGCGGTCCTGTCCAACTCGTTCGCCTTCGGCGGACACAACGTCGTCCTGGCCCTCACCCGGCCGTCCGAGGCCGCCTGAGGCCCAGAGAGCCGCGGGCCGGCCCCTGTACGCCCCCGAGGGGGCCGGCCCGCATCCATCCGTCCGCCCGCCCGAGTCCACTGCGAGGGGAACTCCACCGATGGTCAGTATGGTCAGCAGGTCCAAGCCGGTCCGACGGCTGGGCCGGGTGGTCATCCGGTTCGCCGGCGACTCCGGCGACGGCATGCAGCTCACCGGCGACCGTTTCACCTCCGAGACCGCCTCGTTCGGCAACGACGTCTCGACGCTGCCGAACTTCCCCGCCGAGATCCGCGCCCCCGCCGGCACGCTGCCCGGTGTCTCCAGCTTCCAACTGCACTTCGCCGACCACGACATCCTCACCCCCGGGGACGCCCCGAACGTCCTCGTGGCCATGAACCCGGCCGCGCTGAAGGCGAACATCGGCGACCTGTCGCGCGGCGCGGAGGTCATCGTCGACACGGACGAGTTCACCAAGCGGGCGATGCAGAAGGTCGGCTACGACGCCAGCCCGCTGGAGGACGGCTCGCTGGACGGCTACCACCTGCACCCGGTGCCGCTGACGACGCTGACGGTCGAGGCGCTGAAGGGGTTCGACCTCACCCGCAAGGAGGCCGAGCGCAGCAAGAACATGTTCGCGCTCGGCCTGCTGAGCTGGATGTACCACCGGCCCACCGAGGGCACCGAGAGGTTCCTGAAGTCGAAGTTCGCCAAGAAGCCCGGCATAGCGGCGGCCAACATCGCCGCGTTCCGGGCGGGCTGGAACTTCGGCGAGACCACCGAGGACTTCGCCGTCTCCTACGAGGTGGCCCCCGCTCCGCTCCCCGCCGGCACCTACCGGAACATCTCCGGGAACCTCGCCCTGTCCTACGGACTGGTCGCCGCCGCCCAGCGAGCGGGACTGCCGCTGTTCCTCGGCTCGTACCCCATCACGCCCGCCTCCGACATCCTGCACGAGCTGAGCCGGCACAAGAACTTCGGCGTACGCACCTTCCAGGCGGAGGACGAGATCGCCGGTATCGGCGCGGCCCTGGGCGCGGCCTACGGCGGAGCGCTCGGCGTGACCACCACCTCGGGCCCGGGCGTGGCGCTGAAGTCGGAGACGATCGGCCTGGCCGTGTCGATGGAACTGCCGCTGCTGATCGTGGACATCCAGCGCGGCGGCCCCTCCACGGGCCTGCCGACCAAGACCGAGCAGGCCGACCTGCTCCAGGCGATGTACGGCCGCAACGGCGAGGCCCCGGTCCCCGTCGTCGCGCCGGCCACCCCCGCCGAGTGCTTCGACGCGGCCCTGGAAGCGGCCCGGATCGCGCTGACGTACCGCACCCCGGTGTTCCTGCTCTCCGACGGCTACCTGGCCAACGGCGCCGAACCGTGGCGGATCCCGCGCCCGGACGAACTCCCCGACCTGCGCGTGGCGTTCGCGAGCGGACCGAACCACACCCTGGACGACGGCACCGAGGTCTTCCGGCCGTACAAGCGCGATCCGCACACCCTCGCCAGGCCGTGGGCGATCCCCGGAACACCCGGCCTGGAACATCGCATCGGCGGCATCGAGAAGCAGGACGGCACGGGCAACATCTCCTACGACCCGGCCAACCACGACTTCATGGTCCGCACCCGCCAGGCCAAGATCGACGGCATCGACGTCCCCGACGTCGAGGTCGACGACCCGACCGGCGAGGCCCGCGTGCTGGTGCTCGGCTGGGGCTCCACCTACGGCCCGATCGCCGCCGCCGTCCAGCGGGTGCGCGCGGACGGCGGCAGCGTCGCCCAGGCACACCTGCGTCACCTCAACCCCTTCCCGGCCAACCTCGGCACGGTGCTGCGGGCCTACGACAAGGTCCTCGTGCCCGAGATGAACCTCGGCCAGCTCTCCCTGCTGCTGCGTGCCGCGTACCTGGTGGACGCCCAGTCGTGCAACCAGGTCAACGGAATGCCCTTCCGGTCGGCCGACCTCGCCCTTGTGCTCAAGGAGGCCCTCGATGACTGAGACCGCGCCCCTGTCCCTGCCTCTCCTGCCCACCGCCCCGGCCCCCCTGACGGCCAAGGACTTCCGGACCGACCAGGAGGTGCGCTGGTGCCCCGGCTGCGGCGACTACGCCGTCCTCGCCGCCGTGCAGGGCTTCATGCCGGAGCTGGGCCTGGCCCGCGAGAACATCGTCTTCGTCTCCGGCATCGGCTGCTCCTCCCGCTTCCCGTACTACATGAACACCTACGGGATGCACTCCATCCACGGCCGCGCCCCCGCCATCGCCACCGGCCTGTCCGCGTCCCGTCCCGACCTGAGCGTGTGGGTGGTCACCGGCGACGGCGACGCCCTGTCCATCGGCGGCAACCACCTCGTCCACGCCCTGCGCCGCAACGTCAACCTCAAGATCCTGCTGTTCAACAACCGCATCTACGGCCTGACCAAGGGCCAGTACAGCCCCACCAGCGAGACCGGCAAGATCACCAAGTCGACGCCCCTGGGTTCCCTCGAAGCACCCCTGAACCCGCTCTCGCTGGCGATCGGCGCGGAGGCGTCGTTCGTGGCCCGCACGGTCGACTCCGACCGCAAGCACCTCACCGACGTGCTGCGCCGGGCCGCCGCCCACCCGGGCACGGCGCTGGTGGAGATCTACCAGAACTGCAACATCTTCAACGACGGCGCCTTCGAGGTCCTCAAGGACCGGCAGCAGGCCGAGAACGCGGTCATCCGCCTGGAGCACGGCCGGCCGATCCGCTTCGGCACCGACGGCGCCAAGGGCGTCGTACGGGACCGGGCCACCGGCGACCTGAGGGTCGTCACGGTGACGGCGGACAACGAGGCCGACGTCCTCGTCCACGACGCCCACTCCGCGTCCCCGACCACCGCGTTCGCGCTGTCCCGGCTCGCGGACCCGGACACCCTGCACCACACCCCGATCGGCGTGTTCCGCTGCGTCGACCGGCCCGTCTACGACACCTCGATGGCCGACCAGCTGGACACGGCCGTCGTGCAGCACGGCAAGGGCGATCTCGCTGCCCTGCTGGCCGGCAACGACACCTGGTCCGTGGCCTGACCCGGCGACACCCGCCGCCCGATCCCACGCCGGGGGCCCTCCCGGCGCCGCATCCAGCCAAGGAGTGCCCATGTCCGCGAACGACCGCGACGCCGCCCCCTGGGAACACCACCATGCCGACGTGTGCGTGGTCGGTTCGGGCATCGTCGGCCTGATCAACGCGCTCGCCTACGCCAAGCGCGGACTGTCCGTGGTCTGCGTCGACCAGCCCACGGAGAAGCAGCTCGCCAGCTACAAGGTCGGCGAGTCGCTCCTGATCTACTCCAACGCCTTCCTGCGGGTCCTCGGCGAACTGGACGAGGCCTTCCAGAAGTCGTTCCACAAGGCGGGCTTCTGGATGGCCCACGGCATGGAGGGCCGCACCAGCTTCGACGACTCGGTGTCGGAGTGGGGCTTCGAGAGCGAACTCCCGCAGCACTGGATCGACAAGGCCGTCAACCCGGCGTTCCCGCGCGTGATGTTCGAGGACTCGCAGATCGTCCGCCCCGAGATCGAGGCCGAACTGCGCGAGCGGGTCCGCAAGACGGAGGGCATCACCCTGCTCGACCGCGGCCTGGTGCGCGAGGTCGAACTCGGCCGGGACACCGCCGACCACACCCTCACCTGGGCTTCCCGCGACCGCAAGGAGAAGGGCCGGATCGACGCCCGGTGGATCGTCGACTGCTCCGGTCGGGCCCGGCTGCTGGCCCGCCGCTTCGGCCACGACCTGCCGCTCGACGCCGGATTCGCCACCACCGCGGCCTGGGGGCAGTTCTCCCACTGCACCGACGACCTGTTCGACGAGCGGTGGACCTACCACTTCCCCGACGGCGACACCGCCCGGCGCGACCGCAACACCCTGCACCTGTGGGGACCCGGGTACTGGATCTGGGTCATCCGGCTCGCGGGCGACCGGGTGAGCGTCGGCGTCACCTACGACCGCAACCGGCAGCCCGAGGAGGGCAACGCGCGCGAGGTCTTCTGGAAGGTGCTGCGCCGCTATCCCGTCCTCGACTGGCTGACCGAGGACCACCTGCTGGAGTTCAGCGCCTTCAAGGACGTCCAGCACTGCACCGACACGTTCGTCTCGCCGAAGCGGTACGCCATGGTGGGCGATGCCTCGTCGATCATCGACGCCTACTACAGCCAGGGCCTGTCGCTGTCGATGACGACCTCCTGGCACATCGCCAACATCGCCGAACGCGACATCCGTGACGGCAACCTGGACACCGCCTACCTCGAGCACGTCAACCGCGCGGTCACGGCGGACTGGCGGATCATGCGCTCGATGGTCCGGTCCAAGTACAGCGAGGCGATCGGCGACAGCCGCTTCTTCATCCTCGACCACCTGCTCGACCTCACCGTCTTCGGCGCCGCGATGCTCGGCCGGTTCCGCGCCACCCGATGGCTCATCGAGACCGAGGGCGTCACCGCGGACGAGACCGCGGAGCACGTGAAACTGCGCACCGGCCTGTCCCGGCGCATGTACCTGTCCCAGTCGGCGCCGTGGCACCACCTCGACCCGCACCGCGTCGCCGGCATCGTGGAGCGCTGGCACCGCGGCCTGGAGAACCGGGCCAAGTGGCGGCTGGAGAACGGCGTCGAACTGCCCGCGACCAAGGCCGCGATGCGTGCCTACGCCGCGCTCCCGGGCATCTGGAAGCTCCCCTTCGTCCAGCGCATGCCGAAGGCCGACCTGACCCTCAAGGCGGTCAAGGAACCCGGCTTCACCTCGGTCACGGGCACGGAGTACCGGCCGCCGGTGATGGCGGTCTCGGGCAGCCTGGTGCTGGCCCTGCTCAGCGCGGGCACGCTGTACGACATCGCCGACACCAACGTCAGGAAGCTGCGCAAACTCGGCAGGGGCCTGCGCCGCGGCCGGCGCTGAGAGCGAGCGGGAGGCGGAGCCGGCCGGCGGGCTCCGCCTCCCCGTGCCCGTGTCGGCGCTGCCCGGCGGCGCCCCCCCGGCGGGTGAAGTCGCCGGAACCGTACCGACACTCTGTCGGGAAAATCTTGCGCCGGGCGTCCCGAGCGTGGTCACATGGTATCCGGCTCTTGGTTAGGTCTGCCTAACTACGTCCGCCCTCGGCCCCTCAGGAGGCGCCCATGTCCACGTCACAGACCACACCGCAGCCGTCGACGACCGCGGGAGTGTCCATGCGTGACCTGCTGGCGTCGTGCGCCGCGGCGCGGGCGGTCTCCACCCCGCCGCGCCCGTTCGAGCCCGCCGAGGCCCGCCCGGCGCACCGGCCCCCGACGGCAACCGGCCACCGCGAGGCCGCCTAGCAACCCACCGGGCCGCACCGGGCTTCTAGCGGATGACGACGACCTTCCGGCCGATCGTCGCGAACTTCCACATCGCGTTCCCGTCCGCCCGCGTCTCCCGGATGCCGCCCGTCTTCTTCTTCGGCCCGGCCGGCGCCGAGCCGTCCACCGCCGCGCTGAACCCGATGGACACCCCGTCGACACTGGCGAAGCGGACGACGTGCTCGACGGGGACGCCGTCGGAGCCGCGCACCGAGTTCGAGCGGGACGTGACGACGTAGGAGCCGGGCAGCGGGTCGACCGCGCCGGGACGGACCTCGAACGAGCGCCGGACCTCGTCGCCGGGACCGACCAGCCACACGCGGTCGTCGTCGAGCGAGTACACGACCCGGGTGCCCTTGCCGGAGCCGTCCGGCAGCGCGGCCGGGTTCCGTCGGTCGCGGGGCATCTTGGCGGCGGACACGTCGGGCGACGCCGTCGCCCGCGGCCGGGCGAACTCGGGCGGGGCCGTCGCCGACGCCCGGTAGCCGAGGAAGCCCACCGTCGCGAGGGCCGCCGCGGTGAGGCCGGCCACGATTCCGGAGCTGCTGCTTGCCACCGTCGTCCACCTCCGCCGTACGTCGCCTGCACCGTCGTCTCGCGCACGGTGACCGGACCGTCGCGTTCCGTGGCGACCGTAGCAGGAGGCGGTCACCCGCACCGGGGCGACCGTGCGGGCGCCGCCGGAGCCGTAGGCTGTTTGCGTGCTCTTGCTCGCTCTCGATACCGCAACTCCCGCCGTGACCGTCGCGCTGCACGACGGCACGGACGTCATCGCCTCGTCCAGCCAGGTGGACGCCCGCCGCCACGGCGAGCTGCTGCTGCCCGCCGTCGACCGCGTGCTCGCCGACGCGGGCCTCGCCCTCGGCGCCGTCACCGGCGTCGTCGTCGGCATCGGCCCCGGCCCGTACACCGGGCTGCGCGTCGGCCTGATGACCGCGGACACCTTCGGACTCGCGCTCGGCGTGCCCGTGCACGGCGTGTGCACGCTGGACGGCCTCGCCTACGCGGCCGACCTGCCGGGCCCCTTCGTCGTGGCGACCGACGCCCGCCGCAAGGAGGTCTACTGGGCGCGCTACGCCGACTCCCGCACCCGCGTCACCGACCCGGCCGTCGACCGGCCCGCCGACATCGCCGAGCAGGTCGCGGGCCTGCCCGCGGTCGGCGCCGGCGCGCTGCTGTACCCGGACACCTTCCCGAAGGCCCACGAGCCCGAGCACGTGTCCGCCGCCGCCCTCGCCCGGCTCGCCGCCGAGAAGCTGGCCCGCGGCGAGGAACTGCCCGCGCCCCGGCCGCTGTACCTGCGCCGGCCCGACGCCCAGGTCCCCAAGAACTACAAGGTGGTCACCCCCAAGTGACGGGACAGACGACCGGACTCCAGGGCGCGTCCGCGACTCCTGCGCTGCGCGAGATGCGCTGGTGGGACATCGACCCCGTGCTGGAACTGGAACGCGACCTCTTCCCCGAGGACGCCTGGTCCCGCGGCATGTTCTGGTCCGAGCTGGCGCACGCGCGCGGCCCCGGCGCGACCCGGCGCTACCTCGTCGCCGAGGCCGGCGGGCGGATCGTCGGCTACGCCGGCCTCGCCTCCTCCGGCGACCTCGCGGACGTCCAGACCATCGCCGTGGCCCGCGAGCAGTGGGGCACCGGCCTCGGCTCCCGGCTGCTGGCGGAACTGCTGAAGGCCGCGACCGCCTTCGAGTGCGCCGAGGTGATGCTGGAGTGCCGCGTGGACAACGTCCGCGCGCAGAAGCTCTACGAGCGCTTCGGCTTCGAGGCCATCGGTTTCCGCCGCGGCTACTACCAGCCGGGCAACGTCGACGCCCTGGTGATGCGCCTCGCGACCACGGCGACCGACGGCGGCAGCGCCGCGGACGCCTCCTCACCCTCCGTACAAGGAACCGAGATCCATGACTGACGAACCCCTGGTGCTGGGGATCGAGACCTCCTGCGACGAGACCGGCGTCGGCGTCGTGCGCGGCACCACGCTCCTCGCGGACGCGGTCGCCTCCAGTGTCGACGAGCACGCCCGCTTCGGCGGTGTCGTGCCCGAGGTCGCCTCGCGGGCCCACCTGGAGGCGATGGTCCCGACCATCGAGCGCGCGCTGAGGGAAGCCGGCGTGAGCGCGCGGGACCTGGACGGCATCGCCGTGACGGCGGGCCCCGGCCTGGCGGGCGCGCTGCTGGTCGGCGTGTCGGCGGCGAAGGCGTACGCCTACGCGCTCGGCAAGCCGCTCTACGGCGTGAACCACCTCGCCTCGCACATCTGCGTGGACCAGCTGGAGCACGGCGCGCTGCCCGAGCCGACGATGGCGCTGCTCGTGTCCGGCGGCCACTCCTCGCTGCTGCTGTCCTCGGACATCACCTCGGACGTCCGCCCGATGGGCGCGACGATCGACGACGCGGCCGGCGAGGCCTTCGACAAGATCGCCCGGGTGCTGAACCTGGGCTTTCCCGGCGGCCCCGTCATTGACCGGTACGCGCGCGAGGGCGACCCGGGCGCGATCGCGTTCCCGCGCGGTCTGACCGGGCCGCGCGACCCGGCGTACGACTTCTCCTTCTCCGGTCTGAAGACCGCCGTGGCCCGCTGGATCGAGGCGAAGCGGGCGGCGGGGGAGGAGGTGCCGGTGCGGGACGTGGCGGCCTCCTTCCAGGAGGCGGTCGTGGACGTGCTGACCCGCAAGGCGGTCCGGGCCTGCAAGGACGAGGGCGTCGACCACCTGATGATAGGCGGCGGCGTGGCGGCCAACTCCCGGCTGCGGGCGCTGGCCCAGGAGCGCTGCGAGGCGGCCGGCATCCGGCTGCGCGTGCCGCGTCCCAAACTGTGCACGGACAACGGCGCGATGGTGGCGGCGCTCGGCGCGGAGATGGTGGCGCGGAACCGGCCCGCCTCCGACTGGGACCTGTCCGCCGACTCCTCCCTGCCGGTGACGGACCCGCACGTGCCGGGCCACACGCACGAGGTGAGCGGGGAGAACCTCTACTCATGACGGTCGCCCTGATGTGGGAGGCGCGGGCGACCGACGGCCGGGGCGCGGATCTCCTCGCCTGGGCGCAGGCTCAGCCGCTCCCGGCCCGCCCCTTGCGCCGGGAGACCTTCCGCGCACCCCGGGACCGGGTGCTGGTCGTCACGTGGTGGGAGGCGGAGTACCCGGCGGAACTCCCGGAACTGCCGGACCCACCGGGGGAGTTGGTGACGCGTCCGGTCCACCGGTGGCGCTTCGAGTCGCTGGGCGCGGACTGACCGAGAGCCTCCAGGGGTCACCGGAGACGTGGCCGCGCCACAGGACGAGGCCGTTGCGGCGCTCCCAGTACGCGGCGACGGCGGCGTCGCTCAGCCAGGTCACCGCCGAGATCACGGGCAGGAGCAGCACCCAGCGGTCCCAGAAGAGGCAGCCCGGCAGCGTGACCGCCAGGTAGAGGAACAAGAGCGTCCCGTTGACCGGGTGGTCCCGGCCGAGCGGGACGTCCGGGTCCGGCGTCCGGCCGGCGTCCTCGACGGGGTCGGTCCTCTCGAATTCCCGGACCAGACCGAAGCCCTTGACACGGGTCGTCTTGACGAAGGTCCACAGGGCGAGACCGCCGGTCGCGATGCCCAGGCTCCGCCAGTCCATCTCGGGTGCCGGGAACCCCTGGACGACCGCCGTCACCGCAATGGTGATCACGGCAGCGAGAAGCGCCGAGTTGGCCGCCCTCAGCTCGTGATGAACGAGCCGGTCCATCGCGTCTCCCCCCGTACGCCCGCGCTGGATGCCGCCCAAACGTAGTTCCGGGCCGAGGGAACGAGCCACCCCGTGGCCTGAACGGTGGGTGAAATCCAGGGGTGGTGACCCGTCGCCCGAGTCGAATGTTTCGCGCGGTGGGGCGAATGTTCCGATGGTCCATGACCGGACAAGGTCTTCGTCCCGAGGTCCTGCGGGGTTACGATCGCCGCCATGACATCACCGCAGCCCGCAGAAACCCGGACGCGAGGGCGGTCCGCGCAGACCGCGACCCTCGCCGAGATCGCCCGCGAGGCCGGTGTGTCGGCGCCGACTGTTTCGAAGGTCCTCAACGGCCGAGCCGACGTCGCCCCGGGCACCCGGGCCCGCGTGGAGCAGTTGCTGCGTGCCCACGGCTACCGGCGCCGTCGTGCCGAGGCGAGCCGCTCGCCGCTGATCGACCTGGTCTTCCACGAGCTGGAGAGCGCCTGGGCGATGGAGGTCATCCGCGGCGTGGAGAACGTGGCCCGCGACGCCGGCCTGAGCGTCGTCCTCTCCGAGAGCGCGGGCCGCCTCACACCGGGCCGCAGCTGGGCCGACCAGGTCGCCGCCCGCCGCCCGCACGGCGTGATCCTCGTGCTGTCCGACCTCGACGGGTCGCAGCGCGCGCTGCTCACCAGCCGTTCCATCCCGTTCGTCGTGATGGACCCGGCCGGCGACCCGGGCGCGGACGTGCCGTCGATCGGCGCCACCAACTGGCAGGGCGGCCTCGCCGCCACCCGGCATCTGGTCGACCTCGGGCACACCCGGATAGGCGCGATCAGCGGCCCGTCCCGCATGATGTGCAGCCGCGCCCGCATCGACGGCTACCGGGCCGCCCTGGAGACCGCCGGGCTGCCGGTGGACCCCGACCTCATCCGGGCCGGCGACTTCCACCACGACGCGGGCTACCGCCAGGGCCTCGCGCTGCTGCGCCGCCCCGACCGCCCCACCGCCGTCTTCGCCGGCAACGACCTCCAGGCGCTCGGCCTGTACGAGGCGGCACGCGAGCTGGGGCTGCGGATCCCCGAGGACCTCAGCGTGGTCGGCTTCGACGACCTGCCGGTGGCCCGCTGGGTGGGCCCGCCGCTGACGACCGTGCGGCAGCCGCTGACGGAGATGGCGGAGGCGGCGGCCAAGCTGCTGCTGGATCTCGGCCGCGTGGAGGGCACTCCGGCCGCGACCCGCGTGGAACTCGCGACCAGCCTCGTGGTGCGCAGCAGCACGGCGGCGCCCCCGGCGTAGGCCCGGTCGGCGCGGGCGGCTTCTCGACGCCGCGGCCGAAACATTTCGCTCGTGTCGCCGGCTCCGTCCGGACACCCCCGACGGCGCCCGGTGACGCCCGCCGGAAAATTCTTCGGAGCAATTCCGGCGGTCGTGTCGAGAACGCCGGATCCCGATCGACGCAGGGGTGAGAGGCCGGGAAGGACCCGGCCCGACCGACCCGAGGAGTCACCGTGCCCCGCTACATGTCGCTGATCCGCATCCAGGAGAACTCCCTCCCCGCCGAGCAGCCCGGCCCCGAGGTGATGGAGCGCATGGGGAAGCTGCTGGACGAGATGACCAAGGCCGGGGTCATGCTCGACACCGCCGGTCTGCGGCCGACCGCCGAGGGCCGGCGCGTGCACTGGGACGGCCGGACGGTGTCCGTCACCGACGGGCCGTTCACCGAGACCAAGGAAGTCGTCGGCGGCTACGCGCTCCTGCAGTGCAAGGACCTGGCCGAGGCGCAGGAGTGGGTGTCCCGCTTCCTGAAGATCCACGGTGAGGGATGGGAGATCACCTGCGAGGTGCGGGAGATCGACGCGGGCTGAGTCCGCGGCTTCCTTGGCCGCCGACGGCGCCGGGTGTCGAATGGGGGGTTGTGAGCGCACAGCCCCCCGCCGACCCCCGGATCACCGTCGAGACCGTCTTCCGCATCGAGTCGCCCCGCGTCATCGCCGGCGTCGCCCGCATCGTGCGGGACGTCGGCATCGCCGAGGAACTGGCGCAGGACGCGCTCGTCGCCGCCCTGGAGCAGTGGCCGCGCGACGGAGTGCCGGACAACCCCGGCGCCTGGCTCATGGCCACCGCCCGGCACCGCGCCGTCGACCTGGTGCGCCGCAGGGAGAACTACGCCCGCAAACTCGCCGAGATCGGCCGCGACCTGGAGACCACGGCGCCGCCCGAGGAGCCCGCCGACCCCGAGGACATCGACGACGACCTGCTCAGGCTCGTCTTCACCACCTGCCACCCGGTGCTGTCCGCCGAGGCGCGCATCGCGCTCACGCTCCGGCTGCTCGGCGGCCTCACCACCGCCGAGATCGCCCGCGCCCACCTCGTCCCGGAGGCCACGATCGCGCAGCGCGTCGTGCGCGCGAAGCGGACGCTGGCCACGAAGAACGTCGCCTTCGAGGTGCCGTACGGCCCCGACCGCGAGGCCCGGCTCGGGTCCGTGCTCGACGTCATCTACCTGATCTTCAACGAGGGGTACGCCGCCACGGCCGGCGACGACTTGCTGCGCCCCGCGCTGTGCGAGGACGCGCTGCGGCTGGCCCGCGTGCTGGCGGCCCTGATGCCGAAGGAGTCCGAGGCGCACGGGCTGGCCGCGCTGCTGGAGTTCCAGGCGTCGCGCGCCACCGCCCGCACCGACACGACCGGCGGGCCGGTCCTCCTCAAGGACCAGAACCGGCGCCGCTGGAACCGCCTGCTCATCGCCCGCGGCGTCGACGCGCTCGGCCGCGCGGAGGCCACCGCCGGCGGCGTGCTCGGCCCGTACGCCCTCCAGGCCGCGATCGCCGCCTGCCACGCGCACGCGTACACGTACGAGGAGACCGACTGGCGGCGCATCGCCACGCTGTACGACCTCCTCGCGGCCCGCGCCCCGTCCCCGGTGGTCGAACTGAACCGCGCGGTGGCCGTCTCCATGGCCGAGGGCCCCGGGCCGGCCCTGGAGCTCGTGGACGCGCTGGCCGGCGTACCGGCGTTGCGGGACTACCACCTGCTGCCCAGCGTGCGGGGCGACCTGCTGGCCCGGCTGGGCCGGGCGCCGGAGGCCGCCGCGGAGTTCGAGCGTGCCGCCTCCCTCGCCCGCAACGCCCGTGAGCGGGAGCTACTGCTGCGCCGGGCGGCCGATCAGCATGGTGGGGGCGCCTGACACCCGGGTCAGGAACACCGTCGCCGAGTTCGGGCCCTGCGGTTTGACCTTGCAGCGCAGCTCCTCCGGTTCGACGGCCGAGCCGCGCTTCTTCACGGTCAGGATCCCCACCCCCCGCTCCCGCAGCAGGGCCTTCAACTTCTTGAGGTTGAAGGGGAGTTGGTCGGTGATCTCGTAGGCGGTGGCGTACGGGGTCGGGCGCAGCGCGTCGGACGTGACGTACGCGATGGTCGCGTCGAGCAGTCCGCCGTCGAGCTGTTCGGCGACCTCGGCGACCAAGTGGGCGCGGACGACGGCGCCGTCGGGCTCGTAGAGGTACCGGCCGACGGGGCGCACGGCGGGGTCGGGCAGGCCGCGGGAGGGCAGGGTGCGCGGGCCGGGGAGCAGGGTCGCCCGCACGGCGCCCGGCGCGGTCCCGAACCACAGCACCGCCTCCTTCACGTCCCCGGCGTCGGAGATCCACTCGGCCTCGGCCTCCGGCGGCACCGCCTCGTGCGGGATGCCGGGGGCGACCTTCAGGGCCGCGTGCGGCGCGGCGCGGGCCGCGCGCACCGCCCAGGACAGGGGCGGGGAGTACGCCTCGGGGTCGAAGACGCGGCCCCGGCCGCCGCGCCGGGCCGGGTCGACGAAGACGGCGTCGAAACCGGCGGTGTCCACCTCGGTGACATCCGCCTCGCGCACCTCGATCAGGTCGGCGAGGCCCAGCGCGCCGGCGTTCGCCCGCGCCACCGCCGCCGTCAGCGGGTCGCGGTCCACGGCGAGGACGCGGATGCCGGCCCGGGCCAGCGCGATCGCGTCGCCACCGATCCCGCAGCACAGGTCGGCGACCGACGTGACGCCCAACTCCTGGAACCTGCGCGCCCGGTACGCCGCGACGCTCGCCCGCGTCGACTGCTCGACCCCGTTCGGCGTGAAGAACATCCGCCCGGCGTCCTCGGCCCCGAACTTCACCGCCGCGCGCTGCCGCAGCCGGGCCTGGCCGAGCGCCGCCGACACCAGCTCGGCGGGGTGCTCGCGGCGCAGCCGGGTGGCGACGGCGAGTTCGTCGGCCGGGGCGGTGTCGCGCACCTCGTCGAGGAGGGCGCGGCCTTCGGGGGTCAGGAGCGGGGCGAGGTCGTTCACCGGGTCATTGTGGGCCAGTCGGTGGACGGTGTGCTTCCGGCGGCGGTGTCGGACCGGGTTCGGGGCGGGTGGCCTGGGAGGATCCGGGCCCATGCGAGCAGTCGTACAAAATGACAAAAGCCGGGCCTTTCGCCGTGTGTCCCGGAGCGCGCGGATCCGCGGCGGCATCGCCGTGCTCGCCGTCGCCGCCATCGCCTCGGGCTGCGCCCAGGGCGCCGCCGGCCCACGGGACCGCAGGGACGCCACCGGCGTCCGTCCCGCCGCCGGCCAGCCGCGCCTGGAGGCCGCCCCGGCCCGCGCCCTGGACTCCTACGCGGCCAGGCTCCGCGCCGCCCACGCGGCCCGCGTCGCCGCCGCGAAACGCTGGGGCCTGCGGAAGGTGCCGCTCGCCGCCCCGCCCGCCCCGAAGGCCACACCGCGGATCACCACCCGCAAGGGCTTCGAGGTCGACGGCCACAAGGCCCTCGGGCTCCCGCCGGTCTTCACCACCGTCCCGACCAAGGACAAGGTCGTCTTCCTCACCATCGACGACGGCGCCGAGAAGGACCCGGCGTTCCTGCGCATGACGAAGGACCTGCGACTGCCCTACACCGCCTTCCTCAGCGACTACCTGATCAGGAAGGACTACGGCTACTTCGAGCGGATGCGGGACAGCGGCGTGGCCCTCAACAACCACACCCTCCACCACCCCTACCTGCCCGCCCTGTCGTACTCCCGCCAGAAGCGCGAGATCTGCGGCATGCAGCGCGTCATCGAGAAGCGCTACGGGAAGCGGCCCGTGCTGTTCCGGCCGCCGTTCGGCAACTACGACAAGGACAGCCTGCGCGCCGCCAAGTCCTGCGGCATCACCCACGTCCCGCTGTGGAACGAGGAGGTCTTCGCCGACCGCTGGGCCTACCGCGAACCGGACCGCAGGCTGCGCCCCGGCGACATCGTCCTCAGCCACTTCCGGGGCCGGGAGCACTGGAAGGGCACGATGCCCGACATGATCCGCCGGTTCCTCGACAAGGTCACGGCGGAGGGCTACGCGGTGGCACGCCTGGAGGACTACCTGTGACAGGGCGCCGCCTGCCGCTCGCCGCCGCCGCCCTGACGGCCCTGCTGCTCGCGGGCTGCGCCCCCGCCCCGGACACCTCCGGCGACAACTCCCCGGACCACGCCCCGCAGGCCCTTCACGCCCCCGCGCCCCGCGCCCTCCCCCCGGTGGTCGACCGCGTCGCCACCCGCGACCGGGTGGTCTTCCTGACGTACGACGACGGCGCCGAGCGCGACCCCGCCTTCATCGACCTCGTCCGCCGGCGCCGCCTGCCGGTCACGATGTTCCTCACGGACAGCGTCGTCGGCCCCGGCTACGCCCACTTCGCGCGGCTGCGCGCGGTCGGCGCGAGCATCCAGAACCACACCCTCGACCACCCGGCCCTGCCCGGCCTGCCGTACGCGGGCCAGCGCGCCGAGATCTGCGGCCAGCAGAACAAGCTCAGGTCCCGCTTCGGCGTCCGCCCGCACCTCTTCCGCCCGCCCTACGGCCGCTACGACACGACCACCCGGCGCGCGGCGGCCACGTGCGGCATCCGCGCCCTGGTCCTGTGGCGGGCCACCCTGGACGCCGACGCCGAACTGACCTTCACGAACGGTACCCCCCGCCTGGCCCCCGGCGACATCGTCTCCCTCCCCTCCACGGACCCCCCGACCCTGCCCCTGCACACCCGCACGACCCGCCTGCTGAAGCTGATCGAGAAGGCGGGCCTGAGGGTCGGCCGCTTGGAGAACCACCTGACAGCCGGCCCGTCCGGGGCGTGAGGACGAGGCCGTACAGGCCGGCCCGCCCCCAACGCGCCGCACGGTAATTGGCACTCCGCTTGACCGAGTGCTAATCGCGGTCATAGTCTCGGCTCTGGCACTCCCCCTAGGAGAGTGCCAACAACGCGACGGGCAGGTCCGGCACCCGCGACGACGGATCGACCTGGTCGCCACCTCAGACAGTTAACCCCGTGAGATCTCCGAAGGGGGAGGTCGGATCGTGACGACCGCCAGCTCCAAGGTTGCCATCAAGCCGCTCGAGGACCGCATTGTGGTCCAGCCGCTCGACGCCGAGCAGACCACGGCCTCTGGCCTGGTCATTCCGGACACGGCCAAGGAGAAGCCCCAGGAGGGCGTCGTCCTGGCCGTGGGCCCGGGCCGCTTCGAGGACGGCAACCGTCTTCCGCTCGACGTATCCGTCGGCGACGTCGTGCTCTACAGCAAGTACGGCGGCACCGAGGTGAAGTACAACGGCGAGGAGTACCTCGTCCTCTCGGCCCGCGACGTGCTCGCGATCGTCGAGAAGTAAGTCACCTCGTAGCAAGCACCGTTTGCTCAGAACTGCGCCCCTGGCCCCCGCGACCTAAGAAGCCGGGCGCCCGGGGCGCAGTACTTTCACACAGATTTCCGAGAGGGCTCACGCTCCCATGGCGAAGATCCTGAAGTTCGACGAGGACGCCCGTCGCGCCCTCGAGCGCGGCGTCAACAAGCTCGCCGACACGGTGAAGGTGACGATCGGCCCCAAGGGCCGCAACGTCGTCATCGACAAGAAGTTCGGCGCCCCCACCATCACCAACGACGGCGTCACCATCGCCCGCGAGGTCGAGATCGAGGACCCGTACGAGAACCTCGGCGCCCAGCTGGTGAAGGAGGTGGCGACCAAGACCAACGACATCGCGGGTGACGGTACGACCACCGCGACCGTGCTGGCCCAGGCACTCGTCCGCGAGGGCCTGAAGAACGTCGCCGCCGGCGCCTCCCCGGCCGCCCTGAAGAAGGGCATCGACGCGGCCGTCGCCGCCGTCTCCGAGGACCTGCTCGCGACCGCCCGCCCGATCGACGAGAAGTCCGACATCGCCGCCGTCGCCGCGCTGTCCGCCCAGGACCAGCAGGTCGGCGAGCTCATCGCCGAGGCGATGGACAAGGTCGGCAAGGACGGTGTCATCACCGTCGAGGAGTCCAACACCTTCGGTCTGGAGCTGGACTTCACCGAGGGCATGGCCTTCGACAAGGGCTACCTGTCGCCGTACTTCGTGACGGACCAGGAGCGCATGGAGGCCGTCCTCGACGACCCGTACATCCTGATCCACCAGGGCAAGATCTCCGCCATCGCGGACCTCCTGCCCCTGCTGGAGAAGGTCATCCAGTCCAACTCCTCCAAGCCGCTGCTGATCATCGCCGAGGACGTCGAGGGCGAGGCCCTGTCGACCCTGGTCGTGAACAAGATCCGCGGCACCTTCAACGCCGTCGCCGTGAAGGCCCCCGGCTTCGGCGACCGCCGCAAGGCGATGCTGCAGGACATGGCCGTCCTCACCGGCGCCACGGTCATCTCGGAGGAGGTCGGCCTCAAGCTCGACCAGGTCGGTCTCGACGTGCTCGGCTCCGCCCGCCGCGTCACCGTCACCAAGGACGACACCACGGTCGTCGAGGGTGCCGGCAAGGCCGAGGACCTCCAGGGCCGCGTCGCCCAGATCAAGGCCGAGATCGAGAACACCGACTCCGACTGGGACCGCGAGAAGCTCCAGGAGCGCCTCGCGAAGCTGGCCGGCGGCGTGTGCGTGATCAAGGTCGGCGCCGCCACCGA
Organism: Streptomyces sp. NPDC037054; assembly: GCF_055606745.1. Taxonomy (NCBI): domain Bacteria; kingdom Bacillati; phylum Actinomycetota; class Actinomycetes; order Kitasatosporales; family Streptomycetaceae; genus Streptomyces; species Streptomyces sp. NPDC037054. Next base: position 755,482 of record NZ_JBVJSJ010000001.1, on the reverse strand, counting down.
GGTGGAGCTGAAGGAGCGCAAGCACCGTCTGGAGGACGCCATCTCCGCGACCCGCGCCGCGGTCGAGGAGGGCATCGTCTCCGGTGGTGGCTCCGCGCTCGTCCACGCCGTGAAGGTCCTGGAGGGCAACCTCGGCAAGACCGGCGACGAGGCCACCGGTGTGGCCGTCGTCCGCAAGGCCGCCGTCGAGCCGCTGCGCTGGATCGCCGAGAACGCCGGCCTGGAGGGCTACGTCATCACCTCCAAGGTCGCCGAGCTCGACAAGGGCCAGGGCTTCAACGCCGCGACCGGCGAGTACGGCGACCTGGTCAAGGCCGGTGTCATCGACCCGGTCAAGGTCACCCGCTCCGCCCTGGAGAACGCCGCCTCCATCGCCTCCCTCCTCCTCACGACCGAGACCCTGGTCGTCGAGAAGAAGGAAGAAGAGGAGCCGGCCACCGGCGGCCACAGCCACGGCCACTCCCACTGAGCGACTCCGCCGCGTACGGCGAAGGCCCCGTTCCGACCACGGAACGGGGCCTTCCCCATGTCACCCGCCCGGTCCGGGGGACGGTCACTCGCCGACCACGCCCAACTGCTCCATCAACCCGGCCCGGTCGTACTGCCACCACCCCTCGCAGATCCGCCCGTCCCGGAAGCGGTGCCAGGTCATGCCCGTCATCGTGAGGTCCTCGCCGGTCGGCGGGACGCCGAGGAAGTCGCCCGTGTGGCGGCCCGTCCACGTCCAGCGCGTGCACACCCGGTCCGCCTCGGCGAGCTGGTCGTCCACGCGGAACGCGTACGTGAACGCCGCCCGCCAGCCCGCGTACTCCTCGCGGATCCGGTCCGCCCCGCGCACCTCGCCCGGGTTCGACGGGTCGTGGTCCCGGTAGTCGTCGGTCAGGTGCGCCGCCAGGCCCTCCGGACCGACGCGGCCCATGTCCTCGAAGAACGCCCGCGCCGCGGCCCGGTTGAGCTGCTCGTCCCGCACCACGTCGAGATCGGTGAACGTCGGCATCCCGTCGCACAGCGCCACCATCTCCCGGAAGATCCCCTCGGTCTCCGGGAGGTTCGAGTTCCGCATCGCCTCCTCGTACGAGGGGAACTCCACGATCTCCACGAAGTGCGCCTCGTCCGACAGGTCCCTGCCGATCACGCTGTGCGTCGCCGTGCGCTTGCCCCGGGTCTGCTCGACCCACTTGTCCATCAGCCGGTTCATCTCGTCGAACCGGCTCGTCCTGCAGTCGATGAGCTGTACGAACGTCATGGGGTCCGCCTCCCGGCCCCCCTGGGGTTCCCGGCCCGACTGCCCACCCCGGGCCCGGCCGATCACCCTCAATTCTCCACCGGGCGCGCCGTGCCCGCCGCCGGGGCGCGTGCCGCCCCCGGCAGCCGCTACTGCGGCCCGAACTTCCGCCCCGTCCGCGAGGTCAACCCGCCCAGCAGATCCCGGGGCACCACCTTCACGATGCCCATGAGCGCCTTGTAGCGCGGGTCGGGAATCGACACCGTCCGGCCGCGCGCGAGATCGTTCAGCGCCGCCGCGACCAGCTTGTCCGCGTCCAGCCACATCCAGCCGGGGATGTTGTCCGTGCCCATCCCGGCGCGCTCGTGGAACTCGGTGCGCACGAACCCGGGGCACAGCGCCATCAGCCGTACGCCGCTGCCCGCCAGGTCCTTCGCCGCGCCCTGCGTGAACTGCACGACCCACGCCTTCGACGCGCCGTACGTCCCGCGCGGCACGAACGCCGCGACCGAGGCGACGTTGACGACACCGCCCCGGCCCCGCTCCCGCATCGCCTCCGTCGCCGCCGACGTCAGCCGCAACACCGCCTCGCAGTGCACCTTCAGCATCGTCAGCTCGTCGGCGAGGGGCACGTCCAGATAGCGGCCCTTGTTGCCGAAGCCGGCGTTGTTGATCAACAGGTCGACGGGGTTCCTGCGGTCCCCGAGCCGGGCGGCGACCGCCTCGATGCCGTCGTCCGCCGCCAGGTCGGCGGTCAGGACCTCGGCCTCGATGCCGTGCCGGTCGTGCAGTTCGGTCGCCTGCTCCCGGAGGCGCTTGGTGTCCCGCGCCACCAGGACCAGGTTGTGCCCGTCGGCCGCCAGCCGCCGCGCGAACGCCGCACCGATGCCCGCCGTCGATCCCGTAATCAATGCCGTTGTCATGGCGCAAGATTAGTGACCGGGAGCGCGCCGCCCCGCTTCCCGCACGCTTCCTCCCGCTCGGTGGAGCCCCGGTGAACAGCACGTCCGCGCACGGCTGTCCGAACCGCCGGACTCAGCCGCCCTGCCGCGCCACATACGTGCGCGCCGCCTCCAGCGACTCCGGGTGCAGCGCCGGACCCGCCGCCAACAGGCGTGGCAGCAGGGCCCGTTCGGTGGTCACCGCGCGGAACTGCACGGCCACCGTCACGTCGTGGTCCGGCCGGTGCACGACCCGCACGGCGTCTCCCGCGCGGATCTCGCCCGGCTCGATCACCCGCAGATACGCCCCCGGCGCGCCCCTCTCGGTGAACCGCCGCACCCAGCGCTGCTCACCCAGATGGCCCTGAAAGGTACGACAGGGAATCCGTCCGCTGGTCACCTCCAGCACGACGTCCGGCCCCACGCGCCACCGCTCGCCTATCAGCGCCCCCGACACGTCCAGGCCCTCCGTGGTGAGGTTCTCGCCGAACGCGCCGTTCGCCAGGGCGCGCCCCAGCTCGCGCTCCCACTCGTCGAGGTCCTCGCGCGCCACCGCGTACACCGCCTGGTGGTCGCCGCCGTGATGGCGGGTGTCGCACACCGCGTCCCCGGCCAGGCCGCTCGCGCCGGTCCCCTTCGGCCCGGGCGCCGCCACCCGCACCGGCCCGTCGGCCGGACGCTTGTCGATGCCGGTCAGCCCTTCCGGCTGATCCGTGTAGGGCACGGCCACCGGGCGGCCCAGATTCACAGACAGAAGCTTCATGGCGGCACGGTAGGCGAGCCACGGTCAAAGCGTCGACGCATTATCCGGCAGCGGGTCAAAGGATCACTTATCTCCTGGCTTATCCTCGAAGAGTGATCGAAGCCCGTCATCTCCGTGTCCTGCGCGCCGTGGCCGCCACCGGTTCCTTCTCGGCGGCGGGGCGCGAACTCGGCTGCACCCAGCCCGCCGTCAGCCAGCAGATCAAGGCCCTGGAGACCTCGGTCGGCACGCCCCTGCTGATCCGCAGCGGGCGCGCCATGCGGCTCACCCAGGCCGGCGAGGCCCTCGTGCGGCACGCCGCCGGCATCCTCGCCGGGCTCACCGCCGCCGAGGAGGAGGTCGCCGCGATCGCCGGACTGCGCGCCGGCCGCGTCCGGCTCGTGTCCTTCCCCAGCGGCAGCTCCACGCTCGTACCGACCGCCCTCGCCGCCCTGCGCGCCGCGCACCCCGGCACCCGTGTCTCCCTGGAGGAGGCCGAGCCGCCGAAGTCCGTCGAACTGCTCCGCGAGGGCGACTGCGACCTCGCCCTCGCCTTCCGCTACGAGGGCGCGGCGGGCGCCGAGGAGTGGGACGACCTCGTCGTACGGCCGCTGCTGACCGACCGGCTCGTCGCGCTCGTACCCGAGCGGCACCGCCTCGCGCGCGCGGAGTCCGTCGCCATCGGCGAGCTCGCCGGGGAGCCGTGGATCGCGGGCTGCCCGCGCTGCCGCGGCCAGTTGGTCGAGGTGTGCGAGGGCGCCGGCTTCACGCCCCGCATCGACTTCGCGACCGACGACTACCCGGCCGTCGTCGGCCTGGTGGGCGCCGGTCTCGGCGTGGCGGTCCTGCCCCAGCTCGCCGTCGAGTCCGTACGGCCCCGGGGCGCGCGGACGGTGACGCTGGAGCCGGCGGTGCGCCGCGAGATCGTCGCCCTCACGCTGCCCGACCTGGCGCAGGTGCCGGCGGTCGCGGCGACGCTGGACGAACTGGCGCGGGCCGCCGCCCGGTAGGAGCAGCCCCCCGCGGGACCCTCTGCGGGAAGCCCGCCCGGAGAGAACCGCCGCCCGGAAAAACTAAGGGGCACGCCTTGCGCGTGCCCGTCCGTGCAGAAACGTTCCTTCGTGTGCTTCCCCGACTGCCCTTCAGTTGTGGGCGGCGTGGTGGCCCCCGCCCGGTGTCGATGCCGAGACCAGCCGGTTGCGCGCCCGGCCCATGAGTTCCTCGCGCTCGTCCTCCGTCAGTCCGCCCCAGACCCCGTACGGCTCGCGTACCGCCAGCGCGTGCGCCGCGCACTGCGCGCGGACCGGGCACCTCATGCAGACCTCTTTGGCCGAGTTCTCGCGAGCACTTCGCGCCGCACCGCGCTCGCCCTCGGGATGGAAGAAGAGCGAGCTGTCCACCCCGCGGCAGGCAGCCAGGAGCTGCCAGTCCCACAGGTCCGCGTTCGGTCCGGGAAGGCGGGAGAAATCTGCCATTGCGTGACCCCTTGTAGCCGTTATGGGTGGATCCGGTGTCCACGACCGTACAACTACGATCTAAGAAGATGAAAATATGACTCATTGCGAATCTAGCCTCAGACACCAGCAAGTGGGAAGAAAAGGGTCTGAATGGGGCATAGGTTGTGATGAAAGATTGAGGGTCTGCTGTGCATGTCTGCACCGTGTCCGGGCCCTCACGTAGAGTGCCGAAGATGGCACACGGCCCCGTAACTCTTTCGAGTGACCGTCGTTGAGAGTGCGGAGGCGGTTGAAGCAACAAGCGCTCGGACGGACGTCCGAGGCGGTCGACCGCACAGGTGACGATTCGTACCAGCCTGGAGGCTCAAGGTGACGTGCATCAGCTGCGGAGGGCGGCCATGACATCCGTCCTCGTCTGCGACGACTCCCCGCTTGCCCGAGAGGCGCTCCGCCGCGCGGTCGCGACCGTGCCCGGCGTCGAGCGGGTGACGACTGCGGCCAACGGCGAGGAAGTCCTCCGCCGCTGGGGCGCCGACCGCTCGGACCTCATCCTGATGGACGTACGCATGCCCGGACTGGGCGGCGTCGAGACCGTCCGGCGGCTGCTGTCCGCCGACCCCGGCGCGCGCATCATCATGCTCACCGTCGCCGAGGACCTCGACGGCGTGGCGCTGGCCGTCGCCGCCGGCGCCCGGGGGTACCTGCACAAGGACGCCTCCCGCGCGGAGCTGCGGGCCACGGTGACGCAGGCCCTCGCCGACCCGACCTGGCGGCTCGCGCCGCGCCGGCTGCGGTCCGCCGAGATGGGCGCCGCGCCCACGCTCACCGCGCGTGAGATCCAGGTCCTCGAAGGCATGAGCCACGGCCGCTCGAACGCCGAGATCGGCCGCGAGCTCTTCCTCTCCGAGGACACGGTCAAGACGCACGCCCGACGGCTGTTCAAGAAGCTCGGCGCCTCGGACCGGGCGCACGCCGTTGCGCTCGGCTTCCGGTGGGGCCTGGTCCGCTAGGGCCTGCCCCGTGTCTCGTAGCGGGGACAGGAAAATCCCCGCCTGCCTCGGGGTGGGCGGGGGTGGCGGGGCCGCCCGCCGGGTGCCCGCTGCTCGTTTCGCCGCGGATGCCGCATCCTTGAGGTGTGGAGTCTCTCGGGGACGAGTCGGTCGAGCGGAAGGGGAGGGCGCAGGGGATGAGTTCCGGCGCACCTGCTCATAACGCTTCGGTGCACAACAACGGGCGCGGTGCCGCGGATCGGACGAGCGCAGGGCACCATGGACCGATGCGTGAGGACGATGCGGCCACTGCTCAGGGGGCGATCGGCGCGCTCGTTCACCGCGCCGTCGACGGGGACGAGCAGGCCACGCACGACCTGCTCGCCCATGTCCACCCCCTCGCCCTGCGCTACTGCCGTACGCGGCTGTCGCGGCTGCCGGGCGACGCCCGGCACTTCGTCGAGGACCTCGCGCAGGAGGTCTGCGTGGCGGTCCTGCTCGCCCTGCCGCGCTACAAGGACACCGGCCGCCCCTTCGAGGCGTTCGTCTTCGCCATCGCCGCCCACAAGGTCGCCGACCTGCAGCGCGCCGCGATGCGCCACCCCGGCTCCACCGCCGTGCCCTCCGACGAGATGCCCGAGCGGCCCGACGACTCGCTCGGCCCGGAGGAGCGCGCCCTGCTGAGCAGCGACGCCGAATGGGCGAAGAAACTCCTGGCCAACCTCCCCGAGAACCAGCGCGAGCTGCTGCTCCTGCGCATCGCCGTCGGGCTCACCGCGGAGGAGACCGGCCAGATGTTGGGAATGTCACCCGGTGCCGTGCGCGTCGCACAGCACCGGGCGCTGAGCCGGCTGCGGGCGCTGGCCGAGCAGTAACCCCGGCGCGCGGACGGGCGATTGCGGCGTTCGCGGCCTCCGGTGACGGGGGTGAACCGGCGGGGCGCCGGAGCCGTACGAAGATACGAAGCCCCCATGCCCTCGTGATCGTGGAATGAGACACGTCCGCTTCCCGTTAGCATGGACATCCGCACCGATCAAGGCCATTTGGGGAAGGTGTCATGACTGCCAACGTCGACGGAGTGCCCGGAAAATTCGCGACACTCGGGCTGACCTACGACGACGTGCTGCTGCTGCCGGGCGCATCCGAGGTGCTCCCCAACGCGGTCGACACCTCGTCCCGCATCTCGCGCAACGTCCGGGTCAACATTCCCCTCCTGTCCGCCGCCATGGACAAGGTCACCGAGGCGCGCATGGCGATCGCGATGGCCCGGCTGGGCGGCGTCGGCGTCCTGCACCGCAACCTGTCCGTCGAGGACCAGGTCAACCAGGTCGACCTGGTGAAGCGGTCCGAGTCCGGGATGGTCACCGACCCGATCACGGTGCACCCCGACGCCACGCTCGGCGAGGCCGACGCGCTGTGCGCCAAGTTCCGCATCAGCGGCGTGCCGGTCACCGACCAGGCCGGCAAGCTGCTCGGCATCGTCACCAACCGCGACATGGCCTTCGAGACCGACCGCAGCCGCCAGGTGCGTGAGGTCATGACCCCGATGCCGCTGGTCACCGGCAAGGTCGGCATCTCCGGTCCGGACGCGATGCAGCTGCTGCGCCGCCACAAGATCGAGAAGCTGCCCCTGGTCGACGACAACGGCGTCCTCAAGGGCCTGATCACGGTCAAGGACTTCGTCAAGGCCGAGAAGTACCCCAACGCCGCGAAGGACGCCGAGGGCCGCCTCCTCGTCGGCGCGGCCGTCGGCGCCAGCCCCGAGGCGCTGGAGCGCGCCCAGGCCCTCGCCGCGGCCGGTGTGGACTTCCTGGTCGTCGACACCTCGCACGGCCACAACAGCAACGCCCTCAGCTGGATGGCGAAGATCAAGTCGAGCGTCGACGTCGACGTGATCGGCGGCAACGTCGCCACCCGCGACGGCGCCCAGGCCCTCATCGACGCCGGCGTCGACGGCATCAAGGTCGGCGTGGGCCCCGGCTCGATCTGCACCACGCGCGTCGTCGCCGGCATCGGCGTCCCGCAGGTCACCGCCATCTACGAGGCCTCCCTCGCGGCCCGCCCCGCGGGCATCCCGCTGATCGGCGACGGCGGCCTGCAGTACTCCGGCGACATCGGCAAGGCGCTCGCCGCCGGCGCCGACACGGTCATGCTGGGCAGCCTCCTCGCCGGCTGCGAGGAGTCGCCGGGCGAGCTGCTCTTCATCAACGGCAAGCAGTTCAAGTCGTACCGCGGCATGGGCTCCCTGGGCGCCATGCAGTCCCGCGGCCAGGGCCGGTCGTACTCCAAGGACCGCTACTTCCAGGCCGAGGTCTCCTCCGACGACAAGCTCGTCCCCGAGGGCGTCGAGGGCCAGGTGCCCTACCGCGGCCCGCTGTCCAACGTGCTGCACCAACTGGTCGGCGGCCTGCGCCAGACCATGGGGTACGTCGGCGCCGCCACCATCGAGGAGATGGAGTCCAAGGGCCGCTTCGTGCGGATCACGTCGGCGGGCCTCAAGGAGAGCCACCCGCACGACATCCAGATGACGGTCGAGGCGCCGAACTACAGCGCCAAGCGATGACACGGATTCCGTAGCGGAGGGCGGTCCGGGACACCCGGGCCGCCCTCCGCGTACGTCCGGGCGGCGCCGGTGGACCCGTCAGGGATACTGGAAGGCGCTGAAACGCAACAGGGAAAGGCCACAGACGTGACTGAGATCGAGATCGGGCGCGGCAAGCGCGGCCGCCGGGCGTACGCCTTCGACGACATCGCGGTCGTCCCCAGCCGCCGTACGCGGGACCCGAAGGAGGTCTCGATCGCCTGGCAGATCGACGCCTACCGCTTCGAGCTGCCCTTCCTGGCCGCCCCCATGGACTCGGTCGTCTCCCCGGCCACCGCGATCCGCATCGGCGAGCTCGGCGGCCTCGGCGTGCTGAACCTCGAAGGCCTGTGGACGCGCTACGAGGACCCGCAGCCGCTGCTCGACGAGATCGCCGGGCTGCCGGTCGAAGCCGCCACCCGCCGCCTCCAGGAGATCTACGCCGCTCCGATCAAGGAGGAGCTGATCGGGCAGCGCATCAAGGAGGTGCGCGACTCGGGCGTGGTCACCGCGGCGGCGCTCTCCCCGCAGCGCACGGCGCAGTTCTCCAAGGCCGTGGTGGACGCGGGCGTGGACATCTTCGTCATCCGCGGGACGACGGTCTCGGCCGAGCACGTCTCGTCCTCGCACGAGCCGCTGAACCTGAAGCAGTTCATCTACGAGCTCGACGTCCCCGTGATCGTCGGCGGCTGCGCCACGTACACGGCGGCCCTGCACCTGATGCGCACCGGCGCGGCGGGTGTCCTGGTCGGCTTCGGCGGCGGCGCCGCGCACACCACGCGCAACGTCCTGGGCATCCAGGTCCCGATGGCCACGGCCGTCGCGGACGTGGCCGCCGCCCGCCGTGACTACATGGACGAGTCCGGCGGCCGGTACGTGCACGTCATCGCCGACGGCGGTGTCGGCTGGTCCGGCGACCTGCCGAAGGCCATCGCCTGCGGCGCCGACGCGGTGATGATGGGCTCCCCGCTCGCGCGCGCGACGGACGGTCCGGGCAAGGGCAACCACTGGGGCATGGAGGCGGTGAACGAGGAGCTGCCGCGCGGCAAGAAGGTCGACCTCGGCACGGTCGGCACGCTGGAGGAGATCCTCACGGGCCCGTCCCACACGCCGGACGGCTCCATGAACCTCTTCGGCGCCCTGCGCCGCGCGATGGCCACGACCGGCTACAGCGAGCTGAAGGAGTTCCAGCGCGTCGAGGTGACGGTGGCGGACTCGCAGCACAAGCGGTGACGTGACGCCGCGCTCGGCTTGAGCGGACAGGGCCTGGACCACGGGGTGGTCCGGGCCCTTTCACGTGGCCGGGCGAGGGGTGCACGAGCGGGCGAGTGGGCTGGTGGGGGCGCGAGTTGGCGGACGGGGGCGCACCCATGGGTCGTCACCGCAAGCCAACTCGCTGGGACCGGATCCGTCTTCGGATGGTGAAGTGCCGGAGGAGGTGGATTGTGCGGATCTTCGGATGGTGAGCGGCCACCCCTGTGAGAGGTAGGGGCGGACACCCGTGATCCATCCAGGAGCCTGCCGCAGTAGCCCCTGCGGTGGGCTCCGTCCGGTTTCACGGTACCGGGACCGGAGCGGCCGTGCCAGCAGCTCTCGGAGCGCTCCGGGAGGCAGGCGCCCCCCGTCACAACCGGTGCGCCGCCCCCGTTGGTGTCGCGCCCCGCGTGTCCAGCAGGAGCTGGGCCTTCACCGACAGGCCCTGGAGGTCGTACGTGCGGTGCTGCTGGAGGAGGATCGTGAGGTCGGCGTCGGCCGCCGCCTCGTAGAGCGAGTCGGCGCGGGGGACCGGGCGGTCCAGGACGTGCCAGGACGGGACGTGCGGGTCGTGGTAGCTGACCTGCGCGCCCAGCTCCATCAGGCGGATCGCGATCTCCTGGGCCGGGGTGGCCTGCTGGTCGGCGAGGTCCGCCTTGTAGGTGACGCCGAGGAGCAGCACGCGCGCGCCGCGGGCCGACTTGCCGTGCTCGTTGAGCAGGGCGGCGGCGCGCTGCACGACGTAGCGGGGCATCTGGTGGTTGACCTGCTGGGCCAGCTCCACCATGCGCAGGGTGCGCACGGCCTGGCCGGCGAGGTCCTGGGGCACGGCGTGGCCGCCGACGCCGGGGCCGGGGCGGAACGCCTGGAAGCCGAAGGGCTTGGTCTCGGCGCAGCGGACGACGTCCCACAGGTCGACGCCGAGGTCGTGGCAGAGCACGGCCATCTCGTTGACCAGGGCGATGTTGACGTGCCGGAAGTTGGTCTCCAGGAGCTGGACCGTCTCCGCCTCGCGCGGTCCACGCGCGCGTACCACCTTGTCGGTGAGCCGGCCGTAGAAGGCGGCGGCCGATTCCGTGCACGCGGGCGTGAGGCCGCCGATGACCTTGGGCGTGTTGGCGGGGGTGAAGTCGCGGTTGCCGGGGTCGACGCGGCTGGGGGAGTAGGCGAGGTGGAAGTCGCGCCCGGCGCGCAGCCCGGACCCCTCTTCGAGGAGCCCGCGCAGGAAGCCCTCGGTGGTGCCGGGGGGCACGGGGGACTCCAGGATCACCGTGGTGTGCGGCCGCATCCGGCCGGCGAGGGTGCGGGCGGCGGACTCCACCTGGCCGAGATCGAGCCCGCCGTCCGGGCCGCGTGGCGTGGGGGCGCAGATGACGGCGGTGCGGACGCGGCCCAGCTCGGCCGGTCCTGCGGCGGTGCGGAAGCCGCCCGCGAGCATCCTGCGCAGTTCGGCGGGGCTGAGCGAGCCGGACTCGGGTCCGGTCCGGTAGCCGAGGGTGGGGATGCCGGCGGCGACGGCGGCCTGGGCCAGGGGCAGGCCGTACGGGCCGAGTCCGATGACGGCGAGATCTGCGGGCATGGCGTGGGCCGTCCTTCCCAGTAGCCGAAGCGGGACAGGTGCGCAAGCCCTGTGGACTGGACGAGCGAGCGCAATGTCAGACTAGGAGTAAATATGACCGATATGTGGGATTGGCCGGTCGAGTCTCGCCGGATGTTTCCGTGAGGGTTGTCCACAGGCTGGGGCGAGTGGTGGCTGAAGTTGGGCATGGCGGTCAGAATTTGGGCATGGGGGGATCGAACCGGGCTTCGCCCGACGGGTGCGGCCTACGCGACTGACGAGCGGGAGGCAGCGGTGAGGACAGCGACACTGGGACCGGCGCAGCGCGCCGAGTCACTCGCGGCCATGGCCGAGCGCGAGCTGGACGTGCTGGTCGTGGGCGCAGGAGTGGTGGGCGCGGGCACCGCCCTCGACGCCGTGACCCGCGGCCTGTCCACGGGACTGGTCGAGGCGCGCGACTGGGCGTCGGGCACCTCCAGCCGGTCCAGCAAGCTCATCCACGGAGGCCTGCGCTATCTGGAGATGCTCGACTTCGCCCTCGTGCGGGAGGCGCTGAAGGAGCGCGGCCTGCTGCTGGAGCGCATCGCCCCGCACCTGGTGAAACCCGTGCCGTTCCTCTACCCGCTGGAGCACCGCGGCTGGGAGCGGCTGTACGCCGGGTCGGGCGTCGCGCTCTACGACGCCATGTCGATGGCCCGCGGACACGGACGCGGCCTGCCGGTCCACCGGCACCTGAGCCGCCGTCACGCCCTGCGGGTCGCCCCCTGCTTGAAGAAGGACGCGCTGGTCGGGGCGTTGCAGTACTACGACGCCCAGATGGACGACGCCCGCTACGTCGCGACGCTGGTGCGCACGGCGGCGGCGTACGGCGCGAAGACCGCCAACCGCGCGCGCGTGACCGGATTCCTGCGCGAGGGCGGCCGGGTCGTCGGCGCGCGCGTGCAGGACGTCGAGGCGGGCGGCGAGTACGAGATCCGCGCCAAGCAGATCGTCAACGCCACGGGCGTGTGGACCGACGACACCCAGGCGATGGTCGGGGAGCGCGGCCAGTTCCACGTCCGCGCCTCCAAGGGCATCCATCTGGTCGTACCCCGGGACCGCATCAGCTCCTCGACAGGCCTGATCCTGCGCACCGAGAAGTCCGTGCTGTTCGTCATCCCCTGGGGCCGGCACTGGATCATCGGCACCACCGACACCGACTGGGACCTGGACAAGGCCCACCCGGCCGCGTCCAGCGCGGACATCGACTACCTGCTGGAACACGTGAACTCGGTGCTGTCGGTGCCCCTCACGCGCGACGACGTCCAGGGCGTGTACGCGGGGCTGCGGCCCCTGCTCGCCGGCGAGTCCGACGCCACCAGCAAGCTGTCCCGCGAGCACACCGTGGCCCATCCGGCGCCGGGCCTGGTCGTCGTCGCGGGCGGCAAGTACACGACGTACCGGGTGATGGCGAAGGACGCGGTGGACGAGGCGGTGCACGGTCTGGACATGCGTGTCGCCGAATGCGTCACCGAGGACATCCCGCTGCTCGGCGCCGAGGGATACCTCGCGCTGTGGAACGCGCGAGCGCGGATCGCGGCGCGCACCGGCTTGCACGTGGTGCGCGTGGAACACCTGCTGAACCGGTACGGATCGCTGACCGAGGAGCTCCTCGACCTCATCGCCGAGGACCCCGCCCTGGGCGAGCCGCTGCCGGCGGCCGACGACTACCTGCGCGCCGAGATCGTCTACGCCGCCTCGCACGAGGGCGCCCGGCACCTGGACGACGTGCTGACCCGGCGCACGCGGATCTCCATCGAGACCTTCGACCGGGGCACGCGCACCGCCCGGGAGGCCGCGGAGCTGATGGCGCCGGTGCTGGGCTGGGACAAGGACCAGATCGAGCGCGAGGTCCGGCACTACGAGAAGCGGGTGGAGGCCGAGCGGGAGTCGCAGCGCCAGCCGGACGACCTGACGGCGGACGCGGCACGGCTGGGGGCGCCGGACATCGTGCCGCTGTGAGGCGGCCGTCCGGCGGGACGGGGCCCCCGCGCCGGGCAGCGCCGCGCGACGTCACCCGATCGAGTGGCGCGAACCGGGATCTTCGTTCGGAACCCGCTCGTTCTACGGGTGGCGGGTGCAGAACTCGGCAGCGAGCAGGCGGAGTTCGAGGCCGGGATCTGCGATCGCCGTCGTGTTCACCCGGAAGGTGAGGACATGACGCCCGTCGACGGTGGCCGCGGTGCGCACGTAGCTGCCGGAGATGCGCCCGTTGTGTCCCCACACCGTGACGCCGCACGGAAGCCTCACGGGGAACAGCCCCATGCCGTACGAGCCGCGTGCGGCACGGGTGTCGAGCATCTCGCGCAGCCGGCGCGGGGGCAGCAGGTCGCCGCGCAGGAGCGCCGAGTAGAAGCGGTCCAGGTCGGCGAGCGTCGTCACCATCTCACCCGCGGCACCCGCCGTCCGCGGGTCGAGATCGGTGACGTCGGAACCGTCCGCGGCGTAGGCGCGGCCGTGCGGGGCGGGCAGTGAGGTGCGGGAGCCGGGAAAGGAGGTGCCGGTCAGACCGAGCGGAGTGATGAGGCGGTGTTCGGCCTCGGAGGCGTACGAGCGGCCGGTGACCTGCTCGACGACGAGACCGAGCAGGACGTAGTTGGTGTTCGAGTAGGCGTATCGGCCGGGGGAGGCCGGGGGGTGGGTGAGCGCGATGCGTATGGCCTGACGGGGTGTGACGGGGGCGGCGCCGCTGGTGTCCGCGGTGAAGTCGTACAGGCCGCTGGTGTGGGTGAGCAGGGCGCGCAGGGTCAGCGCGCGGCCGTCGTTGCCCGCTCCGCGCACCAGGCCCGGCAGGTGCCGCTCCACCGTGTCGGACAGCGACAGGCGTTGTTCGGCCGCCAGTTGGAGGACCACGGTCGCGATGAACGTCTTCGTGATGCTGCCGGCGCGGAAGTGGTCCGTGCGGGAGATGCCCGGCCCGGACTCGGCGTAGCGGGTGCGGCTCTCCGACACGGACAGCAGTGCGGCGGCGGGCGCTTCGCCCCGCGCCACCAGCAGCGGGAGGACCGCGTCCGGGGACGGCGCGGTGAGTGCCGAGGTGCCGGACGGGGCCAGGGTGAGCAGGAGCGCGGCCAAGGGGAGGGCCAGGAGCGCCCGAAGCGGTTGCATCACGGTCCTCCCTCCCTGTGTGGCGGACCATCATGCAGGCGGTGGAACGGCGCGTTCCACCCGGCCCCCGTCAGCAGGGCGCCGCGGTTGTCGCCAGGGGCACCCTGGGCGCCCGGCACTTGCCGGGTGAGAGACAATGAAGTCTCTGTCAGGGCGGGTTGCATGAGGGGACGCATGTCGGAGGCGGAGCGGGCGGGGACATCCCGTCAGGACAAGAGCGCACGTCTCCTCGCCGGGCGGTACCGGCTGGGAGACGTGCTCGGCCGCGGCGGCATGGGGACGGTGTGGCGTGCCGAGGACGAGACCCTGGGACGGACGGTCGCCGTCAAGGAGCTGCGGTTCCCGTCGAACATCGACGAGGAGGAGAAGCGGCGCCTGATCACGCGGACGCTGCGCGAGGCCAAGGCGATCGCGCGGATCCGCAACAACAGCGCCGTCACGGTCTTCGACGTCGTCCAGGAGGACGACCGGCCGTGGATCGTGATGGAGCTGGTCGAGGGCAAGTCGCTGGCCGAGGTCATCCGGGAGGACGGCCTGCTGGAGCCCGAGCGCGCCGCCGAGGTGGGCCTCGCCGTCCTGGACGTGCTGCGGTCCGCGCACCGTGAGGGCATCCTGCACCGCGACGTGAAGCCGTCCAACGTGCTCATCGCGGAAGACGGCCGGGTCGTGCTCACGGACTTCGGCATCGCGCAGGTCGAGGGCGACCCGTCCATCACCTCGACCGGCATGCTCGTCGGCGCGCCCTCGTACATCTCCCCGGAGCGCGCCCGCGGGCACAAGCCCGGGCCGGCGGCCGACCTGTGGTCGCTCGGCGGGCTGCTGTACGCGGCGGTGGAGGGCACACCGCCGTACGACAAGGGGTCCGCGATCGCGACGCTCACGGCGGTGATGACCGAGCCGCTGGAGGAGCCGAAGAACGCGGGGCCGCTGAAGGACGTCATCTACGGCCTGCTCACCAAGGACCCCGCCAAGCGGCTCGACGACGCGGGCGCGCGGGAGATGCTCAACGCGGTCCTGCACGGGCCGGCGGTGAAGGAGCCCGAGCCGGACGCGACCAAGGTCGTGCCGCTGCCGGGGCAGCCCGACAGACGGTCCGGCGGCGCGGACGCGGCGGGGTCCGGGAGCCGGCGCGGTGAGGAGGTCGCCGAGCGGCTGCGCGGTGCGCTGCGTTCGGTGCGCCGGGCCGCGGGCGCGAGTGCGGTCGCCGGGGCCGCCGCGGGCGCCAAGTCCGGGAGCGGTGAGGGCGGTTCGGGCTCCGAGGCCGCGTCTGGTGCCGCCGGTGGGGCGGAGGCGACGCGGGTGTCCGGTGGGGCCGCGGGTGGTGCGTCGGCGGGTGCCGGTGCGAGCGCCGGTGGCGTCAACGCCGCCTCGGCCGGGCGGAGTTCGGGGTGGCCCGTGATGCCGCCGCCGGATCTGCCGGCCAGGCCCGCGCCGAAGGCGTCGCTCACCGATGTGGTGCCGCGGCGGACGCTGATCGTCGTGGCGGTGGTCGTGGTGCTGGCCGTGCTGGCCGCCGTGCTCGCGTTCACCCTCGGCGGCGACGACCCCTCCGACGGGGCGAAGGGCGGCGGCAAGCCGGTCGCCAGTGCCGCCAAGAGCGGCGACACCAAGCAGGACCCGGAGGGCGGCGCCACGGCGGACGGGGACGCGAAGGAGTCCGCGGGGACCGGTGCGACGGGCGGCGCGAAGGGCTCGGGATCACCGAGTGCCGAGCCGAGCCGGTCGTCGGGGGCGGGCGGTTCGAAGGGCGGTGCCGCCCCGGCGGTGTCGACGCACAAGGGGCGCCAGGGGTACGCGATCGGGCTGCCGAAGGGCTGGAAGTACCAGTCGACCGGCGCGGCCGGGGACCGGTTCAGCGGGCCGGACGGGCAGCGGCTGCTCGTGGCCTGGACGTCCACGCCGAAGGGCGACCCGGTCGCGGACTGGCGGAACCAGGAGCAGTACATGGTCCGCGACCAGTACCGGAAGATCCGCATAGAGAAGGTGGACTACCGGGGCTGGAACGCGGCCGACTGGGAGTTCACCTACGTGGAGAGCGGTACGAAGTACCGGACGGTCGACCGGGGCTTCGTCGTGAACGACCGGCTCGGGTACGCGCTGATGTACACGGCGAAGGCCTCGGACTGGGGCAGCGACCTGCGCGAGGACACCTGGCGCACGCTGGCGAGGACGTTTGAACCCAAGTCGTGAGGTGAACGGTCCCGGTTTGCAGGCGTGAGATCCGGCATCCCCTCATTGCGGGTTGCCTCCGGCACGTATCGTGAAGGACTGCGGACCGGACGCATGGGGAACGGGACGCGGGGCGAACGGATTTGACCGACCGGGCTGCCGGGGGAGGCAACGTGGACGACTACGCGGGTCGGGTGCTCGCCGACCGCTACCGCCTTCCGCTGCCGCCGTCCGACGAGTACGAACTGACCGAGTCCCGGGCCTTCGACACCTACAGCGGGCAGGAAGTCCTGGTCAGGCAGGTGCCGTTGCCGGAGGTCGTCGAGGCCGAGGTGCTCGACGCGGACGGACTGCCGGACGGCTTCACGGCACGCGACGGCGGGGCGCGGCGGCCCGGCGGACGCCCCGGACCGCGGCGGCCGGCCGACCCGGTCGTGCGGCGTGCCGTGGAGGCGGCGCAGGCCGCGGCCCGCATACCCGACCATCCGCGGCTCGACCAGGTCTTCGACGTGTTCGCCGAGGGCGGTTCGCTGTGGATCGTGAGCGAGCTGGTGGCCGCGCGGCCCCTGGCGGCGCTGCTCGCCGAGAAGCCGCTGACGCCGTACCGGGCGGCCGAGATCGCCTCCGACATCCTGATGGCGCTGCGGGTGCTGCACGGCCACGGCTGGGTGCACCGCAACCTCACCGCGCGCACGGTGCTGGTCTGCGACGACGGCCGCGTGATGCTCACCGGCCTGGCGGCCGGGGCCGCGGAGGAAGCGCTGTGCGGCTACGACCCGGTGCCGCGCGACCCGGACGACGAGGTCGCTCCCACCACGGCGGCGAGCGCGGCCGAGCCCCCGACGGCGGCGGACGCGGTCGGCGGGGCCGTCGATCCCGAGGCCGCGCGGCGGGCCGCCATCGAGGCGCGTTCGGCCCGGGGCCTGCCGGCCGCTGGTGCGGAGGCGCCGGGCGCGGGACCGGCCGGGCTGTCCCGCCGTCCCGTCGACCCCACCGCCGACATCCGGGCGGCGCGGGCCGGGGCCATCGCGGCGTACCGCGCGGGCGCACGCGCGGCCGCCCGCGTACAAGAGGCACAGAACGGCCGCACGGCCCTGCCCGGCACCCGTCCCGCCCCCGACGCCACGCCTCCGCACGGAGCGCGTCCGCCCCTCGAAGGGCCCCTGCCTCCCGGCGCCGCCGCGCCGTCCCACGGTGTGCCGGCGTCGCCCCACGGCGCCCCCTCACCCCACGGCGCCCCCTCACCCCACGGAGCTCCCTCGCCGTACTCGCCGTACTCGGCGTCGGAGCAGGGCGCCGGAGTCTCCCTGCCCGCGCGGGCCGGGGAGCCGGCGGCCGGGGCCGGTGCGTCCGCCCGGTGGGACGACCTGGTCGCCGGGGCGCCCGCGCCCCGCCGGGGACCCGCCACCGCGCTGGCCGCCGAGCGGGCACGGCAGGCGCGGATGGCCGTCGTCGGGCCGGTCACCGAGCGGTGGGCGCCCGAACAGGCCGGTCCCGTGCACGAGAACTGGCAGCTGGCCGCGCCCATCGGCCCCGCGACCGACCTGTGGGCGCTCGGCGCGCTGCTGTTCCGCGCCGTGCAGGGCCACGCGCCCTACCCGGAGGAGTCGACGGCGGAACTGGTGCAGATGGTGTGCGCCGAGCCGCCCGCGTACGCGGAGGAGTGCGGTCCGCTCCGTCCCGTCGTGGAGTCGCTGCTGCGGCAGGACCCGACCGAGCGGATCGACTTCGAGGAACTGGGCGGCTGGCTGCGGTCGTTGGTGCGTTCGGCGCCCGAGCCGGAGGCCGGGGTGCACGTCGTCGCGGCGCCGCCCGCCGACACCGGACGGCTGCCGGTCGTGCGCCGGCGCGGCGAGCTGGTGCGCAGGCGGCGCGCCGGGCTGCCCGTGCACCAGGGCCGGCACAAGCGGGGCCGGCAGGAGGAGCGGTCGCCGCGCAGCCTGGGCCGCACGCTGCTGGTGGTGATCCTGCTCGTGGTCGCCGCGGCGATCGCGTACGCGATGCTGTTCATGCCGAAGTCCGACACCGCGGGCGGGGACGGCACCGACCGTACCGGCGCCGCCGGGCAGGCCGAGCGGCCGCCCGCGCAGTCCCCGGACCCCAGCAGCGAGCCCGGTCCCGGCCGGACGGGGACGGGGCCGGACGGCGGACCGTCCGACGGGGCGGCCGAGACCCAGACCACCGATGGCCCCGACGCCGCCGACGGCTTCACCCTGCGCAAGGACCCGGAGGGCTTCCGCGTGGCCGTCGCCGAGGGCTGGCGGCGCAGCCCGGTCAACGGCCGGGGTCAAGTCGTCTACGCGCAGGGCGCCTTCGAGCTGATCGTCGTGCCGGGCCGGGACAGCGCGGAGCAGTACGGCAGCGACCCGATGGCCTACCAGCGGGAGAGCGAACGGGAGTTGCAGCCGTTCCGGGACTCCAGCTGGGCCACGTCGACCGGGCTGAAGACCATCGAGGTCGGCGGGCGGTCCATGGCCGAGGGGCAGTTCACGTGGACCGGGGACGACGGGCGCGAGCTGTTCGTGCGGAACCTCGCCGTGCTGGTCGACGGGCGCTACCACGTGGTGCAGGTGCGCGGCCCGGAGGCCGAACGGGACGAGGTGACGCGGCTGTTCGAGCAGGCCTCGGCGACGTACCAGGTCACGGGCTGAGCCCCGGCAGGGCCATGGGCTGAGCGCCGGACGGACCCGGGCCGACCACCCGGCCGTTCGTCACGCGGAGCGACAACCGTCACAGTGCGGTCACCTTGGCGTCCGGCCCGTTCCCTGCGCGCGGGCCGGTCCCTACGCTGACCGTGTCAAGAGCATTGCGGGGGAACGTGAATCAGATGCAGGGCATGCTCCTCGCGGGCCGTTACCGACTCGGCGGTTCCATCGGCAGCGGGGGCATGGGGCGGGTGTGGCGCGCCCACGACGAGGTGCTGAACCGGTCGGTCGCGGTCAAGGAACTGACCGCCGCCCTCTACGTGTCCGAGAGCGAGCAGGGCATCCTGCTGGCCCGCACCAGGGCCGAGGCGCGGGCCGCCGCGCGCATCAACCACTCGGCCGTCGTCACCGTCCACGACGTACTCGAACACGACGGCCGGCCGTGGATCGTGATGGAGCTGGTCGAGGGCCGTTCGCTGGCCGACGCCGTCACGGAGGAGGGCCGGCTGGAGCCGCGTGAGGCGGCCCGCGTCGGGCTGTGGGTCCTGCGCGCCCTGCGCGCCGCGCACACCGCCGGTGTCCTGCATCGCGACATCAAACCCGGCAACGTCCTCCTCGGGCACGACGGACGCGTCCTGCTCACCGACTTCGGCATCGCCCAGATCGAGGGCGACACCACGATCACGCGCACCGGCGAGGTCGTCGGCTCGGTCGACTACCTGGCCCCCGAGCGGGTGCGCGGCCACGATCCCGGCCCCGCCTCCGACCTGTGGGCGCTCGGCGCCACGCTCTACACGGCGGTGGAGGGCAGGTCGCCGTTCCGCCGCACCTCACCGCTGAGCACCATGCAGGCGGTCGTGGACGAGGAACCGGCCGAGGCACGCCACGCCGGGCCGCTCGCGCCCGTCATCACGGCCCTGCTCCGCAAGGATCCGGCCACCCGCCCCGACGCGACGGCCACCGAACAGATGCTCGCCGAGGCGGCGGAGGGACGGCGCCCGAACGGGGCGGAGGCCTACGTGCCGACGCAGTACGGCGGTCCGGGCGCGGCGCCCGGGGGCGCGGGGGCGTACGGCACGGGGACGGTCGCGACCGGCGGGCCCGGCGCGACGTACGGGACGACGGCCGGTGTGCCGTACGGGGCGCCGACCGGTCCCACGCGCGTCGGACCGGCCGCTCCGGGGCACGGGCGGACCGCGCCGGGGCACCGCCGGCTGCGCACCGTGGGCCTCGTGATCGTCGTCGCCGCGCTGTTCGGCGGCGGCACCGCCGTGGTGCTCCAGCAGTGGGACAGGGGCGGCGGGACGCGCGAGGAGGCGGTGGAATCGCCGAGTCCGACCATCGCCGCCACGAGCTCGCCGCGCCCCGACGGCGGCGTGCCGCAGTCGTGGGTCCGGCGCGACGACCCGGCCGGATTCAGCCTCTACCTGCCCAAGGGCTGGAAACGCCAGGTCTTCGACACGGCCGGCGGCATCCGCCAGATCGACTACACGCCGGACGGCGGCGAGCACTTCCTGCGCATCGCCGTGGACGACTCGCCGGACTTCGCCGACCCGCACGCCCACCAGCTCGACCTGGAACAGCAGTTGCAGCGGCTGGTCGACTACCGGCGCGTCACCCTCGACAAGAACGTCTACCGCGACCGCCCCGGCTCCCTGTGGGAGTACACCTGGACCGCGCAGGCCAAGGACACGCCGTTCCCGGGGCCGCGCCGCGCGATCGAGGAGACGTACGTCGCGCGGGACGGCACCGAGTACGCGATCTACATGTCGTCGCCCGCCGAGGACTGGCCGCAGGCCCGCCGGCAGTTCACGTCGGTGCTCCAGGGATGGCAGCCGGGACGGTCCTGACCCAGCCCGCGACCGACTCCGCGACCGGTGCCGCAACGGCCGCCGCGGCGGCGTCGGTTGTCGGCCACCTGCGGCTCGGCACGCGGAAGGGCTGCGTCCGGTGGGGCATGATGGGCGCATGGGGACCGAGGGGGCCGGCGCCCGGATCGTCGCGGGACGGTACCGGCTTGAGGCGAAGCTCGGGCGTGGCGGCATGGGCGTGGTGTGGCGGGCCACCGACCAGTTGCTCGGCCGGCGTGTCGCCGTCAAGGAACTCCCCTTCGACGACACGCTCACCGCGGAGGAGGCCCGGCGGCAGCGGGACCGGACGCTGCGCGAGGCCCGCGCGGTCGCCCAGTTGCACCATCCGCACATCGTCGTCGTGCACGACGTCGTCGAGGACGACGAACGGCCCTACATCGTCATGGAGTTGATCGACGGCCCCACGCTCGCCGACCGCATCGCCGCGCGCGGCCCGGTCGACGCCGCCGAGGCCGCGCGGATCGGCATCGCGCTGCTGAGCGCGTTGCGCACCGCGCACGAGGCGGGCGTGCTGCACCGCGACCTCAAACCGGCGAACGTCCTGCTGGAGGACGGCACCGACCGGGTCGTCCTCTCCGACTTCGGCATCGCCCAGGTGCCGGGCGCCAGCACGCTCACCGAGAGCGGTTCCTTCGTCGGCTCGCCCGAGTACACGCCGCCGGAGCGGATCGCCGGGGCCAGGACCGGGCCCGCGTCCGACCTGTGGTCGCTCGGCGTGCTGCTGTGCGCGGCCCTGAGCGGCGAGTCGCCGTTCCACCGCGACTCGCTGGGCGGGGTGCTGCACGCCGTGGTGTCGGGCGAGATCACCCCGCCCGAGCAGGCCGCGCCGATCCTGCCCGTCGTACGGGGCCTGCTGGAGCGCGATCCGGAACGGCGGCTGGAGGCGGCGCGGGCCGAGTGGATGCTGCGGGCGTTCCGCGAGACGGGCCGGACGCCCGTGCCCCCGGCCGACGGCACGCCCCTGCGGACGCCGGGCCGGGCCGGGCAGCCGCGGCGTTCCGGGCGGCTCGGGCTGTCCGGGCGTACCCGGCGGGGTGTGCTGGTGGCCGCGCTGCTGGTCGCCGCGACGGCCGGGGCGGGCCTGTCGGCGGCGGCGTTGCTGATCCACGGCGACGGCGACGGCGGCGGCGCGCCGACCAGCCCGGCGCCGGGCCCGACCACCCGGCCCGCCACGCCGACGCCGACCTCGACGTCCACTCCGACTGCCACACCCACACCCACACCCACGGCCACGGTGACGGTGACCCGCACGGCGGCCCCGGACACCGGCGCGGGCGGCCCGGCGTCCCCGGTCGCCGGCGACACGCCCCAGGTCGACGGCTCACGGCGCCCGGCGGGGTGACCTGCGCCACGAGCACACGGCACCGCGCGAGGTAGCCCCCGTACGCGCATAAACGGGAGATAAGCCCCAGTCCGCGTCACGACTCCGTGACCACCCGCCGTCCCCGGTGGCTCCGGGGGTGCCCGGCGCGATAAGGATGGAGCCATGAGCAACAACGGGGGAGCCCACCACGGGTCCGACGAGCCCACGAGTTTCGGTCTGCAACCGCCGAACCCGCAGGCGGCCGTGCCGCATCCGAACAACCCGTACGCGGCGCACACCCAGGTCGTCCCGCCCCGTCCGCAGCCCGCGCCCGACCCGGGCACCGGGCGGCTCATCGGCGGGCGCTACCGGCTGCTCGCGAAGCTCGGGCACGGCGGCATGGGCACCGTGTGGCGGGCCAAGGACGAGACCGTGGACCGCGAGGTCGCCGTCAAGGAACCGCGCGTCCCGGACCACCTTCCGGAACGCGAACGCGCCAACGCCTTCGAACGGATGCGGCGCGAGGCGCGGGCCGCGGCCCGTCTCGACCACCCCTCCGTCGTCAACGTGCACGACGTGGCCGTGGTCGACGGCCAGCCGTGGATCGTGATGGAGCTGGTGCAGGGCCGCTCGCTGGGCGACGCGCTCCAGGAGGGCACCCTCAGCGCGCGCGAGGCCGCCCGGATCGGCCTGGAGGTCCTCGGCGCGCTGGAGGCCGCGCACGCGGCGGGCATCCTGCACCGCGACGTGAAGCCGGACAACGTGATGCTCGGCCGCCACGACCGGGTCGTCCTCACCGACTTCGGCATCGCGCAGATCGAGGGCGAGACGAACCTGACGGACACCGGCGGCTTCGTCGGCTCCCCCGAGTACATCGCGCCCGAGCGGGTGCTCGGCCAGCGCCCCGGCCCCGCCTCCGACCTGTGGTCCCTCGGCGTGGTGCTGTACGCGGCGACGGAGGGCGTCTCGCCGTTCCGCCGCACCAACACCCCGGCCACGCTCCAGTCCGTGCTCAACGCCACGCCCGCGGCGCCCGCCGCCGCGCAGGGCCCGCTCGCCGAGGCCATCACCGGCCTGCTGCAGAAGGACCCGGCCCGCCGGCCGGGCGCCGCCCAGGTGCGGGCCCTGCTGGAGGCCGCGGCGAACCCGCCCGCCCCCGTGCCCACGCAGTTCGTGACGGTCGCGGGCCCCGGCGGGGCGTACGGCTCCGGCGGCGCACCCGGTCCAAGTGGCGCGCCCGGCCCCGGGATCCACGTCGGCCGCAGGACGCTGCTCGGACTCGGCGCCGCGGTCGTCGCCGCGGCGGTGGCGGCGTACCTGGTGATCGCGGACCCGTTCGCGGGGCCGCTGCCGGACGACTGGAAGACGCGGCAGGAGAAGGCCCTCGGCGCGACCCTGGCGGTGCCTTCCCACTATGTGCGCCAGGTGCCGGAGGAGCCGAACGACGGCCACTGGGTCCGCTACTCCGACCCGAGCGGCAGCCTCTGGATCGGGCTGAAGCTGGACAAGAAGGCCGAGGACACCGCCGGCAACATCGCGGAGTCCGCCGCCGCCGAGATGTACGAGGACGAGGCCGCCTTCAAGGACCGGGGCGACTACGACCTCGACATGGCCGAGGACCCGAAGACGGCCACCCAGGAGACCACCTACCAGGGCAAGAAGGCCGCTCGGAACACGCTCGAGTACGAGACGGACGACAGCGAGAACCCGTTGCCCCGCGAGCTGCAGATCTTCTACTACAAGGACTCCGGCGGGAACATGTACAAGCTGACCGTCGACTACCCGCGCAAGAGCGACTTCACCGACCGGGGCCGCGAGGTCGCGAGGACGGCCATCGCGAACCTGGACATCGACAAGCTCTGAACCCGTCACGCGGGAAGAACGCGCGTCGACAACCGGGCGTTCCGCGCGGTACTGATGGGGCATGAGCAACGACGGGGACGGGACGGGCGTCCAGGGGCGGCTGGTGGCCGGGCGTTACCGCCTGGTCGAGCGGATCGGCTCCGGAGGCACGGGCACCGTGTGGCGGGCCCGGGACGAACGCGTCGGCCGTGAAGTCGCCGTCAAGGAGCCCCGGTTGCCGGGTGATCCGGAGCAGGAGACCCACCGGCGCGCCGCGCACCGGCTGTACCACGAGGCCCGGGCCGCCGCCCGGGTCGACCACCCCGCCGCCGTCACCATCCACGACGTGGTCGTGGAGGACGGGGACGGGCCGGACGGACTCCCCTGGATCGTCATGGAGTTGGTGCGCGGCGAGTCCCTGGACGAGGTGCTGCGCGGCGGCCCGGTCGACGCGCGGGAGGCCGCCCGCATCGGCCTCGCCGTCCTCGGCGCCCTGCGCGCCGCGCACGCCGTCGGCATCGTGCACCGGGATGTGAAACCGGCCAATGTGCTGCTCGGCCCCGGCCGCCGCGTCGTCCTCACCGACGTCGGCATCGCCCACGTGAACGGCGACGAACCCGCCACCGCCGAGGGGGAGTCCGGCGACGCGCTGGAGTACGTCGCGCCGGAGCGCATGTCCGACCGGACCGCCGGCCCGGCCTCCGACCTGTGGTCCCTGGGCGTCCTGCTCTACGCCGCCGTCGAGGGCGCCTCCCCGTTCCGCCGTACGTCTCCCGAGGCCACGCTCGCCGCGATCCTCGACGGCGACCCGCCCGAGGCGGAGCACGCCGGGCCGCTCGGGCCGCTGATGGCCCGGCTGCTGGCGCGGGAGCCGGAGCAGCGGCCGGACGCGGAGGAGGTCGGCAAGGTCCTGGAGTGGGTGGCCGGACCGGAGGGCGGCAGCGACGTCGGGGCGGCCGAGCCGCGCGGGACGGCGCCCGCGACCGGGCCGGACGAGGGCCCCAGGGCCCCGCGGCCCGCCACCGGCACCCCGCCCGCGCCCGACCTCGCTCCCGACCCCGCGCCGGATCCCGCCCCCGACCCCGCGCCCCCGTCCCTCGGCCGCCGTCTGCTGCGCACGCTGCCCTTCGCCTTCCGGTCGTGACCGTGCCGAGATGGTGAGCGACTGATTTCCGACCGAACAACGCCCTGATCAGCGCGTTTGTTGCCAGCGATCACTGGCGTCGTGTGAGCAGTCCGTGAATGCCTGTTACCGACGGGTACACAAAGCGTTCCGTCCGGCATACTCTGCCGCCCATGACGGACGCGCAGGCCCTCGAAAAGACCGGCACGACGAACCCCATCGCCCCCGCCCCGGCGGGCGCCCGCACCGCGGACGACGTGGTGACGCCCGAGTTGGTCGCCCAACTCGTCAAGGGCGTGGCCGGATCCGGGACCACCGCCAACCACACGCCGTTCACCGGGGAGAAGCTGGCCGACCTGCCCGAGTCGACCCCCGAGGACGTGGCGCAGGCCTTCGAGGCGGCCCGCGCCGCGCAGGCGGTCTGGGAGCGGATCCCGGTGCGGCGGCGCGCGGCCGTCCTGCTGCGCTTCCACGACCTGCTGCTGGAGCGGCAGGCCGAGGTGCTGGACCTCGTCCAGCTGGAGACCGGCAAGGCCCGGCTGCACGCGCACGAGGAGGTCCAGGCCGTCGCGGTCGCCGCCCGGCACTACGGCCGCAAGGCCCCCTCGTACCTGCGGCCCCGGCGGCACACCGGCGCCGTGCCGACCCTCACCAAGGTGACCGAACTGCGCCACCCGCGCGGCGTCGTGGGCCAGATCGCGCCGTGGAACTACCCGCTGGAGCTGTCCGTCGGCGACGCGCTCCCGGCGTTCGTCGCGGGCAACGCGGTCGTGATGAAGCCCGACACCGAGACCTGCCTCACCGCTCTGTGGGCGCGTGACCTGCTGATCGAGGCCGGGCTGCCCGCCGAGGTGTTCCAGGTCGTCATCGGCGACGGCCCCGTCGTCGGCCCCGAGGTCGTCAAGCACGCCGACTACGTGTCCTTCACCGGCTCCACCCGCACCGGCCGCGAGGTCGCCGAGCGAGCCGCCTCCCGCCTGGTCGGCGTCTCCCTCGAACTCGGCGGCAAGAACGCCATGCTGGTGCTGGAGGACGCCGACATCGAGAAGGCCGCGGCCGGCGCCGTGCGCGCCTGCTTCTCCTCCGCCGGCCAGCTGTGCATCTCCATCGAGCGGCTCCTCGTCCACGAGTCGGTCGCCGACGCCTTCCTGGAGCGCTTCGCCGCCCGCACCCGGGCCATGCGGCTCGGCAACTCCCTCGCCTACGGCGCCGAGATGGGCTCCCTCGTCGGCGAGCGGCAACTGGAGACCGTCAAGCGGCACGTCGAGGACGCCGTCGCGCGCGGCGCGCGGATCGTCACCGGTGGCGTCGCCCGCCCGGACATCGGCCCGTACTTCTTCGAGCCCACCATCCTCGACGGCGTCGAGCCCTCCATGTCCGTGTGCGCGGAGGAGACCTTCGGCCCGGTCGTGTCGGTCTACCGCTTCAGCGGCGAGGACGAGGCGGTCGAGCGCGCCAACTCCACGGCGTACGGGCTCAATGCGTCGGTGTGGACGAAGGACGCCCGGCGGGGCAGGGCGGTCGCCGCCCGGCTGCGCACCGGCACCGTCAACATCAACGAGGGCTACGCGCCCGCCTACGGCAGCGTGCAGTCGCCGATGGGCGGCATGAAGGACTCCGGGCTCGGCCGCCGGCACGGGGCGGAGGGCATCCTCAAGTTCACCGAGGCGCAGACCGTCGCCCACCAGCGGCTGCTGCCGATGGCCCCCTCGCTCGGCATGGACGACGAGAAGTACGCGGCGTTCATGAGCGCCAGCCTGCGCCTGATGAAGGCGTTCCGTTTCCGCTAGACCCCCGGCCGTTCGACGTCGACCCCGGCGGTTCTCAACGAGGAGAGCACGTGTCACAGGAGATGTATGACTACGACGTCGTCGTCGTGGGCTCCGGCTTCGGCGGTTCCGTCACCGCCCTGCGCCTGACGGAGAAGGGTTACCGGGTGGGGGTGCTGGAGGCGGGCCGCCGCTTCACCCGCGAGACGCTCCCGAAGAACTCCTGGGACCTGAAGAACTACCTGTGGGCCCCCAGGCTCGGCATGTACGGCATCCAGCGCATCCACCTGCTGGGCAACGTCATGGTCCTCGCCGGCGCCGGCGTCGGCGGCGGTTCGCTCAACTACGCCAACACCCTCTACGTGCCGCCGAAGCCCTTCTTCGAGGACCCCCAGTGGAAGGACATCACCGACTGGGAGGACGAGCTGCGGCCGTACTACGACCAGGCACGGCGCATGCTCGGCGTGCGGCTCAACCCGACCATGACGCCGTCCGACGTGCACCTGAAGGCGGCGGCCGAGCGGATGGGCTGCGGCGACACCTTCCACATGGCGCCGGTCGGCGTGTTCTTCGGCGACGGCGAGGACGCCGGCAAGAGCGTGCGCGCCGAGCCCGGCGAGGAGGTGCCCGACCCGTACTTCGGCGGCGAGGGGCCCTCCCGGCGCGCCTGCAACGAGTGCGGCGAGTGCATGACCGGCTGCCGGCACGGCGCGAAGAACACCCTCAACGAGAACTACCTGTATCTCGCCGAGAAGGCCGGCGCGGTCGTCCACCCCATGACCACGGTCGTCTCGGTCACGGAGGACGCCCGCGGCGGCTACGCCGTCGCCACGCTCCCCACCGACGAGCGCCGCAAGGGCGCAGGCCGCACCTTCACGGCCCGGCAGGTCGTACTGGCCGCCGGCACGTACGGCACGCAGACCCTGCTGCACCGCATGAAGTCGGGCGGCCAACTGCCCCGCCTCTCCGCGAGGCTGGGCGACCTCACCCGCACCAACTCCGAGGCGCTGGTGGGCGCGCAGACCGACGACCGGCGCTACCGCAAGGCCACGGGCGAGCCGAAGGCCGACTTCACCAAGGGCGTCGCCATCACCTCGTCGATCCACCCCGACCCGAACACCCACATCGAGCCGGTCCGCTACGGCAAGGGCTCCAACTCGATGGGCGGCCTGTCCATCCTCCAGGTGCCGTACGCGCCCACCGGCAAGGGCTCGGCGCGCGTCCTCGGCTGGCTGGCGAACGCGGCCCGGCACCCGCTGCTGGTCCTGCGCTCCCTGTCCAACCGCCGCTGGTCGGAGCGGACCATCATCGGCCTGGTGATGCAGTCGCTGGACAACTCCCTGACGACGTACCTGAAGCCGAAGGGCCTCGGCAAGGGCCTGCTCACCGCCCGGCAGGGGCACGGCTCGCCCAACCCCAAGCAGATCAAGGCCGCGACGGACGGCGCGTCGGCGCTGGCCGCCGAGATCAACGGCTTCGCCGGCTCCAACGTCGGTGAGCTGATGGGCACCCCGCTGACCGCCCACTTCCTGGGCGGCTGCCCGATCGGCGCCTCCCCCGAGACCGGCGTCATCGACCCGTACCACCGGCTGTGGGGCCACCCGGGCATCTCGGTCGTCGACGGCGCGGCCGTCTCGGCGAACCTCGGCGTGAACCCGTCCCTGACGATCACGGCACAGGCCGAGCGGGCGATGTCGTACTGGCCCAACAAGGGCGAGACGGACCCGCGTCCCGCGCAGGGCACGGCGTACGAGCGTCTGAAGCCGGTGGAGCCGCGGCACCCGGCGGTCCCGGCGGACGCTTACGGCGCGCTGAAGCTGCCGTTCCTGGGGATGCCGACGGTGCCGCCGAAGGAGGCCTGACCCCCGCGGAGTCCCGGACTCCGATTGGTTGCGGGCACGTCCCGTCTGCAAAGATCGCGGACGAGACGATGCTCAAGTGGGCAGTGCATTACGCCCATTTGTGCCAAAACGGGGAAAGGCGAAAACGCATGCGCAAGTTGTCCCGCGTTGTCCCGGCCGCTCTGGCCGCCGTGGCACTGACGGTGGCCCTGACCGGCTGCAACGACTCGGACTCGGATTCGGACTCGGGCAAGTCCGGCAAGGGCCGCACCGGCTCGTCGTCGGCGGGTTCCGACTCGTCGTCGGGTTCGGAGGAGGCCAAGGAGGACAAGACCAGCTTCGCCCTGGGCGAGGCCAGCCCGCCGCAGAAGAGCGAGAGCACGAAGTCGAAGGGCGCCACGTACACGGTCACGCCCACCGCGGTGGAGACCGGCACGAAGGCCGACATGGACAACTCCGGCCTCAAGAAGGACAAGGGCGACGGACCCCAGGTCCCGGTCTACGTGTGGGCCACCCTCACCCACGAGAGCGGCAAGCCCATGGCGCTCGGCGACATGGACGACGACCTGGTCGTCCGCACCGACCAGGACAAGCGGACCCGGGCCCTCATCGTCCTGCTGGGCGAGGCCAAGTGGCCCAACTGCCCGAAGTTCGACAGCGACAAGGAGCTGAACCCCGGCGAGTCGGAGAAGATCTGCAAGGTCTTCCTCATCGACGAGGGCCAGAAGGCCGCCGCGGTGGAACTGATGCAGGGCTTCACCACGCCGCCGCTGGAGTGGCCGGTCAAGAACTGACCGACGGCACCGACGGCACCACGAACAGAAGGACCTGCGCCCCCCTCCGAGCGCAGGTCCTTCTGTCTGTGCGGTGCTATGTGCTGCGTGCTGCGTGCTCCGTGCTCCGCGTTACGTGCTCCGTACTACGCGACGCCCTCGGCCTTGCGGCGGCGCACGACGAAGATCGCACCCGCACCCGCGACGACCGCGACACCGCCGACGAGGCTGATCACGGGAAGCGCGGAGCTGGAGCCGGTCTCGGCGAGGCTGCCGGTGACCTCGGGGGTGGTGCCGCTGGGCTTCTTGTCGGTGACGGGCGCCTTGCCGCCTTCCTGCGGCTTGGTGCCGTCCGTGTCCGTGCCGGGCGCCACGATCTCGAAGCGGTAGGCGACGTCACCGAAGCCGACGCACTCGTTGTCGGCGTCGCCGTAGATGGTCGCGCCGAGCGTGAAGCCCGCGCCGACCGGGGCGCTCGCCTTGACGTTCAGGCGCATCGGGATGTTGACGACGTAGTCGGGCTCGAGGACGTCGGTGTAGCCGACGTAACCGACCGCGTAGCCGCCCTCGTCCAGGTCGACCCAGGTCTTGCTGTCCGGGTCCCAGGCCTGCAGCTGGACCTGCTTGCTCTCGAACAGCTCGGAGCCGTCCCGGTCGGGGGAGGCGCCGGCGAAGAAGTCGAGGTCCTGGAGGGTGTTGTCCGAGGAGTTGAGCACGTTCAGCGAGAACTTGTGCCAGCCGCTGCCCGCGGAGATCTTGCCCGGCAGACCCGTGATGCTGACGTCGACCTGCGAGTCCTCGCAGACGGACGGCTCGGGGTCTGGGGACTCCGACTCGGACGCGGACGTCGACGGAGCCGGCGAGGTGGCCGGGGCCGAGGTGCTCGGCGAGGTGCTCGGCGACGTGGAGGTGGAGGCGGTGGCGGACGGGCTCGTGGAGGTGTCGCCGCCCGGCTCCTTGTCGCCACCGTCGCCCTCGCCCGTGCCGGTGGACTCCGACGTGGACGGCGACGGGTCGGCCGAGGTGTCGTCCCCGGGCGTCTCGGAGGCGGAGGCACTCGGCGTGCTGTCGGTGCTCTCGGTCGCGTACGCGGCGGGCGCCGCGAGGAGCGCCACCGGGGCGATCACTGCAGTCGCAGCCGCTGCTGCCATGGCGCGGCGAAGCTTCATGAAGACCTCAAGAGTCCGGCGTACCGCGGTGCAGTACGAACGTTGGAGGAGGCCGGCCGCGTGTGGGGCGCGTGGCCATTGATTCGTGAGGTTTGATCACCGAGGCATGCGAATGGTTGTGCCCATATTCACGGAATTCTTATGTGAGCCGGGTCACCCGGCGGAAGTCGCCTCCCGCGCCGGTCGCCGCTTGGCGCATGCGAAGGGCCCCGCGGGACGTCTGCCGCGGGGCCCTTCCACCGTCAGCACCGGCGTCAGGGCAGCGCCGGTGCCCGGGGGAGCGGCGCCGGGGGAGGAGGGTGCGCCGCTGGTCGGTGAGGTCGAGCTGTGTAGGTGTGTGGGGTGGGGGGCGGTGTGGGACGGTCCCGCCGGCCGGCCCCGGGCGTCCCCGGAGCCGGCCGTTCTCTGGGTGACCGGGCTGCTGTCCCCTGCCGTCCGGTCACTTCCCTGGAGCGAGGTCCCACGACACACGGCACGATCCGTACGTCTCATCGCTCCAGCGAGCCACGCGTGGTTCTTTCGGGCCCGCCCCTGGCTGGCACGGACACCGGGACCAACGAAGCGGCCCGCGAGGCGTCACGCGCCGTACGGGTGAGAGGCGATGCGTACGTCTGTCCCGGCGAACGCCCGGTTGCCCCGGCGAACACCCGGTCAGATCCTGCCCCGGCACAGCTCCAGCAGCGTCATCGCGAGGGCCGTGCCCGGCTTGCCCAGGGCGTCGCGGAAGTGGCCGAGGACCTCCATCTCGCGGGACAGGTTCACGCGCCGTCCGCCGGAGGAGATCCGTGCCTCCTGGATGACGGCGGACACGGCCATCCGTTCCTGGATCAGCCCGATGATCCGGTCGTCGAGCGCGTCGATGCGCTCACGGGCTCCGGTGATCAGGCCGGCGGCCTCGTCGGTGCGGGCGCCGGTCTGCTCGGTGGTGGTCTTCTCGGCGACGGCCTTCTCGAAGGCGGCGGTCTGCTCGCTGGTGACGGTCATGTGAGGCTCCTCATCGGGCGGGATGCGGTGCCCCGGGGGAGAGAAGGTCCCGGAAAACGCCAGACGCCCCGGGCCTTGAAGCCCGGGGCGCCTGGGAAGTCGCTTGTCAGTTGCTCAAGCAGCACGACCATGGCAGCCGGCGGGCCGGTTGCCATAGGTAAAGACGAAGGTCTGGTGCGTGAGCATGGCGGCCAGTGTACCCGGTGGACGAGGCCCCGCCGCACTCGGTGCGGAACGGTCACCCGCCCCACCTCGGTAGAATCGGCAAGCACAAGCCCCCGCCCAACCGCCGGAAGGCACCCCGTGTCATCAGCGACTCCCGCTGCCGCCGCCCCCGACACCGTCCTGGTCGTCGACTTCGGCGCGCAGTACGCCCAGCTCATCGCCCGTCGCGTCCGTGAGGCCCGGGTCTACAGCGAGATCGTGCCCAGCACCATGCCGGTCGCCGAGATGCTCGCCAAGAACCCGGCGGCCATCATCCTGTCCGGCGGCCCTTCGTCCGTGTACGAGGAGGGCGCCCCCCGCCTCGACCGCGAGCTGTTCGAGGCCGGCGTCCCCGTCTTCGGCATGTGCTACGGCTTCCAGCTGATGGCGCAGACCCTCGGCGGCACCGTCGACAACACCGGCGCCCGCGAGTACGGCCGTACCGAACTGCACGTCTCCCGGCCGTCGTCCACCCTCTTCGAGGGCACGCCCGCCGAGCAGGCCGTGTGGATGTCGCACGGCGACGCCTGCTCCGCCGCCCCGGAGGGCTTCACGGTCACCGGCTCCACGGACGTCGTCCCGGTCGCCGCCTTCGAGAACGACGAGAAGAAGCTGTACGGCGTGCAGTACCACCCCGAGGTGATGCACTCCACGCACGGCCAGCAGGTGCTGGAGCACTTCCTCTACCGCGGCGCCGGGCTCACCCCCTCCTGGACCACGGGCAACGTGATCGACGAGCAGGTCGCCGCGATCCGCGAGCTGGTCGGCGACAAGCGCGCGATCTGCGGCCTGTCCGGCGGCGTGGACTCCGCCGTCGCCGCCGCCCTCGTCCAGAAGGCCATCGGCTCGCAGCTGACCTGCGTGTACGTCGACCACGGCCTGATGCGCAAGGGCGAGACCGAGCAGGTCGAGAAGGACTTCGTCGCCGCGACCGGCGTGCAGCTGAAGGTCGTCGACGCCGAGGAGCGGTTCCTCAAGGCGCTCGCCGGGGTCAGCGACCCCGAGCAGAAGCGGAAGATCATCGGCCGGGAGTTCATCCGCGTCTTCGAGCAGGCGCAGGCCGAGATCATCGCGGACGAGGGCCCCGAGGTCGCCTTCCTGGTGCAGGGCACCCTCTACCCGGACGTCGTCGAGTCCGGCGGCGGCACCGGCACCGCCAACATCAAGTCCCACCACAACGTCGGCGGGCTCCCCGAAGACCTCGAGTTCCAGCTGATCGAGCCGCTGCGCAAGCTGTTCAAGGACGAGGTCCGCATGGTCGGCCAGGAGCTGGGCCTGCCGGAGGAGATCGTCCAGCGCCAGCCGTTCCCCGGCCCCGGCCTCGGCATCCGCATCGTCGGCGAGGTCACCAAGGAGCGCCTGGACCTGCTGCGCGAG
Organism: Streptomyces sp. NPDC037054; assembly: GCF_055606745.1. Taxonomy (NCBI): domain Bacteria; kingdom Bacillati; phylum Actinomycetota; class Actinomycetes; order Kitasatosporales; family Streptomycetaceae; genus Streptomyces; species Streptomyces sp. NPDC037054. The sequence continues at coordinate 722,518 of NZ_JBVJSJ010000001.1, read as the reverse complement.
GCCGACGCCATCGCCCGCGAGGAGCTGACGGCGGCCGGCCTCGACCGCGACATCTGGCAGTGCCCGGTGGTCCTCCTGGCGGACGTCCGCAGCGTCGGCGTCCAGGGCGACGGCCGCACCTACGGCCACCCGATCGTGCTGCGCCCGGTCTCCTCCGAGGACGCCATGACGGCCGACTGGTCGCGCCTGCCGTACGAGGTCCTCGCGAAGATCTCCACGCGGATCACCAACGAGGTCAAGGACGTCAACCGCGTCGTCCTCGACGTGACGAGCAAGCCGCCGGGCACCATCGAGTGGGAGTGATCCCCGGCGTCGGGTCGTCCCCGGCGACGGGCGCTTCGGGCCCTGTGCGGGCTATGCGCGCCTGATCGTGCGCAGCGGCTCGCCGGGCTTCCAGACCTGGAGGACGAGGTACTTGTCGTCCTCCACGGAGGTCCGCACGACCTCCGTCAGCTCGGTGCGGAAGAGGTGGAACGGCTCCGGCGGTTCCACCTCTTTCCCGTACCCGGACTTCGTCGCCGCGTCCTCGACCTCGATCGCGCGCCCGCTGATCCGTACGTCTCCGCCGCCCATCGACGTGCCCTCGCCCGGGTTCGCCTGGAGCGCGAAGCGCGGGTCGCGGCGCAGGTCGAGCGCCTTCAGCGAGCCCGGCATCATGCCGAGCCACAATTCGCCGTCCAGGAACCGCACCTCCAGGCCGGTGGTGCGCGGCGACCCGTCCCGGCGCAGGGTCGCGAGGACGTGATGGGTGTGGGCGGCGAACCGCTCCTCGACGGTGCGCGCGAGGTCCGGTTCGGCGGCGCGGAAGAGCGCCCAGTTCTGCTGGCTCATGAGCGCCAGTGTGGTCCCCATACCCGACATCTTCTGTCGGGTATCGACACGACTTGACCCGACTGTGCCCGATCTTCACAGCACGCCTCTGTCCTCACCGGCTCACGGAGGGTAATTTCCGGCCCTGAAACGGAACACCGCTGGAGGACCTATGCACGGGCCCACGCCGCCCCTGCCGCTGCCGACCGACCGGTTGCAGTTCGCGATGCCGCCGATGCACGAGTCGGTCGAGGACGAGCGCCGGCACCGCAAGGAACGGCTCGCGGGCGCCCTGAGGATCTTCGGACGGTACGGATTCGAGGACGGCGTCTCGGGCCACATCACCGCCCGGGACCCGGAGTTCACCGACTGCTTCTGGGTCAACCCGTTCGGCATGCCGTTCAAGCACGTCACCGTCAGCGACCTCGTGCTCGCCAACTCGGACGGCCAGGTCATCCAGGGCCGCCACCACGTCAACCAGGCCGCGTTCACCGTGCACGCCCAGGTCCACGCCGCCCGGCCCGACGTCGTCGCCGTCGCCCACTGCCACTCGGTGCACGGCCGCGCCGTCGCCGCCCTCGGCGAACTCCTCGACCCGATCACGCAGGAGAGCTGCGCCTTCTACGAGGACCACGCCGTGTACGAGGCCTACTCCGGGGTCGCCGTCGACGCCGAGGAGGGCCGCCGCATCGCCGCCGTGCTCGGCAGCCGCAAGGCGCTCGTACTGCGCAACCACGGGCTGCTGACGGTCGGCGACTCGGTCGACGCGGCGGCCTGGTGGTTCCTGTCGATGGAGCGGTCCTGCCAGGTGCAGCTGTCCGCGAAGGCGGCGGGCCGGCCGGTGCTGATCGACCACAAGGCCGCCGTGGCCACCCGCGAACAGGCCGGGGGAGACCTCGTCGCGTGGATCAACTACCAGCCGCTGTGGCAGGACATCAGTCGCAGCGAGCCGGACCTGCTGAGCTGAACACGCGGGGTCGCGGGCGCGGAGATTCCCGCCGTCCCGTCAACCCGGCGCCGCACGGTTCACTCCCCCTGACGGACCTGTCGGACGTGAGCGGGGTGCCGTAGGGCACAATTCGCTGTCGTCACGGGGCAGTTGGCACGGCGGTCGGCGGGGCAATCGGCCGGTCGGCACACACGTCGATCGGCAAGTCAATCGGCAGGGCATCAGGACGGGAAGGCGGGCTTCGGGCGTGGCGGTGCAGGAGGCGAGGCAGGACGGCGCGGGCGCCGGCGCGCACAAGGGCGGCTGCACCTGCGGGGACTGCCCGCACGGGGCGCGAGCCGGGCATCGGCGGGCGGTCGCCGAATTCCTGGTCCGACGCGACGAGTTCGCCGCCGGACAAGGACTTCCGGCCGCCGTCGCCCACTCGGCGTCGGCCTCCCGCCAGTGGGTCTCGGAGGAACTGACCCAGGCCGCGGTACAGGTCGCCGAACGCCGCCGCGCCGAGGGCGAGGCCTGGCTGGCGAGCCTGTGGCGCCGCACCGCCTACGTGGTCTGGGGAGCGGTCGTCCTGCTGCTGCTCGTGCAGGCGCTCACCGCGGTCGGCACGGGCTGGACGGTGGCCCGCACCGCCGGGCTGCTCGCCGCCCTGGTCGTCGCCGGCGGACTGACCGCGGCCTCCTGGTTCCACCGGGCGCGCGGCGGCGCGCTCGCACCGGTGATCGGCGAGGACAACCGCCTCTCCACGTCCCGCGCCGTGGCCGCCGCGTGGGTGCTGTTCCTCGCGTACGCGGTGCTCGTCCTGGTCGGCCGCCTGGCCGCCGCGTCCGGGCCGCGCGAGCGCGACGACCTGCTCGCCGGACTCGAACTCGCCCGCGGCGCCGGAGTGGTGACCGTCCTCGCCGTCGTCTGCGGCATCGCCGTCCTGGTGCGCCGCGTGGTGGGCCTGCGGGTCCTCGGCCAGCGGCTCCAGAAGGTCCGCGCGGACCGGCCGCGCGCCGCCGACCTGCTCACCGACGACTCCGGGCGCGGCACCTTCGCTGACATCCAGTACGTCGTGATCGGCGCCGTCGCCCTCGCCTTCGCCGCCGTACGGCTCGCCCGCCGCCCGGACCAACTGCCCGACCTGCCCTGGGGCCTGGCCGTCCTGGTGCTGGTCTCGGCCGCCACCTACGTCGCCGGCAAGTACGCCGAGGGCGGGCGGCCCGTCATCCTGTCCGTCGTGCGCTCCCGCGAGGCCGGCGATCTGGACGCGCCGATCCGCACCGGCGACGACATCGAGATCCGCGGCGCCGGCTTCGTCCCGCCCGGCGCCCAGACCGCCGACCGCCTGTCCCGCATGGTCGTCCGCATCGGCACGGTCCACGTCCACGTCCCCCTCGTCCCGGTCACCGGCGGCTTCAGCAACCCGACGGACACCCTCCTGACGGTCCCGGTCCCGGCCGACGTGGAACCCGGCCGACTGGAGGTCCAGGTGGTGACGGCGGCGGGGGTGGAGACGAACCGGTACGGGATCGATGTGACGGACTGAAGCGCCCACATCCCACGTCCGCCACGGGGGCAGTCGGCGCGTCCGCCACCGGGGCAGTCGACGTAAGGGGAACCCTCCCCGAGGAAAACCCGGCGCGCGGGACTGAGCGTCGTCGGCCCGGCTTCCGTATCGTCTGATGAGAGGCCCGGCAGGGCGGGTGAGAGGTGGCTGGCAGCGATGACTCACGGTATGCGGACGGACACGCACGACCCCTACCTCGACGGTGGTGGCCGACGCGGCTGGCGGGACACGGCCTCGCACTACGCACTCCTTCCCCTCCGGGTGTTCCTCGGCGTCACGTTCATCTACGCCGGGCTCGACAAGCTGACCGACAGCGCCTTCATGAAGGACTCCGGCCCCGGGTCGGTCGGCGACCTGATGCGCAGCGTCCGGGACTCCTCGGCCATCCCGGCCCTGGTCGACCTGGCCCTGGAGAACCCGCCCGGCTTCGGCTACGCCATCGCCTTCGGTGAACTGGCCGTCGGCATCGGCATCCTGTTCGGCCTGCTCGCCCGCCTCGCGGCCCTCGGCGGCGCCCTGATCTCGCTCAGCCTGTGGCTGACCGTGAGCTGGGCTTCCGACCCGTACTACTACGGCAACGACCTCGCCTACCTGATGGCCTGGACTCCGCTCGTCCTGGCCGGCGCGCCCTACCTGTCGATCGACGCGGCCCTGCGGTCACGGCGACGGCAGCGGGCGGGCCGGTACCAGTAGCCCCGACGGCCGTCCTGCCGACGTCGACGGTCGGCTGCCTGGCCGGCCGGCGGGCCGCCCGGGCCGGTTGGTCCGGCCGGTCGGGGTGCGGGTGCCCGGCCGGTCGGGGTGCGTGGCGTCGGTTGCCGTCCCGTCGCCGGGGACGTGCCCTGCGGGGCATGCCCGCCCGGTCTCGTGTGACCAACGGGCCGGTCGGTCGGTGGTCGGCAGGCGGGCGTCAGCCGGGTGTGCCGGCCTCCTCCGGCCTGCCCCGGCGTGCCCCGCGGCGGCGTCTGCGTATGCCGCCCGCGACCATCGCCGTCACGCCGGCCAGGCACAGGCCGCCCGTGACCAGCGGGATGAGCACGAACCACGGTGTGTCCCAGGCCCCGCCCGCGTCGCCGGCGTAGAGCGCGCCGGCGAGGGTGAGGACGAGACCGGCGACCAGCCTGCCCGGCTGGAACTCATGCCGCAGCACGGGCCACCTCCACCTGTCCGGCGCCGACCTGGAGGTCGAGCACGAGCGTCCCGGTCTTCTTGCCGCCCGTGATCGGGGGCAGGGTGGCTTCCCGGCGCTTGCCCGGTTCCACGTCCACGTCCTGCTGCCGGTCACCCGGCAACTGGATGTCGCCCACGCCCACCTCGATGCTGAGGCGCACGGTCACGTCGCGGGGCACGATCACCTTTATTCGGCCCAGCCCCACGTCGGCGCGCGTGGTGACCGACTTCCCGTCGGGCACGCGCAGTTTCGACAGGTCCAGCGTGCCCACGCCGGTGCCGAGGTCGTAGTGGTCGCGCACCTGCGCCACCGCCGTCGGCTGCCACGTCTCCCGTATCCACTGCGTGCCGATGTCCTTCGGCACCGCCGCCGAACCAGCCAGCAGGCCCGCCGTGACGATCGCCAGGAATATCGACCCCGCTCCCGTCCGCCCGAGGAACGCGCTGACCGCGATGCCGAGGCCGAAGACCACGAGCGCGCAGGACAGGCCGGCCTGGAGGCTGGTGCCCAGCGGGTGGTGGTCCCAGGTGAGGCCCGTGCCGAGGCCGCCCGCGAGGAGGGCCAGGAGGAACACCCAGCCGCCCACCCAGCGGGGGCCGCGTGGTTTCGGCGGCCGGGGCCGTCCCCAAGGGGTGTCCTCGCGGCGGACGTCCTTCGGGAGGCCGCGGCTGATGTTGACGGCAGCCGCGATGTCCGGGTGGACGGAGCCGGGTGGGCCCCACAGGTAGCCCGTACCCCCGACGTGCGTGCCGTCCTTGACTATGGGGTCGCGCCACCACGACGGCCACGTCGTGGCCACCGGTGGGGCTTGGGGCTCGGGAGGGGCGTCCGCGACGGCCTGCGACGCCAGCGGGTCCGGGCCTGGGGTGCCGCGCTGCCGCGACCAGTAACCCGCGCCCGCGAGCAGCAGGGAGAGGATCACGGCGAACGTCAGCACGCCGCCGTTCTTCAGCATGGTCAGGAACACGCCGCAGCCGACCAGCGCGAACAGCACCGCCGCCAGGGCCTGGCCGTCGACGCGGCCCGTGAGCAGCTTGCGCAGTTCGTTCTCCTCCTCGTCGTCGTACGGGACGAAGAGCCAGGCGAAGCCGTAGAAGATGAGGCCGATGCCGCCGGTCGCGGAGAGCACCGCGAGGGTGATGCGGAAGATGACCGGGTCCATGTCGCACTGCCGGCCGAGGCCCGCGCACACGCCGCCGATCAGCTTGTGCGGCCGGTCGCGGCGGAAGCGGTGCGGCGGTCCGAGGCCGTCCGCCGGAGCGGCCGCGTCCGTCCCGGGGTCCGGCGCCCGCTTGCTCCCCTTCTGCCGCGCGCCCGCGTGCCCCTGTGCGCGCGAGCCCGCGCCCGCGTCGCCCGGCGGGGCAGCGCCGGGCCCGCGGGAGGCATCCGCGGCGGGCGCGGCATCCTGCGGCCCGGCGCCCAGCGGGGGGCGCGGGCCGGAGCCGGGTCCCGGACCCGTCGCGGCGTGCTCGTGTTCCGTCATGCGTCCATGGTGACGGCCGAGCCGCCTCGGCGGGAGTCGGAACGACCCTGGCCGGACCCTGATATCGGCCCTGAGCCGGCGCCCGGGAAGCGTTCGAGCACATCCCGGGCCGAAGATCAGGGGTGTCTCGGGGACGGACCCTGATGCCCGGCTCGGCCGGTCGTGTGACCATCAGTGGCATGCCGGAAGCCGCAGCAGCGCCCCTCGCCGAACCGCGGCCGCCGCGCAAGCTCTACCGCAGCAGCGACGGACGCTGGCTCGGTGGTGTGGCGCGGGGGCTCGCCGGGCATCTCGGGCTGCCCGTGATCTGGGTCCGGCTGGTCTTCGTCGGGCTGTTCATGGCGGACGGCCTCGGCGCCCTGCTCTACGCGGCGTTCTGGTTCTTCGTGCCGCTCGGAGTCGGCGGCGTCGACGCGCAGAAGCCGCCCTCCCTCGTCGGCTCGGAGACCTCGCCCGACGGCCGCCGCAGACTCGTCGCCCGCAAGCCCGACCGGGGCCAGATCGTCGCGCTGCTCCTCATGGTCGTGGTGGCCATGGTCTTCGTGGGCAACGTGAATCTGAGCGGCGGGGCCCGCGTCTATCTGTGGCCCATGGTCCTCGTGGGCGCCGGCGTCGCCCTGGTGTGGCGCCAGGCGGACAACGCCCGGCGGGCCCGCTGGGCCGAGGTCGGCCGCCACCGGCGCACGGTCACGCTGCTGCGGGCCGTCGGCGGCGTGCTGCTGGTGACGGTCGGTATCTCCGGCATCTTCGTCCTCCAGGGCTCCGCCGCCCACCTCGGTTCCCTCCTCCAGGCCGCCCTCGCCGTCCTCGTCGGGATAACGCTGCTGGCAGGCCCTTATCTGGTGCGCATGACGCAGGACCTCTCCGAGGAGCGTCTGATGCGCATCCGCGCCCAGGAGCGCGCCGAAGTCGCCGCCCACGTCCACGACTCGGTGCTGCACACCCTGACCCTGATCCAGCGCAACGCGGAGAACGCGAGCGAGGTCCGCCGCCTCGCCCGCGCCCAGGAGCGCGACCTGCGCACCTGGCTCTACAAACCCGAAGGCACCGGCAAGGACGAGGAGGACGAGCCCACGACACTCGCCGACGCGGTGCGGCGCAACGCGGCGGAGGTGGAGGACAAGCACGGCGTCCCCATAGAGGTCGTCGTGGTCGGCGACTGCCCGCTGGACGAGAAGACCTCCGCACAGATGCAGGCCGCGCGGGAAGCAATGGTGAACGCCGCCAAGTACGGTGGCGAGGGCGGCGCCGTTCAGGTCTACGCCGAAGTCGAGGGCAGGACGGTCTTCGTGTCCGTCCGGGACCGCGGCCCCGGCTTCGACCTCGACGCGATACCCGCCGACCGCATGGGCGTCAGAGAATCGATCATCGGCCGCATGGAGCGAAACGGCGGCACGGCCCGGCTGCGGGCGGTGCCGGACGGCGGCACGGAGGTCGAGCTGGAGATGGAGAGGGCGGAGAAGACGTCATGAGTGACCCGACCGAGACGAACGGACCGACCGGAGCGGCCGAAGGGGCGGGGCCGGCGGAGGTCCCCGGCGCCGGCGACGGCACGTCCGCCGGGCGCCACGTCCGCGTGGTCCTCGTCGACGACCACCGCATGTTCCGCACGGGCGTCCAGGCCGAGATCGGCCAGACCGCACAGACCGGCGTGGAGGTCGTCGGCGAGGCCGCCGACGTCGACCAGGCCGTCACGGTCATCACCGCCACCCGCCCCGAGGTCGTCCTCCTCGACGTGCACCTGCCGGGCGGCGGCGGCGTCGAAGTACTGCGCCGCTGCGCCCCGTTGATGGCCGACGCCGAGCAGCCCGTCCGCTTCCTCGCCCTCTCCGTGTCGGACGCCGCGGAGGACGTCATCGGCGTGATCCGGGGCGGCGCGCGCGGCTACGTGACGAAGACGATCACCGGCACGGACCTGATCGACTCGATCTTCCGGGTCCAGGAGGGCGACGCGGTGTTCTCCCCGCGCCTCGCCGGCTTCGTCCTCGACGCGTTCGCCTCCACGGACGCCCCACCGGTGGACGAGGACCTCGACCGCCTCACGCAGAGAGAACGGGAAGTCCTCCGCCTGATCGCCCGCGGCTACGCGTACAAGGAGATCGCCAAGCAACTGTTCATCTCCGTCAAGACGGTCGAGTCCCACGTCTCGGCGGTCCTGAGGAAGCTCCAGCTGTCGAACCGGCACGAGCTGACTCGGTGGGCTACGGCTCGGCGGTTGGTGTGACCGTGCCGTAGGCGTGTCCGCGATCACACCGTTACGCTGTGTGCCACGGGAGGAGGGCCGCATGCTGCTGCGATTCCGTACGGCGAACGTACGGTCCCTGCGCGACGAGCAGGAGCTCTCCTTCGTCGTCCCGCCCGGCGAGGAATCCGACGCGGCGCGTACCGTCCGGCTGTCCGACGGCAAGCAACTGGCGATCTACCCGGTCGTCGGAGTCTTCGGAGCCAACGCCTCGGGCAAGTCCAACGTGATCACGGCGTTGAAGAAGATGCGCAGCGCGGTTCTGGACTCGTACGGATTGTGGACTTCCTACGCGGGCGTTCCCGAACGTGAGCCGTTCGCTCTCGACACCGCGTCGGCCGAAGGCAGTTCCTTCTACGAGGTCGACTTCATCCTGGACGACGGCGTGCGATGGACCTACGGATTCGAGCTGGGCGACCGACGGGTCGAGACGGAGTGGCTTCATGCCTACCCGAAGGGCCGCCGACAGGTCTGGCTCGACCGGGATGCCTCACGCAAGGACGTCTTCGATTTTCCGGCCGACCGTGTGCACGACCGGGCTCGCCTGGCCCGTTCCACGCGTCCCAACGCGCTGCTCCTCAGCCGCGCGGCGAGCGACAACCACCCACAACTGTGGCCCATTTACGACTGGTTCCGGTCGAACCTGTGGGACATCACCCCGGAAACCGAATTGCGGGACCGGGAAAGCTACACCGCTCAGCAGCTCCTCGACGACCGGAACAAGGAGCGGGTCAGGGAGCTGTTGAAGGTCGCGGACCTGGGGATCCAGGGGGCGGAGGTCGAGCGTCGCCCCGGTGACCAAGTCCCCGCCGTGAAACTCCTGCACGGAAGCGATCCCGACACCGCGGTGGCTCTGGAATGGGCGCAGGAGTCGTTCGGTACCCGTTCCTGGTTCGCTCTGATCGGACCGCTGCTGCTGGCGCTCGACAGCGGCGCGGTCCTCCTGATCGACGAGTTGGACGCCAGTCTGCATCCGCGGTTCGCGGCCGAGGTGGTCCGGTTGTTCCAGGCTCCTTGGTCCAATCCGAAGGGCGCCCAGTTGCTCTTCACCTCCCACGACGCGTCCTTGCTCAAGAACCCCAGGGGCGGAAGGCCACTGGAACCGGCGCAGATCTGGCTGACGGAGAAGGACAAGAGCGGAGCGACGGAGCTGTATCCGCTCAGCGACTTCGAGCCCAAGCCGGAAGAAGACCTGGAGGACTCCTATCTGGCCGGTGCCTACGGGGCCGTTCCGAACGTGGATCAGGGGCAGATCGGACGCATGGTGCTCGCGGCACTGGCGGGGGAGGCAGAGCGTTCCTGATGGCGAGGGACAGGGGGCGGGAGAATCCGGCGCGGACCAAGAAGCGTCGGCAGGTGCGCCGCGAGGTGTACGTGTTCACCGAGGGCATGGTCACGGAGCCGGGTTTCGTCACGTTCGTGACGGACAACGGAATCCGTAAGGAGCCCGGTCGTGAGATCGTCTGCAAGGTCGAGAATCGCGGTGCGCCGAGCAAGCGCCGTAAGCCGCTGCCCTTGGTCGAGGACGCCATCGCGAAGTGGCACGAGGTCCGGCGCACGGCGAGCAAGGCGGGCATCAAGCCGGAGGACTGGAACTGGCCCCAGGTGTGGTGCCTGTTCGACCGGGATGAGCACGAGGACATTCCCGCCGCGTTCGCCAAGGCCAAGCGGGAGGAACTCCACATCGCCTACTCCCACCCGTGCTTCGAACTGTGGCGGCTGCTGCACTACCAGAACTACACGGGCACCCTCGGCGGAGTGTGCGGCACGGCCGCGAAACTGCTCAAGCAGCAAGAGGGCTTCGCGCGGACCTACGGTCCCACCATCCGATCCGTGTCCGACGAGCAGGCGAAGCACATCAAGCAGGGACAGTTGAGCGGCCGTTACACAACCGCGCGACGCCACGCGGAGAAACTCGCCGGCCGCCACGAGCGCAGCCCCGACCCGAACCAGTGGGACCCGTACACGAACGTATGGACATTCGTCGAGGACGGCTTGGACGTCATCGACTACTGACGAGTGCAGTGCAGGAAGTACCGGGGAGATTCGTACGTGGCCACGCTCACGCTCGCGCAACTCGAACGTCATCTCTTCACGGCCTCCGACATGCTGCGCGGCACCATGGACCTCGCGGAGTGCCGCGACCTGATCGTGGCATTGCTTTTCCTCAAGCGTGTCAACGACCAGTTCGACGGAGCACGAGGGCCGGATGCCGACCGGGGGGTCTTCGCCGTTCCGCCGGAGGCCACGTGGCAAAGGGTCGCCTCGGCCGAGGACGACGTGGTGGTGGACCGCCTTCGGCAGGCTTTCGCGGCACTCGAATCCCACCAGGACAACCGCGTGTTGCGCGGCCTGTTCGACGACATCGGATGGCACAGATTCGGTCGGGGCAGCTGGGCGGGTGAGCGCGTCGCGGCGCTCGTCGGCTACTTCGGCTCCCTTCGGCTGTGCGACGAGGATCTCGAATCGCCCGATGTGATCGGTGCGGCTCATGAGTACCTGATCAGGGCCATCGCCGATTCCGCCGGCCTCCAGGGCGGCGAGTTCTACACGCCGCGTGCCGTCGTCCGCATGATGGTGGAACTGGCGCGTCCGCACGAAGGCATGAGGGTGTACGACCCTTGCGTGGGATCGGGCGGCATGCTGGTCCACGCCATCGAGTACGTCGACGAGCACGGCGGTGACTCCCGTGGCCTCGGCCTCGCCGGGCAGGACGCCAACGCCGGCTCCTGGCGGCTGGCCATGATGAACCTGCTCTTCCACGGGGCCAGGAACTTCTCCTTGCGGACCGGCGACAGCCTCACCGATCCCCGCCACCCCGAGGGCGGTTTCGACCTCGTCCTCAGCAATCCGCCCTTCTCGATGGACTACTCGAAAGACGCGGTCCCTCGCCTGAAGCAGCGCATGCCGTACGGCGCGACGCCCGAGCGCGGCAAGGCCGACCTGATGTTCCTCCAGCACATGCTGGACATGGTGAAACAGCGGGGCGGCTCGGTCGTCACGGTCATGCCTCACGGGGTCCTCTTCCGAGGCGGTGCGGAGAAGGAAATCCGCGAGGAACTGCTGAAGGCCGACGTGATCGAGGCGGTGATCGGTCTCGCTCCCAACCTGTTCTACGGGACGGGCACACCTGCCTGCGTCGTAGTTCTCAGGGCACCGGGCCGGAAGACGGCCGAGCGCCGGGGCAAGGTGCTGATCGTCAACGCGGACCGTGAGTTCCACCGGGAGCGCGCCCAGAACGTCCTCCTTCCCGCACACGTAGGGAAGATCGTCTCTGTCTTCCATGCCTTCGAGGACGTTGAGGGCTTCGCGAAGGTCGTGTCGGCCGACGAGGTGAGGGCCAACGACTCAAGCCTCGGCATCGGCAGGTATGTCGACAGCTCGCCGCCCCCGGAGTTCCAGGACATCCGGGCGTATGTCGAAGGTGGCGTGCCCCTTGCCGAGATCGAGACGAGCAGACCGCTTCTGGACGCGTACGGGCTCACGGTGGAGGATCTGTTCGCCGTGCGGCCGGGCGATGCCGCGTACGTCGACTTCCGGCCGGAGGACGAGCAGGCGGTCCGGGAGAGATTGACCGAGCTGACTCGTGGGGCCGAGCAGCGGCTGTGGACCGCCTTCGACGAGTGGTGGCAGACGGCGTCGGCGGAGGTCGCGGCGCTCGCTCCGGCCGGGGAGGACGACGGTGCGGGACTCGATGCCGGGACCGGGCTCGCCCGCCTGCGCGGAATCCTGACGGTCTCCTTGGTGGAGCACCTTCTGACGGTGGGGCTCCTGGACCGTCACGCACTCGCAGGTGAGACGGAGGGCTGGTGGCACGAGACGAAGCATGAGTTGAAGGCACTGTCGACCGTCGGGTTCCACGGTGTCGTGGACGGATGGGTCGACACGGTGGAAACACTGTTCGGGCCCGTGGAGGATCCGGTCTCCAGCGGGCGTGCCGCGCACCGGTCGTCGGTACGATCGCAGGCGTTCGAGCACAAGGTGGTCAAGTCCCTCGTGCCGGACTTCCTGGAAGAGCGGGCGTCGGTGGGTGGCCGCCTGGCCGAGCTGACGCAGAAGGTGAAGAAAGCGGAAGCCGCGCTGGCCGGTGCTCAGGAGGCCGCGGAGGCCGACAGGGAGGAAGCGGGGAGCGGCACGACCGACGTGGCCGAGCCGCTCGAAGTGACCGCGGCCAGAGACAGGTTGCGCGCGATCAGGCGGCAGCGGGCCGAAGCCCGAAGGACCCTCGAGGCTCTGGAAACGGGCTTCCTGTCACGGCTTGCACAGGCACGCCGTGAACTGATGGCCACCGCCGGAGAACGTCACCTCGTAGGGGAAATCCTGCGTGCCGGCCTGGCCGGCAGACTTCAACAACTGCTGGTGGCCAGACGTGGGGAGCTCATCCGGACGTACGGCCGCTGGCAGGAGAAGTACCGTCTGTCCTTCCGCGAGATCGAAAAGCAGTTGTACGGCACCTCACAGGGTGCGGCGCAGAACAACCCGTGGTCGCAGCGGCGTGCCTGGAACCTCACCGCGCAGAGCGCGCGGACCGTCTCCGGACGGCGGGAGATGGCAGCCGTCGTCCACGAGCTGATCGACGCCGAGAAGGTGGTCGAAGCCGCCTTGGCCAAGCTCGAGTTCGACGAATTGGTGGAACCACTCGCGTTGCTGGCCCCGGGGGCGTTGGACGAGGACGGTGTGAAGAGTGTGCCGTTGCGCGATCTCCTCGTGTCGGCGCGTTCGGGCAGCGCGGGCGGACCGGCAGACGGCGATGTCCTGCTGTCTGCCGTGAGGACGGACGAGGGCTTCGCCGTCGACCTGTGGCAGGGCAGCCCGGACCGGGGGGCGCCGTCTTCCCACGCCATCCGTCTCAGGTCCCGTACCAATCTGTTGTCCCCGCAGTACCTGGCGGCCTGGCTGAGACTGCCGCATGTACAGGATCGCCTGGTCGACGTGGCCCGGACAGGAACGACCGACAGGGTGGTCCTCAGTCCGGGGCGTCTGCTCGATGTGGAGGTGGAACTGCCGAGCCGAGCGGCTCAGCGGGACTTCGAGCAACGCTATCTGCCGCTGCATGAACAGAAGCTCGTACGGCGGCGGCAGCTGGCCAAGCTACGGCTGATCAGAGGCGTCGTCACGGACGCTCTCACTCGGTGACGTCGCGACGGTGAACCAGACGGTCTTGCCGATGCCGCAGGCGCGGGCTTCGGCTCCCCAGTCGTCCGCCAGAGCCGCCACCAGCGCGAGACCCCGGCCCGAGTCGTCGTCCGGCGTGGCCTCCCTCGGCTTCGGCAGTGTGTCGTCCGCGTCCGTCACCGACACGCGCAGGTGATCCGGGTCCAGCACGCAGCGCGCCCAGATCTCGCGTCCACGGGGCACCTTCGCGTGGCGGTACGCGTTGGTCATCAGCTCGCTGAGCAGCAGTACCGCCGTGTCCGTCACGCCGTCCGGGAGCTTCCAGGCCGTGGCCTGTTCACGCAGCAGCGTCCGTGCGCGGCTGACACTGCGGGGGTGGCGGGGCAGGTGCCACTCGATCTCCAGGTCGATGTCCGACTCGGGCTGCGCGGGAGGCGTCGGCATGTGGGGTTCCTTGCGTGTGATTTCCCGTCAGTTCCGCTGACCAGCCTGGATTTCTGTCCCTACGCTCGCGAGGAGCGGAGCGGGTACACAGTGCGGTTGTACCCGCCGTGTCGGTGCGAGGTGGTGGGTGGCGTGGTGTCCGGGGAGTCCCAACAAGCCCAGCAGAACTGGCGGTACTGCGGCGGCCAGGTCAAGCTCTGGCGCGAGGAAGCGGGCGTGAGCCGCCAGGCGCTGGCCGACGAGGCCGGGTACGACTACGAGTACGTCAAGTCAATGGAGTGCGGGCGCCGCAGGCCGACGTTGCGGTTCTTGCAGGTGGCGGACCAGATGTGTGGGGCGCGGGGGAAGTTGGTCGCCGGTCATGAGTTCCTGAAACCTGAGCCTTACCCCGCTCGGTCGCAGGAATACATGGCCATGGAGGCCGAGGCCATCGCCGTACACGACTACTCGCTCGCGTTGATTCCAGGGCTTCTGCAGACCAGGGAGTACGCCTGGGCGCTGATCAGTGACAGTTGCCCACCGTTGGACGACGAGACGGTGGAAGCGCGCGTGCAGGCGCGGCTCCGCAGACAGGAGGCGCTGGCCCGCCGAGTGAACACGGTGTACGGCTTTGTCATCCACGAGACCGCCCTACGCACGGGCGTGGGCGGGCGGGACGTCATGCGGCAGCAGCTGTGGCAACTTGTGGAGCTCGGCGCCCTGCGCAACGTGTCGATCCAGGTGCTGCCCTTCGGCAAATGTGGCGGGCTTGCCCTCAACGGATCCTTCATCTTGCTGGAGACTGTTGACCACGAGCGTTTCGCATACGTCGAAGGGCCGGAGGCAAGCGTGCTGCACACAGGTGGCGACAAGGTCAGTGATCTGGCCCAGGTGCATGGCATGATCCGCATGCAGGCGTTCGGAGTTGAGGAGTCGGCGGCGTTCATCAGGAAGGCGGCAGAGGAGCTATGACGGAACCGTTGGATTGGTTCAAGTCCAGCTACAGCGACTCCCAAGGCGGCGCATGCCTAGAGGTCGCCTACGCCTGGCGCAAGTCCAGCTACAGCGACGACCAAGGCGGCGAATGCCTCGAAGTCGCCCCCTGCCCCCACGCCGTCCACGTCCGGGACTCGAAGCTCGGGGACGTCGGTCCGACCTTCGCCGTCGCCGGGGGCGCCTGGGACACCTTCGTCGGGCATCTTCGCGCCGGGGCCTGAGCTCCGAGCTTCGCGGTTCGGGATTCGAGCCTCTTTTGTAAGGAATGGGTGGCTGGGTTCAACCCACCACCCACCCTTCCCTCGCCGCTCTGCCAGGCAGGATGACTATTCGTGATCGGGTTGCGACGGCGTGTCGTCACCCTCTAGCGTGCGCAGCAACGAAACAACCCCGGTCGGGTGCGCCAACACCCGCCGGGGTCTCACCCCAAGATCGGAAAAGGCGATCTCGTGGCTTACGAAAACTGTATCGCTGCCCCTCCTGCACACGCAGCCCATCCCATGGCCAAACCCGGGTACGGCAAGCGCTCCGTCCCCGGTCAGTCGCCCTCCCGGCCCGGCGACTTCACTCATCTCCCGCCCCGTGAGGCGTACCTCGCGAGTCTCCTCGACCGGCTCTG
This sequence comes from Streptomyces sp. NPDC037054, assembly GCF_055606745.1. Lineage (NCBI taxonomy): Bacteria > Bacillati > Actinomycetota > Actinomycetes > Kitasatosporales > Streptomycetaceae > Streptomyces > Streptomyces sp. NPDC037054. Next base: position 707,161 of record NZ_JBVJSJ010000001.1, on the reverse strand, counting down.
CGACAACGCCGCGATGGACGCCAAGACGATCGCCAAGGCCCAGCCGCTCTACGGTCAGCAGGCCGTACGGTCCGCGTTGAACGCGCTGGGCAGGGCCGGCCACCTGCGGCGCGTACGGTGCCGTGTGGAGCCCACCGACGGGGTCACTCACGGCACCCGGTGGGTCTTCCGGACCTTTTGGTCACGGATCGCCCGGCAGGACGACTGGTGGGCGCGATTCCTCGACGGCGACGCGGCGGATGCCGGAGCCGACCTGACTGCTGCGCCCGCCGCGGAACTCAAGGACACCGCCGTCGAATCCCCCGCCCCGGCTGCCGTCGTACCCTCTCCGAGGCCGCACGTTTCCACCCCTTCCACCGCCCACCTCACCCTCGCCCGGCTCGGCCTCAGCGACCCGCGTCTCGCGCTGTCGTCCGACGACTGCGCCGCGCTGGAGCCGCTGGCCGCGGACTGGCTTGCCCGTGACGTGAGTCCGGATCAGCTTCTGCGGATCCTCGTCGCCGGGCTGCCCGAACAGGTCCACTCACCACGGGCGTTCGTCCGGCGCAGACTCGTGGACAAGATGCCTCCGGTGCCGGAAATCCCGGCCGTACAGCCGCGTCGCTTGCTCATGGAGTGCACGGACTGCGGCGTCCCCGGCCGCCCCGAAGCCCTCCCCGGCGGCCTCTGCCGAGCCTGCCGCGACACCAACGCCGCCGCGGGCGCGGGAACCGGCCTACGGAAGGAGCCGACACGCATGGATCCCGCCGCCGTGCACGCCCGGACCGCTCACCTGCGTACCTCGATCCGTTCGCCGAGGCTGGTCACACCACCCGCGTCGCCCCCGCGAACGGCATTTCGCTGATCGGGGACACCCGGACCGTGGACGACGGGTTCGGGGCGTGGATCATTTTGCCGTTGCCGATGTAGAGGCCCACGTGGCTCAGGCCCGAGTAGAAGAAGACCAGGTCGCCCGGGGCCAGTTCGGCGCGGGAGACGCGGCGGCCCGCGTTGATCTGGGTGTACGTCGTGCGGGGCAGGGAGATGCCCGCCGCGCGGTACGCCGCCTGGGTCAGGCCCGAGCAGTCGAAGGCGTTCGGGCCGGTCGCGCCCCAGACGTAGGGGGCGCCGATCTTGCCGTAGGCGTACGCGATGGCCGCCGCCGCGCGGGAGTTGGCCGCGCGCGCCGGTGCGGACGCCGGTGTGGCGGCCTGTTCGCCCGCCGCTGGCGCCGTCGGTGCCGAGGAACGTGACGCCCGTTGCGGGGCCAGTGTCCTGCGGGCCCGTTCCTCCGCCGTGAGGCGGGCCAGGAGGCGGCGCGCCTCGGACAGCTTGCCGGTGACGGTCCTGCGGTGGCGGTTCTGGTCCGCCTGACGGGACTTGAGCGACGCCAGTTCGACGCGCGCCGCGCCGCGCAGCTTCTCCACCTCGCGCACCTGCTCGCGCATCCGGGCGAGTTCCGCCCGCTGCCGGACGCCCACCCGGTCCACGAACTCCGCCCCGTCGAGGTAGCGGTCCGGGTCGGCGGAGAGGGCCAGTTGCAGCGCCGGGTCCAGTCCGCCCGCGCGGTACTGGGCCGCCGCGGCCGAACCCAGCGCCTCCCGCGTCTCGTTGACCCGGTCCTGCTTGCGCGCCGCCTCGTCCCGCAGGTCCCCGAGCCGCCGTTCGGCCGCCTCCGCCTTCTCCTTCGCGCCGTTGTACTTCTCGGTGGCGACCTCCGCCTCCCGGTACAGCCGGTCCACCTCCGCCCTGACCTTCGCCGGCGTCGGCCGCGGCTCGGCGTGCCCGGTCCCGTCGAGGACCGTCGCCGTCGCCGCGCCCGCGAGGGCGATCGTGGCCGCCGTACGGGATCTGCCGCCGCCCGGCGCGCGTTTTCGGGGCTTGCGATGCGCTGCCACCTCGGAATCCACGTCCTTTCGCCGCCCGCCGCGGGGGCGGGTTCCGCGTCCGGCGGCGGCCCGTAAGGGGGGAGCGTGCCGCCGCCGGACTTTCTGGAGGAGGTGTCCGGCCGCCGCCCCCGCCGGGCGGCCTGTGGAGCGCCGGTCACCTGGGACAGGACGCTAGGCGCGGTTGCGCGGTCCGGGCCGGGCGTTGCACGGAACTGGTGGGAGGGGATCGTTCCGTGCCCGGAACCGACCGCAGTACCGTTCCGCCACGGTCGACTTCCCGCAGCGCCGTGACCGATCCGCCCGATTCGGCGGCGGGAGGGCGCGGCGCGGTGTTATGGAGTCCTTCAGCGAGGCTGTGCCGCCGGGGCCGCCCATGGCCCTCGCGACGCCCCGGCTAGGCTCCGGGACCATGGACGTACTCATCCATCTCTTCGTCGGCCTGCACATCATCGGCATCGCCGCCCTGCTCGGCGGCTTCCTCACTCAGATGAAGGCCATGGGGGCGGGCACCGCCCGCTTCACCCCCGCCATGCTGCACGGCGCCGTCACGATGCTGGTCACCGGCATGGTCCTGGTCGGCCTCAACCAGGCCGACGACCAGACCGTCGACAACATCAAGATCGGCGTGAAGCTGGCCCTGCTGATCGTGATCCTCGGCCTGGTCTACGTGAAGCGCGACGAGGAGAAGGCCGACAAGAGCCTCTTCGGTCTCGTCGGCCTTCTGACCACGGCGAACATCTTCATCGCCGTCCTGTGGACCTGAGTCCTGGGGATCCGGTGACGCGGTCGGCGGCTCAGGCCGGCCGCACCACGCTGTGGATCGACGACTCGCCGTCGTAGAAGATCGACTCCTCGCGGACGTACGTGCCCGGCTTCGGCGCGTGGATCATCATGCCGTTGCCGATGTAGATGCCGACGTGGCTGAGGTCGTCGTAGAAGAAGACGAGGTCGCCGGGCTGCGCCTGGGAGACGGGGACCGTCGTGCCGGCGTTGACCTGGTCCCACGTGGTGCGCGGGATGCTGACGCCCGCGGCCTGCCAGGCGTCCTGCGTCAGGCCCGAGCAGTCGTAGGAGTCGGGGCCGGTGGCGCCCCAGACGTACGGCTTGCCGATCTGGGCGCGGGCGAAGGAGACGGCCTTCTCGCCCTTGCTCGCGTACGTCGGGTCGGTCGTGGACGAGTCCGAGCCGCCGGTGCCGGTCTCCGTGGAGCCGCCCGTCGAACCGCCGGTGGAGCCGCTCTCCTGCTCCTGCTCCGCCGCCTCGGCCGCCGCGGCCTTCTCGCGGGCCTCGCGGGCGGCCTCCTCCTGCTGGCGGGCCAGTTCGGCGGCCTTGCGGGCGGCCTCCTCCTGCTTCTTCTTCTCGATCGCCGCGAGCCGCGCCTTCTCCTCGGCGGTCAGCTCGGACAGCAGCTCGCGCGCCTCGGAGAGCTTCTTCTGGACGGTCGCCTTCGCCGTCCTCAGGTCGGTCTGCGAGTCGGTGAGCGTCTCCAGGCTCTTGGTGGCCTCCTGACGCTTCTTCATCGTCGCGGACTGCTGCGTGAAGTACGCGTCGACCGCTTCCTTCTGTCGGCCGGTGAGCCGGTCCATCAGCTGGGAGCGGTCGAAGAAGTCCTGCGGTGTGTCCGCGAGCAGGAAGGTCGCGGTGTCGGGGACGCCGGCGCCGGTGCGGTACTGGGCGGCGGCGTAGGAGCCGAGCTCCTCGCGGGCCTCGTTGAGTTCCTGGGTGCGCTTGGCGATGTCGTCCAGGAGGGTGTCGACCTGCTTGCGCTGCTTGGCGGTCTTCTCCTTGGCCGAGTTGTACTTCTCGGTCGCGGACTCCGCCTGGCGGTAGAGGTCGTCGACCTTCTTCTCGACCTCTTCGAGGCTCGGTCGGTCGTCTGCGGGCGCGGCGTTGGCCGTCTGGGACAGCAGTGCCACGGACGTGAGGGCCGCCGTGGCGAGGGCGGGGGTCCGTATGCCCGCGACGCGCGCCTGGGCGGGACGTGGCTTGCGGTGCGACGCCAAGGGAGGCGACTCCTTCCGTGTTCCGCCTACCGAGTTAGCTGTCGGGTTCGGGCGGTTGGGTCGGAAGGTGTGCCCTACGGCCGGCTCACGAGGGAGCTCGGCCGATTCACCCCAAGGTCGGTGGGTCCCCGGCTCCGGACGCCGTTCGGGCGCGCCGGACTCGGCGGAGGCCGCGCGGCCCGGCGACCTTCGCCGGTGGGGGTCGTGCGGCCTGCCCGGCACGGTAGCCAACCCGTGTGGTGCCTGTGAAGGTTGGTGGGTGATATGCCCGATACATTTTCGTGACCTTCGGTCAGGGCCTTGCGTGGAGTGGTCTATCGGGAGGATTTGCGCGCAGTGGTCTATCTGGAGGGATTTGGGCGGGTTCGGACGTGGTTTGAACGTTACAAGGCGCTTATCCCGTTCCGGGTCGCTACTTTCCAGCCAGCCACGGTGCGGTGCCGTGGCCGCTGAGAGAGGTAGGGCATGTACGGCATGAGAAAACCCAGAACGCGAGCCGCGCTCGTCGTCGCCACGGGCGTCGCGCTCGCCGTCTGCGCGGGCGTCGCACCCGCCGGCGCCGACGGAGGACGTACGGCCGGCGCCGACGGAGGACGTACGGCCGGCAAGCCGGTCGTCAAGGTCGTCGCGACCGGTCTCGACAACCCCCGGCAGCTCTCGTACGACCACGGGAACCTGTACGTCGCCGAGGCGGGACGGGGCGGCAAGAAGTGCATCGGCCAGGGACCCGAGGGCGAGATGTGCATCGGCCTGACCTCCGCCGTCACCAAGGTGCACTGGCACAAGGGCGCGTGGAAGCACCACCGGGTGGTGAAGGGGCTCCCGTCCATCGCGCAGCCGGACGGCGGCTTCGCCACGGGCGTCGACGGCGTCTCCGCCCTGCACGGCCGCCTGTGGGCCGTCGAGACCTACGCCCCGCCCGGCTCCGGCGTCCCCACCACCCCGCCCTGGAACACCCTCGGCAAACTGCTGAAGATCAAGCACGGCAAGGCGAGGATCGCCGCCGACATCACCGCCGTCGAGCTGCGGCACAACCCGCACAAGACGTCCGTCGAGTCCAACCCGTACGCCGTGCTCGCCCTGCCCGACGGGCGCAAGATCGTCGCCGACGCCGCCGGGAACGACCTCGTCGAGGTCTCGAAGTCCGGCAAGGCCCGCCCCTTCACGGTCTTCCCCGACCACGACGGGCGTGAGGCCGTCCCCACCTCCCTCGCCCTCGGCCCCGACGGCAAGCTCTACGTCGGCGAGCTGAACGGCCTCACCGACAAGCCCACCGCGCGCGTGTGGCGCGTCGACGTCCGCACCGGCAAGATCCTCGACTGGAAGTCCGGCTTCGGCCCGATCACCGGCGTCGCCGTCAACCGCAAGGGCGACCTCTACGTCAGCCAGCTGTTCGGCGGCGTCGTGACGAAGGTCTCGCACTACGCGAAGGGCGCCCACACGAAGGGCGCCCACACGAAGGACGCGCGTGTGAAGGACGCGCGCGCCCACGAGCGGCGCACGAACGTGAAGGTGCCGTTCCCGGCCGGCCTCGCCATCGACCCGCACGACGGCAAGCTCTACGTCTCCGCCTGGTCCGTCGCGGACCGTGACGGCACCGTCATGGAGGGCAAGAAGACGCCGGGCGGCCAGCTCTGGAAGATCCTCAACTTCTGAGTCCCGGTCCGCCCGTCCGGTGCGAACCGTGTGATGTTCTCGAGGTGGCGGCGGGCTGTCAGTGGGGCGCCCTAGACTCGTAGAGCGATGAGCAGCCTCTTTGACGACAGTTTCCTGGCGAGCCTCCAGGCCCCGAGGGCCCACGAGGAAGAGCCCCCGCCGCCCCCCGAGGACGACCACGTACCGGAACCGGTTCCGGACGACCTGTTCGGCGGGAAGTTCGACCTGCCCCCGGACCGCGACACCCACTACCGGGACGGCGCCCCCCGCCCGGTGATCGACGCGGCGGCGCTGCTCGAAGGGCTGAACGACAACCAGCGCGCGGCCGTCGTGCACTCCGGCTCCCCCCTGCTCATCGTGGCCGGCGCCGGCTCCGGCAAGACGCGCGTGCTCACGCACCGCATCGCCCACCTCCTCGCCGAGCGGGGCGTCCACCCCGGCCAGATCCTCGCGATCACCTTCACCAACAAGGCCGCCGGTGAGATGAAGGAGCGCGTCGAGCAGCTCGTCGGCCCGCGCGCGAACGCGATGTGGGTGATGACGTTCCACAGCGCGTGCGTGCGCATCCTGCGCCGCGAGAGCAAGAAGCTCGGCTTCACGTCGTCGTTCTCGATCTACGACGCCGCCGACTCCAAGCGTCTGATGGCCCTGGTCTGCCGCGACCTGGACCTCGACCCCAAGCGCTACCCGCCCAAGTCCTTCAGCGCCAAGATCAGCAACTTGAAGAACGAGCTGATCGACGAGGAGGACTTCGCCGCCCAGGCCGCCGACGGTTTCGAGAAAACTCTCGCCCAGGCGTACGCGCTGTACCAGTCGCGCCTGCGCGAGGCCAACGCGCTCGACTTCGACGACCTGATCATGACGACGGTCAACCTGCTGCGCGCCTTCCCGGACGTCGCCGAGCACTACCGCCGCCGCTTCCGGCACGTCCTGGTCGACGAGTACCAGGACACCAACCACGCCCAGTACGCCCTCGTCCGTGAACTCGTCGGCACCGGCGCGCACGACGAGGACGTACCCCCCGGCCCCGACGACCTCGGCCCCGCCGAACTCTGCGTCGTCGGCGACGCCGACCAGTCGATCTACGCCTTCCGCGGCGCGACCATCCGCAACATCCTCCAGTTCGAGGAGGACTACCCCGACGCGACGACGATCCTGCTGGAGCAGAACTACCGCTCCACGCAGACGATCCTGAGCGCCGCCAACGCGGTCATCGAGCGCAACGAGTCCCGCCGCCCGAAGAACCTGTGGACCAACGCCGGTCAGGGCGCCGCCATCACGGGGTACGTCGCCGACACCGAGCACGACGAGGCGCAGTTCGTCGCCGACGAGATAGACCGCCTCACCGACGCCGGCGAGGCCAAGGCCGGGGACGTCGCCGTCTTCTACCGGACCAACGCCCAGTCCCGTGTCTTCGAAGAGGTCTTCATCCGCGTCGGCCTGCCCTACAAGGTCGTCGGCGGCGTCCGCTTCTACGAGCGCAAGGAGGTCCGGGACGTCCTGGCCTACCTGCGGGTGCTGGCCAACCCGGAGGACTCGGTGCCGCTGCGCCGCATCCTCAACGTCCCCAAGCGCGGCATCGGCGAGCGCGCCGAGGCCATGATCGACGCCCTCTCCCAGCGCGAGAAGATCAGCTTCCCGCAGGCGCTGAAGCGCGTGGACGAGGCGTACGGCATGGCCGCGCGCTCCACGAACGCGGTCAAGCGGTTCAACACGCTGATGGAGGACCTCCGCACGATCGTCGAGTCCGGCGCCGGACCGGCCACCGTCCTGGAGGCCGTGCTCGAACGAACCGGGTACCTGGCCGAGTTGCAGGCCTCCACCGACCCGCAGGACGAGACCCGCATCGAGAACCTCCAGGAACTCGCCGCCGTGGCCCTGGAGTTCGAGCAGGAGCGCGCGGAGGGCGAGTCGGCCTCGCTGTCCGACTTCCTGGAGCAGGTCGCGCTGGTCGCCGACTCCGACCAGATCCCGGACGAGGAGGACGGCGACGGCGTCATCACCCTCATGACCCTGCACACCGCCAAGGGTCTCGAATTCCCGGTCGTGTTCCTCACCGGCATGGAGGACGGCGTCTTCCCGCACATGCGCGCCCTCGGCCAGACCAAGGAACTGGAGGAGGAGCGCCGCCTGGCCTACGTCGGCATCACGCGCGCGCGTGAGCGGCTTTACCTGACGCGCTCCACCCTGCGCAGCGCCTGGGGCCAGCCGTCGTACAACCCGCCCTCCCGCTTCCTGGAGGAGATCCCGGGCGCGTACGTGGAGTGGAAGCGGACCGGGGCGACCGCGCCCCTGGCGTCCGGGCCCGCGTCCGGAGTGGCCGCGTCACTGTCCTCGTCCCGCTCCCGCTCGTCGGCGTCCGGTGCCTCCGGCTTCGCCACGCGCCGTACGGCGGACGAGAAGCCGGTCGTGGGGCTCGCGGTCGGGGACCGGGTCACGCACGACCAGTTCGGGCTCGGCACGGTGGTCGCGGTGAAGGGCACGGGAGCGAACGCGGAAGCGACGATCGACTTCGGCGACGCCAAGCCGAAGCGGCTGCTGCTGAGGTACGCGCCGGTCGAGAAGCTGTAGAAGGCAGGCAGGCAGGCAGGCGAGGAGAGGGGCGTCACCCGTCGGGTACGGGGTGGCGTCCCGGAGCTTCCGCTCCGGCGGGTCGTCCCGGGGTTTCCGCTCCGGCGGGTCGTAGCCTACTGCGGGTCGAGGCCGTGGCTGCGGAACCAGCTCAGCGGGTCGATCGCCGAACCGCCGGCCGGGCGGACCTCGAAGTGCAGGTGCGGGCCCGTCGAGTTGCCCGAGTTGCCCGAGTACGCGATCGGGTCGCCGGCCTTCACGGTCGCGCCGGAGGAGACGCGGTAGGTGGAGAGGTGGCAGTACCACGTCTCCGTGCCGTCCTTCGCGGTCACGATCATCATGTTGCCGTACGCGCTGTTCCACTGCGTGCGGACCGTGCCGTCGGTCGCGGCCATCACCGTCGTGCCGTACGAGACGGGGAAGTCGATGCCGCTGTGGACGGACATCCAGTTGATGCCGGCCTGGCCGTAGTAGGCGCTGAGGCCGTGCTGTGCGACCGGCAGGGCGAACTTGGGGCGGAGGCGCTCCTTGCGGGCCGCCTCGGCAGCCGCCGCTTTCCGCTCGGCCTCCTGCTGGGCCTTGAGGTCGATGCGCTCCTGCGTACGGCTGGCCCGGTCGGCGAAGTCGTCGGCGCCGGCGGTGAGGCTCTCGAGCTGGGTGTCCAGCTTGTTGTTCGCGGCGGCGGGCTGCACCGGCTTGGCGTCGGCCGCCGAGGTGTTGGTCTCCTGGGCGCCGTCCTCGGTCAGGCCGCTCACCGAGGCGGCGGCGATACCGGCGACACCCATCACGCAGGCGGAGGGCACGGCGACGGTCATCAGCGCCGAGCGCTTGGCGGGGGAGCGGCGCCGGGAACGGGCACCGGCGCGGGCGGCCGCGCGGCCCGTGACGACGACCTCTTCCTGCTCGTCGAGGAGCGGCTCACCGGTCGAGGCCCCGCCGGCGGCGGTGAACGGCTCGCCACCGTCCGGGCTTTCCGTGTGGTCCGGGAGGTCCCGGGCCGGGTCGTCGTACGGGGAGTGGGCCTGGGCGTCGGTGGCTTCGTCGTACGGCGTCGTCGCGTCGAAGGCCGCGTCGGGCTGCCCGTCGTAGGGCTCGCCGTGCGGCTCGTAGTGCTCGCCGTGGCCGGACGTGTCCGTCTGCTGCTGCGGCGTGCCGTCCGTGTTCCACTGCGTCGCGTCGTACGCGCCGGTGTCGAAGGCCTGCGTGCCCCATTCCCAGTGCTGGGTCTGGTCGGCCGGATTGCCGGACTGGTCGGGCTGCAGCCAGGAGCCCGCCTCCCACTGGCCGGTGGCCTCGGGGGCGGTGGCCTGCTGCGGGACGACGGGCACCTGCTGGTAGCCGGACGTCCAGGCGGTCGCGTCGTAGGCGCCGGTGTCGTACCCGGCGTGCTGGGCGGCCTGCTGCTGGGCGGCGTAGGCGTCGTAGCCCGGTACGTCGTGGCCGCCGGTCGTCCACTGGGTGGCGTCGTAGGTGCCGGTGCCCGTCGTGGTGTCGGCGCCGGGGAGGTCCCCGAAGAGGGGGTCGGCCGCGAAGGTGGTCGTGGCGTGCGCGCCCTGGTCGTAGCCGGGGGCGGCGGCAAAAGCGGTGGCGTCGTAGGCGCCGTACGTGGTGAAGTCGCCGTACTGGGCTTCCGGTGTGCCATAGGACGCGTAATCCGCGGAGGCGGCGTCGGAAGCCGGAGCCGGGGTGGTCATGGTCCCCGACGGGTGACGGTCGTTCACCAACTTCTCTTTCGCCTCGACAACAGGGGCTGCCAGAGCAGTGCGGCGACTGTACCCGGCGGTACGCGGGCGCGACAATCTTCGGCAGGTTTCGCGCTCGCAGGAAACGGGCATTCGGCCGTGTTTCGGCGGACGACGGGCACGACTTTGGTGTTGTGTTCGACGGGCGTTCGATAGTGACCGGCTTCCGGTCTGTTGTGGATCACCTTTGTTCGGAACGCAGTTCGGACGCCGGCGGGCCCGTGAGCGCGCGGGTTTCTGTGGGGGTTCGGGCGTGTTGCGGGGCTTCGAGGTCAGGCCACCGTCCGGCCGTCCTCGTGGGGTGCGGCGCCCGTGTCCGGGCCCGCCTCGTCGAGGGCCCGGCGTATCCCCGTCGCGACCGCCGGGTGGACCGGCAGGGCGAGGTGGCCGATCCCGGTCACCCGGACGTTCTCCACGATCAGGTCCGGATGATCGAGGCAGGCCGCCTCCACCGGGTCCATCACGTGGTCCAGGTCGCTCCAGAAACAGACGAAGCGCGTACGGCAGCCCGGCGCCGGCCCGCTCAGTTCGTCGATCACCGGTGACCCCGGACGCATCTGGCGCACGATCGGGTGCGCGTTCGCCAGCGGCACGGCCCGGGTGCCGGAGTGCGGCGTGCCCAGGGTCACCAGCGTGCGGACGCGGTGGTCACCGCCGAGCCGCTGCACGTAATAGCGCGCGATCAGGCCGCCGAGGCTGTGCCCGACGATGTCGACCCGCGGGCTGCCGGTGCGCTCGCAGATCTCCTCCACGTGCCGGCCCAGCAGTTCGGCGGCGGTGCGGATGTCGCACGTCAGCGGCGAGTAGTTGAGCGACGCGACGCGCTGTCCGCCGTGCCGGGCGAGGCTGCGGCGCAGCAGGACGAAGACCGAGCGGTTGTCGATGAAGCCGTGCAGCAGCACGACCGGGGGCCTGGTGTCCGACGGCAGCCGGGCGGCCGTGCCGTCGCGCTGTCCGGGAAGCGGGGGCCGGGCCGGGGTGCGGCGCTCCTGCGCGATGCCGCTGGGGTACAGCGCGAGGTGCGCGGTCAGGATCGCGACCTCCAGGGCCGTGGCCTTCAGCAGCGCCGCGGACAGGTTCGGCAGCAGCCGCCGGCACAGCGGGAGAAGGGGCAGATCCGACCCGGTGACCTTCATGGCCGACCTCCTGTTGGCGCGCGGAGGGCGGCTCTGTCCCCCGGTGCCCTAGTGGAGAGCCGCGGCGCGTCGCGCGACGGGCGCGGCACCTTCGCCGGACGCGCCGGTCGCGCTGGATGCGCCGTACCGCCACGGCGCGCGGCCTCGGCGTGGCGGTACGGCGACCTCGTGCGGCTCCCGTGAGAGCTTCGTCCCGGTGGTGAGGGCCCCGTGTCGCGGGCGTGCGCGGCGCGTGCCGCGCGTGCGGTGTGGGGCCGTCGGATCCGGGAACGGTGTGCGATGAACGTGTCCCACTGTGTGATTTCCCCCTCCCTCCGCACCGCGAAACGGACGGTTGCGGGATGCTGGAGATAACGTTCGTTCACTTCCCGGCCGGTGTGGGACCGGGTGCCGTAGGTTCCATACGGTTCCTTACCGGATGGTGCAGTCGTTCATGGAGGCAGTGATGGGTGTGGCAGCCGGTCCGATCCGCGTGGTGGTGGCCAAGCCGGGGCTCGACGGCCACGATCGCGGGGCCAAGGTGATCGCGCGTGCGCTGCGCGACGCCGGTATGGAAGTCATCTACACCGGGCTCCACCAGACCCCCGAGCAGATCGTCGACACCGCGATCCAGGAGGACGCCGACGCGATCGGCCTGTCCATCCTCTCCGGTGCGCACAACACGCTCTTCGCGGCCGTGATCGAGCTGCTGAAGGAGCGGGACGCGGAGGACATCCTCGTCTTCGGCGGCGGGATCATCCCCGAGGCGGACATCGCCCCGCTGAAGGAGAAGGGCGTCGCCGAGATCTTCACGCCCGGCGCGACGACCGCGTCGATCGTGGACTGGGTGCGCGCGAACGTGAGGCAGCCGGCGGGGGCCTGATCCGGCCGTGGGGGTGCCGGGGCCCGGCCACGGGTGACCGGGGCCGGCGCCGGGCGGAAGCGCGGCCGGTGCTCGCTGCTCATGGGTGACCGGCGTCGGTGTCGGCGCCGGTCGGCGTCGGCGGGCGGAGTTCGTCCGTCATCGCCGCCCGCAGGCGCAGCGTCGTGACCAGGCGCTGAAAGGCCTCCGCCCAGTAGCCGACGGCGCCCGGCGAGGCGTCCTCCGGTTCGTCCGGGACGGCGAGGAGGCCGTCCAGGCGGCTCGCCTCGGCCGGGTCGAGGCAGCGCTCGGCCAGGCCCATCACACCGCTGAAGCTCCACGGGTAACTGCCCGCGTCCCGCGCGATGTTGAGCGCGTCGACCACGGCCCGGCCGAGCGGCGGGGCCCACGGCACCGCGCACACCCCGAGCAGTTGGAACGCCTCGGACAGCCCGTGCGTCGCGATGAACCCCGCGACCCACTCGGCGCGCTCACCGGGCCCCAGCGTGCCGAGCAGCTTCGCGCGTTCGGCGAGGGAGACCGCGCCCGGGCCGCCCGCCTCCGGCGCCGTCGGCTCCCCGAGGAGGGCCCGCGCCCACGCCGCGTCGCGCTGGCGCACCGCCGCCCGGCACCACGCCGCGTGCAGCTCGCCCTGCCAGCCGTCCGCCACCTCAAGCGCGACGATCTCCCGCGGCGTACGGCCGCCCAGTCTGCGGGGCCACACCCCGAGCGGCGTCGCCTCCACCAACTGGCCGAACCACCACGAGCGTTCACCCCGCCCGGCCGGCGGCTTGGATATCACGCCGTCCCGCTCCATCGCGGCGTCGCACTCGTGGGGCGCCTCGACGCCGATGGTCGGCGTGCTGTGCGTGTGGTCGACGGCCACGCACGCCTCGGCCCTGGCCGCCATCCGCGCGGCGAGCGCCGACTCCGGCAGGGCGGACAGGAGCTCCGCCGCCGTCGCCCGCACGTTCCGGCTGCGGTCGGCCAGCGCCCGCTCCAGGAACGGCTCGTCCCGCGAGGTCAGTCCCGTCCGCAGGGAGTCGAGGAACATCAGCCGGTCCTCGGCCCGCTCCGTCGCCCACGTCGACTCCAGCAGCTCACGCGCGGCGGCCGGGTCGCGGGAGCGCAGCGCGCAGAGCAGGGTGACCCGCTCGGCGAACAGTCCCTCCCGCCACAGGCGGCGTATCCGCTCCGTCTCCTCCGGGTGGGGCAGGGCGGTGCCGCCGCCCGGGGTCGCGCGCAGGGCGAAGCGCCAGTCCGGGTTCAGACGGGCCAGCCACAGGGCTCGCGGCCCCGCGAACGTCAGCGCCGCCGGACGCAGGTCGGTCCTGCCTCGGGCCGCGTCCAGCAGCGCGGGCAGCGCCTCGGGAGGGGCCGCGTAACCGTGGCAGTTGGCGGCCGCCAGCCACTGCGGCAGCAACTCCATCAGATCCGGTGCCGACCCTCTGCGGCCTCCGCCGGACGTGCCCGACCGGTCCGCCAGGAGCATCGCCAGCCGGCGCGCGGCGGCGGGCGGCAGCGACGGACGCGTGTCCTCGGGCGCCGGGGCCGGACGACGCGCGGCACGCGCGGGCCGCAGCCCGGACCGGCGCCGCACGGTCGCCTCGGCCGCCGCGTCCAGCAGCGCCGACGGCGCGTCCGGGCCCGGCGGACACCCGGGCGGAGTCCGGCGCCCGGTCCCGAGCAGCGCCGCGGTGACCAACTCCTCCCAGACGGGGGGCGACGTGGCGGCCGACATGGTGGCCGGCCCGGCGGCCGGCCCGGTGGTCGACGTGGCGGGGGACTGGGCGGCTGGCCCGGTGGTCGACGTGGCGGGGGCGGCTGGCCTGGTGGCCGGTTCGGTGTCTGGTCCGGTGGCGGACGTGGCGGACGTGGCGGACGTGGCGGACGTGGCGGCGGACCGCGTGGCTGGTTCGGTGGCCCGTTCGGTGGCCGATGTGGCGGCTGGTCCGGTGGCTGGTCCGGTGGCGGACGTGGGGGTGGACTCGGTGGCCGGTCTGGTGCCTGGTCCGGCGGCCGACGCGGTGGCGGGTCCGGTGGGCGACGTGGTGGCGGGTCCGGTGGGCGACGTGGTGGTGGTCGGGGTCTTGTTCATCTGCCTCTTCCTCTGTCCTTCCCTCGGCCCGTGCGCGGGGCTGGGCACGCGGCTGCTCATGGGCCCTTCCTTCTCCGCAGCCGGTCAGCACAGGGGGACCGCGGTGCCTCCCTTCTCCGGCCAGGCCGTCAGCGGGGTGAAGCCCTGGTGGCCGCACTCGCCGAAGACCCTGACGGGGGCGCCGCCCGACAGGGCGACCAGACGCCACAGGCCCGGGCGGGCACGGGCGGCCGGGGTCAGTGGCAGCGCCGTGTCCGCGTCGGCGTCGGCCAGTTGCCACGCGTCACCGTCCGGGGTCGGCACGACCCGGTCCAGCGTCACCGGCACCGAGTCCAGCCACGGGTCGTCCCGCAGCGCCGTGCCGTACCGGGCGGCGGCCTGCGGCGTGGAGATGCCCGGCGGGCGTATCTCCGTGGCCGTCGGCGCCGCGAACCGCTCGCCCAGTGCCGCCCGCTGCCGGGCCCCGCCCGGGTACGGCGACACCTCCGCCTCCAGGGTCAGCCCCACCGGCAGCGCCAGCTCGGGGGCGCGGCCGGCGGCGCCGTAGGAGAGGAGGAGCGCGGTGCGGTGCGACTCCGCGCCGTACAGCCAGATGCGGCGGGTCGTCAGGCGACTGTCCGCCGTGTCGTACTGGGCGAGGACCAGCCACCGGTCCCGTATCGGCGGGCCCGACGCCGTGGCGGGCAGGCCCGTGCGCGAGCGGACCGTGGCCGCGAGGCCGTCCGGCAGCGAATCACGACGGAGCCATGCGCGGTTGAGAAGGTGGAGCAGCGCGCACTCCTCCAGCAGCCGCACCGGCCAGTCGGGGCCGGACGACGGGATCGCCCCCAACTCCCGCACCCGCGAGGCCAGCCCGGACGCCTGGGCGTCGACCATGCGGGCCGCCGTCTCCTCCCACATCCCGTATCCCGCCTGTTCGGCGCCCGCCAGGCCGGCGCGCAGCAGGTCCGCCAGCCGCTGCTCCAACTCCAGCGTGCCCGCGGTGATCCGCTCGGCCCTGCGCTCCGCCCTGCGCCGCGCCGCCTCGGGATCGGCCGCACCGGACGCCGAACCGGCCTCGCCCGCCTGCCGTTTGTCCGCCGACCGCTCTCGTCTCGCGGACAGCCACTGCGCCGCCCAGTCCGGCGGCGGCCCCGGCGGCACCGCGTCGGCCGCGCCCGCCCACAGCAGCAGAAGCCCCAGGGCGTGCTTGCACGGGAACTTCCGGCTCGGACAACTGCACCGGTACGCCGGGCCGGCCGGGCCCGACAGGTCGACCACCGTTTGGTACGGCCTGCTGCCGCTGCCCCCGCACAGTCCCCACACCGTCCCCCCGTCCTGCCCGGTCCCCGACCACGGACCGGCCGTGCCGAGCCTGCTCCCCGCCCTGCGTGACGCGTCGTCAGGCGCCAGTGCCAGCACCTGGTCCGCGGTCCAGCGCACCCCCTGCTGAGTCATGCCTCCGAAGGTAGATCCCCCCACTGACAATCGGCCCCGGCGACGGCGTTTGCCCAGGTCGGAACGCGTTGTCAGTGCCGTGGTGCACGGTGGAACCAGATCCGAACCGGCCGAGCTGGAGGGGGACTCAGCCATGCCAGTTTCCGTAGCGACCACATCCGCAGATCCCAGTCGGAACGACTCCTCGCCCGCCGTCGCGGGCCCCGCGGGAGACCCGCCCGCGACGCCCGGACCGGAGGTGCTGCGCCCGCACGCCGAGGACGCCTTCGCCGACGAACTGACCGCGCTGGCCGCGCACGACGACCGGCCGCGCCCCGCCCGCTGGAAGCTCTCCCCGTGGGCCGTCGCGACCTACCTGCTGGGCGGCACCCTGCCGGACGGCACCGTGATCACACCCAAGTACGTGGGCCCGCGCCGCATCGTCGAGGTCGCCGTCACCACGCTCGCCACCGACCGCGCCCTGCTCCTGCTCGGCGTCCCCGGCACCGCCAAGACGTGGGTGTCCGAGCACCTCGCCGCGGCGGTCAGCGGTGACTCGACGCTGCTGGTCCAGGGCACGGCCGGCACCCCGGAGGAGGCGATCCGGTACGGGTGGAACTACGCGCAGCTGCTCGCCCACGGCCCCAGCCGCGACGCGCTCGTGCCCAGCCCGGTCATGCGGGCCATGGCGGAGGGCATGACGGCCCGCGTCGAGGAGCTGACGCGCATCCCGGCCGACGTCCAGGACTCGCTCATCACGATCCTGTCGGAGAAGACGCTGCCCATACCGGAGTTGGGCGGCGAGGTGCAGGCCGTGCGCGGCTTCAACCTCATCGCCACGGCCAACGACCGCGACCGCGGGGTCAACGACCTGTCCAGCGCCCTGCGCCGCCGCTTCAACACGGTCGTCCTGCCGCTGCCCGAGACACCCGAGGCGGAGGTCGACATCGTCTCGCGCCGCGTCGACCAGATCGGCCGATCCCTCGACCTGCCCGCCGTGCCGGAGGGCGTGGAGGAGATCCGCCGTGTCGTGACCGTCTTCCGCGAGCTGCGGGACGGGGTCACGACGGACGGGCGGACGAAGCTGAAGTCGCCCAGCGGCACCCTGTCGACGGCCGAGGCGATCTCGGTCGTCACCAACGGGCTCGCCCTCGCGGCCCACTTCGGCGACGGCGTGCTGCGGGCCGGTGACGTCGCCGCGGGCCTCCTCGGCGCCGTCGTCCGCGACCCGGCGGCCGACCGGCTCGTCTGGCAGGAGTACCTGGAGACGGTCGTCCGGGAGCGGGACGGCTGGACGGACTTCTACCGCGCCTGCCGGGAGGTGAGCGCGTGATCCGTGACCAGAGGACGAGGACGAGGACGACATGGACGGCGGCGGGCTTCCCGGGCGCGTCCGACGACGACTCGTCGTGGCCGCTCACGTCCGTGGCCGACGACGACTCCCGCTGGCCCCGAAGGGGAGGAGGACGGCGTGACGGGCGCTGAACGGCCCGGCGGCGCGCCCCTGTTGCTGGGGGTGCGCCACCACGGGCCGGGATCGGCGCGGGCGGTCCGGGCGGCGCTGGACGCCGCCCGGCCCCGGGTCCTGCTGATCGAGGGCCCGCCCGAGGCCGACGACCTGATCCCGCTCGCCGCCGACGAGGCCATGCGCCCGCCGGTCGCGCTGCTCGCCCACGCCGTGGACGAGCCGGGCAGCTCGGCGTTCTGGCCGCTGGCCGAGTTCTCCCCGGAATGGGTGGCGATCCGCTGGGCCCTGACCCACGAGGTCCCGGCCCGCTTCATCGACCTCCCGGCCGCCCACACGCTGGCCTGGGAGAAGGAACGGAACACTGCGGTCGGGGACGTGCCGGACCGGCCCCGGAGCGAGGACGAGCAGGACCGCCGGGAAACCGTCCGCGTCGACCCCCTCGCCGTACTCGCCGAAACCGCCGGCCACGACGACCCCGAACGCTGGTGGGAGGACGTGGTCGAGCACCGCGGCGGCGCGGACGCCGACCCGCTCGCGCCGTTCACCGCGCTCGAGGAGGCGATGGGCGCGCTGCGGGAGACGTATGGGGACGGCGGCCGCGAGCGGGACGCCGCGCGGGAGGCGGCGCGCGAGGCGCACATGCGGCTCCAGGTCCGGGCGGCGCGGCGGGAGTTCGGCGACGAGGTGGCCGTGGTGTGCGGGGCGTGGCACGTGCCCGCGCTGCGCCGCAGGACCACCGTCGCCGCCGACCGCGCGCTGCTGAAGGGCCTGCCCAAGGTCAAGGCCGACATGACGTGGGTGCCGTGGACGAACCGCAGGCTCGCCAGGTCCAGCGGGTACGGCGCGGGCATCGACTCGCCCGGCTGGTACGGGCATCTGTTCGGCGCCCCGGACCGGCCGGTCGAGCGCTGGATGACCACGGTCGCCGGGCTGCTGCGCGCCGAGGACCGGATCGTTTCCCCGGCGCACGTCATCGAGGCGGTGCGGCTCGCGGAGACGCTCGCCGCGATGCGCGGCCGTCCGCTGCCCGGCCTGGGCGAGACGACCGACGCGGTGCGGGCGGTGATCTGCGACGGCTCGGACGTGCCGCTGGCGCTGGTGCACGACCGGTTGGTCGTGGGGGACGCGATGGGCGAGGTGCCGCCGACGGCGCCCGCGGTGCCGCTCCAGCGGGACCTCGCCCGGGCGCAGCGCAGGCTGCGGCTCAAACCGGAGGCGGCGGAGCGGGAGGTGGAACTCGATCTGCGCAAGGACACCGACGCCGGGCGCAGCAGACTCCTGCACCGGCTGCGGCTGCTCGGCGTGGACTGGGGCGAGTCGGCGGCGTCGCGGGGCAGTACGGGGACGTTCCGGGAGACGTGGCGGCTGCGCTGGGAGCCCGAGTTGGCGGTGCGGGTCGCCGAGGCGGGTGTGTGGGGGACGACCGTGCTCGCCGCGGCGACCGCCAAGGCCGAGGCGGACGCGGCCTCGGCGCCGGGGCTGGCCGACGTGACCGGGCTGGCCGAGCGCTGCCTGCTGGCCGAACTGCCGGACGCGCTTCCCGCGGTGATGCGGATCCTCGCCGACCGGGCGGCGCTCGACACCGACGTCGGGCACCTTGCCCAGGCGCTGCCCGCCCTGGTCCGCGCGCTGAGATACGGCGACGTGCGCGGGACGGGCACCGACGCGCTCGGCGAGGTCGCGGCGGGGCTCGCCGAGCGGGTCTTCGTCGGCCTGCCGCCGGCCTGCGCCGGGCTGGACGCCGACGCCGCCGAGGAAATGCGGCGGCACGTGGACGCGGTGCACGGGGCGGTCGGCCTGCTGGGCGACACCCCGGCGTCCGGGCACGACGACATGCGGGGCCGTTGGCAGGGCGTGCTGCGGACCCTGTCCGTGCGGGACTCGGTGCCGGGCGTCGTCCGGGGGCGTGCCGTGCGGCTGCTGCTGGACGACGGGGAGTTGGGGCAGGACGAGGCGGCCCGGCTGATGAGCCTCGTGCTGTCTCCGGGCACCCCGCCGGCCGACGCCGCTGCGTGGATCGAGGGCTTCGTCGGCGGCGCCTCCGGGGGAGGGATGCTGCTCGTGCACGACGAGCGGCTGCTCGGCCTGGTCGACGCGTGGCTGACCGGCGTGCCGGCGGACGCGTTCACGGACGTACTGCCGCTGCTGCGGCGCACGTTCTCGGCGTACGAGCCCGGGGTGCGGCGCACCCTCGGCGAACTGGTCCGGCGCGGGCCGGGCGCGCGGGGGAGAGCCGGGGCGGCCGGGGCGGCCGGGCTCGGCCTCCCCGGATTCGCCGCCGACCTGGACGCCGACCGCGCGGAAGCGGTGCTGCCGGTCGTGCGGCTGCTGTTGGGCACACCGGGCGCGGCGGAGCAGGGGACGGGCCGCGCCCTGGCGCACAACGACCTCGTGGGGGTGGGACATGACAGTCCGACCGACTGAACCGGGCGGCCCGCCCGGGCCGGGCGATCCGGGCGACCCCGTGGTCGAGCGGCTCAGGCGCTGGCGGCTGGTGTTGGGGGGCGGCGGCGGTGACGGTGCCGATGGCACGCAGTGTGTGCTGTCGGGGCGGGACGCGGCGATGGACGGAGCGCTCGCCGCGCTCTACGGGAAGGCGGAGAAGCCGCGGGCGGGCCGGGACCGTTCGGCGGGCCTCGGGGCGTCGGCGCCGTCGGTGGCGCGCTGGCTCGGCGACATCCGCGCGTACTTCCCGTCGTCCGTCGTGCAGGTCATGCAGCGCGACGCCATCGACCGGCTCGGGCTCGCCACGCTGCTGCTCGAACCGGAGATGCTGGAGGCGGTGGAGGCCGACGTGCACCTCGTCGGCACGCTCCTGTCGCTGAACAAGGCGATGCCGGAGACGACGAAGGAGACGGCACGGGCCGTCGTGCGCAAGGTGGTCGACGACCTGGAGAAGCGACTCGCCACCCGCACCCGGGCCACGCTCACCGGCGCGCTCGACCGCAGCGCCCGCGTCAGCAGACCGCGCCACCACGACATCGACTGGAACCGCACGATCGCCGCCAACCTCAAGCACTACCTGCCGGACCGGCGCACGGTCGTGCCGGAGCGGCTCGTCGGCTACGGGCGGGCCTCGCGGTCCGTGAAGAAGGACGTCGTCCTCTGCGTCGACCAGTCGGGATCCATGGCGGCGTCGGTCGTGTACGCGTCGGTGTTCGGGGCGGTGCTCGCGTCCATGCGGTCGATCAGCACGCGGCTCGTCGTGTTCGACACGGCGGTCGTCGACCTCACCGACCAGCTCGACGACCCCGTCGACGTCCTGTTCGGCACCCAGCTCGGCGGCGGCACGGACATCAACCGGGCGCTGGCGTACTGCCAGTCGCGGATCACGCGGCCCGCGGACACGGTGGTCGTGCTGATCAGCGACCTCTACGAAGGGGGCATCCGCGACGAGATGCTGAAGCGGGTGGCGGCGATGAAGGCGTCCGGGACGCAGTTCGTGACGCTGCTCGCGCTGTCGGACGAGGGGGCTCCGGCGTACGACCGGGAGCACGCGGCGGCGCTCGCCGCACTGGGCGCGCCGGCCTTCGCCTGTACGCCGGATCTGTTCCCGGAGGTGATGGCGGCGGCGATCGAGAAGCGGCCGCTGCCGATACCGGACAGGGAGTTCGGCCCAGCAAATCGGACATGAGCCCCCATCGGTAACGGGGGGCTTGCACAACCTCAGGAGGCGCATGCAAGGATCGGCGCGCGGTCACTGCTCGTGACACCTCAACCGTTTCGCCGTACGGGAGGAAGCTCCCCGTCTTGGTCTGGTCGGCAGCCCTGTCCGGAGCCGTCGCGCGCGTCATGCGCGGGACGGCCGGGCGGCGTGCCCTCCAACTGGCGCTGCTGGTGGGTGCGGTGTTCGCCCTCGGGCTGGTGTGCGGGGAGCGGGCCCAGGCGGCGGAGAGCGTGCCGGTGGTGAGCGGCTCGGTGGCGAAGGCGACCGAGGCCGTTGCCGAGCCCGGCTCCACCGAGACGACCGAGCCCGGCTCCACCGAGACGACCGAGCCCGGCTCCACCGAGACGGCCGAGTCCGGCTCCACCTCCGTCGAGCGGGCCGGTGAGTCGGTCGGCGAGTCGGCCGGTGAGCACGTCGGAAAGGCGACTCAGCGTCTGACCGACGGACTGACCAGTGGCCCCAGTGGCCTGGCGAACGGTCTCACCGGCGGTCTGCGGGACGGTCGTGAGCGGGTCGAGGGCGGTCTCGGGGACGTGCGGGACAAGGTGACGTCGCCGCCCGCCGCGCTGCCGACCCTGCCTCGGTTGCCGCTGCCCGACCTGCCGTCGGCCCCGCAGCCGCCCTCCGTTCCGGTCGCCGGAGTCCCGGAGCCGGCCCCCGCCGACGAGACGTCCGTGGACCGGCACGAGGCCGACGCCTCCGATGCCTCCGACGGCAAGGCGGCGGAGCGCGCCGCGCACGGGCCGGTCCTCCCGGTCGCCCCGGCGCAGAACACCTGGCACACGGCGCGCGACCACAGGTCGGCGCCCACCGCGCACGCCGGCGCCCCCACGCCCCTCCAGCAGCCGCCCGGCGGCGAGCCGGACGGAGTGCTGGGCAACCGCGCCGCCACCGACGGCAGTGGGCCGCGGTACGGCGACGCGCACGCCCTCACCCCCGAAGACCGGGCGCCGCTCGGGCTCGTGCCCGGCGCCGCCGCGCGCGTGGACGCGGCCGAGACCCGGGACCGGTACCGGGACATTCCGGTTTCCCCCGCCTAGGACGGGCCCACCCCCGCCGTAGACCTGCCGCGCGGGGGCGGACACAGGTCTGCCCGTACGTCCGGAAACCGTTCGGAACCCGTCCGGAAAACCCGTAAGGAACCCGTCCGGAACCCGTCCGGAAACCCTTCCCCCGGACAGCAGCCGCAGGGGCCGCGACCGATCGCAACGGTTCGCGGGGCCCCCGGCCCGGAATTGTCCCCAAGCCTTCCAGAGTCCCGGAGTTCCCCTGGAGCTCCGGCACCGTGGACTAAGGATCTGACGCACGCATGAACAAGAACATCCGACGCTCCATCGTCATAGCCGCCGGTGTCACCGGCGCCTGGGCGCTGGGCTCCGCCACCGCGAGCGCCGACGAACTGCCCGCCTCCTCCCTCTCCGTGCCGGACGCCACCACCGAGGCCGGCGCGAGCACCTCGGACGCCGGCGGCCTCCTCGGCGTGGTAGCCGGCACCGTCTCCGACACGGTCGACGGCGTCGTCAGCGACGTGAACGACACCGTGTCCGGCGCGTCCGGCGGCGCGTCCGCCACGGTCGGGAACACCGTCGGGAACACCGCCGACGTGCGGGGCACCCTCGACGGCGCGACCCGCACCGCCGAGCGGACCGCGGACACGCCCACCGACGCCGCCGAGCAGGCCCGCCGTTACGTCGACGCGAAGGTCACCGTCCCGCAGGCGAAGGTCCGCGGCGCCGAGGCCATCCAGGGCGCCAAGGCCGCACGCGCCGCCGCCGAGGCCCAGATCGGCGTGAGCGCCGAGCAGGGCGGGGCCGCCGCCGACCAGGTGACCGGCGCCGTGTCCGACAGCGTCCCGGACGCGCCGCAGGACGCCGTCGACTACCTCTTCGGCCCGCTGGCCGCCTTCGCGCCCGAGCTGGAGCAGGCCCTGGCCGCCGCCGGGACGAAGCTGCACGGCGCCCGCTCCACCGCGCAGGCCCAGGCGCGGGGCGTCGAGGGCGTGCTGCGCACCAAGGCGGCCCAGACCCTCGCGGGCGCGGACCGCACGGTCACCGCCACGACCGGCGCCGCCCGCGCCACGGCCGACGGCGCCGAGTCCCGCGCCACCGGCGCCGCGGGCACCGTCCGGGGCGCGGCGGGCGCGGCCGAGGCGTCCGTCTCCGCCGTCCCGAGCCACGTCACGGGCACGGTCGGCGGGGTGCGGCAGCACGTCGTCGGCACGGTCGCCACCGTCCCCGGCACGGTCACGCCGGTCGTGGAGGAGACCGCCCAGTCGGCCGTGCCGCCGGTGGCGGGCGCCGCCGTGGACGGGGCGCTGCCGGTCGCCGACCGTGCCGTGTCCGGTGCCGTGCCGGCCGCCGAGCACGCCGTCGCCGGGGTCCGCACCGTGGCCGAGGGCACGGTCGCCGACGTGCGGCCCGTCGCCCAGGGCGTCGCCGAGGACGTGCCGTCCTACGCCACCGGGCTGGCCGGTCGGGTCGCCGCCGACGCCACGGGCGCCGCGCTGCCGCCGCTCGCGCACACCGCCGTGCGGGGCGCCGTCCCCGTCGCCGAGCAGGCCGTCGCCGACGCGAGCGGACTGGCGTACGGCGTGACGGGCGAGGTGGGGCCGTTCGCGGGCGACACCGTCGGCTCCGTGGCGCCGCTGGCGTACGGCGTCGCGGGGCAGGCGGGCGGTTTCGCGGAGGGCGTCGCGGGCGAGGTGCCGCCGTTCGCGTACGGCGTCGCCGGGGCCGTGCAGCCCGTGGTGGACACCGTCGCGGACACCGTGCAGCCCTTCGCGTACGGCGTCGGCGACAGCGCCACGACCCTCGCGTACGGCGTCACGGGCCACGCCGAGCCGTTCACCGAGGCCGTCGCGGGACAGGTCGCGCCGGTCGCCGGGCAGGCCGTGCCGTTCGCGCAGGACCTGACCGGCACCGTCCAGCAGGCCGCCGGCCCTCTCGCGCACAACGCCGTGACCGGCGCCGAGGGCCTCACCGACTCGGTCACGCCGGGCTACGCGCAGGACGTCAAGGGCTACGCGCAGGACGTCAAGGGCTACGCGTACGACGCCCAGGGTTACGCGTACGACGCCCAGGGTTACGCGTACGACGTGCGGGGCTACGCCCAGGAAGCGCAGGGCCACGCCCAGGACGTGCCGGGCGGCCACACGACCGACCTCCGGTACGGCAGCCCGTACGGCATCTGACACCTCCGCCACGGCAGCCCGTACGGCATCCGACAGCCGTAGGGCGCACAGGCTCCGCGGGGGTGGCAGGACCCGGACGGCCGAAAGCCGTCGGTCCGTCCGGCCGAAGCCCTCGCGGACGGTGCGCGTCGGCCCCACTGGGGTGGGGTCCGGCCGCACCGCGCTCCGGGGAGCAGGACGTTCGACCGCTCCTCGGGGGAGTTTCGACGGGCCTCACCGGGTCAACCCCAGCCCGGTGAGGCCCCTCACCCGCGGCACGGCGTGCCAGTGATTCCGGCATCATGTGACAGGTATCACCGCTCAGGTGTGAGATGCGATTTAGAGACGTTCCGGTTGCGGCGATAACCTGCGAGACGGACATGCCGCGCGCTCGGACACCGTGTGCGCCCCCCTTGTGACACAGCGGTCGTCACGTTGCCCTTCGCGGCACGCCCACGCATCCAACGAACCGCGAGATCACTGATAGGGACGGAAGCGCGTGGACCTGTTCGAGTACCAGGCGAGGGACCTCTTCGCCAAGCACGATGTACCGGTGCTGGCCGGTGAAGTCATCGACACGCCTGAGGCGGCCCGCGCAGCCACTGAGCGCCTCGGTGGCAAGTCCGTCGTCAAGGCCCAGGTGAAGGTCGGCGGGCGTGGCAAGGCCGGTGGCGTGAAGCTCGCCGGCACCCCGGACGAGGCCGTTGCCCGGGCGACGGACATCCTCGGCATGGACATCAAGGGCCACACGGTCCACAAGGTGATGATCGCCGAGACGGCTCCGGAGATCCTGGAGGAGTACTACGTCTCCTTCCTCCTGGACCGTGCCAACCGCACCTTCCTGTCCATCGCGTCCGTCGAGGGCGGCGTGGACATCGAGGAGGTGGCGGCCACCCGTCCGGAGGCCGTCGCCAAGACGCCGATCGACGCCAACGAGGGCGTGACCCCCGAGAAGGCCCGCGAGATCGTCGAGGCCGCGAAGTTCCCGGCCGAGGTCGCCGACAAGGTCGTGAACGTCCTCGTCAAGCTGTGGGACACCTTCATCAAGGAGGACGCCCTCCTCGTCGAGGTCAACCCGCTGGCCAAGGTCGCCTCGGGTGACGTCATCGCCCTCGACGGCAAGGTGTCGCTGGACGAGAACGCCGACTTCCGCCAGCCGGAGCACGAGGCGCTGGTCGACCACGCGGCGGCGAACCCGCTGGAGGCGGCCGCCAAGGAGAAGAACCTCAACTACGTCAAGCTCGACGGCGAGGTCGGCATCATCGGCAACGGCGCGGGTCTCGTCATGAGCACCCTGGACGTCGTCGCGTACGCCGGTGAGAAGCACGGTGGCGTCAAGCCCGCCAACTTCCTCGACATCGGCGGCGGCGCCTCGGCCGCGGTCATGGCGAACGGCCTGGAGATCATCCTCGGCGACCCGGACGTCAAGTCCGTGTTCGTCAACGTCTTCGGTGGCATCACCGCCTGTGACGAGGTCGCCAACGGCATCGTGCAGGCGCTGCAGCTGCTCAAGGACAAGGGCGAGGAAGTCACCAAGCCGCTGGTCGTCCGGCTGGACGGCAACAACGCCGAGCTGGGTCGCAAGATCCTCTCCGACGCCAACCACCCGCTGGTGCAGCGCGTGGACACCATGGACGGCGCGGCCGACAAGGCCGCCGAGCTCGCGGCTGCGAAGTAAGGAAGAGGGACTCAGACAGCCATGGCTATCTTCCTCAACAAGGACTCCAAGGTCATCGTCCAGGGCATGACCGGCGCCACGGGCATGAAGCACACCAAGCTCATGCTGGCCGACGGCACGAACATCGTCGGTGGCGTGAACCCGCGCAAGGCGGGCACCTCCGTCGACATCGACGGCAACGAGATCCCGGTCTTCGGCACCGTCGCCGAGGCGATGGAGAAGACGGGCGCCAACGTCTCCGTCCTCTTCGTGCCGCCGGCGTTCGCCAAGGCCGCCGTCGTCGAGGCGATCGACGCCGAGATCCCGCTCGCGGTCGTCATCACCGAGGGCATCGCCGTCCACGACTCGGCCGCGTTCTACGCGTACGCCGTGTCCAAGGGCAACAAGACCCGCATCATCGGCCCGAACTGCCCCGGCCTCATCACGCCGGGCCAGTCGAACGCCGGCATCATCCCGGGCGACATCACGAAGCCGGGCCGCATCGGCCTGGTCTCGAAGTCCGGCACGCTGACGTACCAGATGATGTACGAGCTGCGTGACATCGGCTTCTCCTCCGCCGTCGGCATCGGTGGCGACCCGGTCATCGGCACGACGCACATCGACGCGCTCGCCGCGTTCGAGGCCGACCCCGACACCGACCTGATCGTCATGATCGGTGAGATCGGCGGCGACGCCGAGGAGCGGGCCGCGGCCTTCATCAAGGAGAACGTGAAGAAGCCGGTCGTCGGCTACGTCGCGGGCTTCACCGCGCCCGAGGGCAAGACCATGGGCCACGCCGGCGCCATCGTCTCCGGCTCCTCCGGCACGGCCGCCGCGAAGAAGGAGGCCCTGGAGGCCGCCGGTGTGAAGGTCGGCAAGACCCCGACCGAGACCGCCAAGCTGGCCCGCGAGATCCTCGCCGGCTGAACCGGTTCGGCCGTCCAGCGGCCGAGGGGAAACACGGACGGGCCCGTCCCCGGGTGGGGGCGGGCCCGTCGTCGTGTCCGTGGCTTCCGTCGTGTCGGTGACGCCCGTCGTGTCCGTGGCGTCCGTCGTGTGGATGGCGTCCGCCGTGTCCGGGCGGCTCAGCCGGGCAGGGGAGCCAGCCGCTCCGGTCCGCTCGTCAGCTGCGCCCGCAGCTTGCCGCGCAGTTCCCGCTCCGCCTCCGACAGCGGGCCCGGCGCGATCCGCGGCGGGATCCCGCGCACCGTCGAGCCGGGCGGCACCGGCGGCTCGTACCGCGTCGGCGCGGACCTGAGCGTGAGCGCGGTCGTGCCGATCAGGGCGACGGTGAACGCGATGGCGGCCCGCGTCCAGAACTGGGCCCGGCGTTCGCTGGTCCAGCGCACGCGCGGTGGTTTGGCGGCGCGCAGCCGCTCGGCGGAGGCCAGTTCCGCGAGCCGGTGGTGCAGGACGTCCGGGTCCGACAGCTCCGGCAGCCGTGCGGCGACGGTCTCGCGCGCGTGCAGCAGCCGGTTGGCGGCCGCCGGTGTGGTGGCCTCCGTCTCCGCCGCCGTCTCGGGCAGGCCGAGGCCCACCCCGTCGTACAGCAGGAGCGTGCGGCGGTACGGGGGCGGGAGCGTGAGCAGGACGTCCAGGAGGGCGCGGGCCGAGGGGTCGGCGGGCGGCGGCTCGGGGTGCCGGTAGCGGGGGCGGAAGCGGTGCCAGGGGGACAGCGCGTACTCGTACGCCGTCGCGCGCACCCAGCCCGCCGGGTCGCGGTCGCGGGCCACCTCCGGCCAGCGCTCCCAGGCGACCTGGAAGGCCCGCTCGACCGACTCGCGGGCCAGTTCGCGGCGTCCGGTGAGCAGGTAGGCCTGCCGCACGAGGGACGGCGCGCAGAACGCGTAGAGCGCGTCGAAGGCCTGAGCGGGTGTCAGCGGAGGTGCGCCGTCGGCGGCCGCCTCCGGGTGCGCGACGTGGTCCGGGAGGGGCTCGGAGAGCGGTTCGGCCAGGAGCTTCGCCAGGGCCTCCGGCTCGGCGCCGGCCCCGGTGGACGGCGCCTCCTCGGTCGGTACGGCGGTGACGGGCCCGGCGGGCGTCGCCTCCGCCTCGGCGGCCAGGCTGTGCAGCAGCTTCGCGTACGCCTCCCGTTTCCGGCCCCGCGGCGTCGTGCGGCCGGTCTCCCACG
The DNA here is from genome assembly GCF_055606745.1 of Streptomyces sp. NPDC037054. NCBI lineage: Bacteria > Bacillati > Actinomycetota > Actinomycetes > Kitasatosporales > Streptomycetaceae > Streptomyces > Streptomyces sp. NPDC037054. The sequence goes on along the minus strand of NZ_JBVJSJ010000001.1, from coordinate 679,738 downwards.
CGCGCACCGTCTCGCGGGGGACGCCGAGCCGGGCGGCGAGCTGAGTCCGCGTCAGGGAGGCGGCCTCACGCAGGCGTCGGCGTTCCTTGGGAGGGGGGAGCGGGATGGTGGGGCTCCGCGTCACAGGTCGCCCCTTCGAACGAAAAAGAACATAAACGTATATTGAGCGACACATCCGAGCTTCGCCTGTTACGACGGGAAAGCGCGTGTCGTTGGGAGCATGGCGGGCGTGACCGAGATGACCGCCCGCCGACCGTCGCTGCCGTCCCTGCGCACCCGGCTGCGCGACCGTTCCCCCGGACTCGCCGCGGGCCTGTTCGGCGGCGTGCTCGCCGCGGGCCTGGGGCTCGGCTCGTCCGCCGTGCTCGTGATGGTGCTGTGGATCAGCTCCCCGTACCCCGACAGCGGGCCCGACGGCGCCCTGCACGTCGCCGCCGCGCTGTGGCTGCTGGCGCACGGCGCCGAACTCGTCCGCCTCGACACGCTCTCCGGCACCCCCGCGCCGATGGGCGTCACCCCGCTGCTGCTCCTGGCGCTGCCGGTGTGGCTGGTGCACCGCGCGGCGCGGGACGCCACCGACAGCGGCGACGGCGGCCCCCTGCTGCCCGCCCGCTCGGCCTGGGCCGGTGTCGTGCTCGGCTACCTCGGTGTCGCCGCCGCCACGGCGGTGTACGCGGCCGGGGGCCCGCTGCGGCCGGCGTGGCCCTGGACCTGTGTGTGCCTGCCGCTGCTCGTCGCGGCGTCGGCCGGGGCCGGGGTGTGGACGGCGTACGGCCGGCCCGGCAGGCCGGTGCGACGGGCGCTCGGCGTGCGCGGGCTGCTGCTCGCGTCCGACGGGCGCTTCGGCGTCGCCGCCCGCGCCGCTGCCGCCGGTACGGCGGTCCTGGTCGGCGGCGGGGCACTGCTGCTCGCGGTGTCGCTGGTGTGGCACGGCGGGGCGGCCCGGGTGTCGTTCCTCCAGCTCACGGAGGGGTGGTCGGGGCGGTTCGCGGTCCTGCTGCTGGGGCTCGCGCTGGTACCGAACGCGGCGGTGTGGGCGGCGGCGTACGCACTCGGCCCCGGCTTCCTGCTCGGCACCGGCCACGTCGTGAGCCCGCTCGCCTCGGCCCCGGCGCCCCTGCTGCCGCCGTTCCCGCTCCTGGCCGCCGTGCCGGACGCGGGCCCGGGCACGCCGCTGACCTGGGCGACCTCCGCCGTGCCGGTGCTGGCGGGCGTGACGGTGGGGTGGTTCACGGCGAGGGCGGCGACGGGGGGACGGCCGGGCGACGCCGAGGACGGCCGCACCGGCGCGGACACCGGGACCGGCGTCGGCGCCGGACGCCACGCCGCGCACAGCACGGCGAGCGACGACCCCGGCGACGCCCTCACATCCCGTGGCGCGACCGCCGCCGCTGCCGCCCTGGCCGCCGTGCTGTGCGCGGTCCTGCTCGCCGCGCTCGCCGCACTCGCGGGCGGCGCGCTCGGCGTCGACGCCCTCGCCCGGTTCGGGCCGGTGTGGTGGCAGGCGGGCGGGGCGACGCTGCTGTGGATCACGGCCACCGCCGTGCCGACGGCGGTCGGGGTACGGGCCTGGCGACGCCGGGACCGGTCACCGTCACCCCGAGCCGTACTGCCCCGGCAGGGCACGCACGAGACGGCGGCCGCCGAAACGCCGGCCGGGCGGGAGCGAGGCGGACGACGGCTGTCACCCCGCCGCTGGTTCACGCGCCGCACGAAGCCCGGAGCCGGGGAGCCCGAGCCGCCCTCGGCCGACGTCACCCCGGACGCCCCCTACGACCAGGACGACGCGTACGGACCCCTCGGCACGGACGACGACTTCTTCGAGCCGTACGACTTCCTCCCGGCCGACCCGAGGTCGGAACCGAGGCCGGACCCGAGGCCGGACCCGACGCCCGGCCGGACGCCCGAGCCGATCCCCGGCCCGCAGCCCGCTCTGGCACCCGACCCGCAGCCCGCCTCGGCTCCCGAGCCGCGGCGGGATCCGCGCCGGCAGTCGGACGACGGCGAGGAGTCCTGAACCCCGCCCCCGGCCCCGGCCCCGCCCGTGCCCCCGCCGAACGCGCGCCCGTGCCTCAGTCGCTCGTCCCCAGGAACCCGCGCAGCTCCTCCGGAAGCAGGTCCGTGCAGGCCTCCTTCGCCTGGTTCGTGAGGGCGTCGTTCGTGCACGTGTAGTAGTCGCTGTAGACCATCTGGGCCGTGAACGACGCCGCCACCAGGGCGAGTGCCAGGGACCCCGTGACCAGGCCGCTGATCGCGGCCGTCGTCTGCGGGCGGCCGGACTGCTGCTCCGGCGCCGGGCGGTCCGGGTCCGGCGTGCGCGGCTTGGCGCGCAGGGAGGAGACGCCCCAGTACAGCGCCAGCGCGCCGAGCAGCAGCGCCACGTACGGCCAGCTGAAGAGGGCGAAGAAGAAGGCCCACATGCCGCACAGCAGTGCGTAGCGGGCGCGCCGCTGCACCGGGTCGGTGGGGTCCCAGCGCGGGCCGGCGGCGGGACCGCCGCCCTGGCCGTCCTGGCCGGGCGACGCTCCGGGGCGCTCGCCGAAGCCGCCGCCCGAGCGACCGGGCTGGCGATCGCTCCAGTTCCGGCCCCAGGGGCTGCGGCCGCCGCCGCGGGAGCCGTCGCCCCCCTCGCCGTCGTCCGACGGGCGGCGGGGCTGCCAGGGGCGGTCGGGGGTGCCCTCCGGCGGCGGTGCGAAGGGGTTGTCCTCCTGGGTCCGGCCCCGCTCGTCGCCGTTCTGCCCGCCCGAGGGGGCGTCCGGCGGCGAGGCGGGGCGCTCCCGCAGGAAAACGCCGCTGCGCTCCCCTCCCTGAGCCGACGGCTGGGGGAGCATGAGGAGTCGCGGGCTGCGGTCCGGCATCAAGTGAGCGTCTTCCCCTTGGTGACGTGGTGAACCACGACTGATCGATACGACTGGCGGACGACCGAGCCGGAAGCGGTTCCGCCGGCTCTCCGGGCCGGGGTCGTCACTCCGAGAACGCGTAGCGCTCCGGGCGCGTTCCCGGACCGGCTCCTCCCAGACGCTACCTTCCGGCCATCCCCCCGTCCCGCGGGGGCCGTCCGGTGTGCCGGTATCGTTGCTGACGGTCGGCCGCTTCGTAGGCTTCCCCGTATCCGGGAACCCGAAGCATTCGTATGAATATACAAAGCGCCGTGCGAGCCGACCCGTACGGACGCTCCCCGAGAAAGGGCCCCACCGTGGCCGCCAAGCCCGTGGCCAAGCGCCTCGTCGTGCTGGTCTCCGGATCAGGCTCCAATCTGCAGGCGCTGCTCGACGAGATCGCCGCCGTCGGAGCCGAGGCGTACGGAGCCGAGATCGTCGCCGTCGGAGCCGACCGCACCGGCATCGAGGGGCTCGCCCGCGCCGAGCGCGCCGGGCTGCCGACCTTCGTGTGCCGGGTCAAGGACCACGCGACGCGGGACGAGTGGGACGCGGCGCTCACCGACGCGGTCGCCGCCCACGAGCCGGACCTCGTCGTCTCGGCCGGGTTCATGAAGATCGTGGGGAAGCGGTTCCTCGCGCGCTTCGGCGGGCGGGTCGTCAACACCCACCCCGCCCTGCTGCCCAGTTTTCCGGGAGCCCACGGTGTACGGGACGCGCTCGCGTACGGCGCCAAGGTCACCGGCTGCACCGTCCACTTCGTCGACGACGGCGTCGACACCGGGCCGATCATCGCGCAGGGCGTGGTGGAGGTCCGGGACGAGGACGACGAGAGCGCTCTGCACGAGCGCATCAAGGAAGTCGAGCGAAGGCTGCTCGTCGATGTCGTGGGCCGGCTCGCCCGCCACGGCCATCGCATTGAGGGACGAAAGGTAGTTATCCAGTGACCGCCACCGCCGAGAGCACCCAGCGGCCCATCCGTCGCGCGCTGGTCAGCGTCTACGACAAGACCGGTCTCGAGGACCTCGCGCGCGGGCTCCACGAGGCCGGCGTCGAGCTGGTCTCCACCGGGTCCACCGCCTCCCGCATCGCCGCAGCGGGCGTTCCCGTCACCAAGGTCGAGGAGCTGACCGGCTTCCCCGAGTGCCTGGACGGCCGGGTCAAGACCCTGCACCCGAAGGTGCACGCGGGCATCCTCGCCGACCTGCGCCTCGACAGCCACCGGCAGCAGCTCGACGAGCTGGGCGTGGCGCCGTTCGACCTGGTCGTCGTCAACCTCTACCCGTTCCGCGAGACCGTCGCGTCCGGCGCCTCGCCCGACGAGTGCGTGGAGCAGATCGACATCGGCGGCCCGTCGATGGTGCGCGCCGCGGCCAAGAACCACCCGTCGGTCGCGGTCGTCACCAGCCCGGCCCGCTACGGCGACGTGCTCGGAGCGGTCCGCGCCGGCGGCTTCGACCTGACCACCCGCAAGCGGCTCGCCGCGGAGGCCTTCCAGCACACGGCGGCCTACGACGTGGCCGTGGCGAGCTGGTTCGCCTCGGAGTACGCCCCGGTCGACGAGTCGCGGTTCCCCGACTTCCTCGGCGCCACCTGGGAGCGCGAGCACACCCTGCGCTACGGCGAGAACCCGCACCAGCCGGCGGCGCTGTACGTGTCCGGCACGGGCGGCCTCGCCGAGGCCGATCAGCTGCACGGCAAGGAGATGTCGTACAACAACTACACGGACACGGACGCCGCGCGCCGTGCCGCGTACGACCACGCCGAGCCCTGCGTCGCGATCATCAAGCACGCCAACCCGTGCGGTATCGCGGTCGGTTCGGACGTCGCCGAGGCGCACCGCAAGGCGCACGCGTGCGACCCGCTGTCCGCGTTCGGCGGCGTGATCGCCGTGAACCGGCCGGTGTCGAAGGAGATGGCCGAGCAGGTCGCCGAGATCTTCACCGAGGTCATCGTGGCCCCGGACTACGAGGAGGGCGCGCTGGAGGCCCTCACCAAGAAGAAGAACATCCGCGTGCTGCGCTGCCCGGAGGGCCCGGCCGCGCCGGTCGAGGTCAAGCCGATCGACGGCGGCGCGCTGCTCCAGGTCACCGACCGCCTCCAGGCCGACGGCGACGACCCGGCGAACTGGACGCTCGCGACGGGCGAGGCGCTGTCCGCCGACGAACTGGCCGAGCTGGCCTTCGCCTGGAAGGCCTGCCGGGCCGTCAAGTCCAACGCGATCCTGCTCGCCAAGGACGGCGCCTCGGTCGGCGTCGGCATGGGCCAGGTCAACCGCGTCGACTCCGCGAAACTGGCGGTCGAGCGCGCCGGCGCCGAGCGCGCCCAGGGCTCGTACGCGGCGTCCGACGCGTTCTTCCCGTTCCCCGACGGCCTGGAGATCCTCACGGCGGCCGGCGTCAAGGCCGTGGTCCAGCCGGGCGGTTCGGTCCGCGACGAACTGGTCGTGGAGGCGGCGAAGAAGGCGGGCGTGACGATGTACTTCACGGGGACGCGGCACTTCTTCCACTGATCGTTCCAGGGTGCATGGGGGTCCCCGTCGAGGGGACCCCTTAGCGCATCCCGCTCCTGGCGGTACCTGGATTTCCCTAGGCTCCCCTGTCGCGCAGGGCCTCCTACGGTGGCGAATGCCGCACACCGCAGGCACCGCGCCCGGTGACCACCGGGCCGCGGATTCCGATCAAGTCCGCCGCAAGCGGCGGGCGAGGAAGCAGGGGGAACCAGATTCCATGCGTATGAAGAGCAAGATGTGGCTCATGGCCGCCGCCGGAACCGTGTCCGTCCTGGGCATGACCGGGCAGGCGCTGGCCGCCGCTCCGGCCCAGCAGGGCTTCGCGGCCGAGGCGGCGCGGGCCGGGCTCAGCGGGAGCGAGGCCGCCGCACTTCAGAAGCAGGTCGACGCTCAGCTCACTCGGACGCCCGGCGGGGAGCAGACCGGCGTCAACGAGATCTCCTGGCGGGACGGGCAGACCGTCATGACGCTTCCGCTGCCCGGCGAGAAGCAGGCCCGTGCCGTGGACGAGCCCGTCGGCACCCTCGGAACCGCGAACTGCAGCAAGTACTACACATGCCTGTACGAGCACTCCAACTTCGACGGGCGCCGCCTGTCGTGGAAGGACTGCGCCTTCCACCACCTTTCGGACTACGGGTTCAGCGACAAGACGTCGTCGTACCACAACAACCAGTCCAGCGGCACCAAGACGCACGTCTACAACTGGACGTCGGACGGGTGGACGCTTCTGTGGACGTCGACGGCGCCGTCCTGGAGTTCCTACGTGGGCAGCACCAAGAACGACAAGGCGGACGGCATCACGGTGTGCTGATCGCCTCCGTGGTCCGGTGACCGCGGTGGCCGGGCGCACGCGAGCCCGGCCACCGCGTTTCACGTCGGGGCCGGTTGCCCCGCCGAACGGCCCAGCAGCGCCGACGCGTCCGCGGGACGGTCGGTCCCGGAGCGGGCCAGGCACGCCCGGACGATCTCGCGCCACGCGGCGGGCAGTCGCCGGGACAGCCGCAGTGTGTCGGCACCCAGCGCGTAGCGCGCCACCGCGTCGCGACGGCACTGCGGAGTGCCACCAGGGAACGGAAACGCGCCGGTCAGAAACATGTGCGCGAGCACGCCGAAGGCCCAGACATCGGTGGACGGGCGGATGCGGACGCCCCGTTCGTCGCTCTCGGGCCACAGCATTTCCGGAGGCGTGTAGTCCGGGGTGGCGAACAACGGGGCGTAGGCGTGGCAGCCCTCCAGTGCGGCCACCGTGCCGAAGTCGGCCAGCCGTACCGAACCGTCCGGCATCAGCAGCACGTTGGCCGGCTTCAGATCGCCGTGCACCCAGCCCGCCCGGTGCAGGTGCGCCAGCCCTTCGCAGATCTGCGCGAGTACCGTGCCGGGCGCCGGGACGGGGTGCGGCACGGCGTCCAGGGATCTCTCGGCCTGTTCCAGGACGAGGACGGTGGCGCCGTCGAGTTCCGGGTGGTGCGGGTTGTCGACGGTGAGGGCCTCGTACATGCGGATCAGTCGGGGCGAGTGAACCCGGCACAGGAACTCCGCCTCCCGCTCTGCCAGTTCGCGCAGAACACGCGGTCGGCGCGCGCCCGTGGGAAGGATCTTCAGGGCTGCCCGGCGCGGGACTTCCGGCAGAGCCTCGCCGACGAGCCGCCCCGCGTACACGGTGGCGAAGGCGCCCGAGGCGAGGGGCTCGACCACCTGCCAGCGCCCGATCCGGTAGCCCGATGGGACGGCGACCGCGGGCTGCCGGCCGTCGTTCACACCCGCGCCCCACCCATGGGCGCCGTCAGCACGACGAGGTCGTCCTCGCGGACCAGGTCGAAGCGCAGCGCCAGCGACACGAGGGACTCCTTCTTGCCGTTGAGGCGCCGGCCCGGCTGCCCCGTGTCGGGGCTCGGCCGCAGCCGCACCTTGAGCGCGAGGTAGTCGATGTTCCAGTAGACCGTGGACCGGCTGACCGTCGGCCACACCGGGGCCAGCCGCTCCACGAGTTGGTCGACCGTCGGCAGCGGCGCGTGCGGTTCACCGCGCAGACGGGGTTCGCACAGGGCGGCCAGCACCGCGAAGTACCGCCGGGTGCGGTCGAGCGTGAACGCCGGGGACGTGGCGGTGCCGGACAGCCCGTGCCGGGTCACGCTGCGGAACGTGTGCCGCGGGGCCCAGACGTCGAAGGTCAGCAGGTCGCCCGCGGCGGGCAGGACGACCCGCGCGAACTCGAACGGCACCGGTGCGTCCATCCGGCCGGGCGCGACCTTGATGTGCTCGCCCGCGCCCTCCGGGTTCTCGACGACATAGGTCTGGTCCTCGCTGTGGTTGTTCAGCAGCCAGAAGTTCTGGTGCGCGGTGATCTCCCCGGCGACACGCGGTACACCGTCGTGCGCGATCGTGAGGCCGCCGTCGGCCCTCTCGCCCCTGCCGAACACGAGTTGCTCGCCCGTGGCGAGTCTGATCTGGTCGGCCGGCCGCGCGCAGGCGGGCGGCACGACGATGACGCTGTGCATGGATTCGTTCCCCCTGTCGGATCCATTACGGTCACTCGATCCGACTTTAGGAACGCCCTTCGAGGGCGGCCATGCGCACGGTGCGCAAGTACGGGCGGGCGACTGTTCACGGTGCGCAGTCCGCGATGCGGAACGCGAGGACCAGATCGTGCGTGCCGGGGCCCGGGGCCAGGAGGCCGCGGTTCAGGAGCTGTTCGGCGGCGCACAGGTGCGCGCGGACGGTGGCGCGGCTGATGCCGAGTACGCGGGCCGCCTGCTGCGCGTCGGTGCCGGCGTCGATCCAGGCGCGCAGGGTGGGGTGAACGGTGCGGGCAGGACCGGTCCACAGCGGCTGGAGGAAGGCGCGGGCCCAGGCGACGGCCGCTTCGGTGGACAGCAGGTCCTCCGTCGACGGCGCGTCCGGGGCGGGTTCGCCAGGCGGCGGCAGGGCCGTGATCGCCAGGGCCAGGGCGAGTTCGGCGCGGCTGCGGGGATCGCGCAGGTCGAGACCGAGGGCGCCCTGGACACGTTCTAGGTGGGCGGTGACGGTGTTGCGGCTGACGCCGAGCAGCCGCGCCACACCGGAGCGCGGGAAGTTCAGGGCGAGGCCGGCGATGTCGACCGTGAGGCGGGGCGCCTGCCCGAGCGGTGCCAGGAACGCCCTGGCCCAGGCCAGCGCGGGTTGGCGGGGGAGCAGTCCCGCCAGCGGCGGCCGACCGTGGTGGTCGGCGACCCGTTCGGGCGCGTGGCGGGCGACGGCCAGGGCGTGGCGGGCCTGGTCGTAGGCCCGCGCGGTGTCCGGCAGGGGTGCGGGGGCGCTGATTCCCAGCGCGTAGTGCGGGTTGTCGCGAACCAACTCCCGCAAGAGCGCGGGTGTGTCGCCGTCGGTGCCGGGCTCGTCGTGGTCCGCGGGCAGGAGGCAGATGAGGTGGTCGTCGTAGACGGGGCAGCGCACCAGCAGGCCGCGCCTCCGACGGTCCGGTTCGTCGTGGTGGGCGTCGACGAGCCTGTCGCGGTGCGAGGGCGGGCAGCGCAGCAGGTGGACCCGCAGCCGGTCGGCGTCGAGCAGGGCCGGGACGGCGCCGGTCGTCATACGACGGGCCAGCGTGACGTCCCCGGCCATCAGGGCCATGAAGACCGCCAGGCGCAGTCGTGCCGCCGCCTGCCGGTGGCGGACCGCCAAGTCGTCGGCCCGCCGGGCCCGCAGCGACACCTCCACCAGGGTGCCGACGTGGGACGCCAGCGTCATCGACATCGGCGTGAGCGGCGCGGGACCGGCCACCACCAGCACGGGACGCGGCATGTGCCGTCCCAGCGCCTCGCACCGCACGTGGACCGTGCCCACCTGCGACGCCGCGGCGGCCAGGTGCCCGTCGGACAGCCGCGCCAGCAGCGGCCGGACCTCGGCGAGGACGTCCGGCGCAAGCCCGGCAGTGGACGCCTCCAGGGTGCCCGAGCGGTCGACCAGCGCCACCGAAGCACCGATCTGCCACCCCAGCCAGTCGATCAGCGCCCGCACTTCACCGTCGGTCTGCCGACCACCGCGCGGCCTCAGCGCGCGCAACAACTCGTCGACTTCCGCCGGTGTCGGCACGGCGTCCTCCGTCAGTTCCTCGTCAGCCTTCAGCAAGCCTGGACGGGCCCATTGAGCGCTCGTACAGCTCCTGTTGATGCGTGCCTTCTACGTTCGCCTGAGCCGGCCGTGCCTGACCAGCATGTTGCGCCGGGGAGCAAAAGCTCGGTTCAGAGGGGAAGAACGAGATGCTCCGCATTCACTTCAGCGACGCCGACCTGGGCAGGACCAAAGTCGCCACCGCGCCCGACCCGCTCTCGGAAGTCGCTGCCAGCCTGCACCGATTACAGTCCCGGCGGGGGCGGTGGGCCTACGCCGGGTGGTATCGCGAGGCACGGCAGCGGATCAGGGAGCAGGGGCTGGAGCGCCTCGTCCGCCGTGTGCTCCTGCCGCTGTACCCGCGGGCCGCGTACTTCCCGGACTTCCTGACGCCCGCCCAGGGAGTGGGCGACTGGGACACGGGCGCCGAGGCGCTGCTGGCCACCCCGGCGCCGCGCGTCCGGGAGGAGGTCGTCCTCCTCGACCGGACCGTCGGCGCACCTCCGTGGGCCGCGCAGTTGGCGGGGCTGAAGGAGCGCAGGGAGTTCGTGGGGATGCTGCGCACGTACTACGAGGCCGTCGTCGTCCCGTACGAGGAGCAGGTGCGGGCCCGCATCGAGGGCGAGCGGGCCGCGCGCTGCCGTGGGCTGCTCGACGGGGGAGTCGAGGGCATGCTCGCGGGCCTCGGGCCGATGATGCGCTGGCGTCCCCCGGTCCTGGAGGTCTCCTATCCCCGGCAGGCGGCGGACCGGGACCTGCACCTCAACGGCCGTGGGATCACGCTCGTCCCGTCCTACTTCAACTGGGGCGAGCCCGTCGCCTTCGCGGACCCCGAACTGCCGCCCGTGCTCTGGTACTCGCTGCTCCACGAACCCGCCGCGCCGGACGGTCCCGGTGATGCCGACGGCCCGGCACGGTCCTTGTCGAACCTCCTCGGGCGCGCCCGCGCCATCGCCCTGCACGCCGCGTCCACCGGCGCCACGACCGGCGAGATCGCCCGCGCCGCCGGCGTCTCGGCGTCCGCCGCGAGCCGCCACGCCACCGCCCTGCGCGACGCGGGCCTCCTCGCCACCGTCCGGCACGGGCCGTCCGTACTGCACACCCTCACCCCGACGGGTGCGGCGGTGCTCCGGGCCGCCACCTCGGCGCCGGACGCGCGCTGAACAGGTCACACCTCGCACCAGACCGTCTTGCCGTCCCGCGTCAGCCACACGCCCCAGCGCCGCGCCACCGCGTCGAGGAGCAGCAGACCCCGGCCGTGCTCGTCGTCGTCACCGGGGTGACGTGCGACGAGCCAGGCGTGCGGGTCGGGGTCGGTGACCTCCACCCGGACGCCGTCGTCCCGGCCGGGGGCCAGACGGACCGTCACCGGCGTGCCCTCCCCGACGTGGGCGATCACGTTGGCCAGCAATTCGCTGACGCACAGCTGCACTTCGGGACACGGCGTGCCCAGGCGCTCGCGGACCGCGCGACGTACGTCGGGTACGGCCTTGGGGAGCGCGAGCAGTTCGAGGGTGAGGAGGGGCTCGGTCACTGGTCCGCCGCCTTGCGGAGAGCGGCGGTCAGGGCGCGGGCGGTCGCCGTGTTGCAGTTGCCGAGCGACACCAGGGGCGCGGTGGCGTAGGAGGAGGCGAAGGTCGGCAGGTCGGTGCCGAGGGAGGGGAGCGTGATGCCGTTCGCCGCCAGGGCGGTGCGGAGTTCTTCGACGCAGGCGTCGGTGTCGTCGTGGGGGTGCATGAGGGCGCGTCTCCGTCGTGTGCGTTCCGTGATGAAGTGCTCACAGCGTGACGTCGGGACGCGTACCGTGGAAGGTGTTCGTGGTGCGCACGGGCAAGTAGGAAACGGCGGTGGTGAGTTGTGCCCGCGAAGAAGGATCCGGACGCGTCGGTGAGCGTTCCTTGTTTCTACGGGGCGGAGTTGCGCTACCGGAGGGAGCAGGCGGGGCTGACGCTGGAGCAGTTGGTGGAGGGGAGTTTCCGGGGCGTCTCGTTCCTGAGCCAGATCGAGCGCGGCGAGCGGGGGATGCCGATCGACTTCGCCAAGCATGTGGACGTGCGGCTGGGGACGGACGGGTTCTTCGAGCGGCGGTGTGAAGACGCGGCGCGGGCGCGGCGGTCGGGGCACGCGTGGTACTCGGCCGACGTACCGGATTTGGAGAAGCAGGCGCTGACGCTTGAGGAGTGGTCGCCCGCTGCCGTCCCGGGGCTGTTGCAGACAGAGGCGTACTTTCGAGGGCAGGTCCGGTACCAGGACCCGGAGGTGCCTCTGGAAGCGGTTGAGGAACGCCTGCGTGCTCGCTTGGCGCGCGCGGAGCTGTGGAACCGCCAGGACCGGCCCACCTATTGGGCCATTCTGAGCGAGTCGACCATCCGGAGGACGCCGCTTCCTCCGGCCGTGATGGCCGAGCAGGTGGAGCACATCCTCAACGTGATCCGGTCCACGGGGAGTGTTCTGCAGATCGTTCCGGAAACCACCCCGTGGCACCCGCTCACGTACGGCTTCGCCAAGATCATGACCTTCGCCGACGCCCCGCCGCTGGTGTACGTCGAGGGCGACATGACCGGCCAGATCATCGATTTCCCGGCCCAAGTGAAGGAGTACCGTCGTAGATACGATTGGGTCCGGGCCGTCGCTCTGTCACCCGAGGCGTCCCTGACCTTGATGGACGACGCAGCGAGGACCTACAGACATGAAGCGAAGCAAGGGAATTGATCTGAGCTCCGTGGCGTGGCGCAGGAGCAGCTACAGCAACGGCAACGGGGGCGACTGCGTAGAAGTCGGCGACAACCTCCCCGGCGTCATATCCGTCCGCGACTCCAAGCGCCCCGAGGGTCCCGCCCTCGTGTTCCCGGCCGGGGCCTGGGCCCGGTTCGTCACGTCGCTTCCGTTCGGAGCATCCGGTTCCTCCTCGTAGACCTGGGCTTTTGCGGCTGAGGTCAACACCGTGGCCGGTCCCGGCCCGGCCGCGGGATGCTCAGGTCGCCCGGTGACTACGGGAGTTCCCGGGTGAATCGGAGGGGAATCACATGCGCGTTTCACGGACGGCCGCAGGACTGACCGCCCTCGTCACCGCCGCCCTCGGGCTGAGCCTGGCGGGCGCCGGGTCCGCCTCGGCCGTCGAGGCCGGCAGCTGGCGTGCCTACGGCAACACGAACCCGATCACCTCCAGCTCCGCGACGTGGCGTTGCGCGAGCACCAAGGCGCTCGCCACCAACGTGGGCGCGCAGGTCTGCGCGATCAGGTCGGCGAGCGGGGCCTCCGTCCAGGCGGCGGTGATCGTCCGGAACAACCGCTCCACTCTCTACTCCGTCCAGGCGGCGATGGACCTCTACAACGCGTCCGGCACCAAGCTCGGCGACTGGGTGTGCTCGTCGTCGGGCGTCGGGGCCAACTCGTGGTCGGTGTGCTTCGGACGGACCCTGTCCCACAGCGGGTCGGTGGACTCGGTCGGGGCCGCCAACGGCGTGAACCTCGGTATCTCGCCGCGGGTGTGAAACACCAGGGCCGTGTCCCCCCGAGTGGGTGGGACACGGCCCGTGGTCGTGAGGTGTGCCGTCGTGGGTCAGTAGCGGGGGCGGCTGAACCAGGCGGACGCGGCGCTGTTCACCATCGAGGCCAGGATGATGCCGGCCATGGCGAGGGAGATCAGACCGCCGAAGGTGGCGGAGCCGTTCGCGCCGTTCACGATGTTGAGGATGCCGCCGAGGATCATCAGCGACGCGTACACGATCGTCGTGACGCGGATGCCGCTGCCGCCGTTCTTGAGCTTCACGCCCAGGAAGAGGGACAGGGCGCCGAACGCCAGCATCAGCACGGCGACCAGGAAGCCGACACCGGCCAGCCCGTCGGTGGCGTCACCGGCCCCGACGCCGTTCGAGACGTCCTGCGCGGCGCCGACCGCGACACCGATGATCAGGCCGAAGAGGATCTGAAGGCCGGACAGGATGAACAGCAGGACGCGGGCCGTCTTCATCAGGCCCGGCATCTCCATCGGCATCATGGCCCCGCCGGGGTAACCGGGGTACGCAGGCTGGCCCTGGGGGTAGCCGTAACCGGGCGGCTGCTGCGGAGCGCCCTGCGGGTATCCGTAGCCGGGCTGACCCTGAGGCGGGTAGCCGGGCTGGCCCTGGGGAGGCGGGCCGTAAGGGTTGTTCGGGTCGCCGAAACTCATGGCGGTCTTTCCTCCGTTGGTCCGAGTGCGGGGACGCGCGGCACGGTTCGGAGGAAGGTGTTCGTTTTGCGGATCGTCCCCCCCGGTACTGCCCGCGGCACTGCCCTCACATCGTTCTTCAGTCCGCTCTTCCTTGTCCAGCCTTGTCCAGTCGCATTCACCATGTGTTGTGCAAGTGCAACATCGCTGATCATGAGCGGACACGGGCGGAGGGACCCCGCGGCGTCCGCTTTGTGGGCGGATTGGAACCAGGGGGCGGTCATCCGCGAGGATGGGGCCATGACCGCCCAGATTCTCGATGGCAAGGCCACCGCAGCCGCGATCAAGTCCGATCTGACCGCCCGCGTGGCGGCGCTGAAGGAGAAGGGCGTCACGCCCGGCCTCGGCACGATCCTGGTCGGCGACGACCCCGGCAGCCAGAAGTACGTCGCCGGAAAGCACCGCGACTGCGCCCAGGTCGGCATCGCGTCCATCCAGCGCGAGCTGCCCGCCACCGCCACGCAGGAGGAGATCGAGGCGGTCGTCCGCGAGCTGAACGAGGACCCGGCCTGCACCGGTTACATCGTCCAGCTGCCGCTGCCCAAGGGCATCGACGAGAACCGCATCCTCGAACTGATGGACCCGGACAAGGACGCCGACGGCCTGCACCCGATGAACCTGGGCCGCCTGGTCCTCAACGAGCCGGCCCCGCTGCCCTGCACCCCGAACGGCGTCCTCACCCTGCTGCGCGCCCACGGCGTCGAGATCAAGGGCGCCGAGGTCGTGGTCGTCGGCCGCGGCGTCACCATCGGCCGGCCGATGCCGCTGCTGCTGACCCGGCGCAGCGAGAACGCCACCGTGACCCAGTGCCACACCGGCACCCGCGACCTGGCGGCGCACCTGCGGCGCGCGGACATCGTCGTCGCCGCCGCCGGATCCGCCCACCTGATCCGGCCCGAGGACGTGAAGCCGGGCGCGGCCGTCCTCGACGTCGGCGTCTCCCGCAACGCCGAGGGCAAGATCGTGGGCGACGTCCACCCGGGCGTCGCCGAGGTGGCCGGCTGGATCTCCCCGAACCCCGGCGGCGTGGGCCCGATGACGCGGGCGCAGCTGCTGGTCAACGTGGTCGAGGCGGCGGAGCGCAGTGTCGGCTGAGCGCGGCACCGGGAGCACCGACCACGCCGGAAAGCCCGACGGTGCCGAGGCGGAAGGCGTCGGGGCAGAAGGTGTCGGGGCAGACGGTGCCGCGACGGCCGGTGTCGAGGAAGGCACCGTGCCGGACGCCGTCAGCGCGCCCGACGCCCAGGGCCGGCCCCGGCGCACCACCCGGCGCTTCCCGCTGTTCACCAAGGACACCGCGCGCCCCGAGGGCGGTGGCCGCGCGGCGCCCGGCGACGCCCCGGCCCCGGCCCGGCAGTGGCCGATCCTCGCGGTGCTGACCCTCGTGGGCATCGGCCTGCTGCTGACCGCCCTCGACGTCTTCCGCTACGGCACGCTCCTGATCGGCGCCGCGCTGCTGACCGGCGCCGTCCTGCGCTGGCTGCTGCCCGGCGTCGGCATGCTCGCCGTGCGGTCCCGCTTCACGGACATCGCCACGTACGGCGTGCTCGGCCTGGTGATCGTGCTGCTGGCGATGATGGCCCAGCCCGACCCCTGGCTGGAGATCCCGTTCCTGAAGGACACCCTGCACTTCACGGTCAGCTGACGCCGGTCGGCCGACGCGGTCCGGGGTCCTCGCGCTCAACGGCGGCCCGTCCTCTCCCCCGAGTAAGGGCGGGCCGCCGTCGCGCTCCACACTCGTGCACCGGGAAGTGCCTGTTCAACGCCTGTCTGCGCGCTGTGGCACGGAGGTGACCGTTCCGCTACGTCCCGCACACGCCCGTTTCCCGGGGTCACGGGTGGTGCGCCCCCGCCCCCGGAACTGAGATCCTGACCGGGGAACGACCAGCACGACCGGGGGGAAGAGGGGGAGCAATGCCTCGTTGGAAGGCCTTGCCTGAGGAACTCGATCCACAGATCAGGGAGTTCACGAGCCAGCTGCGGCGGCTCGTGGACCGCAGCGAGCTGAGCATCGCGTCGGTCGCCGACCAGACGGGCTACAGCAAGACGTCCTGGGAGCGTTACCTGAACGGCCGGCTGCTGGCGCCCAAGGGCGCCGTCGTGGCACTGGCCGAGGTCACCGGCACCCATCCCATTCACCTGACCACGATGTGGGAGCTCGCCGAACGCGCCTGGAGCCGGTCGGAGATGCGCCACGACATGACCATGGAGGCCATCCGGATCTCGCAGGCGCGGGCCGCGCTCGGCGAGTTCGGCGGGCCTCCCGTGGGCGGCGGGACCGGGTCCGCGTCCGGGGCGGCGTCCGCGTCGGGCTCCGGGTCCGGGAGCGGCAGGTCGGCCCGCAAGAACGGCGGGGCTTCGGCCGCGTCGGCCGGGGTGGCTCCGACCGTGCCGCCGCAGCCGACGGCCGCCGACAGCCGCGACGCGCGGGGCGACGTCGCCGACGCCCGCCCCACCAACTCCTGGGGTGTCTCCGACGGATACCGGCCCCCGTCCGGCCGCCGCGCCCCGGGTGGCGTGCCCGTCGGCGCGCCCGGTGCGGCACCCGGGGGCAGGCCCCTGCCGGGCGGGCCCGCCACGACCCCGGTGACGGCGGGACCGTACGGCGCACCGCCGCGTGGGCCCCGGCCGGGCCCTGACCGTTCCGCCGGCGGCGGCAAGCGGCGGCTGACGACGCTGCTCGCGGGCGCCGTCGGCGTCCTCGTCGTGATCGCCGGGGCGTTCTTCTTCCTCGGCGGCGGCGACAAGGGGAACGAGGGCGCCGACCCGGCCCCGTCGCCCTCCGCGACCAAGGCCGAGCTGCCGCCCGGCGTGAAGTGCAGCGGCGCCGAGTGCACCGGCAAGGACGCGGAGAACATGGGGTGCAGCGGCGAGTTCGTGACCACCGCCCAGTCCGCGACCGTCGGCACGACCGTCGTCGAGGTCCGCTACAGCAAGACCTGCGACGCCGCGTGGGGCCGCATCACGCAGGCCGCCCAGGGCGACGAGGTCAGCGTGACGGCGGGCAAGGCGGAGGAGTCGGACAGCATCACGCAGGCCGGCGACGCCAGCGCGTACACCCCGATGGTCGCCGTACGGGATGCGTCCCAGGCCAAGGCCTGCGTGACCCTGGCGGCGACGGGCGAGAAGGCCTGCACCCGGTAGGCGCGCAAAGAATTCCCGTTCGGCAGGAATGGTCGTGCCGATCCCGGGCACGCGAACCGTACCCCCCACGGGAGTCCGGCACGATCGGTTCCCCCCTCTGGCGGCCGCCCCTGTCCCCCTCTCCCGGACGGGCGGCCGCCGCTTGACGTCGGGGCGCGTACCGGCCCGGTGACTCTGTGGGACGGGCCACACCGACCCGGCCGTGCGTCGTGGCGGATGCGCGATAGCCTGACCGCTGGATCTCTCTTGACGCCAAGAGATCGATCATTCGTACCGGTGATCGATCATCGCGGCCGAGGGCGCCGACCCCCGCGAACCGGGCGGCCGGCGGCGGGGATCCCGCAAACCCCGGGGCAGGGACGCCCCACCGCCAGCTGTCATACGGAGAACGCCATGACCCGCACTCCCGTGAACGTCACCGTCACCGGCGCGGCCGGCCAGATCGGTTACGCCCTGCTCTTCCGCATCGCCTCCGGCCAGCTGCTCGGCGCGGACGTGCCGGTCAAGCTGCGGCTCCTTGAGATCACCCCCGCGCTCAAGGCCGCCGAGGGCACCGCCATGGAGCTCGACGACTGCGCGTTCCCGCTGCTCCAGGGCATCGACATCACCGACGACCCGAACGTCGCGTTCGACGGTGCCAACGTCGCCCTCCTCGTCGGCGCCCGCCCCCGCACCAAGGGCATGGAGCGCGGTGACCTCCTGGAGGCCAACGGCGGCATCTTCAAGCCGCAGGGCAAGGCCATCAACGACCACGCCGCGGACGACGTCAAGGTCCTGGTCGTCGGCAACCCGGCGAACACCAATGCCCTGATCGCCCAGGCCGCCGCCCCCGACGTACCGGCCGAGCGGTTCACCGCGATGACCCGCCTCGACCACAACCGCGCGCTGACCCAGCTCGCGAAGAAGACCGGCTCGACCGTCGCCGACATCAAGCGGCTCACCATCTGGGGCAACCACTCCGCCACCCAGTACCCGGACATCTTCCACGCCACGGTCGCCGGCAAGAACGCCGCCGAGGTCGTCAACGACGAGAAGTGGCTGGCCGAGGACTTCATCCCGACCGTCGCCAAGCGCGGCGCCGCCATCATCGAGGCCCGCGGCGCCTCGTCGGCCGCCTCCGCCGCCAACGCCGCCATCGACCACGTCCACTCCTGGGTCAACGGCACCCCGGAGGGCGACTGGGTCTCCATGGGCATCCCGTCCGACGGCTCCTACGGCGTCCCGGAGGGCCTGATCTCGTCCTTCCCGGTCACCTGCAAGGACGGCACGTACGAGATCGTCCAGGGCCTGGAGATCAACGAGTTCTCCCGCGCCCGCATCGACGCCTCCGTCCAGGAGCTCGCCGAGGAGCGCGAGGCGGTCCGCGGTCTCGGCCTGATCTGAGCCGGCCGACACGCCGAGCGACGGGCCGACCGCGTCCGCCGATCTTCCGTGGGGCCCCGCACCGGTTCGTCCGGCGCGGGGCCCCACGCGTGTCCCGTGACAAATCGGGTTCTGCCGGGACAGTCGCTCCCCTATGCTGATGGGTCATCAACTCGCCTTTCGGCAGCGGCAATTCGAACACCGGGGGAGTGGCGTGAGCACCGCACACGTGCCGCAACAACCACCGCACACGGGCGCACCGCCGCCCGACGTCCCGCCCACGCCGCCGCACGCCAGCGAGGCCACCCGGCTGCTGTGCGCGGGCGCCTACCTCGACTCCGACTACCGCGACCGCGTGATCGAACAGCTCTACCTCAACGAGCAGCGCGTCGTCGCCCCGTCGCTCGGCTTCGACGCCGCCCGCGTCCTCGCCCACGCCCTGCGCGCACGGCGCCAGGAACTGGCCTGGTCGGCGGCGATCCTGGGCCTGTGGATCGTGGGCGTCGCGCTCAGCGGGGGCTTGCTCGCCTTCATCCTGGGGCCCAGCCTGCTGCTCGCCGTGGTGCCCCTGCTCCGCGGGCGTGCCGCCCATCCGCCCTGGTACCGGCGGCTGCTCGCGTTCCTGGCGCGCTGGACCGGCCGCTTCTCCTTCGCGTTCGCCCTGCTGGTCCTGGTTTCGGTCCTGTTCGGCGGCGGCTCGGACGACTCGGGTTACGGGTCGTACGACTCCGGCTACGGGTCGTCGTACGACTCCTCCGACCCGCTGGAGCTGCTCACCGGCGAACTCGCGGGAGTCGCCGAGCCGTGGCAGGCCTGGCTCGGGGTGGGCGTGCTCGCCGTCATCGGCCTGTGCGCGTCCGCTCAGCGCGGCCAGTTCGCCCGCGCCCTCGCCCACGAACTGTCCCCGCAGCGCTTCCCGGACGCCGCGAGCGATCCCGCCGAGCAGGTCGACAGCGCGCGGTTCCAGCGGCTGAGGCAGCGCATCCGGCTGGAGCAGCACGCGCCGCTGATCATGTACCACGAGGCGCGGCCGTTCTGCGGGGCGGGCGCCGAGTACGAGACCTGGGTGCTCGCCGTCGAACTCCGGCCGGACGAGGAGGCGAAGCAGCAGCCGCTCAGCAACCGCGTGATCCTGGACCGGATCCGGCCGCTGATCGAGCAGTTGCGGGTGCCCGCCGAGTACGCGGGGCCCGGCGTGCGCGACCGGCTGCGCCGCCTGGAGATCGACGAGTGCGTGTTCCTGCCCGTCGAAGGGCTGCTCTCCCGCGACCAGGCGCCGTACAGCGCCGCCGCGTTCGAGCAGCACCGGGCGCGCGCGGTCGAGGAAGGCGGCGAAAAGCGCCGGCACTTCCTGCGCATCCGCGTCGGCGGCTGGGAGGAGGAGCTGGTCGTCACCGTCTTCGTCCGGCTGCACACGCAGGGCCGGATGCTCATGCTGGAGATCGCGCCGCACGTGCTGACCCCGGTCCGCGCGGACTTCAAGGACGCCGACCGCGCCTCGCACCGGTTCCGCGCCAGCAACCTCTTCGGCAAGGTGGCCGGCGCGGCCGTCCTGGTGCCCGGGGCCGCGGGCCGCTCCCTGGTCTCGCTCGGGCGGGGCGCGGTGTACGGGTGGCGGCTGCTGACCGGCGGTCACGCGAACGCGCTGCCGGACGGTCCCGCGCTGTCGGTGCGGGAGCTGGGCGCCGCGCCCGTCGGGTCGACGTTCCAGGAGATGGACGTCGTCCGGTACCTGCGCAGCATCCAGGACCGCATCGGGCGCGGGGTGCGTCTGGCGCTGGCCGAAGCGGGTTACGAGACCGGCGAGTTCGTGCAGAAGATCGTCAACATCAGCAACGGCGCCGTCCACATCGGGCGCGCCGACAACTCCTCCTTCGCCTTCGGCGACCACGCCCGCGCCGAGACCACGACCGGCGGCTCCGAGCCGCAGAAGGGATCCGACTAGCGATGGCACCCGACGAGCCCAACGTCCACATCGGCCGGGCCGACAACTCCTCGTTCGCCTTCGGGGCGAACGCCCGCGCCGAGACCCGCAACGTGACCGGCGGGCGCGACGAGGCCGCCGAGGAACTCCTGACCGCCGTACGGGAGTTGCGCGCCGACCTGACCCGGCTCCAGCAGAACGAGCAGACCGCGCGGCTCGACGAGGCCCTCGCGGACACCGAGGGCGAGATCACCCGGACCGGCACGGCGGGGGAGGGGCGCCTCGCGCGACTGCGGGAGGCCCTCACGGACGCGCAGAACATCGTGACGCTGTTCGCCTCGGCCGGGGCCGTCGCCGGACTGCTGGGGATGTGAGGGCGACGCGATGAACGGGGGACCGCGGTACTGGAACGAGGACACCCAGCGCTGGGAGGACGGCACCGAGGGCGCCGCACCGGTCACCCCGCCGCCCCCACCCCGTCCGGAGTTCCTGCCATCGGCGCGGGACGGACACGACACGGTGATCTCCACACCGGACGCGCCGCCCCCGACCTGGCCTCCGGCGCCGACACCGGACGTGTCGGAACCCGGTGGCTGGTCCGGGCCCGAGTTGCCGGGCGGCGGGTGGCCGTCCGGTGAGCCGCCCGCGGCGCCCGTCGGCCGTGGGCCCGGCCGTCGGCTCGTGTGGGGCGTGCTGGGCGGCGCCGCCGCAGTCGGGGTCGCCGTGGCCCTGGTGCTGACGCCGCTCGTCGGGGACGACGGCGACGGCGGAACCCCGGACGGCAAGGCGGCGTCCACGGCGGCCTCGGGCACCGGTGACGCCACGGCACCGACGGACACCGGCGACCCGACCGACGGCGCGCCCACCGGCGACACCCCCGGATCCCCGTCCGACCCCGCGTCCGGTCCGGCGTCCGAACTCCCCGCCGACTACGAGCTGTACACCGACACCGAGGGCTTCACCATCGCCCGCCCCGAGGGCTGGACCCGCGAGGCGGCGGCCTCCCAGCACGGCATGGACGTCGTCAACTACCGCAGTGCGGACGGGTTCCGCCGCCTCCAGGTGTACGAGGTCGCCGAGGCCTCGCCCGAGGAGTCCTTCGACCTGTTCCTCTCCGACGAGACGCCGAAGGCCAAGGGCTTCGAGAAGGTCGCCCTGGAGCCGCTCGACGAGGGCGACGTCACCGGCATGCGGCTGGAGTACCGCGCCGACTCCTTCCGGGGCGAACCGGACGTCGGCAGCTGGCACGTCCAGGACGTGCGCTTCCGCTCGCCCGGCGACGGCAGGCTGTACGCCATCGCCGCCTACGGCCCGCCCACCGACGGCATCGACCCCGAGCTCGACCTCGTGCTCACGGCGCTGACCCACTTCTGCCCGCCGGCCACGACCTGCGACGCGACGCCTTCCGGCCAGGACTGATCCGCGTACGTCCCCCATACGACGCGTACGACGCCGCACGGAAGGCATTTCGTGGCGGCGGCCACACCTTCTACGCCCCTTTTGTCCACCTTTGCCGCAGTCCGCCGTGACCCCGCGCACTTTCGCCATCCGAACGCGCATGCAATCGAGGGCCGGGGGCAGGCGCACTCGGTCCCGTGAGTGACACACGTGTGACACACGGGTGCTGAACAGGAACGGAAGGCAATGACGACCATGGCGGACAGTACGGAACACCACGTGCCCGGAGCGCGCAGGACCATTCACGCGGGGGGCGAGTGGCTGGAGGCGGTCTCCGGTGCCACGCGCGAGATCATCGACCCCGCGGACGCCGTGCCGTTCGCCGTGGTCGCCGAGGGCGACGAGAAGGACGCCGACCTCGCGATCGCCGCCGCCCGGCGCGCCTTCGACGAGGGGCCCTGGCCGCGGACGCCCGTCGCCGAGCGCGCCGCCCTGCTGCGCCGCGTCGCCGACCTCCTCGTGCGCGACCGGGAGGAGATCGGGCTGCTGGAGAGCCGCGACGCCGGGAAGACCGTCGAGGAAGGGCGCGTCGACGTCGACTGCGTCGCCGACGCCTTCCGGTACTTCGCCGACCTCGTCGCCGCCGAGGCGCCCGGCCGGGTCGTCGACGCCGGGTCGCCCGGCATCCACAGCGTCGTCGTGCACGAACCCGTCGGCGTCTGCGCGATGATCACGCCCTGGAACTACCCGCTGCTCCAGGCAAGTTGGAAGATCGCGCCCGCGCTCGCCGCCGGCAACACCTTCGTGATCAAGCCCAGCGAGGTCACCCCGCTCACGACCGTCGCCCTCATCCGGCTGCTGGTCGAGGCGGGCCTGCCCGACGGCGTCGCCAACCTCGTCACCGGCCCCGGCCACACCGTCGGCGCCCGCTTCGCCGAGCACCCCGATGTCGACCTGGTGTCCTTCACCGGCGGTCTCGTCAGCGGCGTCAAGGTCGCCCAGGCCGCCGCCCCGAGCGTGAAGAAGGTCGCCCTCGAACTCGGCGGCAAGAACCCCAACGTCGTCTTCGCCGACGCCTGCGCCACCGACGAGGGCTTCGACACCGCCGTCGACCAGGCCCTCAACGCCGCGTTCATCCACAGCGGCCAGGTCTGCTCGGCCGGTTCCCGCCTCATCGTCGAGGAGAGCGTCCGCGACCGCTTCGTCGCCGAACTCGCCCGCCGCGCCGAGCGGATCCGCCTCGGCCGGGGCACCGCCGACGGCGTCGAGTGCGGCCCCCTCGTCTCCGAGCAGCAGCGCGCGAAGACCGAGGAGTACGTCGCCTCCGCACTGAACGAGGGTGCCGTGCTGCGCTGCGGCGGCAGGCGCCCCGAGCCGTCCGCCGACCGGCCCGCCACCGGCTACTTCTACGAGCCGACCGTCCTCGACCACTGCCACCGCGAGATGCGCGTCGTCCGCGAGGAGGTCTTCGGCCCGGTCCTCACCGTCGAGACCTTCCGCACCGAGGACGAGGCCGTCGCCCTCGCCAACGACACCGAGTACGGCCTCGCCGGCGCCGTCTGGACCGCCGACGCGGGACGCGCCCGCCGGGTCGCCGGCCGGCTGCGGCACGGCACCGTCTGGATCAACGACTTCCACCCCTACCTGCCGCAGGCGGAGTGGGGCGGCTTCGGCAAGAGCGGGACGGGCCGCGAACTCGGCCCGGCCGGACTCGCCGAGTACCGCGAGACCAAGCACGTCTACCAGAACCTCGCGCCCAAGCCGGTGCGGTGGTTCCGGGGCTGAGAGCGCGCCGCCGAGAGTGCCCCCACGTGGTGTCCGGCGTCCGCGGCGCCGTCGTGGCCGGTCGCGCAGTTCCCCGCGCCCCCTCGGGACGCGCCCCTCACGCCCCTTGAGACTGAACCCCTGGAGTAACCCCCCATGTCCCAGAACCCCCTTGTCTACGACTACGTCATCGTCGGCGGCGGCACCGCGGGCTCCGTCATAGCCTCCCGGCTGACGGAGAACCCCGACGTCACCGTCGCCGTCATCGAGGGCGGCCCGAGCGACGTCGACCGCGACGACGTCCTCACACTGCGCCGCTGGATGGGCCTGCTCGGCGGCGAACTGGACTACGACTACCCCACCACCGAGCAGCCACGCGGCAATTCGCACATCCGGCACAGCCGCGCCCGCGTGCTCGGCGGCTGCTCCTCCCACAACACGCTCATCGCGTTCAAGCCGCTGCCGTCCGACTGGGACGAGTGGGAGGCCGCGGGCGCCAAGGGCTGGGGCGCGGTCCCGATGGAGGCGTACTACGCCCGCCTGAAGAACAACATCGTCCCGGTCGACGAGAAGGACCGGAACGCCATCGCCCGCGACTTCGTCGACGCCGCCCAGGGCGCGCTCGGCGTGCCGCGCGTCGAGGGCTTCAACAAGAAGCCGTTCACGGAGGGCGTCGGCTTCTTCGACCTCGCCTACCACCCGGAGAACAACAAGCGGTCGTCGGCGTCCGTCGCCTACCTGCACCCGGTGATGGACGAGCGCACCAACCTCACGCTCCACCTGGAGACCTGGGCGTACAGGCTGGAGCTGGACGGCACCCGCGCCGAGGGCGTGCACGTGCGCGACAAGGACGGCTCCGAGTTCCTGGTCCGCGCCCGCAACGAGGTGGTGCTGTGCGCCGGCGCCGTCGACTCGCCCCGGCTGCTGCTGCACTCCGGCATCGGGCCCAGGGAGCAGCTGGAGGCGCTCGGCATCCCCGTCGTCCTCGACCTGCCGGGCGTCGGCGAGAACCTGCTCGACCACCCCGAGTCGGTCATCGTCTGGGAGACCCACGGGCCGATCCCGGAGAACTCCGCGATGGACTCCGACGCGGGCCTGTTCGTGCGCCGCGACCCCGAACACCAGGGCCCCGACCTGATGTTCCACTTCTACCAGATCCCCTTCACGGACAACCCGGAGCGACTGGGCTACGAGCGGCCGGAGTTCGGCGTCTCCATGACCCCGAACATCCCCAAGCCCAGGAGCCGCGGCCGGCTCTACCTGACCAGCGCCGACCCGTCCGTGAAGCCCGCCCTCGACTTCCGGTACTTCACCGACGAGGACGACTACGACGGCCGCACCCTGGTCGACGGAATCAGGATCGCGCGCGAGATCGCGAAGACCGAGCCGCTCGCCCACTGGCTCAAGCGCGAGGTCTGCCCCGGCCCGGACGTCACCGGCGACGAGGAACTCGGCGAGTACGCCCGCAAGGTCGCGCACACCGTGTACCACCCCGCCGGCACCTGCCGGATGGGCGCCGCCAACGACGAACAGGCCGTCGTCGACCCCGAGTTGCGCATCCGCGGCCTCGAAGGCATCCGCATCGCCGACGCCTCCGTGTTCCCGACCATGACCGCGGTGAACCCCATGATCGGCGTGCTCATGGTCGGTGAGCGGGCCGTCGACCTGATCGGAGGTGGTGCGTGATGAGTACGACGACCAAGAAGACCGCGACGACCGACGCCCGCGAGAACGCCGAGAACCCCGTCTTCTCCGTCGAGGGCCTGTGGAAGGTGTTCGGCCCCAAGGCCGGCCGCATACCCACGAACCCCGAACTGACCGGCCTGGACGCCGCCGAACTGCGCGCCCGCACCGGCTGCACGGCCGCCGTCCGTGACGTCACCTTCGACGTCCGCAAGGGCGAGGTCTTCGTCGTCATGGGCCTGTCCGGCTCCGGCAAGTCCACGCTGGTGCGCTGCCTGACCCGGCTCGTCGAGCCGACGGCCGGGCGGATCGCCATCGACGGCGAGGACGTCCGCGCCATGGACAAGTCCCGCCTGCGCGCCCTGCGCCGGCACCGCGCCGCGATGGTCTTCCAGCACTTCGGTCTGCTCCCGCACCGCACCGTCCTCGACAACGTCGCCTACGGCCTGGAGATCCAGGGCCTCGGCCGCGCCGAGCGGCGCGCCAAGGCCGCCGAGGTCGTCGCCAAGGTCGGCCTGGAGGGCCTGGAGCAGCGCAGGCCCGCCCAGCTGTCCGGCGGTCAGCGCCAGCGCGTCGGCCTGGCCCGCGCGCTCGCCGTCGACCCCGAAGTCCTGCTGTTCGACGAGCCGTTCAGCGCGCTCGACCCGCTGATCCGGCGCGACATGCAGGAGGAGGTGATCCGGCTGCACAAGGAGGAGGGCCGCACGATGGTCTTCATCACCCACGACCTCAACGAGGCGCTCCGCCTCGGCGACCGCATCGCCCTGATGCGCGACGGCCGGATCGTGCAGCTCGGCACGCCCGAGCAGATCGTCGGCTCGCCCGCCGACGACTACGTCCGCGAGTTCGTCCGCGACGTCCCGCGCGAGCAGGTCATGACGGTCCGCACGGCGATGCGGCCGGTCGCCGCCGGGGAAGCGGGCAACGGCCCGGCCGTCGCCCCGGACGCGACGGTCTCGGAGGCGATCGAGGCGGTGGCGCGGGCCGGCGCCCCCGCCCGGGTCATGGACGGCGGCCGGTGCGTCGGCGTCGTCGACTCCGACGCCCTGCTGGACGTCGTGGCGGGCGACGCCGCCGCCGCCCGTACGGCCGCGCCCGCGACCCCCGAGGCACCGGTGCCGCTGCCGCGCAGGGAACGCAAGCGCCCGGCCGGCGCCACCGAGGAGCCGGTGTAATGGCGACGATCACCGCGACCACGCAGAAGGCGTCGCCGCCGGGCGTCCTCACGAGCCGCGCCGCGCGCAAGCTCCTCGCCCTCGCCGCCCTCGCCGCCGTCCTCGTCCCGCTGGCCACCGCCAAGTGGGGCGGCGCCACCTGGCCCGCCGCCCTCACCGTCGACCTCACCGAGCCGCTCGGCACGGTCAGCGACTGGATCATCGACAACCGCGACAGCCACCCGCTGTTCCTGTACTTCTTCGGCCACGTCAGCAACGCGGTCGTCATCTCGGTCCGCGCCGTCTACCTCGGCCTGCTCGCCGTGGGCTGGGCCGGCGTCACCGCGCTCGGCGCCCTGATCGCCTGGCGCGTCGCGGGCGTCCGGCCGGCCGTCGGCACGGCCCTCGCCTTCCTGGCGTGCGGGGCGCTCGGCATGTGGGTGCCGACCATGCAGACCCTCGCGCTCATGGTCGTCGCCGTCGCCACGTCCGTCGTCGTCGGCGCCCTCCTCGGGCTCGCCGCCGGACTGTCCGACCGGATGGACCGCGTGCTGCGCCCGGTGCTCGACACCATGCAGGTGCTGCCCGCGTTCGCCTACCTCCTGCCCGTCGTGCTGGTCTTCGGCATCGGCGTCCCGGCGGCCGTCCTCGCGACCGTCGTCTACGCCGCCCCGCCCATGGCCCGGCTCACCTCCCTCGGGCTGCGCGGCGCCGACAAGGAGGTGCTGGAGGCCGTCGAGTCCCTCGGCTCCACCGCCCGGCAGCGCCTGCTGACCGCGCGCATCCCGCTGGCCCGCAAGGAACTCCTGCTCGGCGTCAACCAGACGATCATGATGGCGCTGTCCATGGCCGTCATCGCCTCCGTGATCGGCGCCGGCGGCCTCGGCGACCGCGTCTACCAGGCGCTGGCCTCCGTCGACGTCGGCGCGGCGCTCGCCGCCGGCATTCCCATCGTGCTGCTGGCCGTCGTCCTGGACCGCGTCACCGCGGCGGCCGGCGCCGGGCTCGGGGACGACCCGAAGCCCCGCGCCCACTGGCTGTACGTCCTGGCCGGCGCCGCGGCCGTCGCGGTCGCCGGGCGGCTCACGGGCCGCCTGGAGTGGCCCGGCACGTGGAGCGTGAACATCGCGGAGCCCGTCAACCGGGCCGTCGACTGGATGACCGACCACCTGTACTCCGGCGTGCCCGTCGTCGGCGGCACCGCCGACTGGGCCGGCCGCTTCACCACCTGGGTGCTCGACCCGCTGCGGGACGGCCTGCAGTGGCTGCCCTGGTGGTCCGTGCTGCTCGCCGTCGCCGCCCTGGCCTGGCTGATCGGCACCTGGCGCACCGCGCTGACCGCCGTCCTCGCCATGGCCGCGATCGGCGTGCTCGGCGTGTGGAAGCCGTCCCTGGACACCCTGTCCCAGGTGCTGGCCGCCGTCGCCGTCACCCTCGTCCTCGGCTTCGCGACCGGTGTCGCCGCCGCCCGCAGCGACCGCTTCGAGCGGCTGCTGCGGCCCGTGCTCGACGTGTTCCAGACCATGCCGCAGTTCGTGTACCTGATCCCGGTCGTCGCCCTGTTCGGCGTCGGCCGCGCCCCGGCCGTCGCGGCGGCCGTCGTCTACGCGCTGCCCGCCGTCGTCCGCATCACCGCCCAAGGGCTGCGCCAGGTCGACCCGGCCGCCCTGGAGTCGGCCCGCTCGCTCGGTGCGACCAGCGGCCAGCAGCTCCGGCAGGTGCAACTGCCGCTGGCCCGCCCGGCGCTGCTGCTCGCCGTGAACCAGGGCGTCGTCCTGGTCCTCGCCGTCGTCATCATCGGCGGCCTCGTCGGCGGCGGAGCCCTCGGCTACGACGTCGTCTTCGGCCTCGCGCAGGGCGACCTCGCGACCGGCCTCGTGGCCGGCGCCGCCATCGTCTGCCTCGGCCTGATGCTGGACCGGGTGACGCAGCCCACCGGACGCCGCGCCAAGAAGGGAGCGTGACATGCGACTTCGTACGACTGCCGTAGCGGGCTCCCTGGTGCTGCTCACCGGCTGCGGCGCCGCCGACATGACCCGGCAGGCCTCGCCCTTCGCGAACGCCGAGGGCGCCAGGACGGTCACCCTGTCCGTGCAGTCCTGGGTGGGCGCGCAGTCCAACGTGGCCGTCGCCCAGTACCTGCTGGAGCACGAGCTGGGCTACCGCGTCGACACCGTCCAGGTCGACGAGGTCCCCGCGTGGGACGCGCTCAGCCAGGGCCGCGTCGACGCGCTCCTGGAGGACTGGGGCCATCCCGAGCAGGAGAAGCGGTACGTCCAGGACAAGAAGACCATCACGCGCGGCGGCGACCTCGGCGTCACCGGGCACATCGGCTGGTACGTCCCGACGTACTTCGCGAAGCAGCACCCGGACGTCACCGACTGGAAGAACCTCAACAAGTACGCCGACCGGTTCCGCACCCCGGAGAGCGGCGGCAAGGGCCAGCTGATGGACGGCTCGCCGTCCTACGTCACCAACGACAAGGCGCTGGTGAAGAACCTGAAGCTGGACTACGAGGTGGTGTTCGCGGGGTCCGAGGCGGCGCAGATCACGCAGATCCAGCGGTTCGCCAAGGAGAAGAAGCCCTTCCTCACCTACTGGTACGAGCCGCAGTGGCTGTTCGAGAAGGTCCCGATGACCGAGGTGAAGCTGCCCGCGTACAAGGAGGGCTGCGACGCCGACCCGGAGAAGGTCGCCTGCGCCTACCCGCACACGCCGCTGCAGAAGTACCTCAACGCGGACTTCGCGAAGAACGGCGGCGAGGCGGCGGACTTCCTGCGGAAGTTCAAGTGGACCACCGAGGACCAGAACGCGGTGTCGCTGATGATCGCCGAGCAGAAGCTGTCGCCCGAGGAGGCGGCGAAGAAGTGGGTGGACAGCCACGAGTCCACGTGGAAGGCGTGGCTGTCCTGACCACCGCGTCCGTCAGGGCTTGGGCAGCTCCGCCGCGATGTCGCGGAGCGCAAGGGCGGCACGCCGTTGCAGGCCCGGCCCGAACGTGACCCTGGTGGCCCCTCGCTCGCCCAGTTCGGCGGGGGAGGGGCCGCCGCCGTCCACCGTGCCGTTGATGTTGACGGGCCCCTCGATGCCGGCCCGCAGCAGCGGCAGCACCTCGACCGGGGCGCCGATCGGGTACACGCAGTCCGCGCCCGCCGCGACGTACAGCGCGGCCCGCGCGACGGCCTGCGCCGGGTCGGCGATCCCGCGCAGGAACGTGTCCACGCGCGCGTTGACGAACAGCAGCCCGCCGGCCTCCGCGCACACCTCGGCGAGCCAGTCGGCGTGCCGGCGCGGGTCCTTGAGGACGCCGTTCTCCGAGTCCTCCAGATTGCAGCCCACGGCGCCCGCCTCCAGCAGCCGCCCGACCAGCTCCCGGGGCGGCAGCCCGTAACCGCCCTCGACGTCCGCCGAGACGGGCACGTCCACGGCCCGCGTGATCCGCGCGACCGCCGCGAACATCTCGTCGGCTGGGGTCCGCCCGTCCTCGTACCCGAGGCAGGCGGCGACGCCCGCGCTCGGTGTCGCGAGGGCCGGGAACCCGGCGTCGGCGAACACGCGGGCGCTCGCCGCGTCCCACGGGCCCGGCAGCACCAGCGGCTTCTCCGGCAGGCGGCCGTGGTGCAGGGCGCGGAACGTCTCCGCCCCGCTCACCACCGCGTGCTCCCCGGCGGGATCCGCCGGGCGACCATCAGCCGGTTCCAGCCGTTGACGACGGTGATCACCGCGAGGAGATGGGCGAGCCGGCGCTCGTCGAAGTGCTTGGCGGCGTTCTCGTACACCTCGTCCGGCACGAAGCCCTCGGTGAGGACCGTCACCGCCTCGGTGAGCGCGAGGGCCGCCCGCTCGCGCTCGTCGAAGACGTCACCGCCCTCCCACACCGTCAGCAGGTCCAACTGCCGCTGGGTCACCCCGCTTTCGCGGGCGAGCGGCAGGTGCATGTCGAGGCAGAACGCGCACCGGTTGAGCTGGGAGGCGCGGAGCTGGACCAGCTCGGCGAGGGCCGGGTCGCCGAGCCCCCGCTTCGCCGCGGCGCTCAGTTCCCGCATCGCGGAGCGCACCCCGGCGTCCAACAGCGTGGTGCGTTCCGTCACTTGTGCTGCCCCGGACGGTAGTGGCCCGGCGTCCGGCGGCAGGTCACGCCGAAGCGGTTCCAGGCGTTGATCGCGGCGATCGCGGCGATCAGCTGGGCCAGTTCGGCCTCCTCGAAGTGCTTGGCGACCCGCTCGTACACCTCGTCCGGCACGAAACCGTCGGTCAACACGGTGACGGCCTCCGTCAGTTCGAGGGCCGCCAGCTCCTTCTCGGTGTAGAAGTGCCGCGACTCCGCCCAGGAGTTGAGCTGGACGATCCGCTCGACGCTCTCGCCCGCCGCGAGTGCGTCCTTGCTGTGCATGTCGATGCACAGGGCGCAGCGGTTGATCTGGGAGGCGCGGATCTTCACCAGCTCGTGCAGCGTGGGGTCGAGGCCCTTCCCGGCGGCCGTGTCCAGCCGGACCATCGCCTTGAACACCTCGGGCGCGAGCGCGGCCCAGTCCAGCCGCGGGGGGTGTTCGGGAGCGTACCGCGCGGGGGCGTTCGTGTGCGTCGTGCCAGGGGTGCCGGTCGCGCCTGTGGTACCAGTCGTGCCTGTGGTGCCGGTCGTGCCGGTCGTTTCCGTCGTCATGCCCTCGACCCTATGAGCCAAGCAGCCCAGGAGTATGGTCCATTTCCATGGCGGAACGCTGGGCCACTTTGGGCATCGACCTGCACCTCGAACCGACCGGCCCCGGGCTGCGCCGGGGCCTGACCGACGCCCTGCGCGAGGCGGTGCGCACCGGCCGCCTCGCCCCCGGCACCCGCCTGCCCTCGTCCCGCGCGCTCGCCGCCGACCTGGGCATCGCCCGCAACACGGTCGCCGACGCCTACGCCGACCTCGTCGCCGAGGGCTGGCTGACGGCCCGGCAGGGCTCGGGCACGCGGGTCGCGGAACGCCGGGTGGTCGCGCCCGCCGGCCCGGCCCGCTCCGCGCGACGCCCGGCCCGCCCGGCGTACGACCTGCGGCCCGGCTCGCCCGACCTGTCGGCGTTCCCCCGCACGGCCTGGCTCAGGGCGGCCCGCCGCGCGCTGGCGGCGGCGCCGTACGACGTCCTCGACTACGGCGACCCGCGGGGCCGGCCGGAACTGCGGTCGGCGCTCGCCGACTACCTCGCCCGGGCCCGGGGCGTGCGCGCCCACCCGGACCGGATCGTGGTGTGCGGCGGCTCCGTCCACGGGCTGAGCCTGCTCGGCCAGGTGCTCCGGGCGCGCGGCGCCGACGCCGTCGCCGTCGAGTCGTACGGCCTGGACGCCCACTGGTCGCTGCTGCGCCGGGCGGGCCTGCGCACCGAACCGCTGCCGTTCGACGCGCGGGGCACCGACCCGTCGGGCCTGAGCACGCAGGGCGCGGTGCTGCTGACACCGGCCCACCAGTTCCCGATGGGCGTCCCGCTCCACCCCGACCGGCGGGCGGCCGTCGTGGACTGGGCCCGCCGCACCGGGGGACTGGTCCTGGAGGACGACTACGACGGCGAGTTCCGCTACGACCGCCAGCCTGTCGGAGCCCTCCAGGGCCTGGACCCCGACCACGTCGTCTACGTCGGCACCGCCAGCAAGTCGCTCGCCCCCGGGCTGCGCCTGGCGTGGCTGGTGCTGCCGCCGGACCTGGTGGACGAGGTCACGCGGGCGAAGGGCCACGTCGACCTGTGCGGGGCACCGGACCAGCTCACGCTCGCGGAGTTCCTCACCTCGGGCGCCTACGACCGCCACGTGCGCGCGTCCCGCCTGCGCTACCGGCGCCGCCGGGACGCCCTGGTCGCGGGCCTCGCGGCGCACGCCCCGGACGTCACGGTCACCGGCATCGCGGCGGGCCTGCACGCCGTGCTCCGCCTGCCGCCCGGCACCGAGCGGGCGGCGCTCCGGTCGGCGGCCTGGCACAACCTGGCCCTGCACGGACTGACCACCTACCGCCACGAGTCCGCCCGCGCGGAGCGGCTGGACGCGCTGGTGGTGGGCTACGGGACGACGCCGGGGCACGCGTGGAAGGCGACGCTGGAGACGCTGTACCGGGTCCTGCCGTGAGGACCCGGCAGCCGCCCGGGCGTCAGCTCGCCCAGACCTCGGCGTCCTCGGCCGGAACCGTGGTCGCGAGGCCCAGCTCCTTGCGCGCGGCGACCGACTCGTTCGGGTCGATGCCGGTGAACGCCGGGTCGTAGGCGGTGTAGAACGCGTCGACGTCGGCGGCGTTGGCGGCCTTCTCCCAGTGCCCGGCCGCCTTCGACAGCGCGGCGCGGAGCTTGCCGACCTCGGTGCCCTCGATGCCGTTCATGCCCTCGACGTGGGTGTCGAGGGCCGCCGCGACGGCCTTGGCCATCGCCTTGTAGCCGGCCAGGTCGTCCTCGACGTTCTCCTTCTCCGGCTGGTTCGCCCACAGGGCCTCGTAGACCGCGTTCGACCCCTTGAGGTACGTGGCCTGTTCGGGCTTCAGGGACTTCGCCGTGTCCAGCGAGCCCTTGAAGGTGCCCTTCTCCATGGTGTAGGTGCAGCTCACCGCGCGGTCACCCGTCGCCCAGCTCTCGCTGGTCGGGGTGTAGTAGAAGAGCGCGACGCCCTTGGGGAGCGCCCAGGTGTCCGGGGAGTACGCCTGCGCCTCGACCGGGCAGCGGGTGTCCGCGACGGCCGAGACCTCGTCGTCGCCCGGGTACGCCGTGCCCTTGTCGATCGCGAACTCGCCGACGACCTGGCCCTCGTGTGCCTCGTCGCAGGGCACGATCTCGACGGCGTACGCCGTCCCCTCGGCCTTGCCGTGCGGGTTGTAGCAGTCGCCGACGTCCAGCGAGAAGACCGAGCGCTGGCGCGCCACCTTCTTCGCGCCGTCCTTGGCGCTGTCGACGGCGTCGGAGACGTCCGAGCATCCCGCCGCGCCGATCGCGAGCAGGGCGGCGACGGCGGATATGCCGCGAAGGGGGCGATGCCGGAAACGGGCTGACATGACGTGCACATCCTCTTATGTGATCTTTATGAAGGGTGTGCGCATCGTAGGCCATCCCTGTGGCACTGCTGTGCGAAGACCCTCCCCACCACGGCGTTCTGACTCACGACGGGCGGGGAGGGTTGTACGGGAGTTGTGAGGATTGACGGGCAAACCGCCCCAAGTCCCCGCCCCCCGGCCCTCATAACCCCCGGCCGCCTGGGCACCGCCGACCGCCGAACCCTAGGCTTGCGGCCGTGAACCGGGCGTTCGGCAGGAGCCGGGCGGGCACGACTGGGGGAGACGAACACATGGCTCAAACACGGCGTCGGCTGCGGTCGAGCACGGTGGTACTCGGCGGCATGGGAGTCGTCGCGGCGGCCCTGACGTCCTGCGGCTCGGAACCCGACCGCCGCTGCGTGGACCGCGACAGCTACGACGTCTACCAGGGCTACCGGATCGTCGCGGACGACAAGTGCGAGGGGTACGCGTCCGACAGCGACTGGTACTACGACGGGGACAGCGACGGGAGTTACGTCTCGTCCGGCACCTTCAGCCGCAGCGAGGCCGTCGACCGCGGCGGCCTCGGCTGCTCGGCGTCCGGCACCGGCGGCGGCTGAGCGGACCGGACATGGAACGCCGCACCGTCGAGCCCCGCCCCGGCTGGCAGCAGACCGTCGAGGAACAGGGCCTGATCTACCCGCTCACCCGCTACCCCGACGGCTCGCTGCGCCCCTACTGGGACGAGAGCGCGTACTACGTCTTCTCGCTCGACGAGGTCGAGGCGCTGGAGGAGGTCGTCGAGGAACTGCACCGCATGTGCCTCGCCGCGGCGGCCCACATCGTGGCCGAGGACCGGTTCGCCGACCTCGGCATCACCGACCCGCGACTGGCCCGCGCGGTCGCCGAGTCCTGGCACCGCCGCGCCGAACTCCCGTCCGTCTACGGCCGCTTCGACCTGCGCTACGACGGCACGGGCCCCGCCAAGCTGCTGGAGTACAACGCCGACACGCCCACCTCCCTGGTGGAGGCCGCCTCCCCGCAGTGGTTCTGGATGGAGGAACGCTTCCCCGGCGCCGACCAGTGGAACTCCCTCCACGAACGCCTCGTCGACGCCTGGAAGAAGCAGGCCGCCCTGCTGCCGCCCGGCAGCCCGCTGTACTTCGCGCACTCCAGGGCCGACGAGTACGGCGAGGACCTGATGACGGTCGCCTACCTCAAGGAGACCGCCGAACAGGCCGGCCTCGACACCGCCTGGATCGAGATGGAGGAGATCGGCTGGGACCGGCTGTCCCGCCGCTTCGTCGACCACCGCCTCCGCTTCATCCGCAGCTGCTTCAAGCTCTACCCCTGGGAGTGGCTCACCACCGACCGGTTCGCCGGCCACGTCCTCGACACCCTCGACAACGGCGGCGGCACCGGCAGCACCCTGTGGATCGAACCGGCCTGGAAGATGCTGCTCAGCAACAAGGCCCTGCTGGCCGTCCTCTGGGAGCTCAACCCCGGCCACCCCAACCTGCTGCCGGCCTACCTCGACGGCCCCCGCGAACTCGCCGCCACCACCGGCTACGTCGCCAAGCCCCTGCTCGGCAGGGAAGGCGCCGGCGTCACCGTCCACGAGCCCGGCGCCGCCCCCGTCGTCCGCGACGAGCCCTGCTGCTACCAGGAACTCGCCCCCCTGCCGTCCTTCGACGGCAACCGCGTCGTCCTCGGCACCTGGGTCGTCGAGAACGAGTCGGCCGGCCTCGGCATCCGCGAGTCCTCCGGCCTGATCACCGACGAGTACGCCCGCTTCCTGCCCCACGTCATCCTCTGACCGGCGTCGGGGCCGGTCCGGCCGCGTCCACGCCGTCGCCCGGATGGTGGACGCGCGAAACGGGCCGGACCGGGCGGCCGGTAGGCTGGCGGCGGGCCGTGACTGGCGTGCTGGGATGGGACAACCATCGGGGAGCGGCTCCGGAGACCCGGTGACGGGTCTGCCGCGCTAGTGCCGTGCGCCTGGGCCGAACCGTGAACCGTGACCGCCGAAAAGCCACGCCATCCGGAGGCCGACATGCCCGACCAGCAGCCCCTCTCCACCGAGTCCACCGCCTTCCGCGCCGCGCTCGACGTGGTCCGCGCCGTCGAGCCGCGCGTCGCCGACGCCATCGGCCAGGAGGTCGCCGACCAGCGGGAGATGCTCAAGCTGATCGCCTCCGAGAACTACGCCTCCCCGGCGACCCTCCTCGCGATGGGCAACTGGTTCAGCGACAAGTACGCCGAGGGCACCGTCGGCCGCCGCTTCTACGCCGGCTGCCGCAACGTCGACACCGTCGAGTCCCTCGCCGCCGAGCACGCCCGCGAACTGTTCGGCGCCCGCCACGCCTACGTCCAGCCGCACTCCGGCATCGACGCCAACCTCGTCGCCTTCTGGGCCGTCCTCGCCGACCGCGTCGAGGCGCCCTTCCTGGCGAAGACCGGCGTCCGCCAGATCAACGAGCTGACCGACGCCGACTGGGCCGAGCTGCGCCAGGCCTTCGGCAACCAGCGCATGCTCGGCATGAGCCTCGACGCCGGCGGCCACCTCACCCACGGCTTCCGCCCGAACATCTCCGGCAAGATGTTCGACCAGCGCTCCTACGGCACCGACCCGGCCACCGGCCTCATCGACTACGACGCCCTGCGCGCCCAGGCCCGCGCGTTCAAGCCGCTGATCATCGTCGCCGGCTACTCCGCCTACCCGCGCCTGGTGAACTTCCGGATCATGCGCGAGATCGCCGACGAGGTCGGCGCCACGCTCATGGTCGACATGGCGCACTTCGCGGGCCTCGTCGCCGGCAAGGTCCTCACCGGCGACTTCGACCCGGTCCCGCACGCCCAGATCGTCACCACGACCACCCACAAGTCGCTGCGCGGCCCGCGCGGCGGCATGGTCCTGTGCGACGACTCCCTCAAGGACCAGGTGGACCGCGGCTGCCCGATGGTCCTCGGCGGCCCGCTCCCGCACGTCATGGCCGCCAAGGCCGTCGCCCTCGCCGAGGCCCGCCGGCCCTCCTTCCAGGACTACGCCCGGCGCATCGTCGACAACTCCCGTGCCCTCGCCGAGGGCCTGATGCGGCGCGGCGCCACCCTCGTCACCGGCGGCACCGACAACCACCTCAACCTCATCGACGTCGCCACGTCCTACGGCCTCACCGGCCGCCAGGCCGAGGCCGCCCTGCTCGACTCGGGCATCGTCACCAACCGCAACGCCATCCCGGCCGACCCCAACGGCGCCTGGTACACCTCCGGCATCCGCATCGGCACGCCCGCGCTGACCACGCGCGGCCTGGGCACGGCGGAGATGGACGAGGTCGCGGGCCTCATCGACCGCGTCCTGACGACGACGGAGGCGGGCACGACGAAGTCGGGCGCCCCGTCGAAGGCGTCGCACGTCCTGGACGAGAAGGTGGCCCGGGAAATCGCCCAGCGGGCCACGGACCTGGTGGCGGCCTTCCCCCTGTACCCGGAAATCGACCTGGGCTGAGCCCACCCAGGGGCGCGGGGCTCTGTCGATGTGCGGCTACCGCCGCGTGGGCGCTCGGCCCGGGCGGCGGTGGCCGTTCCCCACGCACGGAACCCCCCGCGCTCTCTGCGAGAATGGTGGGCATGGCGAATGACCGACCCCGCGTGCTCTCCGGAATCCAGCCCACCGCAGGCTCGTTCCACCTCGGCAACTACCTCGGCGCCGTCCGCCAGTGGGTGGCCCTCCAGGAGACCCACGACGCCTTCTACATGGTCGTCGACCTGCACGCGATCACGGTCCCGCAGGATCCGAAGGACCTGCGCGCCAACACCCGCCTGGCCGCCGCCCAGCTCCTCGCCGCCGGCCTCGACCCGGACCGTTGCACGCTCTTCGTCCAGAGCCACGTCCCCGAGCACGCCCAGCTCGCCTGGATCATGAACTGCCTCACCGGCTTCGGCGAGGCCTCCCGCATGACCCAGTTCAAGGACAAGTCCGCCAAGCAGGGCGCCGACCGCGCGAGCGTCGGCCTCTTCACGTACCCCATCCTCCAGGTCGCGGACATCCTGCTCTACCAGGCGAACGAGGTCCCGGTCGGCGAGGACCAGCGCCAGCACATCGAGCTGACCCGCGACCTCGCCGAGCGCTTCAACGGCCGCTTCGGCGACATCTTCACCCTCCCCAAGGCGTACATCCTCAAGGAGACCGCGAAGATCTACGACCTCCAGGACCCGTCGATCAAGATGAGCAAGTCGGCGTCCACGCCGAAGGGCCTCATCAACCTGCTCGACGACCCGAAGGCCACCGCGAAGAAGGTCAAGAGCGCCGTCACCGACACCGACACGGTCATCCGCTACGACGTGGCCGAGAAGCCCGGCGTCAGCAACCTCCTCAGCATCTACTCGACCCTCACGGGGACGGGTGTCGCCGAACTGGAGGAGAAGTACGCCGGCAAGGGCTACGGTGCGCTGAAGACGGACCTCGCCGAGGTCATGACCGAGTTCGTGGCCCCGTTCCGGGAGCGCACCCAGCAGTACCTGGACGACCCGGAGACGCTGGACTCGATCCTGGCCAAGGGCGCGGAGAAGGCGCGCGCCGTCGCCGCGGAGACCCTCTCCCAGGCGTACGACAAGGTGGGCTTCCTGCCCGCCAAGCACTGATCCGCACCCCGGCACACGCCCGTACCACCGGACAGCGCTGCACATCACGTCGGCCGCGCCTGCCCGCGGCACGGTCGTGGCCGTACAGTCGATAGCCGGGCGGTCGCACGGGTGGCCGCTCCCGCCCGCCGAGCACGGCGGGCACCCGACGAGGACGACAGGAGACGACGTGGGGACCGTAACGATCGGTGTGTCGATCGCGGTCCCGGAGCCTCACGGCAGCGAGCTCCAGCAGCTGCGCGCGGGCTTCGGCGACGCCGCTGCTCACGGGATCCCCACGCACGTCACCCTGCTGCCGCCGACGGAGGTCGACGCCGCCGCCCTCCCGGCGATCGAGGCGCACCTGGCCGAGGTCGCGGCGGCAGGCCGGCCGTTCCCGATGCGGCTGTCCGGGACCGGCACCTTCCGCCCGCTGTCGCCGGTGGTGTTCGTGTGCGTCGTGGAGGGCGCCGAGGCGTGCTCCTGGCTGCAGAAGCAGGTCCGGGACGCCTCCGGCCCCGTGGCCCGCGAGCTGCAGTTCCCGTACCACCCGCACGTCACCGTGGCGCACGGCATCGACGAGGCCGCGATGGACCGCGCCTACGAGGAGCTGGCCGGCTACGAGGCCCACTGGCCCTGCACCGGCTTCGCGCTCTACGAGCAGGGCGCCGACGGCGTCTGGCGCAAGCTCCGCGAGTTCGCCTTCGGCGCCGCGACGGTGCCCCCGCAGGCGGGCCGCACCGAGCGCGGCACCCTGCCCACCCGCTAGCCCCGCGCCGACAGCCCCTAGACCGGCAGGCGGCGGAACAGCGCGCGCGGCAGGTGGCGCACGGCCGCCATCACCACGCGCAGCGCCCCCGGCACCCACACCGTCTCCGAGCGGCGCCTCAGGCCCAGCTCGATCGCCGTCGCGACCGCCTCCGGCGTCGTCGCGAGCGGCGCCTCGGGCAGCCCGGTGGTCATCTTCGAGCGGACGAACCCGGGACGTACGACCATGACGTGCACGCCCGTGCCGTACAGCGCGTCGCCCAGCCCCTGCGTGAAGGTGTCCAGGCCCGCCTTGCTGGAGCCGTAGATGAAGTTGGCGCGCCGGGCCCGCTCGCCGGCGACCGACGACAGCACCACGAGGGAGCCGTGGCCCTGCGCCTGGAGCGCGCCCGCGCACACCAGGCCCGCCGACACCGCGCCCGTGTAGTTGGTCTGCGCGACCCGCACCGCGTTCACCGGCTGCCGCTCGTCCTGCGCCTGGTCGCCGAGGACGCCGAAGGCGAGCAGCACCATGTCGATGTCGTCCTCGGCGAAGATCTTGCCGAGCACCGCCTCGTGCGACTCGGGGTCGAGCGCGTCGAACGCGACGGTGTGCACCCGGGCGCCCAGGCTCCGCAGGTGCGCCGCGGCCTCCTCCAGGGCGGGCGTCGGACGGCCCGCCAGCCAGACGGTGCGGGTGCGGCGGGCGATCAGGCGGCGAGCGGTGGCCAGCGCGATCTCGGACGTACCGCCGAGGACGAGCAGGGACTGGGGGAGGCCGAAGGCGTCCTTCACGACAGCTCCTAGAGGTTGAGGCGGCGGGACAGGTCCGAGGCGAACACCCCGTCCGGGTCGAGCTCCGCGCGCAGCGCCCGGAACTCGCGCAGCCGCGGATACATGACGTCGAGCAGTTCGGGCCGCAGCCGGGCGTCCTTGGCGAGGTACACGCGCCCGCCCGCGCCGGCCACCTCCTCGTCGAGCTCGTCGAGGAACGAGGCGAGGCCCGGCAGCCCGGCCGGGATGTCCAGCGCCAGCGTCCAGCCGGGCACCGGGAAGGACAGCCAGCCCGGGTCGGCCTCCCCGAACCGCTTGAGGACGGCGAGGAACGACGGGCAACGACGCCCGGAGATCAGGTGGACGATGCGGCGCAGGGCGTCCTCGTGGCCGTGGCCGACGACGAACTGGTACTGCACGAAGCCGCCGCGGCCGTAGACCCGGTTCCAGTGCGGCACCCCGTCCAGGGGGTGGAAGAACGTCGACAGGCGCTGGAGCTCGCCGGTCCGCGCGCGGGGCGCCTTGCGGTACCAGAACTCGTTGA
This sequence comes from Streptomyces sp. NPDC037054, assembly GCF_055606745.1. Taxonomy (NCBI): domain Bacteria; kingdom Bacillati; phylum Actinomycetota; class Actinomycetes; order Kitasatosporales; family Streptomycetaceae; genus Streptomyces; species Streptomyces sp. NPDC037054. The sequence continues at coordinate 639,949 of NZ_JBVJSJ010000001.1, read as the reverse complement.
ACAGGCCCACGGTGGTCCGGCTGAGCAGGCCCTCCGGCACGAACGCGGGAGCGGCCGGGAAGCGCGAGGTGCGGAACGCCAGCGGGGACCTGCGGGCGCGGGAGCGGGCCGGCAGGGCGTCCAGCGGCGCGTGGTCGCCGCGGGTGAGGACCGCGCGGCCGGTCGCCGCGCCGCGCGCCAGCAGGTCGATCCAGGCGACCGAGTAGCGGTAGCGGTGGTCGTCGGCCGTGAGGCGCGCCATCAGGTCGTCGAGGTCGGTGGCACGCTCGGTGTCGACGCTCATGAGGGCCGTCTCGACCGGCAGGAGCCCCACCGTGGCGGTGAGGACCACGCCGGTCAGGCCCATGCCGCCGGCCGTCGCGTCGAACAGGGGCGTGCCGCGGCCCACGGTGCGGATCTCGCCGTCGGCGGTGAGCAGCTCGAAGGACAGCACGTGCCGCGAGAAGGAGCCCGAGACGTGGTGGTTCTTGCCGTGGATGTCCGCGCCGATCGCGCCGCCGACGGTCACGTAGCGGGTGCCGGGGGTGACCGGCACGAACCAGCCCAGCGGCAGCAGGACCTCCATCAGGCGGTGCAGGGAGACGCCCGCGTCGCACAGCACGGTGCCGCCGTCGGCGTCGATGGCGTGGACCCGGTCCAGGCCGGTCATGTCGAGCACGGCCCCGCCGGCGTTCTGCGCCGCGTCCCCGTAGGCCCGCCCCAGGCCCCGCGGGATGCCGCCGCGCGCCCCGCGCCAGCCCCGGACGGCCGCGGCGGCCTCCTCGTACGTCCGGGGGCGCACGAGACGGGCGGTGGTGGGGGCGGTGCGGCCCCACCCCGTGAGGGGGACGGTGTCGGCGGACATGTCGGCGACCGTATCGCCGGGTGGAGAGTGATCCGTCCAGTGACGTCCGTGCTCTACCCGAAATGGGTGATTAATGGTATGTCGCTCAATATTGCCGGACTTCCGGCGAGGGCGGCGTGAACAGTGGATCGTCATGGACGATCAGCACGACGACCTCCACGACTGGGACCGGCGGATCGTCGCGGCGCTCCACGCGCGCGGCACGGACCCCGCGGTGGCCGCCGCCGCACGGGCCCTGTCCCGGGCGGGCGAGCACGGGGCGCTGTGGCTGACCGCGGGCCTGATCGGCGCCGCGGTGGACCGCCCCCGGCGTGGCGCCTGGCTGCGCGGCGCCGCGCTCACCGCGGGCGCGCACCTCGCCAGCATGGCCGTGAAGCGGGTCGTACGCCGTCCCCGCCCCGCCCACGTCGTGCCCCTGGTGCGCACCGCGGGCCGGCACTCCTTCCCCAGCTCGCACGCCACCTCCGCGGCGGCAGCCGCGGTCGCCTACGGCGCGCTCGGCGCGTACGCGGTGCCGCCGCTCGCCGCCGCGATGTGCCTGTCCCGGCTGGTCGTCGGCGTGCACTACGTCTCCGACGTCGCCGCGGGCGCGGCCCTCGGGGCGCTCACGGCACGGGCCGGGGCGCGCTGGATGCACGGCCCGGACTCCCGCCCGGCCGAGGGGAGTCGCCGTGGCTGAGATCGCGCGCATGGCCGGCATCGCGCGTGCCGCGAGACCGGCGCTCCGGGGACGCCGGACCGCCCGGCGGGACTCCGGTCCGCCGCCCGGCCCCAAGGGCGGCCTCCTCCGGGGGCTGCTGAGGACCGCGCGCCCCAAGCAGTGGGTCAAGAACGTCCTCGTCGTCGCCGCCCCGGCGGCCGCCGGCCAGTTGTTCACCCGGCACGCCCTGAGCCAAGTCGCCCTCGTCTTCGTCCTCTTCACCGCCTGCGCCGCCGCCGTCTACCTCGTCAACGACGCCCGCGACGCGGAGGCCGACCGCGCCCACCCCATCAAACGGCACCGCCCCGTCGCCGCCGGACAGGTCCCCGTCCCCGTCGCCTACGCCGTCGGCGGCGCCCTGGCCGTCCTCGCGCCCGTGGCCGCGGCCCGGCTGACCTCACCCGCCGTGGCCGCCCTGCTGACCGCGTACCTCGCCATGCAACTGGCCTACTGCGTCAGCCTGAAGCACGTCCTCGTCATGGACCTCGTCGTCGTCACGACCGGCTTCCTGATGCGGGCCGTCGCCGGGGGACTCGCCCTCGGCATCCCGCTCTCGCGCTGGTTCCTGATCACGACCGGGTTCGGGGCGCTGTTCATGGTGTCGGCCAAGCGGTACTCCGAGGCCGTGCAGATGGGCGAAAAGGCGGGCGCCACACGCGCGTTGCTCACCGAGTACACCACCGGCTACCTGCGCTTCGTGTGGCAGCTCGCGGCCGGTGTCGCCGTCCTCGGCTACTGCCTGTGGGCGCTGGAGGAGGGCGGTGTCCCGCACACCAGCGTGCTGCCCTGGCGGCAGCTGTCCATGGTCGCCTTCGTCCTCGCCGTCCTCAGATACGCCGTCTTCGCCGACCGCGGCACCGCGGGCGAGCCCGAGGACGTCGTGCTCCGCGACCGCGCCCTCGCCCTCATCGGCGTCCTGTGGCTGGCCATGTACGCGCTGGCCGTGGTGAATTGGTGACCCGGCCCCCGGTCGGCCGCCGCCGCGAACTCCTCGGCTTCGCCGCCGCCGGACTCCTCGCCTACGCCACCGACCTCGCCCTCTTCACGTATCTGCGCGGCCCCGCCGGACTCGGCCCGCTCACCGCCAAGGCGCTGTCCTTCGTGGCCGGCTGCACGGTCGCCTACGCGGGCAACGCCTTCGGCACCTACCGGCACATCCGGCCCCGCGGACTGCGCCCGTACGCCGCGTTCTTCCTGGTCAACATCGCGGGCGCGGTCGTCCAGCTGCTGTGCCTGGGCGTCAGCCACTACGGGCTCGGGTTCACCTCCCAGCGCGCCGACACGATCTCCGGAGCCGGGGTCGGGATGGTGCTCGCGACGATCCTGCGGTTCTGGGGCACCCGGACCTGGGTATTCGGCACCCCGGGACGAGTCGCGGCGCCACCGGGGGGCAGAAGCAGATCATGGACTGGCTGAAAACGCTCCCCGTCGTCGGACCGCTCTTCGTGCGTGCGATGCGCACGCACGCGTGGCGGTCGTTCGAGCGGCTGGACCGCGTGAAGTGGACACGGCTGGCCGCGGCGATGACGTTCACCAGTTTCGTCGCGCTCTTCCCGCTGCTGACCGTCGCCGCCTCCATCGCCGCCGCCACCCTGAGCGGCGACCAGCAGGACACCCTCCAGGACAAGCTCGCCGAGCAGGTGCCCGGCATCTCCGACCAGCTGAACATCGACGGCCTGGTGGACAACGCCGGCACCGTCGGCCTCATCGCCGCCGCCGCGCTGCTGTTCACCGGCATCGGCTGGGCCGGCTCCACGCACGAGTGCCTGCGCGCCGTGTGGGAACTGCCCGAGGAGGAGGAGAACCCGGTCCTGCGCAAGGCCAAGGATGCGGGCATCCTCGTCGGACTCGGCGGCGCCGTTCTCGTCACCATCGGCGCCTCCACCGTCGCCTCCGCGATGGTCGGCTGGATCACCCGGCAGCTCGGCATCGACGAGGGCGGCCTCGGCAGCGTCCTGCTCTACCTCGCCGCCTTCTCCGTCGCCGTCCTCGCCGACTTCCTGCTCCTGCTGTACGTGCTGACGCTGCTGCCCGGCGTCGAACCGCCGCGCCGCCGGCTGGTGGTGGCGGCGCTGACCGGCGCGATCGGCTTCGAACTGCTCAAGCTGCTGCTGAGCGGCTACATGCAGGGCGTGGCCGCGAAGAGCATGTACGGCGCCTTCGGCGTGCCCGTCGCCCTGCTGCTGTGGATCAACTTCACCGCGAAGCTCGTGCTGTTCTGCGCCGCCTGGACCGCGACGGGCGAGGCCGCGGAGACCGAGGCGGACGACGTCACGGACGGGACCGGCGACGGACCAGATCCGGCAGCGGCCAGCGCCGGTTGACGAGGAACGCGGCCCCCGCCAGCAGCACCAGCAGCCCGCCGGCGATGCCCAGCGCGACACCGATGCCGCTGGAGCCGCCCTGCGGGGCGCTCGCCACCGGCTCGGTGCCCACGGCGCCCTTGCCCGCCCCGCCGGCCTCGCCCGAGGCACTGGTGCCCGGCTGCGGACTGGCCTGCGCGCTCCTGGGCGGCACCAGCTCACCCACCGGCTGCACCTTGCCGGCTGCCGCGAAGCCCCAGTCGAGCAGGCTCGCGGTCTCCTTGTAGACCTGGTTGTGCCCGTCCTTCTCCGGGTGCATCACCGTCACCAGCAGCACCTTGCCGTCGCGCTCGGCGACGCCCGTGAAGGTGGCGCCCGCGTTGGTGGTGTTGCCGTTCTTCACGCCCGCGATGCCCGTGTACTGCTCGAGGTCGTAGTCGCCGGTCAGCAGCCGGTTGGTGTTCTGGATCTCGAAGGTCCCGCGGACCTTCTTGCCCTTCTTGTTCTTCTTCGTCTCGCCGGGGAACTTCGCCCGCAGCGTCGAGCTGTACTCCCGGAAGTCCTTCTTCTGCAGCCCCGACCGGGCGATCAGCGTCAGGTCGTACGCGGAGGACACCTGGCCCTTCGCGTCGTAGCCGTCCGGGGAGACCACGTGCGTGTCGAGGGCCTGGAGCTCCTCGGCGTGCTCGTTCATCTCCTCGACGGTGGTCTCGATGCCGCCGTTCATCGCGGACAGCACGCGCACGGCGTCGTTGCCGGAGCGCAGGAACACCCCGAGCCACAGGTCGTGGACGGTGTACGTCTCGTCCTCCTTGATGCCGACCATGCTGGAGCCGGCGCCGATGCCCGCCAGGTCGGTCGGCACGACCTTGTGCTTGTCCGTCTTCGGGAACTTCGGCAGCAGCGTGTCCGCGAACAGCATCTTCAGCGTGCTCGCCGGGGCCAGCCGCCAGTGCGCGTTGTGCGCTGCGAGCACCTCGCCGGACTCGGCGTCGGCGACTATCCAGGAGCGGGCGGACAGGTCCTTCGGCAGGACCGGCGCGTCACCCGCCAGGTTCACCTGCGGGCCGGGCTGCCCGAGCCGGGTCCCTCCGACGCTCGACATGGTCGCCGGGGGAGTGGCCGACGGGCTCACCGACGGGCTCGCCGACGGCGAGGGTTTCGGGGCCGCCGAGACGGCGGGCGCGGTCAGCGCGGTGGACACGACGACGGCGGAAGCGACCAGCAACGACCGGCTGATGCTCATCTTGGGTGCGGGCACGACCGAGAACGTACATGCACCTGCCAGGGATGTCCCGTCCCCCTTCCCACCCCGGCCACGGATCCGGACAGACGGCGGCGATACTGGACGCATGAAGCTCAGCCGCCCCGTCTCCTGGTTCCTGCTCGCCTTCGGGGTGTGGAGCTGGGTCATCTGGGTCACTTTCGTCAAGAACCTGATCAAGGACAGCAGCGGACTCGCGTTCGACGACGGGGACCCGACGGCGTACTTCTGGGTCCATCTCCTGCTGGCCGTCGTGTCCTTCGTATGGGGGACGGCCGTCGGGGTCATCGGGTTGCGCGGAATCCGCGCACTGCGCCGCACGTCATAGCGGCTGAGGGGACACAACAGCGTGGTCATCGTCTTCCTGCTCGTCGCGGTGCTGGTGCTGGGCGCCGTCGCGGCCGGCAACTGGTACGTGTGGCGGCGCCTGTTCCGCGACACCACCCGCGGTCCGGGCCCGGTGCGCCGGGCCGGCGCGGTGCTCGTCGCGGGCGGCTGGCTCCTCACCGTCGCGGCGTTCGTCGCCGAGCGCTCCGGTGCGCCGTTCTGGCTCCAGCGGGTGCTCGCCTGGCCGGGCTTCCTGTGGCTGGCCCTGTCGATGTACCTGGTGCTCGCGGTGCTGGCGGGCGAGCTCGTACGGCCGCTGCTGCGGCGGTACCTGGAGCGGCGCGCGTCCGCCGCCGAGCCGGAGGCCCCGGCGGCCCGGGAGACCCGCGAGGCGGCGCCGGTGCCCGCGTCGGCGGGCGCGCCGGTCCCGGCGGGCCGCGGCGCGACCGACGCCGCCGCACCGCCGCCCGCCGAGCCCGGGGACCGGCCGGTGGACGGCCCCGACGCCTCCCGGCCGCTCGCCGTGCCCTCCCGCCGGCTGTTCGTCTCCCGCGTCGTCGGCGGCGCGGCGGCAGCGGCGGCCGTCGGCACCGTCGGCTACGGCACGTACGGCGTGCTGCGCGGCCCGAAGGTCAAGCGGCTGACCGTCCCGCTCGCCAAGCTGCCGCGGGCGGCGCACGGCTACCGCATCGCGGTGGTCAGCGACATCCACCTCGGCCCGGTGCTCGGCCGGGGCTTCGCCCAGAAGGTCGTCGACACGATCAACTCGACGCAGCCCGACCTGATCGCCGTCGTCGGCGACCTCGTGGACGGCACGGTCGAGGACCTCCGCCCCGCCGCCGCCCCCCTCGCCCAGCTGAAGGCGCGGCACGGCGCGTACTTCGTCACCGGCAACCACGAGTACTTCTCCGGCGCCGAGGCGTGGGTCGAGGAAGTGCGCCGCCTCGGCCTGGTGCCGCTGGAGAACGCCCGACGCGAGCTGGCCCACTTCGACCTGGCGGGCGTGAACGACGTACGCGGCGAGGACGAGGGCCAGGGCCCCGACTACGCCAGGGCGCTCGGCGACCGGGACCGGGCACGCGCGTGCGTGCTGCTCGCCCACCAGCCGGTCCAGATCCACGAGGCCGTCGACCACGGCGTCGACCTCCAGCTGTCCGGTCACACCCACGGCGGCCAGCTCTGGCCCGGCAACCTGGTCGCCGCCGCCGCCAACCCGACCCTCGCGGGCCTGGAACGCTACGGCGACACGCAGCTGTACGTCAGCCGGGGCGCGGGAGCCTGGGGCCCGCCGACCCGCGTGGGCGCGCCGTCCGACATCACGGTGATCGAGCTGGCGTCGCGTCAGGCCTGAGAGGGCTCCCGGCCGGGGCCCCGTCAGGCCTGACGGGGCTTCTTGCCGGGGTCGGGCAGTGCCTTCGTCATCCCCGGCAGGAAGTCGTTGAACAGCTCGTGCACGTCCCGCACCAGCGGGCGCAGCACCCGGAAGCGGGCCAGCGCGACGCCGCGCGCGGTGAGCCGGGCGCCGCGCTCGGCGAGCCGGTAGCTGCGCTCACGGCCCTCGGTCCGGTCGAAGATCCAGTACAGGACGAGCCCCATCTGGGACAGCCACATCAACTCGGGCAGGACGTCCCGCAGTTCGTCGGGCACCTTGGTCTTCGCCCCGGCCAGTACCTCGCGGTGGACGCTGATGGCCTCCTCGCGCGCGTGCTCCGACTCCGGGGAGAACGGGCTGAGCGGGCTGTCGGGGTCGGCCGCGTTCTTGAAGAACTGCACCGCGAACTCGTGGTAGGGCGTGGCGATGTCCAGCCACGCCCGCAGCACGCCCGCGAGCCGGGCCTCCAGGTCGGTCTCCCGGTCCAGGACCTCCCGCACGGCCGCCTGGTGCTCGGTGGCGATCCGGTCGTAGAAACCCTGGATCAGGTGCTCCTTGCCCGCGAAGTAGTAGTAGGCGTTGCCGACGGAGACGCCGGCCTCCTGGGCGATGGCCCGCATGGTGGTCCGGTCGTAACCGCGCTCCTGGAACAGCCGCATGGCCGTCTCCAGGATCAGGGCGCGGGTCTGCTCGGACTTGCTGGGCGGGGCGGCGCCGTCGGGGCCTTCGTTCTTCGCGGGCACGGGAACAGAGCCTAACGTCAGGACGAGCCGGGCCGACGCGGGCCGCAGCTACCGGAACCACAGCCCGCCGGGTCGTAACTCCAGCCGTCGCGCGGGTCGTACACCCAGCCGTCGCCCCGCCGGTAGACCTGTCCGCCCCACTGGCCGCCGCCCCGCCGGCCGCCGGCCCACTGGCTGCCGCGCCACTTGGCGGCGGCCAGCACCGCGCCCCGGGCGAGCCGCGCGCCGGCCGGGGTGCTCAGGCGGTGGGCGAGCGGGCGGTGCTCGCGCAGCGCCCACAGCGTCACGACCCAGGCGGCGGCGCCCCGGTAGACCTGGCCGGTGTCGCCGACGACGGTGATCTCGTCGAGGGTGGCCGCGTGGTCCAGGCCCGGGAAGCGCCGCCGGGCGTCCTCGGAGCCGGCCGGTACGAGGTCCAGCGGCACGAGCTGGGACTGCCGGCCCAGCCAGTCGCGCAGATGCGTGCACAGGGAGCACTCGGCGTCGTAGAGCACGGTCAGCCCGCGGACCGGGACGCGCGGGGCGCCCCGGTCCGCGGTGGCCCGGCCGGTGTTCACGCGCCCGCGCCCGGCGCGACCCAGCCCTGCGGCGCGACCGGCGGCACCTGCTCGCGCTCCATGGCCCCGCGCCGCCGGATGCGGTTCAGGACGTACACGTTGGCCAGGTGCATGACGCCGAGGACCAGCAGGACCACGCCGAGCTTGGTCGACAGGGCCTCGAAGATGCCGCGGGTGTCGGCGATCGTCTCGTCGTCGCTGAGGTAGAGGGCGACGAAGCCGAGGTTGACGAGGTAGAAGCCGACCACCAGGAGGTGGTTCACCGCGTCGGCGAGCTTCTCGTTGCCCCGCAGCACGTCCGCGAGGAAGACGCGGCCGTTGCGGCTGAGCGTCCGGGCCACCCACACGGTCAGCGCGATGCTGACCACGAGGTAGATGACGTAGGCGATGACTGTGCGGTCCATGGCCGCCCCCACCTTCTGTTGAACACGTTCAAAAACGCTGTCGAGATGACTGTAGACCTGTTTTTGAACACGTTCAACCGGCGGGGGTGTGGCCTGGGTTACGGTCGCCGGCCCAGCTCCGGGCGGCGTGAGTAGTCCGTGAAGCCGACGACATTGCCCCACGGGTCGGCGATCTCCACGGTCCAGCCGGTGGCGGTGGAGAACGGCTCGTCGAGCGGCACGACGCCCGCCTCGCGCAGCGCGCGGGAGGCCGCACGCGCGTCCGGCACCTCCAGCCACACGCGTGTGGCGGGCCACGGCGGCGGACGGTGCCCGAACTCCTCCTCGGCCCGCAGCAGGATGCCCGGTGTCTCTCCGCCCACCTTGAGCAGCGCGATCCCGGCCTCGTCGAGCCGGAAGGCCACCGGGAACCCGGCCCGCTCGTAGAACTCCACGGCCCGGGCGAGGTCCCCGACGGGCAGCAGTACGTTGTCGAACCCGAGCAGTTCGTACGACTCGTCATCTGACATACCGTCAGAATAGGTCGGTGATCCCCGCGAACCGGTGATTGCCGCCGCCCTCGGCGGCGCCGGGCCGACACGCGAACGCCCGGGGCCCCGCCTGCGAACAGGCGGGGCCCCGGGCGGGCGTGCGGGCGGGAGGCTCAGAAGCGGCGCGTGATCAGCGCCCGCTTCACCTCCGCGATCGCCTTCGTGACCTCGATACCGCGCGGGCAGGCGTCCGTGCAGTTGAAGGTCGTGCGGCAGCGCCACACGCCGTCGCGGTCGTTGAGGATCTCCAGGCGCTGCTCGCCGGCCTCGTCACGCGAGTCGAAGATGAAGCGGTGCGCGTTGACGATGGCCGCCGGGCCGAAGTACTGCCCGTCGTTCCAGAACACCGGGCACGAGGACGTGCACGCGGCGCACAGGATGCACTTCGTCGTGTCGTCGAAGCGCTCGCGGTCCTCGGCCGTCTGGAGCCGCTCGCGCGTCGGCTCGTTGGTGTCCTTCGTGATCAGGAAGGGCATCACGTCCCGGTACGCCTGGAAGAACGGCTCCATGTCGACCACGAGGTCCTTCAGGACCGTCAGGCCCTTGATGGGCTCGACCGTGATCGGCTTCTCCGGGTTGATGTCCTTGATCAGCGTCTTGCAGGCCAGACGGTTCTTGCCGTTGATCCGCATGGCGTCCGAACCGCAGATGCCGTGGGCGCAGGAGCGGCGGAAGGTCAGCGAGCCGTCCAGGTCCCACTTGATCTTGTGGAGACCGTCGAGGACGCGCTCCTTGGGGTCGATCTCCAGCTGGAAGTCTTCCCAGGTCGCCTCCGCTGAGACCTCCGGGTTGAAGCGGCGGACCCGGAAGGTGACGGTGATGTACGGGGAGGCCGCGGACGCGGAGTCCGGGGTCTCGGCCTTGTCCAGAACAGGGGTTGCCATCAGTACTTACGCTCCATCGGCTGGTAGCGGGTCTGGACGACCGGCTTGTAGTCGAGTCGGACGGTCTCGGTGCCGTCGTCGCCCACCTCGCGGTACGCCATGGTGTGGCGCATGAAGTTGACGTCGTCGCGGTTCGGGTAGTCCTCGCGGTAGTGGCCGCCGCGGGACTCCTTGCGGGCCAGCGCGGAGACGGCCATGACCTCGGCCAGGTCGAGCAGGTTGCCCAGCTCGATGGCCTCCAGGAGGTCCGTGTTGAACCGCTTGCCCTTGTCCTGGATCGCCACGTTCTTGTACCGCTCGCGCAGCTCGGCGATCTTCTCGACCGCCGTCTTGATGGTCTGCTCGGTGCGGAACACCATGACGTTGGCGTCCATGGTCTCCTGCAGCTCGCGGCGCAGGGTGGCCACCCGCTCGTTGCCGGTGGACGTGCGCAGCCGCTCGATCTGCTCCAGCACGAAGGACTCGGGGGCCTCGGGAAGCTCCACGAAGTCCGCGCCCTGCGCGTACTCGGCGGCGGCGATGCCCGCGCGCTTGCCGAACACGTTGATGTCCAGCAGCGAGTTGGTGCCGAGGCGGTTGGCGCCGTGCACGGACACGCAGGCGACCTCGCCGGCGGCGTACAGACCCGGCACGACGGTGGTGTTGTCCGCCAGGACCTCGCCCTCGACGTTGGTCGGGATGCCGCCCATGGCGTAGTGCGCGGTGGGCTGGATCGGGATCGGGTCCGTGTAGGGCTCGATGCCGAGGTAGGTCCGCGCGAACTCCGTGATGTCGGGCAGCTTGGCGTCCAGCTGCTCCGGCGGGAGGTGGGTGAGGTCCAGGAAGACGTGGTCGCCCTCGGGACCGCAGCCGCGGCCCTCGCGGATCTCGGTGTAGATGGAGCGCGAGACGACGTCACGGGACGCGAGGTCCTTCATGACCGGCGCGTACTTCTCCATGAAGCGCTCGCCGTCCTTGTTGCGCAGGATGCCGCCCTCACCGCGGGCGCCCTCCGTCAGCAGGATGCCCATGCGCCAGATGCCGGTCGGGTGGAACTGGAAGAACTCCATGTCCTCCAGCGGGATTCCCCGGCGGTAGACGGCGGCCTGGCCGTCACCGGTCAGCGTGTGCGCGTTGGACGTCACCTTGAAGAACTTGCCGCAGCCGCCGGACGCGTAGATCACGGCCTTCGCCTGGAAGACGTGGATCTCGCCGGTCGCCAGCTCGTACGCCACGACACCGGCCGACCGCTTGACGCCGTCGACCTCGGTGATCAGCTGGTCCAGGACGTAGAACTCGTTGAAGAACTCCACGCCCTCCTTGACGCAGTTCTGGTACAGCGTCTGGAGGATCATGTGGCCGGTGCGGTCCGCGGCGTAGCAGGACCGGCGGACCGGGGCCTCGCCGTGGTTGCGGGAGTGCCCGCCGAAGCGGCGCTGGTCGATGGTGCCGTTCGGGGTGCGGTTGAACGGCAGGCCCATCTTCTCCAGGTCGAGGACGGAGTCGATGGCCTCCTTCGCCAGGATCTCGGCGGCGTCCTGGTCGACCAGGTAGTCACCGCCCTTGACCGTGTCGAAGGTGTGCCACTCCCAGTTGTCCTCCTCCACGTTGGCCAGCGCGGCGGCCATGCCGCCCTGCGCGGCGCCCGTGTGGGAGCGGGTGGGGTAGAGCTTGGTCAGCACGGCGGTGCGGCTGCGCTTCGTCGACTCGATGGCGGCGCGCATACCGGCGCCACCGGCGCCGACGATGACGGTGTCGTACTTGTGGATCTTCATGATTCTCGCAGCCCCGTGCCTAGCGGATGTTCGGGTCGAAGGTGAAGATCACCAGCGTGCCCAGCAGGATGGTGAACACCGTGGCGGTGTAGAGCAGGCCCTTGAGCCACAGCCGGGTGTTCGCGCGCTCCGCGTAGTCGTTGATGACCGTGCGCAGGCCGATGGTGCCGTGCAGCATCGCGAGCCACAGCATCAGCAGGTCCCAGACCTGCCAGAAGGGGGACGCCCAGCGGCCGGCCACGAAGGCGAAGCCGATCTTGGAGACGCCGCCGTCCAGCACGAGCTGGATCAGCAGGTGACCGAGGACCAGGACGACCAGCACCACGCCGGACAGCCGCATGAACAGCCAGCCGTAGAGCTCGAAGTTGCCGCGGGTGGCCTTCGGCGTCTTCTTGGTGCGCTTGCGCGGGGCCTCGATGAGGGGCGCGGGGTTGTCGACGTTGTAGAGGGACGCGCCCTCCACGGGGCCGACACCGGAAGCGGTGGTTTCAGTGGTGGACATGGGCGTCAGCTCCCGAAGAGTTCACGAGCGGCGTGGCCGAGTACGGGGTAGATCGCCCCGATCATCAGCACGGCCCACAGGCCGACGACGGACCAGAGCAGCTGCTTCTGGTAGCGCGCGCCCTTCGACCAGAAGTCGACGGCGATGACACGCAGACCGTTGAGCGCGTGGAAGAGGATGGCGGCGACGAGGCCGTACTCCAGCAGCGCGACGATCGGCGTCTTGTACGTGGCCACGACCTTGTCGTAGGCCTCGGGGGAGACACGGACGAGAGCGGTGTCCAGGACGTGGACGAACAGGAAGAAGAAGATGAGGACGCCGGTGACTCGGTGAGCCACCCAGGACCACATTCCTTCCCGGCCGCGGTACAGCGTTCCAGCCGGCACGGAAGTTTCCTCCGGGAGCGGGGATTGGGGCCGCGCCGGCTTCTGGTGTCGGTCGGGCCCGGCCGGGTACGGTCCACCGGCCCCCAGCATCGTAGCCATGCGCCGCCGCCGGGCTGACGGGGGGCCTACCGGTGTGATCAATGTGGCACGCGTTCGGGTGACCGTCCGCGGCTTCTGCGGTGGAGTGCCCCGTTATCTCCCGAGGGTGTCCAGCAGGCGTTTCTTGGACAGGCGCCGCAGGTGTTCCGCCGCCACGATCCGCTCCTCCTCGGGATCGTTCGCCAACCGTGACCGCAGGCCCTCCAGGATCCGGTCCAGTATTTCGCCGACGGGCGTGTCGCCCAGGTAGATGACGAACACGTGCCCGAATCTGGCCTCGTAGGCGGCGTGCGCGGCGCTCAGCGCGGTGTGCGCGGCCGAGTACGTGCCGGCGGGCAGGGCGGGCAGCGACTCGGCGGCCAGCGCCTCGGCGAGATCCGCCGGCGTCAGGTCGTAGGCCGCCTCGTCCGCGGCGGCGAGCAGCGCGCCCAGGTCGGGGTACGGGCGGTGGGCCGCGATGCGGCCGGCCCAGCCGGGGCTGGCGAGGCAGGCGAGGAGCGCGCGCCGTACGGTGTCGGCCGGTGCCGTGTTGAAGTGCGCCAGCGAGGAGGACGTGCCGCGCTGTTGCTCCGGTACGGCGACCCGGCCGGGGAGGTCTGGGAGACGGTGCGCAGGCAGCGTGAATCCTCGTGGGCGTCGCGTGTGTATCGGCAGGGGATGGTGGGGGAGATGTGCCGTCACGTTATCGACAGCGGTCACGGCGTGTCCGACGGATGCCCGAATTTCACCCGGACGGGAGAGTTTAAGAACGTGTGGTGGACGGTTCTCTGCTTACGGTGGGCGAGATGAGCCAGCACAGGCGCCGCGAACCGGCGCGAACGGTGAAGCAGCGGCGGGTCGTGGCGGCGGCGGTCGTCGGAGTCCTCGCCGTCGCCGGGCTGGGCGTCGGCCTCTGGGCGGCCACCGGCGACGACGGCGACCCGGCGGACCGGGCGACCGGCGCCGCCCCCACCCGCGCCGAACCCACCCCGAGCCCGACGCGCTCCTACCCGCTGTCCGAGGCGCCCCGCACCATCCCCGCCGTGCGCGAGCACACCCCGGCGCGCGGCCCCGGCTGGCGCCCCGAGCGCGGCAACCGCGTGGTCGTCGCCGACGCCGACCTGGCCGACGAGGGCCGGCTGGTGGCCAAGGAGCTGGGGCTCGCCTACGCGGGCCGCGAGGACGACGTCCGCGAGGGCGACCTGCGGCTGGCGCTCAACGACGACGAGGGCGCGAACCCGGAGTCGTACACCATGACCGTGCGCGGCGGGCGGGTCACCATCAGCGGACCGGCCGACGCGGGCGTCTTCTACGGCACCCGCACCCTCAAGCAGGCGGTGGCCGGCGACCGCGCGGCACCCGAGGGCGTCGTGCGGGACGAACCGGCCAAGCCGCGCCGCGGGTTCATGCTCGACATCGCCCGCAAGCACTTCACCGCCGACTGGATCGAGGACCGGGTCCGCGAGCTCGGCGACCTGAAGTTCAACGAGCTGGGCCTGCACTTCTCCGACGACCAGGCCTTCCGCATCGAGTCCGACTCGCACCCCGAGGTGGTCTCGCGGGAGCACCTCACCAAGGCGCAGGTGAAGAAGATCGTCGCCCTCGCGGCGGAACGGCACATCACCGTCGTGCCCGAGATCGACTCGCCCGGCCACCTCGGCGCCGTCCTCGCCGCCCACCCCGAACTCCAGCTGCGCAACGTGAACGGCGTGCCGACCCGCGGCGCCATCGACATCTCCAAGGGCGCCGCCGCCGACATCGTCGACGACCTGCTGAACGAGTACGCCGGACTGTTCCCCGGCAGCCGCTGGCACCTCGGTGCCGACGAGTACCAGGCGCTCGTGGTCTCCGACCCCGAGGCGTCCTACCCGCAGGTCGCCGCCGCCGCGCGCGAGGCCCACGGCTCCGGCGCCGGCGTCGCCGACCTCGCGACCAGCTGGCTCAACGACCGCGCCGACACCGTCCGCGGCCACGACCGCACGCCGCGCGCCTGGAACGACGGCTTCTTCCGGGACACCTCGGTGCAGGCCGACAAGGACATCGAGGTCGCCTACTGGACCGGCAAGGAGATCGGAGCCCGGCAGCCCGCCGAGTACCTGAGCGCCGGCCGCAAGGTCCTCAACTACAACGACGAGTACCTCTACTACGTCCTCGGCGAGCCGCAGACCTTCGTCTACCCCACCGGCGAGCGCATCTACGAGCAGTGGACGCCGCGCGTGCTGCGCGGCAGCACCGCCGTGCCCGCCCGCTACGACGACCAGATCCTCGGCGGCAGCCTCGCCGTCTGGTGCGACCTCGCGAACTCCCAGACGCAGGACCAGGTCGCCGCCGGGATCCGGATGCCGCTGCGGGCCACCGTGCAGAAGCTGTGGGACCCGGACCGGCCCGAGCTGTCGTGGACCGAGTTCACGTCCCTGGCGGACCGGCTCGGCTGACGCCCCCGCACCCCGGCGGCTCCGCCAACTCCGGCGAACTCCTTGACGTGGGGGCCGCTGGGCCCGACCCTTTGGCCGAAAACATCTTCCTCCGGCTGCTCGACCGGTCCGGCGTGGTCCCTGTGACACTCCCGGGCCGTCGCACGCAGTAGGGGGAAGTGCGGGCTCCGTGAAAAAAAGGTGCCCGGTGAGGGCCTGTGGAGGCCGGTGGAGTCCCCGACGGACCCCGCAGAGGGAGGCGTTGCATGAGCCTGGTGGAACTGATCGCACAGGCCGACGAACGCGGCTTGGCCGCGAGCGGGCTGGCTTGTTTGGATCGGTGCGTCCCCCTGCTGGGCGGTGACGACGAGGTGCTGCGCCCGCTGTGGGCGAGCCTCACCGACGACGCCGGCGACGACTGGGCCGACTGCCTTCAGCAGATCCGCGGCAAGCTGGAGACACCGCCGGAGGGCGAGGACGCCGACGAGGACGAGGCCGTGCTGCTGGCCCGCCGCATGCTCGCCCACGCCCCCGTCGACCGGGGCACCGCCGACGTGCGGACCTGGGCCGACGCCTGCTCGGTCGCCTCGCTGCAGATCCACCGGCTGCTCGACCCCGCCGACGACGAGGACTCGGTCGACGCGCGCCGCGAGGGCCGTACGGAGGGCATGTCGCCGCTCGTCGCCGCCGAACTGCGCCGCCAGGTCGCCGTCCTGGAACTGCTCGCCGGACACGGCGGCGCCGGGCTGCGGCCCGCGCTGGAGGTCTGCGTCGAGGGGCGGCGCGTGCTGCGCGCGGTGGTCTCGCGCCGGGCCCGCGGCCGGGTCTGAGCGGTCGGCGGGGGCGGTCGGCGGGGCGGTAAACCCCGCCCCGTGGGGGAGTTGTGTGACCTTCCTGGGGTGGCGTACGAAGGATGGGGGCGCGCTGGGGCGGTCCTGCACCGGTCCGGCGGATCCGGCCGGATCCGGGTGACGTTTCCCGTTGCTGCCGCGCTTCTCCCCATGTGACGACTGCGACGACTGTGACGACACAGCACGAATCCAGGCCCTCCGCCGCGGCGAAGCCGACGCGCTGGGCGGCCGACGTGGTGGCGATGATGCGGGAAGGGGCGCGGCTGCGGCTCGACTACTCGGCGCAGAGTCTGTGGAGCGTCGACCGCGTGATCGACGAGATCCGCAAGGAGGCCCCGCCCGCCGCCGCGCTGGACGTGGTGCTCCGCGGATTCGGGGCGTACGCGGGTGAGGTGATCGTCCGGCAGACCGGTGGCGAGTGGTGGACGTCGGGCGGCGACCACTGGGTGCGGACGCCGGACGGCCGGCTGTGGGACCCGATCGACGAGGCCCGCCGGTGCTTCACCGGCGACGGGTCGCTGCGGCTCATGTGCCGGGACGCCACGGTCGCGGTGCGGGCCGGCTGACCGCGCCGGAGGCGCCGCGACCTGCGGACGGACGGCGGACGGCCGGGGCCCCGTGATGGGGACCCCGGCCGCTTCGGTCGAGCGCCGTCGGGTTACGGCGTCAGGGTCTGGCCCAGGCGGGCGTCCGTCGGGGTGCCGAGGGTCGTCTTGCTGTAGATGACCGCCTCGGAGTAGCCGAGGCCCGTGCTGTTGCTGGGCAGGTGCAGCAGGATGCCGTCCGTGCCGTCCTCGCCGTCCGCGCCGAAGGTGAGGTCCGCGCGGCCGTAGCCGGACAGGTCGGCCAGGGTCACCGACGAGCCGAACCGGTCGCCCGACTCGGTGGAGCCGGGGACGCCCGACGTGTCCTGCGAGATGCCGGTCGAGCCCGAGCCGGTCAGGCCGGACGACGTGCCCTTGAACAGGATCGCGTTGCCCGCGTCGGAGCGGTTCACGCCGTCCCGCGTCAGGTCCTCGCCGGGCGCGCCCGCGAGGGCGTCCGCGTAGCCGTCGGCGTTGTAGTCGCCGACCGACACCCAGGTGCCGAGGGCGTCACCGGACTCGTTGCCGCCCGGCACGGACGTCGTGTCCTGGTGCAGGACCTTCATGCCGGTCGTGGTGAAGCCGGTCGACGAGCCGTACACCATGGTGATCCGGCCGCCCGAACCCGTCGCGCCCGCCTCGGCGGCGACCGGCTGGCCGATGACGATGTCGTCGTAGCCGTTGTTGTTGATGTCGCCCGCGGCGATCGAGCGGCCGCCCTTGACGGAGATGACGCCGGCCTTCGTCAGGCCCGTCGCCGAACCCGCGAAGCGGAGCACGCGGCCGACGCCGCCGGTGTCGCGGTAGTTGAGGGCGACGTCCGCGTAGCCGTCCCGGTTGAAGTCGCCGGTCGCGGCGTCCAGGTAGGCGACGGAGCCGGTGGCGGTCGTGAGCCTGGCCGCTGTGGTGGAGCCGTCGGTGTGCCGGACGTTCCAGCTGCCGCCGGTGCCGGTGCCCGCCGAGAAGACGTCCGCCTTGCCGTCGCCGTTGAAGTCGCCGACGGCGACCGTCGCGCCGAGCTTCGCGCCGGCCCGCGTCACGGTCGACGTCGTGTACGAGAAGCCGGTGGTGAACGCCGGTCCGTACATCACCGTGACCGCGCCGCGGTCGGCGTTGCCGCTGGTGTCGTCCTCGCCGGGGGCGCCGATCGCGAGGTCCGCGTGGCCGTCGCCGTTGACGTCGCCCCAGGCGGTCGACGCGCCGAACTCGTCACCGGTCTCGGAGGAGCCGGGCACGCCCGTGCTGCTCTGCGTGAGCGACACCTTGGAGGCGGTCGCCGGGCCGTTGACACTGCCGGGCACGATCTTGACCGCGTTGGCCTTCGGGACGCCCGCGACCAGGTCGTTCACGCCGTCCCGGTTGTAGTCGGAGGTGGCGAGGGCGTGCGAGATGCCCGGAGTCTTCGCGGTGGCCGCGATCCGGGACAGCTTCGGGTAGAGGTTGGCGCCCGGGCAGGCCGTGTAGTTGGTGTCCTTGTGGCCGAACACCCGCGGCAGCGTGACCGACTGGCCCTTGGGGATCTTGTTGCCGTCGACGCCCGCGTCCACGCCCGACGTCAGCGTGACCTTGCCGGTCGGGTCGATGCCGTACATGCCGAACTTCCAGGCCACGATCCGGGAGATCGCGTCCAGCGCGGCCCGGCTGGGCTGTGCCTTCTCGAAGTTGCCGAGGTAGGAGATGCCGACCGTGTTGGTGTTGAAGCCGACGTCGTGCGCGCCGACCACGGGCAGGTCCATGCCGCCGCTGCGGCCCTCGAAGATCTGGCCGCACTTGTCGACCATGAAGTTGTAGCCGATGTCGTAGTAGCCGCGGGAGAAGTGCTCCTGCTGGATGGAGCGCAGCCGGGCCCTCGACTGGGCGCAGGACAGCGTGTTGTCGCTGTCGATGCCGGTGTGGTGGACGACGGCGGCCTTGATCTCGGTGCCGTAGCTCGGCGTGCCGTCGTAGTCCGTGGACGCGCCCCACTCGGCCTGCGTGATCACCGGCGGCTTCACGACCGTGGAGGGCCGCGGCTCGGGGACCGTCGGGGTCGGCGACGGGGACGCGGTGTCCGTGGGCGTCCCGGTGGGGGTGCCAGGGTCGGTCGTCGGCGGCTCGGAGGTCGGCGTCGTGGGCGTCGGTTCCGTCGTCGGCGGGGCGGTCGTGGTCTCCGTCGCCGATTCCGTGGGCGTCGGGGTGGCGGTCGCCGGGGCCGTCGTCTCCGCCGCGAACGCCGCCGGCTTCAGGGCGCCCTTCGGGTCGGTGCCCGGGTCGAGCAGCTTGACGTCCATGCCGGCCGGCTGGCCGCCCGCCTCGGTGCCGTCGGCGTTCACGACGCGCACCTCGACGCCGTCGGAGTCGCCGGTCCACACCGAGGCGGTGCCGCCGCGCACGGCCGCCCGCTCGCCCTCGGCGCCGTCGGCCTGGTTCGGCTCGGCCTCCAGCGGCTGCCAGCCGGACCACTTGCCCGACTCGATGTCACGGGTGCGCACCTGCGGCGTGCCCTTGACCTCGGCGTCCGGGTCGTTCCAGGTCACCAGGACCGCGCTGAAGCGGTCGGTCTCGCGCTTGTCGAGCCCCTTGCGTCCGGAGCCCTCGCTGCGGAGCTTGAGCGTCTGGACGGACGGCTTGCGGCCCTGTGACCTGTCGTCCGACGGCGCGGACGACGGGCCCGCGATCGCGTAGCCGGCGATGCCCGCCCCGCTCAGCACGACGGCACCGGCCGTCAGCCAGGCCCGTCTCTTGAGACTGAGCGGTTTGTACGCACGGGTCCTGCGAGGACTCAACTACCCCACCCCTAGAAGGAAAAGAACACGGTGATACGGCGCCGCCGTCCCGTGTGCGCGACTCTCACGCGCCGTCTCCAGTGGAGAACCGGGCGGTTATACCGCACCCGGAGTGGTCCACTCCACCGACGGGACAAACCGCACCACGGGCCCGTCGGCCGGGGTAAAGCGGACACCGCGAGCGGCGTTCCCGCCCTCCCAGACACGTGAGACGGCACATGGTTGTACGGGGAACGCGACGGTGTTGTGTGGTCATCGACACGTCCGTGACCCGTGATGCGCGCGGGTCGCGCCCCGCTGGACAACAGGGGGACGGCGGGTGTTTCCCACCGGAGCGAAGGGGTGGGGTCCCATGACGACAGCCGACCGAGGCACGCCGGACGCGGCCGGGATGCGGGCCTGCGCCAGAACCTTCGTCGCGCGCGTCACCGCCCAGGGCCGGCTCCCCCTCGACTGCTCCGAGGCCAGCCTGCGCGTCGTCGACTTCCTCATCGACGGCCTGCGCAAGGGCGGCGCCGACCACGAGCGCGCGCACGGCGCGCTGTTCGGCCTCGGCGCGTACGTCGGCGAGGTCCTCGTGCGCCGGGCGGGCGCCGAGTGGGTGGACTTCGACGCCGAGCAGCGCTCCTACTTCGGCCAGCCGGTCGGGGTGCGGATGCCGGACGGGCGGGTCTGGAACCCGCTCGGCAAGGTCCACAACCGCTTCCGGGCGGGTGCCCCGGAGGACTCCCTGCAGACCTTCTACCTGACACTGCACGGCAGGGCGCGCCGCGCCGGACGCGTCGCCGCCTGAGCCACCGGGGGCGCGTGTTGCTCCGGGTACGCGGGGTGACCTGTGACACTTCTGTGAGGTCCGACGCTGATGACCGTGGGGGCGTGGGCACGGCCGAACGTGCCGCACGACGCGGAACCGCCACTCACTCGGTACGGACGAGGACGATTCTTGGGCCACGGAGGGGAACCCCGCCGCGCACAGGCGTACGACGGGGAATTGGGCGCGGCCGTCGCGCGGGCCCAGGAAGGCGACGAGGCCGCTTTCGCGGTCGCCTACCGGCTCGTGCAGCCCGGACTGCTCGGTTATCTGCGCGGCCTCGTCGGGGACGAGGCCGAGGACGTGGCGTCCGACGCCTGGCTGGAGATCGCCCGGGACCTGGGGCGCTTCAAGGGTGACGGCGCCGGCTTCCGCGGCTGGACCGCCACGATCGCCCGGCACCGGGGGCTGGACCACCTGCGCCGCCGACGGGTGCGGCCCCAGGCGACGACGCTCGAACAGGACGTCCTGGAACTGCCCGGCCCGCACAGCACGCACGAGCAGGTGGTGGAGTCGTTGTCCACCGAGCGCGCGCTGAGCCTGGTCCGGGACCTGCCCCGCGACCAGGCCGAGGCCGTGCTGCTGCGGGTCGTCATCGGCCTGGACGGCCCGGCCGCCGCCCGCGTCCTGGGCAAGCGGCCCGGCGCCGTACGCACCGCCGCCTACCGGGGACTGAAACGGCTCGCCAAGCAGCTCGGCGTGGAGGGTGTGACGGATGAGGCTCCCCGGACGCTGGGGGAGTCGACATGAACTTCGCCGCGACCGGCGGCCCCGGCTCCGGGCCGGGCGGGCCGAAAAGGCCGAAAAGGCCGAACGGGCAGGGCGGGTCCACCCGTATCCATGGGCGGACGGGCATGCGTGCGACACGGACCGGTGACAAGCCCGGACGGAGACAGGCGACCAGCGGCAGCGCGGGCGGAACAGGCGAGGACGGACACGGACATGGGTGAACAGCACAGCGACGGCGGGCGTACCGGCCGTCGGCGCGCGCACCCCGGCGATCCCGCGCCCGACGCCGCCTTCGAGGCGCTCCTCACGGCCGCGCTGCGCGCCGGCCACGTCGTCGACGACGAGGCCGAACAGCGCGCCGTGCACGCGTTCCGCGCCGCCCGGGACGCCGGCGCGCACCGGGCCCGTACCCGCCGCAGGGACGACTGGCGGCCCCGCAGACGGTTCGCCGGCCGGTCGCTCAGGACGGCCCTGTCGGTGCTGCTCGCCGGCTGCACCCTCGGCGGCGTCGCGTTCGCGGCGATCGGCGGCACCGACTCCTCCTCGCGGGGCGCCGACGACGTACGGCGCCCGCCCGGCTCCTCGGCGGGTGCCCCCGGCCGGCAGGGTGCCGGCTCCGCCGCCCCGGCGTCGCCGTCCGCCTCCGCCTCGCACGACCACCCGGAGACCGCCCGCGACACCGAGGCCCGCTGCCGCGCATACGAGGAGGTCAAGGAGCGCGGCAAGAGCCTGGAGGCGACGGCCTGGCGGCGGCTCGTCGACGTGGCGGGCGGCGAGAAGAAGGTCGACGCGTTCTGCGCCCGCGAGCTGGCCGAGGCCGAGGACGAGAGCGGGCCCGGCGCGACACCGGGCGGCACGCCCGTCGGCTCCGCCGCCGCGACCGACCCGGACGTCCCGGCGCCGGCGACCCCGGACATCCCGGCGGCCCCCACGACGAACGCCCCCGTGAACCCCACCGGGCCGGCCCCCGCCACACCGACGGCCGCCGACCGCGGCGGCGTCACGGAGAACGCCGGGGAGGCGGGCGACAGCCGCCCGGAACCGGACAAGGACGCCGCCCGCAACGATTAGGGCGACGTCCGCGCGGGTGGTGTTGACGTAACCCGCTGGTGCCCGTGCTCACGGGACATGAGGCGCCCTTTGCTCCCCTGATAGACCCCCCGGGGGGCGGACGGGCCCGCATCGGCTTTCTGGTTTCCTACTTGTTTGACACAATGAGGTCATGTCCGAGACGACGTACAGCATCGGTGAGGGGCCGGCGACGCGGGTCAGCCTCTCCTTGCCCGAGGGGACCGCGGAGGCGATCCGGGCGCGGGTCGGTAAGCGGGAGTTCTCCGCGTTCATCGCCGCGGCCGTCGAGCGGGAGCTGCGGGGGCAGGTGCTCGACGAGTATCTGGCCGACTACGAGAGCCGCAACGGGCCGGTCTCCGAGCAGGCGCGACAGCAGGCGCGGCAGGTTTTCGACGAGGTGTTCGCCGAGGAAGACCAGTGGCCCGCCGCAAGCTGAGCCACGAGGGGACACTGGTCCTGGACAGCGAAGGGCTCTCCAAGCTGCTCGCCGATGACGAGACGGTGGTGGCGCTGGTCGCGGAGGCGCGCTCCCGCGGTATGGAGGCGGTGATCTGCTCGCTCACCATCATCGAAGCCGTCCACGCCCGTACGAACAAGGCCCGGCTGAGTTGGCTGCTGTCCGGCCTGCGGGTGATCCCGGTGGGCGATGAGGAGGCGAAGGCTGCCTCGGCGCTGTTGACGGGGGCAGGGCTGCACGGTCACAAGTACGCCATCGACGCAGCCGTGGCCGAGGCCGCTCTGCGGCAACAGCGGCCCGTGGTCATGCTGACGTCCGACATCGACGACATGGCCAAACTCTGTGGCGACCGGATTCGGCTCATCGCTGTGTGAGGCGCTCTCGGCCCCGAGGAGGAGTGCACATCGCCGCGGGTCAGCGCACTGAAGCCAAGGCAACGGCCGGGGCCGCCACCCCCCACAGGAGAGGCCCCGGCCGTCGCGCGGCACGGGCCGCGCGGCGGCCCGTACTCTCTACAGCGCCGCGGGTGCGTTTTCTGTCACACCCCCTGCGTCACGAGTTGGTTGCGTCTTGTACCAACATGGACGGGGAGCGGTGTCACGCCGTAACGTGCCGAGCGCGCCGGTGCGGACGCGGACCGACCACCGCGACCACCTGCGGACTTCAACCGCAAGCAGGGATCGAAGAACCACGACGGCGAGAATCCGGTCTGCGAGAGCGCCGGCTCAGGCGCAAGAGGGGCGCGGTGCTGGGGGACGACGCGGAGCTGACGGCCGCGGTGCACGCGGCACAGTCCGGGGACGAGACCGCGTTCCGGACTGTGTACCGCGCCGTGCACCCGCGTCTGCTCGGATACGTACGGACGCTCGTCGGCGACCCGGACGCCGAGGACGTCACCTCCGAGGCCTGGCTCCAGATCGCCCGCGACCTGGAGAGGTTCAGCGGCGACGTCGACCGGTTCCGCGGCTGGGCCGCCCGCATCGCCCGCAACCGCGCCCTGGACCACATACGGATGCGCGGCCGCCGCCCCGCCGTGGGCGGCGACGAGACGGAACTGGCCGGGTGGGCCGCCGAGTCCGACACCGCGGTCGAGGCCATGGAGGCGCTGGCCACCGACAGCGCGTTCTCCCTCATCTCCCAGCTGCCCCAGGACCAGGCCGAGGCGGTCGTGCTGCGGGTGGTCGTGGGCCTGGACGCCAAGTCCGCCGCCGAGACGCTCGGCAAGCGGCCCGGCGCCGTGCGCACCGCGGCGCACCGCGGTCTGAAGCGCCTCGCCGAGCTGCTCGGCGGCGATCCGGAATCGGCCGCTGGGCTCGACGCGCTGCCGCCCCAGAGACAACCGCGCGGCCGTCCCGTGACGTCCGCAGGTGTGACGGATACGGGCGCGCGGACGCAGAAGGACATGTGATGGCCGACGAGCAGTACAGGTGGCTGGACCGCGAAACGGCGGAGCGTTTGCTGAGCGGAGAGCCCCTCGATGCTGTCGACGCCGCCGCCCGCGAGCGGGTCGAGCAGCTTGCCGAAACCCTGGGCGCCCTGTCCGCGCCGCCCCCGCTGACCAGCGAGGAACTCCCCGGTGAGGCCGCCGCGTTGGCGGCCTTCCGCAAGGTGCACGCCGAGCGCGGCGCCGTGTCCGCGCCCGTGCCCGGGCACGGCGCGGGTGCCGCCGCACGGATCGGAGTGGTCCGCCTCGGCCGCCGCGGCGGACAGGAGCGCCGCCGCTGGGGCAGGCCCGCGCGCCTCGGACTGGCCGCCGCGCTGGCCGTCGGCACGGTCGGCGGCGTCGCTGTCGCGGCGGGCACCGGAGCGCTTCCCTCGCCGTTCCGCGTGGACGAACCGGAACCCGCGACCTCGGTGTCGGTCGCCGAGACCGAGCAGCCGCTGGTGTCCCCCTCGCCGGACGGCTCCGCGCACGGCGAGACCACCCCCGGCGCATCCCCGGACGACGCCGCGCCCGGCGCCACGGGCGGCGGCGGCCGGGACGAGGCGGGCGGCGGAGGTCAGGGCACCGGCCGCGACGCCACGCCCGGCGAGCAGGAGCGGGACACCGCCGCCGCTGCCGAGCAGGTCGAGCGCATCGCCTCCGCCTGCCGCGACATACGGGACGGCAAGGACATCGGCGTCGACCGCAAGCGCGTCCTGGAGGGCGCGGCGGGCAGCGCCACACGCGTGTGGAAGTACTGCGAGGGCGTCCTGGCCGAGGCGGGCGGCGGCGCCGGGGAGCGCGAGGACCGGGACACCGGCGACGGCGCCTCCGAGCCGGACGGCGGCAAGGGCCGCGACGAGCGGGGCGGATCCGGCGAGCAGGGCCGCAAGGGCGCCGTCGAGGACGGCCTCGGCACGACTCCCGGCGACGGCCGCCGCTCCGACGGCGCCGCCCTGCCGGCCACGTCCGACACGCCGACCGTCTCCAGCACGCCCACGACGGTGACCGCACCCGCCGAACCGGCGGACACCACCACGCTCGACACCGGCCTCTGACCGGCCGGGCTCCACCGCCTTCTCCCCGGCGCCCGTCGTACCCGTCGCACCCCGCGCCTCTTCCGCCTCCCTGGCGCCCCTATGACCTGCGATTTCGCGGGTCATAGATTTTTCTGCGCCAAGGGTGTGACACTTTCGGCCGCCCGCGCGCAGTACTGAGTGAGCCGACTGGTCATCGGCCGTCGCACAGAGCCGGGGTTCCCCCCGTACCCACGGCTCGTGCACCTTGCGCGGGCGGGACACGTTCCCCCGGTCCCGCCCGCGCCTCACTCTCACCGGTGCACGACACCCTCACCAGTGCACGACGACCTTGTCGCCGTTCCTCACCTGCGCGTACAGCGCCGCGATCGCCCGCTCGTCCCGCACGTTGACGCAGCCGTGCGAGGCACCCGCGTAGCCGCGCGCGGCGAAGTCGGCCGAGAAGTGCACGGCCTGACCCCCGCTGAAGAACATCGCGTACGGCATCGGCGAGTCGTAGAGCGTCGACCAGTGCTCGCGGGACTTCCAGTACACCCGGAACACCCCCTCGCGGGTCGGCGTGCCCCGCGACCCGAAGCGGACCTCCGTCGTGGACAGGGTCCGCCCGTCGACCATCCAGCGCAGCGTCCGGCTCGTCTTGCTGACGCACAGCACCCGGCCGGTCAGACAGCGCGGGTCCGGCGCGTCCGGCGGCTGCCCGCCCATCAGGTACAGCTCCCACTTCCCCGGCTCGTGCGTCATCCCGAGCAGCCGCTGCCAGGTGACCCGGTCCATCGCACCGGTGCGGGGCAGCCCGCGCTTGCCCTGGAAGCCCCTGACGGCCCGCTCGGTGAGGTCGTCGTACGTCCCCGTCGGCCCGTCGTGCAGCCACTCCACCTGGCGCAGCCGCGCCTGGAGTTCGCGGACGTCCGGGCCGCTGGCGCCGCGCGACCACAGCACCGGGGCCGCCGGCCGCCGCGCCGGTCTGCCGTCGTCCTGGTCGCCGTCCCGGTCGGCGCCGGAGGCGGAACCGCGCGCGGACGGGGTGCCGTCCGGCAGCTCGACGCGGATCGGGGCGCCCGGTTCGCCCTGCCCCTGGGCCGGCTCCACCTTGCAGCCGCTCAGCGCGCCCGCGCCGCCCACCGCGGCCAGCGCCACGAGCGTCACGACGCCCCTGCCCATGCCCCTGATCCGCACCTTGGCCCCCCACCTCTCCCCGGTGTGCCGGGCGTGACCCGGCGTCACTGAGTTGTTCCCCGGACGCGGCGGCCGCGAACAACGCGGGGCGGGCCGCGCGACATCGGTGTGACCGGTGCCGCAAGATGGCTGTGAGCAAGGTCCCAGCGGGTGCCCCTCCACGGGGTGCACGCCCGCCGCTACAGTCCGTCGAAGGGTCGCCGTACCGGCAAGTAACCGGCGGGTAACCCGAAACATCGCTCAGCGGGAGGCATCAACACCATGGCGCGCGAGTCGGAGTCCGGACTGCCCATCGAGCCGGTCTACGGACCGGAGTCCCTTGAGGGCTGGGACCCCGCGGAGAAGCTGGGCGAGCCCGGCCAGTACCCCTTCACGCGCGGTGTGTACCCGTCGATGTACACGGGCCGGCCCTGGACGATGCGCCAGTACGCCGGCTTCGGCACCGCTGCGGAGTCGAACGCCCGTTACAAGCAGCTCATCGCCAACGGCACGATGGGCCTGTCGGTGGCGTTCGACCTGCCGACGCAGATGGGCCACGACTCCGACGCGCCGATCGCCTCGGGCGAGGTCGGCAAGGTCGGTGTCGCGATCGACTCGATCGACGACATGCGGGTGCTGTTCGGCGGGATCCCGCTGGACAAGGTCTCCACGTCGATGACGATCAACGCCCCCGCCGCGGTACTGCTGCTGCTGTACCAACTCGTCGCCGAGGAGCAGGGCGTCAGCGCCGACAAGCTGACGGGGACCATCCAGAACGACGTGCTCAAGGAGTACATCGCCCGGGGCACGTACATCTTCCCGCCGAAACCCTCGCTGCGGCTGATCGCGGACATCTTCAAGTACTGCCGGGCCGAGATCCCGAAGTGGAACACCATCTCGATCTCCGGCTACCACATGGCCGAGGCGGGCGCGTCGCCCGCGCAGGAGATCGCGTTCACGCTGGCCGACGGCATCGAGTACGTCCGTACCGCCGTCGCGGCCGGCATGGACGTCGACGACTTCGCCCCGCGGCTGTCGTTCTTCTTCGTCGCGCGGACGACGATCCTGGAGGAGGTCGCCAAGTTCCGTGCCGCCCGCCGGATCTGGGCGCGGGTGATGCGCGAGGAGTTCGGCGCGAAGAACCCCAAGTCGCTGATGCTGCGCTTCCACACGCAGACGGCAGGGGTGGCACTGACGGCCCAGCAGCCGGAGGTGAACCTGGTGCGTGTGGCGGTGCAGGGCCTGGCCGCGGTGCTGGGCGGCACGCAGTCCCTGCACACCAACTCCTTCGACGAGGCCATCGCCCTGCCCACCGACAAGTCGGCCCGCCTCGCGCTGCGCACGCAGCAGGTGCTGGCCTACGAGACGGACGTGACGGCGACGGTGGACCCGTTCGCCGGCTCCTACGTCGTGGAGAAGATGACCGACGACGTCGAGGCGGCGGCGCTGGAGCTGATGGAGAAGGTCGAGGAGCTGGGCGGCGCGGTCAACGCGATCGAGCACGGCTTCCAGAAGGGCGAGATCGAGCGCAGCGCCTACCGGATCGCGCAGGAGACCGACGCGGGCGAGCGCGTGGTCGTCGGCGTCAACCGCTTCCAGCTCGACGAGGAGGAACCGTACGAGCCGCTCCGCGTCGACCCGGCCATCGAGGCGCAGCAGGCGGAGCGGCTGGCGAAGCTCCGCGCCGAACGCGACCAGCAGGCCGTCGATGCCGCCCTGGTCGCCCTGAAGAAGGCCGCCGAGGGCGAGGACAACGTCCTCTACCCCATGAAGGACGCCCTGCGCGCCCGCGCCACCGTCGGCGAAGTCTGCAACGCCCTGCGGGAGGTCTGGGGGACGTACGTGCCCTCCGACGCGTTCTGACCAGCGCTTTCGCGGAGTTGTCCACAGGCGGTCCGGAGTGTCGTACTCGCGTGCGACACTCCTGTCCATGTTCGGTGTCATCGATCTCCCCACCTACCTGGCAGGTCTGATCCTCATCGTCCTGCTGCCGGGTCCCAACTCGCTGTACGTGCTGTCCGTCGCCGCCCGGCGCGGGGTGCGTGCGGGCTACACCGCCGCGGCCGGCGTCTGGTGCGGCGACACGGTGCTGATGACGCTGTCGGCGGCCGGCGTCGCGTCCCTGCTCCAGGCCAACGCCCTGCTGTTCGGGATAGTGAAGTGGGCCGGCGCCGGATACCTCACCTGGCTCGCGATAGGCCTGCTGCGGGCCGCCGCGGACATGTGGCGGACGCGGCGGGAACCCTCCGGGGCCGACGGGGCCCGACCCGCCGCCCCCGACGAGCGGCCGTTCCGCCGCGCCCTGGTCATCAGCGTCTTCAACCCGAAGGCGATCCTGTTCTTCGTCGCCTTCTTCGTCCAGTTCGTCGACCCGGGCTACGCCTATCCCGCCCTGTCCTTCGTCGTCCTCGGCACCCTCGCCCAGCTCGCCAGCTTCCTCTACCTCACCGCGCTGATATTCGGCGGCACGAAGCTGGCCGCCGCCTTCCGCCGCCGCAGGCGCCTGACGGCCGCGGCGACGTCGGCGGCGGGAGCGCTGTTCCTCGGGTTCGCCGTGAAGCTGTCGCTGGCCAGCGCGTAGGGCTGTGGGGAAGAGGCCACGCGGCCGGCCGTGTCAGGCGCGGCGGGCGCGAGCCCGCCGCAGGGCGCGCACCAGCAGCGGGGGCAGCAGGTCCAACGCGAGCTTGCGGGCCCGCGAGCGCGGCCGGCGGGGTGCCGGGGCCGGGGCGCGCGAGGCGGAGGCCGCGGGGGCCGACGGGGTGACGGGCGTCGCCGGTTCGGGCGCCACATAGTGCTTCGAGCGCGGGAACGGCGGGGGCTGCACGCCCCGGGACCGCGCCCGCACCAGCCGGTGCCCCGCCGCGTGCTGGACGCTCAGGCCGCAGTCGTCCCGTCCGCGCAGCATCGCCAGCAACTCCTCCTGGACCGGTTCGGGGTCGCCCCAGGTGCCGTACAGCTTCTGGGTGCTCAGGCAGATGGGCTTCAGGCCCCGGTTGAGCACGGCCTCCCAGACGGCGACCGCGACGCCCGGCGTGTGCTCGGAGCGGAAGTCGTCGAGGACCACGATGCCGTCCGGCCGCAGGATGTCGCGGGCCGCGCCGATGTCGCCGTGGACGTGCTCGTACAGGTGCGAGGCGTCGATGTGGACGAAGCGGCAGGTGCCGGGCTCGACCTCGCCGGAGATCACGGAGCTGGGCGCCTGGAGCACCCTCGGCAGCTCGTCGTGGAAGGACAGGTAGTTCCGCTCGAAGGCCTGCCGGGTGAGGGAGGCGTACGACTTCGAGGTCTCCGCCTGGTTGGCCCCGTCCGGGGCGTCGCTCTCGAAGAGGTCGCAGACGGTGAACCGCTCGTCGGCGCGCCGGTGGGCGCCGAGCAGGATCGCGCTCTTGCCCATGTACGCGCCGAGCTCCAGCAGGTCACCGCGGACGCCGCCGGCCTCCTGGCGGTCGAGGAACCAGGTGAACAGCATCTGGTCGAGGGGAGGGAACCAGCCAGGTACGTCGTTCAGCTCGCCCGGCAGCGTCTGGGTTGCTTGTGCGTTGGCCATGGAGTGAGCCTGCTCACTGTGGCGCGCGCGAACTGACCCCGGGCTGAACGTCACGTGAACAGCTCAACGAGCCTTGGCCAAAGCCGTGCGCAGACGGGGCGTGAGCGGTTCCTCGACGAACCGGTTGAGCAGCCGGGCCAGCACCAGCATGACCACCACGGTCAGCACGAAGGTCACCGCTGACGGCAGCCCGAGACCGATGTGCAGGGCGTGGATCACCACCCAGCCGAGGTGCTCGTGGACCAGGTAGAACGGGTAGGTGAGCGCGCCCGCCACGGTCAGCCAGCGCCAGTTCGCCCAGGCCAGCCGGCCCAGCGCGATCGCCGCGACCGCCACGAAGCCGAACGTCACGACGGCGGCGATCCCGAGCGAGGAGCGGTAGGAGAACCCGCCGGCGTCCGGGGCGTGCCACAGGCTCTCGACCGCGTAGTGCTGCCCGATCAGCCAGCTCACGCCCACGATGCCCCAGGCGTAGGCGTCCCGCCGGTCGCGGTGCACGAGGTACAGGCCGATGCCGCCGATGAAGAACGGCGCGTACTCCGGCATCAACACCAGGTCGAGCAGCGGCTCGTTCGCGGCCTCCGCGATCACCGCCGCCAGGGTCCAGCCCGCGCAGAACATGATCACGCGCCGCCTGGTCGCGCCCGGCAGCACGACGCACAGCGCGAACAGCGCGTAGAACCGCACCTCCGCCCACAGCGTCCAGCACACCCCGAGCACCCGGTCCACGCCCAGCGGCTGCTGAAGCATCGTCAGGTTCACCAGCGCGTCGCTCGGCGACACCGCCTGGTAGGCGACGACCGGCAGCGCGAACACCGCCGTCACCAGGATCACCGCCACCCAGTAGGCGGGCAGCAGCCGGGACGCGCGGGAGGCGAAGAACGACTTCAGGGGCCGCCCCCAGCCGCTCATGCAGATCACGAAACCGCTGATCACGAAGAACACCTGCACGCCGAGACAGCCGTAGGCGAAGAACTCGTGCAGCGTCGGGAACTGCCGCGCGGGCGAGCTGCCCCAGGCCTCGGTGACCTCGCCGTCCCGGCCGCCGTAGTGGTACGCCGCCACCATCAGCGCGGCCAGGAGGCGCAGTCCGTCCAGGGCGCGCAGCCGGTCGTGGCGGGGCGGCCGGGTCCGCGCCGGCCCGACGGGGACTTCGACGGCGGGGCGGACGGCAGTGCTGGTCAAGGAAATTCCCTTCACGTGGGTGCGCCAGCACATTAGTCCGAATCGCGGAAACGAATTCGCCGGCGGACCGACGATTCGCCTTGTAGTACCGACGAGTTCACTTGGAGGTCGCTTTCGCTGCCCGGATGTTCCCGAAATCCCCCCGCAGTGCGGGAGGAAAGCGGGGGAAAAGGGGCCGGTTCCGAGGTGTTTCAGCGCCGCACGGCACGCTTCAGACTGCGCGCCTTGCGCACCGCCCGCCGCACGGCGGCGTTGCGCGGCAGGAACGCCAGCTGCTTCGGCACACCGCCCGGCAGCCCCAGCGAAGTGAGCCGCTTCTTCTTGAAGTACCGCCACAGGTGCGCGTTCAGGTTCCGCGCCAGATACGCCTCGGCCTCGGCGCGCAGCTCCGGCAGGATCTTCGGCTGCATCGCGAAGCCGACGGTCCGCACCAGCGCGGCCAGCGCCTCGGTGTCCATGTCGCCGCGCTGCTCCGTCACCGCGCTCCTGTCGGTCAGCTCCGGCAGGAGCGCGTCCACCACCGTGACCGGCACGCGGTTGCTGTTCTCGTACGGCGTCAGCCGCTCCAGCAGCGTCTCCGTGCCGACCCGGGCGACCGGCAGGCCGTACAGCGCGGACGCCGTGAGCAGGCCCGTGGAGAAGCAGCCGACGACCAGCGCCGGGCGCATCCGCTGGTACAGCACCTCGGCGAGCACCGGCGTGTCCAGCACCGTGAGGTCGGCGCCCAGCTTCCCGGCCTCCTCCTCCAGCCTGCGCGTGAAGCGGGCCGGGGCCGAGGGGTGCGGCTTGAACACCACGCGCGGGTGGCCCAGTTCGACGGCGCCCTTCAGCATCCGTACGTGCAGGCCCTCCTCCTCGTCGGCGGAGAGGATGTTCAGCGCGGACAGGTACTGCCCGAGCAGCAGCGCCGGCTCGTCGACGTCCGGCAGGCCGGCGCCGGTGTCCACCAGCTCGGTGAGCACCTTGGTGAACGCGGCCGTCGGCACGACCTCCGGCTCCACCTCGAACTCGGTGAGCAGCAGCGGCTTCAGGCCCGGCACCAGGTCGAGGTGCAGCAGCCGCTCCACGCGCGTGCCGACGAGCGGGTCCAGCTTGTTGCGGGTCGGGCCGTAGCTCATCAGGCCGTCGGCGTAGACCGTCAGCGGCGCGTCCGGGAACATCTGCGCCACCCCGAGCGCGGGCTGCACCTGGATCGACTCCACGGCCAGCGCCACGTCGTCGTCCCCGAGCCCCCACGCCAGCCGCAGGTAACGCTCCCAGACGGGCGCGTCCTCGACGCGCGGCGACCAGCCGCCCGGGTGGAACGGGAAGATCGCCTCGTTCCACGACACGACGTCGTCGAACCGCGTCCGCAGCTGCTCGAAGCCGGGCATCACGTCCACGGCGGGCGCGGTCTCCGGGTTCGCCGCGTTGTTGGAGACCAGCAGGATCCGCCGGTCGGCGGCGTCGAAGCAGCCGGCGTCCAGGGCGGCGGCCAGCGTGGCCGTGCCGTACAGCGTCGACGCCATGAAGATCTGCGTGGTCACGCCGCCACCTCCGCGGCCGGCATCGGACGGCGGCGCAGCCGGCGCAGCCGCGTGGCGCGCTCGGTGTCCATCGAGTCGAGCACCTCGTCGAGCGCGTCCTGCGGCATGCGGCGCAGCGCGGCGGTACTCATCGCCTTCAGTTTCCGGGCCACGGTCGGCTCGAACCTTTCGATGGATCCAAGATGGTGGGAAATGATGGCGCAATAGGTGCGTACGGCCTTCGGAAGCAGCTTGTCCGCCTCCGGGTCCTCGGCGGTCTCGGCGACCACCTGGTCGAACGCGCGGATGAAGTCGAGCTGCCGGGCGTCCCCGATCTGCGTCAGCGACGAGGCCACCCCGCGCCGGTAGAAGACGCCGAGCAGCCCGGTGACCGCGAAGGACTCCGCCTCCCGGTGCAACTTCCAGATCCACGGCCGGTCCTCGGCCGTGCGCAGCCCGTCGGTGAAGTGCAGCAGCCCGCGGTCGAGCAGCCGGCGGTGGTAGACGCCCGCCCACGCGTACGCGTAGTCGACGGACGTGGAGCGGTGGGCGGGCAGGATCGCGTCGCGCGGGTTCTGCACCACGCCCCGCCTGCCGTGCGGCACACGGTGCACGGAACGGGCCCGCGCGGTGCACTGCACGTGGTCGGTGCGCACGAAGTCGCAGCCCAGTTCCTCGATGACGTCGACGAGTCTGGCGAAGTAGCCCGGCGCCAGCCAGTCGTCGCCGTCCAGGAAGGTGACGTATTCGCCGCGCGCCCGGTCGATGCCGGTGTTGCGGGCGGTCGCCAGACCACCGTTCTGCTCGTGTCCGACCAGCACCGCGCCCGGCAGCTCACGCTCCGCGCGCGCGAGAATGTCGGGGGTCCCGTCGGTCGAGCAGTCGTCGACGAGGATGAATTCGAAGTCGTCACGCGCGTTCGCGCGCAGGCTTCTCAGGGTGTCGGGGGCGTATTGCTGCACGTTGTAGAACGGCACGATGACGGAGAGCTTGAGCACGCGATCGACGTTAGGCGGCGGCCCGTCATTCGTCTTTACCCGCACCTTGATTCGCGGTGAACGACGCGTGGCGAAGCAGTGAAGCGGACGCATTTCCGGGCCGCCTGCGAGCGGATTCGCCATTCGGCGATGTGCTGTTAACCGTTTGTTGTATTCCGGTTGGGCGGTTCCTCGGAATGGCTTCCTAGCGTCTGCGACGTGCCAGCAAGTACAACGAAGGCCTCGAAGGCCCCGAGGGTCGCCGTCCTCGCCGATTCCGACACCCGGTGGAAATGGGGTGCGCTCACCGCGCACCGTATCGCTCCGGGACGGGACGGCGGTGAGGACGCCGTGCTCGACGGGTACCTGCTGCGCGGACGCGCCACCCCGACACCCCGTCAGCTCCAGGAGGTCGGCGTCCGCGCCGACTCCCTGCGCGAGGTGACCGCCGTCGAGTTCCTGCGCACCATGGCCGACGAGTCCTACGACGTCCTCGTCCTCGCCCTCGTCGGCGGCGGCGTGCAGGCCATGCTGCACGGCCTCAAGCGCGTCTGGGAGGACCGCACCGCACGTCCCGCCGTCGTCACCGGCTACGTCGGCGTCGTCTACGAGAAGCTCGCCGACGGCCTGCTGCTGCGGCACGGCGCGGACCTCGTCCTCGCCAACTCCCGCCAGGACGCGGAGCGTTTCCGCGCCGTGTACGAGGGAGTCGGCGCCGACGCCTCCGGCGTGACCGAGGTCGCCCTGCCGTTCCTCGGCGGCGCTCCCTACGAGGGCGAGCACGACCCCTTCACGGTCGTCTTCGCCGCGCAGCCCTCCGTCCCGGAGAGCCGCAAGGACCGCACCTACCTGCTGGAGCGCCTCGTCGCCCACGCCCGCCGGCACCCCGAGCGCGAGGTGCTGCTCAAGCTCCGCTCCCGGCCCGGCGAACACACCACGCACATCGAGGAACTGCCCTACCAGAAGCTGGCGCAGAAGCTGGACCTGCCGGACAACTTCCGCCTGGTGTACGGGCACATGGGCGAGGTGCTCGACCGGACCGACCTGCTGGTCACCGTCAGCTCCACGGCCGCCCTCGAATCCCTGCACCGCCGCATCCCGACCGTCGTCCTCACCGACCTCGGCATCCGCGAGAGCCTCGGCAACCACCACTTCGTCGGCTCCGGCTGCCTCGCCTCCTGGGACCAGCTCGACGAGGGCCACCGCCCCGCGCCCGACGAGGAGTGGGTGGCCCGGCAGGGCGTGGCCGCCGACGGCTCGTACGCGAACGCCTTCGACGCCGCCCGCGAGCGCATCGCCAAGCTGCTCGACCGGCCCGGCGGACTGCCCCCGCTGACCCCGTACTACACGCCCGGCACCGCGCCCGGCTATCTGCCCGGCATCCTCGCCCGCCACCACCTCGGCCCCGACGGCACCCCGCTGCCGGGCGCGCCCGCCGCCGACAAGGAGCCGGGCCCGGTCCGGCAGATCGTGCGCCGCGCCGCCCGCGGGGCCTACCGGCACGGGGTGCAGCGCGTCGCTCCCGTGATCCGGCGGATGGGGGAGCTGTGAGCCGCCCCGACCCCCGCCCCCGCGAAGCCTCCCCAGGAGCCCAAGGAGTACAGCCCATGTCCAACCCGGAAGCGGGACACGGCGCTTCGGTGCGCCGCGTGCTCGCGGTGATCCCCGCGCGCGGCGGCTCCAAGGGCGTGCCCGCGAAGAACCTCGCCCCCGTCGGCGGCGTGCCCCTGGTGTCCCGCGCCGTGCGCGAGTGCCTGGCCTCCCGGCTCGTCACGGACGTCGTGGTCTCCACCGACGACCAGGCCATCGCCGCCGCCGCCCGGGAGGCCGGCGCCGAGGTGGTGCTGCGGCCCGCCGCCATCGCCGGGGACACCGCCACCTCCGAGGCAGCCGTCCTGCACGCCATGGACGCCCACGAGGCGCTGCACGGCTCCGC
Organism: Streptomyces sp. NPDC037054; assembly: GCF_055606745.1. Classification (NCBI taxonomy): domain Bacteria; kingdom Bacillati; phylum Actinomycetota; class Actinomycetes; order Kitasatosporales; family Streptomycetaceae; genus Streptomyces; species Streptomyces sp. NPDC037054. The sequence continues at coordinate 604,854 of NZ_JBVJSJ010000001.1, read as the reverse complement.
CGTCGACGCGGTCCTCCTCGTGCAGTGCACCAGCCCGTTCATCGTCCGCGAGGACGTGGACGGCGTCGCCGCGGCCGTCGTCGAGAACGGCGCGGACACGGCGGTGACCGTGGCGCCCTTCCACGGCTTCATCTGGCGCGACACCGACGACGCCGCCGTCACCGCGGGCAGCGTCGCCGAGGCCGACGCCGAGACCGGCGGCGGCTACGGCGTCAACCACGACAAGGCGTACCGGCCGCGCCGCCAGGACCGCCCCCAGGACCTGCTGGAGACCGGCGCCGCCTACGCCATGGACGCGGCCGGCTTCCGCAAGCACCAGCACCGCTTCTTCGGCCGCACCGAACTGGTGCGCACCGACCCGGCGCGGGTCCTGGAGATCGACGACCCGCACGACCTCGCCCGGGCCCGCGCGCTGGCGCCGCTCTTCGACGCCACGCGGCCCGGCGCCCTCCCGACCGCCGACGACATCGACGCGGTCGTACTGGACTTCGACGGCACCCAGACGGACGACCGGGTGCTGATCGACGCCGATGGACGGGAGTTCGTCTCCGTGCACCGCGGAGACGGACTCGGCATCGCCGCCCTGCGCAAGAGCGGGCTGAAGATGCTCATCCTCTCCACGGAGCAGAACCCGGTCGTCGCCGCCCGGGCCCGGAAGCTGCAGATCCCGGTCCTGCACGGCATCGACCGCAAGGACCTCGCACTGAAGCAGTGGTGCGAGGAGCAGGGCATCGCGCCGGAGCGCGTGCTCTACGTCGGCAACGACGTCAACGACCTCCCGTGCTTCGCCCTCGTCGGCTGGCCCGTGGCGGTCGGAAGTGCCCACGACGTCGTGCGCGGCGCCGCACGCGCGGTCACCACCGTCCCCGGTGGCGACGGCGCGATCCGAGAGATCGCCGGCTGGATTCTCGGACCCTCGCTCGACTCTCTCGATTCCCTCACCAAGTAAGGAACTCCCTGACATGAGCACCAACTCCCGTCTGCGCACCTTCGGTTCGCGTGAGGTCGGCCCCGGCCGCCCCGTCTACATCTGCGGCGAGATCGGCATCAACCACAACGGCGACCTCGAGAACGCCTTCAAGCTGATCGACGCGGCCGCCGAGGCCGGCTGCGACGCGGTCAAGTTCCAGAAGCGCACCCCGGAGATCTGCACCCCGCGCGACCAGTGGGACATCGAGCGCGACACCCCCTGGGGCCGGATGACCTACATCGACTACCGCCACCGCGTGGAGTTCGGCGAGGACGAGTACCGCCAGATCGACGAGTACTGCAAGTCCAAGAACATCGACTGGTTCGCCTCCCCGTGGGACACCGAGGCCGTCGCCTTCCTGGAGAAGTTCGACCTCCCGGCCCACAAGGTCGCCTCCGCCTCGCTCACCGACGACGAGCTGCTGCGCGCCCTGCGCGCCACCGGCCGCACGGTCATCCTCTCCACCGGCATGTCGACGCCGAAGCAGATCCGCCACGCCGTCGAGGTCCTGGGCTCGGAGAACATCCTCATGTGCCACGCCACCTCGACCTACCCGTCGGTGGCCGAGGAGCTGAACCTCCGCGTGATCAACACGCTGGAGAAGGAGTACCCGAACGTCCCGATCGGCTACTCCGGCCACGAGACCGGCCTGCAGACCACGCTCGCCGCCGTCGCCCTCGGCGCCGTCTTCGTCGAGCGCCACATCACCCTGGACCGCGCCATGTGGGGCTCCGACCAGGCCGCCTCCGTCGAGCCGCAGGGCCTGCAGCGCCTGGTGCGCGACATCCGCACCATCGAGGCCTCCCTCGGCGACGGCGTCAAGAAGGTCTACGAGTCCGAGCTCGGCCCGATGAAGAAGCTGCGCCGCGTCGCCGGTGTCGTCGCCGAGGCGGAGATCGCCGACGCCGCGGGCGAGCCGGTCGGCGTCTGAGCCCCGCCGCGACCCCGCACCACCACAACCCCCACGCCCTGACGCCCCAGACGGGACGGTCGTAACGCCGATGAGCCCCCGCGCCGGGAATGCCGGCCCCCACACTCTCGCCTTCGTCGAGAGCCCGGTACAGCTGCTGAACGTGCTGGAGTGGGCGCACGCGCACGCCCCGGACGCGGGGGACGGCGGGGGCGGGAGCGCGGCGGCGCGCGCGGGGGTCACCCTCGTGGTGCTGTCGCCGAACGACCCGATGACCCGGGGCCAGCTGCGGCGCATGTCCGAGCTGGCCCGCCAGGAGGGCTACGAGGTCCGCTGGGAGGAGGCGCGCGGCGGTGCGGCGGCACCGCTGCGCACGATCGGCGGCCTGGCGGGGATGCTCCGCCGGGCCGGCCGCGTCGTGCTGGGCGACCCCTTCTCGCGGTACGTGCAGCTCCTGCTGACCATCACCCGGGCGACCGAACTGGTCGTCGTCGACGACGGCACCGCGACCATGGAGTTCGTCGGCCAGCTCGCCCGCGGTGAGCGCCTCGTGCGCTGGCACCGCAAGGGCGGCCGGCCGGGACCGCGCGACCTGGTGTTCGCGCCGGTGTCGTCCGCGGCCCGGCGGCGCCTGACCCCCGGCGAGGGGCGCGCGGTGCGGGTCTTCTCCTCGATGCCGATCGAGGAGACCCCGCGCGGTGTCACCGTCACCGCGAACGACTTCGGCTGGACCCGCGCCCGGTTCGGCCCGCCCCGCATCACCAAGGGCGCCGACATGGTGGGCACGTCCCTGGTGGAGACCGGGGTCGTGGACGGCGAGCGGTACCTGGACGCCGTACGGGCGCTCGCCAAGGCGCACGGCGCCACGCGCTACTTCGCCCACCGCAGGGAGAGCGCCGAGAAACTGCACCGGCTGGCCGTGGACACGGGCCTGGAGGTCGTCCGGCCGGACCTGCCGCTGGAGCTCATCGCCCGCCGCGGCCCGATCGGCCGCACCATCCTCAGCTTCCCCTCGACCGTGGTCCACACCCTGCCGCTGGCCCTCGTCGGCACCGAGGTGCGCGTCGCCGTGTGCGACATCGACCCCGCGTGGCTGACCCGGGGGGCGTCGCCCCGGGCCCGCGGCTTCCTGTCCGGCGTCACGGGCACCGCCCGGGGAGTGGACCGGCTGGCGGCGGTCAGCGCGGGCTGACGCCGGGCGCGGGCCGGCCCCGGGCGCGGCCGGATCCGCGCGACGCGCCGCGCGTGGTCACCGCGATGTCCAATGGGTGAACATCGCCGGGATGGGGCGCGCGGGCCGTGGTACCTGTGAGGGGAGAGGGTGGGTCACTCTCCGTCGCGGGCATGATCCAAGCCGTGAGAAAGTCGGGCAGTTTACCCACCCCGCTCGACAGCTATGCGTCGGCCGGTCGTTTTTTCTTCCCGAACGGGTTGAAGTTTTGTTGATCGCGACCCGGTCGACGGCTCCGGCGTCCTACCCTTCAGAGGGTGAAGCAACTGATGTCTCCAGAGTCCGAGGCCGACCTCCCCGCGGGAGCCCTGCTTCCCGGCACGCTCCCCGCGGAGCTGCGCGCCGAGCTTGTGGTGTTTCGGCGTGACTTGCACATGCACCCGGAGCTCGGCAACCAGGAGTTCCGCACCACCGCCGCGATCAAGGCCCGGCTCGAGCAGGCCGGCCTCAGGCCGCGCGTCCTGGCCGGCGGCACCGGACTCGTGTGCGACATCGGCGAGGGGCTCGACCCCGGCCCCGGCATGCTCGCGCTGCGGGCCGACATCGACGGCCTGCCCATCCCGGACACGAAGAGTGAGTGCCCGTACCGCTCGACGGTGCCGGACCGGGCGCACGCCTGCGGTCACGACGTGCACACCACCGTCGTGCTGGGCACCGGGCTCGTGCTGGCCGGCCTGCACCGGGCGGGCCTGCTGCCGCGTCCGGTGCGGCTGATCTTCCAGCCCGCCGAGGAGGTGCTGCCGGGCGGCGCCGCCGACGCCGTCGAGTGCGGCGTCCTCGACGGCGTGGCCCGGATCGTCGCCGTGCACTGCGACCCCCGCGTGGACGCCGGGAAGATCGGCCTGCGGCACGGCGCGATCACCTCGGCCTGCGACCGCCTCGAAGTCGCCCTGGACGGCCCCGGCGGCCACACCGCCCGGCCGCACCTGACGACCGACCTGGTCACGGCCGCCGCCCGGGTCGCCGTCGACGTGCCCGCCCTGATCGCGCGGCGCGTCGACAGCCGCAGCGGCGTCGCCGTCACCTGGGGCCGCATCGAGTCGGGGCACGCCCCGAACGTCATCCCGCAGCACGCCGAACTGTCCGGAACCGTGCGCTGCCTGGACATCGAGGCCTGGCGGCAGGCCCCGGACCTGCTGGTAGCCGCGATCGACGAGGTCGCCAACCTGCACGGCGCCAAGCCGCAGATCGACTACATCCGCGGCGTGCCGCCCGTGGTCAACGACCCCGACGTCGCCGACCTGCTGCGGGACGCCATGATCGCCCGGCGCGGCGTGCACTCCGTCGAGGGGACCGAGCAGAGCCTGGGCGGCGAGGACTTCTCCTGGTACCTGGAGCACGTGCCGGGCGCCATGGCGCGGCTCGGCGTGCGGACCCCGGGGGAGCGCCTCGTGCGCGACCTCCACCAGGGCGACTTCGACGCCGACGAGTCCGCGATCGACGTGGGCGTGGAACTGTTCACGGCCGCCGCGCTGCTCGACGCGGCCCAGTAGGGGCCCAGTAGGGGCCCAGGAGCAGGGGGCCGCGGGGCTGCCCCGGCCGTCACCGGATGCGCGCACTCCGGTTGCGGCCGGCACCGGGGCGAGAGAGCCTGACGCCGTGCGGGGTCGAGCAGGCGCACCCTCGTCCCGGGCGTCCATCCATTCCGGTGGTTCACAAGGCCGTAACCGGCCATCGGCACGAATGGATAACAGCCCGGCGGAACCCCGTTCCCAGAAGTGTCTACGCGCGTTAATGTGCGCCGAACTCAGCACCCACGGCGGGGCTCGGAGAATGGGGAACTTCACAATGCGTCGGACAACCAAACTGACTCGCGTCGCGGTGGGGGTCGCGTCGCTCGCGCTGGCCGCCACGGCCTGCGGCGGAACCAGCAGTGACAGCGGCGGCGAAGGCGACGGCACCAAGGGCGCCAAGGGCCTCGCCATCGCGTACGACATCGGCGGCAGGGGCGACCAGTCCTTCAACGACGCCGCGTACGCCGGGCTGCAGAAGGCCGAGAAGGAGTTCGGCTACAAGACCGCCGACATCGAGCCCACCGAGGGTGAGACCGACGCCGACAAGGAGCAGCGCCTCGCGTCGCTCGCCAAGCAGGGCTACAACCCGGTCATCGGCGTGGGCTTCGCCTACGGCCCCGCCATGGAGGCCGTGGCCAAGAAGTACCCGAAGACCACCTTCGGCATCGTGGACTCCGTCGTCGAGGGCGAGAACGTCTCGTCCCTCGTCTTCGCCGAGGAGCAGGCCTCGTACCTCGCCGGTGTCGCGGCGGCCAAGGCCACCAAGACCAACACCGTCGGCTTCGTGGGCGGCGTGGACATCCCGCTGATCCACAAGTTCGAGGCGGGCTACAAGCAGGGCGTCCAGGACACCAGCGGCGGCAAGGTCAAGGTCGTCTCGCAGTACCTGACCCAGACGGCCGAGGAGGGTGGCTTCTCCAGCCCCGACAAGGGCAAGGCCGCCGCCGAGGGCCAGATCGAGAAGAAGGCCGACGTCGTCTACCAGGCGGCCGGCCTGTCCGGCCAGGGCGTCATCGAGGCCGCGGCCAAGGCGAAGGTCTGGGCGATCGGTGTCGACTCCGACCAGTACCAGCAGGCGGCGCTGTCGGCGTACAAGGGCAGCATCCTGACCTCCGCCCTCAAGGACGTCGGCGGCGCGGTGTACGCCCTCGCCAAGTCCGTCGAGGACGGCAAGCCGCTGACCGGCACGCAGACCTTCGACCTGAAGGTGAACGGCGTCGGCCTGTCCGAGAGCAACCCCGAGTTCGCCAAGATCGCGGGTCTCAAGGACGCGGTCGCCAAGGCCAAGGAAGGCATCATCGCCGGCGACATCAAGGTGAAGACCGAGTAGTACGGCCGGGTCACGAGGATCCACGAAGCGGGCGAGCGACCCCTGGGCGCTCGCCCGCTTCGCGCGTCCCGGACCCTCCCTCACGTCACCGAGCGCCACCCCGCGTTTGCGGTCGGCAAGGTCGTGATCGGCCTCCCGGCGCGCTAGGCCACGGGCGCATAACAAGGTGGACAGAAGGGGTTTTCAGGCAGGTCTACGCGCGTTAATCTGCGGCGAAGCCAGCGCCGTAGCTGTGAAGCTGAACCGTCCGGCGCTTGTACGACAGGAGCACCACACCATGCGCCGGATTTCCCGGATCACGGTCGCAGGCGCAGCGACCGCCTCCCTGGCCCTCGCGCTGTCCGCCTGCGGCGGCACCTCGACCTCCGCCGGATCGTCGGAGTCGAAGGGCGACAAGGGCCTCGCCATCGCGTACGACGTCGGCGGCAAGGGCGACCAGTCCTTCAACGACGCCGCGTACGCGGGCCTGGAGCGGGCGGCGAAGGAGTTCGGTTACGACACGGCCGACGTCGAGCCCACCGAGGGCGAGACCGACGCCGACAAGCAGCAGCGCCTGGAGTCGCTGGCCAAGCAGGGCCACAACCCGGTGATCGGCGTGGGCTACGCGTACGCCGCCGCCATCAAGGGCGCCGCGGAGAAGTTCCCCGACACCACCTTCGGCATCGTGGACGACTCCACCGTCGAGGCGAAGAACGTCGCCGACCTCGTCTTCTCCGAGGAAGAGGCCTCCTACCTCGCCGGCGTCGCGGCCGCCAAGTCCACCAAGACCAATGTGGTGGGCTTCGTCGGCGGTGTGGACATCCCGCTGATCCACAAGTTCCAGGCGGGCTTCGCGCAGGGCGTGAAGGACACCAACCCCAAGGCCAAGGTGCTCTCGCAGTACCTCACCCAGACGGCCGAGGAGGGCGGATTCTCCAGCCCCGACAAGGGCAGGGCGGCCGCCGAGGGCCAGATCGAGAAGAAGGCCGACGTCGTGTACGCGGCGGCCGGTCTGTCCGGCCAGGGCGTGATCGAGGCCGCGGCCGCCAACAAGGTGTGGGCGATCGGCGTCGACTCCGACCAGTACAAGCAGGAAGCCCTCGCCAAGTTCAAGGACTCGATCCTCACCTCGGCGATGAAGGACGTCGCCAAGGCGGTCTACAACCTGGCGAAGTCGGTCGAGGACGGCAAGCCTCAGACCGGTATCGTCAGGGGCGATCTGAAGACCGGCGAGGTCGGCCTCTCCGACTCCAACCCGGAGTTCAAGGGGAACGCCGAGCTCCAGAAGGCGGTCGCAGACGCCAAGAAGAAGATCATCAGCGGCGAGGTCAAGGTCAAGAGCAGCTGACAGCACGACTTCGAGCAGCGTGTAACCCCGGGGTTACGTCCGCTCAACGGGGTACGGGGAGGCTCGCCTCCCTGTGCCCCGTTGTCTCGGTCGTCACCCCATTCGATGCCGTAGGGGCGCTACGCGCGTAGACGACCCCCGTCCCCAGGAGAGTGCGCCATCAACGCGTCCAGCAGCCCTCCGGCCGGAGCGGCGGCGGCAGCCGGTACGACCGCCGTCGAGCTCGCCGGGATCACCAAGCGATTCCCGGGCGTCGTGGCCAACCACGACATCCACCTCACCGTCCGCAAGGGCACCGTCCACGCCCTGGTCGGCGAGAACGGCGCCGGCAAGTCGACCCTGATGAAGATCCTCTACGGCATGCAGAAGCCGGACGAGGGCACCATCAGCGTCGACGGCGAGCAGGTCACCTTCTCGTCGCCGGCCGACGCCATCTCCCGCGGCATCGGCATGGTGCACCAGCACTTCATGCTCGCCGACAACCTCACCGTGCTCGAGAACGTCGTGCTCGGCAGCGAGAAGCTGCACGGCATCGGCGCGAAGGCCCGCCGCCGCATCAAGGAGATCTCCGAGCGCTACGGCCTCGGCGTGGAGCCCGACCGCCTGGTCGAGGAACTCGGCGTCGCCGCCCGCCAGCGCGTCGAGATCCTCAAGGTCCTCTACCGCGGCGCCACCACCCTCATCCTCGACGAGCCGACCGCCGTGCTCGTCCCGCAGGAGGTGGAGGCACTCTTCGTCAACCTGCGCGAACTGCGCTCCGAGGGCCTGTCCGTCATCTTCATCTCGCACAAGCTCGGCGAAGTCCTGTCCGTCGCCGACGAGATCACCGTCATCCGGCGCGGCACGACCGTCGGCACGGCCGTCCCCGCCGAGACGACGCCCCGTCAGCTCGCCGAGATGATGGTCGGCAGCGAGCTCCCGACGCCCGAGACGGCCGAGTCCACGGTCACCGACCGGCCCGTCATCACCGTCGACAAGCTGCGCCTCGTCGCGCCGGGCGGCAAGGCCCTGCTCGACGACATCACCTTCACCATCCACGCCGGCGAGGTCCTGGGCATCGCCGGCGTCGAGGGCAACGGCCAGACCGAGCTCGTCGACGCGCTCATCGGCCTCAGGTCCGCCGACTCCGGCACCATCCGGCTGGCCGAGGACGAGATCACGTCCTGGCCCACCCGCCGCCGCCGCGAGGAGGGCATCGGCTACATCCCCGAGGACCGCCACCGCCACGGCCTGCTGCTGGAGGCGCCCCTCTGGGAGAACCGCATCCTCGGCCACGTCACCGAGAAGCCCAACGCCAAGGGCATCTGGATCGACCCGAAGGCCGCCCAGGAGGACACCCGCCGGATCGTCACCACGTACGACGTCCGCACCCCCGGCATCGACGTCACCGCCGCCTCCCTGTCCGGCGGCAACCAGCAGAAGCTGATCGTCGGCCGCGAGATGAGCCACGAGCCGCGCTTCCTCATCGCCGCGCACCCCACGCGCGGTGTGGACGTCGGCGCGCAGGCCGCGATCTGGGACCACATCCGCGAGGCGCGCCGCGAGGGCCTGGCCGTGCTGCTGATCTCCGCCGACCTCGACGAGCTGATCGGCCTGTCCGACACCCTCCGCGTGATCTACAACGGCAAGCTGGTCGCCGACGCCGACCCCGCCACCATCACCCCGGAGGAACTCGGCTCGGCCATGACCGGTGCCGCGTCCGGTCACCTGGAACACGACGAGACACCCGAGACCCCTGAGACCCCCGAGACGCCCGGCACCTCCCAGGTCCGCAAGGCTCCCGAGTCTCCGGAAGACGAGGCCCGCTGATGAAGAAGTTCGACAAGGAGCGCGTGCTCCTCGCGCTGGCCGGCCCGGTCATCGCGCTCGCCGTGGCCTTCGTGCTGAGCGCGATCGTGCTGGTCGCGTCCGGCAAGAACCCGATCGAACCGTTCTCGATCATGTTCGAGCAGGCCACGTTCTCCGACATCCAGGTTCTGATCATCAACCAGGCCTCGATGTACTACATCGCGGCGCTCGCGGTGGCCATCGGCTTCCGGATGAACCTGTTCAACATCGGCGTCGACGGCCAGTATCAGCTCGGCGCCATGATCGCCGCGATCGTCGGCGCCCACATGGACCTGCCGTCGTTCGTCCAGATCCCGCTGCTGCTCCTCGCCGCCGCACTCACCGGCTCGCTGTGGGCCGGCATCGCGGGTGTCCTCAAGGTCACCCGCGGAGTCAGCGAGGTCGTCGCGACGATCATGCTGAACGCGGTCGCCGTCTCCCTCATCTCCTACATGTGGCTGCCCAACGTCTTCGGCGAGAAGGTCGGCAACAACAGCACCACCGGCGCGATGTCCGAGTCCGGCTGGGTCCCCGGCATCGACATGGGCGAGGCCGGCGAGATCTACGGCCTGGTCGTCCTCGCCGCCCTCCTCGGCCTCGGCTACTGGGTCGTCCTCAACCGCACCCGCTTCGGCTTCGACCTGCGCGCCTCCGGCGCCTCCCAGACCGCCGCCGCGGCCAGCGGCGTCGACCCCAAGCGCATGGTGCTCACCGCCCTGCTGATCTCCGGCGCCGTCGCCGGTCTCGCGGGCCTGCCGATCCTGATGGGCGACACCCACACCTTCAGCCGCAGCTTCCCCACCGGCATCGGCTTCCTCGGTATCGGCATCGCCCTGCTCGGCCGCAACAGCGCGGTCGGCATCGCCTTCGCCGCCCTGCTGTGGGCCTGGCTCGACAAGGCGTCGCCCGAGCTGGACTTCCACGGCTACGACAAGGAGATCGCCGTCATCATGCAGGGCGTGATCGTCCTCGCGGTCGTCGTCTCCTACGAAGCCGTACGCGAATGGGGCCTGCGCCGCCAGCAGCGTCAGGTCGGCGCCGAACTGGCCGCCGGTCACGTCCTCGGCGCCACCGACAACACCCAGAAGGAGGTGGCTGGCCGATGACCACGTCCTCGACCTCGGCGATCGACGTCAACCAGCCCTCGCTGCAGCCCGCGGCGCCGACCGGCCGCCGCCTGTCGCTGCCCGTCGTGCTGCTGATCATCGCCGGCGCCCTGGCGCTGACCTCGATCGTCCGCATCATCACCGGCGCGGACGGCATCACGAACGTCAGCCAGATGTCCACCGCCCTCCAGCTCGCCGTGCCCATCGGCCTCGCCGGTCTCGGCGGCCTGTGGGCCGAGCGCGCGGGCGTCGTCAACATCGGCCTCGAGGGCATGATGATCCTCGGCACCTGGTTCGGTGCCTGGGCCGGCTTCCAGTGGGGCCCGTGGACCGGCGTCCTCGTCGGCATCGCCGGCGGCGCGCTCGGCGGCCTGCTGCACGCCCTCGTCACCGTCACCTTCAACGTCAACCACATCGTCTCCGGTGTGGCCATCAACATCCTCGCCCTCGGCGCCACCCGCTACCTCGCGCCCCTCGCCTTCGAGGGCCACCAGGGCGGCTCCGCCAAGCAGTCCCCGGCGGTGGAGTCCCTCGGCCACTTCACCGTGCCCGGACTCTCCGACGCGCTGCGCGACCTCAACGCCAAGGGCTGGTTCTTCGTCTCGGACATCGCCGGCCTGCTCGGCGGCCTGGTCACCAACGTGTCCTGGCTGACCCTGGTCGCCGTCGCGCTGATCCCCGGCACCTGGTGGGTGCTGTGGCGCACGCCGTTCGGCCTGCGGCTGCGCTCCTGCGGCGAGAACCCGGTCGCCGCCGAGTCCCTCGGCGTCAACGTCTACAAGTACAAGTACCTGGCCGTGATCATCTCCGGCGGGCTGGCCGGCCTCGGCGGCGTCTTCCTCGCCATCGTCGCCAACCCCTTCTACCTGGAGGGCCAGGTCAGCGGCCGCGGCTACATCGGCCTCGCCGCGATGATCTTCGGCAACTGGATGCCGGGCGGCCTCGCCATCGGCGCCGGCCTGTTCGGCTACACCGACAGCCTCAACCTGCGCGGCGGCTCCGCCAACGTGCACGCGCTGCTGCTGCTCGGCGCGATCCTGCTGCTCATCGGCGCGATCTGGCTGGTGATCCGCAAGAAGTACGTCCAGGCCGCGATCACCGTGGTCGTCGGCGCCCTCGTGTTCGCCTGGTACGCCGGCACCAACGAGGTCCCCAACCAGGTCGTCTCCGCCACGCCGTACGTCATCACGCTGGTCGTGCTCGCGCTGTCCGCGCAGCGGCTGCGGATGCCGCGGGCGAACGGCATGCCGTACCGGAAGGGACAGGGCAAGTGACCGACGTCGACTGGGGGAGCCTGCGGGACGCGGCCCGGGAGGCCATGTCCCGCGCGTACGCGCCGTACTCGGGCTTCCCGGTCGGCGTCGCCGCCCGGGTCGACGACGGACGCACGGTGACCGGCTGCAACGTCGAGAACGCCTCCTACGGCATCGGGCTGTGCGCCGAGTGCGGACTGGTCTCGGAGCTGGTCCGCACCGGCGGCGGCCGGCTGACGCACTTCACCTGCGTCGACGGCCGCGGCGAGGTCCTCGTGCCGTGCGGCCGCTGCCGTCAGCTGCTGTACGAGTTCGGCGGCCCCGAGCTGCTGCTGGAGACCCCGGAGGGCATCCTGCCGCTGTCCCGCATGCTGCCGCAGGCCTTCGGACCCGAATACCTCGGCAAGTAACCCCACGGCGGCCCCTCCGAGCTGGTCAGGTGCTCGGAGGGGCCGCGCCCTTTTCGCACACTCGGTTGTGCGTTTCGCACCCCGGAAGGAAGTCATGGCCATGGACGCCATCTCCGTCATCCGCGCCAAGCGGGACCGCGGCGAGCTCAGTGACGAGCAGATCGACTGGGTCATCGACGCCTACACCCGCGGGGAGGTCGCCGACGAGCAGATGTCGGCCCTCGCCATGGCCGTCCTGCTCAACGGCATGAACCGCCGTGAGATCGCCCGCTGGACGGCGGCGATGATCGCCTCCGGCGAGCGCATGGACTTCTCGTCGCTGTCCCGGCCGACCGCCGACAAGCACTCCACCGGCGGCGTCGGCGACAAGATCACCCTGCCGCTCGCCCCGCTCGTCGCGGCCTGCGGCGCCGCCGTCCCGCAACTGTCCGGCCGCGGCCTCGGCCACACCGGCGGCACCCTCGACAAGCTGGAGTCGATCCCGGGCTGGCGCGCGCTGCTGTCCAACGAGGAGATGCTGAGCGTCCTCGACGGCGTGGGCGCGGTGATCTGCGCGGCGGGCGACGGCCTCGCCCCGGCGGACAAGAAGCTCTACGCCCTGCGGGACGTCACCGGCACGGTCGAGGCGATCCCGCTGATCGCCTCCTCGATCATGTCCAAGAAGATCGCGGAGGGCACCGGTTCCCTCGTCCTCGACGTGAAGGTCGGCACCGGCGCCTTCATGAAGACCCTGGACGACGCCCGCGAGCTGGCCTCCACGATGGTCGGCCTCGGCACGGACCACGGCGTGAACACGGTCGCGCTCCTCACGGACATGTCGACCCCGCTCGGCCGCACGGCCGGCAACGCCCTGGAGGTCCGCGAGTCGGTGGAGGTCCTGGCCGGCGGCGGCCCCGCGGACGTGGTCGAGCTGACCCTCGCCCTGGCCCGCGAGATGCTGGACGCGGCGGGCATCAAGGACGCCGACCCGGCGAAGGCCCTGGCCGACGGCTCGGCGATGGACGTGTGGCGCCGCATGATCGCGGCCCAGGGCGGTGACCCGGACGCGCCGCTGCCGACGTCGAAGGAACAGCACGTGGTGAAGGCGTCCGCCTCCGGCGTCCTGACCCGCCTCGACGCCTACGACATCGGCGTCGCCGCCTGGCGCCTCGGCGCGGGCCGCGCCCGCAAGGAGGACCCGGTGCAGGCGGGCGCCGGCGTCGAACTCCACGCCAAGCCGGGCGACACGGTCCGCGAGGGCCAGCCCCTCCTCACCCTCCACACGGACACCCCGGAACGCTTCGACTACGCCCTGGAGGCGGTCACGGGCTCGTACGACATCGCGGGCCCGGACACGGAGTTCACATCGCGCCCAGTAGTGCTGGAACGTATCGCCTGACCTGGACTTTCCTCGTTCGGGTGAACGGGACCGGTGGACCATCATCGGTCCCGTTCGGCATGCTGGACTCGGTGACGCACCGATAGGAGAACCGCCATGAGCGCACTCACCGTGAGCCAGGACCCCGAGCAGAGCTGGGACAGCCTCGTCCGGTTCTGGGAGGAGATGGAATGGCCCGAGGGCAGCAAGGTGGAGATCATCGAGGGGATCATCACCGTGTCACCGTCTCCCGCTTACCGCCACAATGTGATCACGGATCGCATCCAGCGTCGCCTCTACTCCGTGATCCCCGAGGACTGGGGGATCTTCCAGACACTGTCCATCGCCGTTCCCTCGCGTCTGGGAATGCTCATCCCGGACCTCGTAGTGGCTCCGGTGCGGGAGCACATGGAGTCGGACAGCCATATTCCTGCGGCGTTGGCCGAACTCGTCGTCGAGGTCACCTCCAGGTCCAACGCGCGCCACGACCGCATCAGCAAGCCCGCGGCCTACGCCGCGGCCGGCATTCCGTTCTACCTGCTCGTGGACCGCTGGGCTCCCGAGGGCCCGTCCGCCACGCTGTACGGAGAGCCGAGGGGCGATGTCTACCGCCCGCTGGGCACGGCCAAGTTCGGCGAGCCCTTGAAGATCCCCGCCCCCTTCGACGTGGTCGTCGACACCGGCGAGTTCCCCCTCGACTGACGCGGGTTCACCCCAGCACCGTCGCCACGACCACCAGGACCGGGACCGAGGCCGCCGTCGACAGCAGGATCGCCTCCCTGGCCAGGACCTCGCCCACGCGGTAGCTGCTCGCGTAGGTGAAGAGGTTCTGCGCGGCCGGGAGTGCCGAGGTGACGACCACGTCGAGGAGCTGGTCGCCGCGCAGGCCGAAGACGCCGGCCGCCAGCGCCCAGGCGGCCAGCGGCTGGCCCACCGACTTGAGGGCAACCGCGAGGAGCACCGCGCCCCGCTCCGAGCCCCGCAGCGGAAGCGTGCTGCCGCGCAGGGAGATGCCGAAGGCGAGCAGGACCGCCGGGACCGCCATGTTGCCGATCAGGGACACCGGGTCCATGACCGGCCCGGGTATCGCGAGGCCCGTCGCGGACGCCGTCACCCCGGCCAGCGACCCCACCGCGACCGGGTTCCGCAGGGGCGTCAGCAGCCGCCGCCACAGCGGGCCCCGCTCGCCCGCCGTGGACAGGTCGAGGACCGTCAGCGCCACCGGCGTCACCAGGACCAGCTGGAACAGCAGCACCGGCGCCACCAGCGACGCGTCGCCCAGCACGTACACCGCGATGGGGATGCCGAGGTTGCCGGAGTTGACGTAGCCGGCGCACAGCGCGCCGATCGTCGTGCGGCCCACGCCCCAGCCGCGTACGGCGCCGACCGCGATGAACACGCCCCCCGCCGCAGCCGTGCTCAGCGCCGTCACCAGCAGCCGGGAGGAGAAGACCACCGACAGGTCCGCCTCCGCGAGCATCGTGAACAGCAGCGCCGGGGACGCCACATGGAACGCGAGCTTCGTCAGCACCTCGCTGCCGTGAACCCCGAGATGCCCCCGCCGCCCGATCACGTACCCCACGCCGATCACCAGCGCGATGACCGCGAACCCGCTCAACACGCCCTGCACGACGCCCCCTCGGCGGGACGGAGGGCAGGACCGGACGCGGGCGGGCGTGATCTGTGGGGCATACACCCAACCCTCCGGGGAAGGCCGGGCGCGGGTCAATGTGATCCTTCACGGCGCGACCGCGCCCCGGCCGGCCGCGATGAGTTGCGGGCGCGGCGCCGGTCTACCGTACGTGGACGCCATGACACCCGCCGTACTCGTGCTGCCCGGCCCCGTCTCCCGGACGGAGCTGCCCCGGCTGTGCGCCGAGATACGGGCGCGGCTGGAGGAGACCGGGGCCGGTGTGGTGGTCTGCGACGTCGGCGCGCTGGGCCCCCCGGGGCTCGCCCACGTCGACCTGCTGGCCCGGCTCCAGCTCGCCGCCAAGCGGTCCGGCGGCCGGATCAGGCTGCGCGCGCCCGACCCGGCCCTGCCCGCGCTACTCGGCCTGGTCGGCCTCCGCTTCGAGGTGGAGGGGCAGCCCGAACAGCGGGAACCACCGCTGGGTGTCGAGGAAGCAGTGGAGCCCGGAGATCCGCCCGTCTGAGATCTCCAGCACCTGGACCGCCCACGGCGTGAACCCGCCCTGCTCCGGGTCCGGCTTGTAGTGTGCGAAGCCCGGCAGGCCGTTGACCTCCACCGGCCGCAGCCGCGACCCGGCACAGGACGCGCCCAGCGTCGTCATGAAGCCCGTCATGTCCGTCGGCCCCAGCAGCCACAGGTCGAACGGCGGCATCGTCATGATCGCGTCCTCGTGCAGCAGCGCCGTCAGCGCCGTCATGTCGTAGCCCTCGAAGGCCGCGACGTAGCGCTCCAGGAGCTTGCGCTGCTCCTCGTCCAGCGGGTCGGACACGGCCGCGTCGGCGCCCTTGTCGCCCTCCCGCTCGGCGAGCGTGGCACGGGCCCGCTGGAGGGCGCTGTTGACCGATGCGACCGACGTGTCGAGCAGCTCGGCGACCTCGCTCGCCCGCCAGGCCAGCACCTCGCGCAGGATCAGCACCGCCCGCTGCTTCGGCGGCAGTTGCTGCAGCGCGGCCATGAACGCGAGCCGGACGGACTCCTTGGCGACCGCGGCCTCCGCCGGGTCCTCGACCGTCGGCAGCACGCGCGCGTCGGGCATGGGCTCCAGCCAGGTGTGGTCGGGGCGGGGCGTGAGGGCCGCCCGGGCGAGCGGCGTGGCCTCCGTCAGATCGATGGGCCGCGCGCGTTTGTTGCCCGCGTTCAGCATGTCCAGGCACACGTTCGTCGCGATGCGGTAGAGCCAGGAGCGCAGGCTGGAGCGGCCCTCGAACTTGTCGTAGCTGCGCCAGGCGCGCACCAGGGTGTCCTGCACCGCGTCCTCCGCCTCGAAGGACGAGCCGAGCATGCGGTAGCAGTACCCGGTCAGCTCGGTCCGGTGCTTCTCCAGCGCTACGTCCAGCTCCGGTGTCGCCGTGCTGTTCGTCATGGTCCACCCACCCCTGAGGCTTCCGTCGCGTCTTTGCGCCCAGCACTTCGGAAGCTACCGCAGCCCACTGACAACGGCCTGCTGTCTGGCGAAAACGGCTGGTCAGACGGGGGGCGGCTGATACGGTACGCGCGCCCCGGCGGCCGGCTCCGGGGCGGACGCCGAGGCAGGTTCAGAGGGCCGCCGACGGCGTGCTCAGGCGGCCGTCGCGAGCCGGCGCTGCGACCGCGCCGCCCGCGTGCCGAGCACCGTGATCGTCACGACGCCGAGCACCGCCAGCAGTCCGACGCCGACCGTGCCCGCCCAGCCGCCGCCGTGGAAGGCGACGGCGCCGACCGTGCTGCCCGCGCTGGAGCCGATGTAGTACGCCGACTGGTACAGGGCGGACGCCTGCGCGCGGCCGTGCGTGGCCGTCTTGCTGACCGCCGACGAAGCCACCGCGTGCCCCGCGAAGAAGCCCGCCGTGATCAGCACCAGGCCCGCGAGGACCAGCGCCAGCGAGTCCGCCAGGGACAGCAGCAGGCCCGCCGCCGTCGTACCGCCCGCCGCGTACAGCGCGCCCCGCCGGCCCAGCCGGCCCACCAGACGCCCCGCCGTTGACGCCGACACCGTGCCGACCAGGTACACCAGGAAGATCGAACCGACGATGCCCTGCCCCAGCCCGAACGGGCCCTGCGTCAGCCGGTAGCCGATCACCGTGTAGACCCCGCCGAACACCGTCATGAACAGCGCGCCGATCGCGTACAGCCGCCGCAGCAGCGGGTTCGACAGATGGCCCCGGACCGTGCGGGCCAGCACCCGCGGGCGCAGCGAGCCGGGCCGGAAGTGCCGCGGGGCGGGCAGCAGCACCCGGAAGGCCACCGCGCACGCCACCGCGAGCGCGCCGATCACACCGACGGCGACCCGCCAGCCCCACTCCTGCGCCACCCAGCCGGTGATGACCCGGCCGCTCATCCCGCCGACGCTGTTGCCCGCGACGAACAGACCGATCGCCGTGATCAGGGCCTTCGGCGTGACCTCCTCCGCCAGGTACGCCGTCGCCGACGCCGGCAGCCCCGCCAGCGCCGCGCCCTGCACCGCCCGCAGCGCCACCAGCGCCGTCAGCGAGGGCGCGAACGGCACCAGCAGCCCGACGGTCACCGCGACCGCGAGGGACGCCGTCATGACCGTACGCCGCCCGTACCGCTCGGACAGGGCGCTCATCGGCAGGACGAACACCGCCAGGCCGCCCGTCGCCGCCGCCACCGTCCAGCTCGCGTCGCTCGCGCTCACGCCGAACTCGCCGGAGATCAGCGGCAGCAGGGCCTGGGTGGAGTACAGCAGGGCGAAGGTCGCCACGCCCGCCAGGAACAGGGCGAGGCTCATCCGGCGGTGGCCCGGCCCGCCGGGACTCACCCGGGAGTCGGACGAAGGAGCGGAAGGAATCGAGGCAGAGGCGGGGGAGACGGAAGGAGCGGCGCCCACGGTCGTGGACGCCCCGGTACTGGCGGGAGTCATACCCAGAACGTACGAAGCCCTTTACTGATCCGTCCAATGCATGGAATCGTCATAATCGTTCCCATGGCGCATCAGCAGAGGTCACGGTCCCGCCTGTCACAGTCCAGTGACACAGAAGACATGACGGACACGGCAGGCGCGGCCGGTACGGCGGACACGGCCGCCATGGCGAGGCTGCTGGCGCCGCGGCTCGCCTACTTCGCCGGCGTGGCCCGCACCGAGCACGTCACGCGCGCCGCGCAGGAGATGCAGGTCCCGCAGTCCACGCTGTCGCGCGCCGTGGTCCGCCTCGAACAGGACCTCGGCGTCGACCTGTTCGCCCGCCGCGGCCGCACCGTCTCCCTGACGCCCGCCGGCCGCACCTTCCTCGCCTCCGTCGAGCGGGCCCTCGCCGAGGTCGAACGCGCCGCCGAGGAGGTCCGCGCCGACGCCGACCCCGCCACCGGCAAGGTCGCCTTCGGCTTCCTGCACACCATGGGCGCCGAAACCGTCCCCGGCCTCATCCACGCCTTCCGCGCCGACCACCCGCGTGTCCGCTTCAGCCTCGTCCAGAACTACGGCGAGGCCATGCTCGAACGCCTCCGCGCGGGCGAACTCGACCTGTGCCTGACCTCCCCGGTCCCGGACGCCCCCGACCTCGTCGCCCGCCGCCTGGACGAGCAGAAGCTGCGCCTGGTCGTCCCCGCCGACCACCGCCTGGCCGGACGCAAGCGCGTCCGCCTCGCCGAGGCCGCCGAGGAGGCCTTCGTGACCCTGGAGCCCGGCTACGGCCTGCGCCGCATCACCGACGACCTCTGCAAGGAGGCGGGCTTCACACCCCGGGTCGCCTTCGAGGGCGAGGAGGCGGAGACCCTGCGCGGTCTGGTCGCGGCGGGCCTCGGCGTCGCCCTCCTGCCCCCACCGGCCTTTCCCCGCCCGGGAGTCGCGGAACTGACGGTCACGGCCCCGAGAGCCGCGCGCGAGATCGGCGTGGCCTGGCTCGACGGACGCCCGGACACCCCGCCGGTCGCGGCCTTCAAAAAGTTCCTGCTGTCCAGGAGGGGCAACCTCCTGCACACCTAGGGCCGTTCGGGAGGGCCGTTCGGGCGAGTCCCCGACCGGTCCGCGTCCTACCGCCGCCAGGTCGACCCGAACCCGGCGGCCAGCGGCATCCGCAGCCCCAGGGGCGGCGGGGCGGCGAACGCGTCCTCCACCGGCCGCGAGAACGGCCTGCCGAACAGCGCGCCCATCACGAAGTCCTCGGCCAGCGCGAGCACTTCGTCCCGGTACTGGTGCAGCCCGTGCCGGTCCGAGTGCACCTCGAACCGGCACACGTCCCGGTTCGCCTTCTTCGCCCGCGCCGCCAGCCGGAACGACAACTCCGGGTCGATGCGCTCGTCGTTCGTGCCGTGCACGATCAACAGCCGCCGCCCCACGAGCTGTTTCACCGGCTCCGGGGGCGCCGCCACGTCGTCCTCCGGCAGCCACGGCGCCACCGCCAGCACCGACGTGACCGCCTCGTGCCCGGCCGCGCGCATCGCGGCCCGCCCGCCCATGTCGACGCCGGCCAGGCACACGGGGACGTCCCCGTAACGCCGTACGGCCTCGTCGGCGGCCCACTCGGCGTCGCTCGCGAGATGCGCCGAACTGCCGTTCCAGCCGCGGTAGCGGTAGTGCACCACGTGTGCCGCGAGGCCCTCGTCCCGGCCCGCGCGGGCCAGACGGCGCCCCAGCGCGCGCACGGAGGCGGTGGCGAGGAGCGGAGACGGCCTGCGGCTGGAGACCTCGTCACCGGCCGGGAGCAGCAGCACCACCCCACCCACCGCCGTCGGCTCCGGGCCAAGTGCCCTCCCCAGCCGGGCCCTGCGAACCGGCGTCGCTTGCTGTGCCATGACAGAACAGTGTCAGAAGACCGCGTGTCCGCCACCGGTCCTCCCGGTCACTGTTACGTATCGACGGATTCGTACACTGCCGCCGACAGGTGATCTACGCGCGTAGGAGGTAGAGTGCGCCAATGACGAGCCAGACCACCGCGAAGACCCCGACGCCGGACCAGATCCGCCGGGCGCCCAAGGTTCTGCTGCACGACCACCTCGACGGCGGGCTGCGCCCCGGCACGATCGTCGAACTCGCCCAGGCGTCCGGCTACTCCCAGCTCCCCGAGGCCGATCCGGAGAAGCTCGGCCTCTGGTTCCGCGAGGCCGCCGACTCCGGTTCCCTCGAACGGTACTTGGAGACCTTCTCGCACACCGTCGGCGTCATGCAGACCCGTGACGCCCTCGTCCGCGTCGCCGCCGAGTGCGCCGAGGACCTCGCCGAGGACGGCGTCGTCTACGCCGAGGTGCGCTACGCCCCCGAGCAGCACCTCGAAGGCGGGCTCGGCCTCGAAGAGGTCGTCGAGGCCGTCAACGAGGGCTTCCGGGAAGGCGAGCGGCGCGCCCGGGAGAACGGCCACCGCATCCGCGTCGGCGCCCTGCTCACCGCCATGCGGCACGCCGCCCGCGCCCTGGAGATCGCCGAACTCGCCAACCGCTACCGGGACATGGGCGTCGTCGGCTTCGACATCGCGGGCGCCGAGGCCGGTTACCCGCCCACCCGGCACCTCGACGCGTTCGAGTACCTCAAGCGCGAGAACAACCACTTCACCATCCACGCCGGCGAGGCCTTCGGGCTGCCGTCGATCTGGCAGGCCCTCCAGTGGTGCGGCGCCGACCGGCTCGGGCACGGCGTGCGCATCATCGACGACATCGAGGTGGGGGCCGACGGCACGGTGAAGCTCGGCCGGCTCGCGTCCTACGTCCGCGACAAGCGGATCCCGCTGGAGCTGTGCCCCAGCTCCAACCTCCAGACCGGCGCCGCCGCCTCGTACGCCGAGCACCCGATCGGGCTGCTGCGGCGGCTGCACTTCCGGGCCACGGTCAACACGGACAACCGCCTGATGTCCCACACCAGCATGTCCCGGGAATTCGAGCACCTTGTCGAAGCGTTCGGTTACACGCTCGACGACATGCAGTGGTTCTCCGTCAATGCGATGAAATCAGCGTTCATTCCTTTCGATGAACGACTCGCCATGATCAATGACGTGATCAAGCCCGGATATGCCGAACTGAAATCCGAATGGCTGTTCCAGCAGGCCGCGTCCACCAGCGGTTCTTCGGGATCCGACGGCTGAGCCGCGTCCTTTCCGGGATCGAAAACGCGGACGGCTTTCACAAGCCGTCCGCATTTCGATGTTTGCGGCGGGCGGCATTCCCTGTTTACGGTCATGGACTACCGCTCAGTTCCCCGCAACCCCATTTCGAGGACGCATTTTCATGAAGCAGTCTGCTGCCAAGACCCTCGGTGTCGCCGCCCTCGGCGCCGCCTTCGCCGCCGCCGGCGCGGGTGCGGCCAACGCCGCTCCGGCCGTCCCGGACGCGGGCCAGGCGCTGGGCACCGTCACCCAGACGCTGCCGGCGCAGAACGTCTCCCAGGTCCTGCCGGGCGCGACGGAAGCGCTGGCGCAGGGGCAGAGCGCGGTCGGTGCCGGCCTCGCCGCCGCCCAGCCCGCCGCCGAGCAGCTCCTCAGCGGCGGCCCGACCGCCCCGGTCAAGAACCTCATCGGCGGCCTCCCTGTCGGTCAGGCGCTGCCCGGCCAGGGCCTCGGCCTCAACGGCCTGCCGCTGAGCTGACGCGACGACCGTCACGCGCCGATGGGCGCACCCCGCATCCGGGGGTGCGCCCATCGGCGTACGTGCGCGGGGGCGGTCACCAGGCCGTGCGGGCCTTCGCCTCCGACGGCAGCAGGATCCACAGCGCGAGGTACAGCAGGAACTGCGGGCCGGGCAGCAGGCAGGACACCAGGAAGATCACGCGCACGGTCGTCGCGGAGGTGCCGAAGCGGCGGGCCAGCGCGGCGCAGACTCCGGCGATCACGCGGCCTTCGGTCGGGCGGGCGGGGCGGTTCATCGCGGCTCCTTCGTGGTCGCGCACCGGTGGTGCGTCTCGCCCGGAGGCTCCTGAACGGCTGCCTCGTGGCTTCGTACGGCTTCTTGTGCCTTCCACGGTACGGAGACGAAAGGGGCGAAGCGTCGCTCTACGGGGCGACTCCGACCCTGGGAATCGTCGGGGTCCGACCCTGAGGTGCCTCGTCCTGGCGGACCGCCGCACCGCCGTACCGCTCCACCCTGCGGCGGAGCCAGGACCGGCCCGCGGGCACGACCGCGAGATGCGTCAGGGCCACGCCCGTCGCGTTCAGCAGCAGTGAGTCGACGTCCACGACCTGCCCCGGCACCCCGGTCTGCAGCAGTTCGATGCCGAGTGACAGCAGGGCGCCCGCGGCGACCGTACGCGCCAGGGAGGCCAGCGGCGACACGGCGAGCCTGCCGTTCGCCATCGGCAGCAGGACACCCAGCGGGGCCAGCAGGGCCAGCCCCGCACCGATCCGGCGGGCCGCCTCCGGCCAGCCCAGCGCCAGATCGGCCCGGATCCCGTCGAACGGACGCAGATTGGCGGGCATCACCCACGGCACGTCCAGGGGCCGCAGCGCGAACCAGGCGACGAACGCGAGGTGGGCGACGAGGAGGACGCCTCCCGTCACACGGATGCGGAACTCGGCGCTGCCGCCGACGAAGCCTTGACGCTGCACGCCCCCTCAGACGCGGCGCGCGGCCGAATCGGTTCCGGCCCGTGGCCCGCTACGGCCATGAGGCCCGCACCACACCCCGCACCACCCGGCCCCGACCCCGGCGACCTCGGCACCGTCAGCCCACCTGACCTCGCCGGCGTCAGCCTGGCCGCCCTTCGAAGCCGGTCCCGGGCCGTCGGCGTCAGCCCGGGCGGCCCGTCGACGCCGGTCCAGGGCCGTCTCGTCGGTGTCGGCCCCGCGTGGCCCTTCGGCGCCGCTCCGGCCTGTCTCGTCGGCCTCGGCCCCGCGCGACCCTCCGGCGTCAGCCTCGGGCCACCTCGGTAGACGGCGGTTCCGCGCTGCCCGGGCGGACCCGTACCTCGTCGGTGCACTCGTAGCGGCGCGGGCGGTCGGCGCCCGGCCCGCCCAGGATCACCGAACCGTCGCCCTCGGCCGCCGCCGAGTCGGAGAACGTGCAGACGATCTGGGCGAGGGCGTACGACGTGAGGTCGCCCGGCGCGACGCCGAGCCGCAGCGCGTCCTCCGGGTCACCCGGCCGCGGCCCGGCCACCTCCACACCGTCCCGCACGTCCGTGGTGTACCCGGCCTCCTTCTCGGCAGGCGACGGCGTCGCCGCGAGTTGGTCGAGCAGCCCCTGCGCCACCAGCACCCGCCGCTCGGAGTCCCGCGCGCCGTCCCGCACCCGCACCGACCGGTCCACGGTCACCAGCGACGAACCGCACAGCAGGAAGACCTGAACCGCCATGCCGTGCGAGGTCTGCGTCGTGACGTCCGGCTCGGCCAGGGAACAGCGCGCCCGCGACGGCGCCGGACCGAAGTCCGTCGGCACCTCCGTGGCCCGGATGCCGCACCCGGCGAGCACCCCGGCGAGCAGGGGCAGCGCGAGCAGCCGGCGTACGTTCATCAGGCGTTCCCCTCCGAGCCCTCGCCCTTGCTCCCGTCGGTCCCGGCGGACTTCCGCGCCCCGCCGTTCTCCTCGCCGCCGGCCGGGTCCGCCGTGTCCCGGGGCAGCAGCAGCGTGAACACCGCGCCGCCCTCCGGGGAGTTCTCGGCCGTGATCTCACCGCCGTGGATGTGCGCGTTCTCCCGGGCGATGGACAGGCCGAGGCCGCTGCCCTCGGAGCGCGGCCGGGACGCGCTCGCCTTGTAGAACCGGTCGAAGACGTGCGGCAGGACGTCCTCCGGGATGCCGGGCCCGTGGTCGCGCACGGCGATGACCACCGCGTCGTCCGCCTCCCGCACCGAGACCCGCACCGGGGAACCGCCGTGCTTGAGGGCGTTGCCGATCAGGTTGGCCAGGATCACGTCCAGCCGGCGCGGGTCCAGCCGGGCCACGATGCCCCGCTCGGCGTCCAGTTCCACCGCGTCCAGCCACGCGCGCGCGTCGATGCACGCCGTGATCTGGTCGGCCACGTCCACGTCGTCCAGCACCAGCCGGGCCGTCCCCGCGTCGAAGCGGGTGACCTCCATCAGGTTCTCCACGAGGTCGTTCAGCCGCCGCGTCTCGCTGACCACCAGCCGCACCGCCGGCTCGATCATCGGGTCCACGCTGCCGCTCTCGGAGTCCAGCTCCTCCTCCAGCACCTCGGTCACCGCGGTGATCGCGGTCAGCGGGGTGCGCAGCTCGTGCGACATGTCCGCCACGAACCGCCGGGACGCCGACTCCCGCGCCGCCATGTCCTCGACCCGCTTCTCCAGGGCCTCCGCGGCGGCGTTGAACGTCCGTGACAGATCGGCCAGTTCATCGGTGCCGGACACCCTGAGCCGGGTGTCCAGCTTGCCCTCGCCGAGCCGCCGCGCGGCCACCCCGAGCCGGTGCACCGGCTTCAGCACCGTCGTCGCGAGCGCCTGCGCCAGCAGGGCCGAACCGATCAGCGCCAGCGCCGTGGCGATCCCCAGTGACCAGGCCAGCGAGTTCAGGTCCTTCGCCTCCGGTTCGAGCGACTTCAGCATGTATCCGGTCGCGTCCCCGCCGATCACCTTCGTCCCGGCGACCAGGTACGGGGTGTCGTCCTCCACGACCCGCTGCCAGAACAGGTGGTAGCCGTACTGGTTGGCGGGCGTGACCTGCTGCCTCTTGTTCACCGCCGTGCGCAGCGACTTCGGCACGTCGTTCAGCGAGAAACCGCTGAGCCCGCCCGAACTGCCGTACACCGTACGGCCGTCGGCGTCCCGCGCCACGAGCAGCACACTGAACCGCTCGCTGCTGTTCGCCATCTGCCCCGCGGTGTGCTGGAGTTCGTCCTGCGTCGGACGCTCGGGCAGCGCCCCCGCCCGGTTCTGCATCTCCTGCTGGAAGTCGCGCAGCACCGCGTCCTGGGTGCGGGTGAGCACCGCCTCACGGTTCAGCCAGTACGCGATCGCCGACGCCGACACCGCCGCCGTCAGCGCCACCAGGGCGAACACGACCACCAGACGCAGCCGCAGGCTGGTGAAGCGCAGCCGCGACCAGACTCCCTTCCGCGCCGCGGACCAGCCGCGGGACCCCCCTTGCCGCTTCGTCACTGAGGCGGATCCAGGCGGTAGCCGACACCCCGCACGGTACGGATCAGCGTCGGGGACGACGGCACGTCCTCGACCTTGGCGCGCAGCCGCTGGACACAGGCGTCCACCAGCCGCGAGTCACCGAGGTAGTCGTGCTCCCACACCAGGCGCAGCAACTGCTGCCGCGACAGCGCCTGACCGGGCCGCCGGCTCAGCTCCAGCAGCAGCCGCAGTTCGGTCGGCGTCAGCTGGAGGTCCTCGCCGTTCTTCGTCACGGTCATCGCCGAGCGGTCGATGACCAGGCTGCCGAACGTCGCCGAGTCGCTCGACTCCCGCTCGCCGCGCCGCAGCACGGCCCGGATCCGCGCGTCCAGCACCCGGCCCTGCACCGGCTTGACGACGTAGTCGTCCGCACCGGACTCCAGACCGACGACCACGTCGATGTCGTCGCTGCGCGCGGTCAGCAGGATGATCGGCAGCTGGTCGGTGCGCCGGATGCGGCGGCACACCTCGAACCCGTCGATGCCTGGCAGCATCACGTCCAGCACGATCAGGTCCGGCCGCTGCTCGCGCAGCAGCTTCAGACCGTCCTCACCGCTCGCAGCGGTCGCCACCCGGTGTCCCTGGCGCGTCAGAGAGAGCTCCAGGGCCGTACGGATGGCGTCGTCGTCCTCGATCAGCAACAGGGAAGGCACGGGCCTCATTCTGGCCCATGGCGGGGCGGGGTTTCGACTCCTGGAGCGCTCCCGCACATTTACCGCAACCGATCAACGCCCGTCGTACGTCTGCGTAGCCGGGGTACGCCCCTGCGTGATCGGATCCGCCTCCCGCGCCCGGCCCGGCCCGTCCCTCCTCGGGGGGCCACCCCCTGTGACACGTCTGTGACAGTCGGCGGACACCGCCATGAAGTCGCGGCGGCAAGCTTCTCGGCACAGGCAACACAGCAAGCCGAAGACCGGAAGTCCACGACGGGGGGCGCGAGATGAACACGCTGCACGGCACCAGCTCCAGCGCAGTGATCACGCGTCTGCACGACGTGCACCGGGCAGGCGAGAAGTCCGGTGCCGTGAGCGGGCGGGGGTGCGCTCGCGGCGCCGGGCGTCAGCACGCCGCGATCATGACGGTGGTTGACGCGAACACGGGGGAGACGCACGGGGGCGTCTCGTACGGGGAGGGTCCGGGGGAGCGCCGCTCGCTGTCGGAGGCGGAGTTCACCGCCTACGTCCAGGAGCGCCGCGCTTCCCTGTACGCCACCGCGTACCACCTGACCGGGGACCGCTTCGAGGCCGAGGACCTGCTGCAGAGCGCGCTGTTCTCGACGTACCGGGCCTGGGACCGGATCAGTGACAAGGCCGCGGTCGGCGGTTACCTCCGCCGGACCATGACCAACCTGCACATCAGCGCCTGGCGGCGCCGCAAGCTCAACGAGTACCCGACCGAGGAACTGCCGGAGACCGTCGGCGACACGGACGCGATGCGCGGCACCGAACTGCGCGCGGTCCTGTGGCAGGCGCTGGCCCGGCTGCCCGAGCTCCAGCGCACCATGCTGGTCCTGCGCTACTACGAGGGCCGCACGGACCCGGAGATCGCGGACATCCTCGGCATCAGTGTCGGCACGGTGAAGTCCAGCATCTGGCGGTCGCTCCGCCGGCTGCGCGAGGACGAGGTCCTCAGCTTCGGCCGTGACGAGGAGGACGCCTTCGGCGAGTTGGTCGCCTGAGGGCAGGGGGCCCGGGGCGGGAACGGGGGACGTTCCGGAACCCGGGTGTATCAAAGGGGGACTTCGGGGCTCTGACTTACAGAGCCCCGGGGGGAACCGAGGGGGATCACGGGGGAAAACGGGATCCCGAGGGGACACGGGGATCACGGGGGAACGGGGGGAACGGGGAAAACGGGGGAGGAACCCGGAGCCCATGGGGGTGGGCGACGGGGGTGCACCACAAGGGGAAGCACCAAGGGGAGCGGGACTGGAGGGCCGGGGGGTCCGTCCAGTCCCGCTTCTTCGTGCGCCTCGGGCTCGGGCCCTTCCGTCAGGCCGCGGTGCGGGTGTTCGCGCAGCGTCCCGCCGCCGCGGCCGCCAGCCGGCCCATGGCCTCGTCGCGGTCGCAGGCGTGCGCGCCGAGGGCCGTCTGGCGGGCGACGATCGAGCGCTCCAGGCGCATCAGACGCCAGCCCCGGCGCAGCAGGAACGGCACCGACTTGCGGCCCTCCCGCAGATCCCGCAGGAACCGGCGCCGGAACGTCTTCACCGGCCCCCGGCTCAGGCACAGCGCGTCCGCCAGCAGGCCGAGTTCACGGCAGCGCGTCACGATCTCCGCCGCGAAGACGCCTTCCGCGATGAACAGCGGCGTGCGGCCGATGTCGACGGTCTCCTCGCCGGTGCGCGCGCTCAGCGAGATGTCGTACGCCGGGACGCTCGTCCGCCCCGTGCGGCACAGTTCCTCGATGGCGGTGACGGCCGTGTCCGCGTCCCACGAGTCCGGGTGGTCCCAGTCGATGTCGGAACTCCCGGCCACCAGCGGCAGCGTCGGGTCGTCGCCCTCCTTGTAGAAGTCGTCGAGCCGCAGCACCGGAAGGCCGGAGCGGGCGGCGAGCAGGGACTTGCCGGAGCCGGAAGGGCCGCAGAGCAGCACGACTCGCGCGGATACGGGCGGATGGGAGCTCACGGGACACCAGTGTGAGGCATCGCTGTGCACTCCAACGACCCTGCGGGTCGGCTTTGAAGCGCGCGTCACACCTCAATTACCCTTCGTGTCTGACTCCTTACCCGGAGCAGTCGAGAACGCAAGCAGAGGTGGCAGCAGAGATGGCCCGACACGCGTCCCCACGGAACACCACAGCACAGCGCGCCCTGGTCGCCCTCGCGACGGCGGGCGTCGCCCTGGGCGCAGGCGCCGCGTCGGCCTCGGCGGCGGACGCCGAGCCCGCCCTCGACGTGATGCGCACCCGGCCGACCTCGCTCGGCGACGTCGACCCGGCGGCCGGCCTCGCGGCGGTCACCGGCACCCTCGGGTACGTCACGGGGCCGGTCGCCGGGCTGAAGCCCAACCCGCTCGCCGGGACCGGGGTCGACCCGCTCGACAACGGCGTCGGCACCCAGCTCGCCGACTTCCAGCCGCTGACCTCGAAGGCCCTGACCGGGCCCGTCGCGCAGGCGCAGTCCATCGGCAGCATCCCGGTGGTCGGTCAGGTCACGGGCCTGCTCGGCGGCTGAGCCGCGCGCACGCGAAGGGCCGCGCCCTCCCCGGACGGAGGGAGGACGCGGCCCTTCAGCCTGCGGGGCGCGTACGCCGTGAGGCGGCGCGGATGCCGTGAGGCGCGTACGCCGTGAAGGTGCCGTCAGTACGCCGAGCCGGAGGCGCCCAGGGAACCGGTCGGGTGCCAGACCGTCTTGGTCTCCAGGAACGCCGTCATGCGCTCGACGCCCGGCGCGGCTCGCCAGTTGTCCACAGGCTGTGGACGCAGGACGCGCTTGAGGTTGTCCGCCGCCGCGATCTCGAGCTCCTTCGCCAGGGCCTCGTCGGCGCCCGCGAGGTCGATCGCGTTGACGTCCTGGTGCGCGGCGAGCGGCGCCGCGATCTCCGCCGTACGGCCGGACAGGACGTTGACCACGCCGCCCGGGACGTCCGAGGTGGCCAGCACCTCGGCCAGGGACAGGGCGGGCAGCGGGGACCTCTCGCTCGCCACCACGACCGCCGTGTTGCCGGTCGCGATCACCGGGGCGAGAACCGAGACGAGGCCCAGAAACGATGACTCCTGTGGGGCCACCACGGCCACCACACCAGTCGGCTCGGGGGAGGACAGGTTGAAGAACGGTCCCGCGACGGGGTTCCCGCCGCCCACCACCTGCGCGATCTTGTCGGTCCAGCCCGCGTACCAGACCCACCGGTCGATCGTCGCGTCCACCTGCGCGGCGGCCTTCGCCTTCGACAGACCCTCGGCCTCGGCGACCTCGCGGACGAACTGCTCCCGGCGGCCCTCCAGCATCTCCGCGACGCGGTACAGGACCTGCCCGCGGTTGTACGCGGTCGCGCCGGACCAGGCGCCGAACGCCTTGCGGGCGGCGACCACCGCGTCACGGGCGTCCTTGCGGGAGGACAGCGGGGCGTTCGCCAGCCAGTTGTTCTTCGGGTCCGTCACCTCGTACACCCGGCCGCTCTCGGAACGCGGGAACTTCCCGCCGATGTACAGCTTGTATGTCTTGAAGACCGACAGGCGGTCCAAGCGATCCGTCTTTTCCGTCTTCTCAGACATCGAGGTACGCCTCCAGGCCGTGGCGACCGCCCTCGCGGCCGAAGCCCGACTCCTTGTACCCGCCGAACGGCGAGGTGGGGTCGAACTTGTTGAACGTGTTGGACCAGACGACGCCCGCACGGAGCTTGTTCGCCACGGCCAGGATCCGGGAGCCCTTCTCCGTCCAGATGCCGGCGGACAGGCCGTACGGGGTGTTGTTGGCCTTGGCGACGGCCTCGTCCGGGGTGCGGAACGTGAGGACCGACAGGACCGGGCCGAAGATCTCGTCGCGGGCGATGGTGTGCGCCTGCGTGACGTTGGTGAACAGCGTCGGGGCGAACCAGTAGCCGGACGACGGCAGCTCGCAGGCCGGCGACCAGCGCTCGGCGCCCTCCGACTCGCCCTGCTCCGCGAGGGAGGTGATCCGGGCCAGCTGCTCGGCGGAGTTGATCGCGCCGATGTCCGTGTTCTTGTCGAGCGGGTCGCCGAGGCGGAGCGTCGACAGGCGGCGCTTGAGCGCGTCCAGCAGCTCGTCGTGGATCGACTCCTGGACCAGCAGGCGCGAGCCCGCGCAGCAGACCTGGCCCTGGTTGAAGAAGATCCCGCCCACGATGCCCTCGACGGCCTGGTCGATCGGGGCGTCGTCGAAGACGATGTTGGCGCCCTTGCCGCCCAGTTCGAGCGTGAGCTTCTTGCCCGTGCCCGCGACGGTGCGCGCGATCTCCTTGCCGACGGCCGTCGAACCGGTGAACGCCACCTTGTTCACGTCGGGGTGCGCGACCAGCGCGGCGCCCGCGTCGCCGTAGCCGGGAAGGATGTTGACGACACCCTTCGGCAGGCCCGCCTGGCGGCAGATGTCGGCGAAGAACAGCGCGGACAGCGGCGTGGTCTCGGCCGGCTTCAGGACGACCGTGTTGCCCGTCGCGAGCGCCGGGGCGATCTTCCACGCCAGCATCAGCAGCGGGAAGTTCCACGGGATGACCTGACCTGCCACGCCCAGCGGCCGCGGGCTCGCACCGAAGCCGGCGTGCTCCAGCTTGTCGGCCCAGCCCGCGTAGTAGAAGAAGTGCGCCGCGACCAGGGGCAGGTCGGCGTCCCTCGTCTCCTTGATCGGCTTGCCGTTGTCCAGCGTCTCCAAAACAGCCAGCTCGCGGCTGCGCTCCTGGATGATGCGGGCGATGCGGAAGAGATACTTCGCGCGCTCCGAGCCGGGCAGGGCGGACCACGTGGCGAAGGCCTTGCGGGCGGCCTTCACCGCGCGCTCGACGTCGGCCTCACCGGCCTGCGCCACCTCGGAGAGCACCTCCTCGGTGGACGGCGAGACCGTCTTGAAGACCTTGCCGTCGGCCGCCTCGGTGAACTCGCCGTCGATGAACAGGCCGTAGGAGGGCGCGATCTCGACGACGGAGCGCGACTCCGGCGCCGGGGCGTACGCGAAGGGAGACGCGGACGCGGGTACGGGTGCGGATGCCATGGTGATCAGTCCACCGTCACGTAGTCGGGGCCGGAGTAGCGGCCGGTGGCCAGCTTCTGACGCTGCATCAGCAGGTCGTTCAGCAGCGAGGAGGCGCCGAAGCGGAACCAGTGGTTGTCCAGCCAGTCCGGCCCGGCCGTCTCGTTCACCAGGACCAGGAACTTGATCGCGTCCTTGCTGGTGCGGATGCCGCCGGCCGGCTTCACGCCGACCTGGACACCGGTCTGCGCGCGGAAGTCGCGGACGGCCTCCAGCATGAGCAGGGTGTTCGCGGGGGTCGCGTTGACGGCGACCTTCCCGGTCGAGGTCTTGATGAAGTCCGCGCCCGCCAGCATGCCGAGCCAGCTCGCACGGCGGATGTTGTCGTACGTCGACAGCTCGCCCGTCTCGAAGATGACCTTCAGGCGCGCGCTCGCGCCGCAGGTCTCCTTCACGGCGGCGATCTCGTCGTACACCTTCATGTACTGCCCCGCGAGGAACGCCCCGCGGTCGATGACCATGTCGATCTCGTCGGCGCCCGCGGCGACCGCCTCCCGCACGTCCGCCAGCTTCACGGCGAGCGGTGCGCGGCCCGCCGGGAAGGCGGTGGCGACCGAGGCGACCTTCACGGAGGAACCGGCGACGGCCTCCTTGGCGGTGGCCACCATGTCGGGGTAGACGCAGACCGCGGCCGTGGCGGGCGTCGTGCGGTCGGTCGGGTCGGGGTGGACCGCCTTCGCGCCGAGCGCCCGGACCTTGCCCGGGGTGTCCGCGCCTTCCAGCGTCGTCAGGTCGACCATCGAGATGGCGAGGTCGATGGCGTACGCCTTGGCGGTCGTCTTGATGGAACGGGTGCCGAGCGAGGCGGCACGTGCCTCCAGGCCGACCGCGTCGACGCCGGGCAGCCCGTGGAGGAAGCGGCGCAGCGTGCTGTCGGACGCGGTGACGTCCGGGAGGGCACGTGCGGCGGTGGGTGCATTGGTGGGCATGGTCACCAGACGAGCATATCTACGCGCGTAGCGGCTGTACAGGGCCTGACGGGAATCCCGGTGCGGATCCCGGCCGGCGGCGTCGTGCAGAATCGGGGGCATGACGACCCCGGAGCCATCAGCGCCTCAGCCCTCGGACCCCTCGGGCCCCTCCGGGCCCGAGTATCAGGACCGGGTCCACCGGTCGACCCCGGCCATCGTGGGTGGTGGCCTGCTGCTGTTCGTCGCCGGATGGCTCGGCATCGACGCCGTCGTCGCGGGCGAGGGCCGCACGCCCTGGCTGGCCCTGGCCGCGCTGCTGTTCCTCGTGCCGCTGGTCGTCGCCTTCACCCTGCGTCCCGCCGTCTACGCGAACGGCGACCGGCTGCGCGTGCGCAATCCCTTCCGCGTCGTCGTCCTGCCCTGGGGCCAGGTCGGATCGCTGCGGTCCGGATACTCCAACGAGGTCGTCGACCGTGCCGGCGGCAAGTACCAGCTGTGGGCCGTCCCGGTCTCGCTGCGGGCCCGGAAGCAGGCGGCGCGGCGCGAGATGCGGGCCGCGGCGGAGGCCGCCCGGGGAGAGGGCGGCGCGTCGGGAAAGGGCGGCGCGTCGCGGGCGCCCGTGCGCGCCGCGACCGACCGGATCATGGACGAGCTGCGCGAACTCCACGAGGCCCGCGCGGACGCGGCGAGCGCGCAGGGCGAGGTCACGGTGCGGTGGGCGTACGAGGTGCTGGCGCCGGCGGCCGCGGGGGCCGTGCTGTTGGCGGTTCTGATCGGGCTCGGCTGAGACCGCCGACGGGGCGGCCCACCCGGGTGGGCCGCCCCGTCGGCGTTGGGGCAGCCCCTAGATGCCTGCCGCCGAGGCGAGGTCGCGCTTGAGGGACGTCAGCAGGTCGGTCGCCCGCGTGCGGGCCTCCGGCAGCGCCGCGTGGGACGGCACCGGGACCACCACCTCCAGGTAGCACTTGAGCTTCGGCTCGGTGCCGCTCGGGCGGACGACGACGCGGGCGCCGTCGAGCGTGTAGCGCAGGCCGTCCGTGGGCGGGAGCCGGTCCGTGCCCCGCGTGAGGTCCTCGGAGCGCGTGATGGGCAGGCCCGCCAGCTCGGCCGGCGGGTGTTCGCGCAGGCGGCGCATCGCGGCGGCGATCACCGAGAGGTCCTCGACGCGTACCGACAACTGGTCGGTGGCGTGCAGGCCGTGCTCCACGGCGAGGTCGTCGAGCAGATCGAGCAGCGTGCGGTCGCGCGACTTCAGCTCCGAGGCCAGCTCCGTGATCAGGAGCGCCGCCGTGATGCCGTCCTTGTCGCGTACGCCGTCCGGGTCCACGCAGTAGCCGAGGGCCTCCTCGTAGCCGTAGCGCAGGCCGTCGACGCGGGCGATCCACTTGAAGCCGGTGAGGGTCTCCTCGTGGGGGACGCCGGCCTTCTCGGCGATGCGGCCGAGGAGGGACGAGGAGACGATCGACTCCGCGAAGGTGCCGCGCGCGCCGCGGGAGACCAGGTGGGCGGCGAGCAGGGCGCCGACCTCGTCGCCCCGGAGCATGCGCCAGGCGTCGCCGGTCCGCTCCTTGACCGCCACCGCGAGACGGTCCGCGTCCGGGTCGTTGGCGATGATCAGGTCCGGCTCCGTCTCGCGGGCCTTGGCGAGGGCGAGGTCCATCGCGCCGGGCTCTTCCGGGTTCGGGAAGGCGACGGTCGGGAAGTCCGGGTCCGGGTCGGCCTGCTCGGCGACGAGGACCGGTTCCGGGAAGCCGGCGCGGGCGAAGGCGGCGAGGAGGACGTCCTTGCCGACGCCGTGCATCGCCGTGTAGACGGTGCGGGCGGTGCGGGGGGAGTCCTTGGCGAGGACGGCGTCGGTGCGGGCCAGGTAGGCGTCCAGGACGGAGTCGTCCAGGGTCTCCCAGCCGGAGTCCGGACGGGGGACGTCGTCGAGGGAGCGGACGGCGTCGATCTCGGCGGCGATGTCCGTGTCCGCGGGCGGCACGATCTGGGAGCCGTCGCCGAGGTAGACCTTGTAGCCGTTGTCGCGGGGCGGGTTGTGGCTGGCGGTGACCTCCACGCCGGCGACCGCGCCGAGATGCCGTATGGCGTAGGCGAGGACGGGGGTGGGCAGGGGGCGCGGGAGGACGGCGGCGCGGAGGCCGGCGCCGGTCATGACGGCGGCGGTGTCGCGGGCGAAGTCGGCCGACTTGTGGCGGGCGTCGTAGCCGATGACGACGAGTCCGTCGGTCCGGCCGTTCTTCCTGAGGTACGCGGCGAGGCCGGCCGCGGCGCGGATGACGACGGCGCGGTTCATGCGCAGGGGGCCGGCGCCGAGCTCGCCGCGGAGGCCGGCGGTACCGAACTGGAGCGTGCCGCTGAAGCGGGCGGCGAGTTCGGTGACGTCCCCGGCGTCGATGAGGCGGGCGAGTTCCGCGCGGGTGTCCGCGTCGGGGTCCTCGGCCAGCCATGCCCGGGCCCGTGCGAGGAGGTCGTCTTGCACGATGGGTCGCCTCTCGTGTGGTGCGTCGGCCTCCGGCGGCTCGGCGGGGTGCCTGCGGCGGCCTGTGCGGGGTGGGTGGGGGTGCGGGGTGCCTGCGGCGCTTGGGCGGGGTGTGGGGTGCGGGTGCCTGCGGCGCTTGGGCGGGGTGCGGGGGTGTGTGGTGCCTGCGGTGCCTGCGGTGCTTGGGCGGGGTGTGGGTGCCTGCGGCGGCCTGTGCGGGTTCGGTGGGGGTGCGGGTCGCGCGTGCCGTTCGGTGGTGGGTCGGGGCCGCGCCGGGGGGTGTCCGTCCTCGGAACGGCGCGGGCGAGGTGTCTTGAGAAGCTCGCGGCGTTGACGCGCCGTCCGCTGCGGGCGGACACCCCCCGCCACGTCCCCTTCCCGCCGTACGCGTCCGCGGCCCGGTGGTCCGTCCCGTCCCGCAGGCCGCCGTACCGCGGGAGCGGGGTGCCGACCGGCGGTCACCCTCGACCCGCCAGCGGACCGCAGGCGCACGACGTGACGGTTACAGGCGGCCCAGGACCTGGGCCAGCAGGCTGCCCATGCGGGTCGCGCTGTCGCGGCCGGCCTGGAGGACCTCCTCGTGGTTGAGGGGCTCGCCGGTCATGCCCGCCGCGAGGTTGGTCACCAGGGAGATGCCCAGGATCTCGGCGCCCGCCTCGCGTGCGGCGATGGCCTCCAGGACCGTCGACATGCCCACGAGGTCCGCGCCGATCGTGCGGGCCATGCGGATCTCGGCCGGCGTCTCGTAGTGCGGCCCGGGGAACTGGGCGTAGACGCCCTCCTCCAGGGTGGGGTCGACCTCCTTGCACAGCGCGCGCAGGCGCGGCGAGTAGAGGTCCGTGAGGTCGACGAAGTTGGCGCCGACGATGGGGGAGGTGGCCGTGAGGTTGATGTGGTCGCTGATCAGCACCGGCTGGCCGGGACGCATGCCCTCGCGCAGGCCGCCGCAGCCGTTGGTGAGGACGACCGTCTTGGCGCCGGCCGCCACGGCGGTGCGGACGCCGTGGGCCACGGCCGCCACTCCGCGTCCCTCGTAGTAGTGCGTGCGGCCGAGGAAGACCAGCGCGCGCTTGGCGCCGATCCGGTAGGAGCGGATCTTGCCTCCGTGGCCCGCGACGACCGGCGGCGGGAAGCCGGGCAGCTCGGTGACCGGGAACTCGGCGTCGGGAGCGCCGAGGGCGTCGACGGCCGGAGCCCAGCCGGAGCCCATCACGAGGGCGACGTCGTGGGTCTCGGCGCCGGTGAGTTCGCGCAGGCGCGCGGCGGCGGCGTCGGCGGCGGCGTAGGGGTCGCCCTGGATGTCGTCCGGAAGAAGAGATGCGTTCACGCGGACGAGAGTAGCCGGTTTGGGCCTACGCGCGTAGATGACGGAGCTCACGGGATGGCGATCGTTGTCTTGTCGTTTCCGACGAGAGTGCGGTCAGCAGGGGCGCTTGCGGAGTTCCATCACGTAGTCGTGCGGCGCCCCGGCGGACTCGGCGGCGTCGGCCACCTCGCCGAGGTAGCGGGCGGAGGGGAGTCCGCCCTCGTAGGCGTTGAGGACGTACGACCAGGCCTGTTCCTCGCCGTCCAGGGTGTGCACGCGGACGCGGGTCCGGCGGTAGATGTCCAGCCCGACGCCCTCCCAGCGGTCCAGGGACTCCTCGTCCATGGGGGCCACGTCGTAGAGCGCGACGAAGACCTGCGACATGGGGTCCTCGACCAGCGTCGCGAGCGCGCCCTCCCAGCCCAGGTGCTCGCCGCCGAACGTCAGCCGCCACCCGTTCATCCAGCCGGTGGCGCGCAGCGGCGAGTGCGGGGCGCGGCGGGACATCAGCCGCGCGTCGAGGTTGCCGGCGTACGCGGCGTAGAGCGACATGGTTCAGAGCGTACGGCAGCCGCCCGCGGCGTCACTCCGGTAACGGAGGTACGTCGGTCGGGGCCCCGGGGCGGTGAAGTGTTGAAGCGTGCGGGACAATGGAGTACGTGACTCGGATCGTGATCATCGGTGGCGGACCCGGCGGATACGAAGCGGCGCTGGTGGGCGCCCAACTCGGCGCGGAGGTGACCGTCGTCGACTGCGACGGCCTGGGCGGGGCGTCGGTGCTGACCGACTGCGTCCCGTCCAAGACCCTCATCGCGACGGCCGAGGTGATGACGACCTTCGACTCGTCGTACGAAGAACTCGGCATCATCGTCGCCGACGACACCCCGCACATCGACACGCCCGCCCGGGTCGTCGGTGTGGACCTGGGCAAGGTCAACCGGCGTGTGAAGCGGCTCGCGCTGGCGCAGTCGCACGACATCACCGCCTCCGTGACGCGCGCCGGCGCGCGGGTCATGCGCGGGCGCGGGCGGCTGGAGGGCATGCAGGCCCTCGACGGCTCCCGCAAGGTCGTCGTGACGGCCGCCGACGGCAGTGAGGAGACGCTCGTCGCGGACGCCGTGCTGATCGCGACCGGCGGCCACCCGCGCGAGCTGCCCGACGCCAAGCCGGACGGCGAGCGCATCCTGAACTGGACGCAGGTCTACGACCTGAACGAGCTTCCCGAGGAGCTCATCGTCGTGGGTTCCGGTGTCACCGGCGCCGAGTTCGCCGGTGCCTACCAGGCACTCGGCTCGAAGGTCACGCTCGTCTCGTCGCGCGACCGCGTGCTGCCCGGCGAGGACCCGGACGCCGCCGCCGTGCTGGAGGACGTCTTCCGGCGGCGCGGCATGAACGTCATGGCGCGGTCGCGGGCGCAGTCCGCCAAGCGGGTCGGCGACCGGGTGGAGGTGACCCTCGCGGACGGGCGGGTCATCAGCGGCAGCCACTGCCTGATGGCCGTCGGCGCCATTCCCAACAGCGCGGGCATGGGCCTGGAGGAGGCCGGGGTCCGGCTGCGCGACTCCGGGCACATCTGGACCGACAAGGTCTCCCGGACGACGGCTCCCGGTGTGTACGCCGCGGGTGACGTGACCGGTGTCTTCGCGCTCGCCTCGGTGGCCGCGATGCAGGGCCGTATCGCGATGTACCACTTCCTGGGCGACGCCGTCGCCCCGCTGAACCTGAAGACCGTCTCCTCGAACGTCTTCACCGACCCCGAGATCGCCACCGTCGGCTACACGCAGGCGGACGTCGACGGCGGCAAGATCGACGCCCGGGTGGTGAAGCTGCCGCTGCTGCGCAACCCGCGCGCGAAGATGCAGGGCATCCGGGACGGCTTCGTCAAGATCTTCTGCCGTCCGGGCACGGGCATCGTGGTCGGCGGCTGTGTCGTCGCGCCGCGCGCCTCCGAGCTGATCCACCCCATCTCGCTCGCCGTCGACAACAACCTGACGGTCGAGCAGATCGCCAACGCGTTCACGGTCTACCCGTCGCTGTCGGGCTCGATCGCCGAGGTGGCGCGCCAGCTGCACACCCGGAAGATGAACGGCGAGGGCTGACGGCGGGCACCTTCCCGGCACCTCCCGGGGTGCCGGCTCGCCCTCGCCGCCGCCCCGATTCCGCGTCAACTCCCCGTCCCGTGACGGGGAGTCACGGCTCATGCGGGTGGCATAGTCGGATTGGATAGGCCTTATACCACTTCCGGTGTCCTGTTGCGAACAACTTCTGTTATTCGGCGCAAACTGCTGAAAGCAGACGGTCGTTGGGGTTACTGTCAGTTTCGTGTTCGCTGCAGAACGTCGCCAATTGATCCTCGAAATGGTGCGAGCGAACGGGGCCGTGTCGCTCCGTGAACTCGCCCGCGTCGTCCAGACCTCCGAAGTGACCGTACGGCGGGACGTGCGCGCACTGGAGGCAGAAGGACTCCTCGACCGCCGGCACGGCGGTGCGGTACTGCCGGGCGGGTTCACGCGGGAGTCCGGCTTTCCGCAGAAGTCACATCTCGCGACCGCCGAGAAGACGGCCATCGCCGACCTCGCCGCGGGCATGGTCGAAGAGGGCGAGGCCATCGTCGTGGGGGCGGGCACCACCACTCAGGAGCTGGCGCGCCGGCTGGCCCGGGTGCCCGGGCTGACCGTCGTCACCAACTCCCTTCTGGTCGCCCAGGCCCTCGCCCACGCCAACCGGGTCGAGGTGGTGATGACCGGCGGGACGCTCCGCGGGTCGAACTACGCCCTCGTCGGATCGGGCGCCGAGCAGTCCCTCCAGGGGCTGCGGGTCTCGCGGGCCTTCCTGTCGGGCAGCGGGCTCACCGCCGAGCGAGGGCTGTCCACGTCCAACATGCTGTCGGCGTCCGTCGACCGGGCGCTGGTGCAGGCCGCCGCCGAGGTCGTGGTCCTCGCGGACCACACCAAGCTCGGCACGGACACGATGTTCCAGACCGTGCCGACCGACCTCATCACCCGGCTCGTCACCGACGAACCGCCGGCCCACGACGACCGCGCGGCCACCGAACTCCAGGCGCTCGCCGACCAGGGCGTGCAGATCGCCGTGGCCGGCGCCTCGGGCTCCGGTTCGGGCCCGGGCGGTTCGGCGGGCGCCGGGAACGCGGGGAGTGATGCGAACCCGGGGGGCCGGCAGCGCCGGGACGTGGCGGTCCCCGGACCGCGCCGCCAGGTGCCGGGCGCGGGACTGCGGAGCGCGGCCACCGTCCTCGGTGAGCAGCCCGCCGCACAGGACCGCGCGAGGGTCGCCGACCTGCGGCGGCGGTGACCCGGGTGAGGCGTACGGCTGCCTGAGCGGCGGTCCGGTGTCCGGCATGCGACAGCGCCCGGCGAGCTGAGTGTTCAGCCCGCCGGGCGCTGTCGTACCGCCGGTCCCGGTTGCCACCGGTCGTGGTGAGGACCGGTGTCAGTCCTTGATCTCGCAGATCGCGGCGCCGGAGGTGAGGGACGCGCCGACCTCGGCGGACAGGCCCTTGATGGTGCCGGACTTGTGTGCGTTGAGGGGCTGTTCCATCTTCATGGCCTCCAGGACGACGATCAGGTCGCCCTCCTTGACCTCCTGGCCCTCCTCGACGGCCACCTTGACGATGGTGCCCTGCATCGGGGAGGCGAGGGTGTCGCCGGAGGCGGCGGGGCCGGACTTCTTCGCGGCGCGGCGCTTGGGCTTGGCCCCGGCGGCCAGGCCGGTGCGGGCCAGGCTCATGCCGAGCGAGGCCGGGAGGGAGACCTCCAGGCGCTTGCCGCCCACCTCGACGACGACGGTCTCGCGGCCGGCCTCGTCCTCCGCCTCGGTGTCGGCCGGGGCGGCGAAGGGCTTGATGTCGTTGACGAACTCGGTCTCGATCCAGCGGGTGTGGACCGTGAACGGGTCGGTGGAGCCGGTGAGTTCGGGGGCGAACGCCGGGTCCTTGACGACCGCGCGGTGGAACGGGATCGCGGTGGCCATGCCCTCGACCTGGAACTCCTCCAGGGCGCGCGCGGCACGCTGGAGGGCCTCGGCGCGGGTGCGGCCGGTGACGATCAGCTTGGCCAGCAGGGAGTCCCAGGCCGGGCCGATCACGCTGCCGGACTCCACGCCCGCGTCCAGGCGGACGCCGGGGCCGGAGGGCGGGTCGAACTTGGTGACGGTGCCGGGGGCGGGCAGGAAGTTGCGGCCCGGGTCCTCGCCGTTGATGCGGAACTCGAAGGAGTGGCCGCGCAGCGGCGGGTCGTCGTAGCCGAGTTCCTCGCCGTCGGCGATGCGGAACATCTCGCGGACGAGGTCGATGCCGGCGACTTCCTCGGTGACCGGGTGCTCCACCTGGAGGCGGGTGTTGACCTCCAGGAAGGAGATCGTGCCGTCGACGCCGACGAGGAACTCGACGGTGCCGGCGCCGACGTAGCCCGCCTCCTTGAGGATGGCCTTCGAGGCGGAGTACAGCTCGGCGACCTGCGCGTCGGACAGGAACGGCGCGGGGGCCTCCTCCACCAGCTTCTGGTGGCGGCGCTGCAGGGAGCAGTCACGGGTGGAGACCACGACCACGTTGCCGTGCTGGTCGGCCAGGCACTGGGTCTCGACGTGGCGGGGCTTGTCGAGGTAGCGCTCGACGAAGCACTCGCCCCGGCCGAACGCGGCGACGGCCTCGCGGACGGCGGAGTCGTACAGCTCGGGCACCTCTTCGAGGGTCCGGGCGACCTTCAGACCGCGACCGCCACCGCCGAAGGCGGCCTTGATGGCGATCGGCAGGCCGTGCTCCTCGGCGAACGCCACGACCTCCTCGGCACCGGAGACCGGGTCGGGGGTGCCCGCGACCAGCGGCGCGCCGGCGCGCTGGGCGATGTGGCGGGCGGCGACCTTGTCGCCGAGGTCGCGGATGGCCTGCGGCGGCGGGCCGATCCAGATGAGGCCGGCGTCGAGGACGGCCTGGGCGAAGTCGGCGTTCTCGGAGAGGAAGCCGTAGCCGGGGTGGATGGCGTCCGCGCCGGATTCCCTGGCCGCCTTCAGGACCTTGTCGATGTCCAGATAGCTGGTGGCCGGGGTGTCACCGCCCAGGGCGAACGCCTCATCCGCGGCGCGGACATGCAGAGCGTCCCGGTCCGGGTCGGCGTAGACGGCCACGCTCGCGATCCCGGCGTCCCGGCAGGCCCGGGCAACGCGGACAGCGATTTCGCCACGATTGGCGATGAGCACCTTGCGCACGATTGAGGCTCCCTCCTTGAAACAAGCCGAGTTTAGGGACTGCCGACACGTCACTTCGACCCGTCCCCAGTGGTGAGCTTCCCCACACGGAGCGTGATACGGGGCTCGCTCGACCTGCGAAATCCCATGTAGCACCTCGGTACGCACGACTCCTGCGGGAAACCCTAGCCCGCCGATGTGGTCAAGGTCTCTGTGAGAGCGTGCTGCGGCCCACTCCGTTTCTTTGTGGAGTCCCTACGAATGGCCCAATGATTCTTTGCCCTTCACGGAACCCTTGTCCCGGCGTTTACCCGTTAGTAGCGTTCGGGACGGATCGAACGTACTCCTGGTAACGGCAGTGTTGTCCGGCGCGCTGGAGCTGTGGTGGAAAGAGGGTGGGGTTCGTGGTGCGCAGACCGGTGGCGTGGATCGTGGCGGTGGTGCTCTGCGTCGAGGCGGTCGGCATCGCGGCGCTGAACTGGTTCCTCGGTGTCGTCGTCGACCGGCAGGACATGTCGCTGGCCGGTCTCGACCCCGACATGATGTCGACGTCGTCGAAGATCGGCGGCGTCGTCTTCGGCCTCTACTTCGCGCTGTGCGGCCTGGTCGCCCTGCTGGTCGCGCTGCGCGACCGCCCGCCGGCCGGACTCGGCCGGGTGCTGCTGATCAGCGTGGCCGTGGTGCACGCGGTGCTCGGCGCCGTCACCTGGGGCCTGGTGGGCTGGCACGCCTTCCTGTTCATGGTGCTGGTGCTCGGCCTCGTCGTGCTGCTGCTGATGACGTACGACCGTCCCGCCGGGCAGGCGGAACCGGCGGACGCCGTGCCCGGTGACCAGCCCGACGCCCCCGCGGTCACCCCTCCGCCGGCGCCCACAACCGGGTGATGCCGACGCCGAGTTCGGCCAGGAGCCGCCGCACGAGGGGCAGGCTGATGCCGATCACGTTGCCGTGGTCGCCGTCGATCCCGTCGATGAACGGCGCCGACCTGCCGTCCAGGGTGAACGCGCCGGCGACGTAGAGGGGTTCGCCCGAGGCGACGTACGCGGCGATCTCCTCGTCGGTGGGCTCGCCGAAGCGGACCACGGTGGACGCGGTCGCCGAGACGTACCGCCCGCTGAGCGTGTCGTAGACGCAGTGGCCGGTCTGGAGGGTGCCGGCCCGGCCGCGCATCGCCTTCCAGCGCGCGGTGGCCTCCTCGGCGTCGGCGGGCTTGCCGAGGGCCTGGCCGTCCAGTTCGAGCACCGAGTCGCAGCCGATCACCAGCGCGCCCTTGACGTCCGGCCTGGCGGCCACCACGGAGGCCTTGGCCTCGGCGAGCGCGAGCGCCAGTTCGGCGGGGGTGGGGGCGGTGACGGCGTCCTCGTCGACGCCGCTCACGATCACCTCGGGGTCGAGTCCGGCCTGGCGGAGCAGTCCGAGCCGGGCGGGGGACTGGGAGGCGAGCACGAGTCGACGGCGCGGCTGATCTGTCATGCGACTCAGGGTATCGGCGCCGGCGGACGGGCTCATCTCACCCCGATGACGAGCATCGCGAGCACCATGGCCAGCGCCACGAGAACGCCCAGCCGCCGCAACATCTCCTGCGTGTCACGCAGTTCCTGGGGCGGCTCGTTCTCGGGGTCGGACCACAGCATGCCTTCCATGGTCGATCTCGGGGCGGGCGCGCCGCCTGAGTACGCGTACTCAACTTTCCCCTAAAGGGGTCTGGGGTTTCGTTAAGTGCGTCGAGGTGTCTACAGTTAAGGGGACTTCAGTTCCATTTGGAGAGGGCGTGCCATGTTCACCACCGTCTGGACCGCGTCACCCCAGCACCCGAGCGAGGGCTTCACGCCCAACTGGTCCCGCGAGGGCTTCTGGCGGCAGTCGCTGCGCCAGGTCGTCCGGCCCGGCGCGAGCGGCGACCGGCTCCGCGTCCGCCTTTCGAACGCCTACGGCACCTCGCCCGTCCGCCTCGCCGGCGCCACCGTCGGCCGCTCGCGCGGCGGCGCCCGCACCGAGCCGGGATCGCTGCGGAAGCTCACTTTCCGGGGGGCGCGCGACGCGGAGATCCCGCCGCGCGGACAGCTCGTGAGCGACCCCGCCGACCTCGCCGTCGACGCGGCCGAACCGCTCACCGTCACCCTGTGCTTCGAGGCCGCCACCGGCCCCGCCACCTTCCACGCGCAGGCCTTCACGACCAGCTACCGCGGCCCCGGCGACCTGCTCACGGACGTCTCGGGGGACGGCTTCGACGCCACGACCGAGTCCTGGTACTTCCTGTCCGCCGTCGAGGCGGACACCGGCCGCGCCGACGCCGTCGCCCTCCTCGGCGACTCGATCACCGACGGCTTCGGCTCCACGCCCGGCGCCGACCGCCGCTGGTCCGACGGGCTCGCCGCACGCACCGGGCGGCCCGTCCTCAACGCCGGGATCGGCGGCAACCTGCTGCTGAACGACTCGGCCTGGTACGGCGAGAAGGCCGTGCACCGGCTGCGCCGCGACGTCCTCGACCACACCGGCGTGGACACCCTGGTCGTCCTGCTCGGCCTCAACGACATCGGCTTCAGCGAGACGTCCGAGCAGCCGACGTACCACCCGGCGCCGGTCGTGGAGACCGCCGAACTCATCGAGGGACACCGGGAGTTGCTGCGCCAGTCCCGGGGGCTGCGGGTGATCGGCGCGACCCTGCTGCCGTTCGGCGGCTCCGACCACTGGGGCGAGCGCGCGGCGAAGGTGAGTCACGAGCTGAACGCGTGGATCCGCGGCTCGGGGGAGTACGCGGAGGTCGTCGACCTGAACCGGGTGATGGCCGGCCCGGACGACCCGGACCGGCTGCACCCGGCGTACGACGTCGGCGACCACCTGCACCCCAACGACGCGGGGTACGAGGTGATGGCCGAAGCCCTGGCGAAGATCCTCCAGGCGTCCTAGGCCGGCCAGTACGTCCGCGACCACGACACCGGGCCCGGCTGGGGCAGGTGGTGGGCCGCGATGCGGGCCGGGTCGGACCAGGAGTCACGGGCGGTGGGCGCGCCGGGCGGTATCGCCGCCGCCGCCGCGGCGCGCGCCCGGACCACCGCCAGTGCGGCGGCCAGCTCCTCCGGTGTCGGGTTGCCCCGTACGACCTTGATGTTCATGTCCGCTCCCACGGTGCTCGGGGCCTACAGGGGAATGTTGCCGTGCTTCTTCGGCGGCAGCGACTCCCGCTTGGTGCGCAGCTGGCGCAGCCCGCGGACGATGTGGCGGCGGGTGTCGGACGGCATGATCACCGCGTCCACGTAACCGCGTTCGGCGGCGACGTAGGGGTTGAGGAGGGCGTCCTCGTACTCCCGCATCAGCCGGGCGCGGACGGCCTCGACGTCCTCGCCGTTCGCCTCCGCCTCGGCGATGGTGCGGCGGTGCAGGATGTTGACCGCGCCCTGCGCGCCCATCACCGCGATCTGCGCCGTGGGCCACGCCAGGTTGAGGTCGGCACCGAGGTGCTTGGAGCCCATCACGTCGTAGGCGCCGCCGAACGCCTTGCGGGTGATCACCGTGATCAGCGGGACGGTGGCCTCGGCGTAGGCGTAGATCAGCTTGGCGCCGCGGCGGATGATGCCGTCGTGCTCCTGGTCGACGCCGGGCAGGAAGCCGGGCACGTCGACGAAGGTCAGCACCGGGACGTTGAACGCGTCGCAGGTGCGCACGAAGCGTGCGGCCTTCTCCGAGGCCTGGATGTCCAGGCAGCCGGCGAACTGCATCGGCTGGTTGGCGACGATGCCGACCGGGGTGCCCTCCACGCGGCCGAAGCCGGTGAGGATGTTCGGCGCGAACAGCGGCTGTGTCTCGAAGAACTCGCCGTCGTCCAGCACGTGCTCGATCACGGTGTGCATGTCGTACGGCTGGTTCGCCGAGTCCGGCACGATCACGTCGAGCTCGCGGTCCTCGTCCGACACCTCCAGGTCCGCCTCCTCGGGGAACACGGGCGGCTCGGAGAGGTTGTTGGACGGCAGGTACGACAGCAGCTGCTTGACGTACTCGATCGCGTCCTTCTCGTCGCCGGCCATGTGGTGCGCCACGCCCGACGTGGAGTTGTGGGTGCGGGCGCCGCCCAGCTCCTCGAAGCCGACGTCCTCGCCGGTGACCGTCTTGATGACGTCGGGGCCGGTGATGAACATGTGCGAGGTCTGGTCGACCATCACCGTGAAGTCGGTGATCGCCGGGGAGTAGACCGCGCCGCCGGCGCACGGGCCGACGATCAGGCTGATCTGCGGGATGACACCGGAGGCGTGGGTGTTGCGGCGGAAGATCTCGCCGTACGCGCCCAGGGAGGCGACGCCCTCCTGGATGCGGGCGCCACCGGAGTCGTTGATGCCGATGACCGGGCAGCCGGTCTTCAGCGCGAAGTCCATGACCTTGACGATCTTCTGCCCGTAGACCTCGCCGAGCGCGCCGCCGAAGACCGTGAAGTCCTGGGAGAACACCGCGACCGGACGGCCGTCGACGGTGCCGT
This sequence comes from Streptomyces sp. NPDC037054, assembly GCF_055606745.1. Classification (NCBI taxonomy): domain Bacteria; kingdom Bacillati; phylum Actinomycetota; class Actinomycetes; order Kitasatosporales; family Streptomycetaceae; genus Streptomyces; species Streptomyces sp. NPDC037054. Next base: position 559,858 of record NZ_JBVJSJ010000001.1, on the reverse strand, counting down.
AGCCGGTGACCACGCCGTCTCCGTAGGGACGGTTGCTGTCCAGGCCGAAGTTGGTGGAGCGGTGCCGGGCGAACTCGTCCAGCTCGACGAAGGAGCCCTCGTCCATGAGGAGTTCGATGCGTTCACGGGCCGTCAGCTTGCCCTTGGCGTGCTGCTTCTCGACGGCGCGTTCCGAACCGGCGTGCGTGGCCTCCTGGATGCGGCGCTGGAGATCCGCGAGCTTGCCCGCGGTCGTATGAATGTCAGGCTGCTGCAGCTCTTCCGGCTCGGACATCGGGATGCGGCTCCCTGCCTGCTCAAAAGGGGGACGGTTACTGATCCGTAGACTAGTGGGGGCCCCATCGATCGGCAGTGCGGCGTTTACCACACCTAGGGTGGCTTGCATGACGCCGCAAGATGCTTCAGACGCGAACGACAACCGGTGGTCGGACCTCGACCGCCCGCCCCTCAACGCCGCTGCCCTGCGGCGGGCGCTGGTGCGCGAGGGCGGCCTGTGGTCCCAGGTGGACGTGGTGCAGCGGACCGGCTCCACCAACTCCGACCTCGTGGACCTCGCGGCGAAGGGCGAGGCCCGCGAGGGCGCCGTCCTGATCGCCGAGGAACAGACCTCCGGCCGGGGCCGGCTCGACCGGCAGTGGACCGCGCCGCCCCGCTCCGGCCTGTTCTTCTCCGTCCTGCTCAACCCCGGCGAGGTGCCGGTGGCCCGCTGGGGCTGGCTGCCGCTGCTCACCGGCGTGGCCGTGGCGACCGGCCTGTCCCGCGCGGCGGGCGTCGACACGGCACTCAAGTGGCCCAACGACCTCCTCGTGACCGTAAACGGCGAGGAACGCAAGGCGGGCGGCATCCTCGCCGAGCACGCGGGCGACCGGGGCGTGGTGATCGGCGTCGGCGTCAACGTCAGCCTCCGCGCCGACGAGCTGCCGGTCCCGCAGGCCGGGTCCCTGGCCCTCGCCGGCGCCACCGGCACCGATCGCGATCCGCTGCTGCGCGGCGTGCTTCGATCGCTCGAACAGTGGTACGTGAAGTGGCGTCGCTCCGGCGGGGACCCGGCGGCCAGCGGCTTGCAGGAGACGTACGCGGCGGGCTGCGCCACCCTCGGACGGGTGGTCCGCGCGGAACTTCCCGGGGACCGCTCGATCAGCGGCGAGGCCGTCGCCGTGGACGGCGACGGACGGCTGGTGCTGGCCACCGAGAACGGCGTGCAGGAACCCGTGGGAGCGGGCGACATCGTGCACCTGCGACCGGCGTGACAGGAGGGCCGCCCACGCCTCCCACCGGCGACGTCGCCGAGGGAGTGAGGTGGCCCACACCTGCCGTACAGTTGAGGCCGGTCGATACCTGACCGCGGCAGATCGGAAGGGCAACAGGCGTGACCGTCGACGACTCGGGCTCCGACACCGGCGCACACGGCCGGGTCGACCCCGACCCCGCCGACTCCGGTGAGGACAACCCCCTCGCGCTGCGCCTCGAACAGCTCATCCTGGGCGCCGAGCGCCGCTACACCCCCTTCCAGGCGGCCCGCAGCGCGGGCGTCACCATGGAACTGGCCACCCGCTTCTGGCGGGCCATGGGCTTCGCCGACGTCGGGCAGGCCAAGGCGCTCACGGAGGCGGACGTCCTGGCGCTGCGGCGCCTCGCCGGTCTCGTGGAGGCCGGGCTGCTCAGCGAGGCGATGGCCGTGCAGGTGGCCCGCTCCACCGGGCAGACCACGGGCCGGCTCGCCGAGTGGCAGATCGACTCCTTCCTGGAGGGCCTGACCGAGCCGCCCGAGCCGGGCATGACCCGCACCGAGGTCACGTACCCGATCGTCGAGCTGCTCCTGCCCGAGCTGGAGGAGTTCCTCGTCTACGTGTGGCGGCGCCAGCTCGCCGCGTCGGCCGGCCGCGTCGTGCAGGCCGCCGACGACGAGGAGATGGTCGACCGGCGGCTCGCCGTCGCCTTCGCCGACCTCGTCGGCTTCACGCGGCTGACCCGCCGCATGGAGGAGGAGGAGCTCGGCGAGCTGGTCGAGGCCTTCGAGACGACCGCCGCCGACCTCGTGGCCGCCCGCGGCGGGCGGCTCATCAAGACGCTCGGCGACGAGGTGCTGTGGGTGGCCGACGACGCCGGTACGGCCGCCGAGATCGCCCTGCGCCTCATCGAGACCATGGCGAACGACGAGACGATGCCGGAGCTGCGCGTGGGCATGGCGTTCGGCACGGTCACCACCCGGATGGGCGATGTCTTCGGCACGACCGTGAACCTCGCCTCCCGGCTGACGTCGATAGCGCCCCGGGACGCGGTCCTCGTCGACAGCGCCTTCGCCGAGGAACTCGTCCGCACCGGCGACGCGCCCGCCTCGGAGGCCGCGGCGGCGGAGGCGGCGGCCGCGGCGGAGAAGGAGGGCGAGGAGCCCCCGGCCTACCGCTGCGCCCTCCAGCCGATGTGGCAGCGCCCGGTACGTGGCCTCGGGGTGGTCGAACCGTGGCTCCTGAGCAGGCGGAACGGGACGGCGTCGGCGGGATAGCCCGGTCAGCCGCCTCCGAGGTCCAGGTCCACACAGACGTTGACGACCGGCAGGCAGAGGCCCGGGCGGTCCGGCGCGGGTGGTGGCGTGCTCCGCGTGGGCGTGGGCGTGGGTTCCGGGCGTGGGGGCTCGTCGGTCGCCGGTGGCCGTGGGGCGGGGCTCGTCGGCGCGGGTGCCTCCGGCTCCGGGGCGGTGGACGGGCCGTCGGACGCGGGCGGGCCCGTCGGGGCCTCCGGGTCCCTGCCGTCGCCGCGTGCGGTCGTGGCGGTGTCCGACGTGGTGACGTCGTCGCCGGGGAGCGGGCTCGCGGTCGTGACGGCGGGGGCCGTGGAGAGGGCGGACGGGGCCACGCGCGGCCCCCTCGAAGCGCCGTCCGTGCCGTCGGTGGGGCGTGCTGCCCGGCCCGTGGCGGACACGGAGCCCCGTTCCGGTGCCGCCTCGGCCACGTCCAGGCCGCCGACCCCCGACTCGGGCGCCAGCCGTACGAGACTCAGCGCTCCGGCCGCCAGGACGAGACTCCCGGCGAGGAGCAGCAGCCTGCGCCGACGGGGCCGGCGGCGGTGCCGGCCCCGGGTCGCTTCCGGCGTGTCCGGCTCTGCCGTTCCCGGCGTGTGCGTCGTCATCGTGCTCCTCCCCACCCCACGCACGCCCCCCAATGCGCCGTGGTGGACGCACGCTATGAGGGCCGGAGGGTGACGGGGGCCGGGTTGACCCGATGTCACTCGAACGGGTGCAGGGCGGGTGGCAGAGGCGCCGACCGGGCCCGGGCTTTCGCCGGACGGGCCGGGCTGCGATGATCGGGCCAGTCTTGTTAACCCGCGTTAACCGGGAGGGTGTCATGAGTGAGGAGCGGTTCGGGGAGTTCGTGCTGGTGCGGCGGCACGAGCACGTCGCGGAGCTGGTCCTCGACCGGCCCAAGGCCATGAACGCCGTCTCGACCGGCATGGCCCGGTCTCTCGCCGCGGCCTGCGCGGCGCTCGGCGAGGACAGGAGCGCCCGCGTGGTCGTCCTGACCTCGACGCACGAGCGGGCGTTCTGCGTGGGGGCCGACCTGAAGGAGCGCAACTCCTTCACCGACGCCGACCTGATGCGCCAGCGCCCCGTCGCGCGCGCCGCGTACGCCGGCGTGCTGGAGCTGCCGATGCCGACGATCGCCGCGGTGCACGGGTTCGCGTTGGGCGGCGGCTTCGAGCTGGCGCTGTCCTGCGACCTGATCGTGGCCGACCGCACGGCCGTGGTGGGGCTGCCCGAGGTGTCCGTGGGCGTCATCCCGGGCGGCGGCGGTACGCAGCTGCTGCCGCGGCGGGTGGGCGCGGCCCGCGCGGCGGAGCTGATCTTCTCGGCGCGCCGGCTGGAGGCCGCCGAGGCCCGGGAGCTGGGGCTGGTCGACGAGCTGGTGGACGAGGGCGAGGACCGTACGGCGGCGCTGGCGCTGGCGGCCCGTATCGCGGCGAACTCTCCGGTGGGCCTGCGCGCCGCCAAGCGGGCCCTGCGGCTCGGGCACGGCCTGGACCTGCGGGCCGGCCTGGAGGTCGAGGACGCGGCGTGGCGCTCGGTGGCCTTCTCCGGCGACCGGGCGGAAGGCGTGGCGGCCTTCAACGAGAAGCGCGCGCCGCGGTGGCCGGGGGAGTGACGAGGACTGCCTCCGAAGGCGCGCGGGACCTCGCGTGAGGCTTCTGACCCGCACAAACGGCCCAACCCCCGAATGCCGACATCCCGGTTCGTCCCGATTGTCCCTAGCCTGGAGTGATGGGTGAGGACAGGCGGCTCACGGCCGTCGTGGCGCTGGCGCAGAGCATGGCCGCCGCACACAACGTGCGTGAGGCGTGGCGGGCGGCGGCCGTCGGCGCGTGCGACGCGCTGGGCGGCAACTTCGCGGCGCTGTCGGTGTGGGAACGCGAACTGGGGCGGCTGCGCGTCCTCGTCAACGTCGGACACCGCGCGGCGGGCGAGGAGGAGTTCCCGGAGGACGAGGCCTACCCCGTGCACCAGTTCCCGGAGATCACCGAGTTCCTGCACGAACGGTGGGCGCAGGGCGGCGAGCCCGACGCGTGGGTCGAGACGGTGGAGGGGCCGGCCGCCGACCGGCAGCCCGGCTACGTCCACCAGCGCGTCGCCGCGCTGCGCCGCCGGGGCCGGGGCTGCTGCGTCGTCGCGCCGATCGTGCTGCACGGCAGGGCCTGGGGCGAGCTGTACGTGGCGCGGCCGATGGGCGAGCCGGTCTTCGACCGGTCCGACGCGGACTTCGCCACCGTCCTGGCCTCCGTCGTCGCCGCCGGGATCGCGCAGACCGAGCGGATCGAGGAGGCGAGGCGGCTGGCGTTCACCGACGCGCTCACCGGTCTCGCCAACCGCCGCGCCGTCGACGTACGGCTGGAGGAGGCGATCGAGCGGCACCGCGGCGACGGCGTGGTCGTCAGTCTCGTCGTCTGCGACCTCAACGGGCTGAAGCGGGTCAACGACACCCAGGGGCACGCCGTCGGCGACCGTCTGCTGGAACGTTTCGGTTCCGTGCTGTCGCTGTGCGGGGCGATACTGCCGGGCGCGCTCGCGGCGCGGCTCGGCGGCGACGAGTTCTGTCTGCTCGCGGTCGGCCCGGCCGCCGACGACGTGGTGAAGGTGGCCGACGAACTGTGCCGCCGGGCCGCCGAGTTGGAGCTCGGCGAGGGGGTGGCCTGCGGGGTCGCCTCGACCGAGGACGCGATCGGGACGGTGCGTTCCGCCCGCCGGCTGTTCCGGCTCGCGGACGCCGCCCAGTACCAGGCCAAGGCCGTACGGGCCACCAGGCCGGTCGTCGCCGGGCGGGAGGGCCCCGACGACCCGGTGATCCGGCTCGCGGACTCGCCGCCCCGGGACCCGAACGGCGAGCGCCGCCGCTTCCGGGGCCGGCACGCGCCCGGCGAGTGAGCGTGCGGGCGCGGCGGGAGGTGTGACGCAACGGTAAGGGGTGACCCCCACCCCCAGTGGTGACAGTCGTGAATTCAGTGCGTACGCTCCTGAATATGGATATGCACACTGTGGTGGTGGGGACCGCCGGCGTGACCGCGTCCGACGTGCTCGCCGTGGCGCGCGGCGGTGCCCGCATCGAGCTGTCGTCCGAGGCCGTGGCCGCACTCGCCGCGGCCCGCGAGATCGTGGACGCCCTGGCGGCCAAGCCCGACCCCGTCTACGGGGTGAGCACCGGCTTCGGCGCCCTGGCGACCCGGCACATCAGCCCGGAGCTGCGCGCCCAGCTGCAGCGCAACATCGTCCGCTCGCACGCCGCCGGCATGGGCCCGCGCGTCGAGCGGGAGGTCGTCCGGGCCCTGATGTTCCTGCGGCTGAAGACCGTCTGCTCCGGGCACACCGGCGTCCGCCCCGAGGTCGCGCAGACCATGGCCGACGTCCTCAACGCCGGGATCACCCCGGTCGTGCACGAGTACGGCTCGCTCGGCTGCTCCGGCGACCTCGCGCCGCTGTCCCACTGCGCGCTCGCGCTGATGGGCGAGGGCGACGCCGAGGGCCCCGACGGCGTCGTCCGGCCCGCCGGCGAACTGCTGGCCGAGCACGGCATCCGGCCCGTCGAACTGCGCGAGAAGGAGGGCCTCGCCCTCCTCAACGGCACCGACGGCATCCTCGGCATGCTGATCATGGCGCTCGCCGACCTCGACACCCTCTACAAGTCCGCCGACGTCACGGCCGCCCTGTCCCTGGAGGCCCTGCTCGGCACGGACAAGGTCCTCGCCCCCGAACTGCACGCCATCCGGCCGCACCCCGGCCAGGCCGCCAGCGCCGCCAACATGGCCGCCGTACTGAAGGGTTCGGGCCTGACCGGGCACCACCAGGACGACGCGCCCCGCGTCCAGGACGCCTACTCGGTGCGCTGCGCCCCGCAGGTCGCCGGCGCCGGACGCGACACCATCGCGCACGCCCGGCTCGTCGCCGAGCGCGAACTGGCCGCCGCCGTCGACAATCCCGTCGTCCTCCCCGACGGCAGGGTCGAGTCCAACGGCAACTTCCACGGCGCGCCCGTCGCCTACGTCCTGGACTTCCTCGCCGTCGCCGCCGCCGACCTCGGCTCCATCGCCGAGCGCCGCACCGACCGGCTGCTCGACAAGAACCGCAGCCACGGCCTGCCGCCGTTCCTCGCCGACGACGCGGGCGTGGACTCCGGCCTGATGATCGCTCAGTACACGCAGGCCGCCCTCGTCAGCGAGTTGAAGCGGCTGGCCGTACCGGCGTCCGCCGACTCGATCCCGTCCTCCGCGATGCAGGAGGACCACGTGTCCATGGGCTGGTCTGCGGCGCGCAAGCTGCGCACGGCCGTGGACAACCTCACGCGCGTCATCGCCGTCGAGCTGTACGCCGCGACGCGCGCCGTCCAACTGCGCGAGGGACTCACCCCGGCCCCGGCCTCCCGGGCCGTCATCGAGGCCGCGCGCGAGGCCGGCGTGCGAGGGCCCGGACCCGACCGGTTCCTGGCGCCCGACCTGGCGGCCGCCGAGGCGTTCGTGCGCGAGGGGCGGCTCCTCGCGGCGGTCGAGTCGGTCACCGGCCCGCTGAAGTAGCCGACGAGCGAAGGCCCCGCCGTTCGGTGGGGCCTTCGGCGTGTTCCGGGACCGGACTCAGAGACCGAGCCGTTCGCGGCGCACGGAATACACCACGAAGCCCGCGCCGAGGGCGAGGAAGAGCGTGCCGCCGGTGACGTACGGCGTGCTGTCGAAGCTGCCGGTGTCGGCCAGCCGGGCCTCCTGCGGCGCGACCTCGGAGGCGTTCGCCGCCGCGACCCTCGCCTGTGCCGTGACCTGGGGCGCGGGGTTCGCCGACGACAGTGCTCTGGCCGGGTTTTCCGCCGTCGCGTTCGCGGAGGGAACGAACCACAGGGCGCCCAGCAGGGTCCCCGCGGCGGTGGCGGTCAGCAACGATCGGCGAGCGGATGACACGGAATATCGATCCCCTTGTGGCGCTGGCGAATTGGCCGTGTGGAGCGATGTTAGTGAAAGGCGCGGGTCACGGGAAAGTCACAGGAGCGCGGCACCGTACGCTCCCGGCATGAGCACTGAAGACACATCACGTTTTGTGCGGGTTCGCGTGGAACTCGTTCTCGAAGTCGAGGACGAGGCCGCCCTGACGTCGGCCGCCCTCGGCCGGATCGCAAGCGACCCCGGGATGCCCGAGGCGGAGCGTGCCCACGCCGAGAGCGCTGTGACGGAAGACACCGCGGAGGCGCTCGCCCACCTCGTCGACCCGTTCGACCTGGTCAGCGAGGTGCCCGGAGTGGAACTCCAGCAGGCCTCCTGGAGCAGCGAGCGCATCGACTACGACCCCGACTCACCCGACTGGGACATGGACGAGGATGATGACGGGGAAGACGACGAGGAAGAGGCGGTTGTCTGACGCGGCTTGGGGAAATTCGTGACCCCGGGCGGCAACCGCCGCCCGGGGTTTCGTCGTCTCAAGGAGCGCGCCGACCGACCACCCGCACCCGCCCGCCTCGGCGACGTGGTGTGCCCCACACATCCGAGGAATGTGGAACGGGACGAACCGGTCGTAGCGTTGGAAGTTCTTGACGAGGACTCCTGGGGTTTCGGGATTCGGCAACGATGGAGAAGCGTGTGATGACGGACAGTAAGCGGCGCAAGGGCCTCACGGTCGCGTCCGCACTGCTCGGCGGAGTGTTGGTGCTCTCGGCCTGTTCCGGTGGCGAGGACGCCACGGCCAGCGACGGGGGCAAGGGCGGTGACGCCTCTTCCCAGGCCAAGGTCGACGAGGCCGCGGCCGAGAAGAGCTCCGAGGCACAGATCAAGATCACGCCGAAGGACGGCTCGAACAACGCCTCCATCAACAACTCCGCCACCGTCACCGTGAGCAAGGGCACGCTCACCGAAGTGACGATGAAGACGTCCGACGGCACCGCGGTCGAGGGCGAGATATCCGCCGACAAGACCTCGTGGAAGCCCACCGTCCAGCTGGAGCGCGCCACCACCTACAAGCTCTCGGCGAGCGCGACGGACTCCGAGGGCCGTGCCGCCCACGAGAACGCGTCGTTCACCACGGTCTCCCCGGACAACAGCTTCATCGGCAACTTCACGCCGGACGACGGCACCACCGTCGGCGTGGGCATGCCCGTGTCGATCAACTTCGACAAGGCGATCACCAACAAGACGGCCGTCCAGCAGGGCATCACCGTCAGCTCCAGCAGCGGCCAGGAGGTCGCCTGCCACTGGTTCAACGCCAACCGCATGGACTGCCGCCCCGAGGACTACTGGCAGGAGAACCAGACCGTCACCCTGAAGCTCGCCCTGGACGGCGTCGAGGGCGCCGAGGGCGTCTACGGCGTCCAGCAGAAGACGGTGACGTTCAAGATCGGCCGCAACCAGGTCTCCTACGTCGACGCGAAGACCAAGCAGATGAAGGTCACGCGCAACGGCAAGACCGTCCGGACGATCCCGATCTCCGCCGGCTCGCCCGAGAACAAGACGTACGAGGGCCAGATGGTGATCTCCGAGAAGTTCAAGGAGACCCGGATGAACGGCGCCACGGTCGGCTTCACCGACGACGACGGCAAGGGCGAGTACGACATCAAGGACGTGCCCCACGCCATGCGTCTGACCAGCTCCGGCACGTTCATCCACGGCAACTACTGGGGCGGACCGGGCGTCTTCGGCAACGCCAACACCAGCCACGGCTGCGTCGGCCTCCAGGACAAGAAGGGCGCCAACGACCCGAAGATGCCGGGCGCGTGGTTCTACAACAACACGATCCTCGGTGACGTGGTCGTCGTGCAGAACACCGGCGACAAGACCGTCGCCCCCGACAACGGCCTCAACGGCTGGAACATGAGCTGGGAGCAGTGGAAGGCGGGTTCGGCGGTCTGACGCCGGACTTCCCCCGCACTCTTCGTCGACCGGTGCCGCCCCTCGGGGCGGCACCGGTGTTTTGCGGCCCGGTTCCGGGCTGTCAACCACGCGAATGTGTAACGGAGTTCGCGCGGTCGCGTTACGGACGGCAGGCGGTTTGCCGACCATGCCCGGCGTCGTTGAGACGCCCCAACCGCCCCTGCATACTGCGAGATCCGGGGGCGCACGCACGCGCGTGCGAGACCACCCCCGGCCGGGCGAACGGGGATTCGTCCGGAACTCCAGCCAGGGGGAATCTTGCGCAGACAAGTGAACAAGGCATGCGTGACCACCGTCGCGGTGGCCACCGCCGTGGCCCTCGCCGCGGGCCTGGCCGGCCCGGCGGCGGCGCGGCCCGAGCAGCGCCCGGCCGGCGCCGCGCAGCTCACCGCGAAGGACCGCGTCACCCTCATCACCGGCGACCGCGTCGCCGTCGACGCCAAGGGCCGGGTCACCGGCATCGAACGCGCCGAGGGCCGCGAGCACATACCCGTCCAGATCCGCCGCGTCGACGGCCACACCCTCGTGATCCCGGCCGACGCCGCCCGGCTCGTCGCCACCGGCACGCTCGACCGGCGCCTGTTCGACGTCACCGAACTCGGCAGGGCCGCCACCCGCAAGGCACAGCGCGGCGGACTGAAGGTCATCGTCGGCTACCGCGGCGCGGCGACCGCCACCAAGGCCGACGTCCGCGACGCGGGCACGCTCCGCCGCAGCCTGAAGACCCTCAACGCCGACGCCGTGCAGACGCCCCGGGACGCCACGCCCGAGCTGTGGAAGGCCGTCACCGACGGCGACCGCACCGCCTCCGGCATCGCGCACGTCTGGCTCGACGGCGTCCGCCGGGCCAGCCTCGACAAGTCCGTGCCGCAGATCGGCGCCCCCAAGGCCTGGGCGGCCGGATACGACGGCAAGGGCGTGAAGATCGCCGTCCTGGACACCGGCGTCGACGCGACCCACCCGGACCTGAAGGACCAGGTCGTCGCGGCCAAGAACTTCTCGACGTCCGCCGACGCCACGGACAAGGTCGGCCACGGCACGCACGTCGCGTCCATCGCCGCCGGCACCGGCGCGAAGGGCGGCGGGGCCTACAAGGGCGTCGCGCCGGGCGCGAAGCTGCTCAACGGCAAGGTGCTCGGCGACGACGGCTACGGCGACGACTCCGGCATCCTCGCCGGCATGGAGTGGGCCGCCGAGCAGGGCGCCGACGTCGTCAACCTCAGCCTGGGCGGCGCCGACACCCCCGACACCGACCCGCTGGAGGCGGCGGTCGACAAGCTGTCGGCCGACAAGGGCATCCTGTTCGCCGTCGCCGCCGGAAACGACGGCGACTTCGGCGAGCAGACCGTCGGCTCACCGGGCAGCGCCAAGGCCGCCCTCACCGTCGGCGCGGTCGACGACCGGGACGAACTCGCGTCGTTCTCCAGCCGCGGCCCCGGCCTCGACGGTGCGATCAAGCCCGACGTCACCGCGCCGGGCGTGGACATCACCGCGGCCGCCGCGCCGGGCAGCGCCATCGCCCGGGAGGTCGGCGAGAAGCCCGCCGGGTACCTGACCATCTCCGGCACGTCGATGGCCACCCCGCACGTCGCGGGCGCGGCGGCGATCCTCAAGCAGCAGCACCCCGACTGGACGTACGCCGAGCTGAAGGGCGCCCTCACCGGCTCCACGAAGGGCGGCGATCACACCGCGTTCCAGCAGGGTTCCGGCCGCGTCCAGGTCGACAGGGCCGTCGGCCAGACGGTGATCGCCGAGCCGGTGTCCGTGTCGTTCGGCGTCCAGCAGTGGCCGCACACCGACGACAAGCCCGTCACCAAGCAGCTGACGTACCGCAACCTCGGCACCGAGGACGTCACGCTCACCCTGACGTCCACCGCCACCGACCCGAAGGGCCGGACGGCCCCGGCGGGCTTCTTCACGCTCGGCAAGGCCACCGTCACCGTGCCGGCGGGCGGCACCGCCTCCGTCCCGGTGACCGTGAACACCAAGCTCGGCGGCACCGTCGACGGTGCCTACTCCGCGTACGTCACCGCGACGGGCGGCGGCCAGACCGTCCGCACGGCGGCCGCCGTACAGCGCGAGGTGGAGTCGTACGACGTCACGCTGAAGTTCCTCGGCCGTGACGGCAGGCCGACCGCCAACTACAACACCGACCTGACCGGCGTCTCCGGCCTCGCCGACCAGAAGTGGTTCACGCCGTACGAGGCCGACGGCACCGTCACCGTCCGCGTGCCCAGGGGCCGCTACGTCCTCAACTCCGCGCTCTACGCGGGCGACGACCCGGAGGTCTACCAGGGCGCCGACTGGATCGCCCAGCCCCGGCTGGACGTCACGAAGAAGACCGCGGTCACGCTCGACGCCCGCACCGCGAAGCCCGTGGACATCACCGTGCCCGACCCGGCCGCCGAGTCGGTGTTCGCCTCGGCCGACTTCGCGATCGAGACGGCCGACTCCGGCTACGCCTTCGGCTGGTGGCTGGACGGCTACGACAACTTCCGCACCAAGCACCTCGGCCCGAAGATCACCGACGGCTCGCTGAGCCAGCAGTGGGACGGCCACTGGACCAAGGGCGGCAAGGAGCAGTACGACACCGTGGCCGGCGGTCCGGTCGATCAGCTCGCCACCGGATTCACCCGCCGCTACAAGACGGGCGACTTCGCGAAGGTCAAGGCGGGCCTCGGCGCGTCGGTCAAGGGCAAGAAGGGCGCGGTCTCCGCGACCGGCTGGCTGCCCGGCGCCTTCTCCGCGTCCTCCGTCGGCGTGCCGCAGACCCTCCCCGGCACCCGCACCCTGAACCTGTCCACCGGCGACGGCGTGACCTGGGAGGTCGACTTCGAGCAGCAGGGCGGCCTCGACGCCGACGGCTTCCCGGTCACCGAGGCGTTCTACACCCTCGGCCGGGCGCAGAAGTTCCAGGCGGGCAAGACGTACGCGAAGACGTTCAACACGGCGGTCTTCGGCCCGCGCCTCACCGCGGACTTCGGCCTCTTCCGCGACGGCAACGACCTGTACGGCAGCCTGCCGCTGTTCGCGGACGGCAAGGGCAACGCCGGCTCGTCGCTGTTCTCCTCGGTCCGCACCACCCTCTACCGCGACGGCACAAAGGTCGCCTCGAACGACGACCCGCTGTTCGGCGAGAAGCCGTTCAAGGTCCCGGCCGGTGACGCCCGGTACCGCCTGACCACGTCCGTGAAGCGCGACGCCGAGGTCGCCTCGGCCGCGAGCCGGATCGACGCGAGCTGGACCTTCCGCTCGAAGAAGACCGCCGACCTCACGCGACTGCCCGCCTCCACGGTCCGGTTCGGCGCCGAGACCGGCCTGGACAGCACGGCCCCGGCCAACAGGAAGGTCAGGATCCCGCTCACCGTCCAGGGCGCGGCCAAGGGCGCGGGCCTCAAGTCGCTGACGGCCTACGTGTCGTACGACCAGGGCAGGACCTGGAAGAAGACCGGCGTGAAGAAGGGTGCGATCTTCGTGAAGAACCCGGCGAAGGGGAAGTCGATCTCCTTCCGCGCCGAAGTCGTCGACACGAAGGGCAACACGTCGACCGTCGCGATCCACGACGCGTACTACGGGAAGTAGGACGGCCGATTGTGACTCGCTGAGGCGAGAGGGGCCCGCCGGCAGCCGTACGCACGGCCGCCGGCGGGCCCCGCCGCCCTGTCAGGCGGCGCCGGTCCCCGCGCGGGTCGCGTCCGCGCCCCAGCTGGCCAGCAGGCGCAGCGCCTCGGCCGACGGGGAGCCCGGCTCGGCGTGGTACGTGATCAGCGACTGCCCGCCGTCGTCGACGAGCTGGAACGACTCGAAGTACAGCGTCAGATCACCGACGAGCGAGTGCCGCAGGCGCTTCACCCCGTGGCCCTTCTCCTTGACGTCGTGCGTGGCCCACAGCCGCCGGAACTCCTCGCTCTTCACGGACAACTCGCCCACCAGCGAGGACAGCCGCGGATCGTCCGGGTGGCAGCCCGCGTCCATGCGCAGGAAGCTGACGATGTCGGACGCCTTCTGGTCCCAGTCCACGAACAGCTCGCGGTAGTCCGGGCGCAGGAACACCAGCCGCGCCCAGTTCCGCTCCTGCGCCGGCAGCTCCGCCCAGTCGCCGAAGACGGCCGCGGCCATGGTGTTCCAGGCGAGGATGTCGGTGCGCCGGCCCGTGACGTACGCGGGCACGCCGTCGATCGAGTCCAGCAGCTGCCGCAGCGCCCCCCGCACCTGCTGCGTCTTCGCCACCGGCTTCCTCTTGTGCTGCTTCGGCTTCGCCAGATGCGTCAGGTGCGCGTGCTCGGCGTCGGTCAGCCGCAGCGCGCGGGCGATCGAGTCCAGCACCTCCGCCGACACGTTCCGCCCGTTGCCCTGTTCCAGACGCGTGTAGTACGCCACGGACACCCCGGCGAGCTGCGCCAGCTCCTCGCGGCGCAGCCCCGGCACGCGGCGCTGCCGGCCGTACTGCGGCAGCCCCACGTCCTCCGGCTTCAGCCGGGCACGCCGGGTGCGCAGGAACTCGCTGAGCTCCGCGCGCCGGTCCAGGCCCGCGCCGGTCTCCGGCACGGTTTCGGGCTGTTCGTCCATGTCTCCAGTATTCCCGGTCGTACGCCCGGCAGCCTGACCCCGCCAGTGGTACGCACGGCGAACGTACGCAAAGCCAGGGCCTGGGTGGACTCCCGGCCGTCCGGCACGCTGGACGACGTGCCCGGACGGAAGGCAGCCGGGCGCACGACCACCTAGGAGAACCCTCGGCATGACCACTGTCGCCGCGTACGCCGCACCCGCCGCCAAGGCTCCGCTGGAGCGCACCACCATCGAACGCCGGGCCGTCGGCGAGTTCGATGTGCTGATCGACATCAAGTTCGCCGGTATCTGCCACTCCGACATCCACCAGGCCCGGGAGGGCTGGGGCGAGGCGATCTTCCCGATGGTCCCCGGCCACGAGATCGCCGGCGTCGTCTCCGAGGTCGGCCCCGGCGTCACCAAGTACGCCGTCGGCGACCGCGTGGGCGTCGGCTGCATGGTCGACTCCTGCCGCGAGTGCGACAACTGCCGGGCAGGCCTGGAGCAGTACTGCACCGGCGGCGGCATGGTCGGCACGTACAACGCCGTCGGCAAGGACGGCGAGCCCACCTACGGCGGCTACTCGCAGAAGATCGTCGTCGACGAGAACTACGTCGTGCGCATCCCCGAGGGCATCGCGCTCGACGAGGCGGCGCCGCTGCTGTGCGCCGGCATCACGCTGTACTCGCCGCTCAAGCGCTGGAACGCCGGTCCCGGCAAGAAGGTCGCGATCGTCGGCCTGGGCGGCCTCGGCCACATGGGCGTCAAGATCGCGCACGCGATGGGCGCCGAGGTGACGGTGCTGTCGCAGTCCCTGCGCAAGAAGGACGACGGGCTGAAGCTGGGCGCCGACCACTACTACGCCACCAGTGACCCGAAGACCTTCGAGGAGCTCGCGGGCACCTTCGACCTGATCGTCTCCACGGTCTCGGCCCCGCTCGACCTCGGCGCCTACCTGTCGCTGCTGAAGACGCAGGGCGTCCTGGCGAACGTGGGCGCCCCCGAGGAGCCGGTGTCCCTCAACCTGTTCTCGGTGATCGGCGGCGGCAAGTCGCTGGCCGGCTCCATGATCGGCGGCATCGCCGAGACCCAGGAGATGCTCGACTTCTGCGCGGAGCACGGCCTCGGCGCGGAGATCGAACTCATCGCGGCGTCCGAGATCAACGACGCGTACGAGCGCGTCGTGGCGAGCGACGTGCGCTACCGCTTCGTGATCGACACGGCGACGATCTGACGCGGCCGCCGGGTACGCCGGAGCGGGCCGGGGTCTCGGGCCGTGGTCGTAGGCCGGGACCGGACCCGGGACCGAGCCCGGACCGGACCGGGGACCGATGCGGGCCCACCGGGTACGGATCTAGCGTGGAGACGTACCGGGTGCCGGGCCGCTCGGCCCGGCCGTGCCCTGCGAGGAGGCCCGCACACGATGACCGTCCAGCTGAACCACACCATCGTCGCCGCCCGTGACAAGGAGACCTCGGCCCACTTCCTGGCCGACCTCCTGGACCTGAAGGTAGGCGCGCCGTACGGTCCCTTCCTTCCGGTCGAGATCCCGAACGGCGTGACCCTCGACTACATGGACACGTCCGGCGACATCAAGCCCCAGCACTACGCGTTCCTGGTCTCCGAGGACGACTTCGACGCCATCTTCGCCCGCATCCGGCGGGCCGGCCTCCCGTACTGGGCCGACCCGTACCACCGCCACCCCGACGAGATCAACCACAACGACGGCGGCCGGGGCGCCTACTTCGACGACCCCGACGGCCACAACCTGGAGATCCTCACCCGGCCCTACGGCAGCGGGCAGTGAGCCGTCAGGACGCGGGCGCGCCGGCGGGTGGCTCACCGGCGCCGCCCGGCTCCGGCAGGGGTTCGCCCAGCTGTTCGCGGACGTAGTTCCAGACGACCGCGATCAGGGCGGCGGCCGGTACGGCGAGCAGGCTGCCCACGATGCCGGCGAGGTTGCCGCCCAGCGTCACCGCGAGCAGGATCACCGCCGCGTGCAGGCCGAGGCCGCGGCTCTGGATGATCGGCTGGAACACGTTGCCCTCCAGCTGCTGCACCACCACGATGATCGCCAGCACGATCAGCGCGTCCGTCAGCCCGTTGGAGACCAGCGCGATCAGCACCGCGACGAAACCGGCGAACAGCGCGCCGATGATCGGCACGAACGCCGAGACGAAGGTCAGCACCGCCAGCGGCAGCACCAGCGGCACCCCGAGGATCCACAGGCCGAGTCCGATCAGTACGGCGTCGAGCAGGCCGACGGCCGCCTGGGACCGCACGAACGACCCCAGGGTCTCCCAGCCGCGCGCCGCCACGACCGGCACGTCGGTGGCGAACCGGCCGGGCAGCTGCCGGGACAGCCAGGGCAGGAACCGCGGGCCGTCCTTGAGGAAGAAGAACATCAGGAACACTGCCAGGACGGCGGTGACCACGCCGTTCACCACGGTCCCCACGCCGGTGACGACGGTGGAGACCGCGCTGCCGAGGCCGTCCTGCGCGCGGGCGACCGCGGTGTCGAAGGCCTTGTTGATCTGGGCGTCGCCGATGTTCAACGGCGGCCCGGCGGCCCACTCGCGCAGCCGCTGGATGCCCTCGACCACGCCGTCGGTCAGCTCACCCGACTGGGACGCCACCGGCACCGCGATCAACGCGACGACGCCGGCCGCGACCAGCAGGAACAGCACGGTCACGACCGCCGCGGCGAGCGCGGCCGGCCAGCCGTGCCGACGCAGGAAACGCGCCGCGGGCCAGGTGAGCGTGGTCAGGATCAGACCGACGACGAGTGGCCACACGACGGACCACATCCGGCCCATGATCCACAAAGTCACCGCGAGCATCACCAGCACCAGCAGCAACTCGCCGGACACACGCGCCGACGTCCGCAGCGCGTCGCGGGTCTTCCTGGAACTCAATTGAGCTGTCACGTGAGCACCTTATGGGTACGCACGTCACACGGACATCGCCGCCCTCACACCTGTGCCGCCCAACCCGCAGTAGCCCGCCGGGTTCTTGGCGTCCGACAGGTACTGCTGGTGCCGCTCACTCGCCGGGTAGAACGGGTACCGCTCGGCCGGCAGGATCTCCGTGGTGATCGGGCCGTACCCGGCGGCGGTGAGGGCCTGTTGGTAGCTCTCGCGGCTCCGCTCGGCCGCCGCGTGCTGGGCGGGGGAGTGGGTGAAGAGGATCGACCGGACGTGCGTGCCCACGTCGTTGCCCTGGCGGAAGCCCTGTGTCGGGTCGTGCGACTCCCAGAACAGCTGGAGCAGGCGGGCGTAGGAGACCTTCGCCGGGTCGAACACCACCCTCACCGTCTCCGCGTGCCCGGTCAGCCCACTGCGGATCTCGTCGTCCGTCGGGTGGGGGGTGTAGCCGCCCTGGAAGCCCACGAGGGTCGTCCACACGCCGCCGGGCAGCTGCCAGAACCGGCGCTCGGCACTCCAGAAGCAGCCGAGGGCGAAGTCGGCGACCTCGTGCCCCTCCGGGTAGGGGCCGAGCAGCGGCGTCCCGAGAACGGTGTGCTTCTCCGGCACCTCGTACGCCGGCGCGGAGCGGCCCGGCGGGGCCTCCTCCGGCGTGGGCAGGCGCAGTTGGTGCTGCTTCCGTGCGAACGACATGGACGTCCCCCTCGTGGTCCCCGCGCGTGCTGTCAGCCCTCGGCCGGCGCGACACCGATCGGGCAGGAGACTCCCGTCCCGCCGATCCCGCAGTAGCCCGCCGGGTTCTTGTCCAGGTACTGCTGGTGGTACGCCTCCGCGGCGTAGAACGCGCGGCCCTCGGCCGGGAGGATCTCCGTCGTGATCGTGCCGTGGCCCGAGGCCGTCAGGACCTTCTGGTAGGCCTCGCGGGACGCTTCCGCGGTCGCCGCCTGCTCCGGGGTGTGGGTGTAGACCGCCGAGCGGTACTGCGTGCCCACGTCGTTGCCCTGGCGGAAGCCCTGCGTCGGGTCGTGGGACTCCCAGAACGTCTTCAGCAGCCGCTCGTACGATGTCACCTCGGGGTCGAACACCACGCGGACGACCTCAGTGTGGCCCGTCTGCCCCGAGCAGACCTCCTCGTACGTGGGGTGCTCGGTGTAGCCGCCCTGGTAGCCGACGAGGGTCGTCCACACGCCGGCCGGGAGCTGCCAGAACTTGCGCTCGGCGCCCCAGAAACAGCCCATGCCGAAGTCGGCGACCTCCAGGCCCTCCGGGTAGGGGCCGAGGAGCGGGTTGCCGAGGACCGTGTGGCGGTCCGGGACCGTGTACGTCGGCTCCGGGCGGCCGGGCAGGGCCTGCTCGGGCGTCGGCAGTTGAGGCGTACGGCTGTAGAGGAACATGCGGTCTCCCACTCCAATCGAGGCGCCGGTCGGGGGCACCCCTTCAGTGAACGTGCGCCGCCGGTGCGGAATTCCGGCGGGGCCGCCCGGTCAGTGCGGCAGCGTCGCCGGGCTCCCGCCGTTCGCCTCGTAGCCCGCCACCGCCAGCGCCCGGTACACCGCGAACTCCGCCGCCGGGTCCCGCGACAGCGTCCAGGGCAGGGCGCCGACGTGGCCGTCGATGTGTATCAGCTGGTTCATGGCCTCCGCCCAGCGCTCGGCCCGCACCAGGAAGAACACCAGCAGATGGCGGACGTGCGCCGACATCGGGTCGTCGGGGCGCGCCGAGTGCACCGCGTGCAGCGCGCCGTGCATCGCCTTGGTCACGACCTCGCTCTGGTAGAAGCCGCTGACCAGCGTCACCTCCGGCAGGTGCTCGAAGACCGCGAACAGCGGCATCGCCGACAGCAGGGAGCCCTGCGGGGCGCGGGCCGCCGCGGCCTCCGCGAACTCGTAGGCCAGCTCGCGCGAGCCGTGCCACTTCTCGCACCAGTAGTGCAGCGCCGCCAGGTGCGCGCCCATGTGCGTCGGGGCGCGGTCCAGGATCTTCAGCCACAGCTGCTCGAACTCGGGCCGCGAGTACGCCAGACCGCGCGCGACGGACAGCTCGACGATGTACGGGATCGGGTCGCCGGGGGCGAGCAGCGCCGCGTCGGCGCAGGCCGCCTTCGCCTCCTCCATGATGATCCGGAACTCGTCCGTGCCCGGCGTCGCCGTCCGCCACGCCTGCTGCACCAGGAACTCGGCGTGCACCGCCGCGCCGCCCGCGTCCTTGGGCGCCTCGGCGCGCCACACCCGCAGCCACTGACCGCCCGGCGACTCGCCGGCGCCGCCCGGCCGCTGCTGCAGCTCCAGCGACGCGGCACCCGCGAAGGCCTGCACCCGCTGCCAGCGCCGCTCGCCGTCCGCCTCGGTGCCGGCGAGGAGCTGCTGCGCCGCCCGGTAGTCCTGGGTGCCCTGCACGACGTCCAGGACGTCCAGCAGGTCCTGGTCGGGGCCGGGCATGCGGATGTCCAGCTCCTCCTCGCGCGCGAATCCGTAGTTCTCGGGGTCCGCGGCGTCCGGGTGGCCCGGGTGGACCTGCTCGATCATGCCGCGGCGGCGCCTGAGGAAGGGGAGCAGCACGACGCCGAGCATGATCGCGGCCATCAGGACCCACAAAATCTCCATGTCACAAGCGAACCAGACGGCGCGGACAATTGGCCAACCCGGTGCACGACCTGTGGAAAACTCCGCGCCGGACGCGGGCCCGGGCCCTCTGCCGGTTCCTGCCGCGGCCGGTGGGGCGTCATCGGGGCCCGTGGCGCATTACGCTCGGTGCCCATGAGCGACAGGCACTTCAGTGAGCACTTCGAGACGCTCGCGATCCACGCGGGCAACACCGCCGATCCCTTGACGGGCGCGGTCGTCCCGCCGATCTACCAGGTCTCGACCTACAAGCAGGACGGCGTGGGCGGGCTGCGCGGCGGCTACGAGTACAGCCGCAGCGCCAATCCCACCAGGACCGCCCTCGAGGAGAACCTCGCCGCCCTGGAGGGCGGGCGCCGCGGGCTCGCGTTCGCGTCCGGACTGGCGGCCGAGGACTGCCTGCTGCGCACGCTGCTCAGCCCCGGCGATCACGTGGTCATCCCCAACGACGCGTACGGCGGCACGTTCCGCCTGTTCGCCAAGGTCGTCTCCCGCTGGGGCGTGGAGTGGTCGGTCGCCGACACCTCCGACCCCGCCGCCGTGCGGGCCGCGATCACGCCGAAGACCAAGGTCGTGTGGGTGGAGACGCCCTCCAACCCGCTGCTCGGCATCACGGACATCGCCGCCGTCGCTCAGATCGCCCGGGACGCGGGCGCCCGCCTCGTCGTCGACAACACCTTCGCCACGCCGTACCTCCAGCAGCCGCTCTCGCTCGGCGCGGACGTCGTCGTGCACTCCCTGACGAAGTACATGGGCGGCCACTCCGACGTCGTCGGCGGTGCGCTGATCGTCAACGACGAGGCGCTCGGCGAGGAGCTCACCTTCCACCAGAACGCGATGGGCGCGGTCGCCGGGCCCTTCGACTCGTGGCTGGTGCTGCGCGGCACGAAGACGCTCGCGGTGCGCATGGACCGGCACAGCGAGAACGCCGTGAAGGTCGCCGACATGCTGTCCCGCCACGCGCGCGTGACGAGCGTGCTGTACCCGGGCCTGCCCGAGCACCCCGGTCACGAGGTCGCCGCGAAGCAGATGAAGGCGTACGGCGGCATGGTGTCGTTCCGTGTGCGGGGCGGCGAGGAGGCGGCCGTCGAGGTGTGCAACCGCGCCCAGGTGTTCACGCTCGGCGAGTCCCTCGGCGGCGTGGAGTCCCTGATCGAGCACCCGGGCCGCATGACGCACGCCTCCGCGGCCGGTTCGGCCCTGGAGGTCCCCGCCGACCTGGTGCGTCTGTCCGTCGGCATCGAGAACGTCGACGACCTCCTCGCCGACCTCCAGCAGGCACTCGGCTAGGGCTCCGGACGCAGCACTGGATCCCGGGCGACGGGCGGCCGGCCGGGCCGGCGAATCCTGGGCCGGCGCCCGGGCTCACCAGCCGGTCAGGGGTGGAGTCGTGTCGGACGGCGGCTCCACCCAGGGCCGTGCCGCCACGGCCCACACGAAGAACGCCACGGTCGCGGCGGCCAACGCCAGCCACAGCAGCCGACGCGCGATCGTCCGCCGCCGCAGCATGCGCCCGCCGCGCCGCACCGCCTGCGCGTACAGCTCCGGCGGCACGGGCGGCGGCGACTGTTCCATGGCCCGGCGCGCGGCGGCCTGCCGGTCACGCTCGTTCACGACCACCACCTCCCGCGCCGGGACGTCGCGCGTTCCGGCGTGCTCATGACGGCGCCGGTTTCGGGCCGCCGACCGCCGGCGCCGGTCCGCGCGGCGGGTGCAGCAGCGTCGTCGTCGCCCGGTCGCAGATCGCGCGTACGCGGTCGGCGGACAGGCCGAGCAGGGCGGCGGCCTGCTCCTCGGCGACCCCCTCGTACAGCCGCAGCACCAGGATCAGGCGTTCCTGCGGGGTGAGGCGGGCCAGCGGGCTGCCGGGGTGCGGGCGGGCCCGGACCAGGCCGCCGTACTGGTGCCACGCACCGCGCGCGAAGCGGGTGGCCAGGTGCTGGCGGGCGTGGTCGTACGGGTCCTCTCCGCGCATCCGGTGCCAGCACGCGTACGTGTGCGCCAGGGCGAGCGTCAGCAGGCGCCGCGCGCGCGGGTTGTCGTCCGGGGCCTCCGCCGTGAGGAGGGTCGCGGCGTGCAGCAGCCGCCCGCCCGCGCCCGCGACGAACGCCTCGAACTCACGGGCCCGGCGGGCGTCTTGGAACGCGTGCCGTTCTCGCACCGCGCCTCCCCGCTGAGGGCGACTTGTGAGGTCGGTCCCGGCCGCCTGTGACGAGGACCCGATCTCATATGAGGCCAGGGGCGGCCCGCGGGTCAAGAGCCGGGTACGGATCACGGCTCGGGCGCTGAGGGGGCCGGTGCGGATCGGCGACCGTGCGCGCACGCGCGCGTGCGCGACGCGACGCGCGGGAAGAGGGGCGAGCCGTCGCGTCGGGCGGGTGGCGCGCTCAGGAGGCGGAGGTCTCCGGGGTGGGGGCGTCCGGCGCGGCGGCCATGCGGGCGGAGAGCGCGCCGTTGAGGCGCGTGAGGAGCGTGCAGAACGCCTCGCGCTCCTCCGGCGCCCAGTCGTGCGTCAGCTCGGCCATCAACTGGCGCCGCGACGCGCGTACTTCGTTCAGACGGGACTGCCCGCGCGGGGAGAGCTGGAGCACCACGGCCCGCCCGTCCTCGGGGTGCGAGGTGCGCTTGACGAGGCCGGTGTCGACGAGCGGGGCCACCTGCCGGGTGACCGTGGAGGAGTCGATCCCCATGCTCGCGGCGAGCGCCTTGACGCCCATCGGGCCTTCCTTGTCGAGTCGGTTGAGCAGCAGATAGGCGGCGCGGTCCATGGAGTTGCGCACCTGTCCGACCCCGCCGAGCCGGGTCTGTTCGGCACGGCGCGCGAACACCGCCATTTCGTGCTGCAGCGTTTCGAGAAGACCGGTGTCACCGACGGTCGTCATGTCCATCGACATTTCAGGTGTGGGCATGGCCGGGGGCTCACTTCGTGGAGGGCTGCTGGTTGGGGGACAGGGTACGCGGATGGGGGGCGGGGTGTACCGGCGCTGCGGCATCCGGTCTCGGAGGTTGGTCACAGCGGCCGATTCCGCCCTGAACTGCGATGCTTGTGTCATGAGCTACAGCACGGCTGACTCCTTGCGGACCGTCACTCCGGACGATGTCCGGGGCGCCCGGAAGATGCTCTTGGGTGTCGCGCGGGTGACCGCGATGGAGGGCAGCAGGCATCTTTCCCAGCTGGTGGGCGCTCCGGTCCACCTCAAGTGCGAGAACCTCCAGCGGACCGGCTCGTTCAAGCTGCGCGGCGCCTACGTGCGGATCGCGGGGCTGCTGCCGGAGGAGCGGGCCGCCGGGGTCGTCGCGGCGAGCGCGGGCAACCACGCGCAGGGCGTCGCCCTCGCGTCGGCGCTGCTCGGCGTGCGGTCCACGGTGTTCATGCCGAAGGGCGCCCCGCTGCCCAAGATCAGCGCCACCCGGGACTACGGCGCGGAGGTGCGGCTGCACGGCCAGGTGGTCGACGAGACGCTGGCCGCCGCCGAGGAGTACGCGCAGCGGACGGGCGCGGTGTTCATCCACCCCTTCGACCACCACGACATCATCGCGGGCCAGGGCACGGTCGGCCTGGAGATCCTGGAGCAGTGCCCCGAGGTGCGCACGGTGGTCGTGGGCATCGGCGGGGGCGGGCTGGCGGCGGGCATAGCGGTGGCGGTGAAGTCGCTGCGGCCGGACGTGCGGATCGTGGGTGTGCAGGCGGAGGGCGCGGCGGCGTATCCGCCCTCGCTGGCGGCGGGCCGGCCGGTGTCGGTGCGCAACCCGGCGACGATGGCGGACGGCATCAAGGTGGGGCGGCCCGGTGACGTGCCGTTCGGGATCATCGGCGAACTGGTCGACGAGGTGCGCACGGTCACGGAGGACGAGCTGTCCACGGCGCTGCTGCTGTGCCTGGAGCGGGCCAAGCTGGTCGTGGAGCCGGCCGGGGCGAGCCCGGTGGCGGCGCTGCTGAGCCGGCCGGACGCGTTCGAGGGCCCGGTCGTGGCGGTGCTGTCCGGCGGGAACGTCGATCCGGTGCTGATGCAGCGGGTGCTGCGGCACGGCATGGCGGCGCAGGGCCGCTACCTGGCCGTACGGCTGCGTCTGACGGACCGGCCGGGGGCGCTCGCGACGCTTCTGGGCGTGTTGTCAGGGGTGGACGCCAATGTCCTCGACGTGAGTCACGTGCGGACGGATCCCCGGCTCGGGCTCACGGAGGCGGAGGTCGAGCTGCACCTGGAGACCAAGGGCCCGGCGCACTGCGCCGAGGTCGGCCGGGCCCTGCACGACGCGGGCTACCCCGTGATCGGCTGACCCCGAGCACCGGTCCGCGACCGCATGAGTGTGCCCCCGGCGCCGCAGAGGCTCCGGGGGCACGGCTCAGGACGTCGACGGACGGGTCAGCTCTCGTACGGCTCGGCCTTGAGGATCCGCACCGACGCCTTCTTGCCGTTCGGCAGCTCGTACTGGGCGTCCTCGCCGACCTTGTGGCCGATCACGCCGGTGCCCAGCGGTGACTGCGGCGAATAGGTCTCGATGTCGGCGCTCGCGTACTCGCGCGAGGCGAGCAGGAAGGTCAGCGTGTCGTCCTCGTCGCCGTCGAAGGCGATCGTGACGACCATGCCGGGCGCCACCGCGCCGTCGGCGTCCGGGGCCTCGCCGACCTTGGCGTTCTCGAGGAGCTGGGTGAGCTGGCGCACACGGAGCTCCTGCTTGCCCTGCTCCTCCTTGGCCGCGTGGTACCCGCCGTTCTCACGCAGGTCGCCCTCCTCACGCGCAGCGGCGATCTTGGCGGCGATCTCCGTGCGCGCGGGACCAGTAAGGTACGCAAGCTCGTCCTTGAGCTTGTTGTACGCCTCCTGGGTCAGCCAGGTGACGTTCTCGCTGGTCTGGGTCACAGGTGCTCCTCGTAGGTACTGGGAAGACAAAGCATCGCCCTACCCAGAAGCATGTTCCTTCATGGAAGGGCGAAACCACGAGCCTAACAATTCCCTGCCCAAAGGGGGAGGACATAAGCGATCAGAATCACGTCAACGCAGGTCAGACCCTGCGGATTGCGACTGATCGACGGCCCGATCAGTCGGCGTGGCAGCCGAGCAGCTCCGCCGTCGTGCCCGGCGAGGTCGTACGAAGCGTGACGACCTTGTCGATCCGGGTGGCGTCGCCCTCGAAGCGGAAGTCCGCGCGGCCCACCTCGGCGCCGTTCTCCGCCTGCGAGCGCACGGTGCAGTAGCCGCTCACGCCGGCGTCCTTGCGGACCTCCAGGTGGACCGTCACCGAGTCCTTCGAGGTGTCGAACTTGATCATTTCACCACTGATCTTGTTCTGGCCGACGTAGTAGTACGCGAAGTAGCCGATCAGGGCGAGCAGGGCGGCGCCGAGCACGGCACCGACGATCTTGAGCGTGCGGTCGTCGCGGTCCGCCGAGGCGCGGCCGTAACGGCCCTCGGGCGGTCGCGTGCTCGCCGTACTCATGATCGTCCTCTCGGCAGGAACGGGACAGTTGTCCCGAAAGGGGCCCCGGAGTCGTACCCCGGAATTATTCACCCCCCGATTCGGTCACTATAGAAGCCGCCGATTGCGCCGACGCACACGGGCGCCGACTGACTGAGGATTTGAGTCTTGACTGACCAGCTGCGACTGATGGCCGTCCACGCCCACCCCGACGACGAGTCGAGCAAGGGCGCGGCCACCATGGCGAAGTACGTGTCCGAGGGGGTGGACGTGCTGGTGGTGACCTGCACGGGCGGGGAGCGCGGCTCCATCCTCAATCCCAAGCTCCAGGGCGACACCTACATCGAGGAGAACATCCACGAGGTACGCAAGAAGGAGATGGACGAGGCCCGCGAGATCCTCGGCGTGAAGCAGGAGTGGCTCGGCTTCGTCGACTCGGGGCTGCCCGAGGGCGACCCGCTGCCGCCGCTGCCCGAGGGCTGCTTCGCGCTGGAGGACGTCGACAAGGCGGCCGGCGAGCTCGTGAAGCAGATCCGGTCCTTCCGTCCCCAGGTGATCACCACCTACGACGAGAACGGCGGTTATCCGCACCCCGACCACATCATGACCCACAAGATCACGATGGTGGCGTTCGAGGGTGCGGCCGACACCGAGAAGTACCCGGAGGCGGAGTTCGGACCGGCGTACCAGCCGCTGAAGGTGTACTACAACCAGGGCTTCAACCGGCCCCGCACCGAGGCGCTGCACCAGGCGATGCTGGACCGGGGGCTGGAGTCGCCGTACGAGGAGTGGCTCAAGCGCTGGGACGAGTTCGAGCGCAAGGAGCGGACGATCACGACGCACGTGCCGTGCGCGGACTTCTTCGAGATCCGTGACAAGGCGCTGATCGCGCACGCGACGCAGATCGATCCGGACGGGGGCTGGTTCCGGGTCCCGATGGACGTCCAGAAGGAGGTCTGGCCCACGGAGGAGTACGAGCTGGCGAAGTCTCTCGTGGCGACGTCCCTCCCCGAGGACGACCTCTTCGCGGGCATCCGCGACAATGCCTGACATGAGCGCAAGCGCAAGCCAGGCAATGACGCATCTCGTCTCCCTCGCGGCGGAGGTGGACGAGGACAAGGTGACGCCCGGGGTTCTCGGGTTCATCGTGTTCGCGGTGATGGCGTTGGCCGTGTGGGGCCTGATGAAGTCCATGAACCGGCACATGGCGAAGGTCGACTTCGCGGAGGGCGACGACGCGGAGGCCTCCCGGCGGGGGGACGCCGACAAGGGCTGAGGCTGGGTGCCTAGGGCACCGGAACCCCCATCACCTCCCTCGCGTGGCGGGACGGGGTCATGCCCAGGCGCCAGGGCTGCCAGCCCGCTTCGAGGCTGATGCCGCGTTCGAGCAGGAGCTGGTACGCGTCGGCGCAGTCGTCGAGCTTCGGGTCGCGCAGCGGGTGCGTCGCGCGGCTCAGCTGCGCCAGTTCCTCCTGGGCGACCGCCGTGCCGACCTCGACGCCGCCCGGCGCCGCGAACGGCAGCAGGGTGCAGCGCAGGAAGCGGGCCCAGTCGCCGCCCCGCAGATCCCCGTACGAGGCGAACAGCGCCGCCGCCTCGTCGCACAGCGTCAGCGCCTGCTGCGTGCGCGCGTTGCCCGCGTCGACCACCGCCAGCTCCAGACAGGTCCACGCCTCGCCGTGGGCGACGCCGATGCGCTGGAAGTCGGCGCGGGCGTCGACGAGGAGCTGGCGGGCGAAGCCCGAGTTCCGCAGGGAACCCGTCTGCGCCGCCCGCTGGTCGCGGGTGACGCGCGCCGAGTGGTGCCGGGCGCAGGCCAGGCCGTACACGTCGCGCATGCGGGAGAACATCTGGCGGGAGCGTTCCAGCTCGCGCACCGCCCGGCCCAGGTCGCCGGTCTCCTCCAGGGCCTGGCCCAGGTAGTAGAGCGTCCAGGCCTCGCCGCGCGCGTCCTCGTTGTCGCGGTGCCGGGCCGCCGCGCGCCGCAGCTCCTCCACCGCCGGTGCCGCGTCGCCGTCGACCAGGCGGGCCCGCGCCAGCTGGGTCAGCGCCCAGGCCTCGCCGCGGGCGTCGCGGGTGCGGCCGTACAGGTCGAGGGCCGTGCGCAGCTCGGACTCGGCGCGCGGCACGTCGCCCATGCGCAGCCCCAGCTGGCCGAGCTGGTAGTGGGCCCAGGCCTGGCCGTGCACGGACTCGCCCGCGCGGTGCAGCACCAGCGACTCGGTGAGCAGGGCGAGGGCCTCGGCGAGGCGGGCCCGGTCGCGTTCCACGGCGGCCAGCGCGTGCATCGTCCACGCCCGGTCGGTGGCCAGCTCGGGGGAGGCCTGGAGGTCGAGGGCCTCGCGCAGCTTCGCCGCCGCCTCGGTCAGATTGCCCTGGTGGTGCAGCGTGATGCCGAGGGAGCACAGGGCACGGGCCGCGCCCGCGTCGTGGTGGGCCTCCATGTAGAGGTCGACGACGGAGGTGAGGGTGGTGCGGGCCTTGTCGAGCTCGCCGAGCTGGCGGGCCGCGATGCCGGTGCGCCACTGCACGGAGCGGACCAGCAGGCCCTGGTCGACGGACTGGGCCAGCTCGCTGATCTCGCCCAGCCGGTACAGGTCGCCGCGCAGCAGGCAGTAGTCGCACAGCGCGCCCAGCAGGTTCAGTACGGCCGCCTGGTCGACGCCCTCGGCGTGCCGCAGGGCGGCCGTGATGAAGCTCGACTCGTCGTCCAGCCAGCGCAGCGCCTCGTCGAGGGAGGTGAAGCCGTGCGAGCCGAAGCGGTCGGAGCGGGTGGACATGTTGCCGTCGACCAGGCGCAGCACGGAGTCGGCGAGGTCGGCGTAGTTGACGATCAGGCGTTCCTGCGCGGCCGTGCGCTCCGCGGGGTCCTCCTCGTCGAGGAGGCGGGCCTGGGCGAAGGTCCGCACCAGGTCGTGCAGCCGGTACCGGTCGCCGCGCACCTGGTCGATGAGGCCGGCCCGGGACAGCTCAGCCAGCCGGCGCCTCGCCTCGGTCTCGTCGGTGGCGAGCAGCGCGGCGGCGGCAGCGGCACCGAGCGAGGTGCGGCCGGCGAGCGCCAGGCGGCGCAGCAGCCGCCGCGCGGTCTCGGACTGGTCGCCGTAGCGCAGCCACAGGGCCCGCTCGACCGGCTCCACGGGGCCGTAGGCGCCGAGGTCGGAGGCGAGGCGGCGCGGTGAGCGGGGGCCCAGCGCGGACCCGGCGGTGCGCAGGGCGAGCGGCAGCCCGCCGCACAGCTCGCGGATGCGGTCGGCGGACTCGGTGTCGTACGGCCCGGAGTCGTCCTGTGCGGCGGCGGCGAGCAGTTCCTCGGAACCGGCCGCGTCCAGGGGTTCGACGGGGAGTTCGTGGACGCGGGCGGGCAGGTCGGCCGGCAGGGCGAGGGGGTGACGGGCGGTGACGAGGACGAGGCTGTCGGAACGCTCGGGGACGAGGGTGCGGACCTGCTCGGGGTCCGAGGCGTCGTCCAGGACGATGGTGACGGGCAGGCCGGTCAGGTGCTGGTGGTACAGCTCGCTGAGCCGTTTGACCTGCTGGTCCGGGGAGGAGCGTTCCCGGAACAGGAGCTGCTCGCGGGGTGCGCCGAGCCGGTTCAGCAGGTGCAGCAGGGCGTCCCGGGTGGGCAGCGGCGGCTCCTGCGGGCTGTCGCCGCGCAGGTCGACGACGCACGCGCCGCGGAAGTGGTCCTTCAGGTCGTGGGCGGCGCGCACCGCGAGGGCGGTGCGGCCGCTGCCGGGCGCGCCGTGCAGCACGACGACCGTCGGCCGGGTCTCGGTGCTCGCGCGGGCGGCCTGCACCCATTGCCGGATGCGGGCCATCTCCTGCCGCCGCCCGGCGAACGCCCCTGCGGGCTCGGGGAGTTGTGCGAAGGACTGGGCCAGGACGTTCCGGCCGCGGGCCGCCGCGCTCTTGTCGGTGCCGCGCAGCTGCGGTCCGGCCGTCTTCTTCGGGCCGGTGGACGCGCTCAGCATCCGCTGCTGGTCGAGGAACGGCCGGATGCCGCGCACCTCCAGCGCCGTCAGCCACTGCAGCCTCAGCTGTTCCGGCCCGCCGGGCTGGCTCGCGGCGCCCGCGCGGTGGTGCGCGGCGGGCAGGTGGGTGCCGACCACCTTCACGACCGTCGCCGCGGCGCCCACGACGCCGACGGTCACCCCGGCGCCGAGCGCGGTGCCGGTGCCGGTGCCCAGCGCCAGGTCGGCGACGGTGGCCGTGGCCGCCGCGACGCCGGCCACCAGTAACGGGGTGGCGCCGCCCTCACGGGCGAAGCGCTCGCGCAGGGTGAGCCGGCCCGCCGCCACCTCGTCGAGGGCGCGGGTGTAGGCGGCGTACTCCTCGGCGGCGGTCTGCGCCATCGCGTCGAGGGAGCCGCGGGCCCGCGACAGCAGGACGTTCCCGTCGAGTCTGCCGCCCGAGCGGCGCACTTCCTCCTCGACCGCCCGTCCGAGCAGCCGCTCCGCGTCCGCCCGATGACTGTCCCGCATGCCATTCCCCCTCTGGCGCCGACGGTTGAACCGAACATCAAGTGTGCTGCGGACGTGGCGGTTTGGGGAGGGCACCGGCGCGGGGGAGTCGGGCGGGCGGCCGCCAGGTGCCCCGGCCCTGGCAGTGATACGGCCCGGTGTGACGTCGGTGTGCATCCGAAGGCAGGGCGCTGACGGCGCGGTTTCGGGACGCCGGTGCGCAAGGATGGGGGTATGGCGAATCGACTTGCGCAGGCCACGTCCCCGTACCTCCTCCAGCACGCGGACAACCCCGTGCACTGGTGGCCGTGGGAGACCGACGCGTTCGAAGAGGCCCGGCGGCGCGGCGTCCCCGTGCTCCTGAGCGTCGGCTACAGCGCGTGCCACTGGTGCCACGTCATGGCCCACGAGTCCTTCGAGGACCAGGCCACCGCCGACTACCTCAACGCGCACTTCGTCAGCGTCAAGGTCGACCGCGAGGAGCGTCCCGACGTGGACGCCGTCTACATGGAGGCCGTGCAGGCGGCGACCGGGCAGGGCGGGTGGCCCATGACGGTGTTCCTCACGCCGGACGCCGAGCCGTTCTACTTCGGCACGTACTTCCCTCCCGAGGCCCGGCACGGCATGCCGTCGTTCCGGCAGGTGCTGGAGGGCGTGCACGCGGCGTGGACCGACCGGCGCGAGGAGGTCGCCGAGGTCGCCGGGAAGATCGTGCGGGACCTGGCCGGGCGGGAACTGTCCTACGGGGACGCGCAGGTGCCCGGCGAGCAGGAGCTGGCGCAGGCGCTGCTCGGCCTGACCCGGGAGTACGACCAGCAGCGCGGCGGGTTCGGCGGGGCGCCGAAGTTCCCGCCGTCCATGGTGGTCGAGTTCCTGCTGCGCCACCACGCGCGCACCGGCGCGGAGGGCGCCCTGCAGATGGCCGCCGACACCTGTGAACGCATGGCGCGCGGCGGGATCTACGACCAGCTCGGCGGCGGCTTCGCCCGGTACTCCGTGGACCGCGAGTGGGTCGTGCCGCACTTCGAGAAGATGCTGTACGACAACGCCCTGCTGTGCCGTGTCTACGCGCACCTGTGGCGCTCCACCGGCTCGGAGCTCGCGCGGCGCGTCGCGCTGGAGACCGCCGACTTCATGGTGCGGGAACTGCGCACCGCCGAGGGCGGGTTCGCCTCCGCGCTCGACGCCGACAGCGACGACGGCAGCGGCAAGCACGTCGAGGGCGCCTACTACGTGTGGACTCCCGCGCAGCTCAGGGACGTCCTCGGGGACGACGACGCCGGACTCGCCGCGCAGTACTTCGGCGTGACCGAGGAGGGCACTTTCGAGCACGGCCAGTCGGTGCTGCAACTGCCGCAGCAGGACAGTGTGTTCGACGCCGAGAAGGTCGAGTCCGTGAAGGCGCGTCTGCTCGCGGCGCGCGCGGAGCGGCCCGCGCCCGGCCGGGACGACAAGGTCGTCGCCGCCTGGAACGGCCTGGCGATCGCCGCGCTCGCCGAGACCGGCCTCTACTTCGACCGGCCCGACCTTGTCGAGGCCGCCGTCGCCGCCGCCGACCTGCTGGTCCGGCTGCACCTGGACGAGCAGGCCCGCCTCTCCCGCACCAGCAAGGACGGCCGCGCCGGCGCCAACGCGGGCGTGCTGGAGGACTACGCCGACGTCGCCGAGGGCTTCCTCGCGCTGGCCTCCGTCACCGGTGAGGGCGTCTGGCTGGAGTTCGCCGGGTTCCTCCTGGACCACGTCCTGGTCCGCTTCGCGGACGACTCCGGCGCGCTGTACGACACGGCGTCCGACGCCGAGCGCCTGATCCGCCGGCCGCAGGACCCCACCGACAACGCCACGCCGTCCGGCTGGACCGCCGCGGCGGGCGCGCTGCTGAGCTACGCCGCGCACACCGGCTCCGAGCCGCACCGCACCGCCGCCGAGCGGGCCCTGGGCGTGGTGAAGGCGCTCGGCCCGCGCGTCCCGCGCTTCATCGGCTGGGGTCTGGCCGTGGCCGAGGCCGCCCTGGACGGGCCCCGCGAGATCGCCGTCGTCGGCCCGGCCCTGGACGACTCCGGCACCCGTACCCTGCACCGCACGGCGCTGCTGGGCACGGCGCCGGGCGCGGTCGTCGCGGCGGGCACGCCGGGCAGCGACGAGTTCCCGCTGCTCGCGGACCGGCCGCTGGTCGGCGGTGAACCGGCGGCGTACGTCTGCCGTAACTTCACGTGTGACGCTCCGACGACCGACCCGGAGCGGCTGCGTACCGCACTGGGCGGATGACGACTACGCCGGACGGTGCGGTACGGCATGCCCAGATTGGGCGGCTGTTCGGTTAACTCCCGCTAGTCGCCACCCCGTTACGAAACACGCTATTTATCGGAACAGCTCCCACGCTTCATAGTTCCCCCCTAATCTCTGCACAGCACGCGGCGGATGGGGGCGCATCCGCGCTCCGTCGCGTGGGGGGAACTGGGATCTGGGGGGATCTGTTTGCTGACGTCTGTCTTCATCGCCGTCGTCTCGCTCGCCTTGTTCTGGATGGCGGCGTTCACCCTGTGGTGGCAGATGCACGCGTGGCGTACGCCCGAGGTGCTCGCGTCCACCCGGTTCAGCAGACCGGACGGGGACGAGCACGTGTCGTTCTCGCTGCTGCTGCCCGCACGGCACGAACAGGCCGTGCTCGACCACACGATCCAGCGGCTGCTGGAGTCCAGCCACACCGACTACGAGATCATCGTGATCGTCGGCCACGACGACCCGGAGACCACCGCGGTCGCCGAGCACGCGGCGGCGCGCGACCCGCGCGTCCGCGTCGTCGTCGACACCCACGAGAAGAAGAACAAGCCGAAGGCGATGAACACGGCGCTGCCGCACTGCCGCGGCGACGTCGTCGGGGTCTTCGACGCCGAGGACCAGGTCCACCCCGAACTCCTCGCCCACGTCGACCACGCCTTCCGCACCACCGGCGCCGACGTCGTGCAGGGCGGCGTGCAGCTGATCAACTTCCACTCCAGCTGGTACAGCCTGCGCAACTGCCTGGAGTACTTCTTCTGGTTCCGCTCCCGGCTGCACCTGCACGCGCAGAAGGGGTTCATCCCGCTCGGCGGCAACACCGTCTTCGTCCGCACGGACGTGCTGCGCGAGGCCGGCGGCTGGGACCCCGACTGCCTCGCCGAGGACTGCGACCTGGGCGTACGGCTGTCCAGCGTCGGCAAGAAGGTCGTCGTCGCCTACGACTCCGACATGGTGACCCGGGAGGAGACGCCGGGCTCGCTGATGTCGCTGCTGAAGCAGCGCACCCGCTGGAACCAGGGCTTCCTCCAGGTCTACCGGAAGAAGGACTGGAAGCAACTGCCGGGTTTTGGGCAGCGGTTGCTCGCCCGCTACACCCTCATGACGCCGTTCCTCCAGGCCTTCTCCGGCGTGATCATCCCGCTCAACGTGGCGATCGCGCTGTTCGTGGACGTGCCCGTCGGCGTCGCGTTCCTCACCTTCCTGCCCGCCGTCACCGCCCTGGTCACGTTCGTCTTCGAGATCGTCGGCCTGCACGACTTCGGCAAGCAGTACGGGCTCAGGGTGCGCCTGCCGCACTACCTGAAACTCGTCGTCGGCGGCCCCTTCTACCAGGTCCTCCTCGCCGGCGCCGCCGTCCGCGCCGTGTGGCGCGAGCACCGCGGACGCAACGACTGGGAGCTGACGACGCACGTCGGCGCGCACCTCGCCGGCGCCGGAGCCGGAACGAGCGAAGCGGCCCGCGAGAACCGAGAGAACCGCGAGAACCGAGAGATCCGAGAGATCCGAGAGGACGTTCCCGCGTGACCTCCACTCTTCCCGCGGTGACCACGGACACGGTCCCCGCGCAGCGCCCACCTGTGTCCGACACCGGCCGGCACCGCCGGCCCGGGCCTCCCGGGCGGCTGCGCTCGTCCCGCTCCGACCTGGTCCTGTGCGGCGTGCTCCTCGTGGCGATCATGCTCGTGCAGGGCTGGAACATCGCCGCTTACCCGACCCTCAGCGACGACGAGGGCACCTACCTCGCCCAGGCCTGGGCCGTCCAGCAGGGCGAGGGCCTCGCCCACTACACCTACTGGTACGACCACCCGCCGCTCGGCTGGATCCAGATAGCCCTGCTCACCTGGATCCCCGCCCAGCTCAGCCCCGAGTCGATGACCGTCGGCTCCATGCGCCTGGTGATGCTGCTGGTCAGCGCCGTCAGCGCGGTCCTCGTCTACGTGCTGGGCCGCCGCCTCGCGCTGCCCCGCTGGGCCGCCGGACTCGGCATGCTGCTGTTCGGCCTGTCGCCGCTGTCGGTCGTCCTCCAGCGCGAGATCTTCCTCGACAACCTCGCGGTGATGTGGACGCTGCTCGCGTTCACCCTCGCCGCCTCCCCGAGCCGTCACCTGTGGCACCACTTCGGCGCGGGCATCGCCGCCGCCACCGCGGTCCTCACCAAGGAGACGATGCTCGTCGTCCTGCCCGCCCTGCTCGTCACGATGTGGCGGCACAGCCACAGCGACACCCGCAAGTTCGCGGTCACCGGCGCCGTCACGGCCTGCGCCCTGATCGGACTGTCGTACCCGCTCTTCGCCCTCCTCAAGGGCGAGCTGCTGCCCGGCGGCGGACACGTCTCCCTGTGGGACGGCGTCAAGTACCAGATGACCAGGCCGGGTTCGGGCTTCATCCTGGATCAGGGGTCCGGCTCCCACGGAGTGCTCCGGTCGTGGCTCTACTACGACCGCGTGCTGCCCCTCGGCGGACTCGCCGGCGCCCTGCTGCTGCTCGCGACCTGGCGCTGGTCCGTCACCGCACGCGCGCTCGCCGGACCCGCCCTCACCGTGGCGATCCTCGCCGCGCTGGCCCTGCGGCCCCATGGCTACCTGCCCGCGATGTACGTCATCCAGGCCCTGCCGTTCCTCGCCCTCGTCCTCGCGGGCGGCACCGCGAGCGTCGCCCACGCGGTGCTGCGCAAACGGCGCTCCGCGACCGAGACGCGGTACGTGCGCAGCGGCCGGTACGCCCTCGCCGCCGTCCTCGCGGTCGCCGCCGGCGCCTACGTCGTGCCCCGCTGGTACGACGGGAACCGCACCGCGCTCACCGAGGACGCCAACGCCCCCTACCGGGCCGCCTCCCAATGGCTGTCCACCGAGGTCCGCGACCCGGCGGAGACCCGGGTACTGGTGGACGACGCGATGTGGCTCGACCTGGTGCACGCCGGGTACCGGCCCGGGCTCGGCGCCATCTGGTTCTACAAGGCCGACCTCGACCCCGCGGTGACGAAGACCATGCCGCGCGGCTGGCGCGACATCGACTACGTCGTCGCCTCCCCGACCGTACGGCGCGACGCGGTGGACCTGCCCAACGTCCGGGCGGCCATCGAGCACTCGGAGCCGGTCGCCGTGTTCGGCACCGGCGAGGACCGCATCGAGATCCGTCGGGTCGAGACCACCGGAGGCAGGCGATGAGCCAGGAGTCCATCGTGCCCGGCGAGTTGGGGGACCCGGCCGTCCAGGCCGCCGAGATCCCCGAGCCGGGCGCCGTCACCATCGTCGTACCGACGTTCAACGAGTCGGCGAACGTGGGCCAGTTGCTGCGCCGGATCACCGAGTCCGTGCCGGGCCGGCTGCCCTGCGAGGTCGTCTTCGTGGACGACTCCACCGACGACACCCCCGACGTGATCCGGGCCGCCGCGCAGGACTGCCCGTTCCCCGTGACCGTGCTGCACCGCGAGGAGCCGGTCGGCGGGCTCGGCGGGGCGGTCGTGGAGGGCATCAAGGCGGCCGGGTCGGACTGGATCGTCGTCATGGACGGTGACTGCCAGCACCCGCCCTCCCTCGTCCCGGAGTTGGTGGCGACCGGCGAGCGGGCGGGCGCCGGACTCGTCGTCGCCTCCCGCTACATCAAGGGCGGCAGCCGCGCCGGACTCGCCGGCAGCTACCGCGTCGCCGTGTCCCGCGCGGCGACCTGGCTGACGAAATCCCTGTTCCCGCGCCGGCTGCGCGGCATCAGCGACCCGATGAGCGGCTTCTTCGCGATCCGGCGCAGCGCCGTCACCGCCGACGTCCTCAAACCCCTCGGCTACAAGATCCTCCTGGAACTCGCCGTCCGCAGCCGCCCGCGCACGGTCACCGAGGTGCCGTTCGTCTTCCAGGACCGCTTCGCCGGCGAGTCCAAGTCGACGGCCGCGGAAGGCATCCGCTTCCTGCGCCACCTCGCCGGACTGCGCACCTCCTCCCCACTGGCCCGCATGGTCGTGTTCGGGCTGATCGGGCTGACCGGGTTCGTGCCCAACCTGGGCGCGCTGTGGGCGCTGACCGAGGCCGGGCTGCACTACCTGCCCGCCGAGATCGTCGCCAACCAGTTCGGCGTGGCCTGGAACTTCCTGCTCATCGAGAAGCTGCTGTTCCGCGAACGGCGGTACCACCGGCACTGGGCCGACCGGACCGCCCGGTTCGCGCTGCTCGCCAACGCCGACCTGCTCGTGCGCATCCCGCTCATCGCGCTGCTGGTCGGCACGTTCGGCATGGCCGCGCTGCCCGCCACCGCGCTCGCGCTGGTGACGACGTTCGTCCTGCGCTTCCTGGGCACGGAAGCGCTCGTCTATCTGCCGCGCCGGGGCGGGGCCCCCGCACGCGGGAGCCGCACAGCGAGGAGAGCCGTGTGAACAGACGCCGCAGATCGACCGCCTTCCTGGCCGTCGCCGCCCTCACCGGCGGCCTGCTGCTGACCGCACCCCAGACCGCGTCCGCCGCCAACCTGATCAAGAACCCCGGCTTCGAGACGGCCGGCACCGGCGACATGCCGGAGTGCTGGTCCAAGTCCGGCTGGGGCGACAACGACTACACCTTCACCACCACCGGCGACGCCCACTCCGGCGCAAAGGCCATGAAGGTCGAGCTGACCCGCCGCGTCGACGGCGACCGCAAGGCGCTCGTCACCGAGTCCGCGGCCTGCGCGCCGGTGGTCACCGTCGGCAAGCAGTACGACCTGTCGCTCTGGTACAAGTCGACGACCCCGGACGTCAACGTCACCCTGTTCCGGCACGACACCACGGCCGGCTGGCAGTACTGGACCGACCTCAAGACGCTGCAGACGGCCGCCGCCTGGACCGCGGCGACCGTCCGCACCCCCGAGGTGCCGGCCGGCACCGACCGCATCAGCTGGGGCGTCTCCGTCTACGGCACCGGCTCCGTCACCACCGACGACTACACGATGGAGCAGGTCACCGAGCCGCTGCCGCCGGCCGGCTGCACCGGCACCGCCGAGCAGTGCGCGAACGGCAGCTGGCAGGTGCTGCCCGCGCAGAACCCGGTCCGCTCGATGCACTCCGTCGTCCTGCACAACGGCAAGGTGCTGCTCATCGCCGGTTCCGGGAACGACCCCGAGCAGTTCGAGGCGGGCACCTTCACCTCGGCCGTCTACGACCCGGCGAACGGCGGCTACAAGGTGATCCCGACGCCGAAGGACATGTTCTGCGCCGGGCACGTCCAGCTCCAGGACGGCCGGGTGCTCGTCATGAGCGGCAACAAGGGCTACCCGTCCGCCGACGGCACCGTCGGCTACCAGGGCTACAAGGACTCGTACGTCTTCGACCCGGAGACCGAGACCTACACGAAGACCAACGACATGAACGACGGCCACTGGTACCCGTCGGCGACGATCCTCGGCAACGGCGACGTGCTGTCCTTCGGCGGCCTGAAGGAGGACTCCACCGGCTCGGTCACCGCCGACCGCTGGTCGCAAACGCAGCAACGCTGGCTGCCGACCTGGCAGGTCAACCAGACCTGGTCGTACTGGGGCCTGTACCCGTCGATGATCCTCATGCAGGACGGCCGCCTCTTCTACTCGGGCAGCCACGTCTTCGGCAACAACATCCCCGGCACCGGCTCGGCGATCTACGACTACGACGCCAACACCATCACCGAGGTGCCCGGCCTGCGGAACAAGGACGAGCGGGACCAGTCGGCGAGCGTGCTGCTGCCCCCGGCGCAGGACCAGAAGGTCCTCACCCTCGGCGGCGGCAACATCGACTCCAACCCGGAGGCCAACCGGCTCACCGACATCATCGACCTCAAGCAGCCGAACCCGCAGTACGTCGCCGGCCCGCCCATCCCGCAGGGCACCGTCGACCTCGGCAACGGGCCCGTCCCGCAGACCGGCGGCCAGGGCAAGATGTACCTCTCCGCGGTGCTGCTGCCCGACGGCAAGGTCCTGGAGACCGGGGGCGCCCTGCACAACCGGGCCGACCCGGTGTTCGAGTCGTCGGTCTTCGACCCCGAGACCGAGACCTTCGACCCGGTCGCCGCCGACCCGGAGGCCCGCGGCTACCACTCCTCGGCGTTCCTGCTGCCCGACGGCCGCGTGATGACGACCGGCGACAACCCGGGCAACGGCTCCTGGAACCACAACGTGTCCGTCTACAGCCCGCCGTACCTGTTCAAGGGCGCGCGCCCGACGATCACTTCCGTGATCGACACCGAGTGGACCTACGGCGACACCCAGCGCATCACCGTGGACCGGCCCATCGCCAAGGCCGAGCTGATCCGCCCGGCCGCCGTCACGCACTCCTCCGACCCGAA
Organism: Streptomyces sp. NPDC037054; assembly: GCF_055606745.1. NCBI lineage: Bacteria > Bacillati > Actinomycetota > Actinomycetes > Kitasatosporales > Streptomycetaceae > Streptomyces > Streptomyces sp. NPDC037054. The sequence goes on along the minus strand of NZ_JBVJSJ010000001.1, from coordinate 521,939 downwards.
CCAGCGGTTCGTGGACCTGCCGCTGTCGGTGGACGGCGACAACGTCGACCTGAACGTCACGAGCAACCCCGACCTGGCGCCGCCCGGCTGGTACATGCTCTTCGCGGTCGACGCGAACGGCGTGCCGTCGGTGGCGAAGTGGATCCACCTGAAGGGACCCGAGGCGCTCGGCGCGGCGGACGCCTCCGCGCACGTCCACTCCTTCGCCGACGCCCCGCAGGGCAAGGTGACCGGCCCCGGCAGGAAGCGCGCCTCGCATCCCGTCGGCCCCGAGGTCTCCGGCTGCGACCGGCACTACGGCTCCGCCAACGTCTGCGTGCCGACCGCCTTCCCCGCCGACGTGAAGAGGACGACCGCCGCCCGCTGCGCCTGGCTGAAGCAGCACGAGTACGGCCGCCTGGAGGTCAACGGCAAGGACGACCCGCTGCGCCTGGACCGCGACGGCGACGGCGTGGCCTGCGGAAAGGGGGACCTCAGGCGCCGCTGAGGATCAGCGCGACGAGCAGCAGCTGGGCACCCCACTGCACGCCGACGATCCCGCGCCTGGCGGACCTCCACTGGGCGCGGGGCCAGGTCAGCGCGAGGACGCCCGAGCCCAGGGCGACACAGAAGAAGGCCCACAGCAGGTCGCCGGGCACGGGGGAGCAGCCCTCGCCGTACATCAGGCAGCGGGTGCCGCGCTCGCTCGCCAGGACGAGGAACCACGCGGCGAAGGAGAACGGGAGCAGCAGGGCGAGCCCGGCCGCGGCCAGTCGGGTCACCGCCCGCGAGTCCGGGTCGGGCCCGGCAGCGCGGGGGCCGGCGGCGCGGGCGTCGGTGGCTGAGGGCTCGGCGGCGTCGGCGGCGCGGGTAGGGGTGTCGGTGGCGTCGGCGGCGCGTACGGCGGTGGTGTCCATGCCGCCCAGCAGACCGCGCCGACGGCGGCCGGGGCATCGGCCCGGCTACTCAGCTCCCCTGAGTACGGCCGCCCACGGCGCGTTCCACGATGGCCTCCAGCTGGTCGTGGTGCGCGCCCTTCCAGTAGGCGCGCCCGCACTCCCGGCACTGCGCGAACACGTCGTAGGACCGCTGGGTGCCGCCCTTGAGCTGGTCGGCGACCTCCTCCTTGGACGCCTGGCGCAGCAGGCCGTTGCAGGCGGTGCACCGCGTCCAGGGGCGCAGCTCGGGCCGGAAGCGGTCCAGGACGTCCTGGAGCTGGTCGTCGGGGCGGGTGCTGTAGACGAAGGCGCCGGCCCACAGTTCGCGGCGGCGCAGCAGGCCCCGGTCGCGGCTGAGCATGACGCGCTGCTCGGCGGCGGAACGGGCGGCGAGCGCCGGGTCGCCGATGTCGGTGGACTCGTAGGCGGTGTCCACGCCGAGCAGCCGCAGCCGGCGGGCGAGCGTGCCGAGGTGCACGTCGAGGAGGAAGCGCAGCGGGGCGCCGGGGACTTCCTGGGGGCGCTCGACGGTGCGTACGCTCACCGACTCGCCGTCCGCCGGGACGTGCGACACGGGCACCTCGCGGCCGTCGACGACGAGGGCGCCGACCTCGGTGAGCGGGACGCCGAGGGACTCGACGACGTGGCCGAGGGTCGAGACGCCGTCGGTGTGCAGCGCGGTGGCGCCGCGACGGCGTTCGCCCGGCACGAACAGGTGCAGCTCGGCGGCGAATTCGACGTGGATCTCCGGACGGTTCACCCGGTCAGGATGACACGGGGGCCGTGGGCCCGGCCGGTGCTTTTCCCGGGCGGGCGGGACCGCCGGCCGCGTTGCTCGGGCGGGCCGGTCGGCCGTGCCGGTCAGCCGTGCTGGTACGCCACCAGGGAGATCCCCACGTAGTGCGTGATGAACGCGGCCAGGGTGAGCGAGTGGAAGACCTCGTGGAAGCCGAACCAGCGCGGGGACGGGTTGGGCCGCTGGAGGCCGTAGATGACGCCGCCCGCGCTGTAGAGCAGGCCGCCGACGATCACCAGGACGAGGACGGCGATGCCGCCGGCCCGCATGAAGTCCGGCAGGAAGAAGACGGCCGCCCAGCCCATGGCGATGTAGCAGGGCGTGTAGAGCCAGCGGGGCGCGCCGACCCAGAACACGCGGAAGAGGATGCCCGCGGCGGCGGCGCCCCAGATGCCCCACAGCAGCCACCGGCCCTTCGCGTCCGGCAGGAGCAGCAGGGTCAGCGGCGTGTACGTGCCCGCGATGATCAGGAAGATGTTGGCGTGGTCGAGCCGGCGCAGGATGCCGTCCATGCGCGGGCTCCAGTCGCCCCGGTGGTAGAGCGCGCTCACGCCGAACAGAAGGCATGCCGTCAGGGCGTATACCGCGCAGGCGATGCGGGCGCGGGGGGACGGGGCGAAGGCGGTGAGCACCAGGCCGGCGACGAGGGCCGCCGGGAACATGCCGAGGTGCAGCCAGCCCCTGAGCTTGGGCTTGGCGGGGTGCGGGAGGGAGAGCGCGACGGGGCCGTGGCCGGCGGCCGACGACTCCGAGCGCGCGTCGGGAGCGGACGCTGTCATGCGCTTCATCGTACCTACGGGGGCGTAAGTCAAGCGTTCGCGGATGGGGTTGGCGGCGGGGAACACCGCCGGTGAGGGTGCGGTGACGCTCGGAAAACATCGAGTGGAGTGGCGATGCTCACTCCGCTCACCTGTGAGCCCCTCTGGACATATGGGCGCTCTCGTCGGATGATCAAATGAGTGCGGTCGGCACCGGATGAGCGCCATAGGTTGAACCGTGAAGCATCCGGGTCGCAGCCCCCACGGGGCCTCCAACCAAAAAATCCCTCATTTAGGAGCAATCGTGGCGCGCGACATCGCGGCTCCCTCCGTCGTCCCCACCAACCACCAGGAACTGATCTCGTGGGTCAACGAGATCGCCGAACTGACGCAGCCGGACGCCGTGGTCTGGTGCGACGGATCCGAGGCCGAGTACGAGCGACTGTGCGAGGAGCTCGTCGAGAAGGGCACCTTCCGCAAACTCGACCCGATCAAGCGCCCCAACTCCTACTACGCCGCGTCCGACCCCACCGACGTCGCCCGCGTCGAGGACCGCACCTTCATCTGCTCCGAGAAGGAGGAGGACGCCGGTCCCACCAACCACTGGAAGGCCCCCGCCGAGATGCGGGAGATCTTCCAGGGCTCCGGGGGAGAGGGCGGCCTGTTCCGCGGCTCGATGCGCGGCCGCACCATGTACGTCGTGCCCTTCTGCATGGGCCCGCTCGGCTCGCCGCTGTCCGCGATCGGCGTCGAGATCACCGACTCGGCGTACGTCGCCGTCTCCATGCGCACCATGACCCGCATGGGCCGGCCGGTCCTCGACGAGCTCGGCTCCGAGGGCTTCTTCGTGAAGGCCGTGCACTCCCTCGGCGCCCCGCTGGCCGACGGCCAGGCGGACGTCCCGTGGCCCTGCAACCAGACGAAGTACATCTCGCACTTCCCCGAGAGCCGCGAGATCTGGTCCTACGGCTCCGGCTACGGCGGCAACGCCCTGCTCGGCAAGAAGTGCTACGCCCTGCGCATCGCGTCCGTCATGGCCCGCGACGAGGGCTGGCTCGCCGAGCACATGCTGATCCTCAAGCTCACCCCGCCGCAGGGCGAGTCCAAGTACGTCGCCGCCGCGTTCCCCTCCGCCTGCGGCAAGACCAACCTCGCCATGCTGGAGCCCACGATCTCCGGCTGGACCGTCGAGACCATCGGCGACGACATCGCCTGGATGCGGTTCGGCGAGGACGGCCGCCTCTACGCGATCAACCCCGAGGCCGGCTTCTTCGGCGTCGCGCCCGGCACCGGTGAGCACACCAACGCCAACGCGATGAAGACGCTGTGGGGCAACGCCGTCTTCACCAACGTCGCCCTCACCGACGACGGCGACGTGTGGTGGGAGGGCATGACCGAGGAGCCCCCGGCCCACCTCACGGACTGGAAGGGCAACGACTGGACGCCCGAGTCCTCCACCCCGGCAGCGCACCCCAACGCCCGCTTCACCGTCCCGGCGTCGCAGTGCCCGATCATCGCGCCCGAGTGGGAGGACCCCAAGGGCGTGCCGATCTCCGCGATCCTCTTCGGCGGACGCCGCGCCACCGCCGTACCGCTCGTCACGGAGTCCTTCGACTGGAACCACGGCGTGTTCCTCGGCGCCAACGTCGCCTCCGAGAAGACCGCCGCCGCCGAGGGCAAGGTCGGCGAGCTGCGCCGCGACCCCTTCGCGATGCTCCCCTTCTGCGGCTACAACATGGGCGACTACATGGGCCACTGGGTCGACGTCGCCAAGGACAAGGACCAGTCCAAGCTGCCGAAGATCTACTACGTCAACTGGTTCCGCAAGAACGACGACGGCAAGTTCGTCTGGCCCGGCTTCGGTGAGAACGGCCGCGTCCTGAAGTGGATCGTGGAGCGCCTGGAGGGCAGGGCCGAGGGCGTCGAGACCCCGATCGGCGTGCTGCCGGCCAAGGGCTCCCTCGACACGAACGGCCTCGACCTGGCCGACGAGGACCTCGACTTCCTGCTCACCGTCGACAAGGAGGTGTGGCGGGAGGAGGCCGCGCTGATCCCCGAGCACCTCAACACCTTCGGCGACCACACGCCGAAGGAACTGTGGGACGAGTACCGCGCGCTGGTGCGGCGCCTGGGCTGATCCCCTCCGAGAACCCCCGCGGCCGGCCCCGATGGGAGCCCTGACCAGTGATCGTCACGGGCCGGCCGCGGGACACGAACCGCGGGGCCCCGCACAACGGCGTGCGAGGTTCCGGCCCGGCCACCGCCCCCGTCCGCCCCGACGGACCCGGCGGAGACCGGCCCGCCCCGCCCCCACCGGCCCGGCCCGCCCCGCGGGCTCTCACGAACGTGCCGATGGGTGACCGAGCGCTCCGGACGGCGTGTCCCGCCGACCAGGGCGCTCGGCCTTTCCGTCACGCGCCGAGCCCGCCCCGGTCCTCCAGATACCGGGTGTGGGACTCCTGACGGCGGGCCTCCGTGTCGCGCAGGCCCGCCGCGAGCAACTCGGCCTCCCGCCGCAGCAGGCCGAGCTGCCGCTCCAGCTGCCGCTCCGGCGGCTCCTGGCCCGGCGTCAGCCGCGTCCACCACCGCGCCCGTACGTAACTGTCCACGGCCTCGGGCAGGTCCTGCCGCACGGTCCGCGACAGGGTGTGCAAACCCTCCGGGTCGGCGAGCAGTTCGGTGGCCCAGCGCGGGTCCAGCAGCGCGGTCAGCAGGTCCGTCAGCTCGGTGAGCCGGCCCTCCACCGCCGGGGACAGCTCCACCTCCGCCAGATATCCGCCCAGCTTGTCGTAGTCGGTGCGCACCTCGTCCAGCTGGGCCGACGGATCGGGGAAGTCGGGCGGCGCGGGCCGCTCCGGCGGGGCGATCAGCGCGCCCGCGCCGTACAGCCCGGCGACCACGACCGGCCAGTACGGGCCCGCCACCCCGGTGAACGTCAGCGCGAGCCCGGCGAGCCCGCAGGCGCTGCCGGTGATGTTCTTGCGGGACTCCAGGTATCTACTGATAGCCACGGATCTCCTCGAAGGCCCCGTCCAGCGAACCCTTCCGGGCGTCGAAGAGACGGCCGCCGGTCAGCTCGGCGATGTGCTCCAGCTCGGACCGGTCCGAGTCGCCGAAGAGGATCGGGAAGACGGGCGTGCGGCGCCGGCCGGGGTCGAGCCCCGCGTAGAAGGCGTCGAAGTCGTCCGCCTCGGCGCCCGCGGTGTTCTCGCCGTCCGTCATCAGCACGATCGACGTGAACGTGTCCTCGTCCGCTCCCAGATGGTCGTACGCCTTCTCCAGCGAGGTGTAGACCGCGGTGTCGCCCTCGGCGGTCAGTGCCTCGGTGTCCCTCCTGATGGCGTCCATCCCGGACCGCGGGTCGGCGGGGTCGACGACGTGCGTCCGCACGCTCTTGACCTCCGAGCCGAACGGCATCAGCGTCACCTCCTCGCGCGCGCGGAAGTCGCTGGTCAGGCCGGTGAGGGCGGACTTCAGGCGAGCCAGGCGGTCGCCCTCCATCGAGCCCGAGGTGTCCAGGACGTACACGGTCCGCGACGGGCGGCGCAGCTCGTTGTCGTAGGAGTCGAGCAGCCCGTCGGCGACGGAACGGCTGCCGGGGAAGGGCAGCTCGCGGCGCCGTCCCGGGTCGAGGCCGGCCGCGGGCGGCACCGAGGCGACGACCGGGCGGCGCAGCGTGCGGTCGGTGATCAGCCGCTGGACGGCGTCCGAGCGCAGGGCCGCGGTGACCCGGCGCACGTCCTCGCGGGTGGCCGCGTCGGCCGAGGCGAGCGAGGACAGCGGATAGTCGGCGGTGACCACCCCGTCCTTCGGACGGATCACGGTCAGGCCCTTGACCCCCTTGAGGACGGACTCGTAGTTGAGGAGCGCGTCCACGTCACCGCGGCGGTCGTACGCGCCCGCCAGCCAGCCCGACGAACCCGAGGTCAGCTTCTGCCCCCGGAAGAACTCCTTCAGCCGCGGCGTCGCCTTCGTCACGTCCGCGTCGGTGAGCGCGGACTGTGCCCCCGAGAGCGCCGAGGCCACGGAGATCAGGGTGGAGAAACCGGAGTTGGAGCGCGTCGGGTCGGTCATGCCGTAGGTGAGGTCGCCGTCCCGCACCGCCCGCTCGATCGCGGACCAGGTGACCTCCTCCGGCTTCCAGCCCAGCCGCTCCACGGTGGTCGTCCTGACGCCGATGGCGACGGGGCTCGTCATCACCGGCGTCTCCGAGACGACCTTCCGGGCCGCCTCCGGGCGCAGCCGCAGATAGTCGTTGGAGGACAGCCACACGGCGTCGTACCTGCCGTCCGTCTTCCCCGTGGCCAGCATGTCCACGGCGTCGAGCGTGCCGAGGTACGTCGGCCGGAGCGTGACCCCGGTGTCCTTCTCGATCCGCTCGAACACCGGTGTCATGTCACTGAGTTCACTGGAGGCCAGCACGCGCAGGGTGCCCGGCCGGGCGGCGTACGGGTCCGTGTCCTCCCCGGCGTCGGAGTCGGCGGTGCACGCGGTCAGCAGGGCCGCGGCGGCGGTGAGCAGCGCGATCAGGGGCCGTCGTCTCATCCGAGACCGCCTTCCAGCGCGCCCTGCGCCCGGCTGCGCTCCAAGTAGCCACTGGCGTGCCGCAGTTCGGAGCTCAGGTTCTCCACCGTGACCGCCATCGCCTCCGTCGCCCGCGCCTTGTAGGTGTCGATGGCGTCGAGGGTGCGGTAGATCTCCTGGAACGCCGAGCGCAGCGTCTCCGCCCCCACCGCCGGGTCGGCGGCGATGCGCCGGCTCTCCCCGCTCTGCGTCGCCAGCATCTCCGCGTTGCCCCGGATCAGCTCCTCCGTGGTGCCGCGCAAGGCGTTGACCTGCTCGACCACCTTCTTCTGGTGGTCCAGCGCGGACGCCAGCATCACGGAGATCCGCAGCGCCGACACGGTGGTCGTGGCCGCCCGGTCCACGCCCTTGATCAGCTCCTCGTTGTTGCGGCGTACGACGTCCATGGCGAGGTAGCCCTGTGCGCACACGGCGAGCTGGGTCAGCAGGTCCTGGTGCTTCTGCCGGACGGGGAAGAGGACATCGGCGCGGAGCGAGTCCGCCTGGGCGGGGTCGGCCGCCTCGACGCGGGCGATGTGCTGCTCCACGGCCGTGTCCAGGGCCTCCGTCAGCACGACGTACTCCTGGAGCTTGCCCATCGTCTCCCACAGCCGGACGCGTTCCGTCTGCAACGCGGCGTTGTCGCGGCGCAGTTCGTCCTGACCGCCGCGCAGGGAGCCCACGATCCGGTTCAGGGTGCCCTGTGCGGAGGCGTACTTGGCGACGTGGTCGCGCAGTTTGTTGCCGCCGGGCAGCCGGGACAGGAGCTTGCGGCCCTTGCCGGCCGGCAGGTCCCGCGGGTCCAGGTACTCGACCACGCGCCGCAGTTCGACGAGGGACCCCGCCACCTTGGACCGCGCGTCGCCGCCCTTGTCGGGCAGGCTCCGGACCGTGCGCTCCAGCATGCGGTTGGACTGCGCGGTGGCGGTGCGCATCTCGCCGCCGCCCAGCGCGGTGATCTCGCCCACCTTGCCCGCGAACTCGGGTGAGCGGGCGTCGAGGGCGGCCAGGCCCTCCACGTACGCGGCGGCCCTGGCCGCCATGTCGGCGCGCACGGCGTCGTCGACGGGCACGAGGCCCCCGGCCTTCTCCCGCGGCACGGGCGCGACGGCCTCGGGCGGCGTGAGGACGAAATCGCCGTCGGTGCTGCTGCTCATCTGCTGCTGTCCCCCTTATTCGCTCTGGCCGTGCGCCCGTCGCGCCAGTTCGCGCAGCACCGCGGAGGTGGGCACGGGCGCCTGGCGGACGCCGGTCAGTCGCTGCTTGAGATAGGCGGTGCGGCCCACGGCGGAGGCCGCGAACTCCGCCATGTCGCCCTGCGGACGGAAGCCGTGCCGCACGGCCAGCTTGCGCAACGCCGGGTCCTCGCCCAGGAGTTCGGCCAGCTCCCGGCCGTTGTCGGTGAGCGGCACGACGGTGTGGTCACTGTTGACCGTGGTGTCCGGGTAGAGGACGACGAGGTCGTCCGCGTTCTGCTGCTCGTCGAGGAGCGCGGCCACCTGGGACTCGTAGACGAGGACGAGCGGGTTGCCGACGCCGCTGACGAAGTCCCGGAACGCCGCGTCCGTCCCCGTCTGCTGGGCGCCCTGGACGCTGGTCAGCTTGCGCATCAGGGGAGCGGTCCGGTCGATGTCCGCCTCGCTCGCCACCACCTTGCCGCCGTTGGCGACGTAGGACGCGGCGGCCAGGTACAGGGCGCCGGAGTTGGAGCTCTCCGGGTCGGTGCTGGAGATGAAGAGGGTGCCGGTCAGCTCCCCGTACTCGTCGGCCCCCTTGAGCTGCTGCCAGGTGCGGTCCCGCTCGGCGGCGTCGAGGTAGGCCGCCATCTTCAGCGTGCCCGGCTGATCCTTGTTCAGCTCGGCCAGCCCGTTCGCGGCCAGCACCTGAGCGGCCCCGCGCCGGGACACCACGACGAGCGGCGAGTAGAACGGACGCGGGAGCATCCCGCGGACCCGGTACTTCTCGGCCAGCTCGGCGGCGGGCGCACGGCTGGACGGAAACGCCAGGTCGTACCCCTCCAGGTCCAGCCCTTCCATGGCCCAGGACCCGGAGGTCTCGGCCTCCACGGTGTAGCCCTTGGCGGCGAGGGCCTCCACCACGTCGGGATCGGCGAAGAACTCCGCCTTCTCCGATCCGATCACCATGCGCACGGTCTTCGTTGCCGTGCCCGTCTCCCCGCTGTCCCGGCCCACGACGACGGCGGCCGCCACGCCACCGATGAGCAGCACGGCGAGGACGATTCCCAGAATCCTTCTCACGCCGGGAGCATCCCGCCGGAACCCAACGTTCCTCGGCGGGGCTGGTGAACGGGGGGTGTCCGGGCCATACCGGTATGCAACGGGAACCGGCCGTTCCGTGTGGCGTTCGGCGTAACGGATGAAGCTACGGGTCGTTCTTAGAGATGTACTTCTAAGAAGTACGTCTCTAAGGCCCTCTCAGAGAGCGCGGAGGAATCATGGCCCGGCCCGCACGGCGCAGCCTGCCGAGACCACCGGACATGTTCGACCGGGAGTGGGAATGGAGCGAGCTGACCGCCTTCGCGACGAATGACGGCGCGGGACCGAGGCTCGGCGTGGTCTCGGGCCGTCGTCGGCAGGGCAAGAGTTTCCTGCTCCAGGCGCTGGCGGACGCCACCGAGGGCTTCTACTACGCGGCGGTCGAGGCGTCGGCCGCCGAGTCCCTGCACCTGCTGGGCGATGCGGTCGCGCGCTTCACCGGCGCCACCGTCCCGCCCAGGCCGGCGAACTGGGACCAGGCGCTGGAACTTCTCTTCGGGCTCGCGAAGGACCGGCCGCTGCCCGTGGTGATCGACGAGTTTCCCTACCTGGTGCGGAACGCCCCCGCTCTCCCCTCCCAGTTGCAGGCCGCCATCGGAGTGCGCTCTGAGCGCCACCGCACCGAGCGCCCCCGGATTCTGCTGTGCGGCAGCGCGATGTCGTTCATGGGCGGGCTGCTGGCCGGCGCCTCCCCGCTCTACGGCCGGGCGGGCCTCGACCTCGTGGTCCACTCACTCGGCTACCGCGAGGCCGCCGAGTTCTGGGGCATCCGGGATCCGCGGCTGGCCGTCCTCGTGCACGCGATCGTCGGGGGAACTCCCGCGTACCGGCGCGAGTTCGTAGACGACGACGTCCCCGACGGGCCCGACGACTTCGATGCCTGGGTCTGCCGGACCGTACTCAACCCCGCACGCCCGATCCACGGTGAGGCGCCCTTCCTGCTGGCCGCCGAGCCCGACCTGCGCAACCGATCCTTGTACCACTCGGTCCTGGCCGCGGTGGCCGGCGGCAACCGAACCAGCGGCGGCATCGCGAGCGCAGTGGGCCGCAAGGCCACGGACATCTCACTCCCGCTGACCGTCCTGAGGAACTGCGGCCTGCTGACCGCGGAGCCCGACGCCTTCCGCGCCAACCGCACCACTTATCACGTCGCCGAACCGCTGATCACCTTCCACCATGCCGTTGTACGCCCCGAGACCGCCCTGCTGAGCCGTCGCAGGGGAGCGGCCACGATGTGGCAGCACAGCAGGCCCACGTTCCTCAGCAAGGTCGTGGGCCCGCACTTCGAACGGCTGTGCCGCGAGTGGGTCGAGTGGCACGCGGACCCCACGACCTTCGGGGGCATGCCGATCCAGGTCGCCGCCGGGACGGTCGCCGACCCGGTGAGCCGGACATCCCTCGAGGCCGATGTCGTGGTGCACGGAGCGATCGGCCAGGACCAGGGCATCCTGCTGTCCGTCGGCGAGGCCAAGTGGCACAAGGTCATGAACCTCGGACACCTCCAGCGTCTGCGCCGCATCCTGGACCTGCTGAAGTCACGAGGCGTGGACACCAGCCACGCGCGACCCGCCTGCTACAGCGGCGCAGGCTTCGATCCGGACCTGCGCGCGGCCGAGCAGCGGGGTGAGGTGATCCTCGTCGACCTGGAGCGGCTGTACCACGGTTCCTGAACTCGATCGGCCCCCTCGGGGCACCAACGGCAGCGTCGGTGTCCCCGCGTGTGACGGCTGTTCAGGCAGGTACCGCTGATTCCTCCCCGCGGTTCGGGACGGAACTGTCCTCCGACGCCGCCGCGCCCAACTCGCACCACACGGTCTTTCCGGCGCCCGGCGGACCGTGTGTCACGCCCCACTTCAGTGCCAGGGCGTCCAGCAGCGCGAGCCCTCGACCCGACTCCTCGTCGGGGTCCACGGCCGCCCGCAGCACGGGCAGCGCGCGCGGGTCGGGGTCGGTGACCTCCAGACGCGTACGACCGTCGTTGTCGCACGACACCCGGACGATCACCGGCACTCCCTCACCGAGGTGCCGGATCACGTTCGTCACCAGCTCACTCGCGCAGAGCTGCACGTCGGCGCCGTACTCCCGCAGGGCGCGGCGTACGCCGGACACCTCGGCCGGTGCCGCGAGCAGTTCGAGCGTCAGCGTCGGGCGCATCACGCGGCCCCCTTGCGGAGCGCGGCGGTCAGCGCCCGGGCCGTGACGAGATTGCAGTTGCCGAGCGCGATCAGCGTCCGGGCCGGGCAGCCGGAGGCGAACGTCGGGAGGTCGACGCCCAGGGACGGCAGGGTGATGCCGTGCGCGGCGAGCGCCGCCCGCAACTCCTCGGCGCAGACGTCGGCTTCGGTGGACCTGTGCATGGGGATCACGCCTTCCGGTGCTCTGTGTGACGAACCCTCACACTGTGTCGCCGGTCCGCGTAGCGTGGCAGCCATTCGGCATCCCGGTCCTGAACTGCACATATGCGGTCCGGCAGTTGGCAGGGTCCGGGGAACGCCGGGGAGCGGACGGTAACGGCACACCAAGGACGGTGAACGATGGGTCAGCGCAAGGACATCGATGGCTCGACGGGCGTCCCCACCTTCTACGGCAACGAGCTGCGCTGGAAACGCGAGGAAGCGGGGCTGACACTCCAGCAGTTGGTCGAGGGCAGCTTCTACGGCCCGAGCCACCTCAGCGAGATCGAACGCGGAACGCGGCGGATGCCGGCCGATCTGGCCGACCACGTGGACAAGGTGCTGGGCACGGACGGCTTCTTCCGGCGTCGTTGCGAGGACGTGCGGCGTGCCAAACGCCGGGGGCACGCGCGGTATTTCGAGCGGGTGCTGGAGGCGGAGAAGCACGCCAAGTCCATCGAGGAGTGGTGTCCGACCCTGATCCCCGGGCTGCTCCAGACAGACGCCTACGCACGAGCGCTCGTTCGGGCAGCCATGCCGCTGGCTCAAGACGAGGAGGTGGAGGAGAAGGTCAGCGCGCGCCTGGCACGGGCCCGCCTCTTCGAGGACAACCACAAGACGCCGATGTACTGGGTGATCCTGCCCGAGGTGCTCTTGCGGCAGCCGGTCCTTCCCTCGGAGCAGATGGCCGAGCAGTTGGAGCGCATCGCCGCACTGGCGAGCCGTCGCCGAATCGTTCCCCAGATCCTTCCGTGGAACTGCGGGCCGCACCCTCTCATGATGGGAATGGCCAAGATCATGACCTTCCCGGATGCTCCGCCACTGGTCTATCTGGAGTCGCAGCACAGCGGGGACACCATCGAGGATCTGGCTCTCGTGGAGGAGTACCGCCGGTCGTACGATCTGCTCAGGGCCGCCGCACTGCCACCGGAGGCGTCCCTCGCCATGATCCAACAAACGGCTGAGGATGTACGAAATGGCAAGCAGCGTGAGTGACTTCAGTACTGCCACCTGGCGCAAGAGCAGCTACAGCAATGGCACTGGCGGTGACTGTGTCGAGGTGGCCGAGGCCTTCCCCGGCGCCGCCCGCTGGCGAAAGAGTTCGTACAGCAACGGCGACGGCGGCAACTGCGTCGAGGTCTGTGACGCCCACGCCGCCGTCGTCCCCGTCCGTGACTCCAAGGTCCCCCACGGGCCGGTCCTCACCGTCACGGCCCCGGCGTGGACGTCCTTCGTCGCGTCCCTCAAGGGCGAGGGATGAGCGTTCTCACCGACTACTTCCGCGCGCCGAACGCCGAGGCGGTGGTGCGGGTGTTGGAGGAGACGGACGGCGGTTCGCCGCTCTTCGTGGACCCGCCGCCGTTCGAAGGGGTCGAGGCGAAGGGCGTGGATCCGGCTGTGGTGCTGGGGCAGCTCGTCGCCGCCGTCCGCCGGACCGAGTGGAGCGTGGACCTGGCGGACGGGGCGACCGTGTGGCCGACCTCCCCGGCGCCGGGGCCGCAGGGTCCCGAGAGTGAGGACGATCCCTGGGCGACCGGCCCGTGGGTGTCGGAACTGCCGTCCCCGGTACGGGACACGCTGGCCGGGGTGGCCGACTCCGACGTCTCCGCGGTCGTCGCCCGGTGGGTGGAGGCGGAGGAGCTTCAGGGAGCCGACGCCGGGAGCGTGCAGCCGCTCGCCGAGGATCTCTTCCGGCTCGCCGCGCGGGCCCGGGACGCCGACGAGCGGCTCTACTGCTGGATGTCCCTTTGAACCCGCCCGCACGACGGCCGGCGGGCCGCGGCGTCGCGCCCCTCAGGCCGCGTCGGTGTCGTGGGCGGTGAAGGTCACGTGGGTGTCGTCGTCGTCCAGGGCGATGTTCAACTTCGCGTCCAGCGCCTTTGCCAGCTTTGCGAGAAGCGGCAGCGTGGGGACGGTGTCGGAACCTTCGATCCGGGAGATCTTGGCCTGAGTGAGGCCGGCGCGGTCGGCCACCTCGGTCTGGGTGAGGCCGAGTTCCGTCCGCCGGTCGTACACGGTTTTGGCCAGTGCCACGGACAGCCGGATCGCGCGCCGCGCCTCCGACACTTCTTCGGGCTCGGTGAAACCCTGTGCGATCTTCCGTTCCCGCAGGCTCTTCCAACGGCTGTGGCTCATCGCTCCACCTCTCCCTCGTGAAGCTGGGCTTGCTACGGGAGCAGGGTGAACGCGGGCGCGTGGCTGGGACGGACGACGCTGAAGTGGCGGCGGTCCAGCGTCGCGATTTCGACCGCGCGGAACTTCTCCGCCACGGCCACGACGAACGCGTCTGCCGTTCCCAGGGGAAGGTCTGCATACCGTTCCACCAGGTCGGCGGCGCGTGCGGCTTCGGAAGGGGTGACTGGGACCAGGTCGTACACGCGGTCAGCCACATCACGCAGGAAGTCGGCCTCGGCCTTCACGCCTGCCCGGCTGGAGAGCATGTAGCCGATCTCCGCCACGAGCGGTGACGGCAGTAGCAGCGGACCCGGGTGGTTCTCCAGTAGGCGCACACAAGCGGCGTGCTGATCATCCTTGCGGTTGGCGGCCGCGACGACGGGGCCAGTGTCGATGACGATCACGCGCTGCGTCGCTCCTGACCGTCCCAGGTCTCACGCACGATGTCCTTGGCTCGCGTCCCGAGGTCGGGGTCGCCGTCGAAGGAAGCGGTCGTGCGGAAGCGCCGACGAGGGCGCTCGTCGTGTTCCGCCTCGGCCCACCCGCGCAGTAGCTCTATGGCGTCCATCAGCCGGTCCTCCGGCAGAGTGTCCAGCAGGCGGTGCGCTTCGTCGCGAACGGTCATATCAGTCAGTCTACGACCCCTGAAGCCACTCGGTCCGGGTCTTGCCGGTGCGCTGAGTGCGGGTTCGTGGCGCCCGGTCCGCGCGTCGCTGCGGGTGCACGCGGACCGGGGCCGTCAAGGGGGCGAGCCCAGGGCTCAGCGGGACGCGAGTTCGCGCGGCTCCAGGGCCGCGGCGTGGGCGTCCATGCGCTCGGCGGACAGGATGGCGGCCGCCGTGTCGGCGCGCGAGGCGGCGACGACGAGGGCGCGTCCGGCCAGGGTGTGGGCCCGCCGGTGCAGGGCGAGGGCCTGGGACGCGGGCGCGTGCGCCGACGCGCGGGCCGGCGGACGACCGCCCCGCAGCCGGGTCACCTGCGCGGCGAGCCGCTCGGCCGCGGCGTCCAGATCGGTGGAGGGGGCCAGGGCGCGCAGCTCGTCGGTGACCGCGAGCAGCGCCGCGAGGTGGCCCGCGAGCTGGATGTCCAGCTCCTCCTCACGGGACCGGTGCGGGAAGTCGGTGCCGGCCGTCGTGCTGTGGACCGACTTGGTGCGGATCGGTTCGTACATGGGACGGCCTCCTGAACTCCAACAGGAAACCATCCTAGCTTAGATTTCGTCTAAAGTTGTCCGGGACCCCAGGATGCGGCGTCAGGGCTGGCTGTAGCCGTCCAGGAAGCGGCCGATGCGGCCCATCGCGTCCCGCAGGTCCGTGACCGCGGGCAGGGTCACCACCCGGAAGTGGTCCGGCTCGGGCCAGTTGAAGCCGGTGCCCTGGACGACCATGATCTTCTCGCGGCGCAGCAGGTCCAGGACCATCCGCCGGTCGTCCTTGATCTTGAACACCTTGGGGTCGAGGCGCGGGAAGAGGTACAGCGCGCCCTTCGGCCGTACGCAGGTCACGCCCGGGATCTGCGTCAGCAGCTCGTACGCGACGTCCAGCTGCTCCTTCAGGCGCCCGCCCGGCAGCACGAGGTCGTTGATCGTCTGGCGTCCGCTGAGCGCGGCGACCACGCCGTGCTGGCCCGGCATGTTCGCGCACAGCCGCATGTTCGCCAGGATCGTCAGACCCTCGATGTAGGAGTCGGCGTGCGCGCGCGGGCCGGAGATCGACATCCAGCCGACGCGGTAGCCGGCCACCCGGTACGCCTTCGACATGCCGTTGAAGGTCAGGGTCAGCAGGTCCGGGGCGATCTTCGCGGTGGGCGTGTGCGTGGCGCCGTCGTAGAGGATCTTGTCGTAGATCTCGTCGGAGCAGACCAGCAGGTTGTGGCGGCGGGCGATGTCGGTCAGGCCCTTGAGGACCGTCTCGTCGTAGACGGCGCCCGTCGGGTTGTTCGGGTTGATGACGACGATCGCCTTGGTGCGGTCGGTGACCTTCCGCTCCACGTCCGCGAGGTCGGGCATCCAGTCGGACTGCTCGTCGCAGCGGTAGTGCACGGCCGTGCCGCCGGAGAGCGAGACGGCCGCCGTCCACAGGGGGTAGTCCGGCGCCGGTACGAGCACCTCGTCGCCGTCGTCGAGCAGGCCCTGCATCGCCATGACGATCAGCTCGGAGACGCCGTTGCCGACGAAGACGTGCTCGACGTCCGTCTCGATGCCGAGGGTCTGGTTGTGCATGACGACGGCCCGGCGCGCGGCCAGGAGGCCCTTCGCGTCGCCGTAGCCGTGCGCGGAGGACACGTTGCGGAGGATGTCCTCCAGGATCTCGGGCGGGCACTCGAAGCCGAACGCGGCCGGGTTGCCCGTGTTGAGCTTGAGGATGCGGTGACCGGCAGCTTCCAGCCGCATCGCCTCCTCGAGCACCGGGCCCCGGATCTCGTAACAGACGTTGGCGAGCTTGGTCGACTGGATCACCTGCATGTCTGGGAGCTTACGGCCCGGTAACGCCGCCCGGGTCGTGTTTTCCGCCACGTGAGACGCGGCGGTTTGGGCGGTTATCGCCGTCCGCTGTCCCAGGAGCCCCTCCCGTCCCTACAATGCGCGGCCATGTCCAGGCCACCGCAGTACGAAAACGGGCCGTACGGTGCGACTCCGGCGTACGGCGACCCCGGCGTGCCGGACGTCCAGGGTGCGCACGGGGCCGGCGGTGAGCCGCCGGCTCCCCCGAACGTGTACGTCCCACCGGCGGCACCTCCACCGGCCTACGACGAGTACGCCGATCCGGCGACGGCCCACGGCTGGCAGAACGAGTACGACGAGACGCGGACGCTTCCGCCGGTGTCGGTGCCCACGCCGGTGCCGGAGCCGGGCCCCCGGGCGGCCGGCGCCCGCCGGGGCGCGCGCCGGAAGCCGAGCCCGTGGCGCTCGCGGCGGGTGGCCGTCGCCGCCGGTGCGCTGGGCGCGGTGTCCGCGGCGGCGCTGATCGCGGGCTTCTCCTTCGGTGGCTCCGAGGGCTCCTCGGGCGGCGCGGAGGGCAAGGACGACCGGCCGAAGCCGACCGTGACGGAGCCGGGGGACGGGTCGGAGGCGGAGGCCGGCGCGTCGGCCGACGCGGAGCCCACGGCGTCGGCGGGCGGCGGCGGCACGGGCCCGGGAGCCTCGGCGTCCCCGGACGCGAGCGCGTCGGACACCGGCTCGGGACCGGCGTCCGCGAGCCCGTCCCCCGGCGCGGCGACGACCCCCGCCCCGGCCCCCACGAGCGCCGCCCCGGGCGGCCCCCACGCCGCCGACGGCAAACCGGGCAAGGGCGGCGGCAGGGGCCCCAAGTAGCGGGCCCGCGGCCCACCCCGCCGGCTCACGCCGGTGTTCTGCGTACCGCCCGCCCCGCCAGTACGTCCGTGCGCCTGCCGTTCTCGACGGCGAACCGGCCGTTGACCAGGACGTGGGGGATGCCCGTCGGGAGCACGCGCGGGTTCTCGAACGTGGCGCCCGCCGCCACCGTCGCCGGGTCGAAGAGGACCAGGTCGGCCGCGTGGCCCTCGCGGACCAGGCCCCGGTCCGGCAGGCGCAGCCGGGCGGCCGGGCGGCCGGTCAGGTGCGCCACGCACTCCTCCAGCGACAGCACCCCCAACTCCCGTACGTACCGGCCGAGATAGTGCGGAAACGTGCCGTACGCCCGGGGGTGCGGCTTCGCGCCCTGGAGGATGCCGTCCGAGCCGCCCGTGTGGACCCGGTGCCGCATGATCGTCCGGACGTTCTCCTCGTGGCCGACGTGCTGGAGGATCGTCGGGGCCAGCCGGTCCGTGAGCAGCAGGCGGCGCGCCACCCGCCACGGCGTCTCGCCCCGGTCCGCCGCCGACCGGGCCACCGTACGGCCGACGTACTCCGTCAGGGCCGGGTCGCCCACGCCCGAGATCTCGATCGTCTCCCACTCCACCGGCACGCCGTGGCAGCCGTCCGAGCCGACCTCCTCCAGGTGGTGGCGGATCCGTTCGGCGGTCTCGTCGTCGGCCAGGCGGCGCAGGATCTGCTCCGGGCCGCCCTCGCTCGCCCAGCTCGGCAGGATCGCCACCAGCGTCGTGCAGCCCGGCGTGTAGGGGTAGGTGTCCAGGGTGATGTCGGCGCCCGCCGCGAGCGCCTCGTCCAGCAGGGCCAGCAGTTCGGGCGCCCGGCCCTCGTTCACGCCGAAGTTCATCGTCGCGTGGGCCAGGTGCAGCGCGCAGCCCGCCTCGCCCGTCAGCGTCACCATCTCCCGGTACGCCTCCAGCGCGCCCGCGCCGTAACTGCGGTGGTGGGGGCAGTAGTAGCCGCCGAACGCCGCCACCACCCGGCACAGCTCCGTCAGTTCGGCGTCCTTGGCGTACATGCCCGGCGTGTACGTCAGCCCCGACGACATGCCGACCGCGCCCTGCTCCAGGCCCTCCGCCACCAACCGCCGCATGCGGTCCAGCTCGGCCGGGGTCGCCTCCCGGTCCTCCCAGCCGACCGCCAGCGCGCGGACCGTGCCCTGCGGCACCAGGTACGCCGCGTTGACCGCGATGCCCCGCCCGTCGACGCCCCGGTCGAGGCGGTCCAGGTACTCGCCCACCGACCGCCAGTCGAAGTCGACGTCGTCGCCGTGGCCGTTCCAGCCGGCGATCGCGCGGCGCACCTCGCCGAGCGTGCGGTCGTCCACCGGCGCGTACGACAGGCCGTCCTGGCCGATCACCTCCAGCGTGACGCCCTGCGCGACCTTCGCGCTGTGGTCGGGGTCGCGCAGCAGCGCCAGGTCGCTGTGCGCGTGCATGTCCACGAAGCCCGGCGCCAGGACCAGGCCCTCCGCGTCCAGTTCCCGCGTCGCGCGCGGCCGTTGGCAGCCCGCTGCCGCCGCCTCCCGCACGATCGACACGATCCTGCCGCCGTCCACGACGACATCGGCGCGGTACGACGGGCCGCCCGTGCCGTCCACGACGTCCGCGTCCCGGATGACCAGGTCCTCCATGACAGCCCGCCTCCTCAGAAGAACGTGCGGATGTAGTCGACGACCGTGCCGTCCGCCTCGGCCACGGGGATCAGCGGCCACTTGTCGAAGGACGTGCACGGGTGGGACAGGCCCATGCCGAGCCAGTCGCCCACCTCCAGGTCGGCGCCCGGCTCCGTGCGCACCCAGGCGTGCTGGTCGGACACGGCCGTCACCGTGACGCCGGTCGCCGGGCGTTCCACGCCGTCGCGCCGGACCACCTGGGCGAGAGGCAGGTCGAGGTCGTACGCGGCGTCCCGCTTGCCCGCGTTGACGAACGCCTGCTCCGCCGACGGCCGCGACACCACCTGGGCCCACAGCCGGAACGCGGGCTCCAGGGCGCCCTCCTCCGGGACCCGGTTGAACGGGGTCAGCCTGCGGTAGTGCCCGTCGTCGTGCGACACGTACGCGCCCGAGCGCAGCAACTTCAGCACCGGCAGCGACAGTTCGGGGATCTCCGCGAACACCTCGGCCACCGCGTCGAACCAGGCGCTGCCGCCCGCGCTCACCACGATCCCGTCCAGGCCCGCGAAACGCCCCGCCTTGTCGAAGTCGACGGCCAGTGCCACGAGCCGGCGCAGCCACGCCCGCACCCGCTCCGGGTCCGCCCGCGGGACCTCGCCCTCGTAGCCCGCGACCCCGGCCAGCCGCAGCGTCGGTACGGCCGCCACCGCGTCCGCGACCGCCGCGCACTCCGCCTCCGTGCGCACGCCGGTCCGGGCGCCCTCGCCGCCGGCCAGTTCCACGACGACGTCCACCGGCCGGGGCGCGCCGCGCAGGGCCGCGTCCATCAGCTCCACGCCGCGCGCGGAGTCGACGTAACAGACGAACCGGAACGCCGTGTCGGCGGCGAGCTGGTCCGCGATCCACGACAGCGCCGCCGGGTCCACCAGCTCGTTGGCGAGGAAGACCCGCTCGATCCCGAACGCCCTCGCCACCCGCACCTGGTGGGGCACCGCGAGCGTGATGCCCCACGCCCCGTGCTCGATCTGCCGCCGGAACAGCTGCGGTGCCATCGAGGTCTTGCCGTGCGGGGCGAAGGCGAGGCCGTGCCGGGCCGCGTACGTCTCCATCAGGCGCAGGTTGTGCGCGAGGCGCTCGGCGGACAGGGCGAGGACCGGCGTCGTGAAGCCGCCGGTGAACAGGTCGCGGCGCTGGGCGGCCAGCTCGCGGACCGTGAGGCCGTCGGCGTCCGGCGGGAGGCCCTTGAACCGGTGGTCGACGCGCTCCTCGGCCAGACGGTCGAGAGCTTCGCTGCTCATTACGGCCTCCCTGATCAGGTGAGTTGCATTCTCTGCAACACCCATTGCGTATATCGCTTACCGCTGTCTAACATCTCGGCCAACACGGGGTCAACGGATCCGACCCGACCCCCCGCGCCGAGGAGCTACGACCATCGTGACCGTCACCGGACCCCGCAAGGCCCCCGACGTCGTGGACGTCGTCGCGCTCGGCGAGTCCATGGTCACGTTCCTGCCCTCCCGGCCCGGCCGCCTCGCCGACGTCCCCTCCTTCGACCGCGCCATCGGCGGCGCCGAGTCCAACGTGGCCTGCGTGCTGGCCGCCGCCGGGCACACCACGCGGTGGGTCGGCCGGGTCGGCGCCGACGGCTTCGGCGACCACCTCGTGGAGACCATCGCCGGCTACGGCGTCGACACGAGCGCCGTACGCCGCGACCCCGCCCGCCCGACCGGCGTCTACTTCCGCACCGCCGGGGACCGCGCGACGGACGCCCACGAGGTGGCGTACTACCGGGCGGGCTCGGCCGCCTCCGCGATGGGCGTCGGCACCGTCGACCGCGCCGCCTGCCGCGCCGGCCGCGTGCTGCACCTGACCGGCATCACGGCCGCCCTCTCCGCCGACTGCCTGGACCTGCTGCGCGACCTGACCGCCCCCGCCCCGGACCGGCCCCTCGTCTCCTTCGACGTGAACCACCGGCCGGGCCTGTGGCGCGGCGACCCCTCCGGCGCCCGGGTCCTGCTCGACCTCGCCCGCCGCGCCGACCTCGTGTTCGTCGGGGAGGACGAGGCCGCCGAGGCCTGGGGCGTCACCGGCGGCGCGGAAGCGGTCCGCGACGCCCTGCCCGAGCCGGACCTGGTCGTCGTGAAGCAGGGAGCGGCCGGGGCCACGGCCCTGGGCGCCGGCCGGCCCGCCGTGTCCGAACCGGCGCCCCGCGTCACCGTCACGTCGGCCACCGGCGCCGGCGACGCCTTCGCCGCCGGATTCCTCTCCGCGACCCTGCGCGGCCTGCCCATGCGGCAGCGCCTGCGGCACGGCCACCTCACGGCCGCCGCCGCCCTCACCGCCCCCGGCGACCTCGCCCCACCCCCCGCCCGCGCCCACGCCGACCGCCTCGCCGCCCTCGACGACGCCGCGTGGGGGAGACTGCGACTCGGCCCCGGCTGGACAGCCGCCGACGACGACCGGGCCGACGAGGAGGCACGCACGCCATGAGCCAGACCGTAGACCGAGCGCTGAGCATCCTGCCGCTGCTCGCCGAGGGCCCCGCCGACCTCGGGCAGGTCGCCGACCGCCTCGGCGTGCACAAGTCCACCGCCCTGCGGCTGCTGCGCACCCTGCACGAGCACGGCTTTGTCTACCGCCAGTCCGACCAGCGCTACCGCCTCGGCGCCCGCCTCATCGCGCTCGCCCAGGAGGCGATGGAGAACCTCGACGTCCGCGAGATCGCCCACCCCCACCTCGTCCGCCTCAACGAGACCTGCGGCCACACCGTGCACCTCGCCGTGTACGAGGAGAACGAGGTCCTCTACATCGACAAGGTCGAGAGCCGCTACCCGGTGCGGATGTACTCCCGCATCGGCAAGCCCGTCGCCATCACCGTCGCGGCCGTCGCCAAGCTGCTGCTCGCCGACCTGCCCGAGCCCGAGCGCCGCGCCGTCGCGGACAAGCTCGACTACCCCCTGTACACGGCCCGTTCGACGCCGAACGCCGACGCCTTCCTCAAGGAGCTGGCCACGGTGCGCGAACAGGGCTGGGCCACCGACCTCGGCGGCCACGAGGAGTCCATCAACTGCGTCGCCGCGCCGATCCGCGGCGCCGACGGCCGGGTGGTCGCCGCGATGTCGGTCTCCGCGCCGAACGTCGTCGTCACCGCCGACGAACTCCTCACCCTGCTCCCGCTGGTACGCCGCACGGCGGACGCCATCAGCGGCGAGTACTCCGGCAGGACACCAGCAAAGGGCACCGCATGACCGAGAAGACCGCACTCACCCCGAAGACCCACACCACCCCGCCCGCGAAGTTCTCCCACGGCGTGAGGAAGGGCAACATCCTCCAGGTCGCCGGGCAAGTCGGCTTCCTCCCGGCCGAAGAGGGCAAGCCGCCCACGCCGGCCGGCCCCACCCTGCGCGAGCAGACCCTCCAGACCCTCGCCAACGTCAAGGCGATCCTCGAAGAGGGCGGCGCGACCTGGGACGACGTGATGATGATCCGCGTCTACCTCACGGACACCGCCCACTTCGCCGAGATGAACGACCTGTACAACACCTACTTCGAGGAGCAGGGCCTCACCCAGCCGCCCGCCGCGCGCACCACGGTCTACGTCGGCCTGCCCGCGGGACTCCTCATCGAGATCGACGCGCTCGCCGTCCTCGGCTGACGCCTCACCCCCGACTCCCCACCCCCGTACACGGTCACGGCGCGGCACCCACACCCCCGGGCGCCGTGCCGCGATCCCCCCTGCCCGAAAGCCCCATGCCTCCCGTGCACTTACGCAGAGGACCCCCGCATGTCCTTCCCGCACCTCCCGCTCGCCGCCGCCCCCGCGCCGGCCGAGACCCCGCCCCACACCGGCGGCCTGCTCCTGCTGATCGACGGCACCGCCGGCCTGCTGACCGTCGCCGCGATCGGCATCGCGCTGCTGCTGTTCCTCATCATCAAGGCCCGGCTCCAGCCGTTCGTCGCGCTGCTCGCCGTGTCCATAGCCGTCGGCCTGCTCGCCGGGTTGTCGGTCACCGAACTCTTCGGCACCGTCCAGCGGTCCGACGCCGTCTCCACCATCGAGTCCGGCATGGGCGGCATCCTCGGACACGTCGCCATCATCATCGGCCTGGGCACCATGCTCGGCGCGATCCTCGAAGTCAGCGGCGGCGCCGAGGTGCTGGCGTCCCGGCTGCTCGGCCTGTTCGGCGAGAAGCGGGCACCGCTGGCGATGGGCCTGACCGGCCTCATCTTCGGCGTGCCGGTCTTCTTCGACGTCGGCATCTTCGTCCTCGCCCCGATCGTCTACGCCGCCGCCAAGCGGTCCGGCAAGTCGGTGCTGCTCTACTGCCTGCCGCTGCTGGCCGGCCTGTCCATGACCCACGCGTTCCTGCCGCCGCACCCCGGCCCGGTCGCCGCCGCCGGACTGCTGCACGTGGACCTCGGCTGGGTCATCCTCATGGGCATCGTCTGCGGCATCCCGGCCGTGCTCGCCGCCTGGGTGTTCTCCGCGTGGATCGGCCGCCGCATCTTCGTCGCCGTGCCGCAGGACATGGTGGAGGCCGCGGCCGAGGCCAGGCAGGCCGTCGTGGACGAGCAGCGTTCCGCCGGCGTCGAGCCGCGCGAGGAGCCCGTCGCCCTCGGCACGGTCCTCGCCATCATCGGCACGCCGCTGATCCTCATCCTCGCCGCCACGTTCTCCTCGATCGCCCTCGACCCGTCCACGCTCCGCTCGGTCGTCGAGTTCTTCGGCAACCCGTTCGTCGCCCTCACCCTCGCGCTCGTCCTCGCCTACTACCTGCTCGGCATCCGGCGCGGCTGGTCCCGCAAGTCCCTGGAGACCGTGTCCACGGCCTCCCTCAAGCCGGTCGGCAACATCCTGCTGGTGGTCGGCGCGGGCGGCGTGTTCGGCGCGGTGCTCAAGGCGAGCGGCGTCGCCCAGGCCCTGTCCGACACCTTCAACGGCGTGGGCCTGCCGGTGATCGTGCTGTCGTACCTGATCTCCGTGGTGCTGCGCGTGGCGCAGGGCTCGGCCACCGTCGCGATCGTGACGACGGCCGGCATCGTGGCGCCGCTGCTCGCCGAGGGCGACCACTCGCAGGCGTTCGTGGCCCTCGTCATCATGGCGATCTCCGCGGGCTCCATCTTCGCCTCGCACGTCAACGACGGCGGCTTCTGGATGGTCGCCAAGTACTTCGGCATCAGCGAGCGGGACACCCTCAAGACGTGGACCGTGCTGGAGAGCGTGCTGTCGGTGGCCGGATTCGCGGTGGCCGCGGTGCTCAGCGTGTTCGTGTAGAGGCGTGGACGCGGGGGCGGACGCGCGGTGTTCGTGTAGGCGTCTGATAACGAAGTCGGGTCCGGCTGTGACCGACACAGGTTTGTCGACCATACTGCTCCGCTGTGGAGCAGCGCATAGGTTCGAGCAGCCAGCCCCTGGAGGGCGCCGGATTCGACCCGGCATTCATCCCCGGGCTCACCTCACCCGTGTCCGGCGAGGACGCCAGGCCGGGGAAGGCCGCGGACACCGCGGCCGAGCCGGAGGAGAGCGAGGAGCAGGAGCCCGCCGCCCCCGAAGCGGCGGAGTCGGCCCCCTCAGCGGGGGGACCGGCTTCCGAAGGGGAGGAGCAGGCCCCGGAAGCGGCGGAGCCGGCCCCCTCCGAGGAGGAGGCCGACCCCGACGGACCCGTCTTCGACGCGTCCGACTTCCGCGCCAGGATCGTCGCCGACCACCGGGGCGTACGCCTGCGTCTGGACGACGAGGAGTGCGAGTTCCGCTGGGACGAGATCGCCGCCGTGGAGACGGAGTCGCCGCGCTTCGGCAAGCGGTTCACCGTCACGGTCCACACCCCGGACCGCCGCTGGTACCCGATCGAGATCCTGGCCGGGACCAAGTCCCAGCACAAGGACTGGGACGAGGCCCTCGACAAGGTGCTCGACGCGTACTTCGAGGAGGACGCCGGCGAGGACCGCGACGGGAACTCCCCCGAGAACACCGCCGAGGAAACCGCCGGGAACGCCGACGACGACTGAGGCTCCGGGGCGTCAGCCGCAGTACTGGGCGGCCTTGCCGATGGACCGGTACATGCAGTCGGCGTTCTCCAGCAGTTGGAGCACCGCGTCACGGTTGCGGGACGTCTCCCGCTCGATCACCTCGTCGGGCGGGTAGAACCCACCCCCGGTGCTCGATCGCGGATACATCTCGAAGGTGTATCCGAAGATCTTCTGGCTGCCCCACAGCCAGTCGTCGATCGACCCGTCGGTGATGTACAGGTCGCTGGACTGCTCGGCCGTGTAGCCGTTGCTGGCGCCCATCTTCTGCCCGACGGCGGCGAAGGCGTTCCGGTCGTCGGCCGTCATGCCGGTCGTCGTGTCCGAGTACGTGTAGCCGAACGGCCACAGCACCAGCTCGCTGTACGTGTGGAAGTCGATGCCGGCCGTGATCTGCTGCTTGCCGCCGACGATCCGGCTGCGCACGAAGTCGGCGACCACCTTCACCTCGGGCGCCGACTCGGGCGCCGCGCCGCGGTAGGTGTCCGAGGACGGCGAGCCCGAGGAGCCGCCGCAGCAGCCCCAGCGGTAGTTCCAGTTCCGGTTGAGGTCCGTACCGACGTACGAGGAACCGGAGTTGGGCTGGCGGTTCTTGCGCCACGAGCGGTAGGAGCCGGACGCGATGTCGTACTCGCCGCCGTCCGGGTTGAGGTCCGGGAGGATCCAGATCTCCCGGTTGTTCACCATGTTCGTGACGCGCGAGTCGCTGCCGTAGCCGGCGCCCAGCTCGCGGAGCAGGTACAGCGCCATCTCCACGGTGAGGTGCTCGCGGGCGTGCTGGTGGTGCGTGAACAGCACCTCCGGCTCGGCCTCGTCGCTCGCCACGTTGTCGCTGATCTTGATGGCGACGATGTCCCGGCCCTGGTACGACTTGCCGATGACGCGCTTGCTCATGATGTTCGGGTACGCGGCGAGACGCTGGTTGATCTCCGCGTTCATCTCGGCGTAGTTGTGGTAGCGCGAGTCGGCGGACGGGAAGTCGTAGAGCCGGATGTCGTCCGCCGCCGTGGAGCGGTCGGGGGCGGCGCCGAGGGGCTGGACCTCGTAGCCCTGCTTGCGGAGTTGGCGGATCTGGGCCGCGCGTCCGGAGACGACGACGGTCTCCTCGTCGGCCTCGTCCACGGTCACGCCCGACGCCGCGATGGCGGTCCGCATGGCCGGGGTGCTGTGGTGGACGTGGATCTCGTACTGGCGGACCTCGTCGGCCGTCGTGGCCGTCGCGCGGGCGCTGTCGGCGGTGGCGTCGGACGACGTCGCCGACAGGGGTGCCGCGAGGGCGAGGGCGAGGAGGCCGGCGAGGGCGGCGGTTCGTCTGCCGCCGCGCAGGCGCGAGCCTCGGACGCCTGAGCCTCGGATGCGGAGTCGCATGAAGTCTCCTTGGTTCTCCAGGGATTCCGGGGTCTCCGGAAGTGGGGAGTGGAGCTGGGGGCGTCTGACAAGTGCCGCCCCTTGGGGGGTGGTTCAGCGACGTGCGGGTGGAGCGCCCGGTGTGCGGGCCGCCGCTCATCGTTCAGGGTGTGGCATGCGCAGGTCAATAGAGAACGGGGCGCGAATGACATGAACCGACCGCAAATCGGCCGCACAGTGTACGCAAGGCGTCCCCATAAGGGAATTTGACGGCGAAAAACCACACGTCCGTGTGGCAAGTGCGCGCATATATGTACGACACGGGGGGTGGTGAGGTTCCCTCAGTGCGGCTCGTACGGCTGCGGTCGGCGACAGCCGTACGAGCCGCCCCCGGCGCCGGTCCGGTACGCGCATCGCGTGAAGATCCCGGCACGCCCTCTTGTCCGCCCGGCGCCCATGGGCTTTCTTGACCTGCATGGCGGACACCACGGGAAACACCAGCAAGGCCGCGGCCGGCGGCGAGCCGGACTCCGGCCGCCGCAAGTCCAGTTGGCGGTACATCGGGCCCGGCATCGTCGTCGCCGCGACCGGCGTGGGCGCCGGCGACCTCGTCGCCACCCTCATCGCGGGCAGCAATTTCGGCTACACGCTCCTGTGGGCGGCGGTCCTCGGCTGCATCGTCAAGATCTCCCTCGCGGAGGCGGCGGGCCGCTGGCACCTGTCCACCGGCCGCACCCTGTTCGACGGCTGGGCGAGCCTCGGCCGCTGGACCACGTACTTCTTCGTCGTCTACGTCGTCGTCTGGGGCTTCGTCTACGGCGCCGCGGCGATGTCGTCGAGCGCGCTGCCCCTCCAGGCGCTGTTCCCGGAGGTGATGGACCTCCAGTGGTGGGGCGTCGCCTGCGGCCTGGTGGGCCTGGTCTTCGTCTGGTTCAACAAGTACGCCGTCTTCGAGAAGGTCATGACCGTCCTCGTCGGCGTCATGTTCGTCGTGACGGTCTACCTCGCGATCCGCGTCACCCCGAACCTCCCCGACGCCCTCGCCGGCCTGCTCCCGGTGCTCCCCGACGAGAAGGACTCGGTCCTCAACACCCTCGGCCTGATCGGCGGCGTCGGCGGCACCATCACGCTCGCCGCGTACGGCTACTGGGTCAACGCCAAGGGGTGGACCAACACCGGCTGGATGAAGGTCATGCGGCTCGACAACCGCGTCGCCTACGTGACGACCGGCGTGTTCGTCGTCGCCATGCTGTTCGTCGGCGCGGAACTGCTGCACGCCGCCAACGTGTCCCTCGCGAGCGGCGACAAGGGCCTCGTGCAGCTCGGCGACATCCTGGAGCAGGAGTACGGCGCCGCCACGGCCAAGTTCTTCCTGATCGGCTTCTTCGCCACCTCCTTCACCTCGCTGATCGGCGTCTGGCACGGCGTGAGCCTGATGTTCTCCGACTTCGTGGCCCGCGAACGGGCCGCCCGCGCCGGCCGTCCGGAGGCGCGGGGCGAGGAGATCGCGGCCGGCGACCGCGAGCGCTCCTGGCCCTTCCGCGCGTACCTGCTGTGGCTGACCTTCCCGCCGATGGTCCTGCTGTTCCAGGGCCAGCCCTTCCGCCTGGTCATCATCTACGGCGTGCTGGGCGCGGCGTTCATGCCGTTCCTGGCGCTGACCCTGGTGTGGCTGCTCAACTCCTCCCGCACGCCGAGGGAGTGGCGCAACGGGGCGCTGAGCAACGCGATGCTGACGGTCGCGGGGCTGCTGTTCCTGGTGCTGTGCGTCAAGCAGATCTGGGACCAGCCGTGGGCGGACTTCTTCTAGATCCTTCCCGCCGAGGCCCTCAGGCCAGGGTCTCCCACGTCCGGTCGAGCGCGATCTCCCGCAGTTGCTCCATGCTCAGCGCGGGGGCGTCCCTGGTGGCGTCCTCGTGCTGGGCCCCTGTGTTGAAGGCGCTGATCACGACCCGGCGCCCGTCCTCCCGCATGGTGTCGACGGTCCACATGACGACGCCCTCGCCGCCCTTCTCGCCCGGCCCCTGACGGGTGGCGACCTTCGTGCCGTCGGGGAGCGTCTCGGCGTCGCCGTAGAGCTCGTCGGCGACGTCGCGCATGTCCCGCTGGACGTTGATCTGGACGAGGCTGCGGCCCTCGCCGTCGTCGACGACGACGTAACCGAAATCGCCCTGACCGCCGCGGTCCACGACGTCGACGCCCTTGGGCATCCTGGCGGCGAGCAGACCGGCGATGCGCTCGCCGGGGACGGACGACGGCGGTTCGGCGGAGGCCGGGGGCTTCCTGTCGCTCTCGGGGATCGCGTCGACGAGGGCGGTCCACCGCGGGTCCATGACGGCCTTCTTCAACTCCACGGCGGACAGCGGCGGTTCCGGCCGGCTGATCGGCGCGTCCTTCTCGGCGGCGGCGTTCCACTCGTTCAGACTGACCTGCTGCCCCTTCGGCGTGACGAGGACCGCGTGCCACCACTTGGTGTCCACACGGCGGTCCGGATACTCGTACCCCTGGAACACCACGACCCGCGCACCGCCGGGCAGGGTGTCGGTCGTGCAGGCGTCGTACGGGGTGAAGACCTTGTCCGGGCACTGCGTGAGGGAGCGGGCCTCCTCGCTGCCGGGCGTGGTGCGGCCGAGGCTCACGGACACGGCCGCGGCGCCGTCGCCGTCGTCGTAGACCACCTTCGCGTACGGCGAGGCCATTTCGCCGTCGGCGCCGCGCGACTCCTCGCCGCTGAACTCGCCGCCGGGCAGGAGGCTCTTGAGCGTACTGAGCACGTCGTCGCCGGAGACGGAGCCGGCGGCGGGGGAGGAACCGCCGGTGGGCGAGGGGTCGCCCGTGGGGGAGGAACCGCCGGTCGCGGTGGGCGTGTTCGCGGCCCCGGAGGCCACCGGACGCCGTCCCTCACCGCCGACGCTCGCGACGCCGCCGTCCGCGCTGCCGGCCGGCAGGAGCAGCGCGCCGCCGACGGCCACCAGGGCAATACCGGCGGCGCCGGACACGACGGCCGCGCGGCGGCGCAGCTGGATGCGCCGCCCGCGGGCCCGGCCGCCGGTGGCGAGGGCGGCGCGGTCGGTCTCGAAGGCGTCGCCGGTGTCGCGCAGGGCGGCGGCGAGTTCTTCCTCGAAGGGGTCGCTGTGCTGGTCGACGGGCATGGCTGATCCACCGTTCCGGGATAGGTGTGGAAGACGAGTCGGCGAAGTGGGGTGAGCGGTCGGCGCTGGGGGGACCCCCTACGGTCTGGCGTACTCGTTGAGGTCCTCGCCGAGCAGCTCGCGCAGCCGGGCGAGCGCGCGGACGCACCGGGTGCGCACGGCGGCCGAGCTGGCGTTGAGGGTGTCGGCGGTCTCCTGGATGGACCGGTCCTCCCAGTACCGCAGGACGATCACGGCCCGGTCCTTGGCCGGCAGCCGCGCGAGCGCCTCCAGCAGGGTGAGCCGCAACGGCAGGTCACGCGCGGCGCCGGGCCACTCGGGAAGCTCCCCCGTGGCCCGCTCGGAGCTGCTGCGCCGCCGCTGGTGGGCGAGGAACGTGCGGGTGAGCACGGTCTGCGCGTACCCGGCCGGATTCCCGACCCGCGACACCCGGCCCCAGCGGACGTACAGCCTGCCGAGGGTCTCCTGGACGAGATCCTCGGCCAGATGCGTGTCCCCGGCGGTGAGCAGACAGGCGGACCGGTACAGATGCCCCGCCCGCGCCGCCGCGAACTCGGCATACTCGTCCGCCCCGATCTCCCCCATGCGTCCCCCTGCCACCCGCCCTGCCGGGGCACACGACGCGCACCCCCACCTCATTGATGCGGTGGACCCCGGGGAATGTTTCAGATGGACGCAACGACGGGCAGGGCCCTCGCCGTTGTCGCGGTGGGGCCCTGCCCGCTCAAGCGCCTGTTCAGCGATCGTCCGCCGAGAGGTGCTGGAGGTGTCGCATGAGGAGTTCAAAGTCCGACCATGCTTTGAAGCAGAACTCGCGATCGTTCATATTGATGTCGTGTACTGCATCGGTAAAGGCTGGGCTCTCGAGCCCTTGCGCTTGAACGAGGATTCGACTGGGGAGTAGCAGCCAGTTCCTTCTCGTCGTGTCGAGCGTCCACTCGACTTGAGTAGGTGTCGATTCGACGGTGTTCGCTATTTGTTGCGCGATTTCGTCTCTTGGAGACTTGTAACGCCACCCCAAGTAAGGTACCTGCGGGTGGCCGTACACGGGATTTGACTCTGCGGGCAATTTGAACCATGCGATCTCTCCAAACCTGCTCAGAGTCTGCCTGGCGTCAATGCTTCGACTCGACATGTGAAGCTCCCGTCGCGTATCACCAGAGGGGTCCAGAATACCCTCCGTCTTGGATGAGCAGCTTCTTTCCGGGATTTAGTAGTCGAATGGCTCTCTCGTAATCACCGTAGGGGATTGGGTCAGAGCTCATGGCCGGATCGTACACATACCTCCCGTCCGTGTACACGTCATGGTAACGGTATTCAGTTACTAGTCGACCTGAATCCTCAGGGATATTTATAACCGGATCACCGCGCATGGTGAAGTTGATGATCTGTCCCCCACCTCCTGTCTCTCTGAGGATTCTCTCGGCGATCTCTGAACAGTCAATGTTCCCGCCGATCGGCGCGGCTCTCATGGCGGCGACTGCTGCCTCATTGGGAGGGTGATGCGGATTAGGTTCTCTGAAATCGAAAATCCCTCGAGTGTTTTGAGCGTCGGGGCAGTCGGGTGCAAGGCCGAGTGAATCGGATCCGGTCTGTGGATTCCGTACGTAGATGGCAGGGTTGGGGGAAGGTGCTAGTCCAAGGGGGTCGGGCGTAAGGTAGCGTCCCGTTTCTGGGTCGTACTGACGGAAATAGTTGTAGTGAAGCCGGGTCTCAGGGTCGTAGTACTGGCCAGGAAAGCGCAGCGGCGTGTACGCGGTACTGCTCGCTTCCCAGGCTGTTGTGCCCCACAGGGTGCTTCGCGCTCGCCATGTGACGTTGCCTTGTTCGTCGACCAGTTCGGTCGGTGTGCCCACCAGGTCGGTCACCATGGCGAAGAAGCGTGAGTCGATCACCTCTTGAGGGGTATCCGCCGCCGTAATGCGTTCCAACTGGGATATCGGGTGCAAGCCGCGGTGCTCCCAGGTCAGCGTGACCGGGTTCGGAAGGTCAGCGGACGTCGTCGTCTGTTCGCACAGGGTGGTGCCGTCCCACGTGAACGTGACCTGCTCGGCCGTCTCGCCGTCCGCCGCCAGGCGAATTTTGGCCGTGCGGCGGCCCAGTGGGTCGTACGTGTAGCGCCAGCGTGTGCCGTCCGGGGTCACTACCGAGGCGAGTCGGTCCTCGGCGTCCCATTCGTATCGCCAGGTATCCGGCTTACGGGACAGGCGGGTCTTCTGCCGCAGAGTGATACGGCCGAGGGCGTCGTGTTCGTAGCGGACGTTGCCGGCGCGGGTGATGCGGGTGCCGGTGTACTCGCGGGAGCCAAGGGCCTCGCTGCCCGGATGACCGGTCGGCCAGAACGCCTGGGTCTGGTTGCCCGCTTCGTCGTAGGAGTAGGTCTCCGTCCAGCTTCTGGCGTGAACCGCCGTCACTCGGCCGACCACGTCCAGGTCGAAACGGCGAAGACCCGAGAACTGGTCGTCCACGCCGATCAGGTTGCCGTCGGCACGGTAGGCGTATGTGCGGTGTTGAACCGACCTGCGGTTCTCTCCGGCCAACACCGACTGGGTCGTCTGACGACCAAGAGCGTCGAAGGTGTGATCCAGCGTGATCGTGTCGCCGATCCGGCGGGAGAGTTCGCGGCCTGCAGGGTCGTAGGTGAAGTCGATGAGATGATCGGCGGCGATCACCCCCGTGATGTGGCCGGCCGCATCATAGGACCACCTCGTTGCCGCGCCCGTCGGCGTCGTGCGGCTCGCCCGTCGACCCAGTTCGTCGTAGGTGTAGTTCACCTGTCGGCCGTCGACCGCCTCCGAGACCACCCTGCCGTGGCTGTCCCGTCGCACCGACAGCGTCGTACCGTCAGGGCCCGTCGCCTCCGACATCTGGTCCGTCGCGTCGTACGCGTACCTCGTGACCCGGCCGTCCGCGACCTTCCTCGTCACTCGTCCCAGCGCATCCCGCTCGAACGACACCACCACGCCCAGGGCGTTCGTGCGCGTGGACAGACGGCCCGCCGCGTCGTGCGTGTACGTGAGAGTGCGGTCGTCGAAGTCGGTCTCGGCGATCAGGCGGCCGGCGGGGTCGTACTCGTAGGACCAGGTCAGGCCCTGCGGATTCACGACCTTTGTCAGCCGAAGCTCCATGTCGTGCTCGAACTCGTGGCGGACGCCGTCCGGACCTGTGCGAGCCGTCAGCACGTCGAAGTGCGTGTACTCGAAGCGTGAGACATTGCCCAGGGCATCGGTGTGGCTCGTGCAATTGCCCTCCCCGTCGTACGTCCATGCCTGCGTGGCGCCGTCCGCCGTCGTGCTCCGGACCAGGCGGCCCTCGACCGTCCAGTCCAGGCGCGTCACGGCCCCAGTTGAGTCCGTGATTCTGACGGGACGGCCGAAGGCATCCCGCTCGTAGCGGGTTGTCGCGCCCAGAGGGTCGGTGATGGCGACCGGGAGGCCCGCGCGGTCACAGCGGACTGTGGTCGTGTGTCCGAGAGAGTCCGTCAGGGACGCGAGGTGGCCCGACTCGTTGTACGTGAAGTGGGTTGTCAGGCCCGCTGCGGATGTGACCGCGACCCTGTTGCCACGTTCGTCGTACGTCTGGCGTATCTCCGTACCGTCCGGCCTCGCCACCCGAACCGGCAGGCCCAGTCCGTCGTACTCCGCCGTCGACTCGAGACCGTCCGGGCGGATGACCGAAATCAGATTGCCCGCGTCGTCGTAGCGGGACGAAGTCGTGTGGCCAAGTGCATCGGTGCGCGACAGGAGCCGGTTGTGACGGTCGCGCTCGAAGCGCGTCTCGGCGCCCACCGGGTCGGTCTCGGAGACGACCTGATAGCGGTCGTTCACGAGGTAGCGGTAGACGTTTCCCGTGCCCGTGACGGCCGTTGTCGTACGCAGCGCCGTGTCCTGGTCCCGTTCACCGTAGGAGAGGCGCAGGCTCATATGGCCTGCCTCGCCGCCCTCCGCGATGCAACGATCGCGGTCGTCGTACTCGTAGATGTAGCTGCGGTCGTTGGTATCGGTCCACGAAGTGATGCGACCCGCTTCGTCGTACGTGAAGCGGAGAGGCAGACCGGACGAGTTCACGACCGCTGTGAGGTCGCCTGCGTCCGAGTAGCCGTACTCGACAAGTCGGCAGTCGCTGCCGTCGTCCGCAGCGCCGACCAGGTGCAGGGCAGTGACACGGTTGTCCTCGGTGGTGATCCGGATGCGGTAGCCGCCGCTGTGGGACACGGCGACGGGTGCGCCGCCAGTGTCGTATTCGTAGCTGATCCAGTTACCGTTGCGGTCGTCGATCTGCTCCAACAGGGCATGACCGTCGGTCCGTTGTGTGAAGTGCCAGGTGCGGCCCGCGGCCTGGTCGGTGATCGTGTAGCCCTCGGACTCGCGCCGCAGCGCCCAACGCGGACCCTCTGCCGACAGACTCATGCCGCCGACGGCCGGGTGAGGGTAGGCAAGGATCAGACCGTCCTCGTGGACGAAGACGATGCGGTCGTCCTCGATTTCGAGCCGCTGGTCCACAGTGCTCGACCAGGAGGGCCCGAACCAGCGCCCTGCGCGATAGCCGGACTCCGCGCGGCGCTTGAATACCAGAGGGAGAGTGCCGGGCAGCGTCACGTCGGTTTGCGGCAAGTACATCTTGCCGGTGGCCAGGTCGACCGGGTCGGAGGGGTTGTTCTCGGTGTGGTGGCCGGGATCACTGTGGGCGCCAGGGCCGGCCTCGTCAAGGTGGGCGCCGCCTGTGCCGAGCCCTGTGGGTTTGCCCAGAGAGTTGCGGCCGTCCATGTGCCGGGCCAGAGTGCTCGCGCCCTTGAAGAAGGCTCCTCCGGCCAAGCTGGGTGCCATGTGGCCCAGCATGCGCATGGGGTCCTTCTCGAATTCGTCCCAGGTGTTGGAGGCGCCCTGGTAGACGTTCTTTGAGAATGCGACCGGGTCCCTCACCGCGGCGATGCCGCCGTCGAGGACCATCGCCCCGTCGTGGAGGTAGGCGCCCGGCTCGGTCAGCAGGCGGCCCGGGTTGACCGTGATTCCGAACTCGACGAGGGAGTTCCAGCCCTCCTTCGCCCCACCCTTGAACCGCTCCCAGTCACTCGGTCTCTTCGGCGCCTTCTCCGCAGCCTTTCTCAGCCTCTGTCTGACAGCCGCCGCAGCCTCGGTAACCTCGTCCTTCGCGGTCTCGATCATGCCGACCAGCTCTGCCATCAGCGTCCGGCCCGGGTCCTCGGCAGGGGGCTTGGTCCCGCCCGGCTCACCGGCCTTGACCGCTGCGTTGTAGTCGTCGACGGCCTTGTCATAACGGCGGGACAACTCGCGTGCTGCCGGGGCCTCTTCGGTGAGAATCCGCTGGGTCAGACGCTGAGCGCCGTCCAAGGCCTCCCGGTAAGCCAGGACCGCGGCGCCCGCTGTCAGAAACGCGTCGAGTGCGTCGTCAAGCTCCTTCGGCAGCTTTTTGACCGTCTTGCGGAACTCCTCGGCCGCCTCTCCCTGCCAGGGATCCGTGTTCAGCTTGCGGAGCTGTTCGGAGCCCTCGCCGAACTGGGCCGCCGCTGCGCCGAGTTTCTTGATCAGCTGGTCCAGCTCGGCAGGTTTGCCCGGTATCCAGTCGTGGACCGTGTCCTCCGGACCTATCCAGATCCTGCGGAAGAAGCGCTTTTCCGTCACCGTGCCACCGCTCCACTCTCGGCCGGCATGGCCTTCCGCTCCGCTGTGCGGCCCCCGTTCGCAAGCATGTGACCAAAGATCACATGAACGCCGTGCGAGAGGCAACGCGTCCCGCACCCTCGCCAGCTGATGTCGACGGGCTCGTCGTCGCGCCGGAGCACAGCTGGCGCCGGGTGATTTGGGCGGGTGTGCTGCCCACCGTGATCGCCGTGCCGCTGGTACCGGCAGCGGCACGGGCATGGCGAAGGGCAGGGACTCCACCGACGCTCCCACGCCGGTGCGGTCCCTGACCCTCGGGCTTCGCCGGTCGTTACGGCAGCGCGTGCACGTGCGGGCCCACCGCGTTCGACCACGCGTTGCCCGCCGTCGCGTCCCAGTTGGTCGACCAGGTCATCGCGCCCCGCAGGTCGGGGTACGTCCGCGACGGCTTGAAGGTGCCGCAGTTCGTGCCCTTGGTGAGGCAGTCCAGGGCCGCGTTCACCACCGACGGCGCGACGTAGCCGCTGCCCGCGCCGCGCGTCGACGCCGGGACGCCGATGCCGACCTGGGACGGGGCGAGGCCGCCCTCCAGCTGGATGCAGGCCAGGGCCGTCAGGAAGTCCACCGAGCCCTGACTGTAGACCTTGCCGTCACAGCCCAGCATCGAACCGCTGTTGTAGTACTGCATGTTGACGACCGTGAGGATGTCCTTCACGTTCAGCGCCGTCTGGAAGTACGAGTTGGACGTCGACTGCATGTCGATCGTCTGCGGGGCCATGGTCAGGATCATCGACGGGCCCGCCTTCGCCGACAGCGCCCGCAGCGCCTGCGTCATGTACGTGGCGTTGAGGCCGTTCTCCAGGTCGATGTCGACGCCGTCGAAGCCGTACGTCTGCATCAGCGAGTGGACGGAGTTCGCGAAGTTCGTCGCCGACGCCGCGTCGTTCACCGTGACGGTGCCCTTCTCGCCGCCGATCGAGATGATGACCTTCTTGCCGGCCGCCTGCTTCGTCCTGATGTCGGCCTTGAACTGGTCGACCGTGTAGCCGTTCAGGCCCGCCGTGTCCAGGTTGAAGGTCACCGCGCCCGGCGTCGGCGTCGCGTCCGCGAAGGACACGGCGATGATGTCGTAGTGGTTCGGCACGTCGGTGAGCTTCTGCACCACCGCGCCGTTGTTGAAGTTCTGCCAGTACCCCGTCACCACGTGCTTCGGCAGCGTGCCCCCGCCGCCGTCCTGCCGGGGCGCCGTACGGGCGGTCACCGTCGCCGACTTGGCCGACTCGCCCGCCGCGTTGCTCGCGGTCACCTGGAAGCCGTACGACGTGTCCGCCGCGAGGCCCGTCACGGTCGCGGAGGTGCCGCTCACCGCCGTCACCTTCGTGCCGTCCCGGTAGACCGTGTAGCCCGTCGCGCCCGCGACCGTGTTCCAGGCCAGCGAGACCGACGAGGACGTCGTGCCGGACACGGTCAGACCGGCCGGCGCGCCCGGCACGGTCGGCTGCGGGTCGGTGCCGCCGCCCCCGTCGGGGCCGAACACGGACACGTCGTCCACGTAGTAGGCGGCCTGTCCGTACCAGCCGTGCGTGTAGAGCGTGACCGACGTCGTCGCCGAGCCGGTCGTGAAGCGGGTGGTCAGCTGCTTCCAGGACGACGAGTCCGGCGTCCACGTCGACACGTCGGTGGTGCCGGTCCCCGTCACGCCCAGGTACGCGTACCCGCCCTGCACCCACGCGCTCAGCGCGTACGAGGAGTTGGGCTTGACGGCGACGGTCTGGCTGCAGCGGGCGTTGTCCTGGCCCGCCGGCGTCGCCTTCAGCGCGGCCGTGCCGCCGTGCACCGGGGAGGAGACCGTCGCCCCGCTGTTCGCGGAGCAGGTCCAGTTGCTCAGGCCGGACTCGAAACCGGCGTTCTTGGTGTTGTTGACGTCCGCTGCGGACGCCTGGCCGGCGCCGGCGAACGAAAGGGCGAGGGCGGCGAGCGCGGTCGCAGCCCAGAGCCGTCGGCGTCCGGGCAAGCCTGGTGCGCGGTCCACTGGGGCCTCCGGTGGGGAGAAGGGGGGAGATGGGGGAGATGGGGGAGCCGAGGGAGGTCGGACGGTGGCCACCGTTGGAGGTACAAGTTGGTCCAGACCAATTGAGCTGTCAAGAGGTCCGGACCTAATCGCAGGTCAACCCACCCCGCGTGAAGGCTCCTTGCCGCCCGACGTTCCCCGTGCCGCCCGGCGCCGCCTCTACTCCCGCCCCTCCCGCCACGCGTCGAGCAGCATCCCCAGCGCGCAGCCCGCCAGCGCCACCGCCGTCGACATCCAGAACGCCAGGCTCGCGAACCCCGCCCGGTCCCAGCGCAGCGACAGCGTCAGCAGCTGCGCGGCGGCCGGCACCGCGCACCCCGCCACCGCGTGCCGCACCGGCACCCCCCGCCACGGCTCCGGGTGCACCCGCGCCGCGGCCCACGTCGCCAGCACCACGCACACCAGGTTCGGCAGGTGCACCAGCGCGAGCGCGGCGCCGAACGAGCCGACGCCGCGCGGCCCGACGAGGTTGTCGTGCACCAGCGTCATCTGCGCGTACTCGGTCAGCACCAGGACGACGACGCCCGCGGCCCACGCCCGGACCAGGGCCGGCGTCGGACCCGAGGCCGTACCGGACCGCGAGGACGTGCTGTGGGGCGGCATCAGGAGCCTCCGACGATCTCGTAGGCCAGCAGCGTCGCGAAGCCCAGCGCCGCCATGCCGCAGCCGGCGGTCAGCACCAGGGCCAGCAGCACCGGCGACCAGTTGCCGCGGCCCGCGACGCTCGCCGTGCGCCCGGGATCGCGCGGGTCGTAGGAGACGGTGACCGGCGTGCCCTCCGGCATCGACCGGGCCGCGAGGTCCTCGAACTCGACGCGCTCCCCGTCGGCCGTGTGGAAGGCGAAGAAGTGCCGCCCGGCGTCGGAGCGCCCGTACGGCTCGGTCTCCACGCGGACGCACTCGCCGCCCGCCCGCACCCCGCGCCGCAGCACCCGCGCCACCGCCGCCAGCCGCCGCGCGTACCGCACCGACAGCGAGCCGAACAGCGCGACCAGCAGGGCGAGGACGACGTATCCGGCGCCCGGCACCTCCACGGCTAGTGCACCTCCACCGACTCGACGACGCTCTTCAGCTCCGCGTCCGAGAGCGCACCCTCGGCCGCGTCGACCCGCACCGCGAACGCCCGGTCCGAGGAGTCCAGGCCGGTGAGGATCACCCCCTCGACGGGCGTGCCCTTGGCCGGCCCGCCGTCCTCGCCGGTCGCCCGGAAGGTGAAGTCGATCCGCTTCGCCTCGTCCGTGCCGGACAGCTCCACGTCCCGCTGCCCCTCGACGTCGGCGCCCATCTGGACGCCCGCCTCGGCCGCGATGGCCGCCTGCTCCGCCGAGTTCGCCTGTGTGAAGCCGAGCTGCACGGTGATCAGCGACACCGTCCGGCCGCCCTCCGTGCGTTCGGCGGCAGCCGCGTTGTGCCGGCCGCGCTCGGCCGCGCTCCGCTCCCGGAAGCCCTTCGGGTACGCCACGGAGACACCCTTCGTCTCCAGCGTTCCCCAGCCGTCGGGCACCGTCACGGAACCCGAACCGGAGCCCGACCCGGGCTGCGAGTCCCCGCAGCCGGTCAGCCCAGCGCAGCAGACGAGCGCGAGGGCGGACAGCAGGCCGGCGGTCACATGCGTACGGCGCGTCTTCATCGTGACGGCTCCTTCCCCGATCAGTTCGCACAGTAGCTGTAGGGAACGTAGGAACGGCGGTTCCCGTCAGGGGCGCCCAGGAACTCGGCATCGGTCAGGGTCTCCGCCTTCTGCTCGGTGCTCACCGACAGGCCGAGGCTCATGCCCAGGTTGAGCTCGAAGCCGTACTCCGCCGCGCTCACCTCGCCCGTGTACGTCATCCGGCTCGACTGGCCCTTGTCGAACATCAGCCGGCCGAAGGGGTCGTCAGCGCCTGGCCGGGACGTCGGCGCGTGGTCGTCGAACATGTACTGGAACGGCGTCCCCACCTGCTCGTTGGCGCTGTCGAGCCACTGCTCGGCGACCGCCCGGTCCGCGTCGCCCTCCGGACCCGGCGGGAAACTCACCGAGTTGGAGACGATCTCGACGCCGGTGGAGCTGTCTGTGCCCTTCACGCTGCCGCTGCCGCCCCGCTTGTCGTCGCCCGGCTTCCCGTTGTCGCCGCCGATCTTCGCGCCGTCGCGCTGCCCGCCGTTCTCGACGGTCCGCGTCGTGTCGACGCGGACCAGCTTGCCGGTCGCCTTGTCGTAGGTGACGGTGATGGTGCCGGTCTGCCGCGTGTTCGCCGAGTACTCCCCGCCGAGCGGCCCGGCCTCGTAGCCGGCCTTCGTGCCGTACTCGATCGACGACGCGTACGTGTACGACTTGGTGTTGGCGTGCGCGTTGTCCGTCCAGGTCACCTCGGGCGCGTACTTGAAGCTGCCGCCGAGCGTCGCGCTCAGCTTCTTCTCGTCGGCCGCCGAGATCTTCAGGCCGGCCGACGCCGACGCCTCCAGGCCCACCTTGCCGTACGTGATCTTCCGGTTGTCGCCCAGGCCGTCCTCGACGCGCTCCCGGGTCTCCTCCTCGTCCTTGAGGGGGCCGGTCCCGAACAGGTACAGGATGCTGTCGCCGACGCTCGCTTCGGCGCCGCCCGGCATCGTGCGCCGCATCTCGTACATCTGGAGCTTCTCGATGTCGTCCCGGAAGCGCTCCGCCTCCTCGGGGCTCTTGAAGACCCACGTGTCGCCGTTGGTCACCTTGATGCCGAGCCCGAGTTCGACCTTGTCGGTGCCGAACCGGCCCACCGTCATCCCCGGCTTGAAGTCCTTCTTCGCGGCGACGGACGCGGTGTCCGTGAAGGTCAGGTAGACCATCTCGTCGTTGTCGTCGACCTCGCCGTCGCCGTTGACGTCCGTGTTCGCCTTCAGGTGCTGCTCCTGGAAGCCGTACTCCTTGCCGATCTCCCAGAAGAAGATCTTCGCCTTGGAGCCGGCCTTGTCGGTGACCGAGGAGACCTGGCACATCGACGGCTCGAAGTCCCCGTCGGTCAGCGGCTTCCCGGCATCCGTGCCGCCGGCCCCGCAGTCGCCGGAGCCGGCGACCTTGCAGATCTGCGCGGCGATCTCGTCGTGGATCCGCTGCCCGAGCCCGGTCGCGGAGATCCCGAGCACGACCGCCGCGCTCACGACGACCATGCCCAGGTACTCGGTACCGGTGGCACCCCGGTCGTCGAAGACGCGCCGCCGACCGTACGTCCGTATGCCGCCCCCGCCCGCCATACGGCACCCTCCTCGCGCACTGGTCTCGCCTGTGTGGACGGCGAGAGTAGGCACGGGGGCCCGCGCGGGGCGTGGGCCCGGGGACCCAAAGGCAGGCCCAGCGTCAACCCGGCGCACGGGCCCACACCGGTCGGGCACCCCGCCGGGCGCCCGACGAGCACCCGCCGGGCACCCGAACCGGCCGGCGAGATGCTCAACCTGCCCCGGTTTGAGCGCTCTTGTTCGCCACCAGTTCCCCCTCTGCTGCACAAACGCTGTTCTCCGGTCACAGAGGCGTGGATACAGTGCTGAGGAAGTCACGCAGTGAAGTCACCAGGTGCATCGGAGTGACACACCGGTGGGCCGTCGGGCATGGGGAAACGGGGAGCCGCGCGTGCCAACTGCCATCGCCGTGACCAGTGCCGACATGGCGCTGCCACCGCAGGACGACCGGACCATGCCGGCCGTCGTGCTGCACGACGTCGACCGGCGCCCGCTCGACCACGTGCTGTCCGACACCCAGGTCCTCCTCGACCAGTACGGCCACCTCGTCGTCGTGTACTCGGCGGCCGTGCCCCCGGCGGTGGAACGCCGGCTGCGCACCGTCCGCGCCCTGCTGGAGAGCGACCGGATCGCCCTGTTCCGCCCCGACCTGCCCCCGCTCGGCGTCGCCGTGCTCGCCCGGCAGCTGCGGCAGCTGGCGTCCTGCGACATCAGCCCCGGCGTGCTCGCCTCCGCCGGGCGGCTGCTCACCCACTACGTCCACGCCGGGGCGCTGCTCAACTCCGTGGCCCGGCTGGACCGCATCCCCGTGGGCCTCACCTCGCACGCCCGGTCCTGGGTGCCCGGCAGCCAGTTCGCCGTCCTCGCCCACCCCGAGCCGCGGCTCGTCCGCATGAGTCCCGAAGCCGTCCTGCCCGGACCCGAGTTCGCCACCTGGATGCTGGTCGGCAAGGGGCAGCTGCCGTCCGACTGGGTCACCGGCACCCTCGCCAAGTCCTGGAACGTGCAGGGTCTGCGCGAGGCGGCGCTGCCCGCGGAGTCGGC
The DNA here is from genome assembly GCF_055606745.1 of Streptomyces sp. NPDC037054. Lineage (NCBI taxonomy): Bacteria > Bacillati > Actinomycetota > Actinomycetes > Kitasatosporales > Streptomycetaceae > Streptomyces > Streptomyces sp. NPDC037054. Next base: position 480,661 of record NZ_JBVJSJ010000001.1, on the reverse strand, counting down.
CCGCTGGTGGGGCACCGGCCGGCTCGTCGAGTTCGCCGGGTTCCTGCCCGACCTGTCGGTCCTCTACCAACTCGTCACGTCCGTGCGGCGCGGCGTCTGCCACTGGTGCGGCATCGACGTCATCGGCGACCGCTGCGTGTTCTGCTCCGCCACCCCGCCGGACCACGGCCCACCGCCCGACCCCGGGCACGACAAGAGCCCCGCGAGCCGGCACGACCGACGCCCCGCGAACCAACTGGAGCAGCGAACGCCCGCCCGCTGAGGCCGCCCCGGCCCCCTCACCCCGACCGAAGTCCGCTCGACCGATATCCCCCAATGAGGTTGCACGGTTCATGAACTCCCGTCAGCGCCGCGGCGTGATACTCCTGCTCCTGTCGGTCGTCTGCGCCCTGGGCGCCTTCGCCGGCGTCCTCTCCGTCATCAGCGACGTGAAGTCCAAGGTCGGGCCGGAGGTCACGGCCTACCGGCTGAAGACCGAGGTGGCGCCCTACACGACCCTCAGCACGGGCCAGTTCGAGAAGATCGAGATGCCCGAGCGGTGGCTGTCGAAGAACGCCGTCACCGACCTCTCCCAGATCCGCGGCAAGATCGCGGTCACCACGCTGCGGGAGGGGTCCCTGCTCCAGACCGACATGATCGTCGACCAGCCCGCCCTGCGGCCGGGCCAGCAGGAGGTCGCCATCATGGTCGACGCGGCGACCGGCGTCGCCGGCAAGATCACCCCGGGCTCCACGGTCAACGTGTACGCCACCTTCGAGGGCGAACGGGAGGGCGCCCCCTCCCAGTCCAAGATCATCGTGACGAACGCCAAGGTCCTCGACGTCGGCGAGATCACCGCCCTCGACCCCGAGGAGAGCGACCGCACCCAGGAACCCACCGACGCCGTCCCGATCACCTTCGCGCTGTCCACCCTGGACGCCCAGCGCATCACCTACGCGGAGTCGTTCGCCCAGCGGGTCCGGCTCGCGCTGGTCGCGCCCGGCAGTGACACCACCGTCCCGGACCGGGAGCGGACGTACGAACTCGCGAAGGACAAGTGAGAGGCCCGCATGCCCACGAGGATCCTCCCGGCGGTCGGGGACGCGGACGCGGTCCGGTCCATCACGACACTGCTCAGCCAGCTCCCGGACGCCGAGCCGGTGGCCCCGGTCGTGGACTCCACCCAGCTCGTCGACACCCTCGCCCGGCTCGCCGCCGAGTCCGTCGACGAACTGCCCGAGGTCGTGGTCGTGCACGAGCGCATCGGTCCCGTCCCCGCCCTGGAACTGGTCCGCGAGGTCGCCCTGCGCTTCCCGGCCGTCGGCGTCATCCTCGTCACCTCGGACGCGAGCCCCGGCCTCTTCCAGGCCGCGATGGACTACGGCGCCCGCGGCCTGGTCGCCCTCCCGCTGAGCTACGAGGAACTCGCCAGCCGCGTCCAGGCCGTCGCCCAGTGGTCGGTGGGCGTGCGCCGTCACCTCGGCACCGGCGGCGACGTGTTCACCGGCGTCGGCGGCACCGTCGTCACCGTCAGCGGCGCCAAGGGCGGCGTCGGCACCACCCTCACCGCCATCCAGCTCGCGCTCGCCGCCCAGGCCTCCGGGCGCGGCACGGCCGTGGTCGACATGGACCTCCAGACCGGCGACGTCGCCTCCTACCTGGACGTGCAGTTCCGCCGGTCCGTCGCCGACCTGGCCGCCATCACCGACATCTCCCCGCGCGTCCTCGCCGACGCCGTCTTCCGCCACGACTCCGGGCTCGCGCTGCTGCTCGCCCCCGGCGAGGGCGAACGCGGCGAGGACGTCACCGACCGCGCCGTCCGCCAGATCGTCAGCGCCCTGCGCTCCCGCTACGACGTCGTCGTCATCGACTGCGGCGCCCAGCTCGGCGGGGCCGGCGCCGCCGCCGTCGAGATGGCCGACACGGCGCTGCTGGTCACCACGCCCGACGTGGTCGCCGTACGGGGCGCCAAGCGCACGGTGCGGATGTGGGACCGGCTCCAGATCCGCAAGGCGGAGGAGACCACGATCGTCGTCAACCGCCACACCCGGGCCACCGAGATCCAGCCGCCCCTGATCCAGAAGATCACCGGCACGAACGTCGCCCGCACGGCGGTCCCCGCCAACTTCAAGGAACTCCAGGGCGCGGTCGACGCGGGCCGCATGCACGAACTCGAGAGCAAGAGCACGGTCAAGCAGGCCCTGTGGGCCCTCGCGGGCGAACTCGGCCTCGTCAAGGCCCCCGAGGGCGCCCAGAAGGGCGGCAGGCTGCGGGGCGACCGGGGCGCGGTGAGCCTCCGGCGGCGCAAGGAGGCGGGCGGATGAGACGCGTGCGACCGCGGGGCCCGGGGTCGAGGACAGGGCGGGGGCCGGGGACGGCGCCAGAGCCGGGGACGGCGCGGGACCGTGGACCGGGGACGGCGACAGGGCCGGTGCGGGACCGGGGCCAGGTCACCATCGAGTTCCTCGGCATGACGCCGACGATCATCGTGACGCTGGTGGTGCTGTGGCAGGTGGTCCTCGTGGGGTACACCTTCACCCTCGCGGGGAATGCTGCCGACGAGGCGGTACGGGCGGGGACGGCGGCGGAGTACGACCGGCCGGGCAAGTGCACGGCGGCCGGCCTGGACAAGCTGTCGAACGCGTGGCGGGACGGCGCCGACGTGAGCTGCAGCACCGGCAACGGCTACGTCACCTCCGACGTCAGCCTCAAGGTGCCCGTCCTGTTCCCGGGCACGATCGACTTCCCGTTCACGGTCAGGGGTCACGCGGGAGCGGTGGAGGAGGCGGGGCGGGAATGACACGGCGGAGGATCCTCGGGCGGGACGGCGACCGGGGCCAAGTGGCCCTCGAATACCTGGGCTTCGTCCCCATCCTGCTGATCGTCGCCCTGGCGGCGGTCCAGCTCGGCCTGATCTCCTACGCCGCCCAGCAGGCCGGCACGGCGGCCCGGGCCGGCGCCCGCAGCGCCTCGCTGGACGGCCCGTACGCCGCCGACTGCCAGGCCGCGGTGAGCGGTTGGGTGTCCTCCCGCATGAGCTGCGCGCTGGCGGGCGGCGGCGACGAGGTCACCGTGACCGCGACCGTCGACATCCCCTCCGTGGTCCCCGGCTGGGACTTCGGCCCGGCACGCAAGACCGCCACCATGCCGCGTGACCACTGAGACACAGGAACCACCAGGGAAGACGAGGAGCACCGGAGCCATGAGCCTGCGGGCACGCATCAACTCCCCCGAGGAGAGCGGCAACCGGGGCGAGGACGGCCACATGGTCGCCTCCTACCGGGCCAAGCTCCTGGAGGAGATCGACCTCGCGGAGATGAGCTCGCTCGCCGCCGCCGAGCGGCGGGCCCGCCTGGAGCGCGTGCTCGGCCACATCATCAGCCGCGAGGGCCCGGTGCTGTCCACCGTCGAGCGCTCCCAGCTGATCCGCCGGGTCGTGGACGAGGCGCTCGGCCTCGGCATCCTGGAACCCCTGCTGGAGGATGCCTCCATCACGGAGATCATGGTGAACGGCCCGGACCAGATCTTCGTGGAACGCGGCGGCCGGGTCGAACAGCTCCCGCTGCGGTTCGCGTCCCAGGACCAGCTGATGCAGACCATCGAACGCATCGTCTCCACCGTCAACCGCCGCGTGGACGAGTCCAACCCGATGGTCGACGCCCGCCTGCCCTCCGGCGAACGCGTCAACGTCGTCATCCCGCCGCTGTCCCTGACCGGCCCCACGCTCACCATCCGCCGCTTCCCGCGCTCCTTCACCCTCCAGGAACTGATCGGCCTGGGCTCCGTGGACGAGCACATGGTGTATCTGCTGGCCGGACTCGTACAGGCCAAGTTCAACATCATCGTCTCGGGCGCCACCGGCACCGGAAAGACCACCCTGCTCAACGCCCTGTCCGGCCTCATCCCCGAGACCGAACGCATCATCACCATCGAGGACTCGGCCGAACTCCAGCTCCAGCAGGCCCACGTCATCCGCCTGGAGTCCCGCCCGCCCAACGTCGAGGGCAAGGGCCGCGTCACCATCCGCGACCTGGTCCGCAACTCCCTGCGCATGCGCCCCGACCGTATCGTCGTCGGCGAGGTGCGCGGCGGCGAGTCCCTCGACATGCTCCAGGCGATGTCCACCGGCCACGACGGCTCCCTGGCCACCGTCCACGCCAACAGCGCCGAGGACGCGCTGATGCGGCTGCAGACCCTCGCCTCCATGTCGGACGTGGAGATCCCCTTCCCCGCCCTGCACGACCAGATCAACAGCGCCGTCGACGTCATCGTGCAGCTCACCCGGTTCGCCGACGGCGCCCGCCGCATCACCGAGATCGCCCTGCTGGAGAGCCACGGCAGCGAGCCGTACCGGCTGGTCACCGTCGCCCGCTTCACCGCGCGGCCGATGACGCCCGACGGCCGCGTCCACGGCGCGTTCGAGTACCTCCCGCTGCCGCGCCGCACCGCCGAACGGCTCTACATGGCGAGCCAGCCCATACCCCAGGCCTTCGGTGTCGCCGAGTCGGCGGACCAGCTGTCCACCCGAGAAGCCAGGTAGGTGCCGCCCCCATGGACTTGCAGACCCTCGTCGCCCTCACCACCGGCGTCACCCTGCTGACCTGCGTCCTCGCCGTCGTCGGCCTGCACTTCTACGCCCAGGGCCGCGCCCAGCGGCAGGCCCTCGTGGACCGCCTGTCGGCCACCGGCCAGATCACGGCCGACGGCCGCCGCCGCAACTTCGCCGGCCTGGACCGCCGCCTGCGCCGCACCAAGCCGGGCCGCAACCTCGAACTGCGCCTCGCCGCCACCGGCCTGGACGTCACCCCGGGCGAGTTCTTCGTCTACATGCTCGCCACCGTCGCCGGCCTCTGGCTGGTCGGCCAGGCGACCCTGGCCCCGTTCTTCGGCCCGCTCGCCGGCCTGCTCGGCATCTGGGTGGCGCTGCAGTTCCTCAACTGGCAGCGCCAGAAACGCATCGAGCGGTTCATCAACCAACTCCCCGAACTCGCCCGCATCCTGGCCAACGCCACCCAGGCCGGCCTCGCCCTGCGCACCGCCATCGGCATGGCGGCCGAGGAGCTGGAGGCCCCGGCGGGCGAGGAACTCGGCAAGGTGGCCGCACAGCTCGCGGTCGGCGCCTCCATGGACGACGCCCTCGGCGAACTCGCGGAACGCCTCCCGTCCCGCGAACTCGTCGTCCTCGTCACCACCCTGGTCCTCTCCAACCGGGCCGGCGGCCAGGTGGTCAGCGCCCTGCGCAACCTCACGGAGACCCTGGAGGAACGCAAGGAGACCCGCCGCGAGGTCCGCACCCAGCTCTCCCAGGTGAACATGACGTCGTACGCCGTCCCCGTCCTCGGCGTCGGCTCCCTCTTCCTCATGAACGGCGTGAAGGACGGCGCCCTGGAACGCATGACGGGCTCGGGCTTCGGACAGGCGGCGGTCATCATCGCGTTCTCCCTCTACGCGGTCGGCTTCGTCCTCATCCGCCGCATGTCCCGCATCGACGTCTGAGCAGCGGAAGGAACATCGACTCATGGCACTTCTGCTGGCCCTCCTGATGGCCCTCGGCGTCTGGGGCGTCTTCGCCGGCATCCGCATGTACCGCGCGGAGGTCAAGCTCCCCGGGGACCTCGCCCTCGCCCTGGAGGTCGGCGCGACCCGCACCGGCGCGGTGGACTCCCTCGTGGACCGCCTCGGCATGCGCTACGCCCCCGCCGTCCTGCGGATGATGGGCCCCAAGCAGGTCGCCAGGTACCGCCGCAGGATCGACCTGGCGGGCAACCCGGGCGGCCTCACCATCGACCGCTACGCGGCCCGTCGCGCCGTGTACGGCTTCCTGGGCGGCTTCGGCGGCCTGGTCTTCCTGATGCGCGGCGACTTCTTCGTGGCGCTCCTGCTGTTCGCGTTCGGCGCGTTCTGGACCGAGGTCGGCATCTGGGCGGCGATCCGCATCCGCAAGGACGAGATCGAACGGACCCTGCCGGACTTCCTGGACGTCCTCGCGGTCGTCGTCAGTGCCGGCCTGGGCTTCCGCCAGGCCCTGGACCGCGTCGCCTCCCGCTACGAGGGCCCGTGGGCCGACGAACTGCGCATCACCCTCCGCCAGATGGACCTCGGCATGAGCCGCCGCCAGGCCTTCGCGGAACTGCGCCGCCGCAACGACTCCGAGCAGGTCGCCATGTTCGTCACGGCACTCCAGCAGGGCGAGGAACTCGGCGCGCCCATCGTCGACACGCTCGTCGCCCTCGCGAAGGACATGCGCCGCACCGACGCCCAGAACGCCCGCCGCAAGGCCGCCCGCGCGGTCCCCAAGGCCACGATGATGATCACGACGTTCATGGTCCCGGCGACGATGCTGCTGCTGGGCGCGGGCCTGATCCTGGGCTCGGGCACGGACTTCGGGACGATCACGGGGGAGTGAGGGGGTGAGGGAGGTGGCGGAGGACGTGCAGCGAGGCGCGGGCGCGGGTGTCGGCGCGGCGGGCGCGGGCGAGGTGTCCGGCCCGCCCAGCACCCGCACCCGGCTGCTGCGCCGCCGCCCCGCGCCGCCTCCGGAGATCACGACGCCCCCGGCGGGCACGGTCCTGCCGCCCCACTCCCGCACGGGCGCGCAGGACGTCCCGGCGACGACCGCGACACCGGCACTGCCGCCGGGGTGGGAGGCGGCGGAGGGCGCGGACGTCGGAAAGGCGGAGGGGGCGGCCGTCGGAACGGGGGAGGGGAAAGCCGCCGACGGCGGGAAGCACCCACAGGGGCCACCCGCACCCGGCAACGAAACCAGCACGGGTGGTGCGGGTGAGAAACCAATTCCGGCCGAAGGCCGGACCCCACCGCCCCCACCGCTCCCGATCCAGATCAACGCCCTCCAAGCCATGTGCAGGCAAGTCTTCGGCTTCCGCCTGGCCATGATCGCCCTCGCCGCCCCGGCCGCCCTCCTCAACGCCAACCCCGGCCTCGGCACCCGCCTCGTGGGCATCGCCGTAGTCGTCACCTTCATGGCGTCGTACGTCCTCTTCAGGGACTGGGAACGCTTCGGCCCCCTCCTCCTGCGCCACCCCACCCTCCTGGTCCTGGACACCCTCTTCGGCTTCCTGCTCCTCGTCTCGGCCGGCCCCGACACCACCCTCGCCTACGTCAGCGTCTGCACCCCGCTGCTCGCCGGCCTCGTCTACGGCTGGCGCGGAGCCGCGGCGTTCGCCTCCCTCCAGGCCCTGATCCTCCTGCTGGTCTACGCGACCCTGGAGAACCCGGACCCGAGCATCGCGGAGTCGTCCCTGCTCCCCGGCCTGTGCGTGATCGCGGGCGCCGTGGGCTCCAGCCTGCGCGGCCTGATGCTCCGCTTCGGCGAGGCGACGCATGCCCTGACGACGGTCCAGGCCCGCCTGGCGGTCACGGAGGCCGTGAGCGCCGAACGCGCCCGCCTCGCCCGCGAGATGCACGACTCGGTGGCGAAGACCCTGCACGGCGTGGCCCTCGCGGCGGACGGCCTGGCGGGCTCGGCGGGCAGCGACCGCATGGACCCGGCCCTGATCACACAGCAGGCGGAACTCGTGGCACGCTCGGCCCGACGCGCGGCGGCGGAGTCCCGGGAACTCCTCTCCGACCTGCGCCGCGAGTCGGACCCCACGCAGGCGGCCGACGTCCCGTCGGAACTCTCGGCCCGCACGGCGGACTTCACCACGCGCACGGGACTCCCGGCGACGTACCGCACGACGGGCGACCGCCCCGTCCCCCCGGTCCCCCCGGCGGTGGCCCGCCAACTCCTCACCATCGCCACGGAGGCGATGGAGAACGCCCACCGCCACGCCCGGCCGACCCACGTGGACGTGACGGCCGGCATCCAGGGCGACCTGCTCCGCGTCTCGGTCTACGACGACGGAAGCGGCCTCCCGCCGGGCACGAACCTCGAACAACTCCGCCGGGCGGGCCACTTCGGCCTGGTGGGCATGGTGGAACGGGCGGCCTCGGTGGGCGCCCGGATCCGCATCGGCCGCGGCACGCACCCGCGCGGCACGGAGGTGCGCCTGGAACTCCCCCTGGCCGCCCTGACCACCCGACCGACCCCGTGACCACGAGAGGAGGCAGCACGATGCCGAACCCGACACCGCCCCCGCCGGCCGGCGAGCAGCCGCCCCCGAGCCCCTTCGCGGCCGTCCCCCCGCGCCCCCCACTGCGGGTCGTGGTGGCCGACGACAACCCGGTGGTCCGCGCGGGCCTCACCGCCCTGCTCACCGGCCGCGACGACATCACGGTGGTCGCGGAGGCGGCCGACGGCCGGGAGGCCTACGAGGCGGCCTGCGCGCAACGTCCCGACGTCGTCCTCCTGGACGTTCGCATGCCCGGAGTGGACGGCATCTCGGCCCTGCCGTACCTCGTACGGATCGCCCCGGTGGTGATGCTGACGTACAGCAGGGAGTCGGAGATCGTCCAGGAGGCGCTGCGCCGGGGAGCGGGCGGCTACCTGGTCCACGGCGAGTTCACGGCCGCCGAACTGGTCGCCGCGGTACGCGACATCAAGGAGGGCAAGCCCCACCTCACGGCAACGGCGGCGGGGGCGCTGCTGGCACAGCTGAGGGAGGGACCGGGCGGGGGGAGGCTGCCGGACGGCTTGGGGGCAGCGGATGCGACTGCACACGGGGGACAGAAGGCAAACAATCCCTCTTCAGGGCGCGAACTCCCCGACTCTCCAGGACCATTGCCGCTGCCGCACATACCACCCCCACCCATTTCTCCGGAAAACCTTTCGCAGATGCAACCGCATGTGGGACAGTCGTCGTCTGACAGGTCGCGCTACCAGCTCAGCACGAGGGAGGCGGAGATCATGGACCTCATCGCGTCCGGGATGACCAACCAGCAGATCGCCGCCACGTGCTTCATCAGCGAGAAGACGGTCAAGAACCACATCAACCGCATCTTCGCCAAGCTCCACAGCACCAGCAGGGCCGAGGCGGCGGCGAAGTGGCTGGGCACGGCACGGGACTCGGGCCGAGGGGCGGAGTGAACGCGATGACCACCACGTGGCCACGCCCCCGCTGGGCCTCCTTTTGGGCCTGGAATTGGGCCCAGGGACCCTCTTCTGGACTTGCGCTCCGGCCCTACGTTCCTCATGTCGAGAACGGCACCGTTGAACCCGGAGGGGAACCCCATGAGCGACCTGATGCTGAAGACCGCCGTTGCGACCAAGGTTCGCGTCAGCGGCTGGAAGAACACCACGGTCGAGGCCATGCAGCGCCGCGGCGCCGGCGACAGGGGCCAGACCGCGGTCGAGTACCTGGGCATCATCGCGGTGGTGGTGGCGATCGTGCTGGCGATCACGGGTACGGACATCGGCCAGACGATCCTCGACAAGATCAAGGCACAGGTCGCCAAGGTCGCTCCTTGATGCGACCTCGCCTGTATGGCGACGCAGGGCAGGTCTTCCCCATCTACATCACGGTGGTGGGGGGCCTGCTCTTTCTCGCGTTCGCGTACTTCGCGGTCGGCCAGGCAGCAGCGAACCGGAACGGCGCCCAGACGGCAGCTGACGCGGCAGCACTCGCGGCGGCCCAGGACAGGCGGGATCAACTTGCGGGCAGCTGGTTGAAGGACGTCCTCGATCCCACCAAGTGGCAAGGCATCTTCGACGGCGTCCCGGAGGGGGGCTTCACGTCGTCATGCGGCCGGGCGCACCAACTGGCAGCGCTGAACGATGCCCGGGTGGAGAGCTGTCACGATCCGGCGCCGCTCAGGTTCACGGTCGAAGTCGAGTCCAACAAGTCGGTCGGCGACTCACTGGTCCCCGGCACAGAGAAGCAGCATGCGAACGCATCGGCCACTGCCGTGATCGAGCCCTTGTGTGAGTTTGAACTTCCGGCGGAGGACGCTGCGGACGACGTACTGCCACGGCTTTCCTGCAAGCACAGGAACTGGGACCTCGATCCGGACGATCTCACGATTCTGCCGAAACCCGAGGACCTTTTCGACGTCCACCTGGCTGACTGAAAAAGCGAACGATGAGTGGAGAAGGAAGCAGAGAGATGAGCATTCGGTTCACTGCGAAGGCCCGCAGGGGGATGGTCGCCATGACCTTGGCGGCCGGGCTGGCCCTCGGCGTGGCCGGCTGTGGCGGTAGTGGGGACGACGAGAAGCCGGACGCCTCGGCGTCCGCCTCCAAGGAGACCGGGTCGAATCCGAGTGCTCAGGAGGGGCAGGCGGACGAGCCGCTGGCTGAGCTCAAGGGGCCACAGAGCCTGCTGCTGCAGGTGACCTCGGCCAGCCGCGACGCGGGCGGATTCGTGACGGTAAACGCGAGCCTCAAGAACGACGGTGGGGAAACAGCGGTCATCCCCTCCAACCTGAGCGGCAACGAGACCGAGATCATCAGGAACGGCAGCTCCCTGGGTGGTGCCACCCTGATCGACTCGAAGGGCAAGAAGCGTTACTACGTCCTGCGTGACACGGACGGGAGGCCTCTCACCACGACTGGTCTGCCCGCTCTGAAGGCCGGCGAGTCAATCCCGGTTTTCATGCAGTTCCCGGCACCGCCGACGAGCACGACGGAAGTCGGTTTCCAGCTCCCGGGCTTCCCCACCGCCACCATCACGATCTCCGGGTGAGGCCATCATGACCGTCACCCGCATTTCAACGCGCGGGGGAGTTCCCCGCCTCACTGTCACGCTGACCGCAGCCACCGTCATGGTTGCCACGAATCTCTTCGGCGCCGTGGTGGCTCATGCCGACGACAGTCCGAGCGTGCCGCCGGGAACGGAGGCGTCGGCCGCCGCCCCCGTCGAGGTGGACGCCAACGACCCGGATCTGAAGCTCCCGGACGGCGCCACCCTCGCCGAACCCAAGGTCCTCGACATCAAGTCGGTAGTAGAGGACCAGAGTGGCGACGAGCGCCGTGAGGACACCAACTCGGACGTGAAGTTCGCGCTTCAGGCCGAGGTCCTCTTCCCCAAGGACAGCGCGAAGCTCAGCGGCGCGGCGAAGGCCCGCATCGCGACCATCGCCGAGGAGATCACCACGCAGAACGCCACGCGCATCCGCGTCTTCGGCTTCACGGACAACCTCGGCTCCTCGGCCCACGGCGACGTCCTGTCCAGGAAGCGGGCCGACGCCGTGCAGAAGGTGCTGGACCAGGAGCTGAACGACGCGAACATCACGTACGAGGTGCGGGGCTACGGCGAGCAGTACCCGATCGCGGACAACTCGTCGGAGTCCGGCCGCAAGAAGAACCGACGGGTGGAGGTGTCCTTCCCGCGCGGGGAAGGCTGACGGAACCGGTGAGCGCCTCAGGCCTCTGACGCGTACGACACGAAGTCGGCCCACGCCTCCGGCGAGACCGCGAGGCGCGGGCCGGCGGTGTTCTTGGAGTCGCGGATGTGAATGGCGACGGGGGTGTTGGCTATCTCGACGCAGTCGTTGATGTCGCTGCTGTCGCTGTAGCTGCTCTTGAACCAGACCAGGCCGGAAACGCCGTCCAATGTGCCGCTCATGCTTCTCCCCGCAGATGCTCGATGAAGGCCAACGACTCGTCCGGCGTCAGAGCTTGCGCCCGGATCATGCCGTACCGCAACTCAAGAATCCTGAGCTGCCTCGGGTCGGACACGGGTCGGCCGTTGAAGGCTCCTTCGGAGCGGCCGACGGCCGTGCCGTCCTCGAACTTCAGCAGCTGGATCAACCCACTCATTCCCGCGTGCGCCACGCGGTCGGTCGGCATCACCTGGAGGGCGACGTTGCGCAGTGTGCCAACCTCCAGCAGGTGTCCGAGCTGACGACGCCAGACCATCGTCCCTCCGATGGGACGGCGAAGCGTCACCTCTTCCTGGACAAAGCTGAAAACCGGCGCGGGCTGCCGACCGAACACGGAATGCCGGGCCATGCGGGCGTTCACCCCCCGCTCCACGTCCTCAGGGGACTGCGGGGGCTGAGCCATCTCGAACAGCGCACGGGCGTACTCCTCCGTCTGCAACAACCCATGCAGGTTGTGGTTGCCGTACGAGAGCAGCTCGACCGCCCTGGCCTCCATCGCCGCCAGGTCCCGCACCCGCTTCGGGTACCGGACCTTCGCCACGTCCTCCTTCATGGCCGAGAGCAACCCGCCCGCGCCCAGTACGACATCGGCCTCGTCGAGGAACTCGGGCCGGGGGGTGCGCGTGCCGCCCTCCAGCTTGTAGACCATGTCCTCGCCGTAACCGACGGCCCTGCCGAACTCGGCGGCCCGCATCCCCGCGGCCTCGCGCCGCAGCCGCAACTGCCGTCCCACGGTGGCGAGTACGGCCAGCCCCCACCCGTCGTCGGGATCGACTTCCCACCCCGGCTCGTCCGCCTCACTCACGACCTCGACGTCCGTCGCCATGCCACGTCCCTCCACCACCGCCGGCCGGTCACCGTACGCAACTGGCGCCACTCCGTACGGTAGGAAAGCCCAAGCGCCCTCTGTGACGTGATTCGGCGACAATGCACCGAAGGAGTTCCAGGGTCATGGCCGAGTTCTAGCAGGACGCCCCGGGCGGCCCGGCGTCCGCGCCGACAAGGACGTTGGGCTCATCTTCGGCTGACCCCGGGAGCGCGGAGCCTTCCAGTGACACTCGGTGCGCATTCGAACTGCTTCAAGCCGGAGCCTGGAAGGGATCAGGTGTCCGCGAGAAACGTTGACGCCCTAAAGGGTGTTGCACAAGACCGTGTTTGGGCAGCTCAGGGCCACGTAAGGGCGGTCTTCTGGTCATGATGCGATGGCGAGGTTGTGCATGTGGGCGCGGCTTGGGCGGCGTGGTGGAGGCCGTCGCCGTGCTGTCGGCAGTCGCGAAGGATCTTGTAGTTCTTCATCCGGCCGATCACGTGCTCCACTCGGGCCCGTACCGTGCGGTGGGCCGCGTTGTCGGCTTCCTCGCCCGGGAGCAGCTGGCGTCGAGGATGTTTGCGGTGCGGGGTGACGATGCCGCAGTTGAGGTAGGCGCCGTCCCCCAGGACGGTCAGGCCCTGGCTGTGCCCGGCCAGGCCGGACTTCCGCCAGGCATGAGCGTCCGCGGTGGTGCCCGGCACCGGCGGGGCCGCTGCGATGACGAGCCGGGTGTCGGCGTCCACGATGACCTGCACGTTCGCCGAGAACCTGTAGTTGCGGCTGGACGCTCCGACCTTGCGGTCGCGGACCGGGACCAGGGTTCCGTCCACGATCCACAACCGGTCCGGGGCATTGGTCGGGCGGGCGACAGGCTCGAGTGCGAGGAGCGGGCCGAGCTTCTGGCTCACCCGGCACACTGTCGAGGGCGAGACACCGAACAGCGGGCCGAGCTGCCGCATGGTCAGGTTCGTGCGACACGGCCACAACCAGCACTCGCTCGGCCAGCGGCAGACTCCACGGCCGGCCTCGCAGCGTGCCGTTTCCGCCCCGCTCCCGCACCACCTTGAGCAGCCGCCCGAACTGTTCCAACCGGAGCCCCGTGAACGTCTCCACCCACACGCGTTCAGCACTCAACACCCCAGCCACGCGGGGAAGATGCCCAGATCAGAGCCTTGTGCAACACCCTTTAGTCATCGGCGAGCCTGAGTTCGATTCGAGGGAGAAACACCCGTGAGCGCCATGGTGGTTACCGAATGATTCTGTTGCTCGCCTGTTGTGGGACCTCCGGCCTTGGACGAGGGAGGGCGGCGGTGCGTGACGTGTACCGAGGATGGGGCTCAGCTAAGTACGAATACTCAGAGGGGGTGGTGGCTGATACGGATGGGGCACGCGGGCGTCGGCAATACAGTGACTCCAGATGAGCTGGGTGCGCGCCACCACAGAGGTCCTTGCGGCACCCGGCCGCGAGCATGTTCCACGATGGAGAAGACAGTGGGTTGGGATCTCAATATCGATCCGGCGGAACTGCGGGCTTCGGCCGGTGCAGCGGACACTCTCGTCGTCGACCTGGAGCCCTCGTTGAAGAAGGCGATCGGTGATCTGGCGTCCGCTGGCGCGGCTTTCAAGACGTGGAGCGTCGGTCCTCGGCTGGAGGAGAGCAGCGAGGGGTGGGGTTCAGCGCTTGGTACTTTGAGGGACCGTCTCTCTCAGCACGCGCAAGGCCTGCGTCTGCTGGCTGCTGGCCGTGACATCATGGAGCAGGAAGTCATCGCAAAGTTCCGGGGCTGGTGAGTGCCCTAGATGGCGGAGAATTTCGCTCAATTGTTCAGGCAGGACTTCTCGGACCTGACCGCAGCCGCCACTTCGTGGAGGAAGTTGGCTGATGCGCTGGAGAAGGCTCAGTCGGGCAGTGGAAAGCGTGTCACGGGGCCCCTTCACAAAGCGGACTGGACAGGTGTCAGCGCGACCTACGGCTTCGCTGCGATGGAGGCCACCGAGAGCCAGCTTGGTACCGCCCGGGTGAATGCTCGGCTGGTCGCTGTCACTTTGGACACCCTCGACACCAAGATGCAGGCTGCGCAACGCAAGTTGCGTAACGCGGTGGCGGATGCCGAGGAAGCCGGGCACAAAGTGCGGGACGACGGGTGGGTGGAACCAAGGCAGGCTGTTGACCCCAAGTACCACAATGATCCGGACTATCAGGGGATCCAGCAGCGTGCCAACGCCGGGCTCGGTGGCTATCGTGCCCGTATCGAGGAGGCCGTAGCAGAGGCGACCGGAGCAAGCGACGCTGCCGCCGAGATCCTGCACCAGATCGATCCGTTCGACCTTGACAAGCGGTACGGCGCCGCCCACGCCAAGGAGGATGCGGAGAGAGTCGCCGAGTTCGCCGGGATCGACAAGAACGAGATCCCGAACGGCAAGAATCCCAAGGCGGCGGCGGAGTGGTGGGCCGGCTTGGACGCGGAGAAGCGGCACCTCTATCTCGCGGCGTTCCCTGAGCAACTCGGAGCTCTCGACGGACTACCGGCCGCCACCCGAGATCAGGCCAACCGGACCGTGCTGGACATGCGACTCAACGATTACGGTCTGCGGGCAAACGATCTCGGTTACCACGACAGGTACAGCTACCGATCTCTGGCCGCCTTGAAGGACCGCATGGACGCGGCCGACAGCGCCCAGGCGCACAAGCAGCTGTATCTACTCGGTTTCAGCACTGAGAAGGACGGTCGTGCGATCGTCGCCGTAGGCAACCCGGACACCGCGAAGCACACTGCTGTTCAGGTCCCAGGTACAAGTAACCAATTGGACAACGTAGGCAGTCAGATCGACCGGGTGAGCAAACTGCAGGACGCCGCGGGAGCCTGGACCGAGGGGCAGGGCAAGGACGTCGCGGTGGTCAGCTGGCTCGACTACGACGCGCCGGAAGCCAACTTCTCAGCGCGTGATCCAGAGCTGAACCCCGCCATTGCGACTGAGGGACGCGCCCAGGATGGAGCGGCGGACCTACGGAACTTCACCCATGGCCTGCGCGCAGCGCACGAAGGGGAGCGCGGTCACCTGACTGTTCTCGCCCACAGCTATGGTTCCACGACTGCGGGTGCTGCGGACGCGGGCGGTCGAGGGCTGGACGCGGACGACCTCGTGGTCGTCGGCAGCCCCGGCCTCACCGTCGACCGGGCTGATCAACTGCACATCGACCCCGAGCACCTGTATGTGGGCGCCGCGCACGACGACCTTGTCTCTGACCTGGCCTCCGACCTGACGCTCGGCGCGGATCCCAAAGCGGCGGAATTCGGGGCCGAGCGCATGTATGTCGACACTGAGACCCACAGTGGCTACTGGGACGACGGCAGCCAGAGCCTGAACAACCAAGGACGCATCATTGCTGGGCTGACACCGGTCAGTACCCCGCGACAATGAATGAAGGAGCTTCAGGCTCATGCCCGTGGTCCGCAGGGCTTCCATCGCCCTCGCTTTCGCTCTGCTGCTGGGAGGCTGCATGTCCGAGGAAGGTAAGGGCAGGGCCAACGACCCGCTGCCCCGTATGAGTAAAGACAAGGCCGAGGCGTGGGCCAAGAACTGGGCGGAGTCCATGGCTCGCACTGCCAAAGCGGAGATCGCTCCCGGTACGGCCATGGCGAACTTCACCAACTGTGTGGGCAAGGACAATGAGACGGCCGACGACGGCCGCTTTACGCTCAATTACAACGCACGCGCCAAGTTGCCCAAGCAGCAGCACGCGGAGGCCATCCGCGCCATCCGGGATGAGCTCGAGGCGCGCGGCTTCGAGATCGTCGGGTACCGGTCCGACCCCAAGGCGAAGCCCGCCAACCTCGTCGATGCCAAGCACCCCAAGGACAAGCAATTCGTTTCCGCGGGAGATGTGACCGATGAGCTTCTCACCTTCGTCGTCAGCACCCCGTGCTTGCTCCCGCCCGATGCCGAGCAGCAGAAGTTCTGACTCACCTCACGCCCTCAACCACGCTCCGGGCACAGCGGCTCACACTCCTCTCGCGGTCCATGGGCGGCAGCTTCTCGGGTAGCCCAGCAGCACGTTGGCGACACTGACAGCACCCACGACGAGCCCGGCATGTTCGTCGCCAGGTCGAGCTGATCGGCAGGCGGAATGCGGCCCGTGCCGACTACGTCTCCGTCCGGCACCGCCCCGTGGGGCTGCTAGCCGGGGGTCTGCACTGGAGGTTGAAGTCCGACGCGTTCTTGCTGAGGTAGCGGCCGATGCAGGTGGTGGCGGTTGTTCGGTTGCGGGCGGCGCAGAAGCGGAGGGCGGCGCGGCCGTCGGCGAAGGGGCCCGGGGCGTAGAAGACCCAGTAACCGGGGCGCAGTGACGCGAAGTTGTCGCTGCGCAGGACGAGCGCCTCCGGCACGGTCGCGCGGATGCGGGCGAGGCGTTGGTCACGGGCCGCCGTGCCGATGGACAGCGGTTCCGAGTGGAGCTGGGCGATCCACCGGCCCGCGCTCGGACGGGCCGTCGGTGCCGAGGACTTGGCCGGGGCGCGGGACGTCGGTGCCGTGGACGACGGGGTGCGGCGCGGGCTCGGGCTGGTGGTGGCCGTCGTTGGTGGCGGCGTCGGCGCCGCCGAGGCCGATGCACTCGGCGTCGATCCGCCCACCGTGCCGACGGCCCGGTCGTTGTCCGACGTGCGGAGGCTGAGGGCGACGACGACCGCCGCCACGGCCACCGCGAGGGCCGTGCCCGCCGCGACGAGGACCGCTCCGCGGCGGCGCCGGGGGCGGGGCGGCATCGGCCCGCCCGGGACTCCGGCCAGCAGCGTCGGCGGTTCCCCGTGCCATGGCGACGACGCCCCCGGCGTCCCCGGCGTCCCCGGCGCCCCCGGCGTCCCCGTCACCGTCGGCTGCGCCCACCCCGGCGTCACCCCCGGCGTCACCCCCGCCTCCACCTGCGCCAGCATCGCGTCCAGCCGCGCCGCGTCCGGGCGGGCCGACGGGTCGCGGACGAGAAGGGCCTGGAGTACGGGGGACAGCGGGCCCGAGCGGACCGGTGGCGGTACCGGGTCGTCCAGCACCGCCGCCAGCGTCGCCAGGGTGTGCGCGCGGCGCAGCGGGCTCACGCCCTCCGTGCAGACGTACAGGACCAGCCCGAGCGACCACAGGTCGGACGCCGGTTCGTCGCTGTTGCCGCGGATGCGTTCCGGTGCCATGTACTCGGGGGAGCCCACGAGTTCGCCGGTCATCGTCAGCGACGTCGAGCCCTGGAGGGCGGCGATGCCGAAGTCCGTGAGGACCGCGCTGCCGTCGGGGCGCAGCAGGACGTTCGCCGGCTTCACGTCCCGGTGCCGGATGCCGGCCGCGTGCGCGACCCGCAGCGCGGTCAGCACCTGCCGGCCGACACGCGCCGCCTCGACCGGCGTCAACGGCCCCGCCGCCAGCCGCTCTTGGAGCGAGACGCCGGGCACCAGCTCCATCACGATCCACGGATGCGGGTCCGCCTCCACGATCTGGTGGATCGTCACCACGTGCGGATCGCTCAGCCGCGCCAGCGCCCTCGCCTCGCGCAGCACCCGTTCCCGCACCGTGGTGGAGGCCGCGGCGTCGGGGCGTACGGCCTTCAGCGCCACCTCGCGTTGCAGCACTGTGTCCCGGGCCCGCCACACCGTGCCCATGCCACCGCTGCCGAGCCGCTCGATCAGCTCGAACCGTCCGTCGACGAGATCCCCCGCTGCGTCCATGCGCGCCAGGGTAGGGCAGGGCCGTGACACCGGGGGACCGCCGTTCGCGCCCCGCCACCCGTGCCCCCCGTCCGCGCCCGCCGGAACGGCTCCCGCCCCGTCAGCCGGAGCCGTCGTGGCCGTCGTCGGAGCCGCCCGTCAGCACCTCCACCCGCGACCCCACCACAAGCCCCCACCCCGCCATGGCCCCCGCCGCCGCCTCCAGCACGTGCCGGGCCCGCGGCCGGGGCAGGCCCAGCCGGCCGGGGCGCATCGTGCGTACGGCGACGACCTCGAAGCGGCGGTTCAGGTAGGCGACGTCGATCGGGATGCGCATGCGGAAGGTGTGCACGCTGTTCGCGGGGGTGAGGAGGATCGCGCCGTCGACCGAGTCCCGGCCCAGCAGACCCCTCGTACGCGCCCGGTACGAACTCGCGATCTCCAGCGGCACCCGCCGCGCCGGCACCGGCGACCCCGGGCCCGCCCCCTCCGCCCCCTCCGTCTGCTCGCCGTGCTCGCCGTGTACACCGTGCTCGCCATGCACGACCAACTCCCCGCGCCCGTCCCGCCACCGCCCCATGCCGGCACCCCGCTCCCCGTCGTCCCGAGTCGTGAGGAATCACTGTGCCCCAGGGCCCGCGCCCCGCGCCCCGGCGACGAGAGCCCGGCCCGAATCCGGCCCCGAGGCCCCGGCCCGAGGCCCCGGCCCCGAAATCCCGTTGTCCGCCCGCCCGTCCCCCGGATAGGAACGCTCCATGCCCCCGACCCCGACTCCGCCCCCGTCGTCGCCCCCGCCCTCGCCCTCATCCTCACCCCCGCCCCCGCCCCCGCCGTCCAACGACCGTTCCTTCGAGGACCTCGTCGCCGAAGGCGCCGCCGTGCCCACCGAGGGGTGGGACTTCTCCTGGTTCGAGGGGCGCGCCACCGAGGCCCGGCCCTCCTGGGGGTACGCCCGTTCCCTCGCCGGGCGGCTCGGCGCCGCGCGTGCCGCGCTCGACATCCAGACCGGGGGAGGGGAGGTGCTGGAGTTCGCGCTCCGCACCGCCGCCCCCGCGCGGCCCCGACTCGCCGTCGCCACCGAGGGCTGGCCGCCGAACGTCGCCGGGGCCACCGCCCTCCTGGGCCCCCACGGCGTCCCCGTCGTCGCCGCCGACGAGGACGCGCCGCTGCCGTTCGCCGACGGGACGTTCGACCTCGTCTCCAGCCGGCACCCCGTGCGCCCGCACTGGTCCGAGATCGCCCGCGTCCTCGCTCCCGGCGGCACGTACTTCGCCCAGCACGTCGGTCCCGCGAGCGTCTTCGAACTCGTCGAGTACTTCCTCGGGCCCCTGCCGGACGACACGCGCGCCCACCGCGACCCGGACCGCGAGCGCGCCGACGCCGAGGCCGCCGGTCTCGAAGTCGTCGACCTGCGCGCCGAGCGGCTGCGCGTCGAGTTCTACGACATCGCCGCCGTCGTGCACTTCCTCCGCAAGGTGATCTGGATGGTGCCCGGCTTCACCGTCGAGGCGTACGAGCCCCGGCTCCGCGCCCTGCACGAGAAGATCCGCGCCGAGGGTCCCTTCGTCGCCCACAGCGCCCGGCATCTCTTCGAGCTCCGCCGGCCCACCGAGGCGTAGGGCCCCGGCATCCCGTTCACCTGCACCTTTGTGCGCGCGCCCTCACACGTTTTCCACATCGTTATCCGCGCGGCTCGCATCCGGGCGGGGCTTTCACGTAAGTTCAGACCAAGGTAATTCGCGTGAGCAAAGCTGCGCGGGCGGCACCGCGCAGTGGAGGGGGCTGCGCGGAGCCGCACTCCTTGTCAATGAGGCGCCCGCCCCCGCGTTCACCCGTCGGGGGGACCGGCGCGCCGTCCGTATTTCCCGCCACGCCCGGCCGTGTTGTCGCCTTTTATGGGGTTCTCTCCCGCCGTTGTCGCGTTGTCGAGCGATTTCGGAGAGTAGTTGTGGCACGCCGATGCACACAGCACCACTTACAAAGGGTTATGGTGGAAACCCCCCCTCGGGCCGGTCCGTCTCCCCCCCACGGACCGGCCCGTTTTTCATACGTGCGACCGGCCCGCCCCTCTGCGCCCCCGCTACAGTCCTGCGCATGTCGAACGATCACTCGAACGGCCACCCGCCCCACTCCCCGTACGGTCATCCGCCCCACTCCGTGTACGGCCACCAGCCACAAACCCCGTACGCCCCCGCGCCTCCCCTCGCCATGCCCGGGCAGGTCCGTGCCGCGCAAGTCGTCGTGTTCGTGATGGGCGGGCTCGCGGTGCTGGCCACCGTCCTCGCCGGCGCGGTCTTTGGCGCCGAGGACGCCGGGCGCACCTTCGCCATGTATCTGATGACGGTCCCCCTCTTCGTGCTGGCGTTCCGCTACCCCACCGGCGGCAACGGCGTCCGCGTCGCCTCGATCGTGCTGGCCTGCGTGCAGGGCCTCCTCGCGCTCAGCGCGACCTCGCGGGGCGCCGGGGGCGGCCTCGTGCCGCTGGCCGGCGTCATCACCCTCGTCGTCCTGCTGGCGCCGGCCGCCGCGCGCGACTGGTTCCGGAGGCCCCGGGGCGGGACGCCGCCGCAGGTGCCGTACGGGCCTTACGGCACCTGACACCCGATTTCGGGCGTCGGACGGCGGCGGGGGTAGGCTTCGCCCCGGGGTACCGCCATGCGGACAGGGACTCGCCCTCGGCCGCTCCCGCCCGCCGGTCGCGGGCCCGGTTCCGACCTGTCCGATCCGTCCGGAGGGGCTGACAATCACGTGATCCTGCGCGACAAGCTGCGCAACCTGCTGGTCAGGCTGTACGCACGCCGGGTGGAGGGCCACCTGGACCACGCTCAGGTGCCCAAGCACATCGGCGTCATCATGGACGGCAACCGCCGCTGGGCGAAGGCGGCCGGCTCCACCACCGCGCAGGGCCACCGCGCCGGAGCCGCCAAGGTCGAGGAGTTCCTCGGCTGGTGCAGCGAGACGGACGTCGAGGTCGTCACCCTCTGGCTGTTGTCCACGGACAACTTCGACCGGCCGCAGGACGAACTGGTCCCGCTCCTCGACATCATCGAGGACGTCGTACGCACCCTCGCCTCCGACGGACGCTGGCGCGTGCACCACGTCGGCACGATGGACCTGCTGCCGCACCGCATCCAGACCGCCCTCAAGGAGGCCGAGGGCGCCACCGCGGACAACACCGGGATACTGGTCAACGTCGCCATCGGCTACGGCGGCCGGCAGGAGATCGCCGACGCGGTCCGCTCCATGCTCTTCGAGGCGCAGCAGCGGGGCACGTCGATGGAGGAGCTCGCCGAGTCCGTCGACATCGACATGATCGGCCGTCACCTCTACACCGGCGCCCAGCCCGACCCCGACCTCGTGATCCGCACCAGCGGCGAGCAGCGGCTGTCCGGATTCATGCTCTGGCAGAGCGCGCACTCCGAGTACTACTTCTGCGACGTCTTCTGGCCGGCCTTCCGCAAGGTCGACTTCCTGCGCGCCCTGCGCGACTACGCCGCCCGCCACCGGCGTTTCGGCGGCTGACCCGCGGGCGGCCAACCGCGACGGGTACCACGCGGGGACCAGGCGTAACGAGGAGTTCACCGGCGCGCCGTGCCACGTCATGGCATGGCGGTGGTCGTTCGAGGGCATAAGCCAAGCAGGTCGACGCCCGAACCACGGGTGTCGGATCTCAGCGGGCGGCACGGGGCCGTCCGCCCGGGAGGCCCTTTGCACCAGCCCGACCGTGCGGTTTCGGCACGGAAGACGCGGAGGGCCGGTTCCCGGCCCGCGGTGCTCCGCGGCCGAGGACCGGTCCAGCTCGACTCCGTCGCTCCCCGACCTCATCCGAGGGGGTACGTCCTTCCGTGGTGACCAGCACAAAGCGCCACAAGCCCGACCGGCGCACCTATGTTCTCGACACCAGCGTCCTGCTGGCCGACCCGAACGCCATGAACCGCTTCGACGAGCACGAAGTCGTGCTGCCCGTCGTGGTGGTCACTGAGCTGGAGGCCAAGCGGAACCATCCGGAACTCGGCTATTTCGCCCGGCAGGCCCTGCGCCTGCTCGACGACTACCGGGTCCGGTTCGGCCGGCTGGACGCCCCCATCCCGACCGGGGAACTCGGCGGAACCGTCCGTGTCGAGCTCAACCACTCGGACCCCAGCGTGCTGCCCAGTGGCTACCGCCTGGGGGACAACGACTCCCGCATCCTCGCGGTGGCCCGCAATCTGCAGGCCGAGGGGTTCGACGTCACCGTCGTGTCGAAGGACCTGCCGCTCAGGATCAAGGCGTCGTCCGTCGGTCTCCTCGCCGAGGAGTACCGCGCGGAACTCGCCATCACGGACGCCTCCGGCTGGACCGGCATGTCCGAACTGACCCTGCCCGGCGAGCAGGTCGACATCCTCTTCGAGGAAGGACACCTGTACGCGCCGGAGGCCGCCGGCCTGCCCGTGCACACCGGCCTGACCATCCAGTCGGAGCGCGGCAAGGCGCTCGGGCGGGTCACGCCGGAGGGGAACATCCGTCTGGTGCGCGGCGACCGGGAGGCGTTCGGCATCAAGGGCCGCAGCGCCGAGCAGCGCATCGCGCTCGACCTGCTCCTCGACCCCGACGTCGGGATCGTGTCGATGGGCGGCCGGGCCGGCACCGGCAAGTCGGCGCTGGCGCTGTGCGCGGGTCTCGAAGCGGTCCTGGAACGCCGTCAGCACGAGAAGATCATGGTCTTCCGCCCGCTGTACGCGGTGGGCGGGCAGGAGCTCGGCTATCTCCCCGGCAGCGAGGCCGAGAAGATGAGCCCCTGGGCCCAGGCGGTGTTCGACACGCTGTCGGCGGTCACGAGCCGTGAGGTCATCGAGGAGGTCACCGCGCGCGGGATGCTGGAGGTCCTCCCGCTCACGCACATCCGGGGCCGTTCCCTCCACGACGCGTTCGTGATCGTGGACGAGGCGCAGTCGCTGGAGCGGAACGTCCTGCTGACCGTGCTGTCCCGAATCGGCGCGAACTCACGGGTCGTTCTGACCCATGACGTGGCACAGCGGGACAATCTGCGCGTCGGGCGCTACGACGGAGTGGTCGCCGTCGTGGAGAAACTGAAGGGTCATCCGCTCTTCGCGCACGTCACGCTGACGCGGTCCGAGAGGTCCCAGATCGCCGCCCTTGTGACCGAAATGCTGGAGGACGGGCAGATCTGACGGGTTCACTCCGTACGGCCCGGTGAGGGCCGGTTGCGCGGGAGTTGGCGCCGTCCGGAAAGGCGTAGAGCCTAGCCGGGCGGCGTCGGCGCGTGTGCGGCTTTCCTGAAACGTCCTGGCGCAAACGAGGTGTGAGCTTTCACACCCGCGATGGAATTGCCTCGCGGCGGCCGGTTGCGGCAGAGTCTCACTCCTGTCAGGCCCCGCATACGACACGTCTGTACCGCCAGCGGTACGGCACCACAGAAGAAGCATCAACTCCATAGCGTTGTCGTATGCCGCCCGAGCACCACGCGGCGCTCCCCGCAAGGGAGTTGCCCACCGGGCCCGAGCCTCCCGTGACCCCGCAGTTGGGGAGGCCAGTGCCAGGGGCACGATTGCGTCCGCCAGGGTCACCGAAGCGGGCGATGCTGGAAGGAAACCGTGTGAGCCGGATTTCGGTCCGGGGATTCGCAGTGGCCTCGGCCACGGCGGTCACCGCTGTCGGAAGCGTCGTCGGCGTTGCCTCGGGCAGCACCGCGCAGAACAACGACGCCGAAGCGACGGCAGCTGAGGCGGCGACGCTGCTCGCGGACATCCCCTCGGGTCAGCAGGCCCAGGTGCAGACCGCATCCCTGACGCAGCAGGCCGACGCACAGGCCATCGCCGCGGACGCGAGCGCCAAGAAGGACGCCGAAGAGGCGGCCCGCAAGGCAGCCGCCGAGATGGCCATCGCCAAGAAGGAGGCCGCCGAGAAGGCGGCCAAGGCGGCCGAGGAGGCCAAGAAGCGCGCGGCGGAAGAGGCGGCGGCCAGCCGCAGCGCCGCCCGGGACGCCTCCGACTTCGCCGTCCAGAGCTCGTACTCCATCGCGGAGATCCAGGCGATGGCGCGCTCGATGGTGCCCAGCGGCCAGTGGCAGTGCTTCAGCAACATCGTGGACCACGAGTCCGACTGGAACTACAAGGCCGTCAACCCGTCCTCGGGCGCCTACGGTCTCTTCCAGGCCCTGCCCGGCTCCAAGATGTCCTCCGTCGGCGCCGACTGGCAGACCAACCCGGCCACCCAGATCAAGTGGGGCCTCAACTACATGAACGAGCGCTACGGCAGCCCGTGTGACGCCTGGTCGTTCTGGCAGGCCAACAACTGGTACTGAGCCTCAGCCGAGCCCGCCGAGCCGCGTCCCGCGCTCCGGCGGCCGCTCAACCCGGCGCAGCCCCTCACCGTCCTACGGTGGGGGGCTTTCGCCATGTACGGTCTGTCGGGACGGCTCCTGGGGGGAGTGATGCGGAGAGACGGGGGAAAAGGACTGATCATGTCGCGAGTGCCAAGGTGGCTCGGCCGGCTGGGCGCCGGACTCACCGGAATGAGCAGGCGGTTGGACGAGCGCCGCGCCGAGGCGGAGCGGGAGAACGCCGACCCCGAACCCGTCGTCCAGCACGTCCCCCCACCCCCCGAGTACGCCCCCGCCTTCCCCGCCCGTCCCGACCCGGCGCAGGCCGTGCCGTGGGGAGTGCGGGTCGCCGCCGAGGCGGGCTGGCGGCTGCTGGTGCTGGCGGGCACGGTCTGGGTGCTGATGCGGGTCATCAGCGCCGTGCAGCTCGTCGTGCTGGCGTTCGTCGGGGCGCTGCTCATCACGGCGCTGCTCCAGCCGACCGTGGCGCGGCTGCGGCGGCGCGGGGTGCCGCGGGGTCTGGCCACCGCGCTGACCGCGATCCTCGGGTTCGTCGTGATGGGCCTCATGGGCTGGTTCGTGACCTGGCAGGTCATGGAGAACATCGACGACCTCTCCGACCAGATCCAGGACGGCATCGACGAGTTGCGCAGGTGGCTGCTCAACAGCCCCTTCCACGTCACCGACAAGCAGATCAACGAGATCGCCAAGAACCTGCGCGAGGCGGTCGGCGCCAACACGGACGCCATCACCTCGGCGGGCCTGGAGGGCGTGACGGTCGTCGTGGAGGCGCTGACCGGCATCCTGCTGACGATCTTCTCGACGCTGTTCCTGCTCTACGACGGCAAGCGGATCTGGGAGTGGACGCTGAAGCTGGTGCCGGCGGCGGCCCGGCCGGGCGTGGCGGGCGCGGGCCCGCGCGCGTGGCGGACGCTCACCGCCTATGTGCGCGGCACGGTGATAGTCGCCCTCATCGACGCCATCTTCATCGGCCTCGGCATCTACTTCCTCGATGTGCCGATGGCGGTGCCGCTGGCCGTGTTCATCTTCCTGTTCGCCTTCATCCCGCTGGTCGGTGCCGTCGTCTCCGGTGCTCTCGCGGTGGTCGTCGCGCTGGTCACGCAGGGCGTGTTCACGGCCGTCATGACCCTGGTGGTGGTGCTGGCGGTGCAGCAGATCGAGGGGCACATCCTCCAGCCGTTCATCCTCGGGCGCGCGGTGCGCGTCCATCCGCTGGCGGTGGTGCTGTCGGTGGCCGGCGGCGGTCTGGTGGCGGGCATCGGCGGCGCCGTGGTGGCCGTGCCGCTGGTCGCCGTGACGAACACGGTGGCGGGCTATCTGCGGGCGTACTCGCACGAGGCGGCGCTGCGGTACGCGCCGAAGCCGCGCGGCGCGACGGCCTCCGACGTGGCGTCGACGGCACCGCCGGCGCCGCCCTCCGGGCCTCCCGGGGCGTCCGGGGCATCCGGGCCTCCCGGGCGCAAGGAGTAGGGCCGCGCACGGTACGACGGGGCCCCGGCCACCTCGAAGGTGACCGGGGCCCCGGTGCGTTGCCGTGCGGAACGGACTACTCCGCGAGGACCGCCTCGGCGTCCAGCGTGACGCCCACGGCCTGGATCACGGACGCGATCTTGAAGGCCTCCTGGATCGTGTCACGGTCCATGCCGGCCTTGCGCAGCACCTGCTCGTGCGAGTCGAGGCACATGCCGCAGCCGTTGATGGCGGAGACGGCGAACGACCACAGCTCGAAGTCGACCTTGTCGACGCCGGGGTTGCCGATGACGTTCATCCGCAGACCCGCGCGCAGCGTGCCGTACTCGTGGTCCGACAGCAGGTGGCGGGTGCGGTAGAAGACGTTGTTCATCGCCATGACGGCGGCGGCGGCCTTGGCGGCCGTGTACGCCTCCGGCGAGAGGTTCGCCTTCGCCTCGGGCTCCAGCTCGCGCAGCACGATGGGGGAGCGGGAGGCGATGGCGGTCGCCAGCACCGTGCCCCACAGCTGCTGCGCGGGCAGCTCGGAGTTGCCGATGACCGAGCCCAGGTTGAGCTTCAGGTCCTTGGCGTAGTCCGGTATCGAGGACTTCAGGGAGTCGAGCGACATGTCAGGTCACTCCCCGGCCAGCAGCGCGACCGGGTCCAGGGTCTCGTCGCCCTTGCTCCAGTTGCACGGGCACAGCTCGTCGGTCTGCAGGGCGTCCAGGACCCGCAGGACCTCCTTCGGGTTACGGCCGACGGAGCCGGCGGTCACCATCGTGAACTGGATCTCGTTGTTCTGGTCCACGATGAACACCGCGCGCTTGGCGTAGCCGTCCTCGCCCTCGATGCCGAGGTCGCGCATCAGCTCGTGCTTGGGGTCGGCCATCATCGGGAACGGCAGGTCACGCAGGTCCTCGTGGTCCTTGCGCCAGGCGTGGTGCACGAACTCGGAGTCACCGGAGAAGCCGAGGATCTGGGCGTCGCGGTCGGCGAACTCGTCGTTCAGCTTGCCGAAGGCCGCGATCTCGGTCGGGCACACGAAGGTGAAGTCCTTGGGCCACGCGAAGACGATCTTCCACTTGCCCTCGTAGGTCTTGTGGTTGATCGTCTCGAACTCCTTGCCCTTCTCCAGCGAGACGCAGGCGGTCAGTTCGAACTCGGGGAACTTGTCACCGACAGTGAGCACACGCTCTCCTTGCAGCGAGGAAACGCCGGGATTGCCGGGTTTCCCTTGGGGTTGGTTCGCTGTTGATGTTGGCACAGGGTGCATTGATTGTGGAAATAGCTACACTCGGTCGGGTTGATCGGAGGTGGCTATTAGTGACCGTGGGTAAGAAGAGGCAGCCGAGCCTCGCCCAGCTGAGGGCGTTCGCCGCCGTCGCCGAGCATCTCCACTTCCGGGATGCCGCCGCGGCGATAGGGATGAGCCAGCCCGCCCTGTCCGGTGCCGTCTCCGCCCTGGAGGAGGCGCTCGGCGTCACCCTCCTGGAGCGCACCACCCGAAAGGTGCTGCTGTCGCCCGCCGGCGAGCGGCTCGCCGTGCGCGCCAAGGCCGTACTGGACGAGGTCGGCGCGCTCATGGAGGAGGCCGAGGCGGTACGGGCGCCCTTCACGGGCGCGCTGCGGCTCGGCGTCATCCCGACCGTCGCGCCCTACCTGCTGCCGACCGTGCTGCGCCTCGTCCACGACCGCTACCCGCACCTCGACCTCCAGGTCCACGAGGAGCAGACCGCCAACCTGCTGGAGGGGCTGGCCGGCGGCCGGCTCGACCTGCTGCTGCTCGCGGTGCCGCTCGGCGTCCCCGGCGTGGCCGAACTGCCCCTCTTCGACGAGGACTTCGTCCTCGTCACGCCGCTGGACCATCCGCTCGGCGGACAGCGGGACCTGCCCCGCTCGGTGCTGCGCGAGCTGAACCTGCTGCTCCTCGACGAGGGGCACTGCCTGCGCGACCAGGCCCTCGACATCTGCCGGGACGCCGGGCGCGGGGACGTCCCGGCGACCACCACGGCGGCCGGCCTGTCGACACTGGTGCAACTGGTGGCGGGCGGCCTCGGCGTCACGCTGCTGCCGCGCACGGCCGTCAAGGTGGAGATCTCCCGCTCCAGCGGCCTGCGCACGGCGTTCTTCACCGACCCGGCCCCCACCCGGCGCGTCGCACTCGCGATGCGCACGGGGTCGGCCCGGGCGGCGGAGTACGAGCAACTGGCGGCGGCACTGCGGGAGGCGATGGGGGAACTGCCGGTGCGGACCGTGCCCTGACCGTGTTCCGCCCTCGCCCCCGGCCGTCCGCGGCCCCGGTCGTCCGGCCGTCATGGCCCTCCGGTCGTCCGGCCGTCCGCGGTCCCGGCCGCCCGGTCGCCCGGCCGTCATCGCCCCGGCCGCCCTCGCGCTACTCCGTCCGCAGCCCTTCCGGACGCATCAGGCGGATCAGCGGGGGCAGGCTCAGCAGGGTCACCGCCAGGACGACCCCCGCGCCGATCCCGGTCATGGACAGGACGCTCGACCAGTCGACCCGCACCGTCGTGTCCGTCATCCGCAGCAGCACCGCCCCCAGCGTCAGCCCCACCGCGCACGCCAGGACCAGGCCCAGGGCGATCGGGATCGCCGTCTGCCACAGCACCGACAGGCTCAGCGTCCGGCGCCGCGTGCCGAAGGCGACCAGCGCCGACAGCAGCCTGCGCCGCTCCCGCAACTGCTCCAGCTGGGACACCAGCAGGCTCGCCCCGATCAGCGCCAGCACGCAGGCCGCGCCGACGAGCAGCCCGGTCCGGATCGCCGTGAACCGCTCGGACTCGTTCGCCGCCGACCACGTCATGGGGTACGCCAGCGGGTCGACGGCCGCCGCCGTGTTCCGCACCAGCTCGTGCGCCTCGGGCACCGACCCGTCGAGCCGGAGGTACACCTCCCCGCGCAGAGCGGGCCCGGCCGCCGCGGGCAGCGCCTTCGAGGTGAGCAGGAGCCCGGCCCGCTGGGCGCCGTTGATCCCGATCCGCGCCTCGGCCCGCTTCAGCTCCCGCGGCACGGTCCAGGCCACGGCGCGCCCCGGCGAACCGTCCCCGTAGGACGGGTCGACGTACAGGGTCCGGCCCGGCTTCGCCAGCTTGGGGGTCTCGGTGTCGTACTCCGCGCCCCGCACCGCGAACACGTCGCCGTCCCGGCACGAGGGCAGGTCGGCCATCTGCCGCAGCGCCGCGCAGTTCCCGACGGTCATCTGGACGCTCGCCTCCGGATTGGCGCGCCGGTCGCCGGCGGATCCCTCCGCGTAGGAGTACGCCGCACGCACGCCCCCGGTGGAGCGGAATTTCTCGGTCGCGGGGCCCACGGGGACGCCGGCGGGCAGGGACACCTGCATCTGCGCCCGCGTGAGGTCCAGGCCGGTGTCCTCGCGGTAGTCGCTCTCCACCCCGGCGAACAGCATCTGCAGCGCGATCGCCCCGGCCACCGCGACCGCGATGCCGTTGACCATCCGGGCTGCCGTTCCGCTGCTCAACTGGAGTCGGCGCACGGCCAGTTGCCAGGCGACACCGCCCCCGCCGAGCCGGGCGACGACCGCCTCCACCACCCACGGCAGCAGCGCCGTCACGCCGATCAGCAGCAGCAGGACGCCGCCCGTCACCAGGTACTGGTTGAAGTCGCCGCCCTCGCGGCCCTGGCCGACCATCGGGTACAGCAGCGCGAGCCCGCCCAGCGGCAGCAGCAGCCGCCACCACAGCCGGCGGCGCCGGGGCTTCGCGCTGCGCACCACGCCGAGCGGTTCGATCACCACGCCGCGCAGCGCGAACATCGTGACCAGCGCAGCCGCCGCGGGCACCGCGACCGCGACCAGCAGCGCCAGTGCCGGCGACGGGTTCAGATAGCTCGGGAACACGCTGACCCCGAACACCTCCACCGACCCGGCGACCTGCCGCCCGATCAGGAAGAAGCCCGCGCCGAACACCAGCCCCAGCGCCGCGCCCGCCAGCGCCTCACCGGCCGCGATCCGCCGCGTCATGCGGCTGTCGGAGCCCACCAGCCGCAGCGCCGCGAGCCGCCGGTCGCGCCGCTCGCCACCGAACCGTACGGCCGCCGCGATGAACACAGCGACCGGCATCAGCAGCACCACGAACACGACCAGCACCAGCAGGAGCAGCACCGGGTCCAGCGGTTCCGACGTCGCGTCCGGGTCGCCGAACCGGTCGAGGCGGGACACCAGGCCGTCGCCGACGTGCGGGGCCAAGCCGTCCGCGCCCCGGTAGAAGGCGAGTTCGGCGGAGCCCACCAGGCCCCTCTCGGCGATCGTGCCGACGATCCGCTCCGGGAGCCGCTCCCGCAGCAGCCGGCCGTCGTCCGACGCCAGCAGCCGCTCCAGCGCGGGGGAGACCACCATCTCGCCCACGGCGGGGAAACGCGTCACGCCGGGCGGCAGCGGCGCCCCCGGCCCCTCGGGCTCCAGGCCCCGGCCGCGTACCACCTTGTCGCGGAAGTCCGTCGAGAAGTTCGCGACGAGCAGGGTCCCGGGGCCCTTCGGCACCTGCTCGCCGCCGAGCGTGAAGTCGGTGCGCGCGCTCTCCCGCGCGTCCCGCGCCGCCAGCGCGCTCGGGATCGCCGTCGTCAGCAGCAGCAGCGCCACGCCCAGACCCACGCCGACCGCCGTCAGCAGGGCCCGCACCCAGCCCTCGCGCCCGCCGGTGAACGCGAACCGCGCCCCCATCGCCAGGTCCCTGGACCACTGACGCGCACTCATACGGCGCGCTCCATGTCCCGCGACCTGCCGTCCCGCACGACGATCTCCCGGTCGGAGTACGCCGCCACCCGCGCCTCGTGCGTCACCAGCACCACGGCCGCGCCCGCCGACCGGGCGGCGTCCGTCAGCAGGTCCATGACGCGCTCGCCGTTGAGCGAGTCGAGCGCGCCGGTCGGCTCGTCCGCGAACAGCACCCGCGGCCCGGTCACCAGCGCGCGGGCCACGGCGACCCGCTGGCCCTGACCGCCGGACACCTCGCCCGGCCGCTTCCCGCGCAGGTCGTCGACCTCCAGCCGCTCCATCCAGGCCAGCGCCGCCCGCTCGGCCTCCTTGCGGGGGCGGCCGTTCAGCCGCAGCGGCAGCGCCACGTTCTCCACGCACGTCAACTCGGGCACCAACTGGCCGAACTGGAAGACGAACCCGAACTCGGAGCGCCTGAGCGCGCTGCGCCGGGTGTCGCTCATGGTCGCCATCTCCCGCCCGTCGTACAGGATCGAGCCGGAGTCGGGCGTCACGATGCCGGCGAGGCAGTGCAGCAGCGTCGACTTGCCGGAACCGGAAGGACCCATGACGGCGACGACCTCGCCGGGGTGGATGGAGAAGTCGGCGCCGTCCAGGGCGGTCGTCGGACCGTACGCCTTGCGCAGCTGGTCGGCGACGAGCAGGGAGCCGGGCGGTGGGGTCATCGGGTCACCGCCTGCGCCAGCTTGTCGAGACGCGCGGCGGTCAGTTCCAGCCAGCGCAGATCGGCCTCCAGGTGGAACAGGGCGTGGTCGCAGATGAGTTGGTCGGCGAGGTCGCCCTTGCGCTTGCGGTCGGTGAGGATGCGCATCATGCGCAGGTGTTCGGCGCGCTGCGTGTCGAGGATGTCGGCGGCGTCGCGGCGGGTGAGGAGCGCGAGGACGACCTTGGTGTAGAGGGTCGACTGGAGGTACGGCTCGGGCTTCTCCGGCGTCGCGAGCCACTGCTCGACGTCGCTGACGCCGGCGTCGGTGATGGCGTACCGCTTGCGCTCGGGGCCGCCGCCGGGCTCGATGCCGTCGACCTCCACGAGGCCGTTCTTCAGCAGGCGGGACATCGTGGAGTAGACCTGGCCGTAGTGCAGGGGCCGGTCCTGACCGAACTTCTCGTCGAAGGCCCGCTTGAGGTCGTAGCCGTGGCGCGGGCCCGACTCGAGGAGACCGAGGAGTGTGTGACCGATGGACATGGGGCGCACTCTACACACCGTGTATACGTCGTGTGTATAGAGGGGGGCGAGAAGGCCCGTCCGGCTGGTGCGGACGGGCCTTCGGCGACGCGGCAATTCCTTGGCGACGCGGAGATTCCTTGGTGGCGCGGCGGTTCTTCGGGTTACGCGGCCGGTCAGTCCGGCGGTGTGGCCGGTCGGTCCCGCGGTGTGGCCGGTCGGTCCGGCGGCGGGCCGGAGGGGGAACCGCCCGGCGGGCGGCCCCGTCGCGGCAGCGGGCCCGTCTCCTTCGGCAGCCGGCCCGCGTCGGACAGCGCCTTGCGCAGCAGGAACTCGATCTGCGCGTTGGCCGACCGCAGCTCGTCCCCCGCCCACCGCGCCAGCGCCTCGTACACCGACGGGTCGAGCCGCAGCAGCACCTGCTTGCGCTGCTGCGGCCCGCGTCGCCGAGGAGTGGGCTCCTCGGGCGGATCGGCGTGGGCCGTCACTGGTAGAGGGTCCCGGTGTTGACGACCGGCTGCGCGGCACGGTCCCCGCACAGCACGACCAGCAGGTTGGACACCATCGTCGCCTTGCGCTCCTCGTCCAGTTCCACGATGCCCTCCTGGGCGATCCTGGCCAGTGCCGCCTCGACCATGCCGACCGCGCCGTCCACGATCTGGCGGCGCGCCGCGACCACCGCGCCGGCCTGCTGCCGCTGGAGCATCGCCGAGGCGATCTCGGGGGCGTAGGCGAGGTGCGTGAAGCGGGATTCGATGATCTGCACACCGGCCGCCTCCACACGCGCGTGGAGTTCGACGGCGAGCTTCTCGGTGATCTCCTCGGCGTTGCCGCGCAGCGAGAGGCCGTTCTCGTCGTGGGCGTCGTAGGGGTACTCGATGGCGATGTGCCGGACGGCCGCCTCGGTCTGCGTGGAGACGAACTCGATGTAGTCGTCGACCTCGAAGGTGGCCTGCGCGGTGTCCTCGACCCGCCACACCACGACCGCGGCCAGCTCGATCGGGTTGCCGTAGGCGTCGTTGACCTTCAGGACGGCGGTCTCGTGGTTGCGGACCCGGGTCGAGATCTTGGTGCGCGACGTGAGCGGGTTCACCCAGCGCAGCCCGTCCTGCCGGATCGTGCCCCGGTAGCGGCCGAAGAGCTGCACGACGCGCGCCTCGCCCGGCGCGACCATGTTCAGTCCGCACATCGCGAGGAACGCGGCGATGCCGATCAGGACGCCGCCGATGATCAGGGCGGCCTTGGCGCCGGTCGCGGAGACCGCCGTGGCGCCCACGATCATGCCGATCGCGACCAGCAGCCCCACCAGCCCCAGCAGCAGGGCGAGTCCGCCGCCGATGCTGTGGGCCTGCGTCTCCCGCACGCGCGGCGCCGGCATCTCCGGCACATCGGCGCCGACCTGGGTGTTCTGTGTGGACATGGAAGGTCCCCCGTTCCCGCACCGACCGTCGGTGCGTCATCGTCGTTCTATCTAAGTGATATCACTTTTCCTGTGCATGGCAACCCTGAAGCCCTCTCGTACGTCGGTTCCGGTGAGACGGGTGCTGATTGTCACGTCCGTAAAGGACGGGATCGGCAACCCTGTGCCACATCTCCCGGTGTTAGCTTTCTGAGCTGACCTGAGCGGCCAACCTGTGTGACTCCTGATCGCACATGAGTGAAGCGGAGCGGATCGGACCCATGGGACGAGCGGAAGACAGACGAGCGCGGCAGCGCGGCGGCCGTCGCGCCGCGCCCAGGCGCTCGTCCGGGACCCCGTCGGCCGGCGTCGGAGGCCGGGCGGCGGCCCGGCGGGCGGCGCGGGGCGGCGGCAAGAGCGGCATACGCAGGCTGTTCACCTGGAAGAAGATCCTCGGGACCTTCTTCGGCATGTGCCTGCTCGGCATGGGCGCCTTCATCGTGCTGTACATGATGATCGGCATCCCCCAGGGGAACGCCGACGCGGAGCTGCAGAGCAACGTCTACAAGTACAGCGACGGCTCGATGATGGCCCGCTCCGGCGAGCGCAACCGCGAGATCGTCGACCTGGCCAAGGTCCCCAAGGACGTCCGGTACACCTTCGTCGCCGCCGAGAACAAGACGTTCTACAAGGACGCCGGCGTCGACCTGAAGGGAACCGCGCGCGGCGTGTTCAACACGCTCGCCGGCCGCGGCGCCCAGGGCGGCTCGACCATCACCCAGCAGTACGTCAAGAACTACTACCTCTCGCAGGAACAGACCGTCTCCCGCAAGCTCAAGGAGCTGGTCATCTCGCTGAAGGTGGACCGCGAGAAGTCCAAGGACGAGATCCTCGCCGGCTACATCAACACCAGCTACTACGGCCGCGGCGCCTACGGCATCCAGGCCGCCGCCCAGGCCTACTACCGCGTCGACGCCGAGGACCTCGACGTCGCGCAGGGCGCGTACCTCGCCGCGCTGCTCCAGGCGCCGAGCCAGTACGACTGGGCGGTCGCCTCGGACACCGGCAAGGCCCTGGTCACGGACCGCTGGAACTACGTGCTGGACAACATGGTCGAGGAAGGCTGGCTGGACAGCGCCAAGCGGCAGGAACTGAAGTTCCCCAAGCCCGAGGAGCCGCGGGGCGCGCCCGGCATGGAGGGCCAGACCGGCTACCTGGTGAACGCGGCCAACAACCAGCTGGAGAGGCAACTGGTCGCCGAGGGCGCCGCCGAGAACCTCAAGCAGGCCGAGACGATGGTCAACGCCGGTGGCTGGACCATCACCCTCAACATCGACAAGAAGAAGCAGAAGGCGCTGGAGAAGGCCGCCAAGACGCAGCTCACCAGCAAGCTGGACCCGAAGAAGCGCAAGGTCGACCGGAACGTCCAGGCCGGTGCCGCCTCCGTGGACCCGAAGACCGGCAAGGTCGTCGCCATGTACGGCGGCGTCGACTACTTCAAGCACTACTTCAACAACGCGACCCGCACCGACTACCAGCCGGCCTCCACCTTCAAGCCGGTCATCCTGGCCGCCGCCGTGGAGGACGACGCCGAGACCCAGGACGGCACGCCGATCACGGCCGACACGATCTACGACGGCACCAGCAAGCGCCCCGTCGTGGACAACGGCACCAAGGTCGGCTTCGCCCCCGAGAACGAGGACGACCGCAGCTACGGCGACGTCACCGTCCAGACGGCGATGAACAAGTCCATCAACTCCGTCTTCGCGCAGATGGGCGTCGACGTCGGCATGGAGAAGGTCGTGGAGACCGCCGGCAAGCTCGGCATGGACATCGAGGGCATGGAGGCCGTGCCCGCGCAGACCCTGGGCAGCATGGGCGCGAGCCCGCTGGAGATGGCCGGGGTCTACGCCACCCTCGCCAACCACGGCAAGCAGGTCACGCCGACCATCGTGAAGTCCGCCAAGCACCAGACCCGCACGGTCACGATGCCGGACGCGGTCGGCGACCAGGTCATCAGCCGCGAGGCCGCCGACACGGTCACGTCGGTGCTGACCGGCGTGGTCGACGACGGTACGGCCAAGGTGTCCGTGCGCGACAACCCGCTGCGCGGCGGCCAGCAGGTCGCCGGCAAGACCGGTACGTCCGACGACAACAAGTCGGCCTGGTTCACCGGCTACACGCCCGACCTGGTCACCTCCGTCGGCCTGTTCGGCGAGGACGCCAAGACCCACGCGCAGACCAAGATGTACGGCGCCGGCGGCCAGCCCCGCGTCAACGGCGGCGGCTTCCCGGCGCAGATCTGGTCGGCGTACACCTTCGGCGTGCTGGACGAGGTCAGCGAGTTCGACCTGGAGACCAAGCAGGGCGCGGGCGTCGAGCCGACGGAGAGCCCCACGCCCAGCGAGGAACCGTCCAGCGAGGAGCCGAGCGAGACGCCGACGACCGAGGAGCCGAGCGAGACGCCCTCCGGGACGCCGACGACCGAGGAACCCACCGGGACGCCGACCCAGTCCCCGACGGGCCGGCCCACGGCCCCGCCACCGACCGGCGAACCCACCGGCGACATCACCCTCGACCCCGTGGAACCCGGCAGCGACGAGCGGGACAAGGACGAGCGGTAGCCCGCACGGGAAGACGAGCGGCAGCCCGCACGAGAGGAGGGGCGCCCGGCACAGTGCCGGGCGCCCCTCTCCTCGTGTGTCAGCGGCCCCTCAGCCGCGGTTCAGCTCGAACCACACCACCTTGCCGGTGCTCAGCCGGGTCGCGCCCCAGCGCCGGGCCAGCCGGTTCACCAGGTACAGCCCGCGCCCGCCCTCGTCCGTGGCCCGCGCCTGCCGCAGCCGCGGCAGCTGCGGCACGTCGTCGCCGACCTCGCAGCGCAGCACGTCGGTGCGCAGCAGCCGCAGCGTGACCGGCCGCGAGGCATACCGCACCGCGTTGGTCACGACCTCGCTGACGAGCAGCTCCACGGAGTCGGTGAGGTCCTCCATGTCCCAGCGGGCCAGTGCGCGGCGCGCCAGCCGCCGGGCCCGGCCCGGGGCGGCGTCCTCCGGCTCCAGGAACCAGTACGCCACGTCGCTCGGCGCGATCCCGTCGAAGCGGGCGGCGAGCAGCGCGATGTCGTCGTCCCGGTCGCCCGGTCCGAGCATGTCCAGGACCTCGTCGCACAGCGCTTCCAGGGGCGGCGGATGGTCCGGGCCGGTGAGCTGCGCGGTCGCGGCGAGCTTCTCGCGCAGCTGCTCTATCCCGGTCCACACGTCCCGCAGCCGCGACTCCACGAGCCCGTCGGTGTAGAGCAGCAGGGTGCCGCCGGCCGGGGCGTCCAGCTCCACCGCCTCGAAGTCGACGCCGCCGACCCCGATGGGCGCGCCCGCCGGGACGCGCAGCACCTCGGCCCGGCCGCCCAGGTGCAGCAGCACGGGCGGCGGGTGGCCGGCGTTGGCGATGGTGATGCGGTGCGAGACCGGGTCGTACACCGCGTACAGGCAGGTCGCCATGCGGTCGGTGCCGAGCCGCTGCGCCTGCTCGTCGAGGTGGTGCAGCACCTCCTGCGGCGGCAGGTCGAGGCCGGCCAGGGTCTGCGCGGTCGTGCGCAGCTGGCCCATGATCGCGGCCGACGTCATCGAGTGGCCCATGACGTCGCCGACGACGAGGGCGACGCGGCTGCCCGGCAGCGGGATCGCGTCGTACCAGTCGCCGCCCACGCGGGCCGTCTCGGCGGCCGGCAGGTACCGGGAGGCGAGGCGGACGCCGGTCGGCTGCGGCAGGGTCTCCGGCAGCATCGTGCGCTGCAACTCGTCGGCGATGTACGCCTCGCGGCCGTACAGCACCGCCTTGTCGATGCCCAGCGCGCTGTGCGTGGCGAGCTGCGCCGCCACCAGCAGGTCGTCCGTCTCGAACGCCAGGCGCTCGGGGCGGCGCAGGAACAGCGCGGCGCCGATCACCCGGCGCCGGCCGCGCAGCGGCGCGAGGATGGCGCGCTGGCCGCCGGGCACCACGAACTCGTTGCCCTCGCCGAGCAGTTCCGGCAGCGCGGCGCGGGCGGCCGGCGCGTCCGTGAAGACGGGCCGCACCCCGCGCAGCACCTCGGCCAGCGCGCTGCCGGGACGCACCTCGCACAGCTCGCTGCCGACCGTGTCCAGCTCGGACGGCTCCGGCTGCGCGGCGGGCATGAAGCCGCCCTCGGTGTCGCGCTCGGCGGGGATGCGGTCGGTGCGGCGCAGGCGGAGCACCAGCGGCCCGGTGGGCCGCTCGTCGCCCACGGGCAGCGGGTCGCGCAGATAGACGAGGATCGCGTCGGAGAACGTCGGGACGGTCGCCCGGCACAGCCCCATCACGATCTCGTCCAGGTCGATGCCCCGGGCGATCCGGCGGGTCGCCGCGCCGACGAACCGCAGCCGGTCGCCGTCGCGCCGCATCGGCGTGGGACGGCCTCGCTGCGGGACCTGTCCGGTGCGGCGCTCCGGTCCCTCGGGCGGCTGCGGCGCCTCGCCCGGCTGCCCGCCGGGCTGGGCCGGTATGGCCTCCGGGGCGGGGCGCGGCCGGTGCGCCTCGGGCTCCGCGGACTGCTCGGCGCCCGGCTGCGAGTGCTCCGAACCGGCCGGTGCCGGCGCGGCGCCGGACGCCGCGGCGCCCGGCACGGCCGACTCGCCGCCGGTACGGGCCTGCGGCGGTAAGCCGGCGCCGAGCGGCGGCGTCGCGGTATGCAGGAGCGCCCCGCGGGGGTCCGCAGGGTCGGCGCCCGTCTGGGGGCGCTCGTAAGAGGTCGGCTGCTCCGTCACGCGTGTCGAATCCATCCGTCCGGGGCTGCGCGCCGCGCGTGCAGTTCGTCCCGCCGAAATTCCGATACCCGGAATGAGTGCCCCAGGAACGGAATTCCCGCGTGGTCAGAGGTTGCTTCTGTGCGACCGGCAGGCCGGCCGCGGCTCCTGCCGGTGGTGCCCTCGTACCCCTCGCTCACGTCCAGCCGCCCCTCGGTGACGATCGGTCAAGCCCAGCGCGTGCTCCGGTGATTGCCACTGCGCGCCCTTGCGGAGGAAGATCCTACGTTTCTTGCCCGGGGGCGCATCAAGGGTCTCATGAGGACACGTGCGCGGGCGTACGGTCCCAGTCATCCGGCAGAGACGGTACCCCCCAGGACGGATTCGGTCTCCAGTCCTGCCAGCCGTCCGCGAAAGGCGGTCCCCAGGCGCGGATGACCTCGACCGCGTCCCGGCCCGCCCGCCGCACCCGTTCGGCCAGCCGCGCGTCCATCAGGCCGTCCCGCTGGGCCTGCGCGAACTCGTCCTCGTCGCGCCAGTGCCAACTGCGGTCCGGGTGCACGGAGATGTCCAGGAAATGGTCCTCGGAGTCGACGCCGCCCTCCCAACGGGCTAGCGGCTCCTCCAGGTTCACGTACCAGTTCTTGAACCGCCAGCCCGGCTCCCAGAACAGCCACACCGACCACGGATCGCCGGGCCGGGCCAGCTTCAGCACGCCGGTGCCGAACCACCGGTCGCGCTGCACGGTCCGGGGCTTGGTGTAACGGGAGGCGAGCGGCTCCAGATGCGGGGGCGTGCCGTCGGCGAGCGCCGGTTTCACGCACTCCGTGCCGGGCGCCAGCCACACCGCGAGCAGCTCCGCGTCGTCCCGTACGACGGTGACCGGGCGCGCGATGTGGAAGCGCTCGCCGGCGTTCTCCCGGTAGCGCCACAGGATCTGTGTCCCGGGGCTCCAGAAACGCGGGGCTCCGCCCGCTTCCGCTTCCGCGCTCACCACATCACCGTCCGCCATGCACAGATATTAGGTGTCACCGGAAGACGACGCTGCGGCGCGCGTCACGGTTCGCGCGCCGGGGACACCGCGCCGCACGCCGCCGTCACGGCCGGGTCATCCGCAGGACGTCGAGGGCCTCGTCGAGCTGGCGCTCGGTCAGGTCGCCCCGGTCGACGTAGCCGCCCTCCAGGACGACCTGACGGATCGTCTTCCGCTCGGCGAGGGCCTTCTTGGCGACCTTGGCGGCCTCCTCGTAGCCGATGTACTTGTTGAGCGGCGTCACCACCGAGGGCGACGACTCGGCGTACTCGCGGGCCCGTTCGCGGTCGGCGACGATGCCGTCGACGGTGCGGTCGGCGAGGAGGCGGGAGACGTTGGCGAGCAGCCGGACGGACTCCAGGACGTTCTTCGCGATGACCGGCAGCATCACGTTCAGCTCGAAGTTCCCGGCGGCGCCGGCGGTCGCCACGGTCGCGTCGTTGCCGACGACCTGGGCGGCCACCATGAGCACGGCCTCCGGCACGACCGGGTTGACCTTGCCGGGCATGATCGACGAGCCGGGCTGGAGGTCGGGCAGGGAGATCTCGGCGAGGCCGGTGCGCGGCCCCGAGGCCATCCAGCGCAGGTCGTTGGCGATCTTCGTCAGCGACACGGCGATCGTCCGCAGCTGCCCGCTGGTCTCCACGACGCCGTCCCGGGCGCCCTGCGCCTCGAAGTGGTCGCGGGCCTCCGTCAGCGGCAGCCCGGTGACGCGGGCGACCTCCTCGATGACGGCGGCGGAGAAGCCGGGCGGGGTGTTGATGCCGGTGCCGACGGCGGTGCCGCCCAGCGGCAGCTCGGCGAGCCGGGGCAGGGAGGCGCCCAGGCGCTCCACGCCGTACCGG
Source organism: Streptomyces sp. NPDC037054 (assembly GCF_055606745.1). NCBI lineage: Bacteria > Bacillati > Actinomycetota > Actinomycetes > Kitasatosporales > Streptomycetaceae > Streptomyces > Streptomyces sp. NPDC037054. The sequence continues at coordinate 440,935 of NZ_JBVJSJ010000001.1, read as the reverse complement.
ATCTGCGCCGCGTAGCCGCCGAACTCCTGCCCCAGCGTGACCGGCGTCGCGTCCATCAGGTGCGTCCGCCCCGACTTCACGACGTCGGCGAACTCGGCCGCCTTGCGCTCCAGGGACGCGGCGAGGTGCTCCAGGGCGGGGATCAGGTCCCGGGTGACGGCGGCCGTCGCGGCGATGTGGATCGAGGACGGGAAGACGTCGTTGGAGGACTGCGAGGCGTTGACGTGATCGTTCGGATGCACGTCCCGCCCGAGCCGCTCACTGGCCAGGGTGGCGATCACCTCGTTGGCGTTCATGTTGGACGAGGTGCCGGAACCGGTCTGGAAGACGTCGACCGGGAAGTGCTCGTCCCAGCGCCCCTCCGCGACCTCGGCGGCGGCCTCCTGGATCGCCCGCGCGACGTCCTCGTCGAGCACCCCGAGCCGGGCGTTCACCTTGGCCGCGGCGCCCTTGACGCGCGCCAGCGCCTCGATGTGGGCGCGCTCGATCCGCTGCCCGGACACCGGGAAGTTCTCGACGGCCCGCTGCGTCTGCGCCCGCCACTTGGCGTGGGCGGGCACCCGCACCTCGCCCATGGAGTCGTGCTCGATCCGGTAGCGCCCGTCGTCGTCCGTGGTCGTCATCGTCGTACCTCCGAGTTTCACAGCAGCCGTGCCGTTCGAGCGTATTCCCGCGGTGCCCGCGCCCCGCCGAGGTGGAACGGCGGGGCGCGGAACGGGTGCGGGGGCTCGGCGCCGGCTCAGCTGCCCTGGAGGGAGACGTCGTCGAGCAGGAAGCTCGTCTGCAGGGACGAGTCCTCGCTGCCGGTGAACGTCACCGTCACGGTCCGGCCCTTGTACGCGGTCAGGTCGACCGTGCGCTGCACGTAGCCGCTGCCCGCGTTCACGTTGGACAGCGTGACGAGCGTGGTGCCGTCGGCCTTCACCGTGAACCTGTCGTACGCCGTCGAACCGGTCTCGTCGGTGTCGATGTGCAGCCAGTAGGTCAGCGTGGCCCGGGTGCAGCCGGCCGGCACGGCCACCGCCTGGGCGATCGACTCGGTGCGCGTGGTGCCGTACCCGGACAGCCAGGCGTACCGGGTCCCGGTGTGCGCGGACTGGCCCGTGTGGGCGCCGATCGCGCCGGTGGCGCCGGTCCAGGGCGCGGTGCCGCTCTCGAACCCGCCGTTGGCGACGGCGCCGGCGGTGTCGCAGCCGCCGGTCCCGGTCCCCACGGCGCGCTGCCAGAGGGTGTACGCGATGCCGTCGGAGGCGCGGTCGAGGCCGGTGGTGTTGATGTTGGTCAGCGTGTCGCACGACCGGTGGTAGCAGGGGTCGTAGGCGGCGCCGGCCGTCCCGCCCCACTTCGCGGCCTGCGCGGAGGTCTTGCGGGCGCTCGCGCCCATCGCGTAGCCGGAGGTCGGGATGCCGTACTGCTCGAAGGGGTAGTCGTCGCTGCGCCCGGCGCCCTCGGTGTTCTCCTCGGGCTGCAGGCCCAGCGAGTCCCAGTAGGCCTTCATGGGGGCCGCGGCGGCGGAGGTGATGTGGTTGACGAAGTAGCCGCCGTTGACGGAGGCGACCATGTCGAAGTTGTAGTACGCCTTGATCCTGGCGCGTTCCGTCGAGGTCAGCGAACGGACGTAGAAGTCGGACCCGTTGAGGCCCTGCTCCTCGTCGGTCCACCACGCGAAGCGGACCCGGGCCGCCATGGCGGGGTTCTGCTGGGCCAGGGTCAGGGCGTTCTCCAGCAGGGCGGCCGAGCCGGAGCCGTTGTCGTTCATGCCCGGGCCGGCCGAGACGCCGTCGAGGTGCGCGCCGAACATGATCACGTTGCCCGCGTCGCCCTGCGGCCACTCGGCGATCAGGTTGGGCCCGGCGCCGCTGGTGCAGCCGGAGGTGCACGGCTGCTCGGTGACGGTGTACCCGGCGGCCTGGAGCTTGCCCTTCACATAGGCCACGGAGTCGCGGTAACCCTGGCCGGTGGAACGGCGGTTGCCGCCGTTGCGGGCGGCGATGGCGCTCAGTTCGTTCAGGTGCGCCTTAACCTTCGTCACGTCGACGTCGGGTGCGGCGCTCACGGTGGCGGCGGGGGCGGCCGGCGCGGAACCGGCGGCCACGGCGGGGACCGTCCCGCCGAGCAGTGCGGCGAGCGAGACGCTCGCCACGGCCCATCTTCGTATCACCTTGTCTCCTCCGGTGGTGGCTGTGGGGTGGAGCCACGAGAACCCCGACATGGCATGCGCATGTCGGGGCGGCGAGAAGACTCACAGGCGCGGAGGGGGCCGTCAACGCAACGGACGGCGCGTCGGCCAGGTTGTCCGAAAGAAGCACGCGCGTTCCGCTATCCGGATACGCGAGAGGGCGGGGGCGACCGTCGCCCCCGCCCCTGCGGACCCGCTTACACCAGCCCCGGACCCCGCACCGGAATGCTGGTGAACGTCGGCGCCGGAGCCGGGTCCTGGAAGAAGTCGTTGCCCTTGTCGTCCACGACGATGAACGCCGGGAAGTCCTCGACCTCGATCTTCCAGACCGCCTCCATGCCGAGCTCCTCGTACTCCAGGACCTCGACCTTCTTGATGCAGTCCTGCGCGAGACGCGCCGCCGGGCCGCCGATGGAGCCCAGGTAGAAGCCGCCGTGCGCGGCGCAGGCGTCCGTGACCTGCTTGCTGCGGTTGCCCTTGGCCAGCATCACCCTGGAGCCGCCCGCCGCCTGGAACTGCTCCACGTAGGAGTCCATGCGGCCGGCCGTCGTCGGGCCGAAGGAGCCGGACGCGTAGCCCTCGGGCGTCTTCGCCGGGCCCGCGTAGTACACCGGGTGGTCCTTCAGGTACTGCGGCATCTCCTCGCCCGCGTCCAGCCGCTCCTTGATCTTGGCGTGCGCGATGTCACGGGCCACGACCAGCGGGCCGGACAGCGACAGCCGGGTCTTCACCTCGTGCTTGCTCAGCTCGGCGAGGATCTCGTCCATCGGCCGGTTGAGGTCGATCTTCACGACCTCGCCGGACTGGATCAGGTCCTCCTCGGTGGTGTCCGGCAGGAAGCGCGCCGGGTCGGTCTCCAGCTGCTCCAGGAACACGCCCTCGGCGGTGATCTTCGCGACGGCCTGGCGGTCGGCCGAGCAGGACACGGCGATCGCGACCGGGCAGGACGCGCCGTGCCGCGGCAGGCGCACCACGCGCACGTCGTGGCAGAAGTACTTGCCGCCGAACTGCGCGCCGATGCCGATCCTCTGCGTCAGCTCGAAGACCTTCTCCTCCAGCTCCTTGTCCCGGAAGCCGTGCCCGAGCGGCGAGCCCTCGGCCGGGATCTCGTCCAGGTAGTGCGCGGAGGCGTACTTCGCGGTCTTCAGCGCGTACTCGGCGCTCGTGCCGCCGACGACGATCGCCAGGTGGTACGGCGGGCAGGCGGCCGTGCCCAGCGAACGGATCTTCTCCTCCAGGAACTTCATCATGGAGGCCTCGTTCAGGACGGCCTTGGTCTCCTGGTACAGGAACGACTTGTTGGCCGAGCCGCCGCCCTTCGCCATGAACAGGAACTTGTAGGCGCCGCCGTCGGTCGCGTACAGCTCGATCTGCGCCGGGAGGTTGGAGCCGGTGTTCTTCTCCTCCCACATCGTGAGGGGAGCCATCTGCGAGTAGCGCAGGTTCAGCTTCGTGTAGGCGTCGTAGATGCCCTTGGACAGCGCCTTCTCGTCCTCGCCCGCGGTCAGGACGTTCTGCCCGCGCTTGCCCATGACGATCGCCGTGCCCGTGTCCTGGCACATGGGGAGCACGCCGGCGGCGGCGATGTTCGCGTTCTTCAGCAGGTCCAGCGCCACGAACTTGTCGTTGCTCGACGCCTCGGGGTCGTCGATGATGCGCCGCAGCTGCGCCAGGTGCGCCGGCCGCAGGTAGTGCTGGATGTCGTGGATCGCCTCCTCGGCCAGCTTGCGCAGGGCCTCCGGCTCCACCCTGAGGAAGGTCCGCCCGTCGGCCTCGAAGGTGGAGACACCCTCGGAGGTCACCAGCCGGTACGGGGTGGTGTCCTCTCCCATGGGGAGCAGATCGGTGTACGCGAACTCAGGCATCTCGCCCATTCCTCACTCGACGGACTGCGGCTGACCTCCGTTGGCAGCGCCCACCAGCGTAGAACCTGTGGCGGGCGGCGGGCTTGTGAGGTAAGGCTCAGTCGATGACGGCGACCCCTGTTCGCGATCTATCGCGTTTGGGTACGCTGCTGTCGTGGACCTACAGAAGCACGACCCAGCCGCCGACCCGCGACCGGGCTCGGCGGCGCCCCCCGCCGAGATGCGCGCGTCGGACGCCGAGCGCGACCGCGTCGCCGACATCCTGCGCGAGGCCCTGGCCGAGGGCCGGCTCACCCCCGACGAGCACGCGGAGCGGGTGGAGGGCGTGCTCGCCGCCAAGACCGTCGGCGAGCTGGAGGTCTTCGTCCAGGACCTGCCCGCCGCCCACGGCAGACCCGCGGCGCCGGCGTGGAGCCCGGCGCCCAACCGCCCCACGGCCGGTGCCATCCCGGTCGACCCCGACGACAGCGTCGTCGCGGTGTTCAGCGGCGCCGTCCGCAAGGGCCGCTGGCGCACCGGCCGCCGCATCCATGCCTACGCGGTGTTCGGCAGCGTCGAGATCGACCTCAGCGAGGCGCTCTTCGACCACCAGCAGGTCGTGATCAAGGCGATGTCGGTCTTCGGCGACGTCCAGGTCCGCGTCCCGGAGAACGTGTCGCTGCGCGGCATGGGCGGCGGGGTCCTCGGCAACTTCGAGGTGGACACGACGGACTCGCCCGACGCCGAGGCCCCCGTGGTCTACGTCGACGGCTGGGCCGTCCTCGGCAACATCGAGGCGCGGCCCAGGCGCGGCAAGCTCGTCGCGGACATCCTCGACCGCGTGACGGGCAAGCACGCGCCCTAGTGGGCCGCGCCGGGACGTTCCTGGCTGTTTCCGGGCTACGCGGCGGGCCTCACCCCGCAGGACTCGCCGTTCAGCCGGAAGACCCGCGGGTCGTGCACCTGGCCGCTCGACGTGCCGTTGAAGCCGAACCTGGTCGTGGCGCCGGGGGCCAGGGTGGAGTTCCAGCTCAGTGACTTGGCCACGACCTGCGGGCCGGTCTGGGAGACGGTGGCGCCCCACGGGTCCTTCACGCGCTGCGTGTCGCCGTACGTCCACGTCAGCTGCCAGGGGCCGACCGTCCGGGCGCCGGTGTTCTTCACCACGACCTGGCTAGTGAAGCCGCCGTCCCACCGGGTCGAGGTGTAGGTGACCTCACAGACCGGGCTGCGGTCGCCGCCGCCGTCGAGGTCGTCCACGTAGGAGGCCACCCAGGCGAGCGGGGCGTTCCAGTTGATGGTGATCTCGTTCGTCGACCACGACTCGATGTCGTCGATGTAGCACATCGCGGGCGCGCAGCCCTTCAGCTTGCTCTGCGCGACCGGGTCCTGGATGGCGTCGTTCGGGCCGCCGGCCAGCGAACCCGGCGCCGGGTTCGGCAGGGACGGGTCGAGCTGGTTCGCCCAGAAGCGGTGGTGCTGGTTGCGCGAGTCCCGCTCGCCGTATCCGGTGACGTACGACTGGTTGAGCGGGTTGCGGCCCAGCAGGTAGTCGAGCCCGCGCAGCACCGCGTCGCGGTACACGCCCTTGCCCGTCAGGTCGTGGGCCGTGCCCAGGACCACCATGTTGTTGGCGACCTGGCTGTTCGAGCCCCACACGTAGTGCCCGTCGGACGGCGCGTACGGCAGGCCGTACGCGGTGTCGGCAGAGTCGGCCGCGTACCCGTCGGCCGCCCGCGTCACCATGGTCCGCACCGACTGGAGCTGTTCGGCCGTCAGCTTGCTCGGCACGGTCGCCAGGTTCAGCGCGCCCAGGCCCGCCACGGAGCCCCACGAGATGCCGCCGCGCGGGAAGACCAGGCCGGTGTTGCCGTGCAGCGGCGAGCGCAGTACCTCCTGGCGGTAGGTGTCCTGACCGGTGGTGAGGAACAGCTCCGCCGCGGCCCAGTAGAACTCGTCGCGCACGTCGTCGTCGGGGTAGGCGCCGCCGCCCGTGCCGTCATCGGGGTCGGCGTACACGGCCGGGTGGGCCTTGGCCGCGTTCCACGCGGTGACCGCCGCCGTACGGCACTTGGCCGCGAAGCCGGCGTCGTACGGCGCGAAGAGACGGGCGCACTGGGCGGCCGTGGCGGCCACGTTGAGCGTCGCCGCGGTGGTCGGCGGGTGCAGCTCACGGGGCTGCGGGTCCTGGTCGGGGCGCAGCGGCAGGCCGGTCCACGCCTTGTCGTGGAGCTTGTGGTGGGCCATGCCGGCCAGCGGCTCGCCCTGCGGCACCATCATCCGCATCAGGAAGTCCAGCTGCCAGCGGGCCTCGTCCAGGATGTCGGGCGTGGCGTTGCCGTGCTCCGGAAGCTTCAGCCTGCCGTCGCCGAGCGGGGTACCGTCCGCGTGCTCCGCCGTCAGCGTCCGCTCGAAGGTGGACATCAACTGGGCCACGGAGATGCCGCCGTTGACGACGTACTTGCCGTGGTCCCCGGCGTCGTACCAGCCGCCGGCCGCGTTCAGGCGGTAGTCGCACACGCCGGGCTGGCAGGGCACGTCCTTGTCGCCCTGGTTGGGGCTCACGCCCACGTGTCCGGCGGGGCGGGCGTACTTCTCGCCGACGATGTCCGCGTCGATCTCGATGCCGCTGCGGTTGTGGTAGAAGTACGCGAGCGCGTCGGTGCGCAGCGAGTCGTAGAGGTCGTCGCCGATCGAGAACGGCTCGCTCTCGTCCTCCCCGACCGTGACGGTGTAGCCCTCACCGGGGGTGGTCACGGAGCTGAAGTCGAAGGTGTGGACGTTCTGGCGCGAGGTGGGGTCCACGCCGGCCGGCTTGGTGGTGCCGCTCGCCCGCCGGGTCCCGTCGGCCGCGTTGACCGTCCAGGTCAGGGGCTCGGTGGCGTCGGTGACGAGGGTGCCGCTCTTCGGGCCGTTCGTGAGGTAGCCGACCTGGTTGACGCGGACGGGTGAGCCGGTGTCCGGCACGTACGGGGGCGGTGCGGTGCCGCCGCGCAGGGACACGTCGTCCACGCAGAACGTGAACGCCTCGTCGCTGCCGCCGATCTGGAAGGCGAGCTGGGCGGCGTCGTGGTCGGCCGACGCCGTGAAGGTGTGGGTCACGGGCTCGGCGCTCGCCCCCACCTGCTGCGCGGCGGAGAGCTCCGTCGTCCAGGGATCGACGGCCATCTGCACGTTGGTGCGTATGGTGACCGGCACCGTCGACGTCGCCGTGTAGCTGAGCGTGTATCCCTCACCGGCCGTGAGGGCGAGCCCGTTCTGCCCGATGATGGCGTCCCACGGGTTGGCCGTGCCGGCGGGGACGTCGGCGCACAGGCGCCCGTCGACCACGGCGCCGGGACTGTTCTCGGTCCACCACCACGGGGCGGTCCCGGCGCTGAAGTCGCCGTTGACGATGAGCTCCGGTGGCTCCTCGACCGGCTCGGCGGCGGTGGCGGGGGACGCGGCCAGGGCCCCGGCGAGCAGGCCGGCGAGGGCGGTGACGGTCAGCGCGAGGCGGCTGTGCCGGACCGGTCTGCGGGACGTACGGGACGTACGGACCCGATGCGGATGTGGAAGCTGATGAGGCGACACGCCATGGTCCTCTTTGGGGAGTAGGGGTGTGCGACAGCTCTGAGGTACGGGAGCGCACACAGAGATGGGAGCGCTCCCAATGTCGGGAGTGAGGGGTGCGGCGTCAAGACGTCGGACAGCGATCGGCCCGTTTCTTCCCCCAACTCGGCTTCCTCGTGCGGTGAATGCGAACCGTGCGGCTTGTCTTGCCAAGGGGGCGCGGCGGCCCTACAGTCCTGGCCGAAGCGAGGAGTGGGAGCGCTCCCACTCCCGCGCCGCCCGGGAGCGCTCCCGAGTGCGGCGTTCTCGCGGTTCCGGCTCCACGCACGTGCACCTCCCGTTCTCCCGCTCCCGACGGAAAGGCCGGCGCACAGTGAGGCAGTTACGAAGAGACGGACGGCAGCCGCGAGACGGACGGCACCCGCGACGACTCCTGGCCGCGGTGCTGACCGCGGCGCTCGTCGCGGTGGGCGGCCTCGCGGGCGGGGCGGTGGCCCAGGCCGCCCCGGCGGCGGACGCCAGGACGGCCGGGGACGCGACGCACAGCGCCGCCGCCGTGGGCGACGACTGGCTGCACACCCGGGGCAACAAGATCGTCGACGCGAGCGGCAACGAGGTCTGGCTCACCGGGGCCAACTGGTTCGGCTTCAACGCCTCAGAGCGCGTCTTCCACGGACTGTGGTCCGCCAACATCACCGACCTCACCAAGTCGATGGCCGGCCGCGGCATCAACATCGTCCGGGTGCCGATCTCGACGACGCTCCTGCTGGAGTGGAAGGAGGGCCGGGCGGCCGTCCCGTCCGGCATCAACACCTACGCGAACCCCGAGATCGCGGGCAAGACCTCGCTGGAGATCTTCGACTTCTGGCTGCGCCTGTGCGAGCAGTACGGCATCAAGGTGATGCTGGACGTGCACAGCGCGGACGCCGACAACTCCGGTCACACGTACCCGGTGTGGTGGAAGGGCTCCATCACCTCCGAGCAGTTCTACAGCGCGTGGGAGTGGGTGGCGGCCCGCTACAAGGCCGACGACACGCTCGTCGCCATGGACGTCAAGAACGAGCCGCACGGCAAGGCGAACGAGACCCTCCGGGCCAAGTGGGACGGCTCGACCGACCAGGACAACTTCAAGTACGCCTGCGAGACCGCGGGCAAGCGCATCCTGGCGATCAACCCGAACGTCCTGGTGCTGTGCGAAGGCATCGAGGTCTACCCCAAGGCCGGGGTGAGCTGGACCTCCACGACGCCGACCGACTACCACTCCACCTGGTGGGGCGGCAATCTGCGCGGCGTGCGCGACCATCCGGTCGACCTCGGCGCCAACAGCGACCAGCTCGTCTACTCGCCGCACGACTACGGCCCGCTCGTGTTCGCCCAGCCCTGGTTCACCGGCAACTGGGACCGCACGACCCTCGAACGGGACGTCTGGGACCCCAACTGGCTGTACCTGCACAAAGAGAACAAGTCGCCGCTGCTCATCGGCGAATGGGGCGGATTCCTCGACGGCGGGCCGAACGAGAAGTGGATGACGGCGCTGCGCGACCTCATCGTCGAGCACCGCATCCACCAGACCTTCTGGTGCGTCAACCCCAACTCCGGTGACACCGGCGGCCTGTTGCTCGGCGACTGGAAGACGTGGGACGAGGAGAAGTACGCCCTGCTGAAGCCTGCCCTGTGGCAGCACGGCGGCAAGTTCGTCGGCCTCGACCACGAGGTGCCGCTGGGCGGCGCGGGCAGCACCACGGGCATCAGCGTGGCCGACGTCTACGGCGGCGGGACTCCCGACCCGAGCGACACCACCGCGCCGAGTGTGCCGGCCGGCCTCACCGCCACCGCGAAGACGGCGAGCAGCGTGTCCCTCTCGTGGTCCGCCTCGACGGACAACGTGCGCGTGACCGGGTACGACGTCTACCGGGGCACGACGAAGGCGAACGCCACGCCGGTGACCGGCACGTCGTTCACGGACACGGGCCTCACGCCCTCGACGGCGTACCGCTACACCGTGCGGGCGCGGGACGCGGCGGGCAACGTGTCGGCCGCGTCGGCGGCGCTGAGCGTGACGACCGAGGCGGACGGCGGTGGCGGCGACCCGTCGGGCGCGGTGAAGGTCCGCTACAAGAACAGCGACGCCTCCGCGACGGACAACGCCGTCCGCCCGTCCCTCCAGATCGTCAACTCCGGCTCCGCGGCGGTCGATCTGAGCAGGGTGTCGGCGCGCTACTACTTCACCCGGGACGGCGGGTCCCCGTCGGTCAGCGCGTGGTGCGACCACGCGGTGGTCGGATGCGCGCAGGTGAAGCTGAGGGTCGTCGCCCTGACCACGCCGGTCGCGGGCGCGGACGCCTACCTGGAGGTGTCGTTCGCCGGCGGCTCGCTCGCGGCCGGCCGGGACACCGGGGACATCCAGCTGCGGATGAGCAAGTCGGACTGGTCGAACTTCAACGAGGCCGACGACTACAGCCGGTCGACGGCCACGGCGTACGCGGACGCTCCGAAGATCCCCGCGTACACGGCCACGGCCCTGGCCTGGGGCGCACCGCCCGCCTGACGGGCCGGCACGTCCCCACCACCCACCCCCTGGCCGACGAGCGGAAGGGACTGTTCCGTGCGCGCGATCACCCTCCTGAAACCCGGAAGAGACCACAGGACCCCACGGCGCTCTCGCCGTGTCACCGCATACGCCGTGGCGGGGACGGTCGCCGCCGGGCTGCTCCTTCCGCTGTCACAGCCGACCACCGCCTCCGCGGCGCCGGCCTTCAACTACGGCGAGGCGCTCCAGAAGTCCCTCGCGTTCTACGAGGCGCAGCAGTCGGGCGAGATCCCCGGCTTCAACCGCATCGGATGGCGCGGCGACTCCGGCCTGGACGACGGCAAGGACGCCGGCCTCGACCTGACCGGGGGCTGGTACGACGCCGGTGACCACGTCAAGTTCGGCCTGCCGATGGCCTTCTCCGCGACCATGCTGGCCTGGGGCGGAGTGGAGGAGAAGGCGGCGTACACCTCCTCGGGGCAGCTCGTCCACCTGAAGAACAACCTCCGCTTCGTCAACGACTACTTCATCAAGGCACACCCGGCCCCGAACGTCCTGTACGGGCAGGTCGGCAACGGCGCCGACGACCACAAGTGGTGGGGCCCGGCCGAGGTCATGCCGATGGCACGGCCCGCGTACCGGATCGACGCGTCCTGCCCCGGCTCCGACCTCGCCGGCCAGACCGCCGCCGCCATGGCGTCGTCGTCGATGGTGTTCGCGGACAGCGACCCGGCGTACGCCGCCGAACTGGTCACGCACGCCAAGCAGTTGTACGCCTTCGCGGACCAGTACCGGGGCAAGTACAGCGACTGCATCACCGACGCGAAGTCGTACTACAACTCGTGGAGCGGCTACCAGGACGAGCTGGTCTGGGGCGCGATCTGGCTCTACAGGGCGACCGGCGACGCGGCCTACCTGGCGAAAGCGGAGTCGGCCTACGACAACCTCTCCACCGAGCCCCAGACCAGCACCCGGTCCTACCGCTGGACGCTGTCGTGGGACGACAGTTCGTACGGGGCGTACGCCCTGCTGGCGCAGCTCACCGGCAAGCGGAAGTACGTCGACGACACCAACCGCTGGCTCGACTGGTGGACGGTCGGCGTGGGCGGCCGGCGGGTGCGGTACTCGCCGGGCGGGCAGGCCGTGCTCGACAGCTGGGGATCACTGCGGTACGCCGCCAATACGGCCTTCGTGGCGCTCCAGTACGCGGACTGGCTCAGCGGCGACAGCGAGCGCAAGAGCCGCTACCACGACTTCGCGGTGCGGCAGATCAACTACGCGCTCGGCGACAATCCCCGCAGGTCGAGTTATGTCGTCGGCTTCGGCCCCAACCCGCCGACGAAGCCGCACCACCGGACCGCCCACGGCTCCTGGACGGACCAGCTGAGCAGCCCGGCCGACAACCGGCACACGCTCTACGGCGCCCTGGTCGGAGGGCCGAGCGCGCCGGACGACACCTACACCGACGACCGGTCGAACTACGTGAACAACGAGGTCGCCACCGACTACAACGCGGCCTTCACCGGAGCTTTGGCCCGCCTCTACGGCGAGTACGGCGGCAGCCCGCTCGCCGACTTCCCGAAGGCCGAGCAGCCGGACGGGCCCGAGATCTCCGTCCAGGCGTCGGTGAACGCCACCGGGCCGGGCTTCACGGAGATCAAGGCGTACCTGGTCAACAAGTCGGCGTGGCCGGCGCGGGCGCTGACCGACGCCTCGCTGCGCTACTACTTCACGCTGGAGCCGGGCGTCACCCCGGACCGGATCAGCCATTCCACCAACTACAACCAGTGCGGGAAGGTCTCCGGGCCGACGCGGGCCGCCGAGTACGGGGACGACGTCTACTACGTGACCGTGGACTGCTCGGACACGACCATCGCCCCGGCGGGGCAGTCGGCGTACCGCAAGGAGGTGCAGTTCCGGATCAGCTCGACGGGGGCGTGGGACCCGTCGAACGACTGGTCGTACCCCACGTCGGCGACGACGCCGGGCACGACGCCGGTGGACGCGCCCCGCATCGTGCTGATGGAGGGCGCGGCGAGGCAGTGGGGTTCGGACCCCGACGGCACGACGCCGACGCCGACTCCCACGCCGACGCCGACGCCCACCCCCACTCCCACTCCCACTCCCACTCCCACGCCGAGCCCGGCGGGATCGTGCGTCGTGACGTACAAGGTCACCCAGGCCTGGACGGGCGGATTCACCGCCGACGTCGCGGTGAGGAACACCGGCACCACCGCACTCGACGGCTGGAAGCTCGGCTTCGCCTTCAAGGGCTCCGAGAAGATCGCCGGCGCCTGGAACGCCACCACGTCCCAGAGCGGCGCCGCCGTGACCGCCACCAACGTCGCCCACAACGCCGCGCTCCCGGCGGGCGGCACGGTCGCCTTCGGCTTCCGGGGCACGGGCACGCCCGCGGGCACACCGACGGGCTTCACGCTGAACGGGAGGGACTGCGGGCTCGCCTGAGGCGGTCCGGGGCACTCCCGGGGCACTCCCGGGGCACTTCGGGAACGATCCGGGGGCGCGCCGGGGGTGCTGTTCGAGGGGCGCTCAACTGCCCTTGCGGAACGGGCGGTTCGGCACACTGTGCATAGGCGCGCGCACAGCGGGTAGGCCTTGCTGCATCGTCTCTCGCTCGCGAAGCCGTCGTCAGGAGTAGACCGTGCTGCAACCGCCGCATTCGTCCTTGCAGGCAGCTGCCGTCCCGGCCCAGCGAATGCCCGCGCGCGACAGGGACCAGGACGCTCCCTGGCACACCGAGGCGGTGTGCCGACGCGACGAGGCCGGCCTGTTCTTCGCGCCGTCCAAGGAGCCCACCGCCGCCCGGCTCTCCCGGGAGGAGGCGGCCAAGCGCGTCTGCGCGCGCTGTCCGGTCATGGTCGAGTGCCGCGAGCACGCCCTGCTCCAGCCCGAGCCCTACGGCGTCTGGGGCGGCCTCACCGCCGCCGAGCGCCGCGTGGTCCTCGCCCGGCGCCGCCGCCGCGAGATGGAACTCAAGAAGGCGGCGCGTGCGACGGGCCGCATAGCGGCGGCGGGCTGACACGCGGCGCGAGCAAGCCGGACAAGGACGAGCAGGGCAGAAAAGGACGGGCAGGCCAAGGGAAGGGGCACCCCCTCCGCACAGGGGGTGCCCCTCTTGGTGAGTAACTGCGCTGAGCGGAGTTACTTGGCCCGGTCGAAGTCGATCGCGCTGTACGCCCGCAGCTTGCTCAGCCGGTGCTCGGAGTCGATGCGCCGCACCGTTCCGGACCGCGACCGCATCACGATGGACGACGTCGTCGCCGTCTCGGAGCGGTACCGCACGCCCGTCAGCAGCTCACCGTCGGTGATGCCGGTCGCGGCGAAGAAGACGTTGTCGCCGGAGACCAGGTCGTCGGTCGTCAGGACGCGGTCCAGGTCGTGGCCGGCGTCGATCGCCCGCTGCCGCTCCTCGTCGTCCTTCGGCCACAGCTTGCCCTGGATGGTGCCGCCCAGGCACTTCACGGCACAGGCCGAGATGATGCCCTCCGGGGTGCCGCCGACGCCGAGCAGCAGGTCGATGCCGGTGCCTTCGCGCAGCGCCAGGATGGAGCCGGCCACGTCACCGTCGGAGATCAGCTTGATGCGCGCGCCGGTCTGCCGGACCTCGTCGATGAGTCCCTCGTGCCGCGGCCGGTCCAGGATGACGACCGTGACGTCCTCGGGCGTGGCCCGCTTGGCCTTGGCGACCCGGCGGATGTTCACGGACACGGGCGCGTTGATGTCCACGAAGTCGGCGGCCTCGGGGCCGGTGACCAGCTTGTCCATGTAGAACACGGCCGACGGGTCGAACATCGCGCCGCGCTCGGTCGCCGCGAGGACCGCGATCGCGTTCGGCATGCCCTTGGCGGTCAGCGTGGTGCCGTCGATCGGGTCGACGGCGATGTCGACCTCGGGACCCGTGCCGTCGCCGACGCGCTCCCCGTTGAAGAGCATCGGGGCCTCGTCCTTCTCACCCTCGCCGATGACGACGACGCCGTTCATCGAGACGGTGGAGACGAGCGTCCGCATGGCGCGCACCGCGGCACCGTCGGCGCCGTTCTTGTCCCCGCGACCCACCCAGCGGCCGGCGGCCATCGCGGCGGCCTCGGTGACCCGCACCAGTTCGAGGGCGAGGTTGCGGTCGGGAGCCTCGGAGGGCACGTCCAGTTCGGACGGCAAATGATGATGCTCGGTCATCGGAGCGCACCTTTCTGTACGACGACGGCCGGATGAGGGTGTTGGGCCCGACTCTATCGGCACGCGGACAAAATGAGCAGGGCCCCCCACGGATGAGCGGACCGGGCACCTGCGACGATAGGGGCTGTGGCAGGTAGGAATGGCAAGCAGAAGTCGACCCTGGACATGGTTCTGTCCCTGGGGGTCATCTTGCTCGCGGCGGGAGTGATGTACCTCTTCATCCCGCACGACGACGAGAAGGAACCCGCCGTCGAGCGAGTGGACTACCGCGTCGAGCTGCTCACGGCGCGCAGGGCCGCGTCGTACCCGGTGGCCGCGCCCGTCGGGCTGCCGGACAGCTGGAAGCCGACCTCGGTCCGCTTCGAGGGCGCCAACTCCGACATGTGGCACCTGGGCTTCCACGGCCCCGACGGCCACTACGTGGTGATCAAGCAGTCCACGGCCGAGCCGGGCGAGTTCGTCGACGAGGCCACGCAGGGCTCGGAGGCGACCGACGCGACCGAGGAGATCGACGGCCGCACCTGGACCCGGTACAGCGGCGGGCGGTACGACGCGCTGGTCCTGAAGGGCGAGGACGGCGAGACGACGGTCGTCGCGGGCACGGCTCCGTTCGAGCGGCTGACGACGATGGTCGAGGCGCTGGAGATGAAGTAGCCGCCGCGGCGGCATGGACGTGCGCAGGCCCCCGGCGGTGAGCCGGGGGCCTTTCGTGTGCGCGGGGTCGTGCGCGGGACCGGCGCGAGGCCGGTCGGGCGGTTCAGACGGTGGTGACGACCTCGTCGTAGGCCAGGCGCGGGGAGCGCGGGAACCAGGCGTCCGGGCCCGGCTTGCCGATGTTGACGACCATCAGCGGGGTGTGGTCGTCGTCCAGGAACTCCTTGCGCACGCCCTCGAAGTCGAAGCCCGTCATCGGGCCGGCGGCGAGACCGGCGGCGCGGACGCCGACGATGAAGTACGCGGCCTGGAGCGCGGCGTTCACCGTCGCGGAGCCCTCGCGGACCGGGCGCTCGGAGAAGAACGCGTCCTTGGCGGCCGGGAAGTGCGGGAAGAGCTGCGGCAGCTCCTCGTGGAACTCGTTGTCCGCGGAGAGGATCGCGACGAGCGGGGCGGTGGCGGTCTTGGGCCGGTTGCCCTCGGCCATGTGCTGGACCAGGCGCTCGCGGGCCTCGGGGGAGCGGACCAGGGTGATGCGCAGCGGGCTCTGGTTGAACGCCGTCGGACCGTACTTGACCAGGTCGTAGATCGCCTGGACCTGCTCGTCGGTCACCGGCTCGTCGGAGAAGGTGTTCGCGGTGCGGGCCTCGCGGAACAGCAGGTCCTGGGCGGCGGGGTCAAGAACGAGGGACATGTCTGCACTTTCACTCGATGTCGGTTCCGAAGATCGGCTGACGGCATCGACAGTACGCGATGGAAGTTCAACGTTCAATTAATGAGGTGCGGGGGTGGCCCTTCTCACAACGCCGGGGCGGGCGGGAGCGAGGCCGCGCTACTCGGTCCCCTCGTCGCCCTCGGCCCCGGCCTCCTCCGCCAGCGCCGCGTCCAGCCGCGCCCGCGCCCCGTCCAGCCAGCGCCGGCACACCTTGGCCAGCTCCTCGCCGCGCTCCCACAGCGCGAGGGACTCCTCCAGCGTCGTACCGCCCGCCTCCAGGCGCCGCACCACCTCGATCAGCTCGTCCCGTGCCTGCTCGTACCCGAGCGCCTCGGCCACGGCCGCCGGCTCCGTCACGTCGTCCACCTCGCTGGTCATCCCCTCACCCTATGCATCGACTCGTACGGAGAACTCGCCCTCGGAGACCCGCGCCCGCAGCGCCTCCCCGGCCTCCACCTCACCGGGATCGCGCACCGCGTGCCCGTCCGCCCGCTGGAGCACCGCGTACCCGCGCTTCAGCGTCGCCGCCGGGGACAGGGCCACCACGCGTGCGTGCGTGTGCGCCAGCTCGGAGTCCGCACGGTCCAGCTGGTGCCGCAGACAGCGCCGCCCCCGGTCCAGCAGCGCCGACACCTCGTCGGCCCGCGTGTCGATCATGCGGTGCGGATCCTCTATCGAGGGACGCGCCAGCGCGTGCGCGAGGCCGCGCTCCTCCCGCGCCAGATAGCCCTCCACGCAGCGCCGCGCCCGGTCCCGCAGCATCCGCACGCGCTCGTACTCCTCGCCCACGTCCGGCACGACCTTCTTGGCCGCGTCCGTGGGCGTCGAGGCACGCAGGTCGGCCACGTGGTCCAGCAGCGGATTGTCCGGCTCGTGCCCGATCGCGGACACCACCGGCGTACGACAGGACGCCACCGCGCGCACCAACTGCTCGTCGGAGAACGGCAGCAGGTCCTCCACGCTGCCGCCGCCGCGCGCCACGACGATCACATCGACCTCGTCGAGCGCGTCGAGCTCCTTCACCGCCTGC
The DNA here is from genome assembly GCF_055606745.1 of Streptomyces sp. NPDC037054. Taxonomy (NCBI): domain Bacteria; kingdom Bacillati; phylum Actinomycetota; class Actinomycetes; order Kitasatosporales; family Streptomycetaceae; genus Streptomyces; species Streptomyces sp. NPDC037054. The sequence goes on along the minus strand of NZ_JBVJSJ010000001.1, from coordinate 424,234 downwards.
ACGACCTGCGGGACCGCGTGCACACCCTGCACCGCGACGTTGCGCACCTCGAAGCGGACGGCCGGCCAGCGGTGCCGCGCGTTCTCCAGGACGTCCCGCTCGGCGGCCGACGCCCGCCCGCACACCAGCCCGACCAGCTGCGGCAGGAACGGCAGCGGCTTCTTGCGCTCCGGAGCGAACAGCCCCTCCCGCGCGAGCGACTTCTTCAACTGCTCCAGGCGCGCCAGCAGCTCCCCGACGCCCACCGGCTTGATCTCCGCGGCCCGCAGCGACAACTGCCCGCGCGGCGCGTACCACTCCGGCTTCGCGTGCACCACCACGCGCGCGCCCTCGCTCACCACGTCGGCGACCGCGTCGAACACCTGCCGGTAGCAGGTGACGCCGACGGAGATGTCGTACGACGGGTCGCGCAGCGTCAGGAACACCACCCCGGCGCCCGGGCGCCGCGAGAGCTGCGTGATCTGCCCCTCGACCCACACCGCCCCTAGCCGGTCGATCCAGCCGCCGATGAGACGCGACACCTCGCCGACGGGCAGCGGCGCTTCCGCGGACGTGTTGACAGCCATGCCGGTGAGCGTAGTCGGCCCCACCGACAGCGCCCGCGCACCGGCGGCCCTCGCGCACCGGTCCACCCGGAGGCGATCTTCGAGCCGCCCCGCGCGGCCTTACGATGGACCGCATGACTGCTTCGTCTGGCCGCCGTGTCCTGCTCGCCGCCCCCCGGGGCTACTGCGCGGGTGTGGACCGCGCCGTGATCGCCGTCGAGAAAGCCCTGGAGCAGTACGGGGCTCCCGTCTACGTCCGGCACGAGATCGTCCACAACAAGTACGTCGTGCAGACCCTGGAGAAGAAGGGCGCCGTCTTCGTCGAGCAGACGGAGGAGGTGCCGCCGGGCAACATCGTCATGTTCTCGGCGCACGGCGTGGCCCCGACCGTCCACGAGGAGGCCAAGCAGGGCCGCCTCGCCACCATCGACGCGACCTGCCCGCTCGTCACCAAGGTCCACAAGGAAGCCGTCCGGTTCGCGAGCGAGGACTACGACATCCTCCTGATCGGCCACGAGGGCCACGAGGAGGTCATCGGCACCTCCGGCGAGGCCCCCGACCACATCCAGCTCGTGGACGGCCCCGAGGACGTCTCCAAGGTGGAGGTCCGCGACCCGTCCAAGGTCGTCTGGCTCTCCCAGACCACGCTCTCCGTCGACGAGACCATGGAGACCGTCGACGCCCTCAAGGAGAAGTTCCCGCAGCTGATCTCGCCGCCCAGCGACGACATCTGCTACGCCACGCAGAACCGGCAGCTCGCCGTGAAGCAGATGGGCGCCGAGGCCGAACTGGTCATCGTCGTCGGCTCCCGCAACTCCTCCAACTCCAAGCGGCTCGTCGAGGTCGCCAAGCTCGCCGGCTCCCGCGAGGCGTACCTGGTCGACTTCGCCGACGAGATCGACGAGGCCTGGCTGGAGGGCGTCTCCACGGTCGGCGTCACCTCGGGCGCGTCCGTGCCGGAGGTACTGGTCGAGCAGGTCCTGGAGTGGCTGGCCGAGCGCGGCTTCCAGGACGTCGAGCTCGTCAGGGCCGCCGAGGAGTCCATCACCTTCTCGCTGCCCAAGGAACTGCGCCGCGACCTGCGCGAGGAGGCGGCGGCGCTGGTGGCGGAGCGGGGCGGTACGGGTGCGGCGGGCGCCGCGGGCTGACCTGGGCCCGGGGTCGGGTCACGCTGAGCGAGCGGTGACTGTCAGTCGTTCGTCGTAACGTAAGGCCATGCAGATCTTCGGTGTGGACATCGGCGGATCCGGGATCAAGGGTGCCCCGGTCGATCTCGAGCGGGGCGACCTCGCCCAGGAGCGCCACAAGGTGCTGACCCCCCAACCGGCCACGCCGGACGCGGTGGCCGACGGCGTGCGCGAGGTCGTCGAGCACTACGGCTGGACGGGCCCGGTCGGCATCACGTTCCCGGGCGTGGTGACCGGCGGCGCCACGATCCGCACCGCGGCCAACGTGGACAAGTCCTGGATCGACACCGACGCGAGAGCCCTGCTCGGCGACCGCCTCGGCGGCCTGCCGGTGACCGTGGTGAACGACGCCGACGCGGCGGGCATCGCCGAGATGCACTTCGGCGCAGGCCGGGACCGCCGGGGCACGGTCGTCCTGCTGACGTTCGGCACGGGCATCGGCAGCGCGCTCTTCCTGGACGGCGCCCTCGTGCCCAACACCGAGCTGGGCCACCTCGAACTGCACGGCCACGAGGCGGAGAAGCGCGCCTCCAGCAAGGCCCGGGAGGACCACGACCTGTCGTGGGAGGAGTGGGCGCACCGCGTCCAGAAGTACCTCGCCCACGTGGAGATGCTGTTCTCGCCGGAGCTGTTCATCATCGGCGGCGGCGTCAGCCGCAAGGCCCACAAGTTCCTGCCCCACATCGAGGGCATCAAGGCGGAGATCGTCCCGGCGCAGCTGCAGAACAACGCGGGGATCGTGGGGGCGGCGATGCGGGCGGCGGAGGGTCGGTAGGCGGTAGGCCGGGCGTAGGCGGCCGGGCTTTGCGGGAGGTGCTCGCGGGGGGTGTCGCGGGGGCGGCTCCTGCCCGGGAGCGATCAGCGTCGGGCGCGGTCAGCCGGTCGTACGAGCGCGGGCGGCGGCGCGGCGCCGGACGAGGCGGATCCGGCGGGTGATCACGATCACGCCGGCGACGAGCGTCCCGCCGTACAGCCAGCCCGCCTCCGTGGCCAGCGCGGACACGAGCCCCATCAGCCGGTCCCCGGCCCCGTCGCCGCGCGGCGCCACGGGCAGCAGCCCCAGCGCGAAGGCGATCGGTACGACGACGGGCGCGGTCAGCAGATCGCTGGGCCGCACCCACAGTGAGGTCAGTACGCACACGGGCAGGAACAGCACGCCGTAGACGGTGAGCGAGGCCCCGAACAGCACCTGGTCGAGCACGCCCAGCAGGAACATCACGGCGACACAGAAGAGACCGCCACCGAGGCCGGTCAGCCGGGGATCGGGGAAGCGCAGCCCGGCACCGGGGGTGGGGGCGGGGGTCCGGCGGACGTCGGCGGTCCGTCGGGTTTCGGGGGCCCGGCGGGTCTCGGCGGGGCGGCGGGTGTCGTCGGCCGGGCGCCGGACGCCGGCCGGGCGGCGAGCGTCGGCGGGCCGCCGGGGCGTGCCGGGGCGGGGTTCGGAACGGGGCTCGGAGCGGGGCTCGGAGCGGGGCCGGGGCGGGGATCCGCCGACCGACCCGGACCGGGTCCCGGAGCCGGTCCCTTGGCCGGGGGAGCGGCTCCCTTGGCCGGGGCCGTCTGCGGCACCGGCGGGATCGGGGGCCGGCCGGGCCGGGCCCTCGCCCGTTGCCCCATCCCTCGTCGCCCCGCCGCCGCCCGTGGCCCGGCCCGTTTGCGGGGGCAGCGGCGGGTGGCCGCGTCGCGGTCCGTACTGCGCAGGTCGCGTCCTGTGTTGCTCCACTGGACCAACTTAGGTCGGTTTATGTGCCGAATCACCCATCAGACACGCCGACGGGACCGCTTGGCCAGGCGTTCGACGGGTCGCCGGGAGGGGGTGCGGCACGCCGTAGACTGGTGGATCGGCCCCCAGCCCACTTGGCCACTCCGTCCCTCCTCCTCACGTACGGGAAGTCGCAACGTGTCGCTCACGATCGGAATCGTCGGTCTGCCGAATGTCGGCAAGTCGACCCTGTTCAACGCCCTGACCAAGAACGACGTGCTGGCGGCCAACTACCCGTTCGCCACCATCGAGCCGAACGTCGGCGTGGTCGGCGTCCCCGACGCCCGCCTCGCGAAGCTGGCCGAGATCTTCGGCTCGCAGCGCGTCCTGCCGGCCACGGTCGACTTCGTCGACATCGCGGGCATCGTGCGCGGCGCGTCCGAGGGCGAGGGCCTGGGCAACAAGTTCCTGGCGAACATCCGTGAGTCCGACGCGATCTGCCAGGTCATCCGGGCCTTCAAGGACGAGAACGTCGTCCACGTCGACGGCAAGGTCTCGCCGAAGGACGACATCGAGACGATCAACACCGAGCTGATCCTCGCCGACCTCCAGACCATCGAGAAGGTCCTCCCGCGCCTCCAGAAGGAGTCGCGGATCAAGAAGGACCTGGCGGCCAAGGTGAAGGCGGTCGAGGAGGCGAAGGAGATCCTCGAGAAGGGCGACACGCTCTTCGCGCACGGCATCGTCCAGGGCACGGAGCGCAACGAGCTCCTCCATGACCTGCACCTGCTGACGACGAAGCCGTTCCTCTACGTCTTCAACGTCGACGAGGACGAGCTGGTCGACGAGGACTTCAAGAACGAGCAGCGCGCGCTGGTCGCCCCCGCCGAGGCGATCTTCCTCAACGCCAAGCTGGAGGCCGACCTCGCCGAGCTGGACGAGGCCGACGCCATGGAACTGCTGGAGTCGGTCGGCGCGGAGGAGCCCGGCCTCGCCACGCTCGCCCGGGTCGGCTTCAACACCCTCGGCCTCCAGACGTACCTGACGGCCGGCCCCAAGGAATCCCGCGCCTGGACGATCAAGAAGGGCGCCACGGCCCCCGAGGCCGCCGGTGTCATCCACACCGACTTCCAGAAGGGCTTCATCAAGGCCGAGGTCATCTCCTTCGACGACCTGATCGAGACCGGCTCGGTGGCGGAGGCCCGCGCGAAGGGCAAGGCGCGCATGGAGGGCAAGGAGTACGTGATGCAGGACGGCGACGTGGTGGAGTTCCGCTTCAACGTGTAGCCGGCGAGCGCGCACGTCAACAGGGGTCGGCTCCTCCGGGGTCGACCCCTCTGCGTGGTGGCGGCCTGTGTTTTGACAAGGGTGTCGAATATGTCTGCGCCAAGCAGGTCACTAATATCGACGTTACTAACATCGACGTTAGTGTCGTGGGTGGAGGCGCAGGCATGGTGGACTTCGTGGGTCGTCGGCAGGAACTGGCGACGTTGGAGCGAGAGCTGCGGAAGGTGGCGGCAGGGGTCGGTGGGGAGCGGCCCGGTCGGTGCGTGATGTTGCGCGGGCGGCGCCGGGTGGGCAAGTCGCGGTTGGTCGAGCGGTTCGCGGAGCACTCCGGGGCTCCGTTCCTGTTCTACGCGGCGACTGGTGCGTCTCCTAAAGATGATCTTGCGCGGCTGGCCCGGGACGCCCAGGCGTCGACGTTGCCGATGGCACGACTCGTGGCCGCCGCACGGCCGGACAGCTGGGACGCCGCGTTCGACGTTCTGGCCGCGGCGCTGCCCGCAGACCGTGCGAGCGTGCTGGTCATCGATGAAGTGCCGTACTTGATGGATGCCGAAGGTGCATTTGAGGGGATCCTGCAGCGGGCCTGGGACCGGGTGCTGGAAACCAAGCCGGTGTTGCTGGTCCTCATCGGCTCCGATCTGTCGATGATGGAGGCACTGAACGGCTACGGGCGCCCCTTCCACCAGCGCGGCCGGGAGATGGTGCTGGGACCGCTCAACCCTGCCGAAGTGGGGCAGATGCTCGGGCTGGAGCCTGCGGAGGCCTTCGACGCGGCGTTGGTCACCGGCGGGCTGCCACTGATCTGCGCGGAGTGGCCGCGAGGCGCAGGGTTGTGGGACTTCCTCGGCGAGGCGTTGAGTGATCCGGTCTCGGCTCTGCTCGTGTCGGCCGAGCGCTCACTCGCTGCCGAATTCCCCCCGCAGGCCCAGGCGCGTAAGGTGCTGGCGGCCATCGGCAGTGGCGAGCGGACATTCACCAACATCGCCCGCGCAGCCGGCGGGATTGGGGCCACGCCCTTGCAGCGTGCGCTGGAACTGCTCATGGACAAACGGGTCGTCGCCGCGGAACTGCCCGTATCGCTGCGCCCGTCGAAGGATCGCCGCTACCGGGTGACAGATCCCTACCTGAGGTTCTGGCTGCACCTGCTCGGCCCTTCCATGGAGGAGATCGAGCGGGGACGGGGCGATCTGACCCTGGCACGCATTCGGGAGAACTGGACCAGCTGGCGTGGCCGGGCGATCGAGCCGCTCATCCGCGAGGCACTTGCCCGGATACTGCCCGACGACCGGCTTCCCGCCGCCCCCGTTGTGGGCGGATACTGGACCCGCTCGAACGACATCGAAATCGACATCGTCGGAGCGGACCGTGCCCCGGTCGCCAAAAGGCTGTTCTTCGTGGGCTCCATCAAGTGGCTGGAGCAGTCGCCCTTCGACCGGCACGACCTGGCAGCTCTTTATCGGCACCGGGCCGCACTCACCGACGAACTCGTTCCCGCCGTGGCGGTCTCACGGAGCGGCGTCGGTTCTCCGGGTCCCGATGCCGCATACGGTCCCGGCGATCTGCTCGCCGCGTGGCCGTTGTGAGTGGCGGAGGAAGGAACCTCGGGAAGCCGACGCCCACAAGGGTCAGCTTTCGTCCTCACCGTCCTCGTTCCGTGCACCGGGTGTGGCGGGCCCGTGCGGGCTTTGCCAGGTATCCCGGTGGTACAGAGGCGTCATGTCGTCCTCGTTCGCCTCGTACCGACCTTGATTCGGTTCACCTGAGCCGCTTGCCGCCGTCCTCGGCGTGAACGTGTCCTGGCCCACCGTTGCCTCTTCTGCTCCGCCTGCGGCCTTGTCTCCGGGTCCTCTACCGTGACCGTCACGGAGTCAACAGAGCATGAACGCAAGGGGGTTCAGTGGAGGCCGAACTGGCTGCGCTGGTGGCGTCCGGGGCCACCACGTTGGTGGGGCTCATGGTGTCGGAGACCTGGACACAGGCGCGAGAGCGGGTGGTGCGGTTCTTCGCGCGTGGTGGGGACGAGGAGGCGGTCGAGGAGGAGCTGGACGTACTTCAGGGGGAGTTGGTCGCCGCCCGGGACGCGGAGGACGCGATTGCCGTCGCGGATCTGGAGGCGGAGTGGCGCGCACGGCTGCGGCGTGCGGTGCAGGCCGATCCCGGGGCCGCTGAGGAACTGCGGGCGTTGCTCGCGGAGTTGGCGCCGACAGGGGCGGTCACCAACAACATCAGCGGCGGTACGCAGTACGGGCCCGTCTTCCAGGGGCAGCGGATCGACCTGTCCGGCGTGACGTTTCACAGCGGTGGCGCGCAGGATCCGCACGTGGGGCGGGGCGAGGCTGAGGAGTAGGGTCCCGCCGTCCCAGCAGGCCGTATGAATATGCCTCCAGCATATTCATACGATTTTACTACCGGACCTCGGCGTCGTTACTCTCTCCTGCCCGGTCGATCTTGGGTGATCGGCCATCGTTGACGTACCGAGGAAGTGCACGTGTACAAGGGCTTCTTGAAGAAGACGGTCGTCCCCTTCTGCGTCCTGGCGGTCTCCTACGGAACCGCGGAAGTGCTCCGTTGGATGTGGGTGACGCCCGCAGGCGCGTAAGCGTCCCGGAGCAGCGGGCGGTCACGGGCCCGCCGCCTCCTCCGCGTGGTGGCGGGCCCGGTCCGGGCCGGTGCGGAGACGGATGGTCCGGGCCAGGCCCGCCAGGGCGTCCGCCACGCCCATCGGGTGGTCGATGTTCCGGGCCACCTCCAGTGCTTCCTCGTATTTCCTCAGCGCCGCGTCCAGGCGGCCCGACTCGCGCTGGACGTCCGCCAGGCCGAGGAGGGCGCGCAGGCGCTCGAACGGGTTGTCGATGTCCGACGCGACCCGCTCCGCCATCGTCAGGTGCAGCAGTGCCTCTCCCCGGCGTCCGGACTGCGCGTAGGCCGTGCCCATGCTGATCAGCACGTCGGCCACGCCGAGCGCGTCGCCGCCGGCGCGATGCGCGGCCAGGGCCCACTGGAAGCAGGCGAGCGCGCGGTCCGTCTGGCCCTTCGCCTGGTACACGACGCCGACGTTGGTTTCCAGAGTGGCCAGATCGCCGCGACCGCCGTGCTCCAGCATCAGCTTCCGGGACTGTCCGTAGCACTCGAGGGCCTCGTCGTAGCGCTCCTGGCGGCACAGGAGTTCCGCCCGATTGTTCAGCGCCTGCGCCAATCCGTAGGGGTCCGGCAGCTTTTCGTAGAGGTCCTGCATGAGCCGGACGCGTTCGTCGGCCGCGGCATACTCGCCGGCGTAAAACAGCACGGCTCCCTGAACGTTGAGGCATTCGGCCTCGCCCGCCCGGTCGCCGATCTCGCGGTACAGGGCGAGGGACTGTTCGAGGTCCTGCATCGCCCTGCCGCCGTGGCCGCCCGCGAGGTGGGCGCGTCCCGACTGGAGGAGCGCGTCGGCCCGGCCGCCCGTGTCCCCGGCTTCCCGGTAGAGCGCCAGCGCCTCGGTCGCGCAGCGCAGGGCCTCGCCGTGGTTCCGCTGGGCCAGCAGGTCCGCGCGGTCGGTGAGGGTGCGGGCGAGCGCGGAACGGTCGCCGCAGGCGCGCAGCACCGGTACGGCGGCGTCGAAGAGTTCCGTCGCGATGTCCGGCGTGCCCCACAGCTTGAGGGTTCTCGCCAGCACGCGCGGGAACAGCGCCGCGTACGCCGGGTGTCCGGCGGCGGCCGTGCGCGCGGCGGCCAGCAGGTTGGGGCGCTCGACGGTCAGCCACACCGTGGCCTCGTCCTTGTCGGAGAAGGTGAGGGCGTAGCGGGAGTCCGCGGTCTCCGGTGTCGGCGGGAGCGGTCTGCGGTGCGGGTGGGTCAGGCGGTCGGCGCGGTGGGCCGTGGTGAGGTGGTGGGCGACGAGGCGGCCGGTCGCCGCGTGCCGGGTGTCCTCGGGATCCGTGAGCCGGCCGACCCGCAGGCCGAAGGCGCGGGTGAGGTCGTGCAGCCGGTAGCGCCCGAGCACGGGTTCCTCCAGCAGGCTGGCGTCCAGCAGTTCCTCGACGCACCTCTCCAGCGGGCCCATGTCCGTGCCGAGGTCCCGGCCGGCCAGCGCCGCCGCCGCGGGGAGCGTGATGTCGGGGCCGGGGTGCAGGGCGAGCCGGCGGAACAACCGCTGCGCGGGCGCGCCGAGTTCCTCGTACGAGAAGTGGAACACCGTGGACATCAGGCCGTCGAACTCGTTGAGCGGGTCGGCCGCGCGGGCCAGCCGGTCGAGAAGGTGCCGCAGGTCCCACGCGTGCCGGTGGCGGAAGCGGCTCGCGAGGAGCTGCACCGCGAGCGGGAGGCAGCCGCAGGCGTCCACGATGTGTTCCAGTACGTCCCGTTGGCCGGACACGCGTGAGGCGCCGACGATCCTGGTGAACAGGGCGCTCGCCTCCGCCCGGGACAGGGCCTCCACGGGCAGGGACGACGCCCCGTCCAGCCCGGCCAGCCTGCTGCGGCTCGTCACGATGACGCGGCAGCCGGGCGATCCGGGCAGCAGCGGCGCGACCTGGGACGCGTCCCGGGCGTTGTCGAGGACCACGAGCGCGCGGTGCCGGGCCGTCCACTCCCGCCAGCGGGCGGCCCGCTCGTCCGGGGTGTCCGGCAGTTCGCCGGTGTACCCGGCCGACTGCAACAGGGTGGCCAGGGCGTCGGCCGGGTCGAGCGGCTGCTGGCCGCTGAAGCCCCGCAGGTCGACGTAGAACTGCCCGGCCGGGTACGCCCCGGTCCCGGACAGCCGGTGCGCGGCGTGCAGGGCCAGCGCGGTCTTGCCCACGCCCGGCATGCCGTGAACGACCGTGATCGGCAGCGCGGTCGGGGGCGTCGAGGGCGTTGGGGCGGTCCCCCCGAGCGTGTCGAGGAGGATGCGCAGCTCCGCCGTGCGGCCGGTGAAGTCCCGGGTGTCCCGGGGGAGGCAGTTGCGGGGCGCCGGGTCGACCGGCGCGGGCGGGCCACCGCGTACGGGCGCCGCTCCAGGATGCGGCGGCCCTGCCTCGGTCCGGGTCACCGGGTGGGGTTCCGTCTCGGTTCCGGTCATCGGGTGGGGTCCCGTCTCGGTTCCGGTCATCGGGTGGGGTCCCGTCTCGGTTCCGGTCCCCGCATGGGGTCCCGTCCCGGTCCCGGTCCCCGTGTGCGGCCCTGTTCCCCCAGTCCCGGCCCCGCCCCCGCCCCCGCCCCACATCAACGTGGCGTCCTGTTCGAGCATGCGGACGTGGAGTTCCCGGAGTTCCTTGCCCGGCTCGATGCCCTGGTTCTCCCGGAGGCCGGCACGCGCCTTCCGGTACGCCTCCAGTGCCTCGTCGTGCCGTCCGGAGCGGTACAGGGCCAGCATCAGGGAGCTGATCACCCGCTGGGCGAACGGAGTCTGCGCGGCCAGTTCCCGGAGTTCGCCGACGAGGTCCGCGTGCCGGCCCAACTCCATTTCCAGGCCGATGCGTTCCTCCCGTACCCGGCGGTGGTCCTCGACCAGCCGGGCGCGCACCGCCATGGCCCACGCGTTGTCGGCGAACTCGGTCAGCGGCTCGCCCCGCCACAGGGATTCGGCGGTGCGCAGCATCGCCACGGCGACGTCCAGCTCGCCCCGCGCGGCGGCGGCCGACGCGTCCTTCCGCAGCCCCTGGAAGCGCAGCAGATCGAGGTGTTCCGGCGCGGCCCGCAGCTGGTACAGCCGTGCCGAGGGCCGGTGGACGCTCGCCAGGTCCTCGCCGACCGCCCGCTTCAGCCGGCCGCGCAGCCGGGACAGGTAACTGTGCAGGGTGTCCACGGCCGTCGGCGGCGGCTCGCCGTTCCAGAGGCGGTCCATCAGGGTGTCCGCGGTGACCGGTTCGCCCCGGGCGTGCACCAGTACGGCCAGCACGCAGCGCTCTTTGAGCGAACCGAGTCCGTGTTGCCGACCGCCGTGCCACAGTTCGAGAGGTCCCAGAGCAAGAAGGTCCACCATCACCCCCGACGGGCGTGCTTCTTCCTGCCGGCTTCGGCAGTGCCCGCACGTGTGTGCGGCACTCGGTTCACTGTTCTGCGGGTGCAGGGGCGGTGGACAGGGGCGCACCGAAGCGCGACGGGCGCACGGGCCGTGACGCGCCGCGTCCAGGGCTTCCACCGGAGTGCAGGATTCCTGCAAGCCCGCCGTCCACCCCCCGGGGCACATCCCCCGCACGGCGGCGAAACGTCGCCGCCGCGGTCGTCACGAAGAAGAACCACACGAAGAAGAACCGCACGCAGAAGAACCGGGGGAGTTCAAGGATGAGCGTGACAGTGCCCGAGCCGCTCTGGCGCCATGTGCCGGTCCGTCTGGACGTCGAGCGGTGGGCGACCCGCCGGACCCGCAAACGGGTCCTGGTCGTGGTGCACACGGTGATCGCGGGTCAGCGGCTGCTCGACGCGATACGCCTGCTGGAGGGGGACATCAGGGTGCAGACCTTCTTCACGCAGGCACCGGACGTGTTCGGCAACGGGGTGGCGGAGTTCCTGGACCGGCTGGGGGGTCTGGTCCTGCCGTGGAGCCAGGCGGTCCAGACGACCTTCGACCTGGCGCTGGCCGCCAGCTACGGCAGTCTGCACGAACTGCACGCGCCCGTGGTGGTCCTGCCGCACGGCGCCGGGCACAACAAGGTCACCCCGGCGGGGCAGGCGGGCCGGCCGGTGGCCCAGCGGGGTGTGTACGGGCTGAGCAGGCAGCGGCTGGTGCGGGACGGCGCGGTGGTGCCGGAGGTGATCGTGCTGGCCCATCACGAGGAGGTGACCAGGCTGGGCCATGAATGTCCCGAGGCGGTGCCGGTGGCGGAGGTGGTGGGCGATCCGTGCTTCGACCGCGTCGCCGCCAGCATGTCGTCGCGGGCGCTGTACCGGGAGGCGCTGGGTGCCGGGGCGGACCGGCGGCTGGTGCTCGTCTGTTCCACGTGGGGGACCGACTCGCTGCTGGGGCAGGGCTGGGAGATCCTCGAACGCCTGGTCGCGGAGCTGCCGGCGAGCGAGTACCGGGTCGCCGCCCTGCTGCACCCGCACATCTGGAACGCCCACGGCTACTGGCAGGTGCGCTCCTGGCTGGCCGAACTGGCCCGCTCCGGGCTGGTCCTGGTCAGTCCGTACGCGGACTGGACCGGCGCCGTCGTCGCCGCCGACTACGTGGTGGGCGACCACGGGTCCGTCTCGCTCTACGGCGCCATGACGGGCGTACCCGTGCTGATGGCGGGCCGGCCCGACGCCGACGTGGACCCGGGTTCGCCGCTGGCCGAGCTGATGTCGTTCGCGCCGCGGCTGCGCGGGGACCGGCCGGTCTACCACCAGCTCAAGCGGAGCACCGCGGCCTGCGGTGCGCACCGGTACGAGCGGGTCGCCGCCCGGATCACGTCGGAGCCCGGCCAGTTCTCCCGCAAGATGCGCGCGCTGCTCTACCGCAAGCTCCGGCTGCGCGCGCCCCGCAGGCGGACGACCACCGAACCGGCGGGCCTGCCCCGCACCGTGCGCTACGACGCGCCGGGCAGCGTGGCGGCGCCGTGGTGACGCCGACGGCCGCACCCCGGGTGGCGGACGGGGGGCCAGGCTTACGAGGGCCTCTGCGCCGGGTCCGTACGGTGCTGCACCCCGTCACCGGGAAGGCGGCGGTCGACGAGCACGTCCGGGTCCGGCTGACCCCGGGGGAGGAGGAGCAGCGGGCCGCGCCGCTCGGCGACGTGCTGGTCGCGCACGCAACGGGTGGTGCGCGCAGGGCCGCGGAGGTGGCGGCCGCCCATCCCGGCGCCCTGGTCGTGGCGGTTCATCGCGGCGGCCGCTGCTGGATACGGCTGAGCCCGGACGGAACCGTGCTGCACCTCGAAGTCCGGGGCGGCCAGGGCCCGCCGGAGGAGGTGTGGGAGGGCCTCGCCTCGCTGGCGCACTCCTGGCTGGCGGCCGGACTGACGGGCGCGGCGCTGCGGTCCGTGACCCGCTTCGTGGTTCACGCGTCGGGCGCGTCGCCCTCCAGCCGCAGCAGGCACCGCCGGGTGGCCTCGGCCTCCTCCGAACTCGCCCTGCCCACCGAGGAGTAGAGCTCCAGCGCCTCCCGGCAGTGGTCGCGGGCCACGTCCCGCTGCCCGCGCCGCTCGGCGAGTTCGGCGAGGCCGCCGAGGGCGCGGGCCGTCTCGTAGTTCGCGGCCATCGCACGCAGGGTCCCCAGGGCGGAGGCCAGCAGGCCCTCCGCCTGGTCCAGACGGTCCAGACGGTCCAGACGGTCCAGACGGTCCAGACGGTCCAGACGGTCCAGGCGGTCCAGGCGGTCCGGGCCGTCCGGGTGGTCAGGGTGGTCAGGGTGGTCAGGGCGGTCGGGACCGTCCAGATGGTCCGGGCGGTCGGGGCCGTCCCGGCCGTCCAGACCGTCCCGGCGTTCCGAGCCGTCCCGGCCGTCCCGGCCGTCCAGTGCGAGGTGCGCGCGGCCCAGTGCCAGGGCCGCGCGTGCGGCGTTGTACGTGTCGCCCGCCTCGTGCAGCGTCGCGCGGGCTGCGTCGGCCTCGGCGACGGCTTCCTCGGCGCGCCCCGCGGCGAGGGCGACGTCGGCGAGGTTCAGCCGGGCGAGACCGCCGGCCCGCCGGTCCCCGCACTCCGGCAGTTCGGCGGCGGCCCGCGCGAACAGGTCCGCGGCCTCGTCCAGGCGCCCCAGCCGCTGGAGCGCGAGGCCCCGGTAGTTGAGCGTGCGGGCCCGGCCGAGGCGGTCGCCGCTGTCCCGGAACAGCCGCGCCGCGCGCTCGAACATCAGTAGGGCACGGTCGTGGCGCCCCGCGCCCAGCTCCCCGACCCCGCCCGACGTGAGCATCCGGCACTCGGCCGCCACGTCCCCCAACTCCTCGGCCGCCGCCAGCCCTTCCTCGTGCGCCGCGCGCCAGTCGTCGTAGAACTTGCGCCGCAGGAACAGCGGCCACAGGGCGTCGGCGAGCTGCCAGGCGACGGTCGGGAAGCCCTCGGCGCGGGCCCGGCGGAGCACCGCCATCAGGTTGGGCAGTTCCCGCTCCAGCCAGTCGAGGGCGGCCTCGGCGTCGTCCCCGACGTCGGCGGCGGCCACCGGCGGCGACGCGTAGTCGCGGGCCATCGTGCGGTGCTGCGGGTCGACGATCTCCTCGGCACGGGTCGCCCCGGCCAGGTAGTGGTCGGCGATGCGCCGCAGGGCGTCGGCGCGCTCCGGCGCCGGCTCGTGCTCCTCGGCCTTCGCCACGGCATGCAGGCGGACGAGGTCGTGGAAGCGGTGCCGCTCCTCGCCGGCGGCGAAGAGGAGGCTCGCGTCGTGCAGCGTCTCCAGCAGGTGCTCCGCGTCCCCGTCCGACGACGCGAGCACCGCGGCGGCGACCGGGCTCCCGAACTCCGGGCCCGGATGCAGCCCCAGCAGCCGGTAGAGGCGGGCGGCCGGGGCGGGCAGCGCCTCGTACGACAGGTCGAGCGCCGCGCGCACGCTGTGGTCGCCGTCGATGGCCAGGCCCTCCAGCCGGTCGTGCTCCGCGGTGAGCGCCCGGACCATCGTCGTGATGCGCCGCTCCGGACGCGCCGCGAGCCGGGCTCCGGCGACCCGGACCGCCAGCGGCAGCCCCGCGCACAGCTCGACCAGGGCACGCGCGTCCTCGGGCTGCGCCGCGACCCGGCCGTCGGCGAGGGTGTCCGCGAGGAGTTCCACGGCCGCCTCGTGGTCGAGCGGCTCCAGGTGGAGGGGGCAGCAGCCGTCGACGGTCAGCCCCGGCATCCGGCGGCGGCTCGTCACCGCCGTCACGCTGCCGCCCGCGGGCAGCAGCGGTCTCACCTGGGCGGCGGACGCGGCGTCGTCGAGCAGCACCACGAGGCGCCGCTCGGACGTCAACGACCGGTACAGCGCGACCCGTTCGGGAAGCGACGCGGGAACCTGCGGGGCCGGCACCCCCAGGGCGCGCAGGAAACGGGCCAGCACCTCCGCCGGGGACGTCGGCCCGGCCGGCGACTGGTCGCCCAGGTCCGCGTACAGCTGCCCCGCCGGGAACTGCGGGCGCAGGGAGTGCAGCCACTTCAGCGCCACGGCCGTCTTGCCGACCCCGCCCAGTCCGCTCAGCGCGGCGAGCGCGGGCCGTCCCGACCGCGCGGCGTCGGCCCGGTGCCGCTCCAGGGCGGCGAGTTCGCGTGTGCGGTCGACCACGTGCACGGTCGCCGGCAGCTGCCACGGCGTCTGCGGCGCCGGGCCGGCCGCCTCGGAGACGACGCGGATCCCGCCGTACACCGTGCCCGCCTGGATGGCCGGGCCGTGCACCGTGCCGCTCAACTCGTTGTGGGAACCCAGCTCGTGGCGCCGCACCCGTCCCCCCAGCCGTGTGTAGGTGCCCGTTCCTCGGAGAGATCCTTTCCGCACACCTGCTCGATATCCATGGATCGAGGAACTCGCCGCGGAGGGATCGGGGGAAAGGCCGCCCCGGCACCGGCCGTTCGCCCGGTGATCATGCCGGGAGACTATGCCAATGGAATGACCCGACCTTCCCGCGAAGGCCCGCCGCCCGGTCGGCGGGCTCCGCGTCCGGCCGGTGTCGGTGGGCAGTGGGACGATGCCGGGAGCAGATGAGGCACCAGGAGTGAGGCGGGGCGCATGGGGCGGGACGAGCGCGAGGTGGTGGGGCGGGGCGCGCGGCTGGCCGAGGCCGCCGGGCGGGTCGCCGGGGACCACGAGCGGGCCCTCGCGGACGTGCGGGAGGCGCTGCGCCCGATCCACGACGGGCTGGCCGAGGAGGAGCTGCGCCGGATACCCGTCGCCCGGCTGAGGGACGTCACCGAGGGGCGGCTGCGGCTCGGGGAGCTGGAGAAGGGCGGCTTCGGGACCGTCCAGGACGTGCTGGCCGCCGGGGCGTACCGGCTGCGGCAGACCCCCGGCGTCGGACAGCGCACCGCCGAGCAGGCGGTCGCGGCGGCCCGGCAGATCGCCGACGCGGTACGGGACTCCGTCGCCGTGCGGATCGACGTCGACCATCCCGAACCGCGCACCACCGCCCTCGTCGTCGCCCTGCACGTCCTGGTCGAGGCCGGCGCCCAGGCCCGGCGTGCCGCCGAGACGGGTGCCGCGCTCGCGGCGCGGCTCGCCCCGCTGCTGGCCGACGCCCGGCCGCTCACGGGGCGCTGGCGGTCGCTGTTCGCCGGGAGCGAGAAGCGGGAGCGGGCGCGGGCGGCCGTCGCGGAACTGCGCCGGATCTGCGAGGAGGCCGAACGGGACGGCGTGCCCGGGCAGGTGGCGCAGGCCTCCGTCGACCTGCTGCGCCGGCCCGACAGCGACCTCGCCGCCTGGGTCGACTTCGAGCTGCGCTCCGCCGAGTACTACAGCCTCCTCGCGGAGATCTCCGGGCGCGGGCCCGACAGCGCGGCGGCCGAGGGCTTCCTGCCCGACGACGTCGCGGAGCGGGTGCGGGAGCAGCGCCTGAACGACGCGCACTGCTCCGTCTCGCTGCGCGGCTACCAGGCGTTCGGCGCCCGGTTCGCGCTCGCGCAGCGCCGGGTGCTGCTCGGGGACGAGATGGGGCTCGGCAAGACCGTGCAGGCCATCGCCGCGCTCGCGCACCTCGCGGCGGAGGGGCGGAGCCACTTCATGGTGGTGTGCCCGGCGAGCGTCCTGATCAACTGGACCCGGGAGATCGAGACCCGCAGCATCCTGCGGGCCATGCCGCTGCACGGGCCCGACCGGCAGGAGGCGTTCGCCGACTGGAAGGAGCGCGGCGGCGTCGCGATCACCACCTTCGACGCGCTGCGCGGCTTCCCGACGCCCGGCGGCGGCGAGATCGGCATGCTCGTCGTGGACGAGGCGCACTACGTCAAGAACCCCGAGACCCGGCGGTCCGCCGCCGTCACCGCGTGGGCCGGAGTCTGCGACCGGGTGCTGTTCCTGACCGGCACGCCGATGGAGAACCGGGTCTCCGAGTTCCGCAACCTCGTACGGATCCTGCGGCCCGACTTCGCCGACTCCGTGGACGACCAGGACTCGGTGGCCGGGTCCAAGGCCTTCCGCAAGGCCGTCGCCCCCGTCTACCTGCGCCGCAACCAGCAGGACGTGCTGACCGAACTCCCCGTGCTCCAGCACACCGACGAGTGGGAGGAGCTCAGCGCGGCGGACGAGGAGGCGTACCGGGAGGCGGTGCGCGCGGGGAACTTCATGGCGATGCGCCGTGCCGCGTACGCCCGCCCCGAGCGGTCGGCGAAGCTCGGGCGGCTGCGGGAACTGGTCGAGGAGTCGGCCGAGAGCGGCCTGAAGGTCGTCGTCTTCTCCGCGTTCCGGGACGTCCTCGACGCGGTGCGCGGCGCGCTCGACACGGGGTCCGGGCGGCTGCACGGGCCGATCACCGGCAGCGTGCCGCCCGCGCGGCGCCAGCAGTTGGTGGACGACTTCTCCGCCGCCGACGGCCACGCGGTGCTGCTTGCGCAGATCGAGGCGGGCGGCGTCGGGCTCAACATGCAGGCGGCGTCCGTCGTCATCCTCTGCGAGCCGCAGATCAAGCCGACCATCGAGCACCAGGCCGTGGCCCGCGCCCACCGCATGGGGCAGGTCCGCTCCGTGCAGGTGCACCGACTGCTCGCCACCGGCGGCGTCGACGAGCGGATGGTGCGGATGCTGGAGAACAAGACCCGCCTCTTCGACGCCTACGCCCGCCGCAGCGCGGTGGCCGAGTCCACGCCGGACGCGGTCGACATCTCGGACGTCTCCCTGGCCCGCCGCATCGTGGAGGAGGAACAGGCCCGCCTGGGCGTGACGGTGCCGGTGCCGGCCCAGGACGCGGCACCCTGACCACCGGGCCGCGTCGACCATCTCGACCAGGTTCGGGCCGATGTGACGGCGTGGCAGAAGCGCAGCCGGAGCACCGCGTTCGACGCGTGAGCCGCAGGTCACTGGGCCGGTGCCGCACGCGCGGGCACCGGCCCGGGCTGTCGTGGCGGTGTGGCATGTCTGTTAAGTCCGTGCACGGCCCCTTGTGCAATTCCTGTGGAAGCCTCAATCTTTCGGCTGACGCACAGGCGCGTCCGGCACACGGCGTTGACATGCCCCTGCCATGCGCGCCTGTTCCGTCGTGCGTTGATCAACCGCACCATCCCCACACCCAGCGCAGCACCGATTGAGGAGGACCCCTCAGATGGCAGTGATGCGTCACGCCCGGCGAAGACTGACCGCTATCGGCGCGGTGGCCTCGGCGGCACTCGCCGCGAGCCTCGTCTCCGCCCTCCCCGCCGGGGCCGCCCCGGCCGAAGGCCGCATCCAGTACGAGGGCGCGGCGAACGCCGTCGCCGACAGCTACATCGTGACCCTCAAGGCCGACCGGGCGAAGTCCGGCTCCGCCGAGGGCCGCGCCGTGGCCAAGAAGTACGGCGCCGCGATCGAGCGGACGTACACCAAGGCCCTGAACGGCTACGCGATCGAGGCCTCCGAGACCGAGGCGAAGCGCCTCGCCGCCGACCCGGCCGTCGCCTCCGTGGTGCAGAACCGCACGTTCACCATCGCCGGTACGCAGCCCAGCCCGCCCTCCTGGGGCCTGGACCGCATCGACCAGCGCAACCTGCCGCGGGACAACTCCTACACCTACCCGGACTCCGCCGGGCAGGGCGTGACGGCGTACGTCATCGACACCGGCGTCCGCATCACCCACAGCGACTTCGGCGGCCGTGCCTCCTACGGCTACGACGCCGTCGACAACGACAACACCGCCCAGGACGGCAACGGCCACGGCACGCACGTCGCCGGCACGGTCGCGGGCAACGCGTACGGCGTCGCCAAGAAGGCGAAGATCGTCGGCGTCCGCGTGCTGAACAACTCCGGTTCCGGCACCACCGCCGGTGTCGTCGCCGGCATCGACTGGGTGGCCCGCAACGCGGTCAAGCCCGCGGTCGCCAACATGTCCCTCGGCGGCGGCGCGGACAGCACCCTCGACGCGGCCGTGCGCAACGCCGTCGCCTCCGGCATCACCTTCGCCGTCGCGGCCGGCAACGAGAACACCAACGCCTCCACCAAGTCCCCGGCCCGGGTGACCGAGGCCATCACGGTGGGCGCCACCACCTCCACCGACGCCCGCGCCAGCTACTCCAACTACGGCACGGTCCTCGACCTGTTCGCCCCGGGCTCGTCGATCACCTCGGCGTGGCACACCGGCGACACCGCCACCAACACGATCTCGGGCACGTCGATGGCGTCCCCGCACGTGGCCGGCGCGGCGGCGCTCTACCTGGCCGACAACCCCGCGGCCACGCCCGCCCAGGTCTCCTCGGCGCTGACGTCCGCCGCCACCACCGGCGTCGTCACCAGCCCCGGCACCGGCTCGCCGAACCGCCTGCTGTACGTCGGCAGCGGCGGCACCACCCCGCCGCCGACCGGCCCGCGCTTCGAGAACACCGGTGACTACGCCATCAACGACAACGCCACCGTCGAGTCCCCGGTGACCGTCTCCGGCGTGTCCGGCAACGCCCCCTCGGACCTGGCCGTCGAGGTCAACATCGTCCACACCTACATCGGTGACCTCCAGGTCCAGCTCGTCGCCCCCGACGGCACGGCCTACACGCTGAAGGCCTACGGCACCGGCGGCAGCGCCGACAACATCAACACCACGTACACCGTCAACGCCTCCTCGGAGCTCGCGAACGGCACGTGGAAGCTGAGGGTCAGCGACAACGCCTCGTGGGACACCGGCCGCATCGACGCCTGGGCGCTGCAGTTCTGACGCACCCTCGCCCCGTGAGGCCGTCCCTCACTCCGTGAGGCAGGCCTTCCCTCCGTGAGGCAGTCCCCGGCTCCGTGAGCCGGCCGCCTCGTCCCCGCGCTCCGGGCTCCGGCCCGGCGCGGGGGCGGGGCGCACTTGTTGGTGGTGTGACGGCGCTTATAGCGGGGAGAAAGTGCCTGCGTAAAGGGTGTGGTGGGCGCAAGTCATCACATCGGGTGATTCTCTGGCCTTTACTTGCATGGCACAACCTACGGTTGCCAGGCTGTTGCTGTCTGTACAACCTGATGGGAGCGGCCAGTGACATTCGGTGAGCAGCCGGCGTATCTGCGTGTCGCGGGTGATCTCCGCAAGAAGATCGTCGACGGCCTGCTGCCCCCGCACACCCGCCTCCCGTCGCAAGCCAGGATCCGCGAGGAGTACGGCGTCTCGGACACGGTCGCGCTGGAGGCCCGCAAGGTGCTGATGGCCGAGGGCCTGGTCGAGGGGCGCTCCGGCTCGGGGACGTATGTGCGGGAGCGGCCCGTGCCCCGCCGGATCGCCCGCTCCGGGTTCCGCCCCGCCGGGGGTGCCACGCCGTTCCGGCAGGAGCAGGCCGACCTCGGCGTGCGCGGCACCTGGGAGTCCAGCAGCGAGCAGACCGGGGCCTCGCGGGGCGTCGCCGAGCGGCTCGCCATCAAGCCCGGCGACCGCGTGATGTGCACGAGGTACCTGTTCCGGGAGTCCGGCGAGGCGACGATGCTCTCCACCTCCTGGGAGCCCCTCGCCGTCACGGGCCGCACGCCGGTGATGCTGCCCGAGGAGGGCCCGCTCGGCGGCACGGGCGTCGTCGAGCGCATGGCCGCCATCGACATCGTCGTCGACAACGTCGTGGAGGAGGTCGGCGCCCGCCCCGGCCTTGCCGAGGAACTGCTCCTGCTCGGCGGCGTCCCCGGACACGTCGTCCTCGTCATCCAGCGCACCTTCTACGCCTCCGGCCGTCCCGTGGAGACGGCCGACGTGGTGATCCCGGCGGACCGGTACCGGGCGGCGTACCACCTGCCCGTGAAGTAGGCGCGTACCTCCTGCCCGTGAAGGCGTACCCCTGCTCCGCAGGGGGCGCGTTCCGGGGTGCGCCGGGTGGCGCGTGAGCGTGACGCAGCCCACTCCGCGCGCCGGACCGTCCGTCGCCCCCGGGGCGCCCGCCCGGCCCCTTCGCTCCCAACTCCGTTGAGATTCCGCCGTTTTCGCAGGTCCGTCCCGACGCGGGCGGCATGCCGCTGACCAAACGCGTCGCCCTTCCGGGGCGGCGCATTCGGCGTTGTGCGCCCCCTGGTGCCTGGCCGGTTGCGTACCTCTTTGTGAGAAGCCGTATTCGCTCCGTGAAGGTTGGGCGTAGGCTCGGGCATATGCGGGTTGCGGTTTCCGTATCGGGCGGGGCGCGGCGTGGGCCGCGGGCGGGAAATGGAGGGGCGCGATGAACGAGGGCACGGTCACTCTGCCCTGGCTCGTCGTCCGGCAGGACGACAACGGCAATCGCTACCGCGTGGGCAGATACGCGACCCGGGCGGAGGCCCAGAAGATCGCCGACAGCCTCGACGCGCGCGGCCACAAGCGGCTCTACTGGGTCGAGAAGATCGGCCAGAGCGACGCGGGCGACAGGCTCTGAGCGCCGGCCCGCCGGATCGGCCCGAGCCCGGAACCGACCGCACATCGGCTCCCCGTAGGCTCGCGGCATGACCGAACGGATCGTGGTGGCCGCCGCCCTGCTCGACGGCGGCCGGCTGCTCGCCGCCCGTCGCAGCGCCCCCGCCGAGGTGGCCGGACGCTGGGAACTGCCCGGCGGCAAGGTCGAGGACGGGGAGACCCCCGACGCGGCCCTGGTGCGCGAACTGCGCGAGGAACTGGGCGTCGAGAGCGAGACCGGCGCGCGCGTCCCGGGGCAGTGGCCGCTGAAGCCGCCCTACGCCCTGCACGTCTGGACCGCCCGGCTGCTGCCCGGTTCGCCCGCGCCCGAGACCCTCGAGGACCACGACGAGCTGCGCTGGCTCGGCCCCGACGAGATCTGGTCCGTCGACTGGCTCGACCAGGACGTGCCCGCCGTCCGTGCCGCCCTCGCCCACCTCGGCCCGGACGCGCAGTGATCCTCGCCCACACCGGCCCCGACGGGTAGGGGCGGACGGGGGGCCGGACCTCGGACGGGAGCACGCCGGGGGCGTGCCCGTGAGCACGTCGTACGCCGTTCGTGCCACAGTGCGCCCTCTTGCGCGGTACCCGCGCCCGGATATCGGGTATGTGGCCATTAACCCCACGAAACCGGACATGGGTGGGCTTGCTGGCCTGGGAAGTGATCGGCGTGATCGACACCGAAGGCGACTGCGCCGAGTGGACCTTTGCCGCGGACCCGGGCGCGGTCCGCACCGCTCGCGCCGTCGTGCGCGGCCAGTTGCGCGACTGGCACCTCGACAGCGTCGCCGACATGGCGGCGCTGCTGGTCAGCGAACTGGTCACCAACTCCCTGCGGCACGCCGCGGGCCCCATCGGAGTGCGCCTGGTCCGCCGCCCCTCCGGCCTGCCCGGCGTCATCCTCGTGGAGGTCTCCGACCCGCTGCCCGACCTGCCGCGCCGGCGCGCCGCCCGGCCCGACGACGAGAGCGGGCGCGGGCTGGAACTCGTCGCCATCTCCTCGCGCCGCTGGGGCACCCGCCCGGACGGAGCGGGAAAGACGGTGTGGTTCGAACTCGCGGTGCCCTGAAGGTCGCACGACCGGCGCACGCCGGCAGTCGGTGCCCCGCCGGGTGATTCGGCGACGTGTTCCCTGGTTAGAAGACTGGAAGTGTTGTCGCAGCCGGGTCCGAAAACCGCCGGAACCGTGCTGTGATCGTGAACACCGTGTCGCGCGGCGCCGTAGTGCTGGATACTGCGGGCAGCCGCCCCCGGTGACCGGTGCCGGACGCGGTGAGCTGGAGGGGACGGTTCGCGTGAGCGAGATACCAGCGAAGGCCACGGAGTCCGAGGACCCGGCGGGCGGCGCGAGAGGACGGGCCGCCGACGGCCTCGTCTCCGGCGATGCCCCGACCGGTGACGCGATGTGGCAGAGCAGCCCGCCCGGCTCGATCTACGACTACATCAAGGTCGCGTCCTTCTCCATCGGCGCCGACGGGCTCGTCGACCAGTGGAGCCTGCGCGCCGAGCAGATCTTCGGCATCCCCGCCGAGCGGGCCGTCGGCATGGACCCCATCGCCGTCTTCGTCGACCCCGACAAGCGGGCCGAGGGCCAGCGCAAGATGGCCGAGATCCTCGACGGCCGCGAGTGGACCGGCGTCGTCCCCTTCAAGGCGCCCGGCATCGGGCCCCGCGAGTACGGCGACGCCCTCGCCGAGGTGTACGTCATGCCGACGCGCACCGAGGACGGGGAGAAGGCCGCCGTCTGCATCGTCGTGGACGTCCGCACGCTGCGCAGCATCGAGACCGACCTCGCCGCCTCGCAGGCCATATTCGGTCAATCTCCGTTCGGCTTCCTGCTGATCGACACCGAGCTCAAGGTGCGCCGCGCCAACCAGCGGTTCGCGTCCGTCTTCGGCGGCTCCCCCGACGACCACCGCGGCCAGGGCGTCCACGACTATCTGCCGCGCGGCGAGGCCGAGCGGGTCGCCGCCACCCTGCGGCGCGTCCTGGAGACCGGCGAGTCCATCACGGACATGCACGTCACGGGCTTCGTGCCGGGCTCCGACGAGCGCCGCCACTGGTCCGTCAACCTCTACCGCGTGCACAGCGGTTCGGGCCGGCCCATCGGCGTCGCCTGGCTGGGAACCGACATCACCTCACGCCGCGCCGCCGCCCGCGAAGCCGCCGCCGCACGGCGCAATCTCGCCCTCCTCAACGAGGCCGGCGCCCGCATCGGGAACTCCCTCGACCTGGAGACCACCGCGCGCGAACTCCTCGACGTCGTCGTCCCCGGCTTCTGCGACGTCGCCACCGTCGACCTCTACCAAGGGCTCCTGGCCGGCGACGAGACACCGCCCGGCCTCGCCGACGGCAGCGCCGAACTGCGCCGCGTCGCCTTCGCCAGCGCCGTGGCCGACGCGCCGTTCGGCGGCACCGGCGACCACGTGGCCGTCGGCGCCGTCCACCACTACGCCTTCACCTCGCACTGCGCGGACGCCCTGCGCACCGCCCGGCCGCGCACCGTCCCCGGTGAGGACGGCGGACTCGTGCAGTCCACGCTCGCCGTGCCCATGGTCGCGCACGACACCGTCGTCGGCCTCGCGCAGTTCGCCCGGACCAAGGGCAGCGAGCCGTTCGGCGACCGGGACCGCGACCTCGCCGTGGAACTCGCCGCGCGGGCCGCCGTCTGCATCGACAACGCGCGCCTCTACCGGCGCGAGCACGAACGGGCGTTGATACTGCAACGGTCCCTGCTCCCGCCCGGCGACCCGGAGGCCTCCGGCCTCGACATCGCCTGCCGCTACCTGCCCGGCAGCGCCTCCACCGGCCGGCCCAGCGAGGTCGGCGGCGACTGGTTCGACGTCATCGAACTGCCCGGCCACCGCACGGCGTTGGTGGTGGGCGACGTGATGGGCCGCGGTCTGCGCGCGGCCGTCGCCATGGGCGAACTGCGCACGGCCGTCCGCACGCTGGCCCTGCTCGACCTCGAACCCGCCGAAGTCCTCTCCCAGTTGGACGAGATCGCCCGCGGCCTCGGCGCACCGGGCGGCGTCCAGCAGGCCACACGCGCGGCCCGGCGCCCCCGCGAGGCCGACCTGTCCGAGGTCTACCTCGCCACCTGCATCTACGCCGTCTACGACTCCGTCACCCGCCGCTGCACCTTCGCGAACGCCGGCCACCTGCCGCCCGTGCTGGTCGAACCCGGCGAGTCCGCGCTGATGCTCGACGTGCCGCCGGGCATGCCGCTCGGCGTGGGCGGGGAACCCTTCGAGGAGGTCGAGGTCGAACTCCCCGAGGGCGCGCTGCTCGCCCTCTACACGGACGGCCTCGTCGAGTCCCGCGACCACCCCCTCGACGAGGGACTCCAGGCCTTCGTCGGAGCGCTCACCGACCCCACCCGGCCCCTGGAGGACGTCTGCGACCACGTCCTCAACACCCTCGACACCCACCACGGCGAGGACGACATCGCCCTGCTCATGGCCCGCGTGCAGGGGCTGCCCGCCGAGTCCGTCGGCGACTGGACGCTGCCGCGCGAGCCCCGCAGCGTGGGCCGGGCCCGCGAGTACGCCCGCGCGCAACTGCTCAGCTGGGACATGGAGCCGCTGGTCGACACGACGGAACTCCTGGTCAGCGAGCTGGTCACGAACGCCCTGCGCTACGGCGAGGGCGACATCCGCCTCCGGCTCCTCCTCGACCGCACCCTGGTCTGCGAGGTCTGGGACTCCGGCCTGGTCCAGCCCCGCCGCCGCCGCGCCCGCGACACCGACGAGGGCGGCCGCGGCCTCCAACTCGTCGGCCTCCTCAGCGCGGCCTGGGGCTCCCGCCGCACCCCCCGAGGCAAGACGGTCTGGTTCGAACTCCCCCTCCCGGACGGCGAGACCAGCCTGACGGATCCGGCGGAGGCGTTGCTGAGTCTGTTCTGAGCGCCGGGACCCACCACGCTCGGGGTCAGGTGTCGAATTCGCCGAGCCAGCTGCGCCGGAGCAGGTGGTGGGGCAGGTACTCCGACTCGACCTCGACGGGGATGCCGCCGTCGTGGGCCAGGCAGGCGATGGCGAGGGGGCCGAGGGCGATGCGGCCCTCGGGGTCCTTCTCGCGGTCCTCGTCCGCCGTCCAGTACAGCTTGTGCAGGGTCAGGGCCTGGGCGAGCGCCTCGTTGAAGCCCTCGTGGTCCTGGCGCAGGAAGCGGTGGAAGAGGTCGATCGGGGGATACAGGACCTGTTGCAGCAGGTCGCGGGGAGCGGTCGTGGCGACGTCGGGGCTGGAGCCCTCAATGGTGGCGGTGAGTTTCTCCACCAGTCCCGGGCGCTGCAGCCAGTAGGTCTGGAGCGCGTCCACCCAGTGGTGGACGTACGCGTCGTACGCGCCGTCGGGGGAGCGCAGCCGGTCGAGGGGGATCTCGCAGAGGCCGGTCATGCGCTTCTGGTCGCGGCAGACGATGGCGAGCCAGAAGGCCGTGAGCCAGTTGCCGGCGTCGGCGTAGGGGCGCGGGCCGATCTCCGGGATCCGTCGCACCTCGTGGTCGACGCGGGTCTCCACGGCACCGCCGGTGCCGCCGGTCACGGCGAACATCACCGAGCCGAGCTGCATGGCGGCGACGACCGACTCCCACGTCTCCAGCTTCGCGGCCCGGGCGTCCACCGTGCACTGCGCGCGCACGTTCAGCAGGGACTTGGTGAACGTCGCGTCGATCATGGCGGGCGCCGACTCCAGCCGCTCGATCGACGCGGCCGTGCTCCCGCGCAGAGCCTCGGCGAACCGCTCGGCGTTGGGCCCGGGCGCCCCGTGCCGGGCGATCGTGACGGTCACTGTGCTCGTTCTCCTCGGAGCAACCCGCCGGTCAGTAGTCGATCTCGCCGATCCAGGCGTAGTCCAGGAGCGCCTTGGGCAGGTACTCGGACTCGATGTCCACGGTGATGCCCTGGTCGCGGGCGAGGCAGGCCATGGCGAGCGGGCCGAGGGCGACGAGTCCGTCGGCGCTGGTGGCGCGGGCCTCGTCGGCGGTCCAGTACTCCTTGTGCCACCGCAGGGCGTCCGACAGTGCCTTGCCGAACTCGGCGGAGTCGCGGCGGATCACGCGGTAGAGCAGGATCATCGGCGGATAGAGGATCTTGGACATCAGGTCGGCGTCCGCGTACCGCAGTGCCTCCGGGGCGGAGCCGTCGACCGCGGCGACGAGCTTCTCGCCCACGTCCTGGCGGCCGAGCCAGAAGCTCTGCAGCGCCTCCACCCAGGAGTACACGTACTCGTCGAAGACCGCGCCGGAGTCACGCAGCAGCGGCACGGGCACCTCGGCGAGCCGGCGCAGGCCGTCGTTGTCGCGGCAGATCATCGCCAGGTAGAAGGAGGTGACCCACGTCCCCGCGTTCAGATGGGACTCGGGCCCGGTCGCGGGGAGGGTGCGCTCGCGCTCGCCGATCCGGCAGGTGACACTGCCGCCCTCGGGCGCGGTCGCCGCGGCGAACAGCGCGGACCCGGTCTGCATGGCCGTGACCCACGCCTCCCACGTCTCGAACTTCACCGCCTGCGGGTCAACCGCACAGCGCTGCTGCGCCAGCGTGAGCGCCGTGCTCAGCGCCTGCGGGCGCAGAACGGGGGAGTCGGGGAACTCCTCGAGGATCCACTTCGCGGTCTCGCCGAGAGCGTCCAGAGTGTCCGGCACGTCGTCCATCGGAAACTCGTGGCGGGGAACGGTGGTTGCCACTGACGCTCTCCTCTAGTCGATCTTGTAGTTGATCGGGAACTCCTCCAACGTGGCCCCGGCGTAACTGCCGGTGTTCTCGTTGGCCTTCACCAGGACATAGTCCAGCTTGCCACTCTGCCACGCCTTCAGAAGGTCGCCGGCGATGCGTACGTCCGCGGCGCTGCGCCCCATCATCTCGGCGATGATCGTGTGGACGTACTCCGAAGTGCCCTGCCGTACCATCCAGCCCTTCGCGGGGCCGGCGCCCTGGCGCCAGATCAGGTCGCTCTTGGGGGCCTTCGCCTCGACGATCAGATAACTGCCGTCGTCCCGCTTGTACAACTGGTCGAACATGTTGGCGCCGTTGGGCGTCTTCGGCAGCGTCACCGGCTGGTAGTCGGCGAACCGCTCGGGAACGACATGGACGCGAGCGGCCTCCTCGCCGAGGCGCTCGG
This sequence comes from Streptomyces sp. NPDC037054, assembly GCF_055606745.1. Classification (NCBI taxonomy): domain Bacteria; kingdom Bacillati; phylum Actinomycetota; class Actinomycetes; order Kitasatosporales; family Streptomycetaceae; genus Streptomyces; species Streptomyces sp. NPDC037054. The sequence goes on along the minus strand of NZ_JBVJSJ010000001.1, from coordinate 397,068 downwards.
GTATCGCGCTGTTGTTGGGCGTGCCGGCGAGGCGCTGGTCGTACGCCTTCTGCGCCTCGGCGAGCGCGTCCTGCAGCGCCGTGTCGGCCGGGTTGGCCTTGGCCGCCTTCTCCGCCGCGGTGAGTTCCGCGGCGACCTGGCGGTCCTTCGCCACGCTGTCGAGGTGATCGATCTGCGTCTTGTTGAGGGAGTCCATGCCGACCGGGACCGGGTCGAGCCTCGGGGGCGGCTGCTTGGACGGCATGGAATCCCGGGCGATCCAGTTTCCGTCCGAGTCCTTCGCGAGGATGGGCAGCGGATCGCCGTTCTCGTCGACCAGCTGTGTGCTGTGCCGGTGGCCGTCCGTGCGGTAGTAGTCCTTGAACCAGTCCGGGTCCGTGTTGGCCTTGTGGACCTGCTCCTCGATGATCTTCTGCTGTTCCTCGGGCGTCCGCGCCGGGCGGGACTCGTCGGCGGCTCCCGTGCCCTCGTCCGCCTGGTTCGCGGGAGTGCTCGCCTCGTCGGCCACATTCCCGACGTCTCCCAGGTCGTCGCCGGTACGGCCCAGGCCGCCGAGGCCGTCGTCGCCGAACCGCCCGGCCAGTTCGTCCAGGGCACCGGGGGAGATCGGGCCGCCCGGGCCACCCGGACGCAGCCCCGCGTCCGGGGTGCCGGACACGGCGTTGTCCACGCTGTTGGACGGGACCTGGTTGCCAGGACCGCCCGGCACGTTGTCGCCCACGCCGGTACCGGGAGCGACGCTGTCCACACTGTTCGTCGGCAGGTTGTTGCCGGCGGTGCCGCCGGGGAGATTGTCCGCCATGCCGCCCGGGCCCTCGACCCGCGTGCCCGGGTTGTTCAAGTCGTCGCCGACCCGGCCCAGGTCGTCCAGGCCGTCGCTGCCCAGCCGGACCGCCTGGCCCGCGTTGTCCACCGTCGCCGCACCCGCGCCCACCAGGGCCGGCTCGCGGACCGGGGAGTCGACACGCGGATTGTCCGCGCCCGACACGGGCGGGGTCGTGTCGGGCTGGTCGACGATGTCGCCCGGGCCGTCCGCGCCCTTCTGCACGACATTGCCGCCCTCGTCGAGGAGGTTGCCGTCCGGATCCATGTACTGCGCCGGCACACCGTCCTCGGTCGGAAGCTTCACCGTCCCCGGCGGAAGCACGGTGACGTCGTCCGGGAGCTTCACGTTCCCGTCCGGCAGACGCGTCGCGCCGTCCGGCAGGGCCGCGCCCTCCGGCAGGTTCACCGTCCCGTCCGGCAGGCGCACCGCCCCGTCGGGGAGGGTGAACGCGTTCTCCGGGATCGCCGGGATGTCGATGTTCCCGACACCCTTCAGCGCCGCACTGATGTCACCGATCTTCGACAACCCCGCGCCCGCGCCCTTGGCGATGTACGTCATCGGGTCGATCGCCTTGCCCGCCGTGCCCAGCACCTTCGCCACCGCACCGGCCTTGCCCGCACCCGCGACCGCACCACCCGCACCACCGGTGAACACGGTCGTCAGCACATTGAACGTGACCGCGCCCGCCGCGCGGGCCGGGTTCTTGCCCCACTGGTCCCACGCCACCAGCGCCTTGCCCGTCTCCTTCATCGCGGTACGCGAATCACGGATCCAGGACGGGAGTTGGTTGTCGGGGAGCGTCCAGAACATCGCGCCCACGCCCGGGATCGACGTCAGCACCAGGCCGGTGGCGAGCTGTGCGAGGCCCTTCCACGCCTGGCCCATCGCCTCCCAGCCACCGAAGCCCACCAGCGTGCCCAGGCCCTTGATCGTGCCCCAGATGCCGTCCACGATCAGCCCGTCCCACACGAAGGACTTCACCCAGTGGCCGACCTCGTACCAGTGGTGCTTCTCCTCCACCGGGTCACCCCAGGGGAGTTTGGCGTTCTTCATGTCCTCGGCCGAGAACCCGTACTGGTCCTTCCGGTCCGAGCCGTCCCCGGCGACCATCTGCGTGCCGCCCCACAACGCCGTGATCTTGTTGTGGCACGTCCGCTCCGCAGCCCAGAACGCCGCCACCGTCGCCGTGATGTCATCACGCAGCTGGTTGTGCTCGGAGACCTTGTCCTCGTCGTACTCCCACTCGTCGTCGTCCTTGACGGAGTCGACGAACGCCGCCGCGTCCGTCTTCAGCTGCTTCAACTTCGCCACCAGCGGCCGGATCTCCGTCGCATACGACGACAGAGCCGACGACACCGTCTCCAAGTCGTCCGCGAAACCGTCCGCACGGTCCTGCACCGGCTTCGTCGTCGCGAACAGCTGCTCCGCCTCCGGAGCCTGGTAGTACGCCGACAGGCCCTGGAACTGGGAGTGGACGTCGGTGCCGGCGTCCCGGATGTTCCCGGCGTCCTTCTTCAGGTCGCCGTAGTCCTTCTCCAACTGCGCCAGATCGCCCGTGAACTGCGGAATCTCCCCCGGCTTGATCACGCTTTCCCCCAACCCCCGTACGTCCGCGTCGCTCCGGCCTGCCAGGCCCAACCCGCCTGTCGTTCAGCTCGCGTGAGTCTCCGTCAAGTCCGTCCATCATACGAACTGGCGCGTGGGGAGAGCTGATTCCGTCACGGAACTACTACACAGGCGGGCAGGTCCCGTTACTCCCGCTCGCGCTCCCGCGTGCGCGGTCCGCCGAAGCGCGCGTGCTGCTCGTCGGACCCGGCGTACGGGGTCCCGTGGGTGCGTACGTCCCGCTCCGCCAGGTCGCGTGCCTCCTGGGCCAGGGTGTCGGCGGCAGACAGCTCGTCCGGCGCGGCCGAGTCCAGGAGCCGCCGGGCTTCCGCCAGGCGCGTGCGGGCGGTCCAGCCGACCGTGCCCCGGTGCGTCGTGACGAATCCGTCCGCCGCGGCGACGGACTGGCGCGCGGCCAGCAGGGCGGCGGCCGACAGGGCGCCGGTGCGCGCGCCCCCGAGCGCCGTGCACGCCCGCACGATGCGGCGCAGGGCGTCCAGCGGGTCGCAGATCCCGGTCGACAGCTCGTTCCGTACGGCGGACAGGACGGTGTCCGCGTGCATCCGGCGTGCACGCAACTCCCCGGCGGGGAGGTCCGGCGCGCCGCTGCCGCTGCCCGCGGTGGCGTTGGTTCCGGCGCTGGTGCCGGTATCGGGGCGCGTCCCCGTCCCGGTGCTGGCGGCGTCGAGCGGGACTCCCCGCGTCGTCGTCGGCTCCGCCTCGGCCTCCGTCAGCGCGGCCGGGAGCAGGTCCTCGGCCGTCGACAGGTCGGCGGCGAGCCGTTCCACGCCGGAGACGAACACCCCCGCCTGAGCCACGGCCCCCTCGGCGGAGCGCAACTGCCGCGCCGCCTGCGCGAGTTCGCCTCGGTCGGCCGTCTGGCGCGCCGCGTTGAGGCGGGTGGTGGCGAACACCAGCCGGTCCTTGGCCTGTTCGACGTACCCGGTGACCGACTCGCAGGCGGCGGGCCCGTACCGCTTGACCAGGTCCGCGAGCACGCCGTCGGCGGCGGCCGTACGGGCGGTCAGCTCCCGGAACCTGGCCTCCGCGACGGTCAGCGCCTCAGCCGGGTCCGTGTCCAGGCCGCGCAGCCGGTCGAAGTCGTCGGCGGCCGCGTCCAGCCGCCGGCCCGCCTCCTCGCACCGCCCGACGATCCCCACCAGCGCCTGACGCCGGCCCGCCGGGTCGGCCGGCACACCGTCCTCGTACCGCGCCCGCATCCGGAACGCCGCCGCCAACTCGTCCCGCGCCTCCCGCAGGGCCTGCGCGAAGGGAGCCATGGCGGCGGCGCCCGACCGCGCCTCGGCGAAGTCGAACTCCTCCCGGCCGGAGCGCACCCAGTCGTCGGCCGCGACCAGCAACGCCCTTGCTCGCTCGTCCAGTTCGACCAGCTCCGGTACGGCCGAAGGGGTCACGGGCGCGCCGCCCGGCGTCGTACGCGTGCGGGCGCGGCGCGTGCGGCGTACGTAGCCGTATCCGCCGAGCACCGCGGCGGCGCCGACCACGGCGACGGGGAGGATCAGCTCGAAGCCCGACGTCTCGTCCTCCTGCGCCGCCGTGGAGGCGGGGGAGGGCACGGACGAGCGCGGCGGCACCGCCTCCGCCGCGCTCGCCACGGGCCCGACAGCGTTGATCGCAACCGGAACAGTCCCGCCCGTCGTCATCACCGGCAACACCAGCCACACGACCCCGGCCGCACCACCCAGCACGGCGTGCCCGACCCGCACGCCCGCGTGCGAGGGGGACGCGCGCCGTGCCAGGCTCCGGATGAAGGAAGGCGTCACATTCCGGAGCGTATGAGCAGCGCAGCGGCTCCGCGACCGGGAGCCGGGGCCGCGGGGCGCCGGGGGAGGGCAGCACGCCGATGAAGCCGACGGAGCACGGGGACCACCACCCCGACGACCGACACCACGACCCGGACCCACCCGTCGACGGGCGGAAGAAGGACGCCGACGTCGCGGCGCTCGCGCGGCGGCTCGACGGGACCGGTGTCCGGGACCTGAACCGCACGGACGCGGACCGCGCGAACTCCCCCGGGTCGCCTTGATGCCGGTCTACGACGACCGGCGGCGGATCTTCGACCCCAGCCACACCAGCGGGTCGTACTTGCGGTCCACGGCCCGCTCCTTCAAGGGGATCAGCGCGTTGTCCGTGATCTTGATGCCCTCCGGGCAGACCTCCGTGCAGCACTTGGTGATGTTGCAGTAGCCGAGGCCGTGTTCGTCCTGGGCCGCCTTCTTGCGGTCCAGGCCGGTCTCGGCCGCCGCGTCCAGCGGGTGCATGTCCAGTTCCGCCACCCGCATCAGGAACCGCGGGCCCGCGAACGCCGGCTTGTTCTCCTCGTGGTCGCGCACCACATGGCAGGTGTCCTGGCACAGGAAGCACTCGATGCACTTGCGGAACTCCTGCGACCGGTCCACGTCCTCCTGCATCATCCGGTACTCACCGGCGCCGACCCCGGCGGGCGGCACGAACGCCGGGACCTCGCGCGCCTTGTCGTAGTTGAAGCCGACGTCCGTCACCAGATCGCGGATCACCGGGAACGCGCGCAGCGGCGTCACCGTGATCGTCTCGGCCCGGTCGAACACCGACATGCGCGTCATGCACAGCAGCCGCGGACGGCCGTTGATCTCCGCCGAGCACGAACCGCACTTGCCCGCCTTGCAGTTCCAGCGCACCGCCAGGTCGGGGGCCTGGGTGGCCTGGAGCCGGTGGATGATGTCGAGGACCACCTCGCCCTCGTTCACCTCGACGGAGAAGTCCGCGAGGCCGCCGCCGTCCGCGTCGCCCCGCCACACCCGGAAACGGGCCTCGTAGCCGCTCATTCGTACAGCTCCTCCTCGGCCAGGTACTTGACCAGCTCCTCCTTCTCGAAGAGGGCCAGCAGGTCCGGGCGGATGGGCTCGGTCGTCTCGCGGGTGAGGGAGATCCGGCCGGGGACCGGGTCCGTGGCCGCCTCGCCGGTCGCCCGGTCGGTGAGGCCGCACAGCAGGTTGACCGCCCGCCAGGCGCGGTCCATGGAGGGATGGTCCTCGCGGGTGTGCCCGCCCCGGGACTCGGTGCGCTCCAGCGCCGCCCGCGCCACGCACTCGCTGACCAGCAGCATGTTCCGCAGGTCCAGGGCGAGGTGCCAGCCCGGGTTGAACTGCCGGTGCCCCTCGACGCCCGCGCGCCGGGCCCGGCCCCGCAGCTCGGCCAGCTTCTCCAGCGCCTGCTCCATCTCGCCCTGCCGGCGGATGATGCCGACCAGGTCGTTCATCGTCTGCTGGAGCTCCTGGTGCAGGGTGTACGGGTTCTCCGGGGGCCGCCCGGCGTCCTCCGGCGTCTCGCGGCCCTCCGCCGAGAACGGCCGCAGCGCCTCGGCCGCCGCCGTGTCGACCTCCTCGTCGGCCACCCGGGGAGGGGCGGCGGCCAGGCCCGCCGCGTACTCGGCCGCGTGCAGGCCGGCGCGGCGCCCGAACACCAGCAGGTCCGACAGCGAGTTGCCGCCGAGCCGGTTCGAGCCGTGCATGCCGCCGGCCACCTCGCCCGCCGCGTACAGCCCCGGCACCCCCCGCGCCGCCGCCGAGTCGGAGTCGACGGCGATGCCGCCCATCACGTAGTGGCAGGTGGGCCCGACCTCCATCGCCTCGGCCGTGATGTCGACGTCGGCCAGCTCCTTGAACTGGTGGTACATCGACGGCAGCCGGCGTTTGATCACCTCGGCCGGCATCCGCGTGGAGACGTCGAGGAAGACACCGCCGTGCGGGGAGCCGCGGCCCTCCTTGACCTCGGAGTTGATCGCGCGCGCGACCTCGTCCCGCGGCAGCAGCTCGGGCGGGCGCCGGTTGGTGTCCGGGTCGTCGTACCAGCGGTCGGCCTCGTCCTCGGACTCGGCGTACTTGTCCTTGAAGACGTCCGGGATGTAGTCGAACATGAACCGCTTGCCGTCGGAGTTGCGCAGCACACCGCCGTCGCCGCGCACCGACTCGGTGACGAGGATGCCCTTCACGGACGGCGGCCAGACCATGCCCGTCGGGTGGAACTGCACGAACTCCATGTTCAGCAGGGGAGCGCCCGCGAGGAGCGCCAGCGCGTGCCCGTCGCCGGTGTACTCCCAGGAGTTCGACGTCACCTTGAAGGACTTGCCGATGCCGCCCGTGGCGATGACGACGGCCGGGGCCTCGACGACGAAGAACCGGCCGGACTCCCGCTCGTAGCCGAAGACGCCCGAGACCCGGTCGCCGTCCTTGAGGACGCGGGTGACCGTGCACTCCTGGAAGACCTTCAGCCGGGACTCGTAGTCGCCGGTCTCGCGGAAGTCCTCCTGCTGGAGCGCGACGATCTTCTGCTGGAGGGTGCGGATCAGCTCCAGGCCGGTGCGGTCGCCGACGTGCGCGAGGCGCGGGTACTCGTGGCCGCCGAAGTTGCGCTGCGAGATCCGGCCGTCCTTCGTCCGGTCGAACAGGGCGCCCCAGGTCTCCAGCTCCCACACCCGCTCGGGCGCCTCCCGGGCGTGCAGCTCGGCCATCCGCCACTGGTTCAGGAACTTCCCGCCGCGCATCGTGTCGCGGAAGTGCACCTGCCAGCTGTCGTGCTCGTTGGCGTTGGCCATGGCCGCCGCGATGCCGCCCTCGGCCATCACGGTGTGCGCCTTGCCGAACAGCGACTTGCAGATCACGGCCGTACGGGCGCCCCGCTCGCGCGCCTCGATCGCGGCCCGCAGCCCGGCGCCGCCCGCCCCGACCACGACGACGTCCCATTCCTGCCGGTCGACCACGGACATCTCAAGGCCTCACTCATCAGAAGAAGCGGCATCGGAAGAAGCGTCATCAGAACAAGCGCGGATCGCCGAACACCCCGGACGCGACGAGATACACGTAGAAGTCGGCGAGCGCCACGCTCGCCAGCGACGTCCAGGCGAGCAGCATGTGCCGGGCGTTGAGCTTCCCCACCCACTGCCACATGCGGTAGCGCACGGGATGCCGGGAGAAGTGCTTCAGCTTGCCGCCGACGATGTGCCGGCAGGAGTGGCAGGACAGGGTGTACGCCCAGATCAGCACGATGTTCACCAGGAAGACGAGCGTGCCGAGGCCCATGTGGCCCCACTCGTAGTGCTCGTCGCGGAAGGCGAGCACCGTGTCGTAGGTGAGGATCGCGGCGACGGGGATCGCGGCGTAGAAGAAGTACCGGTGGATGTTCTGCAGGACCAGCGGGAAGCGGGTCTCGCCGGTGTACTTCTTGTGCGGCTCGGCCACCGCGCAGGCCGGCGGGGACGCCCAGAAGCCCCGGTAGTAGGCCTTGCGGTAGTAGTAGCAGGTCAGCCGGAAGCCGAGCGGGAAGATCAGGATGATGACGGCGGGGGAGATGCCCCACCAGCTGCCGAAGATCTCCCAGTTGGGCCCCGACCGCATCGGCTCGCAGTTCTCCGCGAGGCAGGGCGAGTAGAACGGCGACACGTACGGCGCCGCGTAGTAGTCGGCGTTGGCGAAGGCCCGCCACGTCGAGTAGACGATGAAGGCCAGCAGACCGGCCACGGTGGCGGCGGGCGCCAGCCACCAGCGGTCGGTCCGCAGATGAGGGGCGGCGATCGCGGCACGCGCACCGCTGCGCACGCCGCCGCCCGGGGGACTGGGGTCTGTGGCTGGAGGTTCCGTACCAGTGGCCACGTCTCGCCTCCGGTCGGGGTCAGGGAGCGTGCCGGTCGCGGGCGCCGAGCCCCTCGTCGTCGGAGTCGGTCCACAGCGCCGGGTCGTACGGCGTGTCGGAGATCGTGACCAGCTCGGGCCGCTTCTGCGCGGCCGGGGCCGCCGCGGCCGCCCGCAGCAGCGCCACGCTCTCGCGCAGGTGCTCGGCGTCGGTCCGGACCCGGCGCATCTCAAGACCGCCGCTGCCCAGCTGCTTCTCCAGGCGCCCCACGGACCGGTTCAGGTCGTCGAGGCAACGCTGGACTGATGTCAGGTCGTCGTGCACGGACATGACTTGCCCTCACTTCCACGGGTTTTTCCACCCAAGGCGGCAACGTTCATGCGCCTGAGAGTGTCGCGCGTCACACCGGGCGGTGTGAAGGGACGTGCACGGATTGGCCGAGGCGCGTCCCCGTCCGCCGGCGCACGCCGCGTACGACGCGCCCCGGGCCCCGTTCCGCCGCACGGGTGGGCTTGGACCCTCCCGCCGCCGTGTCGCCGCCCGCTGCCGAACCCTTTCCTCTTCAGTGGCCGCATACATCTGATCAGCTCCATATACGGCCAAAAGTGATCATACCGCCCGCGGCTTCCCGGAGGTAACCCAGAGATGTCCCACCGCGTCGGACCCAGGCCCTCTCGCCAGACCCCCGGCTGCCGCGCGGTGCTGCGCTCGGTCGCCTTCCTCACGGCGGGCGCCCTCGCGGTGCCCCTGCTCACCGCGTGCAGCTCGGAGGACGAGGCGGGCAAGCCCCTCGCCAAGCAGGACATCGCGCCCGCCGCCCGCGACCGGATCGCCGACGGCGGCACCCTGCGCTGGGCCGTCGACTCGGTGCCCGAGACCCTGAACACCTTCCAGTCGGACGCCGACTCCACCACCTCCCGGATCGCCCAGGCCGTCCTGCCCTCCATGTACCGGCTCGACGCGCGCGGCCGTGCCGAGCGCAACCCCGACTTCCTGGAGTCGGCGAAGGTCGTCGAGACCGAGCCCAAGCAGGTCGTGCTGTACAAGCTGAACCAGCAGGCCGTCTGGAGCGACGGCCGCGAGGTCGGCGCCGCCGACTTCGCCGCCCAGTGGCGCGCCCTGTCCGGCAAGGACACCGCCTACTGGACCGCCCGCAACGCCGGGTACGAGCGCATCGAGAAGATCCAGCGCGGCGCCAACGACCTGGAGGTCAAGGTCACCTTCAGCCGCCCCTACGCCGACTGGCAGTCGCTGTTCTCGCCGCTGTACCCGAAGGAGGTCATGGGCAGCCCCGACGCCTTCAACGACGGGGCCCGCCGCAAGCTGAAGGTCACCGCCGGCCCGTTCACCGTGAAACGCGTCGACCGCGCAGAGGAGAAGGTCACCCTGGTCCGCAACCCGCGCTGGTGGGGCGACCCGGCCAAGCTCCACCGGATCGAGCTGCGCTCCGTGCCCCGCGACGAGCGGACCGCCGCGCTGACGGCCGGCACCATCGACCTGGCCGAGATCGACCCCTCGGCCGCCCGCGGCATCACGGTCGCCGCCCGCCCGAAGGCGGCCAGTACGCCGCCGCTGATGGGTCCCGGCCGGGCCCCGCTCACCGGCCCCGCCCTCGCGCCCGCCCCCGGGTCCGCCGCCGACGCCCCGCGCTCCTGGGCCGTCGCGAACGGCTCCGACGACGAGGCCGCCGAGCGCGAGACCGAGGCCCGGCGGAAGCTGCGCGAGGCGGCCGGGAAGAACGAACGCCGGCAGCGGGCGCTGCGCGAGTACGAGGTGCGCAAGTCCCTGGAGCCCGCCTACACACAGCTCGCCCTCAACGGCGCCGACGGTCCGCTCGCCGACGAGCGGGTCCGCCGCGCCGTGGCCCGCGCCCTGGACCGGAAGGAGATCGCCCGCGCCGTCCTCGACCCCCTCGGCCTGCCCGCCGAGCCGGTCGGCAGCCACCTCGCGCTCTCCGGCCAGGCCGCCTACGCCGACGCCAGCGGCACCCTCGGCGGCCAGGACACCGAGGGGGCGCAGGCCCTCCTCGCGGACGCCGGCTGGGTGCGCGGCGGACCCGTCAAGGAACAGAAGGGCGAGAAGGCGGCCGGCGGCGAAGGCGAGAAGACCGGGAAGGACGCGGAGAAGGACACTGGCAAGGACAAGGACTCCGGGGACGACGACGGCACGTACATCGTCGGCGAGGACGACGGCGGCAACGGTGACGGCAAGGCCGACCGCGACAGCGCCTCCGGCGCCTACGCCCCCAAGGGCACGGCCGCTCCCAAGGGCACCGCCGCCCCCGCCGGGGCCGCGGCCGACCGGCTCGCCAAGGACGGCAAGGCGCTCACCCTCCGCTTCGTGCTGCCGTCGGGCCCCGGTACCGAGGCCCTGCGCACCGTGGCCGACCGGATCACCCGCATGCTCGACCGCGTCGGCATCCGCACGGCCGTGACCAAGGTGTCCGACGAGAGCTACTTCAAGGACCACATCGCGTCCGGCGAGTACGACCTCGCCCTCTACTCCTGGCCCGCGTCCGCCTTCCCCGCCACCGACGCCCGCCCGATCTTCGCCAAGCCGGTCCCGGCCGCCGACGGCTCCCTGAGCGTCGAGCAGAACTACACCCGGGTCGGCACCGACCAGGTCGACCAGCTCTTCGAGCAGGCCGCGGCCACCCTGGACGAGGAGGAGGCCCGCTCCCTGATCCGCAAGGCCGACTCCCGCATCTGGGCGGCGGCCGGCTCCATCCCCCTCTACCAGCGCCCCCAGCTGGTGGCGGCCCGCAAGAACCTGGCCAACGCGGGAGCCTTCGGCTTCGAGACGCCGGTGTACGAGGACATGGGCTTCCTGAAGAAGGGATGAACCGCCGGGGCCGCCCACGTCAACGAAGTCCACGTCAGCGGCCCCGTCTCGGCCCGGCAAGCCCCAGCGGCAGCGGCCCCGTACCATGGGGTGAGGCCGTGGCATGTTCAGCCCGGCAGGGCCCGCGCACCACAGGCGTTCGCGCAGGGCATTCCTCAGCACTCCGGGAGTACGCCTTATATGGCCACGCGCCACGACATCCGCAATGTCGCCATCGTCGCTCACGTCGACCACGGCAAGACCACCATCGTCGACGGCATGCTCAAGCAGGCGGGCGCCTTCGCGGCCCACCAGCTCGACTCCGTCGACGACCGCATGATGGACTCGAACGACCTGGAGCGTGAGAAGGGCATCACGATCCTCGCCAAGAACACCGCGGTGAAGTATCACCCGAAGGACGGCGGGGACCCGATCACGATCAACATCATCGACACCCCCGGCCACGCCGACTTCGGCGGCGAGGTCGAGCGCGGCCTGTCGATGGTGGACGGCGTCGTGCTCCTCGTGGACGCGTCCGAGGGCCCGCTCCCGCAGACCCGCTTCGTGCTGCGCAAGGCGCTCCAGCAGCGGCTGCCGATCATCCTGTGCATCAACAAGACGGACCGGCCGGACTCCCGCATCGACGAGGTCGTCAACGAGACGTACGACCTCTTCCTCGACCTGGACGCCGACGAGGAGCAGATCGAGTTCCCGATCGTCTACGCCTGCGGCCGTGACGGCGTCGCGTCGCTGACCAAGCCGGACGACGGCACGGTCCCGGCCGACTCCACCAGCCTGGAGCCGTTCTTCTCCACGATCCTGGAGCACATCCCGGCCCCGACGTACGACGAGTCGGCGCCCCTCCAGGCGCACGTGACGAACCTGGACGCGGACAACTTCCTCGGCCGTATCGCGCTGCTGCGCGTGCACCAGGGCGAGCTGAAGAAGGGCCAGACGGTCGCGTGGATGAAGCGCGACGGCTCCGTCGCCAACGTCCGCATCTCCGAGCTGATGATGACCGAGGCGCTCACCCGCAAGCCCGCCGAGAAGGCCGGCCCGGGTGACATCTGTGCCGTCGCCGGCATCCCGGACATCATGATCGGCGAGACGCTGGCCGACCCGGAGAACCCGGTCCCGCTGCCGCTGATCACGGTCGACGAGCCCGCGATCTCGATGACCATCGGCACGAACACCTCGCCGCTGGTCGGCCGCGGCGGCACCGGCAAGGGCGCCGACAACAAGGCGGCCGTCAAGGACCGCAAGGTGACCGCGCGCCAGGTGAAGGACCGCCTGGACCGCGAGCTCATCGGCAACGTCTCGCTGCGCGTCCTGGAGACCGACCGCCCGGACGCCTGGGAGGTGCAGGGCCGCGGCGAGCTGGCGCTGGCCATCCTGGTCGAGACGATGCGCCGCGAGGGCTTCGAGCTGACCATCGGCAAGCCGCAGGTCGTCACCAAGGAGGTCGACGGCAAGGTCTACGAGCCGGTCGAGCGCATGACGATCGACGTGCCCGAGGAGCACATGGGCGCGGTCACGCAGCTGATGGGCGTCCGCAAGGGCCGGATGGACAACATGTCCAACCACGGCTCGGGCTGGGTCCGCATGGAGTTCGTCGTGCCGTCCCGCGGCCTGATCGGCTTCCGGACCGAGTTCCTGACGCAGACCCGCGGCACGGGCATCGCGCACTCCATCCACGAGGGCCACGAGCCCTGGTTCGGCACGCTCCAGACCCGGAACAACGGCTCCCTGGTCGCGGACCGCGCCGGCGCCGTCACCGCGTTCGCCATGACGAACCTCCAGGAGCGCGGCGTGCTGTTCGTGGAGCCCGGCACCGAGGTGTACGAGGGCATGATCGTCGGAGAGAACTCCCGCTCCGACGACATGGACGTCAACATCACCAAGGAGAAGAAGCTCACCAACATGCGGTCGTCGACGGCCGACGTGGCGGAGTCGATCGTCCCGCCGCGCAAGCTGTCGCTGGAGCAGTCCCTGGAGTTCTGCCGCGACGACGAGTGCGTCGAGGTGACCCCGGAGGCCATCCGGATCCGCAAGGTGAACCTGGACGCCCGCGAGCGCGCCCGCGCCGCGAGCCGCGCCAAGCACGGCTGACGCGCTCTCGGGGCCCCGCCCCGACCGGCCGACACCGGGCACCCCGCCGCGTCGCGGGGTGCCCGGTGTCGTCGTAGAAGCACGGTTCGCGGGGCCGTGAAGAGGAGGGTAGGGAAAACCCTCTAATTGTTCGGGAGGCCCGGTCAGAGGTCCGCGCGGCCACTACCCTGCTGCGGAAAGTCACCTGTGTGCGGGTCATGCGGTGGTCGCGGCCGTCTCGAACGGCCCGTCCGGACCGGCATGTTGAGTGTGCGACAGGTCACTGCGTGGGCCGGCGGGCATGCCGAATCGGCAGCCAGCATGCCGGACACGTTACGCGCAATCGGTTTTTCGCTCCCGTGCGTCCGGAATACGGACACCTACCACCGATAGATGTGTAACAAGTCCGTTTCGCAGGGATCTTTCACCAAACCCTTTGTCCGGATTTTGGAAGATGTAGGCGCGAGCTGTGATCGAACCGAGACCTCAGGAAGGTGGTTCGGTCTTGGCTCTTGGCAGATAGTTAGGCGCGTAGAGCTCGGATGAACGGGGCACGTGCTGCAGGCGGCACCGACTCACGAGCGCGGGGGCACCTGCCTATCTCCGGCACCGACGACGGGCGGTGGACGGTGAAGTGTCGTGTGCTCCCCTTTGCGGTGAACCAATGGACTCATGAGGAGGAACCCATGCGTGGTGCCAAGAGCGCCAAGTGGGTCGCGGGCGCAATAACCGTTGCTCTGGCGGTCACGGCTTGTGGCGGCGGCGACGGTGACAGCGAGGGGCAGAAGAAGGGCTCCGGGCCCGCGGGTTACGTCTCGATCGACGTCGGCGAGCCCCAGAAGCCGCTGATCCCGGCCGACACCAACGAGTCCAACGGCTCGTACGTCATCCAGTCCCTGTTCACTCAGCTCCTGGACTTCGACGCCAAGGGCGAGATCGTCTACACGAACGCCGAGTCGGTCACGTCCGACGACTCCAAGACGTGGACGGTCAAGCTCAAGAAGGGCTGGAAGTTCCACAACGGCGAAGAGGTCACCTCGAAGTCGTACGTCGACGCGTGGAACTGGTACGCCAACATCAAGAACAACCAGCAGAACTCGTTCTGGTTCCAGGACATCAAGGGCTACGACGACGTCCACCCCGAGAAGGGTGACCCGAAGGCCGAGACCATGTCCGGCCTGAAGATCGTCGACGACCACACCTTCACGATCGAGCTGAAGTACACGATGCCGTACTTCAACTACAAGCTCGGCTACACCACCTGGGCCCCGCTGCCCAAGGTCTTCTACGACGACCCGAAGGCCTTCGGCCAGAAGCCGATCGGCAACGGTCCCTACACCTTCGAGAAGTGGGACCACAAGAAGCTCATCCAGGTCAAGGCCTGGGACGAGTACCAGGGTCCGAACAAGGCCAAGAACAAGGGCGTCCAGTTCAAGTCGTACACGACGCTGGAAGCCGCCTACAAGGACGTCGTCTCCGGCAACCTGGACATGATCCGCCAGGTCGGCCCGACGGACCTGCCGAAGTACAAGCAGGACCTGGGCGACGGTGCCATCGAGCAGCCGTACGCGGCCATCCAGACGCTGACGCCGGCGTTCTACTCCAAGACCTTCAAGGACATCGACCCGAAGGTCCTGCAGGGTCTGTCGATGGCGATCGACCGCGAGACGATCACCAAGACGGTTCTGAACAACACCCGCACCCCGGCCAAGGGCTTCACGCCCCCCGGTGTCAAGGGCAACCAGGAACTCGACACGGACGTCTTCACGTACAACCCCGAGAAGGCCAAGCAGCTGGTCAAGGAGGGTGGCGGCGTCCCGGGCAACAAGTTCACCATCCAGTACAACACCGATGGTGGGCACAAGGAGTGGGTGACCGCGGTCTGCGAGTCCATCCGCAAGGCCACCGGCGTCGACTGCGTCGGCGACCCGAAGCCGGACTTCGCCACGGACCTCGAGGCCCGTGACAACGACCAGGTGAAGGGCATGTACCGCGGTGGTTGGGTCGCCGACTACCCGGTCAACGCCAACTTCATGAAGGAGCTGTACCACACCACCGCCGAGGCCAACAACGGTCGCTTCTCCAACAAGGAGATCGACAAGCTGATGAACGAGGCGGACAAGGCCGATTCCCTGGAGGAGTCGGTGAAGGCCTTCCAGGAGGTCGAGAAGAAGCTGGTCGACCACATGCCGGCCATCCCGCTGTGGTACTACCGCATCAACGGCGGCCACGGGAAGAACGTCGACAACGTCAACGTCGACTTCCACGGTGACCTCGAAGTGTGGGCCGTCACCACCAAGTAAGAGGAGTCCTCAGGACTCTTCCCACTCGGCCGTAGACCCGCCGCCGCTCCGGTGGCGGTGGGAGGTGCGGGGGGCCGTCTCATCACCCGGAGACGGCCCCCGTACCTGCGTTAACCCCTCACGGAGGCACCTATGGGGCGCTATGTCGCACGACGACTGCTCCAGATGATCCCGGTGTTCATCGGGTCAACCTTGATCATCTTCTGCATGATGTACGCCCTGCCCGGCGACCCCGTCCGGGCGATGATGGGCGACCAGGCGTACGACCCGGCGGTGGTCGCGAGCATCAAGAAGGAACTCGGCCTCGACCAGCCGCTCCTTCAGCAGTACGCGAACTACATGACGGGTCTGTTCCAGGGAGACTTCGGAACACAGATCGCCAGCAAGCGGCCCATCGCGGACATCATCGCCGACGCGTTCCCGGTGACGATCAGACTCACGATCTTCGCCTTCACCTTCGTCACCGTCGTGGGCATCGGTCTCGGTGTCGTCGCCGGTCTGCGCCCCGACACGCTGCGCGACCGCGGACTGCTCACGCTGACGCTGGTGCTCGTGTCGATGCCGTCCTTCGTGCTGGGCTTCCTGCTGCAGTACCTGCTCGCGTTCAAGTGGGGGGTCACCACCCCCACCGTGACCGACTCCACGGACTTCTCCCAGCTCGCGCTGCCGGCCACTGTGCTGGCGTCGCTGTCGCTCGCCTACGTCGCCCGGCTGACCAGAACGTCGATCGCGGAGAACCTGCGGGCCGACTACATGCGCACCGCCGTCGCCAAGGGCCTGCCGCGCCGCCGCGTCGTCGGCGTCCACCTCATGCGCAACTCGATGATCCCCGTGGTCACCTTCCTCGGTATCGAGATCGGCAGCCTGATGACCGGCGCCATCGTCACCGAGGGCATCTTCAACGTGCGGGGCATCGGTATCGAGATCTACGAGGCGCTCAGCCGCCGTGAGGGCGCCACGGTCGTGGGCATCGCCTCGCTCATGGTGCTCATCTACCTCGCCGCCAGCCTGATCGTCGACCTGCTTTACGCGGTCCTGGACCCGAGGATTCGCTATGCCTGAGAAGACCATCGAGAAGCAGGGCGAAGTCCTTCCCGGCGACACCGTGAGCAGCGCGGGCGTCGTCGTGGCGGAGGCCGGCCCGGCTCCCGGCAAGCCCCGCAGCCTCTGGTCCGACGCCTGGCACGACCTGCGGCGCAACCCGCTGTTCCTGGTCTCGGCCGTGCTGATCGTGTTCCTGCTGGTGATGTCGTTCTGGCCGGGGCTGTTCACCAGTGCCTCGCCGCGCGACGCCGACCTGGCCAAGCACTACCTGGGCAAGCCCAACTGGGGCAACTTCTTCGCCCCGGACTGGCTGGGCTACGACGTCCAGGGCCGTTCGATCTACGCGCGTGTCGTCTACGGCGCCCGCGCCTCGATCACCGTGGGTGTGGGCGTGACGGTCGCCGTGACCCTCATCGGCACCTTCATCGGCATGATCGCCGGCTACTTCGGCGGCCTGGCCGACACGCTGCTGTCGCGGGTGACGGACATCTTCCTCGGCATCCCGTTCCTGCTCGGCGCGCTGGTGGTGCTGAACTCCTTCGACAACCGCACCGTCCTGGTCGTCATCATGGCGCTGGCCTTCCTCGGCTGGACCCAGATCGCCCGTGTCGCGCGCGGCGCGGTGATCACCATCAAGCAGTCCGACTACGTCGTGGCCGCCAGGGCACTCGGCGCCTCGACCTCCCGGATCCTCTTCCGGCACATCCTGCCCAACGCGCTCGCGCCCATCATCGTCGTCGCGACCATCGCCCTCGGCGGTTACATCGCGGCCGAGGCCACCCTGTCCTTCCTGGGCGTGGGTCTCGGCGACACGGCGGTCTCCTGGGGCGGCGACGTGGCGCGAGGACGTGAGCAGCTCCGTATCGCGCCGCACACCCTGATCATTCCGTCGGTGATGGTCTCGATCACGGTGCTGTCGTTCCTTATGTTCGGCGATGCGGTCCGCAACGCCCTTGACCCGAAGTCGCGCTGAGGGAGGCGTACGTGACCATCATCGACAAAGTGGCCGAGAGTTCCGCACCGGACGGCCCGGAGGGCACGGGCGGCGCGCTGCTCGAAGTGCGCGACCTGCACGTGGAGTTCCACACCCGTGACGGTGTCGCCAAGGCCGTGAACGGCGTCAACTACTCCGTCTCCGCGGGCGAGACGCTCGCCGTGCTCGGCGAGTCCGGTTCCGGCAAGTCCGTGACCGCGCAGGCGATCATGGGCATCCTCGACATGCCGCCCGGCCGCATCCCGAAGGGCGAGATCCTCTTCCGCGGCCAGGACATGCTGAAGATGTCCGGCGAGGAGCGCCGCAAGCTGCGCGGGCGGAAGATCGCCATGATCTTCCAGGACGCGCTGTCCTCGCTCAACCCCGTGCTCTCGGTGGGCTACCAGCTCGGCGAGATGTTCCGCGTGCACCAGGGCCTGTCCAAGAAGGACGCCAAGGCCAAGGCGATCGAGCTGATGGACCGGGTGAAGATCCCGGCGGCCGCGGCGCGCGTGAACGACTACCCGCACCAGTTCTCCGGCGGTATGCGCCAGCGCATCATGATCGCGATGGCGCTGGCCCTGGAGCCGGACCTGATCATCGCCGACGAGCCCACCACGGCGCTCGACGTGACGGTGCAGGCCCAGGTGATGGACCTGCTGGCGGAGCTCCAGCGCGAGTACCACATGGGTCTGATCCTGATCACGCACGACCTCGGCGTGGTCGCCGACGTCGCGGACAAGATCGCCGTGATGTACGCGGGCCGCATCGTGGAGCAGGCCCCGGTCCACGAGCTGTACAAGCGCCCGGCGCACCCGTACACCAAGGGTCTGCTGGAGTCGATCCCGCGCCTGGACCAGAAGGGCCAGGAGCTGTACGCGATCAAGGGCCTGCCGCCCAACCTGACGCGCATCCCGAGCGGTTGCGCGTTCAACCCGCGCTGCCCGATGGCGCAGGACATCTGCCGTACGGACGTCCCGGCACTGCACCCGGTCACGGAGCAGGACGGGTCCGACCTCGTCGGCCGTACGTCGGCGTGCCACTTCTGGAAGGAGACGATCCATGGCTGAGCTCAGCAAGAACGACGAGCCGCAGGACGCCACGCCCAACGTCTCCGAGGTGGACGTCGTCGACGCCGCCACCGAGTCGGCCGCGGTCGCGGCCATCGAGGCGCCGGTCGAGCGGGGCGAGCCGATCCTCCAGGTGCGGAACCTGGTGAAGCACTTCCCGCTCACGCAGGGCATCCTCTTCAAGCGGCAGATCGGCGCGGTCAAGGCCGTCGACGGCATCTCCTTCGACCTGTACCAGGGCGAGACCCTGGGCATCGTGGGCGAGTCGGGCTGCGGCAAGTCGACGGTGGCCAAGCTCCTGATGAACCTGGAGCGGGCGACGGCCGGCGAGATCTTCTACAAAGGTCAGGACATCACCCGGCTGTCGGGGCGGGCCCTGAAGGCGGTGCGCCGCAACATCCAGATGGTGTTCCAGGACCCGTACACGTCGCTCAACCCGCGTATGACGGTCGGCGACATCATCGGGGAGCCGTTCGACATCCACCCCGAGGTGGCGCCGAAGGGGGACCGCCGCAAGCGCGTCCAGGACCTCCTGGACGTCGTCGGCCTCAACCCGGAGTACATCAACCGCTACCCGCACCAGTTCTCGGGCGGTCAGCGCCAGCGCATCGGCATCGCCCGCGGCCTGGCCCTCAACCCCGAGATCATCATCTGCGACGAGCCGGTGTCGGCGCTGGACGTGTCCGTGCAGGCGCAGGTCATCAACCTGATGGAGCGTCTGCAGGACGAGTTCAACCTGTCGTACGTGTTCATCGCGCACGACCTGTCGATCGTCCGGCACATCTCGGACCGGGTCGGCGTGATGTACCTCGGCAAGATGGCCGAGATCGGCACGGACGAGCAGATCTACGACCACCCGACGCACCCCTACACCCAGGCGCTGCTGTCGGCGGTCCCGGTCCCGGACCCGGACGCCCGCGAGAACCGCGAGCGGATCATCCTCACCGGCGACGTGCCGTCCCCGGCCAACCCGCCGTCGGGCTGCCGCTTCCGCACCCGCTGCTGGAAGGCCGAGGCCAAGTGCGCCGAGGAGGTCCCCCTGCTCGCGGTCCCGGAGCGCTTCAAGGGCTCGGACTCCCCGGCGGCCCACGAGTCGGCCTGCCACTTCGCGGAGGAGAAGGACGTCGTCCACGCGGCCTGACCCCTCACCGCCCCACCGGTTCCCGGCACCCCGTCAGGGGTCGCCGGGATCCGGCGTTCTCAGGACCGGAACGGGAGAGCCGTGATGCCGCAGTTGGCGGCGGGGGCCGACGTACCTCGTCGTGGAGCAGTCGCCGGCGCTCAGCGGCGACCGGCACGACCGGCTGCTGCCCGGACTCAATCACCTCGCGTTCCACGGGGGAACGGCGGCGGAGGTCGACGCCCTGGCCGGGGAGGCGGCCGGGCACGGGTGGGCCCCGCTGTTCGCCGAGCGGTATCCGCATGCCGGCGGGCCGGGGCACTACGCCGTGTATCTCGTCAACTCCGACGGGTTCGAGGTCGAGGTCGTGGCGGGGGAGGCCGGGGCCTGAGCGGGTGTCAGGCGGCCGGTGCCCCCGTACGGGGGAGTGCGTGTGCGGTAGGTCGGTTTTCGGTTGATATTGGCCGGAAAGGGTCAGTGCTTCGGTGCTGGCGGCAGCGCACGTCCTGCGCACCTACGAGGAGGCACTCCATGCGCGGAGCCACGCACGCCAAATGGGTCGCCTGCGCGGTGGTCGCGGCCCTCGCGGCGACCGCCTGCGGCGGGGAAGGGGCCGGTGGTGCCGCGGGCGACGCCGGGGCCGTGCTCAGCTCCTCCTGGGGCGACCCGCAGAACCCGCTTGAGCCCGCCAACACCAACGAGGTGCAGGGCGGCAAGGTCCTCGACATGATCTTCCGCGGCCTCAAGCGCTACGACCCGAGGACCGGCGAGGCCGAGAACATGCTCGCCGAGAAGATCGAGACCACCGACTCGCGGACCTTCCACGTCACCGTCAAGAAGGGCTGGACCTTCAGCAACGGCGAGAAGGTCACCGCCAAGTCCTTCGTGGACGCCTGGAACTACGGCGCGAGCCTGAGGAACAACCAGAAGAACGCGTACTTCTTCAGCTACATCGAGGGCTACGACAAGGTCCACCCCGAGGACGGCAAGCAGACCGCCGACACGATGTCAGGCCTCCGCGTCACCGGCGAGCGGACCTTCACCGTCAGGCTCGCCCAGAAGTTCTCCACGTTCCCCGACACCCTCGGCTACCACGCCTTCGCCCCGCTCCCGCGCGCCTTCTTCGACGACCACGACGCCTGGGTCGAAAAGCCCGTCGGCAACGGCCCGTACGCCGTGCGGTCGTACACCAGAGGCGCCCAGATGTCGCTGCGCAAGTGGGACCGCTACCCCGGCCCCGACCAGGCCCGCAACGACGGCGTCGACCTCAAGGTCTACACCGACAACAACACCGCCTACACCGACCTGTTGGCCGGCAACCTCGACCTCGCCGACGACATCCCGGCCGCCCAGCTGGGGAACGTCGCGAGCGACCTCGGCGACCGCTACATCAACGCGCCCGCCGGCATCCT
Organism: Streptomyces sp. NPDC037054; assembly: GCF_055606745.1. Taxonomy (NCBI): domain Bacteria; kingdom Bacillati; phylum Actinomycetota; class Actinomycetes; order Kitasatosporales; family Streptomycetaceae; genus Streptomyces; species Streptomyces sp. NPDC037054. The sequence continues at coordinate 376,179 of NZ_JBVJSJ010000001.1, read as the reverse complement.
CCAGACCCTCGCCTTCCCCTACTACGACAAGGACTGGGGGAAGAAGGGCATGGAGAAGGTCCGGCGCGGGCTGTCCATGGCCATCGACCGCGACCAGATCACCAAGACGATCTTCCACGGCACCCGCACCCCGGCCACCGACTGGACCTCCCCGGTGCTCGGCAAGGACGGCGGCCACCGCGCCGGCCTGTGCGGCGAGGCCTGCGCGTACCGGCCCGCCGAGGCGAAGAAGCTCATCCGGGAGGGCGGCGGCCTCCCCGGCGGCCAGGTCAGGATCACGTTCAACACGGACACCGGCTCCCACAAGCAGTGGGTCGACGCCGTCTGCAACTCCATCAACAACGTCCTCGGCGACGACCGCGCCTGCGTCCCCAACCCCATCGGCACCTTCGCCGACTTCCGCGGCCGGATGTCCGACGAGAAGATGCCCGGCCCGTTCCGCGCCGGCTGGCAGATGGACTACCCGCTCATCCAGAACTTCCTCCAGCCGCTCTACTACACCAACGCCTCCTCCAACGACGGCAAGTGGACCAGCCCCGAGTTCGACGAGCTCGTCGACCGGGCCAACGCCGAGTCCGACCCCGCCCGGGCCGTCAAGCTGTTCCAGCGGGCCGAGGAGGTCGTCCGCGACACCATGGCCGCCATCCCGCTCTGGTACCAGAACGGCAGCGCCGGCTACTCCGAGCGGCTGTCCGGCGTACGGCTCAACCCCTTCAGCGTCCCCGTCTACGAACAGATCGAGGTCGGCTGAGAGGCGGCGGCATGGGACGGTACGTCGTCCGGCGCCTGCTCCAGATGATCCCGGTCTTCGCGGGCGCCACCCTGCTGATCTTCCTGATGGTCAACGTCATGGGCGACCCCGTCGCCGGCCTGTGCGGCGACCGCGCGTGCGACCCGGCCACCGCCGCCCGCCTCAGAACGGAGTTCGGCCTCGACGAGCCCGTCTGGGAGCAGTACCTGACCTACCTGGCCAACGTCCTCACCGGCGACTTCGGCACCGCGTTCAACGGCCAGAAGGTCACCGAGCTGATGGCGACGGCGTTCCCGGTCACCATCCGCCTCACCCTCGTGGCCGTCACCTTCGAGATCGTCATCGGCATCACCCTCGGCGTCGTCACGGGCCTGCGCCGCGGCCGGCCCGTCGACACCGCCGTCCTCGTGCTCACCCTCGTCGTCATCTCCGTGCCCACCTTCGTCACCGGCCTGCTGCTCCAACTGCTCCTCGGCGTCGAATGGGGCTGGATCGGACCGTCGGTGTCCGCCGGGGCCGGCTTCGGCGAACTGATCGTCCCCGGCCTCGTCCTCGCCTCCGTCTCCCTCGCCTACGTGACCCGGCTGACCCGCACCTCCGTCGCCGAGAACCGCCGCGCCGACTACGTCCGCACCGCCGTCGCCAAGGGCCTGCCCCGACACCGCGTCGTCACCCGGCACCTGCTGCGCAACTCCCTCATCCCCGTCGTCACCTTCGTCGGCACCGACGTGGGCGCCCTGATGGCCGGCGCGATCGTCACCGAGCGGATCTTCAACATCCACGGCGTGGGCTTCCAGCTCTACCAGGGCATCCTGCGCCAGAACACCCAGACGGTCGTCGGCTTCGTGACCGTCCTCGTCCTCGTCTTCCTCGTCGCCAACCTCCTCGTCGACCTGCTGTACGCCGTACTCGACCCGAGGATCCGCCATGCCTGAGCAGCCGCTGCGGGCCGCGAGCGCCGTCGCCGGGACCACCGCGGGCACCGCCGCCGGTCTCGCCCCCGGCACACCGGACACCGTGGGGCGCCCGCCCGGCGGCCCCGAGCGCACCCCGCCGCGCGACAAGCCGCGCAGCCTGTGGTCCGACGCCTGGCACGACCTGCGCCGCAATCCCGTCTTCCTCGTCTCCGGGCTGCTGATCGTCTTCCTCGTCGTCATCGCCCTGTGGCCCTCCCTGATCGCCTCCGGCAACCCCCTCCAGTGCGACCTGGCCAAGGCCCAGCAGGGCGCCGGGCCCGGCCACCCCTTCGGCTACGACGGCCAGGGCTGCGACGTCTACACCCGCACCGTGTACGGCGCCCGCACGTCCGTCACGGTCGGCGTGCTGGCCACCCTCGGCGTCGCCGTCCTCGGCAGCGTCCTCGGCGGCCTCGCCGGGTTCTTCGGCGGCCTCTGGGACGCGGTGCTGTCCCGGATCACCGACGTGTTCTTCGCGATCCCGGTCGTCCTCGGCGGCCTCGTCCTGCTGTCCGTGGTCACCGGGAACACCGTGTGGCCCGTCATCGGGTTCATGGTGCTGCTCGGCTGGCCGCAGATCTCCCGCATCGCCCGCGGCGCCGTCATCACCGCCAAGCAGAACGACTACGTCCAGGCCGCCCGCGCCCTCGGCGCCTCCCACTCCCGGGTCCTGCTGCGGCACATCGCGCCCAACGCCGTGGCCCCGGTGATCGTCGTGGCGACCATCGCGCTCGGCACGTACATCGCGCTGGAGGCGACCCTGTCGTACCTCGGCGTCGGCCTGAAACCGCCCGCGGTGTCCTGGGGCATCGACATCTCCGCCGCCTCCCCCTACATCCGCAACGCCCCGCACGCGCTGCTGTGGCCCTCCGGGGCGCTGGCGGTCACCGTGCTGGCGTTCATCATGCTCGGCGACGCGGTGCGCGACGCCCTCGACCCGAAGCTGAGGTGAGCCGCCGTGCTCCTCGAAGTGCGCGACCTGCACGTGGAGTTCCGCACGCGCGACGGCGTCGCCCGGGCCGTCAACGGCGCCGGCTTCGGCGTCGACGCCGGCGAGACGCTCGCCGTGCTCGGCGAGTCCGGCTCCGGCAAGTCCGTCACCGCACAGGCCGTCATGGGCATCCTCGACACGCCGCCCGGCCGGATCACGTCCGGGGAGATCCTCTTCCGGGGCCGCGACCTGCTGAGGCTCAAGGAGGACGAGCGCAGGAGGATCCGCGGCGCCGAGCTGGCGATGATCTTCCAGGACGCGCTGTCCGCCCTCAACCCCGTGCTCACGGTGGGCGACCAGCTCGGCGAGATGTTCGTCGTGCACCGCGGCATGTCGAAGAAGGACGCCCGCGCCCGGGCCGTCGAGCTGATGGACCGCGTGCGCATCCCGGCCGCCAAGGAGCGCGCCGGGCAGTACCCGCACCAGTTCTCCGGCGGCATGCGCCAGCGCGTCATGATCGCCATGGCGCTGGCCCTGGAACCGGCACTCGTCATCGCCGACGAGCCCACCACCGCCCTGGACGTCACCGTCCAGGCCCAGGTGATGGACCTGCTCGCGGAACTGCGGCGCGAGTACCGCATGGGGCTGGTCCTCATCACCCACGACCTCGGCGTGGTCGCCGACGTCGCCGACCGGATCGCCGTGATGTACGCGGGGCGCATCGTGGAGACCGCGCCCGTCCACGACCTCTACAAGGCACCGGCGCACCCGTACACCCGCGGCCTGCTGGACTCCATTCCCCGCCTGGACCGCAAGGGCAGGGAGCTCTACGCCGTCAAGGGCCTGCCGCCCGACCTCACGCGCATCCCGCCGGGCTGCGCCTTCCACCCGCGCTGCCCCCTCGCGGGCGACGTGTGCCGGACCGACGCGCCGCCCCCGCTCCAGGTGGCCGAACTCCGGCACAGCGCCTGCCACTTCTGGAGGGAGTGCCTCCATGGCTGAGCCGATCCTCGCGGTGCGGGGCCTCGTCAAGCACTACCCGCTCACCCAGGGTGTCCTGTTCAAGAAGCGGGTCGGCGCCGTGAAGGCCGTCGACGGCGTCGACTTCGCCCTCGGCCGGGGCGAGACCCTGGGCATCGTGGGCGAGTCGGGCTGCGGCAAGTCGACGGTGGCCAAGCTCCTGATGAACCTGGAGCGGGCGACGGCCGGCGAGATCTTCTACAAGGGTCAGGACATCACCCGGCTGTCGGGGCGTGCCCTGAAGGCGGTGCGCCGCAACATCCAGATGGTGTTCCAGGACCCGTACACCTCGCTCAACCCCCGCATGACCGTGGGTGACATCATCGGGGAGCCGTTCGACATCCACCCCGAGGTGGCGCCGAAGGGCGACCGCCGCAAGCGCGTCCAGGACCTCCTGGACGTCGTCGGCCTCAACCCCGAGCACATCAACCGCTACCCCCACCAGTTCTCCGGCGGTCAGCGCCAACGCATCGGCATCGCGCGGGCGTTGGCGCTCCGCCCGGAACTGATCGTCGCCGACGAGCCGGTCTCCGCGCTGGACGTGTCCGTGCAGGCGCAGGTCGTCAACCTGATGGAACGGCTCCAGGACGAGTTCGCCCTGTCGTACGTCTTCATCGCGCACGACCTCTCCCTCGTCCGGCACATCTCGGACCGGGTCGCCGTGATGTACCTCGGACGGATCGTGGAGACCGGCCGGGACACCGAGATCTACGACCACCCGACCCACCCGTACACGCAGGCGCTGCTGTCCGCGGTGCCGGTGCCCGACCCGGAGGCCCGCGAGAACCGCGAGCGGATCATCCTCACCGGCGAGGTGCCGTCCCCGACGAACATTCCGTCCGGCTGCCGGTTCCGCACCCGCTGCTGGAAGGCGCGGGAGCGCTGCGCGGTGGAGGCCCCGGCGCTCGCGGTGCCGGAGGACTTCCGGAGCGCGGGCGGGCCCGCCGCGCACGCCTCGGCGTGCCACTTCGCGGAGCCGAAGCAGGTGGTGCCCGCGGAACCGGCGGGCGCATAACCGCACATACGTGCACGAACGTCGTTAACACGCAGGCAACTTGGCCGACCCGGTCCCGATATACGGACGGGGCACGCTGAACAGCGTACGGCCGTGCGGGTGCCGTAAACAGGCCGGGGCGCGCGTCGCCCCGGCCTGTTGCCGTACGGGAGCCGTCCCGCGGCGCGCTACGCCATCCCCAACGACCGCTTGAGGAAGTCCACCTGAAGCAGCAGCAGGTTCTCCGCGACCTGCTCCTGCGGGGTCATGTGCGTCACGCCGGACAGCGGGAGCACCTCGTGCGGGCGCCCGGCGGCCAGCAGGGCCGAGGACAGCCGCAGGGCGTGCGCGACGACCACGTTGTCGTCGGCGAGGCCGTGCACGACCATCAGCGGGCGGTGCGGTCCGGCGGGGGAGGACAGCCCGTCGTCGGTCACGAGCGAGCTGTTCGCGTACGTCTCCGGGTCCGTCGCCGGGTCGCCCAGATACCGCTCTGTGTAGTGCGTGTCGTACAGCCGCCAGTCCGTGACCGGCGCGCCCGCGATGCCCGCGTGGAAGACGTCCGGGCGGCGCAGCACCGCCAGCGCGGCCAGCCAGCCGCCGTAGGACCAGCCGCGGATCGCCACCCGGGACAGGTCGAGCGGGTGGCTCCCGGCGAGCGCGTGGAGGGCCTCCACCTGGTCGTCCAGGGAGACCGTGAGGTCGCGGTGGACGGCCTTCTCCCAGGCGGGGGAGCGGCCCGGGGTGCCGCGGCCGTCGGCGACGACCACCGCGAAACCCTGGTCGGCGAACCACTGCGAGGTCAGGTGCGCGTTGTGCGCGGCGACGACCCGCGCGCCGTGCGGACCGCCGTAGGGGTCCATCAAAACCGGCAGGGGGGTGTCACCGGCGTAGTCCCGAGGCATAAGCACGGCGCACGGGATTCGGCGTGCGCCCCCCTGGGTGAGCAGCAGGCGCGGCGACAGACCGGGATCCTCGGCGTACGAGGCGATCACCGCGACCTTCTTGCCGTCGCGCAGCACCTGGACCCGCGCCCCCGGCCGGTCCGGCGCCGCCGACACCAGCACCGTCACGTCCCCGGAACGCACCGCCGCGTGCACGCCGGGCTCCTGCGACACGCGCTCCCAGCCCAGCTCGTTGACCCGGTACACGTGCACCTCGCCGGTCTCCGGCTCGGCCGCCTCCTCGCCCGCCGACGCCTGGACCAGCACGTCGTGGGCGGTGACGTCCAGCACCGCGCGGACGTGCAACTGCGGTCCGGTCAACGGTCGTTCACCCACCGCGAGGACCCGCGCGCCGCCCTCGTCGGCGATGCGCACGAGCTGTCCGGACGGGCTCCAGCACGGCACTCCGGCGAAGATTTCCAGCCAAGTTGGATCTTCATCGGCGTGCACCATCCGGGTCGATCCGGACTCCGGGTCCACGGCCAGGAACAGCTGGCTGCGCTGATCGCGCGCCTGTACGAGAAGCAGCGGCGCACCCGCCGCTGACCAGTGCACACGCGCCAGATACGGGTAGCGCGCCCGGTCCCAGGAGACCTCCGTGCGGGCCCCGTCCAGGCCGATCACGAACAGCCGCACGTCCGCGTTGGCCGTCCCGGCCGCCGGGTACGGGACGTGTTGTGGCTCACGTTCCGGATGGGCCGGGTCCGAGATCCACCAGCGCCGCACCGGCGTGTCGTCCACGCGCGCCACGAGCAGCCGGTCCGACTCCGGAGACCACCAGAAACCGCGCGAACGCCCCATCTCCTCGGCCGCGACGAACTCGGCCAGGCCGTACGTGACGCCGTCGCCGTCCGGCTCCGCCAGCGCCCGGTCCGCCCCGCCCTCGGCCTCCACGACCCGCAGCGCGCCGCGCGCCACGTACGCGACGTGCCGTCCGTCGGGGGAGGGGCGCGGGTCGATCACCGGCCCGGGGACGCGCAGTTCACGGGCCGTACCGGCGCGCAGCTCGGCCGTGAAAAGCCGCCCCGACAAGGCGAAGGACGCCAACTCCACGGCGTCGTCGGTGGCGTATCCGACGACGCCGGCACCGCCCTCACGGCTGCGCTCGCGCCGCGCCCGCTCCTCCGGCGGGAGGTCCTCCGAGGCGCCGCCCAGCAGGGCCCGCGGGTCGGCCGCGACGCGCTCCGCGCCCTCCGCGACGTCGAGCACCCACAGCGAACTCGCCCTGTCCGTACCGGAGTCGGAGCGCAGGAACACGACACGTTCACCGTCGGGCGCCACGGTGAACGAACGCGGCGCGCCGAGCGTGAACCGCTGGGTGCGGGCGTGCCGCCTGGGGAAGGAGTCAGCCTCGGTCGTCATGCCCCGACCATATTGGCCATGCGCCCCCTTGTGTTGCCGTGCGCCGATCGATGCGCACGTACGGATAGTTATGATCAGTGGCGCACAGTGGGTAGAAACCTGCTTGTCCCACTGATCAATCCCCCGCGTCCCCTGGGTCCTTGGAGGTGAGCCGCCGTGGCACTCTCGATTTCGGCGGTGGTGCTGCTGGCGATCATCGTCTTCCTGCTGATCAAGAAGTCAGGACTGAAGGGAGGGCACGCGGTGGTCTGCATGCTGCTCGGCTTCTACCTCGCCTCCTCGACCGTGGCACCGACGATCAGCGACCTGACGACGAGCGTGGCCAGCATGATCGGCAGCATCAAGTTCTGACGGCGTACGGCACGAAGCCGGCCCACGCGGCGGGACTGAACGCCAGCCGCGGGCCGGTGAGACCCCGGCACGCAGTACCCCGTCGGCCGTGTCCAGGTACTCGGGCCGCGGGATTCGCTTGCCGCCCTCGATCTTGTGCACGAGGTCCTCGCCGTACCCGACGGCCACCGCGAACTCGCAGGCACGCATGCCCACCGCCTCCCGGCGCAGCTTCAACCCTCCCCTCACGGTAAGTGAGTTCTGCCGCGCCTCGTGACGTGATCGGAAACGGTGTCGGCGCCGGAACCCGACCGCTCGTGCTCCGGTGGCGCGGGCGGTCTCTTTTGAAGAACCAAGAGGGAAAGAACCCTCACCAAGCCCCACCCCACCCGCCCGCGGCGGCGCGTCACTCGCCCGGGTGAATGTCCCAACTGGGCTGGATTCCGGGGAGGTTGTCAGTCATATGCTCGCGGCAAGGACAACCGCAGACATGCGACGGCCCTCGCCGGGACGGGCAATCCCAGTGCGAGGGCCTGACCACCGAGGAAGAAGAGAGCTTCCCGATGGGTACCCAGAACCCTAGCGTGCCCCCGCACGCCCTCGCCCGCCTTGCGGGCAACAAGCACCCGAACCGGCGGCCCGGGACGGCCCATCGCACCGGCGGGCTCCAGCACGACAACACCCGGCACACCACCCGTTTCACCGTCGTCGGCAACCACCTGGCCCAGCACAGGGAGCTCTCGCTCCTCGCGATCGGGCTCGCCGTGCACCTCCAGTCGCTGCCGCAGGGCGCCCCGGTCGGCATCAAGGACCTCGCGTCCCGCTTCCCGGAGGGCGCCACGCGCATCGCCGCCGCCCTGCGGGAACTGGAGGCCCACGGCTACCTGCGCCGCGAACGGCACCGCACACCCGCCGGGCGCATCGTCAGCCGCACGATCTCCTGCAACCAGCCGGGCGCGGCGCGCCGACCGGCCGAGGCGCACGGCCGGGCTCGGGTCCCTGCGCCGCGCACACCGCGTAAGTCGCTGCCCTCCGTACCGCGCCCCGCCTGCCCCGCCCCCGCGCTCCTCCAGGCCGCCGCCGACGTCCTCGCGGGCCTGCACCGTCACGATCCCCGGCTGCTGCTCTCCGTCCGCGACGCGGAGCATCTGGCCCCCGGCGTCGCCGCCTGGCTGGAGCGGGACGTGCCCCCGGCCGCCGTGAGCCGCGCACTGAGCGCCGACCTGCCACCGGAAGGCGTACGCCGCCCCGCCGCCCTCCTGGCGCACCGCCTCGCCGCTCAGCTTCCGCCCTTGCCGCCCTTCGGCGAGAAGTCCGCCAGGCCACCGGCGCGGTTGCCCATGCAGAACTGCGACGGCTGCGACCGGGCCTTCCGTGCCCCGGAGCCCGGGCCCCTGCCGCGACTGCCGAAGCGAAGGGCAGGAGGGCGCCGGCCCTGGACGACAGCGCGCCGTGAACGCGCCGGGCGCCGCCTCATAAGGTGGCCCCATGACGGAACTGCCAGCCCGGCGGCTGCTGCTGGTGCACGCGCACCCGGACGACGAGTCGATCAACAACGGCGCCACCATGGCCCGGTACGCGGCCGAGGGTGCCCATGTGACCCTGGTCACCTGCACGCTCGGGGAGCGCGGCGAGGTCATCCCGCCGCACCTCGCGCACCTGACGGGACCGGCCCTCGGCGAGTACCGCCACCGCGAACTCACCGAGGCGATGCGCGCCCTCGGCGTACGGGACTTCCGTCAGCTCGGCGGTCCCGGCCGCTACCGCGACTCCGGGATGATGGGCCTGCCCGACAACGACGACCCCGACTGCTTCTGGCAGGCGGACGTCGACGAGGCGGCGGCCCATCTGCTGGAGGTGATCCGGGAGGTGCGGCCCCAGGTCCTCGTCACCTACGACCCCGACGGCGGCTACGGCCACCCCGACCACATCCAGACCCACCGCGTCGCCATGCGCGCCGCCGGACTCGCCGCCGACGCGGGCCTGCCCCTGGCCAAGATCTACTGGAACCGCGTGCCGCGCAGCGCCGGAGAGGCCGCCTTCGCCCGGCTCGCCGACGACCTGCCCGGCCTGCCCTTCTCCAAGGCCGGCGTCCTCGGCGACGTCCCCGGCGTCGTCGCCGACGACCGGATCACCACCGAGATCGACGGCACCGCACACGCCGCCGCCAAGGCCGCCGCGATGCGCGCCCACGCCACCCAGATCGAGGTGGCCGAGCCCTACTTCGCGCTCTCCAACGAACTCGCGCAGCCGCTGTTCACCACCGAGTACTACGAGTTGGTCCAGGGCCCGCGCGCCGCCGGGCTGCGCGAGACCGACCTGTTCGCCGGCACCGGGGAGGCGGCGGCATGAGCGACCGCACCCCGGCGATGGCCCGCCCGCCGCGCCTGCCCGCCGCCGGTCGCGCCGTCGCCCACCTGGGCCTCTTCCTGCTCGGCGGCGTCGTCGCCGTCGCCGGGGCACTCGTACAGCCCGCGTGGTTCCCGGGCGGACTGCTGCTCGCCCTGGCCGCCGAGGCCGGGCTCTGCCTTGGCGCCGGGCGCGCCCTCGGCAGCCGGGGCGGGGCCGCCGCCGCGGCCGGCGGCTGGATGCTCGCCGTCATCCTGCTCACCGCCAGCCGGCCCGAGGGCGACTTCATGTTCGGCGCGGGCAGCGGCTCGTACCTCTTCCTGCTCGGCGGCATGGCCGTCGCTGTGATCTGTGCCACGCTCGCGCCCGTACGGCAACCCGACGAGGCTCCCGCCCGACTTGGGAAGTGACGTACCACTTCGCCGTGACACGCGCGTGGGAGTCCGGTGTGGGTTTCCCCAGCGGTCAGGAGATACGGGCCAGAAGTGGCCAGTATGGTGGTGCGCGCCGCCGAGCTTCTCCCGAGCTCCCGAGTCCGCTCGGGCCGGGGGAGCCCCCCAACGTGAGGTGACGTGACGGGCGGCGGAGCCAACCGGGAGAACCTGCCTTGAGTCGTGAAACTGACAGTCCGTCCACCGGGCCCAACGGGCGCGGCGGAGCCGCATACCCCTCGGGCACGCCGCCGTACGGCACCCCGACGGGGGCCGACGGCGGTGCGGAGGCGGGCCGTTCGGCCGCGCAGCCGGAAGAACGCAAGACCGAGACGACGCTGACGACCCGCGTCCGGATCAACATCCCCGGGTCCCGGCCGATTCCGCCGGTCGTCGTGCGCAAGCCCGTCGGGGACTCCGACGGCGGCAAGGCCGAACCGGAGCCCGAGGCCCCGGCGCCCGGCCCCGCCCCGGCCACCGCGTCCGCCGCGCCTCCCGCCGAGCCCGCGCCGCAGGCCGAGGAGAAGACCAGCGACTGGTTCGCGCCCCGCAAGTCCGCGACCCCCAAGGCCGGTCAGGGCGGCGGCGCCGCCAACGGCGCGGGCCGTCCCGGCGGTTCGGGCGCCGCCCCGGCCGGATCCGGTCCCGCGACGGGCGGTTCCGGCACGCCCGGCACCGGCGCGGCACGTCCCGGTGGCGTCGTCGGCTCCATGAACGCGCCCGGCGGTTCCCGGCCCGGCGCCCAGGGCGGCGGGCGACCCGGCGCGAACGGCGCCGGTCTCTCCGGTGCGACCGGCGGACCCGTCGCGCCCGGACACGGCGGCGGCACCGGCTCCTTCGACGTGACCGAGGCGCTGGCCGCGGGCCCGCTGGGCGGCGGGCCGCGCACCGGCCCCGACACCGACGCGCGCCGCGACGACCTGCCGTACTTCTCGGACGACGGCCGCAACGAGCGGACCGGGCAGCAGCCCCGCGTCGACCGCGACGGCCGCCCCGACTACGGCGACCCCCACGACTTCACCGAGCCCGGCGGCCCGCGCGGCACCACCCGCCCCACGGGCCCCACCGGCGGCCCGGTGACCGGCGACAGCCCGCTGACCCCGCCGCTCGGACCCGGCGGCTCCGGCCCGGCCGGTCTCGGCGGCCCCGGCCTGATCTCCGGCCCCGGCGGCCCCTCCGGTACGACGGGCCCCGGTGGGGCGCCCGGCTCCGGCCCCGGGGGCGGACTCAGCGACGACACCGCCATCCTCACCCCGCAGAAGCCCGCCCCCGAACCGCCGGGCGGCCTCGGCTACGGCAACCCCGGGGAGAACGTCTCGGGGGACACCCTCTCCAGCGGCATCCCGGTCGTCCCGAGCGACCGCAACTCCCTGTACGGTCCGGGCACGCCCTCCGACGGCCCGCTGCCGCACACGCCCCCGCGGCTGCCCGACCCCGCCCCGGCCCAGTCGGCCTCCTCGGCGAAGCCGCCGAAGAAGGGCCGCAACAAGCTGGTGCTGCTGGGCGCCGGCGTCGTGTTCGTCGCCGGTGTCGCCTACGGCGCCGGGCTGCTGATGAACCACTCCGACGTGCCCAAGGGCACCACCGTGCTCGGCGTCGACATCGGCGGGGGCACCCGCGACGACGCCGTCGAGAAGCTCGACGCGGCCTTCGACGACCGCGTGAACAAGCCGCTGAAGCTCACGGTGAGCGGCAAGACCGTCGAGCTCACGCCGGACCGGGCCGGGCTCCAGTTCGACATGCAGGCCACGGTCGCCGAGGCGGCCAAGAGCGACTACAACCCGGTCTCCGTCATCGGCTCCCTGTTCGGCAACCACCGGGTCGTCGAGCCGGTCATGCCCGTCGACGAGGAGAAGCTGTACGCGGCCCTGGAGGACTCGGCCGGCGGATCCGGTTCCGTCACCGAGGGCACCATCAAGTTCCAGTCCGGCCGTGCCGTGCCCGTCTACCCGAAGGCGGGCCAGGGCATCCACGTCGCCAGGGCGGCCGACGTCGTGGCGGAGGCGTACCGCGCCCAGGTCGGCACCGGCAGCTCCGCGCCAGTGAACGTCCCGACGAGCGTCCAGCAGCCCAAGGTCTCCAAGGCCGAGGTCGACCGGATGATGAAGGAGTTCGCCGAGCCGGCGATGTCGGCGCCCGTGACGGTGGAGACCGACGCGGCGCACTCGGTCCCGATGAGCCCGGAGAAGTCCCTGTGGAAGTTCCTCAGGGTCGAGGCCGTGGGCGGCAAGCTGGTCGACAAGCCCGACCTGGCCGCCCTGAAGGCGCTCTACGGCGGGGCGTTCGACGACGTGCGCATCACCCGGGGCAACGGCGAGAAGACCCCGGTCACCCCGCAGGACGTCTACGCCGCCCTCCGCCAGGTCCTGACCAGCAAGGGCGACCGCGTGGCCACCATCGAGACCGACCCCAGCTGAGCGACTGGTTCCGGCTGGGCGATCGACCCGGCTCACGCACCCACCTCACGGGGCACCCGGCAGCCGAGCCGTCGGGTGCCCTGTTGGCGTGCGACCGGCGGGGGTCCGGCCGAGGGCTCGGCAGCCGGCGTGCGTCAGTTCAGCTTGGCGCGGGCCACCCGGGCCTCCGCGCGCACCTTCTCGGCGGCGTCCTCGTCCACCGCCGCCACGACCTCCGCGTACGCGTCCAGCTCGGCGGCGCCCGCGAGGAACTCGCCCCGCCGCACCAGCAGCAGCGCCCGCTCGTAGCGCAGCCTGGCCGGGTGCGCGGGCAGCAGCAGCGACAGCTCCAGCGCCCACAGCGACACGTCGGAGCGCTCCGGCCGCGCGGCGGCCCACGCCCGGATGTTGTTCAGGATCCGCAGCACCACCTCCAGCGGCTCCGCGGGCTCCAGCATCGACGGGTCCAGCGGCGCCCCGGTCGACCCCACGACCAGCAACTCGGCGTCCGGCCCCGTCAGCACCCGCCCGCCGTCGAACGGGTCCGCGAGCACCTGCTCCCGGGCCGGCCCGAAACCCACGACGAAGTGCCCCGGCAGCGCCACCCCGTACACCGGCGCCCCGGCCCGCCTCGCCACCTCCAGCCACACCACCGACAGCAGGATCGGCAGCCCGCGCCGCCGCTGGAGCACGTGCTGGAGCAGCGACGACTCCAGACGCCGGTAGTCGCCCGGCGTGCCGTGGAACCCATTGCCCCCGCCCAGCAGGTCCCGCAGCGCCTCCGCCCAGGCGCGCGGCCCGCCCGGCCGGTACGGCAGCAGCCCCGCCAGCCGGTCCAGCTCGATCTGCGCCGCGTCGACGGAGGCGTCGTCCAGTGTCCCGTCCCCCGCCGCGCCGATCAGCAGGCACAGCGTCGACAGGTCGGGCCGCTCGGAGCGGACCTCGGCGGCGAACCGGTCGCGCAGTTCGGCGGAGCGTTCCGGGGGAGGCGGGAAGGGGGAGCGCATAGCAGGCTGGTGCCCTCTCACGGTGCGTCGTACCGGTCGCCGGCGCCGGTTTCCGGCGCGCGGTAGTGGTGGTAGGCGTGGTGTGCGGCGAAGCCCAGGCGCGCGTACAGCTCGCGCGCCGCCGCGTTGTCCTCCTCGACCTGGAGCCAGGCGGCCGACGCGCCCTCGTCCAGGGCCCGCCGGGCCAGCGCCGCCATCACGGCCGTCGCCAGCCCCCGCCGCCGCAGCGCCGGGTCGACCTCGACGGCCGCGAAACCGGCCCACCGGCCGTCCACCACGCACCGCCCGACGGCCGCGGGCGGCTCACCCCCGGCGGCGCCCGGCACGGTCGCGAACCACACCGAGGGCCCGCTGCCCAGCACCCTCAGCGCCACCTCGCTCACGCCCTTGCGCCCGTAGCGCTCCAGCCACGCCGCGTCCGCCTCCCGCGCCAGCCGCACCGCCGGCGGCTCGGCCACGTCGGCCACGTCCGCCACGGGCGCGAGCGCCCCGGTCCACAGCTCGGCGGTCACTTCACGCACCCAGCCGCGCCGCTCCAGCTCCGCGCACAGCAGCTCCTGCGTACCCTCCGCGCCGGTCGCGGTCTGGACGTACGCGGGCAGGCCGCGCTCGCCGTACCAGCGGCGTACGGCGCTCAGCGCCTCGTCCAGGGGGACGCCCGGGTCGCCGAGCGGCAGCACCGAGTTGGCGCGCCGCGTGAACCCGTGCGCCGCCCGCAGCTCCCAGTCGCCGAGCCGCTCGCTCTCCACCGGCCGCCAGGCCCGCGCCGAGACCCGGGCCAGTTCCTCGTACGAGGAGGCGGGCCCCCGGCGCCGCGCCGGCGCGGCCGGCACCACCTTGCCCGCAACCAGCACGGACTCGGGGATGCGCACGCTCTCGCCGGACTTGCGTGTGATGAGCAGCACACCGTCCGTCCATGATGTGAGAACACCGACCGTGTCAGTGAACTTCTCCGGTGTTCCCCCCGGTACTCTCAGGCACCGCACGGAGACCCGTTTGCCCACGTCAGCAGCGGTGATACGGACCTCAAGGCGCCCGGCGGCAGAGATTTCCACAGGTCAGTTCACCCCTCCTGTTCGGATCATGCCCAGGAACGGAGATACTAGGGGCGGGCATCGACGACGCCGCGCTCCCGCGCGCCAGGCGGCGGAGCCTGAGGAGGCCCGCCAGCGCCCTATCGAGGAGGAACGACAGCGTGACCTACGTCATCGCGCAGCCTTGTGTCGACGTCAAGGACAAGGCGTGCATCGAGGAGTGCCCGGTCGACTGCATCTACGAGGGCCAGCGGTCCTTGTACATCCACCCGGACGAATGCGTCGACTGTGGGGCCTGTGAGCCGGTGTGCCCGGTGGAGGCCATCTTCTACGAGGACGACACCCCGGAGGAGTGGAAGGACTACTACAAGGCGAACGTCGAGTTCTTCGACGACCTCGGCTCGCCCGGTGGTGCCAGCAAGCTGGGGCTGATCGAGCGCGACCACCCCTTCATCGCCGCGCTGCCGCCGCAGGCGTCCGGCGAGTAATTCCCGCAAGCGGCCCGCAAGCGCGCCGCCTCGGTCCCGTACGGCCCGGTCACCGCGACGGCCGCACGGGACCGAGGCGTTTGCCGTTCCCAGCCGGACCGGACCGTCACCGGGCCGACCGTCACCGGGCCGGACCGTCACCGGCCGGACCGTACGGGAACGGGGCGGACAGGGCCGCCCGCACCGCACCGCACGAAAGCGAGCCAGGACCGTGTCCGCAGTCTCCGACCGCCTCCCCACCTTCCCCTGGGACAAGCTGGCCCCGTACAAGCAGACGGCCGCCGCGCACCCGGGCGGCATCGTCGACCTGTCCGTCGGCACGCCGGTCGACCCGGTGCCCGACCTGATTCAGAAAGCGCTGACGGACGCGGCGGACTCCCCGGGCTACCCGACCGTGTGGGGCACCCCTGAGCTGCGTGACGCGATCACCGGCTGGGTGGAGCGCCGCCTGGGCGCCCGGGACGTCACCCACCGCCACGTCCTGCCCGTGGTCGGCTCCAAGGAACTCGTCGCCTGGCTCCCGACCCAGCTGGGCCTCGGCCCCGGCGACCGCGTGGCGTTCCCGCGCCTGGCCTACCCGACGTACGAGGTCGGCGCCCGGCTCGCGCGCGCCGAGTACGAGGCGTACGACGACCCGACCGCGCTGGACCCGGCCGGCCTGAAGCTGCTCTGGCTGAACTCCCCGTCCAACCCGACGGGCAAGGTCCTCGCCAAGGACGAGCTGGCCCGGATCGTGGCCTGGGCCCGCGAGCACGGCGTGCTGGTCCTCTCCGACGAGTGCTACCTGGAGCTGGGCTGGGAGGCCGACCCGGTCTCGGTCCTGCACCCGGACGTCAACGGCGGTTCCTACGACGGCATCGTCGCCGTGCACTCCCTGTCCAAGCGCTCCAACCTCGCCGGCTACCGCGCCGCCTTCCTCGCCGGTGACCCGGCCGTCCTCGGCCCGCTGCTGGAGATCCGCAAGCACGGCGGCATGATGACGTCGGCGCCGACGCAGGCGGCCACGGTCGCGGCCCTGGGCGACGACGCGCACGTCCGCGAGCAGCGCGAGCGCTACGCGGCCCGCCGGGCGGTGCTGCGCGAGGCGCTGCTGGAGCACGGCTTCCGCATCGAGCACAGCGAGGCGAGCCTCTACCTGTGGGCCACGCGGGACGAGTCCTGCTGGGACACGGTGGCCCACCTGGCGGGGCTCGGCATCCTGGTCGCGCCCGGCGACTTCTACGGCCCGGCGGGCGAGCGGTTCGTCCGCGTGGCCCTGACGGCGACGGACGAGCGCGTCCGGGCGGCGGCGGAGCGCCTGACGTCCGCGTAGGCGCGCGCCCGCACACACGCGAGCGGCGGGGCCCAGGAGGGGAATCCTGGGCCCCGCCGCTCTGTGCGTGCCGGGCGGGCGGGCAGCCGGTCGGCCGGGCCGCCGGACAGCCGGACAGCCGGACAGCCGGACAGCCGGGTCAGCCGGGTCAGCCGAGGGGCAGGCCCTTGGTGGGCAGCTGGTCGGTCGGCAGGCCACCGGTCGGCAGCTGGTCGGTCGGCAGGCCGCCCTTCGTCACCGTGCCGGCCGTCTCGCCGACGAGGTCACCGGCGGAGCCGGCCACGTCACCGGCCGCCTTCTGCGCGACCGGGGTGGCCTTCTTGACGGCCTTGCCGCCGGTCTTGCCCGCGACGGGCACGGCCTTCTCGACCGTCTTGCCGCCGGTCTTCCCGGCCGTCTTGGTGACCTGCTGCGTCGCGCCGTCGACGGTCGCGGCGGCGTTCGCCCCGTCCAGGGCGGTGAGCCCGCCGAGGTTCGGGGTGGCGGGCAGCTCGGGGGCGGCGCTCGCGGAGCCGGCCGCGCCGACCCCGGCGGCCGCTCCTGCGGCGACGAGCAGCGCGGCACGGGCGATCCGGCGGGTCAGGGGGAGGGACATGATGCTCCTTCGACGGGAGAGAACGATGAAGTGTCGCCCCGGGCCCGGCAGTTGACCGACTGGGTGTTGATCGTCCGGGCCCGGACGCAGTGACTACCGCTCGAATCCCGCGAAGGTTGCGGCGCCCCGACGTAAAGAGTTGGTAATGCGTCGCATAATCGCCTGCGGAGAAAAACGGGCAAACCCCGTCCGGTGTGAAAGTCCGCCGAATCCTTACAGCCCTTGATTTGCAAGGCTTTTCGCGGATGCACGGGTGACGGGACGAAAACCTGCGCCCCACCGCTCACGGCGGTGGGGCGCATAACCCTCGCGAGTGACGACTCGTACTACCGCGCGGTCACGATGCGGACCGTGCCGACGCCCTTGTCCGAGCCCTCCGCGCCCTCCGGCGCGTTCGGGGCCGCCGCGCCCCGGTCGGCGACCGGCCGCCACTGGCTCTGCGTGTGCCCCGCGGTCCACTCCCGGCCCGCGTACGTCACCCGCTGGATGCGCAGCGCCGAGGCGTTGGCCACCGCCCAGTGCGCCAGCTGCCAGCCGCGCCGCCCGGTGCTCCGCTCCCCGTCCGCGCCCGGCTCGGGGGTCACCGGCAGCACCACCGTGCGGTCGCCGGAGCCGCCGCCCGCCCGGCCGCCCGGGGACGCCGTGGCCGTCGGCGCGGGCGTCGCGCCCGCGTCGCCGACCTCGGCGCCCGCCGGCTGCAGCGCGTCCCGCCCGAAGTCGCGCACCAGCGCCTCGCGCACCGCCTCCGCGCCCGCCTCCCGGGTGGCGCCCGGCCGTCCCTCGCAGGTCAGCGTGGCCGCCGAGCGTCCCGTGAGGGCGGCGGCGAGCAGCGTCGCGTCCGGCTCGTGCTTGGCGTACGCCTGCGGGAAACCGCTGCGCTGCACGCGCTGCGCGGCGACCGTCAGCGGCAGCCGCGTGTAGCCGGGCACCTTCACCAGGTGGTCGTAGAACATGGCCGAGGCGTACGTCGGGTCCATGATCTCGGCCGGGGTGCCCCAGCCCTGCGAGGGCCGCTGCTGGAACAGGCCGAGGGAGTCCCGGTCGCCGTGGTCGATGTTGCGCAGGGCGGACTCCTGGAGCGCGGTGGCGAGCGCGATCGTCACGGCCCGCTCCGGCAGGCCCCGCGCCGTGCCCACGGCGGTGATCGTCGCCGCGTTCACGGCCTGCTCCGGCGAGAACTCGTACGTCGCCCCGTCGCCCTTGGCGGAGACGACCTTGCAGCCCGGCCCGCTCCTGTTCCCGGTGACGTACTGCACGGCGAGGTAGCCGGCGAGCGCGAGCAGGACCACGAAGGCCGCCCCGAATCGGAAGAGGCGGCCGCGACGCTTGGGAGAAGAGGGGGGCGGCTCTGGCACGCGTACAAGGTACTGGAGGCGCACGCCCGTACGGACCCAGGTGTGGACAGCGCCACAGCGCCCCGGACGGACAGCGCCACGGCGGCCCGGGCGGACACCGTCGCAGCGGCCCGGGCGACGGTGCCACGGCGGCCCGACGGTCCGGTGCGGCCGAGGCGCGAAAGCCCGGGGACGTTAGGGTCGGGGCCATGGCCGACACCCCGCTTGACCTCACCCTGGACGCCGCGGAGCTCACCGCCCGGCTCGTCGACTTCCCCTCCGAGAGCGGCACCGAGAAGCCCCTCGCGGACGCGATCGAGAGCGCCCTGCGCGCCCTGCCGCACCTGACGGTCGACCGGTACGGCAACAACGTGGTGGCCCGCACCGACCTGGGGCGGCCCGAGCGGGTGATCCTCGCCGGGCACATCGACACCGTGCCGATCGCCGGCAACGTCCCCTCGCGCCTCGACGAGGACGGCGTGCTGTGGGGCTGCGGCACCTGCGACATGAAGGCGGGCGTCGCGGTCCAGCTGCGCATCGCGGCGACCGTCCCGGCGCCCAACCGCGACCTGACGTTCGTGTTCTACGACAACGAGGAGGTCGCCGCCGAGCTCAACGGGCTCAAGCATGTCGCCGAGGCGCACCCCGACTGGCTGGAGGGCGACTTCGCGGTGCTGCTGGAGCCGTCCGACGGGCAGGTCGAGGGCGGCTGCCAGGGCACCCTGCGGGTCCTGCTGAAGACCAAGGGCGAGCGGGCGCACTCGGCGCGCGGCTGGATGGGCTCCAACGCCATCCACGCGGCGGCGCCGATCCTCGCGAAGCTCGCCGCCTACGAGCCGCGCCACCCGGTCATCGACGGCCTGGAGTACCGCGAGGGCCTGAACGCGGTCGGCATCACCGGCGGCGTCGCGGGCAACGTCATCCCGGACGAGTGCGTCGTGACCGTCAACTTCCGGTACGCGCCCGACCGTTCGGAGGAAGAGGCGCTGGCCCACGTCCGCGAGGTGTTCGCCGACTGCGGCGTCGAGGAGTTCGTCGTCGACGACCACAGCGGCGCCGCCCTGCCCGGCCTGTCCCACCCCGCGGCGGCGGCCTTCATCGAGGCCGTCGGCGGCACGCCGATGCCCAAGTACGGCTGGACCGACGTGTCCCGGTTCTCCGCGCTCGGCGTCCCCGCCGTCAACTACGGCCCCGGCAACCCGCACTTGGCCCACAAGCGGGACGAACGGGTGGAAACCGCGAAGATCCTTGCGGGCGAGGAGCGGCTGCGGTCCTGGCTGACCGCGTGACGCGCGAGCTCCGCAACAGACAGGGCCGGTTTACGGCGCTTCACGGGCGGACATGCGGAGGTCCCTCGGCTGTAACCCCTGTGGATCTACGCTGAGGCCGAACGACATGCCGACGGAGGGAGCGCACATGGCTACCGGAAACCCCGAGGGGAAGAGGAAGCCGCCCGGGGAGCAGCGCCTGGGACCGGTCCTCCGGAGGCGGGACCAGGTACAGGCGAGCACCACCGACCAGCGGCTGCTGGACGCGGGCGGCCCGACCGACTGGGTGCACACCGACCCCTGGCGGGTGCTGCGCATCCAGTCGGAGTTCATCGAGGGCTTCGGCACGCTCGCCGAACTCCCGCCCGCGATCAGCGTCTTCGGCTCCGCCCGCACCCCGGCCGGCACGCCGGAGTACGAGGCCGGCGTCCGGCTCGGCAGCGGCCTGGTCGAGGCCGGGTTCGCCGTCATCACCGGCGGCGGCCCCGGCGCCATGGAGGCCGCCAACAAGGGCGCCTGCGACGCGGGCGGCATCTCGGTCGGCCTCGGCATCGAGCTGCCCTTCGAGCAGGGACTCAACCCGTACGTCGACATCGGCCTCAACTTCCGCTACTTCTTCGTGCGGAAGATGATGTTCGTCAAGTACGCGCAGGGCTTCGTCGTCCTGCCCGGCGGCCTCGGCACCCTCGACGAACTCTTCGAGGCCCTGACCCTGGTCCAGACCCAGAAGGTCACCCGCTTCCCGATCGTCCTGTTCGGCAGCGAGTACTGGGGCGGCCTGGTCGACTGGCTCAGGAACACGGTGATCGCCCAGGGCAAGGCCGCCGAGAAGGACCTGATGCTGTTCCACGTCACGGACGACGTGGACGAGGCCGTCGCCCTGGTCTCCAAGGAAGCCGGGCGCTGAGACCGATCCGCTACGCCAGACCCCGGCGGGCCACCGCCGGGGGACGGTGACCGGCGATCGACGCCACCATGTCCAGCACCTGCCGGGTCTCGGCGACCTCGTGCACCCGGTACACCCGCGCGCCGAGCCACGCCGAGACCGCGGTCGTCGCCAGCGTCCCGAGCACCCGCTCCTTCACGGGCCGGTCCAGCGTCTCCCCGACGAAGTCCTTGTTCGACAGCGACACCAGCACGGGCCAGCCCGTGGCGACCATCTCGTCCAGGCGCCGCGTCGCCTCCAGGCTGTGCCGCGTGTTCTTCCCGAAGTCGTGCCCCGGGTCGATCAGCACCGACTCCCGCGGCACGCCCAGCGCCACCGCCCGCTCGGCCAGACCGACTGTCACCCGCAGGATGTCCGCCATCACGTCGTCGTACGTCACCCGGTGCGGGCGCGTGCGCGGCTCGGCGCCGCCCGCGTGCGTGCAGACCAGGCCCACCCGGTACCGCGCCGCGACCTCCGCGAGCTTCGGGTCGACCCCGCCCCACGCGTCGTTCAGCAGGTCGGCGCCCGCCTCGCACACGGCCTCGCCGACCTCGTGGCGCCAGGTGTCCACGCTGATCACGACGTCCGGGAAGCGCCGCCGCACCTCCGCCACGAAACCGACCGTGCGCCGCGCCTCCTCCTCGGCGGTGACCTCCTCGCCGGGCCCGGCCTTCACACCGCCGATGTCGATGATCGCGGCCCCTTCGGCCACGGCCTGCTCCACGCGCGCGAGGGCCGGCTCGTCGCGGAAGGTGGCGCCCTGGTCGTAGAAGGAGTCCGGGGTCCGGTTCACGATCGCCATGATCACCGGCTCGTGCGGGTCGAATTCGCGCCTGCCCAGCCTGAGCATCCCCTGTGACCTCTCCCTGTACGTCCCGCTCCACGGTCGCCCGCGGCCCTGAGTGTCAGAGTCGCATGGCACGATCGGAGCCTGACACATCCGCATCCGATCCATCCGACGTGGGGGCCCCAGCGATGGTGATGTTCTTGTTCCTGGTCGTGGCGCTCGCCGTCGTGGTCAGCGGGGTGACCCTCGCCGTGGTCGGCGGCGGCGACCGCGCCCCGCTGCCCGACGCCCCGCCCGAGCGGCTCGAGGACCAGCTCCCGCCGGACCGGCCGCTCGGCCGCGCCGACGTGGAGCGCCTGCGCTTCCCGCTCGCCGTGCGCGGCTACCGCATGTCGGACGTGGACGACGCCCTCGGCCGCCTCGGCGCCGAACTCGCCGAGCGGGACGCCCGCATCGCCGACCTGGAGTCCGCGCTGGCCGGCGCCCGGGCCGCCGCCCACCGGGCCGCCCCGGACGAGCCCGCGCCGGAGGACGAGCAGTGAGCGCCGCCCTCGCCGGTCCCGACGGCGCCCCGCGCTGCCCGTGGGCGCTGTCCACCGAGGACTACGTGACGTACCACGACGAGGAGTGGGGCCGCCCGGTTCACGGCGACGACGCCCTGTTCGAGCGGCTCAGCCTGGAGGCCTTCCAGTCCGGCCTGTCCTGGATCACCATCCTGCGCCGCCGCCCCGGCTTCCGCGCCGCCTTCGCCGGCTTCGACATCGCCGAGGTCGCCGCCTTCACGGACGACGACCGCGCGCGCCTCCTGGCCGACCCGGGCATCATCCGCAACCGCGCCAAGATCGACGCCACGCTCGCCAACGCGCGCGTGCTGGCCGACTGGGCCCCGGGCGACCTGGACGACCTCATCTGGTCCCACGCCCCCGGGGCCGGCCGCCCGGCCCCGAAGACCCTCGCGGACGTCCCGGCGATCACCCCGGAGTCGACGGCCCTGTCCAAGGCCCTGAAGAAGCGGGGCCTGCGCTTCGTGGGCCCGACGACGGCGTACGCGCTGATGCAGGCGTGCGGGCTGGTGGACGACCACCTGGAGACGTGCGTGGCACGCGGCCCCGGCCCGTCCGGCGCCTGAGCACCGGGCACCGCGTCCCACCGGCCCGCACGGAAGACGTCGACGCCCCCGCGCGCGACCCTCACCGGCCCAGATACGCGGGCTTCTCCTTGTTGACGAACGCCCGCACCGCGATCGCGTGGTCCTCGGAGGCCCCGGCCCGCGTCTGGAGCTCGTCCTCCTTCTCCAGCGCCTCCTCCAGCGAATGCGTCAGCCCGTACGCCACCGACTCCTTCAGTGCCGCGTAGGCGACCGTCGGCCCCGCGGCCAGCGCCCGCGCCACCTTCTCCGCCTCCGCCCGCAGCTCCGCGGCCGGCACGACCCGGTTCGCGATGCCCAGTTCGTACGCCTCCTGCGCGCCGATGTTGCGCGGGAACAGCAGCAGGTCGGCGGCCCGGCCCGGCCCGACGACCCGCGGCAGCGTCCACGAGATGCCGGAGTCGGCGGTCAGCGCCACCCCCGCGAAGGAGGTGTTGAACGCGGCCGTGTCCGCCACCAGCCGGTAGTCGGCCGCCAGCGCGAAACCGAAGCCCGCCCCGGCCGCGACGCCGTTCACCGCGGCCACCACCGGCTTCGCGGCCCCGGCCAGCGCCCGCACGATCGGGTTGTAGTGCTCCCGCACCGTGCTCATCGTCTGCCCCGAGCCGGACTCCCGGTCCGAGGCCAGCAGCCCGATGTGCTCCTTGAGGTCCTGACCGACGCAGAACGCCCGCTCACCGGCGGCCGTCAGCAGCACGGCCCGTACGGCGTCGTCGTCGGCGGCGGACCTCGCCGCGTCCCGCAGGGCGACCTTGGCCTCGACGTTCAGCGCGTTCATCGCCTCGGGGCGGTTCAGCGTGATCGTCGCGAGCCCGTCGCTCACCTCGTAGAGCACGGTGTCGGCCATGGCGTATCCCCTCCGTGTGGCGGTTGTCTGCTGGACAGCATGGCGGAGATCCACGACGGCGGAACGGACCGGCCGTGTGAGCTGCGTCAAAGAATTCCGGGCGGTTTCCGTTCGGCGGATGTGTGTACGGGCGCGCAGTATCGCAGTCACACCGCCGAATTGAGTGGTTTTGCTCGCGTGCGTTGCCCAAGCGATGCCGACCGATGTTGGTCATCGGGTCCTGCCATGCGGGATAATGGCTGGGAAGCAATGTGTTCGATGCCGGTGTCGCGCGCGTGCCAGTTCCGGACCGTGCGTGCCCTTCAGGGGGCCGTCGGCTTTGACGATGAGCTGGTTTCAGGAAGGGGAACGAGCATGGCGGCCATGAAGCCGCGGACGGGTGACGGCCCGCTCGAGGTGACCAAGGAGGGGCGGGGCATCGTCATGCGCGTTCCGCTCGAAGGCGGCGGTCGGCTCGTCGTCGAGCTGACCCCGGACGAGGCCGACGCGCTCGGCGACGCTCTCAAGAAGGTCGTCGGCTGACGCGCGAGCGACCATACCCTTTCAGTGGCCCCGGCACCGTACGTGGTGCCGGGGCTGTTGTTTTCCCGGGATTCCCGGAATTCCGGGGGCATTGACGGTCAGCGTTTGACCGCGCACAGCAGCCCGTCGCCGACCGGCAGCACCGACGGCACGAGTTCCTGGCTCTCGCGTACGGTGCGCAGCAGCTCGCGCAGCCGCAGCACCTCGGTCGGCTGCGGGCCCGAGTCCACGGTCCGGCCGTTGGCGAAGACGCCCTCGAAGACGACCAGTCCACCGGATCGCAGCAGACGCAACGATTCAGCGAGATAGTCGGGATACTCCAGCCGGTCGCCGTCGCAGAAGACCAGGTCGTACCCGGCGTCCGCGAGCCGCGGCAGCACGTCGAGGGCCCCGCCGGGGATGAACCGGGCGCGGTTGCTGGCGAACCCCGCGGCCCGGAACGCCTGGCGCGCGAACTGCTGGTGCTCCGGCTCCGGGTCGACCGTGGTGAGGACCCCGTCCGGCCGCATGCCGTGCAGCAGGTGGATCCCGGAGACGCCGCACCCCGTCCCGATCTCGGCGACGGCCTTCGCGTCCACGGCGGCGGCGAGCAACCGCAGCGCGGAGCCCGTGCTGGGCGACACCGAGCGCAGCCCTGCCTCACGGGCCCGGTCGCGGGCCCAGTGCAGCGCGTCGTCCTCGGCGACAAAGGCGTCGGCGAACGCCCAGCTCGTCTGCCGGTTGCCGGTAATGACCCTCTCCTGTCCCCGTGGTTGCCTCGGCGTGACTGTATCCGTTGGCGCCGGGAACCCGCAGATGGGACCGGTCGTTAAAAGGGATGAGCAAGGGGCGGACGCCGTGACGGGGGGTGGCGGGTGGACCGGGACGCCGAGCAAGTGCTGACGCAGCCGTACGAGCCGTGTCAGCCCAGATCAATTTCTCGTAAAACCGCTTATCCGGAGCTAACGGGCGAGGTGGCTATGGTAGGGGCTCCACTGGACACCACCAGAGCCGACAGGGGAGGTGCGGCTGCGCCTGTGGATCGGAGAGGAGCGCTGCGGCGCTTCCTCGGATCGGCGGGCAGGCCGAAATCCGTGAACGACACCGCTGACCACAGCCACGCCGCCGGCCACCCGCAGACCGCGACGTTCTCGACCGACGCGGACGGCTCGGCGTGGACTCCGCCCACGTGGGAGGAGATCGTCAGCACGCACAGTGGTCGGGTCTACCGCCTCGCCTACCGCCTCACCGGCAACCAGCACGACGCCGAGGACCTCACCCAGGAGGTCTTCGTCCGCGTCTTCCGCTCCCTGTCGACGTACACGCCGGGGACGTTCGAGGGCTGGCTGCACCGCATCACCACGAACCTCTTCCTGGACATGGTCCGCCGCAAGCAGCGCATCCGTTTCGACGCGCTCGGCGAGGACGCGGCCGAGCGGCTGGCCAGCCGGGAACCCACCCCGCAGCAGATCTTCAACGACGCCCACTTCGACGCGGACGTCCAGCAGGCCCTCGACACGCTCGCCCCCGAGTTCCGTGCCGCGGTCGTGCTCTGCGACATCGAAGGACTGTCGTACGAGGAGATCGCCGCGACCCTCGGCGTCAAGCTCGGCACGGTCCGCTCCCGGATCCACCGCGGGCGCTCCCAGCTGCGCAAGGCCCTCGCGCACCGGTCTCCGGAGGCGCGGGCCGAGCGCCGCACCTTCGCGGCCCGCGTGCCGGCACTGGGAGGAGGGGGCGCGAGCGCGTGAGCGGGTCACGGCCGAAACCTGTCGAGGGACACCTCGCAGAGCAGCATTTGGGAGACCGACTCGCCGCCCTGGTGGACGGTGAACTCGGTCATGACGCGCGCGAGCGCGTACTGGCGCACGTCGCCACCTGCCCGAAGTGCAAGGCGGAGGTGGACGAGCAGCGCCGGCTGAAGAACGTCTTCGCGGAGACGGCCCCGCCGCCGCCCTCGGAGAGCCTGCTGGCCCGCCTCCAGGGGCTGCCCGGCGGGGACCCGGACGGCGGTTCCACCCGCCTGGGCGACGGCTTCGGCGGTCTGCCCGGCCGACTGGGCACGTCCGGCGCCTTCGGCGTGAAGCGGGACGACGGCTTCCCGTTCGGCTACGCGCCCGCCAGGTCCCACGCCGCGGTGCTGCCGTCCGCCCCCGGCCGCGGCTTCCGCATCCACGACGTCGGCCGCCACGACACCGACCGGCCGTCCTCGCGCGGACTGCGGCTGGCGTTCGTCGCCGCCGGGGCCGTGTCGCTGGCCGCGATCGCCCTCGGCGGGGTCACCACCGGCACCACCGCCGACACGTCGGAGTCGCGCGCCGGCTCCGGCAGCAACGTCACTCCACTGCGTCCCCAGGGCGCGGGAGCCGCGGCCACCCCCGACTCACAGCGCCGCCGCACCGCCGGTCCCGTGTCGGTCCAGGGCGGCCAGCAGGCGATCGGCGGGACTCAGGCCGCCCCGACCGCGGTGTCCGCGCCGCTGCTGCCCGGCCTGCCGTCCCCGGCCACGGCACGGCACTACGCGACCCCGCCCGGCACGCCGTCGGACCCGACCGCCGTGTCCCCGCTCATACGCCCGCTGACCGCCACGCCGCCGGTCTCCCTGACCTCGTGGTCCACGCCCCCCGGTCTGCTCACCGCACCCGTCCCCGAGGCCACCCCGGTCCCCACGCCGACGCCGTCCTTCCGCAACCTTCCGTAACGGGCGCGTCGTCCGGCCCGCGAACCTGATTGAATCCGGGGTGGGCCGCGCCCCCGCCAGGGTGCCGGGCGCGGAGTCGACGAACTGCGGCCACCGCCGACGTGCCGTGCCGCGGGCAGCGTGGGGAGAGCATGAACGAGGGGAAGCCCACACAGGGCCCTGCCGGGCAGCCGGTGGCGACGGGGAGCGCACCGGGACAGCCGGACGTACCAGGACCACGGGAACACGGTGAATCGGGCGGCCCGGCGACACCGCCCGACGCGCCCGCCGACACGGCGACCGACAGCGACGGCGACTACGAGCTTGAGCGCCCGGCCGGCACCGGCGCGGAGGCCGCCTCCGGCGCGGCGGATGTCCCGGCCGGCGGCACTGAGACGGCACCTGCCGTTGCCGCCCCGGCCGCGGGAGCGCTCGCCACCGGCGCTCGTCCGGCTGGGGCTTCCGGGGCGCCCGGCGCCGCTGCCGGGGGTGATGCCGAGACGGTCTCCGCCGATTCCGCCGACGCCACGCGGGCGCTCGCCGCTGTCGCTTCTCCGGCCGGCGCGGTCGAGAAGTCCGCCGCCGCGCGGGCCACCGAGTCGCCCGGCGCTTCCGCTTCTCCGGCCGGGTCCACCGAGTCGTCCGCCGGGGCCACCGGCGCGCTATCGGCTTCCCCCGCCGCTGGTCTTGCCGACGCCGAGTCGTCCGCCGGGGCCGCCGGTGGGCTGTCCGCTTCTCCTGCCGCTGGTCTTGCGGACGCCGAGCCGTCCGCTGGTCTTGCGGACGCCGAGTTGTCCGCTGGCTCCGCCGGTGGGCTGTCCGCTTCTCCCGCCGCTGGTCTTGCCGACGCCGAGTCGTCCGCCGGGGCCGCCGGTGCGCCATCCGCTTCCCCCGCCGAGGGTCTCGCCCTCGCCGGGCCGTCCGCCTCGGCTTCCGTCGCCGTTTCCCCCGTGGCCGACGTCGCGACCACCGTCGCCGGGACTCCCGGTGGTGATCGGCCCAAGCCGTTGCACGACCCCGATCCCTACAGCACCCCGCCGTACGGTGAGCCGGGGCCCTGGGCGCCCGCGCCGCCCGTTCAGCACCCGGCGACGACCCCGGCGCACGGCACGGCCGTCGTGGCGCCGCCTGTCGCGCCCGTGCCGCCCGGCCAGGTCCCCGCCGTCGGTCCGGTGCAGCCGGGGCCTCACCCGGCGCCCGCCGTCGCCGCTCCCGCGCCTCACGCGTCGCCTCTGGCCCCGCAGCCCCACGCCTCCGCCTCCCCGGCGCCCGTGCCCGTCCCGGCCGCCGATGCCCACGCCCCGGCGTCCCCAGAGGGCGCCCCCGACCCCTGGCGGCGTTACGACCCCTGGGCCGCGTCGGCCGCGTCGGCCGCGTCCACCGGTGCCGGGGTGTTGCAGCAGACCGGCGCAGCCGTGCCGAGCACCGAGCAGCGGCGCAGGCGCGGGCGCAAGCTGCTGCTCGTAGGCATCCTGCTGATCGCCGTCGTCTCCGGCGGCGTCGGCGGTGTCGTGGGCGCGTACCTCGAGCGCAACGGCGGCGTCGGCGGCGTGGAGCTGCCGCAGGCCGGCAAGGAGAGCTCCGGGCGGGCGCCCGACAGCGTGGCCGGGATCGCCGCCCGCGCCCTGCCCGGCGTCGTCACGCTGCACGTCAGCGGCAAGGACGAGCAGGGCACCGGCACCGGCTTCGTCCTCGACGACCGCGGTCACATCCTCACCAACAACCACGTCGTCGAGCCCGCCGGCTCCGACGGCGAGATAACGGTGACGTTCCACAGCGGAGACACCGCCACGGCGAAGCTCGTGGGCCGGGACGGCGGCTACGACCTCGCCGTCGTGCGGGTGACCGGCGTCAAGAACCTCACCCCCATGCCCCTCGGCAACTCGGACAACGTCCGCGTCGGCGACCCCGTCGTCGCCATCGGCGCGCCCTTCGACCTGGCCGGCACGGTCACCTCCGGCATCATCAGCGCCAAGCAGCGCCCCATCACGGCGGGCGGCGAGAAGGGCGACGGCAGCGACATCTCGTACGTGGACGCCCTCCAGACCGATGCGCCCATCAACCCGGGCAACTCCGGCGGCCCGCTGCTCGACGCCCGCGGCCGGGTCATCGGCATCAACTCCGCCATCCGCTCCGCCGACAGCGGCGCCGACCCGGAGGGCGGCCAGTCCGGCTCGATAGGCCTCGGCTTCGCCATCCCGATCAACCAGGGCAAGCGCGTCGCCGAGGAACTGATCAACACCGGCAGGGCGACCCACCCCGTCATCGGCATCACCCTCGACATGGGCTACGGCGGCGACGGAGCCCGCGTCGGCACCAAGGGCAACGACGGCGGCCCCTCGGTCACCCCGGGCGGCCCCGGCGCCAAGGCAGGGATCAAGCCGGGCGACGTCATCACCGAGGTCGACGGCCAACGCGTCCACTCCGGTGAGGAACTGATCGTCAAGACCCGCGCCCACCGCCCCGGCGACCGCCTCGAACTGACCATGGAGCGCGACGGCGAGGAGCGGACGATCTCCCTCGTCCTCGGATCCTCGCAGGGCGACTGAGGTGGCCGTAACGGGATGGTTCCGGTGAACCGTGCGAAAACCGATCGCATACACGCACCCGGACGTCACGGGACGGTACCGGTGGGGCGGGATCGGCGGGTACCGTGGATCCGGCCCGGACCACGGAAGACCCGCACAGACCACCGAGGGCCGAGGACCGAGGACATCGCAAGGAGCTTCAGGTGTTCAATGACATAGGCGCGCTC
Source organism: Streptomyces sp. NPDC037054 (assembly GCF_055606745.1). Taxonomy (NCBI): domain Bacteria; kingdom Bacillati; phylum Actinomycetota; class Actinomycetes; order Kitasatosporales; family Streptomycetaceae; genus Streptomyces; species Streptomyces sp. NPDC037054. Next base: position 347,032 of record NZ_JBVJSJ010000001.1, on the reverse strand, counting down.
GAGCTGGTGACGATCGTCGTCCTCGCCGTGCTGGTCTTCGGTCCGGACAAGCTCCCGAAGGTCATCCAGGACGTCATGCGGACGATCCGGAAGGTCCGCGAGTTCTCGGAGAGCGCCAAGCAGGACATCCGGCAGGAGCTCGGCCCCGAGTTCAAGGACTTCGAGTTCGAGGACCTCAACCCCAAGACGTTCATCCGCAAGCAGCTGGACAACGACGAACTGGGGCTCAAGGAGATCCGCAACGGCTTCGACCTGAAGAAGGAGATGGCCGAGGTCACGGACGCGGTCAACGGCCGCGACACGGACTCCGCCGCCGCCCCCGCGCCCTCGGCCGGCCGCGTCGACATGGCCAAGAAGCCCGAGGAGCCGCGGCGCGACGAGCGCCCGCCCTTCGACGCGGACGCCACCTGAGCCGTACGGGGGAGCGGTTCACCCCCGCCCGCACGTGACGCGTCTCATACGCGGCAGCTCCCGCAGGGGCCCCCTCCTGCCCTTTCGTGTCGTGCGCCCGGCGCGCGGCCGTCGCGCGGATGACCCGCGCGCCGGGCGATTTCCCGGGAGTGCGCACGGGTGTGGATATGCTGCCGAGTTGTTGTGCGGACCGGACGAGTACGCCCGAAGGGGGGCGGGCCGGTCGGTCCGAACTAGAGCGAGGAGGCGTCCGGCACATGGAGACGACGAGTAGGGGAGTCGCGCAGGCGCCGGCCGCGGAGGACGGACAACGGGCCGCCTCCGCCCGGCGCACGGTCGACGACTACCTGCGCGCGAGCTTCCCGTGGTACGGCCTCGACGAGGCGTTCACCGGGCCGCGCTGGCTGATGCAGGTCGGTGCCGCCGCCGACGGCGCCGTGGAGCACGGTTCGATCGGGCACGGCGACGAGCCCTCCGTGCGCAACGAGCACATGGCCGGGGGTGACCAGGACGCCAAGGAGAAGTTCGCGGTCGTCGTCACCGTCGCCGCCAACCCCGTACGGCGCAGCCCGGACGGCACGGGCGTGCTGGAGGCCACCTCGGTGTCCTCCGCGGCCTGGCTCGCGGGCGTCGGGCTGCTCACCTGCACCTGGCCCGGTCAGGTCGACCACACCCTGCGGGACGACTGGCTGGAGCAGCAGACCGAGACGGCCTGGGCCCTCGCGGACGACCTGGCGGGACCGGAGTGGTCGACGCTGTCGCTGCCCGTGGACGGCGTGCCGACGCAGTTCCACTACCGCGAGTCCGAGTTCGGGTGGGTGCTGGCCGGCTCCACCGGCGCCGGGGTCCACGTGGGCGCGTACGGGCGCGGCATGAGCGCGTACGGGCTGGGCTTCGCCGCGGTCAAGGACGTCGCGCTGTACGCGTGACGCCGCTTCGAGCACGACGAGGGGGCGCCGGTGCACACCGGCGCCCCCTCGTCGCTCGACGGGAACCTGTCCCGCTTCTAGAACTTGTTCTTCGGGGTGAGCCCCAGCGACAGACCCGACAGGCCCCGCTGCCGACCGCCCAGCTTGCCGGCGATCGCGCGCAGGGCCTCGCCCGCCGGGGAGTCCGGGTCGCTCAGGACCACGGGCTTGCCCTCGTCGCCGCCCTCGCGGAGGCGGACGTCGATGGGGATGTTGCCGAGGACCGGGACGTTCGTGCCGGTCGTGCGGGTCAGGCCGTCGGCGACGATCTGACCGCCGCCCGTGCCGAACACGTCGACCATCTCGCCGCAGTGCGGGCAGGGCAGACCCGACATGTTCTCGACGACGCCCACGATCTTCTGGTGGGTCTGCACGGCGATCGAACCGGCCCGCTCCGCCACCTCGGCCGCCGCCTGCTGAGGCGTCGTCACCACGAGGATCTCGGCGTTCGGCACCAACTGGGCCACGGAGATGGCGATGTCGCCCGTGCCGGGCGGCAGGTCGAGCAGCAGCACGTCCAGGTCGCCCCAGTACACGTCCGCCAGGAACTGCTGGAGCGCGCGGTGCAGCATCGGGCCGCGCCACACGACCGGCGCGTTGCCCGGGGTGAACATGCCGATCGAGATGACCTTCACGCCGTGCGCGGACGGCGGCATGATCATGTTCTCGACCTGGGTGGGACGCCCGTCGGCGCCCAGCATGCGCGGCACGCTGTGGCCGTAGATGTCGGCGTCGACCACGCCGACCTTCAGGCCGTCGGCCGCCATCGCCGCCGCCAGGTTCACCGTCACCGACGACTTGCCGACGCCGCCCTTGCCGGACGCGACCGCGTACACGCGGGTCAGGCTGCCCGGCTTGGCGAAGGGCACCTCGCGCTCGGTCCCGCCGCCGCGCAGGGCGTTCGCCAGCTCCTTGCGCTGCTCGTCGCTCATGACGTCGAGCGTGACGTCGACGCGGGTGACTCCCTCGACCCGCGAGACCGCCTCGGTCACCCGCTGAGTGATGGTGTCCCGCATGGGGCAGCCGGAGACCGTCAGGTACACGGTGACCGCGACCGCCCCGTCCGCGCCGATCTCCACCGACTTGACCATCCCGAGCTCCGTGATGGGCCGGTTGATCTCGGGGTCGTTCACCGTCGCCAGTGCTTCACGCACCGCGTCTTCCGTAGCCATAGGTCGATGGTACGGGGCACGGTACCGGACCTGGATAGCCCGGTCACCGGTCGTCTATGTCACGCCGCCGTGGGTGACCCGCCGGGAATACGCCCCGGTCGTGGTGGCCGTTGCTCCGCTCCTCCAGCTCCTTCATCACGTCGTGGAGCTCGGAGCGGATCCAGTCCCGGGTCGCGACCTCGCCCAGACCGATGCGCAGCGCGGCGATCTCCCGGGTCAGGTACTCGGTGTCGGCGATCGACCGCTCGTTCTGCTTGCGGTCCTGCTCCAGGTTGACCCGGTCGCGGTCGTCCTGCCGGTTCTGCGCGAGCAGGATCAGCGGGGCCGCGTAGGAGGCCTGCAGCGACAGCATCAGCGTCAGGAAGATGAACGGGTACTCGTCGAACCGCAGGTCCCGCGGCGCGGCCACGTTCCACACCACCCACAGGATGATGACGATCGTCATCCAGACGATGAACCGTCCCGTGCCCAGGAACCGCGCGATCCGCTCCGACAGCCGCCCGAAGGCGTCCGGGTCCCACTCGGGCAGGATCCGGCGGCGCGGCGGACGGGGCTGGTCCAGGCGGGCCCGGGGCCGCCCGGCCGCGGTGGCGCCGACCGGGGTGCGCTCGCGGACGCCGTCACGCTCAGGAGGCATCCGCACCGGCCTCCTCGTCCAGGTGGAACTCCGTCTCGCGCCAGTCGTCCGGCAGCATGTGGTCCAGCACGTCGTCCACGGTGACCGCGCCCAGCAGCGCCCCGGCCTCGTCCACGACGGGGGCCGCCACCATGTCGTACGCGGCGAAGAACCCGGCGACGACCGGCAGCGCGGCGTCGGGCGCCAGCGGCTGGAGGTCGTCGTCGATGATCGAGCTGACCAGCGTGTACGGCGGGTCGCGCAGCAGGCGCTGGAAGTGGACGGTGCCCAGGTACTTGCCGGTCGGGGTCTCGTCGGGCGGCCGGCAGACGTACACCTGGGCGGCGAGCGCCGGGGACAGGTCGGCGTTGCGGACCCGGGCGAGGGCGTCGGCGACGGTGGCGTCCGGGCGCAGCACGATCGGCTCGGTGGTCATCAGACCGCCCGCGGTGCGCTCCTCGTACGACATCAGGCGCCGCATGTCGGCCGCGTCGCCGGGCTGCATGAGGCTCAGCAGCCGCTCCTGCTCCTCGACCGGCAGCTCGCCCAGCAGGTCGGCCGCGTCGTCCGGGTCCATGGCCTCCAGGACGTCGGCGGCGCGTTCCTCCTGGAGCTTGCCGAGGATCTCGATCTGGTCGTCCTCCGGCAGCTCCTCCAGCACGTCGGCCAGCCGGTCGTCGTCGAGGGCGGCGGCGACCTCGGCGCGGCGCTTGGCGGAGAGGTGGTGCAGCACGTTCGCGAGGTCGGCGGGGCGCAGCTGCTCGAACGTGGCGAGGAGGCTCTCGGCGCCCTGTCCGTGCTCCTCCAGGGAGAACCCGGTGACGGCGGACCACTCGACGGTCAGCGCCTCGCCCTTGCCGCGCCGGAAGGCGCCCGCCTTCTTGCCCTTGCGGACGAAGACCCGGTCGATCTCCCACTCCCGCCGGGCCGGGAGCTGCTGCACCGACAGGTCGAGAACGGTGACCTCCTCGCCGGTCTCGACGAGCGTGACCCGCCGGTCGAGCAGCTCCCCGAACACCAGGCGTTCGGTGGCCCGCTGCTCGAAGCGCCGGACGTTGAGCACGCCGGTGGTGATGACCTGGCCGGACTGGATGGCGGTCACGCGGGTCATGGGCAGGAAGATGCGGCGGCGGGTGGCGAGTTCGACGACCAGGCCGAGCAGCCTCGGGGGCCGCCGCCCGACGCGCAGCATGACGACGAGGTCGCGCACGCGGCCCACCTGGTCGCCGGTCGGGTCGAAGACGGCGATCCCGGCGAGGTGCGAGACGAAGATCCGGGGCGCGCCGGCTGCCATGTGCCGCGCCTCCTTTCCGTACGGCGCTGTGTCCGTACCGCCGTGAACCGCACGGTCCGTTCCGGTTGTCCGAACTGCCCGCCCGGTGGGGTTCAGGCTAGCCCGTACCGTTCGGATACGCCCTGGTGAGCGGTCCGGACGGACTGGCTCCGTGGGCCGCGCACGGCCCCGGTACCCTGCGGTACGCCGTGCCGCACGGACCGACCCGGACGTGTCGGTCCCGCCCGCCCCGTCAGCTCCGTCAGAAAGGCAGCCCCACCTGTGACTGCGATTCCCCAGAGCCGTAACCGCAGGGCCGCGCTGGTGGGCGCGATGTGCGCGCTGCTCGTCACGGGGACGGCGCTCACGGGGTGCGGCGAGGAGGACCCGAACGAGGGGACCAACGGGGTGGGCAGACTGTCGGCCGACAAGATCCAGGCCAAGACCCGGAAGGCCGCCGACGCCGCCGAGGCGGTACGTCTTCACGGGACTGTGGTCACCAGCGGACGCACGTACAAACTCGACATGCGCCTGAAGTCCGACGGCGGCACCGGCTCCGTCACCGGCAAGGGGATGACGTTCCAGCTGATGAGGACCGGCGAGGAGCTGTTCCTCAAGGCCGACGCCGGGTTCTGGAGCCACGCGGACGGCGAGGGCGACAGCGGCGGTTCCGACGCGGCGGCGGCCGAGAAGCTCAGCGGCAAGTACGTGAAGGTGCCGCAGGGCGACCCCTCCTACAAGAAGTTCAGCGGGTTCACCGACAAGGACCTGCTGCTGGACGGGCTGCTGACGCTGCACGGCAAGCTCGCCACGGACGGGCACCACGAGCAGGCCGGCGTCCGCACCATCCGCATCACCGGCGACAAGGGCGCGGGCGGCACGCTGGACGTGTCCCTGGAGGGCACGCCGTATCCGCTGCGCCTGGTCAGGGCGGGCAGCGCGGGCACGCTGAGCTTCTCGGACTGGGGCCAGGACTTCGACCTGAAGCAACCGGCGAAGGACGAAATCCTCGACTACGGCAGGCAGTTGCCCTCGTCGTAGCCGGGCGCGCGGCGCGGGGCCCCGGCGCGCACCCGGCGGGCTACTTCTTCCGGCGTCGCTTCAGCAGCAGCCGGGGCAGCCCGGCCGGGATCGGCTCCCGGGTCGTCGCGGGCGTCGGCAGCGGCGCCTCGGCCAGGGAGCCGTCGGGCAGCGGCGCGAGGTCCCCGGTCGGCTCCAGGCGCACGACGCGGCACTCGCGGGCCCAGCGGTCCGGCATGGCCTCCCCGTCGGGGGCGTTCAGCCGCTTGCCCTTGAGCTCGGCGACCGCCGCCTGCCACGCCTCGGAGCCGGACGGCAGCTCGGTGACGCGGGCCGACCAGGAGACGAGCCGGCCGCCCTTGTCCTTGCTGCGCACCGTGACCTCGGCCGAGGCGCCGTCGGTCAGTCCGGCGAGCGGCTGCTCCCCGGGGCCGTCGCCGACGACGCACGCCGCGCCCTCGTGCCACACGTGCCACAGCGCGCGGGCCGGGACGCCGGGCGCCGTGACCCAGATGAGGCCGGACTTCTTCGTGGCCTCCTCGACGAGGGCCCGGTCGAGCAGTTGCCTTGTCATGCGCCCAGCCTATCCAGGGCCGGTCAGAGCCAGCCGTTGCGCTTCAGCGTGCGGTGGATGCCCAGACAGATGGCGACCGTGATGCCCAGGACCAGCGGGTAGCCGTACTTCCAGCGCAGCTCGGGCATGTGGTCGAAGTTCATGCCGTACACGCCGCACACCATCGTCGGTACGGCGATGATCGCGGCCCACGAGGTGATCTTGCGCATGTCCTCGTTCTGGGCGACGGACGCCTGTGCCAGGTTGGCCTGGAGGATGGAGTTCAGCAATTCGTCGAAGCCGATGACCTGCTCCTGCACGCGGGCGAGGTGGTCGGCGACGTCCCGGAAGTACTTCTGGATGTCCGGGTCGATCAGCCGCATCGGCCGCTCGCTGAGCAGCTGCATGGGCCGCATCAGCGGAGACACGGCGCGCTTGAACTCCAGCACCTCGCGCTTGAGCTGGTAGATCCGCCCGGCGTCGGTGCCGCGCGGGGTGCCCTTGCGGCCCGGCGAGAACACCTCGGTCTCGACCTCGTCGATGTCGTCCTGCACGGCGTCGGCGACCGCGATGTAGCCGTCCACGACGTGGTCGGCGATGGCGTGCAGCACCGCCGAGGGGCCCTTCATCAGCAGCTCCGGGTCGTCCTGGAGCCGGTGCCGCAGCGCCCGCAGCGAGCCCTGCCCGCCGTGCCGGACGGTGATGAAGAAGTCCCGGCCGGTGAAGCACATCACCTCGCCGGTCTCGACGACCTCGCTGTTGGCGTCGAGCTGGTCGTGCTCGACGTAGTGGATCGTCTTGAAGACGGTGAACAGGGAGTCGTCGTAGCGCTCCAGCTTGGGCCGCTGGTGGGCCTGGACGGCGTCCTCCACGGCCAGCGGGTGCAGCCCGAACTCACCCGCGATACCGGCGAATTCCTCTTCGGTCGGCTCGTGCAGCCCGATCCAGACGAAACCTCCGTCGCGGCGCACCAGGCGCATCGCCTCGGGCGGGCTGAGCGGGGTCTCGGTCACGACGCGCCGGCCGTCGCGGTAGACGGCGCAGTCGACGACGGCGGACGGCGTCGCGGGGTCCCGGGTGGTGTCGTAGGTCCCGCCGTCCTTGCGCAGCGACACACGGGACGGACGGACCACGGCGCGCAGGTCGCGGATCATCGACATGAGCAGGCTCCTTCGCAGGCGGGCAACGAAAGGCGCCGACGACGGGTGGAACTGCCCGGAATGGGGACGTCCTGACTGCGGATGTTTGGCACGTCCACAAAGCGGGGAGCACCGCACCGTCGCGGTGGCGAGTTTCGCTACTGATTCAGGTACTGATGCAGATCAGACAGATCAGGCACAACGAAACGACGTGCTCTTCCGTGGGCACGAATGCGAGGTGGCACGTAGCCGGCTGAAGCGCAGAAACCGCGTCAGCGGTCGGAAGAGCGGGTAGTACTGCACGGTCGACTTCGATCCATGACAGCCCCACCTCCTCCGGCCGGTCCCTCTTGAGGGACGATCGCACTCCCTGGGAGTCTCATCGGCGTCGAGGGCTGGATCGCAACGCTTCTGCGTGCTGCCCCGACACCGGGCAAGAGTATCAGCCGACCGGCATGTCAAGGCGCCGCTTTGCCGTGCCCTGACGAGTTCTATGCTCGCCGCATGGCTGATGTTCTTCCTCTGGTCGAGGCCCGGTTGCGCACCGCGCTGGGTGAACCCGACGCGCGCGCGGCGGTCACGTTCCTCGGCACCGACCGCATCGAAGTGCTGCGTTTCACTGAGGGGGACGTCGTCCGGTACGCCTCGCTCGGCATGTCCGCGCATCCCATGACGGACCCCACGGCCGTGGTCGCCGACCCCGTCAAGGGACCCCGCGCCGAGCTGGTGCTGTCGGTGCGGGCCGGGATCGCCGACACCGACAAGGTGCTCCGCCCGCTCGCCGTGCTCGCCGCGTCCCCGCAGGTCGAGGGAGTCGTCGTGGCCCCCGGCGCCTCGCTCGACGTCGGTGAACCCCTGTGGCCCGGCGCCCCGTTCACCTCAGTGCTGGTCGCCGAGCCGGGCGGTCTGGTGGAGGACCTGGAGCTGGACGAGCCGCTCGACCCCGTGCGGTTCCTGCCGTTGCTGCCGATGACGCCCAACGAGGCCGCCTGGAAGCGCGTCCAGGGCGCCCAGGCCCTCCAGGAGCGCTGGCTCGCGCACAAGACGGACCTGCGCGATCCGGCCCGCAGGTCCGTCCCGCTCGACTGACGAGGCGTGAGGAAGCTCACCCAACGCCCCTGCGACGCCTGCCAGTTCGCGAACGGCCTCGGGCCGCTCGCGTGCCGTTCCCCGGCGTGGGTTTCCCCCGGCCGCGCGTGAGCGCTCCACGGCCAGAGAAGTTAGCCGCGTCAATTAATGCAGCGTGCACCTGGATGGCGTCGTGGGCCAGGTCGCGGCAGGCTCGTCCGGCACTCCAGCCCCCGGACGGGTGATCGTCCTTGACGTGGCGGGTGAGGGGTAGGACCGTGGGGCTCTATGAGGGGCGAACCCAGTTGCCCGAAGTGCGGTGGCCGGGTCAGGGCTCCCGGTCTCTTCGCCGATTCGTGGCAGTGCGATGTCCATGGCGCCGTGCACCCGCTGCAGCCGGTGATACCGCCCAGTGTCGACGCCCTCAACGTCGTCGTGCGCCGCGCGCGGGTCCCGGTGTGGATGCCGTGGCCGCTGCCGGTGGGCTGGCTGTTCACGGGCGTGGCCTGCGCCGGTGACGACCGCAGCGGCGGCCGGGCCACGGCGGTGGCGTGCACCGGCCCCGGTCCGCTCGGCGGCATGGGCGAGATGGTGCTGGTGGCCGAGGAACTCGGCGTCGGCCTCGGCGCGCGGTACGCCGGCATCGACGGCCCCGACCCGGGCCCCGGCATGAACGTCGAGAAGCCGGCCGAGGCCAAGGTGCTGGCCGCCGGACGTCCCACCCCGCTGTGGCACGTCTCCGGAACGCCGGCCGACCGTGCCGTCTTCGCCGGCGAGGCGCTCGGCATGTGGCTCTGGGCGGTCGTCTGGCCCGAGCAGTCGGGCCTGCTGATGTACGACGAGCTGGTCCTCGCCGACCTGCGCGAGGCCGGGGCCGAGGTGGAACTCGTGCCGTGCGGGGCGCTGTCGCCCCGGTTGCTGGAGCCCTGAGCGTCCGCCGAGCGGGCTCACGGGCGGATGTAGGGGGCGCTGGGCGTCTGCGGGTGTGACAGGGGTGCCCGGAAGTCCGGTTATCCTTTGAGCGTCCCCGTCCGTTCCGTCACCACCTGGAGTAAGCGTCGTGCGCATCGATCTGCACACCCACTCCACCGCTTCCGACGGCACGGACAGCCCCGCGGACCTGGTCCGCACGGCCGCCGCCGTGGGCTTGGACGTCGTCGCGCTGACCGACCACGACACCACCCGCGGGCACGCCGAGGCCGTCGCCGCGCTGCCCGAGGGGCTGACCCTCGTCACGGGCGCCGAGCTCTCCTGCCGCCTCGACGGCATCAGCATGCACATGCTGGCCTACCTCTTCGACCCCGAGGAGCCCGCCCTGCTCGCCGAGCGTGAGCTCGTCAGGGACGACCGGGTGCCGCGCGCCAAGGGCATGATCGCCAAGCTCAACGCGCTGGGCGTGCCCGTCACCTGGGAGCAAGTGTCCCGGATCGCCGGGGACGGCTCCGTCGGGCGGCCGCACGTCGCGTCCGCGCTCGTCGAGCTGGGTGTCGTACCGACCGTGGGCGACGCGTTCACGCCCGAGTGGCTGGCCGACGGCGGGCGCGCCTTCATGGAGAAGCACGAGACCGACCCCTTCGAGGCGATCCGGCTGATCAAGGGCGCGGGCGGAGTCGCCGTGTTCGCGCACCCGGCCGCCGCCAAGCGGGGCCGCACGGTGCCGGAGTCCGCGATCGCCGACATGGCCGCCGCCGGGCTCGACGGCATCGAGGTCGACCACATGGACCACGACGCGGACGCCCGCGCACGGCTGCGCGGCCTCGCCGCGGAGCTGGGCCTGCTGGTCACCGGGTCCAGCGACTACCACGGCAGCCGCAAGACCTGCGTCCTCGGCGAGTACACGACCGACCCCGAGGTGTACGGGGAGATCACGCGACGCGCGACCGGCGCGTTCCCGGTCCCGGGGACCGGCGGAGCCTGAGGCACCGCCCCGCGTCCTCGTTCCCGCTCACTTCCGGCAAGGCCCTTCCCTCATGTTCGACGTCGCTGTCTTCGGCTCACTCTTCTTGACCCTGTTTGTCATCATGGATCCCCCCGGGATCACCCCGATCTTCCTCGCGCTGACCGGCGGCCGGCCCGCCAGGACGCAGAAGCGGATGGCGTTCCAGGCCGTCTGCGTGGCGGCCGGCGTGATCACCGTCTTCGGTCTGCTCGGCCACCAGATCCTCGACTACCTGCACGTGTCCGTCCCGGCCCTGATGATCGCCGGCGGACTGCTGCTCCTGCTGATCGCGCTCGACCTGCTCACCGGCAAGACGGACGAGCCGAAGCAGACCAAGGACGTCAACGTCGCGCTCGTACCCCTCGGCATGCCGCTGCTGGCCGGGCCCGGCGCGATCGTGTCCGTCATCCTCGCCGTGCAGAAGGCCGACAGCGTCGCCACGCAGGTGTCGGTGTGGTCGGCGATCGTCGCCATCCACGTCGTGCTGTGGCTGGTGATGCGCTACTCGCTCGTGATCATCCGCGTCATCAAGGACGGCGGCGTGGTCCTGGTGACCCGGCTGGCGGGCATGATGCTGTCCGCGATCGCCGTGCAGCAGATCATCAACGGCGTCACCCAGGTGATCCGGACGTCCTGACCGGGCGCGCCGGGACGTCCTGACCGGGCGCGCCGGGCACGAGGAAGCCCCGGTGCGGCGTGTCCGTACCGGGGCTCCCGAACGCGTGCGTAAGGCGTCCGCCGTTATGAGGCCGTGGTCTCGGCCGGGCGGATCCACAGGCGCTGCCCGATGGCGGCGGCCTGCTGAACGATGCGGTTGACGGAGGCGGCGTCCACGACCGTTGTGTCCACGGGGGTTCCGTCGACGTCGTCGAGACGCATGATTTCGAAGCGCAAGGGCTTCTCCCTTCGTCTGGTCATCCTCCTGAAGGAGAACTACTGGTGGGGCCCACGGTGCAGGAGTGCCCGTGTTCCGTCGTAGTCAACGCGGTGCGTGTAACAAACATTCCCTACGCTAAAGAAATTTTTCGAACGACTAATTACTCACCGGTAAGTGGATCGGGCGTGACCGGGGGAGACTGACCGGGACCGGTTGTGTTCGCAGCGTGACCGCCGGGACAATAGGGGCGATGAACGAAGACCACGCGGCCCTCACCGCCCGCATCGACCGCACGAACGAGCTGCTCCAGCGCATGCTCGCCGAGGTGGCCAAGACGCCCTCGACCCATGCGATCTTCGTCGACGCGGGGTACCTGTACGCGGCCGCAGGCCGGCTGGTCGCCGGCACGGAGGACCGGCGGGCCTTCGACCTCGACGCCGAGGGCCTGATCGAGGCGCTCATCGACCGCGCCCGCACGATCTTCGCGGACAGCAGGCTGCTGCGGGTCTACTGGTACGACGGCGCGCGACGCCGCATCCACACGGCGGAACAGCAGTCCATCGCCGAGCTGCCCGACGTCAAGGTCCGCCTCGGCAACCTCAACGCCAACAACCAGCAGAAGGGCGTCGACTCCCTCATCCGGTCCGACCTGGAGTCACTCGCCCGGCACCGTGCCATCAGCGACGCGGCGCTGCTCGGCGGCGACGAGGACCTGGTCTCGGCGGTGGAGGCGGCGCAGGGCTACGGCGCCCGCGTCCACCTGTGGGGCATCGAGGCCCCGGAGGGCCGCAACCAGGCGGAGCCCCTGCTGTGGGAGGTCGACAGCCAGCGCACCTTCGACCTCGACTTCTTCAAGCCGTACGTCTCCCGTCGCACGGCCCAGGCCTACGAGGCGACCGCGGCCCGGCCCACCCGCGAGGACGTCCGCTTCGTGGGCGCCCAGATCGCCGCGAAGTGGCTCGTGGCCCGGGGCAGGGAAGCCCTCGTCGAACTGCTGCCGGGCCACCCCTACCTGCCCGGCTCCGTCGACCAGGACCTACTGGTCGAGGCCGAGGGCCTGCTCCAGTACTCGCTGCGCGGCCAGGCGGACCTGCGGCGGGCCCTGCGGGACGGGTTCTGGGACCACTTGCAGGCGCAGTACTAGGCCTGTTGCGGGCCCTGATGCGGCCCGTGTCCTACTCGCCGGCGCTGTCCCAGAAGTCGGCGAGGGCGCGGGCCGTCGGCAGGGGCCGGTCCGTGTTGGGGGAGTGCTCGGCCCCCGCGACGACCGTGCGGTGGGCGCCCAGCCGCCGGGCCATGTCGTCCAGGTCGGGCACCGGCCAGGTGTCGTCGAACGCGCCGGACAGCACGTGGAACGGCAGCGGTACGGCGGCGAGTTCGGCCACGCGGTCCGGCTCGACGCACAACTGGCGTCCGGTCGCGAGGAGTTGGGCGGGCTTGGTGCCCAGCCAGCGGCGACGGAGCTGAGCCTGGTCGCCGGGGCCGCGGGCCGGACCGCCGACCTCCTCGGGCGGTCCCATCGCCTGGATCGCGATCCACACCTCGTCCATCGCCATCATGCCGAGCGCCTCCCGCAGCAGCTTCACGCGCTCCCGCTGGCTGTCGGAGATCCGCCCCGGGCCCGAGGACATCAGGGTGAGCGAGCGGAACGGGGCGTGGTCCAGCAGGACGGCGGCGCGGGCGATCTGCCCGCCGAGAGAGTGCCCGACGAGGTGCACCGGGGTGCCGAGCTCGGCGGCCTGCGCGAGGACGTCCCGCGCGAGTTCCTCCTGCGCGTACGCGGACTCGTCCTCGGCCGGGCCGTCCGACTCGAACTGCCCGCGCCCGTCCACGGCGACGGTCCGGTACCCGCGCGCCGCCAGCGGCTCGTGCAGCAGCGTGAAGTCCTCCTTGCTGCCGGTGAACCCGGGCAGCAGCAGCGCGACACCGTGCGCCTCGACGCCCTCGGCGACGGGCGAGTCGACGACGGCGAACTCACCGCGCGCCGTACGCAGCGTGTAGGCGCGGGCGCCGGGCGGCCGCTGGAAGGAGGCGTTCTTGCTCACGGGGGGAGGGTATCGGGTGCCCTGCACGGGCCGCTCCGCCCACCCGGCCTGCGTGGCCTGCGTGGCCTGTGACCTGCGTGGCCCGCGTGGAACGGGTGGAGCGTGTGGAACGCAGACGGCCCGGTCCCCACGGGGTGGGGACCGGGCCGTTTCAGCGGGCTGTCAGCTCTCCGCGGCTTCCGCGGACGCCGTGGCCTTGCGCGTGCGGCGCGTCTTCGGCTTCGCCTCAGTCGCGTCGCCGTCGGCCGCCTCGGCGGGGGCCGCCGCGGCCTTGCGGGTGCGGCGGCGCGGTGCCGACGCCTCCGGCTCCTGCGCGGCCTGCGCCGGGATGCCGACGGCCTGACCGGCCTCGGCCGGCTCGGCGGCCTTGCGGGTGCGGCGGGTCTTCGGCTTCGTCTCCGCGCCCTCGGCCGTGTCGACCGTGGTCTCGGCGGTGGCCGCCTTGCGGGTGCGGCGCGGCTTCGACTCCGTGGCTTCGGCGGCCTGCCCAGTCTCGGCCGTGGCGGCCGTCTTCCGGGTGCGGCGCGGCTTGGCCTCGGTCGCCTCGGCGGTGTCGACCGCTTCGACGGCTGCCGTCGTCGCCTTGCGGGTCCGGCGGCGCGGGGCCGCGGCCTCGGTGACCTCGGCCGCGTCCGTCGCCTCCGCGGTGACGGCCGGCTCGGCCGCCTTGCGGGTGCGGCGGGTCTTCGGCTTGGTCTCCGCGCCCTCGGCGGTGTCGACCGCGGACTCGGCGGGCGTCTCGGCGGTCGCCGCCTTCTTGCGGGTGCGGCGCGGCTTCGTCTCCGCCGGCTCCTGCGCCTGGGCCGCCTCGGTGGCGCCCTCGGCCGTGTCGAGCGCCGTCTCGGCGGCCTTGCGGGTGCGGCGGCGCGGCTTGGTGGCCGGGGCCTCGGCGACCGGCGCGACCTCTGCGGTCGGCGCGGACTCCGCCACCGGCGCGGCCTCGGCGGCCGGGGTGGCCGTCACGTCCGCCTCGACGGGCGGCACCGCGTCGGACACCGCCGCGGACCTGCGCGTACGGCGACGACGCGGCTTCTCCGGTGCCTCGGCGACGTCGGTGGCCGTGCCCTCGGCCGTGGCCACCGCGGTCTCTGCCGCGGCCGCCGGTTCCGTGCCGGCCGTCGGCTCGGCGGCCGGCGCCTGCTCCGCCGGAACGCCACCGCGCATCCGGCGGCGACGGCGCGGCGTACGCGTGGCCGTGGCGTCGTCGGAGGCGGCGACGGCGTCCGTCACCGGGGACTCGGCCGGAGCCGCGGCACCGGTCGACGCGGCCTCGTCCAGCGGGGCCCCGCCGCGCATCCGGCGACGGCGGCGCGGCGTGCGCTCCGCGCGCTCCCGCTCGTCGGGCCGGGACTCGGACCGGCCGCCGCCCCGGGCACCGCGCCCGCGCGGCCCACGGCCACCCGGCTCGCCCAGGTCCTCGACCTCCTCCGCCGCGAGCCCGGCGCGCGTACGCTCCGAGCGCGGCAGCACGCCCTTCGTGCCCTCGGGGATGCCGAGGTCGGAGAAGAGGTGCGGGGACGTCGAATACGTCTCCGGCGGGTCGGCGAAGTCCAGCTCCAGCGCCTTGTTGATCAGCTGCCAGCGCGGGATGTCGTCCCAGTCGACCAGCGTGATCGCCGTACCCTTCGCGCCCGCGCGGCCCGTACGGCCGACCCGGTGCAGGTACGTTTTCTCGTCCTCGGGGGACTGGTAGTTGATGACGTGCGTGACGCCCTCGACGTCGATGCCGCGGGCCGCGACGTCGGTGCAGACGAGCACGTCGACCTTGCCGTTGCGGAAGGCGCGCAGCGCCTGCTCGCGGGCGCCCTGGCCGAGGTCGCCGTGGACCGCGCCGGAGGCGAAACCGCGGCGCTGCAACTGCTCGGCGATGTCGGCCGCCGTGCGCTTGGTGCGGCAGAAGACCATGGCCAGTCCCCGGCCGTCGGCCTGCAGTATGCGCGCGACCAGCTCGGGCTTGTCCATGTTGTGCGCGCGGTACACGTACTGCTTGATGTTCGCGACCGTGGCGCCCTCGTCGTCCGGTGCGGTGGCGCGGATGTGCGTGGGCTGCGACATGTAGCGGCGGGCGAGACCGATGACCGCGCCCGGCATGGTGGCCGAGAACAGCATGGTCTGGCGCCGGGCCGGCAGCATGTTGATGATCTTCTCGACGTCGGGCAGGAAGCCCAGGTCGAGCATCTCGTCGGCCTCGTCGAGGACAAGGGACTTGACGTGCTTCAGGTTCAGCTTCTTCTGCCCGGCGAGGTCGAGCAGCCGGCCCGGGGTGCCGACGACCACGTCGACGCCCTTCTTCAGGGCCTCGACCTGGGGCTCGTAGGCCCGGCCGCCGTAGATGGCGAGGACGCGGACGTTGCGCACCTTGCCCGCGGTCAGCAGGTCGTTGGTGACCTGGGTGCACAGCTCGCGCGTGGGGACGACGACGAGCGCCTGCGGGGCCTCGGTGAGGTCCTCGGGCTTGGCGCGGCCGGCCTCGACGTCGGCGGGGACGGTGACGCGCTCGAGGAGCGGAAGGCCGAAGCCCAGCGTCTTGCCGGTGCCGGTCTTGGCCTGGCCGATGACGTCCGTGCCGGAGAGGGCGACGGGGAGGGTCATCTCCTGGATGGGGAACGGGGTGACGATGCCGACGGCTTCAAGGGCCTCGGCGGTCTCGGGGAGGATCCCGAGCTCTCGGAACGTCGTAGTCAGGGTGCTGCCTCTTCTGTGTGCGCGGTGCGAGGCGAGCGCGGGGTCGTGTCGGACCGTGCCAGGGACGTCGGCCGCCGTACGGTCGGGCCGTGGACACGGGACCACTGCTGACGCTCTAGCGCTCGTACCGCTGAGGGTGTCCCTCCGGTCGTCGTACGCACTGAGGCGTACGGCCACGGAAGGCTGTCGGGTCGGAGCCGATCGGGCCACCGACCGGGCATCCTCATGTGTGCGCGCCGTCGAGATGCCTCTGATGTGCCACTGAGTACTCGGCAGGCGCATTACCACCATACCCCGGATTCGCGCACACGCGATGGCCGATTTGGTCACGTAGTCGTCGTCACACTGGTTGACCAGGGCCTTCCGGGTGGCGGAGAGCGGGCTATTGTGCGCTTCATGACGACCCCTGACAACGCCTCCGAAGCGTCCGCCGAACCCACCGGAGTCGCCGCCAAGGACTGGGCGACGGCCTCCGCCGACCCGCAGTACCGCGCCGCGGTCGTGGACCTGCTCGGCGCGCTCGCGTACGGGGAGCTGGCGGCGTTCGAGCGGCTCGCGGAGGACGCCAAGCTGGCCCCGACCCTGGAGGACAAGGCCGAGCTGGCGAAGATGGCGTCGGCGGAGTTCCACCACTTCGAGCGCCTGCGGGACCGGCTCACGGAGATCGGCGAGGAACCGACCCGCGCGATGGAGCCGTTCGTCACGGCGCTGGAGGGCTTCCACAAGCAGACGGCCCCCTCGGACTGGCTGGAAGGGCTCGTCAAGGCGTACGTCGGCGACTCGATCGCCAGCGACTTCTACCGCGAGGTCGCCGCCCGCCTGGACTCCGACTCCCGTCGGCTGGTGCTGGCCGTGCTCGACGACACGGGCCACGCCGGGTTCGCCGTGGACCGGGTGCGTGCCGCGATCGAGGCGGACCCGCGCGTGGGCGGCCGGCTCGCGCTGTGGGCGCGGCGGCTGATGGGCGAGGCGCTGTCGCAGTCGCAGCGGGTGGTCGCCGACCGCGACGCGCTGTCGACGATGCTCGTGGGCGGTGTCGCGGACGGCTTCGACCTGGCCGAGGTCGGCCGGATGTTCTCCCGGATCACCGAGGCGCACACGAAGCGGATGGCGGCGCTGGGGCTGGCTGCCTGAGCCGCCCCCGCCCTTCTCAGGAGCGCCTCACGGCTCCTGTTTCACGCTTCCTGGCCCCTCTTTCGGCCCCTCGCGATCCTCGGGACGGCGGCGTCCGCGGCGGCGGCTCAGGCCGTCGCCGAACGCCCGCGCAGTCTTCCCGAGGGGCGCAGCAGCAGCGACAGCGAGGCGACGGAGACGGCGACCGCTCCGGCGAGGACCAGCAGGATGCCGCCGGCGTCGAGCGCGCTGTTCGTGAGGAAGGCGCCGAACAGTGCTCCGGCGACCCCGGTCGACAGCACGAGCGGACGGGTCGGGAGCCGGTGGGGAAGGCGGTGGGCCGCCGCCCATGCGAGGGCCAGGCCGAGCACTGCGGAGCTGAGTGCTTGCACGATCACGTCGGGGTCCCTCCCACACGGTGGCCCTGCCCAAAACGGTCCAAGCCCGTCTTACCCCTGACCTGCGGAATTCAACCCTCCCCTGGGGGCGGGATGCTCCATTCGTGCGTCGTCGGACTCCGTGCGACGTCGGACAGGGCGTACGGCAAGGGCCCGGCGGTCTGCGCGACCGCCGGGCCCTTGTGCGCTGTGTTGCCTACAGCGCGCCGAAGCCCACCTTGCGGGGGGCCGGCTCGCCGATCTCGACGTACGCGAGACGGTCGGCCGGGACCAGGATCTTGCGGCCGTGCTCGTCCACGAGGCTCAGCAGCTGCGACTTCCCGGCCAGCGCCTCGGACACCGCGCGCTCGACCTCCTCGGCACTCTGACCGCTCTCCAGAACGATCTCGCGCGGCGCGTGCTGCACGCCGATCTTGACCTCCACGGCTATGTCCCTCCGACGGTCAGTGAAGTGCGCGACCTTGCGCGCCGTACGCAGCACACATTAGCCCGGTGAGGGGACGGTACACGCTGCGGCCGAGAACGCCAGGAGCGAACAGCGGACGGGAATGCCCCGTCGGCGGGCGTCCCGGTCAGTGCTGCTGGTCCGTGCCGTGCAGCGGGAAACCGGCGATGCCCCGCCACGCCAGCGACGCCAGCAGCTGGACCGCCTGGTCGCGCGGCACGCTGCGGTCGCTGTGCAGCCAGGAGCGGGCCACGACCTGCGCGAGGCCGCCCAGACCGGAGGCCAGCAGCATCGACTCCGCGCGCGACAGTCCGGTGTCCTCGGCGATGACGTCGCAGATCGCCTCGGCGCACTCGTTGGTGACCTTGTCGACGCGCTCGCGCACCGCGGGCTCGTTCGTCAGGTCCGACTCGAAGACCAGGCGGAACGCGCCGCCGTCGTCCTCGACGTACGCGAAGTAGGCGTCCATCGTCGCGCGCACGCGCTGCTTGTTGTCGGTCGTCGACGCGAGCGCGCTCCGTACCGACTGGATCAGCGCCTCGCAGTGCTGGTCGAGCAGCGCGAGGTAGAGGTCGAGCTTGCCCGGGAAGTGCTGGTAGAGCACCGGCTTGCTGACTCCGGCGCGCTCGGCGATGTCGTCCATCGCGGCCGCGTGGTAACCCTGGGCCACGAAGACTTCCTGGGCGGCGCCCAGCAGCTGGTTCCGTCGGGCACGGCGCGGCAGGCGCGTGCCCCGCGGGCGTACCGCCTCTGTCTGCTCGATGGCTGTCACGCCGCCTCCCACTCAATCGTCCATGTGCGGTGTGCGCCGCGCCGCCATCGTACTTTTCGGTAACCGTGCTGTGCGCGGTGCGAGCGCAGAATTTCACGGACCGGACGACGGCGATAGCCGCGCAGACCGTTGCGAACAGGCTCAGAAAGGGCGTCCCCCGGCCGCGCGCAGGCTCATCGGTAGTCGTCCTCGTCGAGCGAGACGATCCGGGCCTGTTCCACCAGGTCGGCCTCGTTCGCGCGGTCCGGGTTCACGCCGGTCAGCGGGTCGTCGCGACGCGGTGTGACGTCCGCGTGCTGCTCGGCGGCGTCGACCTCCGGGGCCTCCACGCCGATCTCCGGGGCTTCCTGCTCGTCGCCGTTCTCGAAGGTCTCGGGATCGGTGGGATCAACAGTCATGACGGGCTCCCTTCCTACGAACGTCCCTGGGAATGCAGGGGCCACACGCGGGTGCCCTCCGCACGAGCCTAGGAGACACCCGGTCCGCACGCCATGCGATCCGCGTCCGGGGCGTCACGCAGTGCGCACGCCGAGGTCCGTGCGGGTGGGGTACCCAAAGACGCGGCCGACTCCCGTCGCCCGGTCATTCTGTGACCGCCGACACGTGATTCGGCGCGTGATCGTCTCGTAACATTGCCGCATGTCTTCGACCGATCTCCCCTCCGTGGCACCCCAAGTCCTCCCCAAGGTGGCGCCCGTGAGGGTCGCGGAGGGCGAGCGGCTCAGGTCGGTCGAGCTGCCCGGGATCACGCTGACGATCCGGTCGAGACCGGCGGACCGCACGGGAGCACCGCCCGCGCTGTTCGTCCACGGGCTCGGCGGCTCCTCGCAGAACTGGTCGACGCTGATGCCGCTGCTCGCCGACGTGGTCGACGGCGAGGCCGTGGATCTGCCCGGCTTCGGCGACTCCCCGCCACCGGACGACGGCGACTACTCGATCACCGGCCACGCGCGCGCGGTCATCCGCTACCTCGACGCGTCCGGGCGCGGCCCCGTGCACCTCTTCGGCAACTCCCTCGGCGGCGCGGTCACCACCCGGGTCGCCGCCGTGCGGCCCGACCTCGTGCGGACGCTGACGCTCGTCTCGCCCGCGCTGCCGGAGATCCGCGTCCAGCGCAGCGCCGTGCCGACCGGGCTGCTGGCGCTGCCCGGCGTCGCGGCCCTGTTCACGCGCATCACCCGGGACTGGACGGCGGAACAGCGGGTCCGCGGAGTCCTCGGGCTCTGTTACGGCGACCCCGGACGGGTGACGCCGGAGGGCTTCCGCAACGCCGTGGAGGAGATGGAGCGGCGCCTCCAACTGCCGTACTTCTGGGACGCGATGGCGCGTTCCGCGCGCGGGATCGTCAACGCGTACACCCTGGGCGGGCAGCACGGGCTGTGGCGCCAGGCCGAGCGCGTCCTCGCCCCGACGCTGCTCATCTACGGCGGCCGGGACCAGCTCGTCGGCTTCCGCATGGCCCAGCGGGCCGCCCGCGCCTTCCGCGACTCCCGGCTGCTGACGCTCCCCGAGGCGGGTCACGTGGCGATGATGGAGTACCCCGAGACGGTGGCAATGGCGTTCAGGGACCTCCTCGCGGACACCGGACGCTCTAGCGTGGGGGCGGACGGGTCCGCCGACGCGGGCCGAGCCGATGACGGCGGCGACGCCAATCACGGCGATGACGCCAATGACGGCGGCGATGCCAATGACGGTGACGAAGCCGATGACGGCGACGAAGCCGATGATGCCGACGGGGTGACTGCGGTGGCCGGACTGGCCGGGAACGCTGGAGAGCCGGGGGCCGGCGCGGACGGTGCCGGTGGCGCCGACGAGAGCGCGAGGGGCTGAGGCGCGAGGTGGGACGCCACAGCCGTCGCGGGCCTGCTCCCAAGGGCGACACCGCGGACACGACCGGAACACGGAAGGGGCGGTCACCCGCCCCCGGCACCGGCAGCAGCGCCGCCCGCCCGGCGCCGACCGCACAGGGCGGCGCACCGGCCGCGCAGGGCGGCGTACCGACTGTGCGGGGTGGCGCACCGACCGCACAGGGCGGCATGTGGCTGCCGGACGGCACTCCCGCGCGTGGTGTGCCCGGCCTGGCCGATCCGATGCGGGGGCCGGGTGGGCCGGGTGGGCCAGGTATGCCGGGCGGGTCGGCTGCGCCGGGGTTTCCGGGCGGGCCGCCCGCGCAGGGGGCGCCTCGGTTCTCCGACGGCACGCCGGCGCACGGGGTGCCTCGCTTTGCCGAGGGGACACCGGCGCACGGGGTGCCTCGCCTTCCGGACGGGACACCGGCGCACGGGGTGCCTCGGCTTCCGGACGGGACACCGGCGCATGGGGTGCCTCGGCTTCCGGACGGGACACCCGCGCGCGGTGTGCCTCGTTATCCGGACGGCACCCCGGCTCAGGGGGTTCCGCGGTTTTCGGACGGGACGCCTGCGCACGGGGTTCCGCTGTATCCGGACGGGACACCCGCGCGCGGTGTGCCTCGTTTTCCCGACGGCACGCCGGCACACGGTGTCCCCCAAGTGCGTGGTGGCCATCCCGAGCAGCGTGAAGGGGGCGGTGGCTGGGGAGACTTCGGGGGGCGGCCCGGTGCCGGGTACGGCGCACCGGGGGCACCCGGGGCGGCCGGGGCGCCCGGCGTGCCGATCCCGCGACAGCGGCAGGCGCCCCCGGCCGGACCGCGGCCGGAGTACCTCGACGCCTTCGACGAGGACGACGACGTGTTCGCACCACCTGCGTCCCGCACCCATCGGTCTCCCTCCGACGGGGACACCGCCGGCCCCCACGCCCCCCGCACCGACGGCGATGACGACGACGCGCCGCCGACCGGTGAGCCCGCGCAGGCCAAGGGCGGCAAGGGCCGGGCGTTCACCGGCATCGCCGCCGCCGCCGTGACCACCGTGCTCGCCGTCGTCGTGGCCGGTCAGGTCGCCGACGGGTCCGGCGGCTCCGACGCGTCCCGCCCGCCCGCCGGGCAGTCCCGGGACACGGACGACTCCGCCTCGCGCGGCGACGCACGCCCCGCGCCCTCCGGTGCCGCGCCCGCGCCCGCGCCACTGACGTACGAGCAGAAGATGGCCAAGACGTATCCGCTCGGCGCCGAGCTGAAGGGCTCCGGGAAGTTCGAGGCCGTCCCCGGCGTCGACAAGGCGCCCGGGAAGGGGCAGAAGTACACCTACCGCGTGGACGTCGAGAAGGGGCTCGGGCTCGACGCCGAACTGTTCGCGCAGGCCGTGCAGAAGACGCTGAACGACGACCGGAGCTGGGCGCACAACGGCGCCCGCACCTTCGAGCGCGTCTACTCCGGCGACGTCGACTTCGTCATCACTCTCGCCAGCCCCGGCACCACCGCCGACTGGTGCGCCAAGTCCGGCCTCGACACCACCGTCGACAACGTCTCCTGCGATTCGGCGGCCACCCAGCGCGTGATGATCAACGCCTATCGCTGGGCGCAGGGCGCCGAGACGTACGGCGCGGCCATCCACGCCTACCGGCAGATGCTGATCAACCACGAGATCGGCCATCGCCTCGGCTACGGCCACGTCACCTGCGACAAGAACGGTGACCTGGCGCCGGTCATGCAGCAGCAGACGAAGTTCCTGGAGTACAACGGCATCCGCTGCCGGCCCAACGCCTGGCCCTACCCGGTGCGTTGACGGCTTGACCGTTGGCCGTGACGTCACTGTGCGCGTTCACTTGATCTCTTAGCGCGACGGAACGCCGTCCGCAGGCGAAAGTTACGACCGTTCACCCCTTCTGGTGGCGCGACGGACAACCGTCCGTCGCGCCACCGCCTCGTCCGCATACGTTCGTCCCGCTGCGAGCCGCCGGGTCAACGGCGGCTCCCTGGACGGGAGATCGGGGGTGCACTCGTGCGCATCGGACTGCTTACGGAGGGTGGTTACCCGTATGTGAGCGGTGACGCCAGGCTCTGGTGCGACCGGCTCGTGCGCGGGCTCGGGCAGCACGAGTTCGACGTCTACGCGCTCAGCCGCAGCCGTCGCCAGGAGGACGAGGGCCGGATCCCGCTGCCGCCCCAGGTCGGCCGGGTGCGCACCGCGCCCCTGTGGACCGCCGAGGACGACGGGGTGGTGTACGGGCGTCGTGCGCGCCGGCGCTTCAGCGAGTGTTACGGCGCCCTCGCGTCGGCCGTGTGCGCGTCGGGCCCCGTCGGCGGCCCCGCGGAGCCCGCCGCCACTGAGGCGGACCGTTTCGGCACTTTCGCCGACGCCCTCTACGGGCTCGCCGAACTCGCCCGCGAGGAGGGCGGACTCGTCGGCGCCCTGCGCTCCGAGACCGCCGTACGCGCCCTGGAGCGCGCCTGCCGTGCGCCCGGCGCCCAGCAGGCGGCGCGGGAGGCGCGCGTCCCCGATCTGCTCGCCGTCGCCGCCCACCTGGAACGCGTCCTGCGCCCCCTCTCCCTCGACTGGTACGAGGACGACGGCCTCGGCGCGGTCGACCTCAGCCACGCCGCCTCCGGCGCCGCCGCCCTGCCCGGGCTGCTCGCCGGGCACTTCCACGGCGTACCGCTGCTGGTGACCGAGTACGGCGTCCAGCTGCGGTCGCACTACCTGACCACCGGCCAGGCCCCGCCCGCCGTACGGTCCCTGCTCGCCGCCTTCCACGGCGGGCTCGCCGCCGAGACCTACCGGCGCGCCGCGGTGATCACGCCCGGCAACACCCACGCCCGACGCTGGCAGGAGCGCTGCGGCGCCGACCGCGCCAAGCTGCGCACCGTCTACCCGGGCATGGACGCCGAGCCGTTCGCCGAGGTCGGCGAGGCACCGGAGGACGCCGACCCGGACACCCTGGTGTGGGTCGGCCGGGTGGAACCGGCCAAGGACCTCGTCTCCCTGCTGCACGCCTTCGCCGAGATCCGCAAGGAGGAGCCGACGGCCCGGCTGCGCGTCGTCGGCGCCCCCGCCGGTCCCGAGGGCGCCGCCTACCTCGGGCACTGCCGGGCGCTGGCCGCCCAGCTCTTCCCCGACGAGGCCGACGGACCGCACTCCGTCGGCGCCAACCCGGTGTCCTTCGAGGAGATCGGCGGTCCCGAACTGCCCACCGCCGCCGACGCGTACGCCTCCGGTGCCGTCGTCGTGCTGGCCAGCGTCGTCGAGGGCTTCCCGGTCAGCCTGGTCGAGGCCATGCTCTGCGGGCGGGCGACCGTGTCCACCGACGTCGGCGCGGTCGTGGAGGTCATCGGCGGCACCGGGCTCGTCGTGCCGCCGCGCAATCCGCGGGCGCTCGCGGAGGCGTGCGTGGCGCTGCTGCGCGACCCGGAGCGCCGTGAGCGCCTCGGCGCCGCCGCACGCGCCCGCGCGCTCGAACTGTTCACCGTCGAGCAGAACATCGCGGCCTTCCACGGCATCTACCTGGACATCGTCTCCCACACCCCGGTCCGTCGGGTCGTCCTCGACGACGCCGGGGACCCGCTGCCCTTCGCGGCGCCGGCCGAGTCCCAGGTGCCCGGCCGCTGGACGGAGCCGACGGCACGAGCCTGTGCCGTTGCTCCGGGTTCGGTTGCGGCTCCCGTTTCCTCTGGGGCTTCGGGCGGTGCGGCTGGTCGTGTTCCCGTTTCGGCCTCCGGCGCGGCCTTGGAGGGAGGAGCCTCATGAGCGGCCTCGGAGAACTGGATCTGCCCGGCACCCCGGCCAGCCCGGGCATCCCGGACAGCCCCGGCGCCTGGGACGCACGGTCGCGCGATGCGCTGGGGGAGTGGCCGGGGGAGGAGCCGACGGAGTCGTCGGCCGAATCGGCTGCTGCCGGAGCCGGAGCTGGGACCAGGACCGGAGTCGCCGATGGTGGCGCCGATGGTGGCGGAAGCGAGGGCGCGGGGGATCCCGGCCCCGGTTCCCGGCGTCGGTCCGCCGGCCGCCGTACCGCCGCCGACCCCGTGAAGGTCCTGATGCACCGGCACCGCGAGCTGTGCGAACGGGCCGTGGACGCCCTGGAGATCGCGGCGGGCCTGGAGGCCCACGGGGTCACCGACCGCACGGCCGCCCGCTTCCGGCACCGCGACGTCTTCGCGCTCGCCGAGGAGATGTACGCGCGCGTGCCCCGTGACACGGAGGCGACGGCGCCGCGCCCCGCCGTCCGGACCGCTCCCGCGGCGCGCGCCCGCTGGGCCGCCCTCACGTTGCTGCCCGGAGTGATGTGCGCGGCGACCGTGGCCGCCCTCCGGTTCACCGGCGGTCAGGACCGGCTGGTCGCGGCCGTGCTCGGCACCCTCGCCGTCGTCGTGAGTCTGCGCGCCGTACTGAAGCGCGGCCCGCTGAGCCCCGCCCACCGAGGTGGCCCGGCCGGTCACGGCACCGGCCTCTGGACCTGCTGGCTCGTCGGATACGCCCTGCTCGGCGACGGACTGCTCGCCGCCGCCGTCGTGGGCGGCCCCGACACCCTGCCCACCGGCGACACCGACGGACCCTGGCCGCTCGCGACGGCGACCGCCACGGCGCTCGCTCTCGGCTGCGCGCCCGCCGCCTGGAGCGCCCACCTCCTCGCCTCACGCGCCCGCCGCAGACTGGCGGCGAGCCGAGGGCTCGAGGAGTTCGCCGCCTCCGTACGGCCGCTGCTGTTCGGCGCGTTCGGCCTGTTCCTGGGCGCGCTGGCCGCCCTCGTCGCCCTGTGCGGCGCGGTCCTCGGTGAGCCCGCCGCGTACGCCGAGGTCCTCGCCCTGGGCGCCCTGCTGTTCCTCGCCCGGCTCCTCACCGTCCACGGCTTCACCCACGCCCCGGCGCTGGTCCTCACCGCCGCCGCGTCGGCCGAAGGGCTGGCCCTCGCCACCGTCTTCGCGGGCCGACTGCCCGGCTGCGACGTCCTCGCCGTCCCGGTGGACACCCTCGTCACCGCCTGGGGCCCGTCCGCCGTCCCCACGCTGGCCTGCGGTGCGACGGCCCTGACCCTGCTCATCCACGCGACCCGCACCCTCACCCGCGCCTCGGCCCACGCCACCCCGGAGCGCCCATGCTGACGCGCCCCGCCCCGCGCGCCTCTGCGCACGCCGACCCCGCAGAGGCCGCCCGTGCCCGCCCCAACGCGCCCGCGCACGCGCGCGCTCCGTCGGGGCCGGCCGCGTGCGCCCCACCGGGAGCGCCGCACGCTCCGCCCCTGCGGGGGCCGTCCCCTCGGCACCACCCCTTTGAAGGAGATCACCACATGACCACCTCCCGATCTGGCGCCTCCGCCCCCGTCGGCGCACGCATCCCGGGAGCCGCCCGATGAGGGTCCTGCTGATCGGAGCAGGCGGCTACATCGGCCGCTACGTAGCCGACCGCCTGCTCGCCGACCCGGCCGTCCAGCTCACCGCGCTCGGCCGCGGCGACGACGCCGACGTCCGTTTCGACCTCGCGTCCGGCAGTCCCGGCGCGCTCACCCGCTTCCTCGACGCCGTCCACCCCGGCGTCGTCATCAACTGCGCGGGCGCCACCCGGGGCGGCGCCCGCGAACTCACCCGGCACAACACCGTCGCCGTCGCCACCGTCTGCGAGGCCCTGCGCCGCAGCGGCTGCGGCGCCCGGCTCGTACAGATCGGGTGCAGCGCCGAATACGGTCCCAGCCAGCCCGGTTCGTCCACCGCCGAGGACGCCGTGCCCCGCCCCGGCGGCCCATACGGCGTGAGCAAGCTCGCCGCCACCGAACTCGTCCTCGGCTCCGGACTCGACGCCGTCGTCCTGCGCGTCTTCTCGCCCGCCGGGCCCGGCACCCCGGCGGGCTCGCCCCTCGGCCGCCTCGCCGAGGCCATGCGCCGCGCGATGCAGGCCGGCGACGGCGAGCTGAAGCTCGGCGGCCTCGGCGCCCAGCGCGACTTCGTCGACGTACGCGACGTGGCCCGCGCCGTGCACGCCGCCTCGCTCTCCGCGGCACAGGGCGTCATCAACATCGGATCCGGCCGCGCCGTCCGGCTGCGCGACGCCGCCGCCGTCCTCGCCCGCGTGGCCGGCTACGGCGGTGCCCTGCACGAACTCGACGGCCCGCCCGGCGGCCACCTCCGGCCGACCATCGGGCACCCCCGCAGCGACCCCGACCACGCGACGCCCGTCGCCTACCCCTACCCCGACGGCTGCGGCAGCTGGCAGCAGGCCGACGTGCGCACCGCACGCGACCGGCTCGGCTGGCGGCCCCGCATCAACCTCGAAGAGTCCCTCGCCGACATCTGGATGGAGGCGGCATGCCGTATCTGACCAGTACCAAAGCGGGCACCGCGAGCACCGGCGTCCGCACCGGCCTCGGTGTCCCCGGCTTCGCGCACCCGCTCCTCGCCCCGACGGAGTGGACCCTGCTCACCCGCCCCGGCACCCCTCTCGACTGGGTCGTCCTCAACGTCGCCGACGGCCCCGGCTCCCAGCCGGACCCGCACTGCCTCGAAGCCGCCGGCCGGCTGCGCAACGCGGGCGTCCGTGTCCTCGGCCACCTCGACGCCACCTACGGCGCCCGCTCCTTCGGCGACCTGATCTCCGAAGCGCACCGGTACCTCGACTGGTACCAGGCCGACGGCTTCCTCCTGGACCGCTGTCCCACCGAGCGCGGCGCGCTCCCCGAAGTGCGGCGCGTTGTCACCACGCTCCGCGCCATTCGTGACGATGCCCACATCGTCTTCGGCCACGGCACCCACCCGTACCCCGGTTACGCCGAGAACGCGGACCAGCTGGTCACCTTCCGCGGCCCCTGGAGCGACTACCGCTGGTCGCAGGTCGCGGAGTGGACGGCGGACTATCCGCCCGAGCGCTTCTGCCACTTCGTGCACGGCGTGCCCCGGCCCCACCTGGAGGAGGCACTGCGCATCGCCCGCTGGCAGGGCGCCGGCACGATCTTCTTCACCGACCGGACGGGCCCCCACGCCGCGCTCACCGGCCCCCACGCCGCGCTCACCGGCCCCCACGGCGCGCTCGCCGAACGCGGCGGACGAACCGAGCCCTTCGAGACCGTGCCCGGCTACTGGGACGAAATCGTCTCGCGGATCGGAACAGGTGTCTCGGAATGAAAAAGCCCGTGGCAGTGTTACGCGGAGAACAACCGTAGTGATAGACCGACCAACGGAGTCCCCGTGTCGCTGCCACCCCTGGTCGAGCCGGCTGATGAGCTCACCGTAGACGAGGTCCGCAGGTACTCCCGCCACCTGATCATCCCCGATGTGGGGATGGACGGGCAGAAGCGGCTGAAGAACGCGAAGGTGCTCTGTGTCGGCGCCGGCGGCCTGGGTTCGCCGGCGCTGATGTACCTGGCCGCAGCGGGCGTCGGCACGCTCGGCATCGTGGAGTTCGACGAGGTCGACGAGTCGAACCTGCAGCGCCAGATCATCCACAGCCAGGCCGACATCGGTCGCTCCAAGGCCGAGTCCGCCCGCGACTCGGTCAAGGGCATCAACCCGTACGTGAACGTGGTCCTTCACGAGGAGCGGCTCGAGGCCGACAACGTGATGGACATCTTCAGCCAGTACGACCTCATCGTCGACGGCACGGACAACTTCGCGACCCGCTACCTGGTCAACGACGCGTGCGTGCTGCTCAACAAGCCCTACGTCTGGGGTTCGATCTACCGCTTCGACGGTCAGGCCTCCGTCTTCTGGTCCGAGCACGGTCCCTGCTACCGCTGCCTGTACCCGGAGCCCCCGCCCCCCGGCATGGTCCCCTCCTGCGCCGAGGGCGGCGTGCTCGGCGTGCTGTGCGCGTCCATCGGCTCCATCCAGGTCAACGAGGCCATCAAGCTGCTCGCCGGCATCGGTGAGCCGCTGGTCGGCCGCCTGATGATCTACGACGCCCTGGAGATGCAGTACCGCCAGGTCAAGGTCCGCAAGGACCCGAACTGCGCGGTCTGCGGCGAGAACCCGACCGTCACCGAGCTCATCGACTACGAGGCCTTCTGCGGCGTCGTCTCCGAGGAGGCCCAGGCGGCGGCTGCCGGCTCCACGATCACTCCGAAGCAGCTCAAGGAGTGGATCGACGACGGCGAGAGCATCGAGATCATCGACGTCCGCGAGCCGAACGAGTACGAGATCGTCGCCATCCCCGGCGCCCGTCTCGTCCCGAAGAACGAGTTCCTCATGGGCACCGCCCTCGAAGGACTCCCGCAGGACAAGAAGATCGTCCTGCATTGCAAGACGGGTGTCCGCAGTGCGGAAGTCCTCGCGGTCCTGAAGTCCGCGGGCTTCGCCGACGCCGTGCACGTCGGCGGCGGCGTGATCGGCTGGGTCAACCAGATCGAGCCCCACAAGCCGGTGTACTGACCCGCTTCCGGCGCCGCCCGCCCGGGCCCGCACGCCCCGGGGCCGGCCGCCGAGACGGAACGGGCCCACGGCTCCGAACAGTTCGGACGCCGTGGGCCCGCTCGTCTCTCAGCGCAGGGTGAGCGGGGTCTCGGAGTGGACCCGGGTCAGCTTGTCCGGGTTGCGGACGTAGTAGAGGCCGGTGATGAGGCCCCCCTCGACGCGGACGGCCAGCACGCCGTCGAGGGCGCCGTCCTGGTGGGCGACGAGCCCGGGGTTGCCGTTGACCAGAGTGGGCGAGGCGGTCACCTTGCTCGCCTTCCTGCTGAGGACACCGGTGAAGAGGCGGGCCACCTTGTCGGCGCCGACGACCGGCCGCAGCGCGGCGTGTATGCGTCCGCCGCCGTCGCTCATCAGGACGACGTCGGGCGCGAGCACGTCGAGGATGCCCTGCAGATCACCGGTCTCGAGCGCGCGCCTGAGCGACTCCAGCGCCGCCCGTGTCTCGCTCGGGGAGACCACCTCGCGAGGACGCCGGGCGTCCACGTGCCGGCGGGCCCGGTGCGCGATCTGGCGGACGGCGGCGGGGCTCTTGCCGACCGCCTCCGCTATCTCGTCGTAGCTGACGTCGAACGCCTCCCGCAGCACGAACACGGCACGCTCGGTCGGCGACAGCGTCTCGAGGACGAGCATCAGCGCCATCGACACGCTCTCGGCGAGCTCCACGTCCTCGGCGACGTCCGGTGCGGTGAGCATCGGCTCGGGCAGCCAGGGGCCGACGTACGACTCCTTGCGACGCGCCATCGTGCGCAGTCTGTTGAGCGCCTGCCGGGTCGTGATGCGGACCAGATAGGCCCGCTGGTCGCGTATGCGGTCCAGGTCCACGTCGACCCACCGCAGCCAGGTCTCCTGGAGGACGTCCTCGGCGTCGGCCGCCGAACCGAGCATCTCGTAGGCCACCGTGAACAGCAGGTTGCGGTGGGCGACGAACGTATCCGTCGCGGGGTCAGTGGCGTGGTCGCTCATGTCCCGTCTTCTCTCCCTCGCGGCCGGCCGGCCACGCGTGGCCGGCTAGGCCGTCCGCTCGGCGGTCGCCGGGGCGTCGTCGCGCGTGGCCACCAGTGACGTCTGGCGGTTGGGTTCCTTCTTCCACGCGAACGACCCGGGCTTGTGTGCCTCGTCCGCCAGTTGTCTGACCGTGTGCTTGCAGACGAACTCCTTCAGCCTGGCTCCGGGGCGACCGCCGACATGGAACCCCAGCGCGGTGTCGTCCTTGTGCGCGAACTGGAAGATGCCTGCCCGGCGGCCCAGGCTGATGCACTGGCCGGTGAACCCGAAGCTGACCGGCGCCGGCTCCCGCGCCGCGATCCGGCTGAGCACCGTGTCGGCGGCATGCGCGCCCAGCGGGCCCGCGGCCTGGCAGCTCATCCGGAGCGGCAGGCCCGAGGGCGCCGCCGCATCCCCGGCCGCCAGGATGCGCGCGTCGTCCACGCTCGTCAGCGTCTCGTCCGTGAGCAGGCGGCCCAGGGCATCGGTGCTCAGACCGCTGCGCCCGGCCAGGTCCGGCACGCCGAACCCGGCGGTCCAGACGGTCACCTCGCTCCGCAGCGTCCGGCCGTCGCCCAGCCGCACGGAATCACGCGTCACCGCCGTCACTTCCGTGCCGGGCCCGTCGACCACGGTCACCCCGAGCCCGGCCAGCCGCTTGGCGACCGAACGCCGGCCGCGAGGGTGCAGGTACGGGCCGAGCACCCCGCCGCACACGAGGGTCACCGGGCGCCCCGTCTCCGCCAGCTCGGCGGCTGTCTCGATGCCGGACGGACCGGCGCCGACCACCGTCACCTCCGCCGTCGCGGGCGCGGTGGCGAGGAGCGGACGCAGCCGCTCCGCCTCCTCCAGGGAAGCGATCGGGTGGGCGAACTCGGCCGCCCCTGGCACCCGCGGATCGGCGCTGCCGCTGCCCACCGCGTAGACCAGGTAGTCGTAGCCGAGAGCGTCACCGGCCGACAACTCCACCGTGCGCCGGGCCGCGTCGATCCGGGTCACCGTGTCGGTCACCAGGCGGACGCGGTCGGCCAGCACCTCCCGGTACTCCACGACCGCGTCGTCCGAGCCGGCCACGAGTTGGTGCAGGCGGATCCGCTCCACGAAGGCGGAGCGCGGGTTGATCAGGGTCACTGACACGTCGTCGCGCTGCGTCAGCCGGTTGGCCGCCATCACGCCGGCGTATCCGCCGCCGACTACGATCACGTCGGTGCTCTCAGCCATGGTCTCTCCTTCGCATCACGTGCTCGACCTCAAGACACCGCCCGACCGAGCGCTGTGACATCACGTGAGGCAGATCACGTCACCCCTGAGAGCTCGTCGTGACCCTCCTCAGGCGCAGACCGTCCCGTCCCGCGGCACTCTGCCGTCCAGCAGGTAGGCGTCGACCGCCGAGTCGACGCAGTCGTTCCCGCTGCCGTAGGCGCCGTGGCCCTTGCCCTGCCAGGTGAGGACCACGCCGACGTCCTCGCCGAGCTCGTCCGCCATCCTCCGCGCGCCCTCGTACGGGGTCGCCGGGTCGCCCGTGTTGCCGACGACCAGGACCGGTGCCGCGCCGGGCGCGCTCACTTCCGGGGTGTCGTGCTGCCCGGGCACCGGCCAGTCGTGGCACCAGCCGGCCGTGTCCCAGCCCAGGAACTCCCCGAACACCGGCGAGATGCTCTCGAAGCGCGGCAGCAGCTTTCTCGTCTCCTCGGCGGACGGCCGCTGCCGGTCGTCCAGGCACGAGATGACCCGCTGGGAGTGCGTCGTCGTGCCGTAACGCCCGGACGGATCACGGTCGTTGTACTGGTCGGCGAGCGCCAGCAGCCCGGAGCCGTCGCCCTCGTCCGCGGCCTCCAGGGCATCGGTCAGCCGCGGCCAGAAGCTCTCGCTGTACATCGCCAGGGCTATGCCCGTGACGGCGAGGGTCTGCGTCAGTCTCCGGTCGGAGGAGGACGTCTCCATGGGCTGTGCGTCGAGCCGGTCCAGCAGCGCCGCGATCTCGCGCGTGCCCTGCTCGGGGTCCCGGCCGGTGGACTTCAGGTAGTCGTGCAGGGCGCGCTGGAAGCCACGGGTCTGGTTCTCGGCGTGGCCCAGTGTGTCGGCGGTCGGGTCGACGACCGCGTCCAGGACCAGGCGGCCGACGCGCTCCGGGAACAGGTGGGCGTAGACCCCGCCGAGTTCCGTGCCGTAGGAGACGCCGAAGTAGTGCAACTTCTCGTCGCCCAGGACCTGGCGCATCAGGTCCAGGTCACGGGCGGTGTCGGTGGTCGAGACGTGCGCCATGAGTGCGCCGGCGGACTTCTGGCAGCCCCGGCCGAAGGCTGCGGCGTCACCGAAGTACGCCCGCTCCTCGGCCGGGGTGTCCGGCGTGGCGTCCAGGGACTCGGCGGCCCGTATCTCCTTGTCGCTGCGGCAGCGGACCCCTTCGCTGGCGGCCACCCCTCGCGGGTCCCAGCTGACCAGGTCGTACTTGTCGTGGAGCGCGGCGACCGTGTCGCCGTACGACGGCAGCGTGGACACCCCCGAGCCGCCCGGGCCGCCGAAGTTGAACAGCAGCGAACCGAGGCGCTTGTCCCCGCGCGCCTTGGAACGGATGAGGGCCAGGTCGATCGTCTCGCCGTCCGGTTCCGACCAGTCCAGCGGTGCCTTGAGCGTCGCGCACTGCCAGTCGCCGCCCGGGGCCGGGGAGCCCGCGGTCGACTTGCAGCGCCCCCAGTCGAGCCTCTGCTCCGTCAGCGGCCCGCTCTCCCCGTCGGACGGGCCGCCGCACCCCGCCGTCAGCAGCGCCGTGGCGGCGGCCAACGCCGCCAACCGTACGAAACGCCCCATGTCGCACCCCCCTCGCAGGCCGTCCGCGCCGTGCGGCGGATGGCTTTCCCGTCATCGTAGACGGACCGGCAGAAGACCGTCCGAGCCTGTGGATAACGCTCTGACCTGCTGGTTTATCCATGAATTGGAGGTCGAAGGGAGGCGGTCAGGAGCAGACGGTGCCCGACTTCGGCACCTTCCCGTCCAGCAGGTAGCCGTTCACGGCGTCCTGCACACACTTGTTCTTGCTGTCGTACGCGCCGTGCCCCTCACCCCTGTACGTCAGCTCGACCCCGACGCCCTTGCCGAGCGCCTCCACCATCCTCCGTGCCCCTTCGTACGGCGTGGCCGGGTCGCCGGTGTTGCCGATCACGAGGATCGGCGCCGATCCCGGCGCGCTCACGTCGGGGTGGTCGGCGGCCCCCGGCACGGGCCAGCCGGTGCAACTGAGCATGCCCCAGGCGAGGTAGTCGCCGAACAGCCCGGACGCCGAGCGGAATTCGGGCAGCTTCCGCGCCACGTCCTCGGGGCTGTAGCGGGGCTTGTCGTCGGCGCAGTTGATGGAGATGTTGGCCGCGGTGATGTTGCTGTACTCGCCGTTCTCGTTGCGCCCGTTCATCGAGTCGGACAGCAGCATCAGGACCTGGCCGTCACCTTCGTACGCCTGCTGGAGTCCCTCCGTCAGGTACTCCCAGAAGTCCTTCGAGTACATGGCCTGCGCGATGCCGTTGGTCGCGGCTGTCTGGGTCAGTTCACGGGGGAAGATGCCCGGCAGCGGCTTGCCGTCGAGGTCCTTCAGCAGCTTGGCGATGCGGTTCTTGACGTCCTCGGCGGTGTCGCCGACGGGGCACTCCTCGACCTTCGACACGCAGTCCTCGGCGTAGTTGTCGAGGGCGCGCTGGAAGCCCCTGGCCTGCCCGAGCGAGCCCTGCTCGGGTGTCTGCGTCGGGTCGACGACGGCGTCGAAGACGGCCCGGCCCACCTTCTTCGGGAACAGATGCGCGTAGACCCCGCCGAGTTCGGTGCCGTAGGAGATGCCGAAGTAGTGGAGTCTGTCGTCGCCGAGGACTTGGCGCATCAGGTCGAGGTCGCGGGCCGCGTCGGTGGTCCGCACGTGCGGCAGCACCTTCTTGGAGTTCTTCTCGCAGGCCTCGTTGAACTCCTTGGTGCTCGCCAGCATTTCGGCGCGCTCGGCGCCGTTGTCGGGTGTGGCGTCCTGCTGGAAGTACGCGTCGAGCTGCTGGTCGTTCTGGCACCGCACGGGGGCGCTGCGGCCGACGCCGCGCGGGTCGAAGCTGACCAGGTCGTAGCGGGTGCGCAGCTTCTCGTAGTCCACGCCGAAGGCGGGCAGGCCGGCGATGCCCGAGCCGCCGGGGCCGCCGAAGTTGAACACCAGGGAGCCGATCCGCTCGCCGGCGTCGCCGCTCGCCTTCGCCCTGATCAGCGCGAGGTCGATCGTTTCGCCTTCGGGCCGGTCCCAGTCGAGGGGCGCCTTCATGGTGGCGCACTGCCACTCGTCGCCGCCCGGCAGCGGCGAGGGGTCGTCGCCTCCGCCCTGCTCCTGCGACGGTGCCGGGCAGTCCTCCCAACTGAGCTTCTGGCTCGGCAGGTCCTCGTCCTCGGCGTCGTCGCCGCCGCACCCCGCCACCAGGGCGGAGAGCAATACGGCGGTGGTGGTCAGGGCAGCGGTGCGCATCCGGGACGGCTTCGGCATGGTTCCATCCTGCGCTCGCGCCGGTCACGGCGCTCGGGACGCGGGCCGGACGAGGTAAAGCCCCGCTCACGGGCGAGGCGGCCGGCCCGCGCGCGTTACAGCGCTCCCTTGCGCGTGAGGTGCTACAGCGCTCCCTTGCGCGTGAGGTGGTTGAACGCCAGCCAGCCCGGCAGCACCGGCAGCCACAGCGTCAGCAGCCGGAACAGCAGCACGGCCGGCGCCGCGACCTCCTTGGGCAGACCCACCGCGATCAGACCGACCGTCAGGGTCGCCTCCACGGCGCCGACACCGCCCGGCGTCGGCGCCGCCGAACCGAGCGCGTTGCCCGCGAGGAAGACGACGGCGACGCTGGCGATGCTGATGGAGGTCGTCTCGTCGCCGAACGCGCGGATCGAGGCGTCCAGGCACATCACGAAGCAGGCGGTCAGCAGCAGCATGCCGCCGATGCCGGTGACCAGCTTCTGCGGCCGTTGCAGCACGTCGAGCATGCGCGGTACGACACCGGCGAAAAGTGACCGCACGCGCGTGATGACGAATTTCCGCAGGAACGGCACCGACGTCACCACCAGCACCAGCACGGCCACCGTCAACAGGCCGCCGATCACCGTGCGGGAGGGCGACAGCGACGGCGTCTTCTCGGTGCCGGTCAGATAGCCGAAGGCCAGCAGCATCAGGATGTGGCAGCCCAGCCCGAACAGCTGGGAGGCGCCGACGCTCGCCACCGCGAGCCCCGGCCGCACGCCCGAGCGCTGCAGGAACCGCGTGTTGAGAGCCACTCCGCCGACCGCCGCAGGGGCGACGATCTTCACGAACGATCCGGCGACCTGGGCCGCGATCGTCCGCAGGAACGGCACCCGCTCGGGCACGAACCCCAGCAGCGCCATCGCCGCCGCGACATAGCTGGCGGCCGAGAACAGCACCGCCGCGGCGACCCAGCCCCACTCGGCGTTGGCGATGAGTGGCCCGAACTCGATGTGCGTCAGCTGCGTCAGCAGGAAGTACGCGCCGATGGCGCCGGCGATGAAACTGATCAGGGTGCGCGGTCGCACCCGCTCCAGGCGGGCCGGCTCCACCGGTGCCTGCGGCCTGATCCGCAGCACCTCGTAGCGGATCTGGGTGAGCAGATCCTCCTCGCGCGCCTCGTCCAGGGCCTCGTCGATGGCCCGCTTCTCGGCCCGTGCCTCGGCCCGCTCGGTCTTCTTGTCCGGCTTCTCCAGCACCGGCCGCGCGCTGTCGTCGGCCGCGGCCAGGCGGGCCTCCTTGGCCTGCCGGGACGCCTCCAGCACCGCCTCGCGCTCGCGCTGCGTGCGCTCCCGGGCCAGCCTGCGCAACGTCGCGCGCGTGGAGCGGCTCAGCGCGATCGGCTGGAGCATCGGCAGGCAGTTGGCGACGGCGTCGGGGCCGAGGACGCCCACCGCCGAGGCGACGGCACGCTCGGCGCCCACCCGCAGCCCGAGGGTCACCAGCAACTGGGAGATGTCCATGCGCAGCAGCAGGTCGCCGGCCGCGATCTCGCCGATCCGCAGGTCACTGAGGATCACCGTGCCGGAACGATCCACCAGGATGGCGTCGCCGACCAGCCTGCGGTGCGCGATCCGCCGGGACTGCAGCGCCCGCACCTGCTCCCAGGTGTCGCGCAGCAGGTCGTCGGTGATCTCCTCGTCCGGCAGCGAGTCCAGCGAGCGCCCGCCGGAGTGCTCGTAGACCAGCATCACCGCGTCGGGGCCGAGCTCGGAGGTGGCGATCAGCTTGGGCGCGTTGGCGCCGGCCGCGATGGCCGCGTACGCGAGCAGTGCCTCCTGCTCCAGGGCCTGGCGCAAGGACTGGAGGCTGCTGCGGGTGGCGAAGCCGCGCAGGGTGAGATTGCGCCACGCGCGGTAGAAGAAGCCCTGGGCCTGCTGCTCCCGGTCGACGACCGTGACGTCCAGCGGCGGGCCGTCCTCCAGGGTGACGAAGTAGCGCCGTCCCCGGTCGCCGCTCTCCGCCGCGTCCGGGGCCTCCTCGCGGGAGGCGCTCACCGGGCGGAAGCCGACGGTCCGCAGACCCGCCATCAGGGTCCGGCCGGTGGGACGCACATTGGGCGAGCCGACCGCGTACAGCGTGCCGTAGGCCACGCTCCAGCCGATGAGGACCGTCAGGATGATCGAGAACGGCGTCGTGTAGCCGGTGACGAGCATCGAGAACGCGTCCAGCAGCAGCACGATCCACAGCACCGCGCGCCAGCGCGGCCGGCGGGACATGCCGACGGCCGTCATGTACGCGATCACGGGTGCCAGGTAGCCGTGCACCGGGTCGGTGAGGGCGGTGATGTCGCCGGGGGAGGGCTGGGTCAGCGCTTCCTGGATGGAGCCGGGGGCGGCCTTGGCGACCCACAGATCTGTGGCGAGAGTCACGCCGTGTGCGAGGACGGCGGCGAGCACGCCGTCGGCGATCCGCAGCCCGTCCCGTTTGATCAGCCGCTCGATGGCGAACGCGACCGGTACCAGGAGGATCGCGATGCTGGACGCCAGTCCCGCGATCTTGATGAGCAGGTCGGGCGCCTGTCCGGTGCCCTTGTTGATGTCCTGTTCGAGGCCGGAGGTGGTGCCGTGCGCGAACGCGGCGACCGCCAGCAGCACGACCACGGCGAGGACGCCGACCAGCAGCCGCATGAGGTCCGAGGGGCGGTGCACGCGCGCGGGGAGCAGCGGTTCGTCGCCCTCGACCTCGTCGGCGTGGGCCTCGTCCGCGTGCCGTTCGTCCGCCCCGGCGTCGGTGTCGTCGGCTCTGTCGGCGGCGCGGTCGGGACGCGACGAAGCGTCGGAGGAGCCCTCGGGGTCCTCGGGGTGCGCACCCTGCTGCTTCATCGTCTCTTCTTGATCTCGTATCACCGGTCACCGCCCGCACGATGGTGGCATGCCGCACCGACACACGGGGGCATCAGGGTGCACATGCGGGGGCGGACAGTCTGCCCGAAGCGCCGTCCCCGGGCGAGAGATCGGCCGGGGCGCGAGCGCGTCGGATTGTCGGTGGGGTGGGGCAGGATGGGGCGGATGAGCGAGGAGAGTCTTCCGGACGGCGGGAGTCCGGCACCCGCGGACGCGCTGCCCGAGTATGCCGAGCGGGTGCTCGACGTCACGGACCTGATTCCGCCTGGACGCGTCATGACCTACGGGGACGTCGCCGAGTGGCTCGGCGAGGGTGGGCCCCGCCAGGTGGGCCGGGTGATGTCCCTCTACGGGAGCGCGGTGCCCTGGTGGCGCGTCGTCCGCGCGGACGGGCGGCTGCTGCCGGGCAGCGAACTGGAGGCGCTCGGCCACTACCGGGCGGAGGGCACGCCGCTGAAGGGGGCGAGCCGGGCCGCCGAGGGCCATCTGCCGCGCCTCGACCTGAAGCGGGCGCGGTGGGACGGCGGCGAGCACGCGGAGGGTCACGTTTGACAGCTTCCGCCATCCCGCGGGTCCAGGTGCGACCTGTGACCCGTTCGGGGGAAACGGGGGACGTCCGTGGCATGGCGTACGTTCGTGGGGCGAGGGGCGGGAGTGCCGCGAGCGCCGCGAGGGAAGAAGCGGAAGCCCTGCTTCCGTACCGGCCCGCGGCGTAGCGTCGGCTGCGCGCGCGCCTCCGACCCCGCCACCACCGCCGTGCACGCGGTGGTGTGCCAACCAGTACACCCACCAGGACCGGCGAACCACGTGAGCTCCTCTTCCTCCACCAGGCGCCTGTCGCACTCCCAGGTGCGACAGGGGGGCCGTGGCGCTTACCGACTGGTGCGTACCCCGCCGACCCGGCCCGATCCCCCTCGTCTTGACGCCGCACAGCGCTCCGTGGTTGACCACGTGACCGGACCGTTGCTCGTCCTCGCCGGCCCGGGCACCGGAAAGACCACCACGCTCGTCGAGTCCGTCGCCGCGCGCATCGCCCGCGGCGCCGACCCCGAGCGGATCCTGGTCCTGACCTTCAGCCGCAAGGCCGCCGTCGAACTGCGCGACCGCATGGCGCTGCGCATCGGCGCGGCGCGCGCCCCACAGGCGACCACCTTCCACTCGTTCAGCTACGCACTGGTCCGCGCGCACCAGGACGGCGACCTCTTCGTCGAGCCGCTGCGCCTGCTGTCCGGCCCCGAGCAGGACGTCACCGTGCGCGAACTGCTCGCCGGGCAGACGGACCTCGAACGGCTCGGCCTCGCGCACGTGCGCTGGCCCGACGAGCTCCGCGCCTGCCTGACCACCCGCGGCTTCGCCGACGAGGTACGCGCCGTCCTCGCCCGCAGCCGCGAACTGGGCCTGGACCCCGGCTCCCTCGATGCCTTCGCCCGCCGCATCGGCCGCCCCGACTGGCGTGCCGCCGCCGCCTTCCTCGCCGAGTACCTCGACGTGCTCGACCTCCAGGGCGTCCTCGACTACGCCGAACTCGTCCACCGCGCGGTGCTCCTCGCCCGCCGCCCCGAGGCCGCACGGCGGCTCGCCGCGCAGTACGACGCCGTGTACGTCGACGAGTACCAGGACACCGACCCGGCCCAGGTACGGCTGCTGCGGGCCCTCGCCGGCGGCGGCCGCACGCTGGTCGCCTTCGGAGACCCGGACCAGTCGATCTACGCGTTCCGGGGCGCCGACATGAACGGCATCCTGGACTTCCCGCACGCCTTCCCGCGCGCGGACGGCAGGCCCGCGCCCGTCGAGGTGCTGCGGACCTCCCGGCGCTCCGGCGCCGCGCTGCTCGCCGCCACACGCCTGCTGACCCAGCGCATGCCGCTGCCCCGGCTGCCCGCCGACAAGGTCCGGGCCCACCGCGAGCTGACGCCGGTGCGTGACGGCGGACGCGTCGAGGCGTACACGTACCCGACGGCCGGCACCGAGCTGGACAACATCGCCGACATCCTGCGCCGGGCGCACCTGGAGGACGGCGTGCCCTGGGGCGACATGGCCGTCCTGGTGCGCGCGGGCTCCCGCACCATCCCGGTGGTGCGCCGCGCGCTCACCTCGGCCGGCGTCCCGCTCGACATCGACGGCGACGACCTGCCGCTGCGGCACGAACCGGCGGTGGCGCCCCTGCTGACGGCGCTGCGCGCGGTGGCCACGGCGGAGGCGGCGCGGGGGGACGGGGAAGAGACCGGGAATGGGACCGGTGTCGGGACTGGGGTCGGTGCCGGGACTGGGACGGGCTTCGGGACCGGGACCGGCGCCGAGATGCAGACCGGCGCCGAGACTCAGTCGGGCGCCGAGACTGAGATTGGGGAGGACGCCGACGTCTGCTGGCTCGACACCGAGACCGCGCTCACCCTGCTCACGTCCCCCCTCGCCGGAATGGACGCCGCCGACCTGCGCCGCCTCGGCCGTGCCCTGCGCGACGAGGAGCGCGCCGCGGGCAACCCGCTGCCGCCGCCCTCGGACGAACTGCTCGCGCGCGCACTCGCCGAACCGGAACGCCTGGCCGTGCACGACCCCGCGTACGCGCGCGGTGCCCAACGGCTCGGCGCGCTGCTCCGCACGGCCCGCGAACGCCTGGCGAACGGCGGCACCGCCGAGGAGGCGCTGTGGGACCTGTGGGAGGGCACGCCCTGGCCCGCCCGCCTGGAGCGCGCCGCCCGCCGCGGCGGCGCCGCCGGACGCAACGCCGACCGCGACCTGGACGCCGTCTGCGCCCTGTTCGCCACCGCGGCACGCGCGGAGGAGCGCACCGGCGGACGCGGAGCCCTCAACTTCCTGGAGGAGATCGACGCCGAGGACATCGCCGCCGACACCCTCACGCGGCGCGCCGTCCGCCCCGACGCCGTACGCCTGATGACCGCCCACCGCTCCAAGGGCCTGGAATGGCGCCTGGTCGTCGTCGCCGGTGTCCAGGAGGGCCTGTGGCCCGACCTGCGCCGCCGCGGCTCCCTGCTGGAGGCCGACCGCATCGGCCGCGACGGACTCGCCGAGCCCCTCACGCCGGGCGCGCTTCTCGCCGAGGAACGCCGCCTGTTCTATGTGGCCGCCACGCGCGCGCGTGAACGCCTCGTCGTCACCGCCGTACAGGCACCCGCCGACGACGGCGACCAGCCGTCCCGCTTCCTGACCGAACTCGGCGTGGAACCCAAGGACGTCACCGGGCGCCCGCGCCGCCCGCTGTCCGTCGCCGCGCTCGTCGCCGAGCTGCGCGCGACGACCGTCGACCCGCGTGTGTCCGACGCCCTGAGGGAGGCCGCCGCCCGCCGGCTCGCCCGCCTCGCCGCCCTCGCCGACGAGGACGGCCGCCCACTGGTGCCCGCCGCACACCCCTACCGCTGGTGGGGCATGTTCGAGCCCACCGCGTCCAAGGTGCCGCTGCGCGACCGCGACCAGCCCGTCGTGCTGTCCGGCAGCGCCCTGGACCAGCTCGCCAACACGTGCTCCCTCCAGTGGTTCCTGGGACGCGAGGTGAAGGCGGACGCGCCCGCGACGGCGGCGCAGGGCTTCGGCAACGTCGTCCACGTCCTCGCCGACGAGGTCGCCTCCGGGCACACCCCGGCGGATCTCGACGTCCTCATGGAGCGCCTGGACTCCGTGTGGAACGCCCTCGCCTTCGACGCGCCGTGGAAGTCGGCGCAGGAGAAGGACAACGCGCGCGTGGCGCTCGAACGCTTCCTGAAGTGGCACGTCATGGACCGCGCGGGCCGCACGCCGGTGGCCAGCGAGCACGACTTCGACGTCACCCTGGGCGCGGGCGACTACGAGGTCCGCATCCGGGGCCAGATGGACCGCGTCGAGGCCGACGGCGACGGCCGCGCCTACGTCGTCGACTTCAAGACCGGGAAGCAGTCGCCCACCGCCGCCGAGACGGCCCGCCACCCGCAGCTCGCGGTGTACCAGCTCGCGGTCCGCGAGGGAGCCGTGGACGAGGTCTTCGACGGCGCGCGCCCCGAACCGGGCGGGGCCGAACTCGTCCAGCTGCGGCAGGGCGCCGCCAAGCGCGACGGCGGCGAAACGCTCCCCAAGGTGCAGGCCCAGCAGCCCCTGGAAGGGGAGTGGGTCGGCGAACTGCTCGCCACGGCCGCCGGCAAGGTACTGGACGAGCGGTTCACGCCGACGGCGGGCCAGCACTGCACCCACTGCGCGTTCCGCGCCTCGTGCAGCGCGCGGCCCGAGGGGCGGCACGTCGTGGAGTGAGCGCGCGGTCCACAGGTGTGACCGGTCGCACCACCCGCGCCGACCTGCGCTTCTCCCGGCCCGGCGGCCGATCCGTCCTCAGCTGTCAGTGCCCGCCGCTAGCCTTCCTCGGGTGCCCGCTCGTATCACCGACCCCGACCAGCTCAAGGAGCTCCTCGGCATCCCGTTCACCCCGGAGCAGACGGCCTGCATCACCGCGCCGCCCGCCCCGCAGGTGATCGTGGCCGGCGCCGGTTCGGGCAAGACCACGGTGATGGCGGCCCGCGTCGTCTGGCTGGTCGGCACCGGCCAGGTCGCCCCCGAGCAGGTGCTCGGCCTCACGTTCACCAACAAGGCCGCCGGTGAACTGGCCGAACGCGTCCGCAAGGCGCTGATCAAGGCCGGCGTCACCGACCCCGACGTCATCGACCCGGACAACCCGCCGGGCGAGCCGGTGATCTCCACGTACCACGCCTTCGCCGGCCGCCTGCTGACCGACCACGGCCTGCGCATCGGCCTGGAGCCGACGTCCCGGCTGCTGGCCGACGCCACGCGCTACCAGCTCGCCGCGCGCGTGCTCCGCGAAGCCCCCGGCCCCTACCCGGCCCTGACCCGCTCCTTCCCGGACCTCGTCAGCGACCTCCTCACCCTCGACTCCGAACTCGCCGAACACCTCGTCCGGCCCCAGGACCTGCGCGCCTGGGACGCCGGGCTGCTGCGGACCCTGGAAGGCGCCAAGCTCAGCAACGCCGACCTGCGCAAGGTCCCCGAGGCCGCCGCCGCCCGCCGCGAACTCGCCGACCTGGTGATGCGCTACCGGGCCGCCAAACGGGAACGCGACCTGCTCGACTTCGGCGACCAGATCGCCCTGTCGGCGACCCTCGCGCAGACCCGCCCCGAGGTCGGCGAGATCCTCCGCGACGAGTTCCGCGTCGTCCTCCTCGACGAGTACCAGGACACCTCGGTGGCCCAGCGCCTGCTGCTGGCCGGCCTCTTCGGGGACGGCACCGGCCACCCGGTGACCGCCGTCGGCGACCCCTGCCAGGCGATCTACGGCTGGCGCGGCGCCTCCGTCGCCAACCTGGACGACTTCCCCGAGCACTTCGCCCACGCCGACGGCCGCCCCGCCACCCGCCAGGCCCTCAGCGAGAACCGCCGCAGCGGCGGCCGCCTCCTCGACCTCGCCAACGGCCTCGCGGAACCGCTGCGCGCCATGCACGCGGGCGTGGAGGCCCTCCGCCCGGCCCCCGGCGCCGAACGCGACGGCCTGGTCCGCTGCGCCCTGCTGCGCACCCACACCGAGGAGATCGACTGGCTCGCGGACTCCGTCGCCCACCTCGTGCGCACCGGCAAGGCACCGGGCGAGATCGCCGTCCTGTGCCGCACGGCGACCGACTTCGCCGAGATCCAGGCCGCGCTCGTCGCCCGGGACGTCCCCGTCGAGGTGGTCGGCCTGTCCGGGCTGCTGCACCTGCCCGAGATCGCCGACCTCGTCGCCGTCTGCGAAGTGCTCCAGGACCCCGGAGCCAACGCCGCGCTGGTACGGCTGCTGACCGGGCCGCGCTGGCGCATCGGCCCGCGGGACCTCGCCCTCCTCGGGCGCCGCGCCCGGCTCCTCGTGTCGCACGCGCGCGTGGACGACGACGACCCGGACCGCAGGCTCGCCGCCGCCGTCGAGGGCGTCGACCCGGCCGAGGTCGTCTCCCTCGCGGACGCCCTGGACACGTTCCTGGAGACGCCGTTCGACGGCCGAGGAGACGACGACGGGCTGCCGTTCTCGCCGGACGCGCGCGTGCGGTTCGCCCGCCTCGCCGCCGAACTGCGCGACCTGCGCCGCTGCCTGGCCGACCCGCTCATGGACGTCCTGCACCGCGTCCTCGCCGTCACCGGCCTGGAGGTCGAGCTGTCGGCGTCGCCGCACGCGCTGGCCGCCCGCCGCCGCGAGACGCTGTCCAACTTCCTCGACGTCGCCGCCTCCTTCGCCGCGGGCGACGGCGAGGCGACCCTGCTGGCCTTCCTCGGCTTCCTGCGCACCGCCGCCCAGTACGAGAAGGGCCTCGACAACGCCCTGCCCGGCGGCGAGAACACCGTGAAGGTGCTCACCGCCCACAAGTCCAAGGGCCTGGAGTGGGACGTCGTCGCCGTGCCCGGCCTCGTCACCGGCACCTTCCCCAGCAGCCAGGGCCGCGAGAAGTGGACCGCGCAGGGCAAGGTGCTGCCGCACGAACTGCGCGGCGACGCCGACACGCTGCCCGACGTCGCCTCGTGGGACGCGCGCGGTCTGAAGGCCTTCCAGGAGGCCATGAAGGAGCACCAGCACACCGAGGAACTCCGCCTCGGATACGTCACCTTCACGCGGCCCCGCT
Organism: Streptomyces sp. NPDC037054; assembly: GCF_055606745.1. Taxonomy (NCBI): domain Bacteria; kingdom Bacillati; phylum Actinomycetota; class Actinomycetes; order Kitasatosporales; family Streptomycetaceae; genus Streptomyces; species Streptomyces sp. NPDC037054. Next base: position 303,347 of record NZ_JBVJSJ010000001.1, on the reverse strand, counting down.
CCCTGCTCCTCGGCTCCGGCCACTGGTGGGGGCCCACCCAGAAGAAGCCGCGCGGACCGTCCGCGTTCCTCAACGCCCTGCACGACCACTGCGCCGCCGGGTACGGCGAGATCGAGGCCTGGGCCGAGGAGCCCGCGGAGGACGAGGAGAACCCCGCCCTGCATCGGGCCACCGCCGACCAGGCGTGGCCGCTGCCCCTGGACGCGACAGCGCTGGCCAGGCGCCGGGCCGCGGCCGAGACCGTCCTCGCCCACCTGGAATCCCTGGCGGCCTCCGACGACGACCGCCCGGCGGCCACGCACGACCCGGACACCTACGAGGACCCCGACTGGCCCCCGCCGCCGGACGACGACGAGATCCCGGCCGCCGAGAAGGACCCCTTCGCGGACGACCCGGCCGACTGGGACACCTGGACCACGGACCGCCCGACCGTCCCCCACCAGGCGACGGCACCGGAAGCCACCGAAGGACCCGGCACACCCGAGAACACCCCGCGCCGCACGCCCCAACCCGCCGACGAGCCTCCGCGGCCGCCCGACGACCACCCTCTGGAGGCCGACGAGCCCGCGCACACCCCGCACACCCCGCTCACCCCCGAGGAGGCCCGCGTCGTCGCCTCCTGGGACCGCGACCTCGACGCGCTCGCCGGCGAACTCCTGCGCGCCCGCGAGAGCGTCACCGACGTCCCCCTGCCCGCGTCGCTCACCGCGTCCCAGCTGCTGCGCCTGGCCGCCGACCCGGACGGCCTCGCGCAGGAGCTGGCCCGCCCCATGCCGCGCCCGCCGCAGCCCGCCGCCCGCCGCGGCACCCGCTTCCACGCCTGGGTCGAAGCCCGCTTCGAGGAGCTGACCCTGCCCATGCTGGAGCCGGAGGAACTGCCCGGCAGCGAGGCCGAGATCGCCGACGAACGCGACCTCGAAGTCCTCAAGGACGCCTTCGAGCGCACCGAGTACGCGCACCGCACGCCCTACCGCGTGGAGGCCCCCTTCCAGCTCGCCGTCGCCGGCCGGGTCGTCCGCGGCCGGATCGACGCCGTCTACAAAGAGGGCGAAGGGCCGGACGCCACGTACGAGATCGTCGACTGGAAGACCGGCCGGGGCCGCACCGCCGACCCGCTCCAGCTCGCGGTCTACCGCCTCGCCTGGGCCGAGCAGCAGGGCGTCCCGCTCGACTCGGTCACGGCCACCTTCCTGTACGTACGCACCGGAGAGGTCGTACGCCCGGACGATCTGCCCGACCGGGCCGCCCTCGAAAGGCTGCTGCTCGAGGAGCCGTCCGGTGAGGAACCGCACTCCGAGGATGTCTCCGCGGGCCGATAGGCTCGTGACCATGAGCCAGACCCCGGACAGTGCCGTCCGTACGTACATCGAGCAGCACCGCACGGCCTTCCTCGACGACCTCGCCGAGTGGCTGCGCATCCGGTCCGTGTCGGCCCAGCCCGGCCACGCGGAGGACGTACGGCGCAGCGCCGACTGGCTCACCGCCAAGCTGACGGAGACCGGCTTCCCCACGGCGGAGGTGTGGCAGACACCGGGCGCCCCGGCCGTGTTCGCCGAGTGGCCCTCCGGCGACCCCGACGCCCCCACGGTCCTCGTCTACGGCCATCACGACGTGCAGCCCGCCGCCCGCGAGGACGGCTGGGACAGCGACCCCTTCGAGCCCGTCGTCCGCGGAAACCGCCTCTACGCGCGCGGGGCCGCCGACGACAAGGGTCAGGTGTTCTTCCACACACTCGGCGTCCGCGCTCACCTCGCCGCCACCGGCCGTACCGCCCCCGCGGTCAACCTGAAGCTGCTCGTCGAGGGCGAGGAGGAATCAGGCTCCCCGCACTTCCGCGCGCTCGTCGAGGAGTACGCCGACCGCCTCGCCGCCGACGCCGTGATCGTCTCCGACACGGGCATGTGGTCCGAGGACACCCCCACCGTGTGCACCGGCATGCGCGGCCTCGCCGAGTGCGAGATACGGCTGCACGGACCCGACCAGGACATCCACTCCGGATCCTTCGGCGGCGCCGTGCCCAACCCGGCCACCGCCGTCGCCCGCCTGGTCGCCGCCCTGCACGACGAGCACGCGCGCGTGGCCGTCCCCGGCTTCTACGACGGCGTGGTCGAACTGACCGACCGGGAACGCGAACTCTTCGCCGAACTGCCCTTCGACGAGCAGCGCTGGCTCGGCACCGCCAAGTCGTACGCCACCCACGGCGAGGCCGGGCACACCACCCTGGAGCGCATCTGGGCCCGCCCCACCGCCGAGGTCAACGGCATCGGCGGCGGCTACCAGGGCCCCGGCAGCAAGACGATCGTCCCGTCCTCCGCCATGGTGAAGCTGTCCTTCCGGCTCGTCGCCGGCCAGGAGCCCGGCCGCGTCGAGAAGGCCGTCCGCGCCTGGGCCGAGGAGCAGGTGCCCGCCGGGATCCGCTGCGACATCACGTTCGCCGCGGCCACGCGCCCGTGCCTGACGCCGCTGGACCACCCTGCGCTGCAGTCCTTGGTCCGCGCCATGGGCCGCGCCTTCGACAAGCCCGTCCGCTACACGCGCGAAGGCGGCTCGGGACCCGCGGCCGACCTCCAGGACGTGCTCGGCGCACCGGTGCTCTTCCTGGGCATCTCGGTCCCCTCCGACGGCTGGCACGCCCCGAACGAGAAAGTGGAGCTCGACCTCCTCCTCAAAGGAGTCGAGACGAGCGCGTACCTGTGGGGCGACCTCGCCGAGCACTGGAGGCAGGAGCCCTGACCACCCCGAACCGTCCGGAGCGTTACCCCGCGCGGGGCACACTGGGAGGGCCGCCCCGCCCCACCGGGTCCGCGAGGGCCCGGGCCGCCTCCCGCCGAACCGCCTGCTGAACCGCCGCCGAAACGAACCGTTCCACCGGGGGAGATGGAAGCACCCGTGACCACCTGGACCGACCACACCGCCGACCGCCCCATCTCACTCACCGCTCCGAGCGGCATCGACCGGGCCGCCCACCACCGGCTCGACGAGGCCTGGCTCGCGGCGGCATGGAGCCACCCCACGACGCGCTGCTTCGTCGTCTCCGGCGGCCAGGTCCTCATCGACGAGACGCCGGACGGGCGTACCGAACTCGTCATGACGCCGTCCTTCGAGGCCCCGCTCACCGAGGCGCACCGCTACTTCCTCGGCATCGACGACGACGGCGTGCGGTACTTCGCCCTCCAGAAGGACTCCCTGCCCGGGCGCATGGACCAGTCCGCCCGCCCCGCCGGCCTGCGCGAGGCGGGACTGCTGCTCTCGCCCCGAGACGCCGGCCTCATGGTGCACGCCGTGGGCCTGGAGAACTGGCAGCGCACCCATCGCTTCTGCTCCCGCTGCGGCGAACGCACCGTCATCGCCGCCGCCGGACACATCCGCCGCTGCCCCGCCTGCGGTGCCGAGCACTACCCGCGCACCGACCCCGCCGTGATCATGGCCGTGACCGACGAGGACGACCGCATCCTGCTCGGCCGCCAAGTGCACTGGCCCGAGGGCCGCTTCTCCACGCTCGCCGGTTTCGTCGAGCCCGGCGAGTCCATCGAGCAGTCGGTGCGGCGCGAGGTCTTCGAGGAGGCCGGCATCACCGTCGGGCACGTCGAGTACGTCGCCAGCCAGCCCTGGCCGTTCCCGTCCAGCCTGATGCTGGGCTTCGTCGCCCGCGCCACCTCCACCGACATCGACGTCGACGGCGACGAGATCCACGAGGCCCGCTGGTTCTCCCGCGACGAACTCGGCGCCGCCTTCGACTCCGGCGAGGTCCTCCCGCCGTACGGCATCTCCATCGCGGCCCGCCTGATCGAGCTCTGGTACGGAAAGCCGCTGCCGACGCGGAGCGTCTGAGCGTCACGGCAGGTCCGAGTGTCAGCAAGTCCGAGTGGCAGTACAAGAGGGTGGCCGCCCCGAGCCGGGACGGCCACCCTTCCACGGAGCGCCTGTCACGCCCTCCGACGAGCTCCGCTACGCGCCGATCTTCTGCTTGACCTGGGCCAGCGAGGGGTTCGTCAGCGTCGAACCGTCCGGGAAGAGCACGGTCGGGACCGTCTGGTTTCCGCCATTCGCCTTCTCCACGAACGCCGCGGACTCCGGGTCCTGCTCGATGTTGATCTCGGTGTACCCGATGCCCTCGCGGTCCATCTGCTTTTTCAGCCGCTGGCAGTAACCGCACCACGTAGTGCTGTACATCGTCACAGTGCCCTGCATGTCTCGCGCGCTCCTCTGAAGGCTCGGGGATGAAGTCGTTCAGTGGAGGAACGTCCGCGGGCGGGACACCATTCCCGCCCGGGGTATGACGGGCGCGCGGCCGACCGCGTGACGCCTGCCGCATTAGTACGACTGCGAGGCCAAGCCTGTGGACAACCGGCTCACCCGTCTCCGGCGACCTGGCAGCATGGCTGTGTGACAGCAGCAACGCACTCCCCACTGTTCCCGCAGGCACTGGACACGGCCGACGCGGTGCTCGAAGGGCTCGACCCCGAGCAGCGCGAGGTGGCGACCGCCCTGCACGGACCGGTGTGCGTGCTGGCGGGCGCCGGCACCGGCAAGACCCGTGCCATCACCCACCGCATCGCCTACGGCGTCCGCGCCGGGATCCTCCAGCCCTCCAGCGTGCTCGCCGTCACCTTCACCAACCGCGCCGCCGGGGAGATGCGCGGCCGGCTGCGCCAGCTCGGCGCCCACGGAGTCCAGGCCCGCACCTTCCACTCGGCGGCGCTGCGTCAGCTCCAGTACTTCTGGCCGAAAGCGATCGGTGGCTCCATGCCCCGCCTCGTCGACCGCAAGATCCAGCTCGTGGCCGACGCGGCCGCCGCCTGCCGGATCCGCCTCGACCGCGGCGAGCTGCGCGACGTGACCGCGGAGATCGAGTGGTCCAAGGTCACCCAGACCGTCCCCTCCGACTACGTGCTCGCCGCCGCCAAGGCCGGCCGCGAGGCGCCCCGCGCCCCCGCCGAGATCGCCCAGCTCTACGCCGCCTACGAGGACCTCAAGCGCGAGCGCGCCGTCATCGACTTCGAGGACGTGCTGCTGCTGACCGTGGCCGTCCTCCAGGACCGGCACGACATCGCCGACCAGGTCCGCGCCCAGTACCAGCACTTCGTGGTGGACGAGTACCAGGACGTCAGCCCGCTTCAGCAGCGCCTGCTGGAGCTGTGGCTCGGCGACCGGGACAACCTGTGCGTGGTCGGCGACGCGAGCCAGACCATCTACTCGTTCACCGGCGCCACCCCCGACCACCTCCTCGACTTCCGCGTCCGCCACCCCGGCGCCACCGTCGTCAAACTGGTCCGCGACTACCGCTCCACCCCCCAGGTGGTCCACCTCGCCAACGGCCTGCTCGCCCAGGCCCGCGGCCGTGCCGCCGACCACCGGCTGGAGCTGGTCTCCCAGCGCCCCCCGGGCCCCGAGCCCGTCTACACCGAGTACACCGACGAGCCCGCCGAGGCCGAGGGCGCCGCCCGCCGCATCCGCGAACTCGTCGCCTCCGGAGTGCCGGCCGGTGAGATCGCCGTCCTGTTCCGCACGAACTCCCAGTCCGAGACCTACGAACAGGCCCTCGCCGACGCCGGGGTGCCCTACCAGCTGCGTGGCGCCGAGCGGTTCTTCGACCGTCCCGAGGTGCGCAAGGCCGGCATCGCCCTGCGCGGCGCGGCCCGCTTCGGCGGCAACGACTCCCTGCTCGACGACGTCGTCGACCTGCCCTCCCAGGTGCGCGCCGTCCTGTCGGGAGAGGGCTGGACGTCGGAGCCGCCCGCCGGCTCAGGCGCCGTCAGAGAGCGCTGGGAGTCCCTGGCCGCCCTGGTGAACCTGGCGCACGACTTCGCCGCCGCCAGACCCGCCGCCACCCTCGGCGATTTCGTCGCCGAGCTCGACGAGCGCGCGAGCGCCCAGCACGCCCCGACGGTGCAGGGCGTCACCCTCGCCTCCCTGCACTCCGCGAAGGGCCTGGAGTGGGACGTGGTGTTCCTGGTCGGTGTCGCCGAGGGCATGATGCCGATCACCTACGCGAAGACCGACGAGCAGATCGAGGAGGAGCGCCGTCTCCTCTATGTGGGCGTCACCCGCGCCCGCGAGCGCCTCCACGTGTCCTGGGCGCTGGCCCGCTCGCCGGGCGGGCGGGCCAACCGCCGGCCCAGCCGGTTCCTCTCCGGGCTGCGCCCCGGCTCGGCGGGGACGGCCGGCCGCGGCGCCGCGGCCGGGACGGGCGGCGTCGAGCGCGGCTTCACGCCCGCCACGCAGGTCGCACCCCGGCGCACGCGGCGAGCCCCGGCCCGCTGCCGGGTCTGCGGCCGGACCCTCACCGACGCCGGTGAGATGAAGCTGATGCGCTGCGAGGACTGTCCCTCGGACATGGACGAGGGCCTTTACGAGCGGCTGCGCGAGTGGCGGGCCGTCCAGGCGCGGCGCAGCGGGCAGCCCGCCTTCTGCGTCTTCACCGACAAGACCCTCATGGCGATCGCCGAGACGGGCCCCGAGGACGAGCACGAGCTGGCCCGGATCCCCGGGGTCGGGATGCGCAAACTCAACCGCTACGGCGCGGACGTCCTCGCCCTGTGCGCAGGTCAGGACCTCGTGTTCGACGACGAGGACGACGCGGCGACGACTGATACGAACTCGTCGAAAAAATAGTTTGCGCCTGCCCCGGCAATCCCCATAGGTTCTTAGGCACGGGGACGGAGGCCTTCTCGTAGGCCCTGATTCCGTGTTGTACTTGCATATCCGCGGACTGGTTCACCCCAGTCCCCCGAGACGCCGAGAGGAGGCGAGTCCAGTGATCAGCATCAACACCAGCTCCTTCAGCACCGTGAAAATGACCGATCGCTCGGTCGTCGCCTCGCTGTGCACGCTCGGCGCCTCCAACCCGGGCACCGGTCTGTCCGGCATTCGTGCCGTCCGCCCGGCGTCCGCCGTGTCTCCTGCGGGTCTTCCCGTCCGTGAGCGCGATGAGCGACCGACCAAGGCACTGGAAGCGGCAGTAGTGGCACAGGCGCAGGCCTATGCCTTTACGGCGACCGGTGCCGGATTCCGGAAGCAGACGACGCAGCACCACCTGATGTGGGCCTTCCGTGGGCCAGAACCCTGGAGTGATCCAGCCTGATCGTCGATCAGGCCGGCGCCTTCAGGGCCGCGGAACCCCACCCGGGATCCGCGGCCCTTCTGTTTTCCCCGAACGGGGACGACAGAGCGAAGGCGCCTCGGGACAAGAAAAGAACCCGGTACCCAGCCGACCCCGGCCGACCCCGGCCGGAACGACCAGACGAGGAAGACGAACCGTGCAACTCGAAGCGCACGCCCCGTCCGTACCGCCTTCCGACACGATCCCCAAGCCCGGCCTCACGGAGGACTCCACCTTGACTCCGCTCACCGCGCTCACCGCGCTCGACGACGCCATCGAGAACCTCGGCGTACCCGTTCCCTGCCGTTCCTACGACCCGGAGGTCTTCTTCGCCGAGTCGCCGGCCGACGTCGAGTACGCCAAGTCTCTCTGCCGCACCTGCCCGCTGATGGAGGCCTGCCTCGCCGGCGCCAAGGAGCGGCGTGAGCCCTGGGGCGTCTGGGGTGGCGAGCTGTTCGTCCAGGGTGTCGTCGTTGCCCGGAAGCGGCCGCGTGGCCGCCCGCGCAAGAACCCGGTCACGGCATGAACACCGCAGGAACGATCGACCGCCCCCTCACGCACGACCCCAAGAAGCAGGCCCCGATGAAGCCGTCCACTTACGAGCCCGCGGACTCCGCGACCGAAGACCTCAACCTCAGCGACGCGAACGACTCGCGTCAGAACAGGACCCGCGAGATGCAACTCATCCCAGAAGCCCTGGCACGTGCGCATATGCATGAGCGCCTGCATGAGGCCGAGACGGAGCGTCAGGCCGTGCGCCTGGCGACCGCCCGCCGCATGCAGCGCCGGGCGGAGCGCGCCTCCCTGCGCGCCCGCCGTGCGCTCGCCATGGCCGTCATGCAGTAGCCACACCCACCTGAAGCGGTGACCTCCCGGCCCCGGGAGGTGAGCTTCCCCGCGGGGGCCGGTCCGGCCGAACGGACCGGCCCCCGCGGGGCGTTGTGCCGCGGGTCCCGCGCCCCGGGGCCGGCACCGCGCGACCGCGAACCAGCCCCGCGGGGGGCCCGCCGTCGTCAGGTCACGCCGGTGCGGCCGACTCCTCCTCGTCCGTCTCCGGCACGAAGCCCGGTAGCCACTCCTCCAGTTCGTCCCGCATCCGCACCGTGGCGCCCAGCTGGCACAGCACACCGATCGTGCTCAGCGTGACCCGGTGGATCAGGAGGTAGGCAGGCGGCAGGTTGAGCTGCTTGGCCAACTGGTAGGCGGGGGAGCGGGGATCGGCTATGCGCGCGGCCTGACCGCGCATCCAGCCCCGGCTGAAGGTGAACGCCTCGACCCGGGCCGGCTCGATGATTGGCAGCAGGTAGTCGAGGACGGCGTCCGGGTCCAGCTCTATGGACTCCTTGACGAAGCCCTCCGAGCAGAGCATCTCGTAGACGGCCTCCGCCTCGCCGTCGATGGTCATCCGCAAGGACTCGCCGATCGGCAGCGGCAGGCCGCCGGGCAGGCGGTCGACGGTGCCGAAGTCCAGCACGCCGAGACGCCAGTCGTCCTCGCCGGCCGGGCCGCCGGGCAGCAGGCGGAAGTTCCCCGGGTGGGGGTCGGCGTGCAGCAGGCCGGTGCGGGCCGGGCCCGAGAACAGGAAGCGGGTGAGGAGTTGCCCCGCCCGGTCGCGCTGCTCGTCGGTGCCGTCCGCGATCACCTCCGACAGGGGGATGCCGTCGATCCACTCGGTGACCAGCACCTGTTCGCACTGGTGGACCACGGCCGGCACCACGATGTCGGGGTCGTCCGCGAACTCCTCGGCATGGGTCTGCTGGGCCTGCGCCTCCAGGTCGTAGTCGAGTTCCTCGGAGACCCGGTCCTTCAGCTCCGCGATCAGCGGCTTGACGTCCATGCCGGGGACGAGCGGGCCCAGCAGGCGGGCGAAGCGGCTCAGTTGGTTCAGGTCGGACAGCAGGGCCTCGCCCGCGCCCGGGTACTGCACCTTGACGGCGACCTCACGGCCGTCCTGCCACACCCCGCGGTGCACCTGCCCGATGGACGCGGCCGCCGCGGGCTTGTCCTCGAACTCCAGGAACAGCTCGCGCCAGTCCTCGCCGAGCCGCTCCTCGAGCACCGCGTGCACCGTGCGGGTCGGCATCGGGGGCGCCGCGTCCTGGAGCTTCGTCAGCGCCGCGCGGTAGGGGCCGGCGACCTCCTCGGGCAGGGCCGACTCGAAGACGGACATCGCCTGCCCGAACTTCATCGCGCCGCCCTTGAGCTCGCCGAGCACCTTGAACAGCTGATCCGCGGTGCGCTGCTGGAGCTCACGCCCGACGAGCTCGGCGGACTCGCCCACGATCCGCTTGCCGAGCCCCCAGGTGGCCCGGCCCGCGAAGCCGAGCGGGAGCGCGGCGAGCTTGGCGGTCCGGGTGACCGCCTTGCGGGGAAGATCAGACATGCGCCCTCCAGGTCCCAGCCAGCCGCGCCGCGTCTGCCTGACGGTGAAGCTCTTCTGACGGCAGTTGCTCCGCCATTGTCTCGTGCGACTCGCCGTTCTTTGAGGTGTGTTCCTCGTTACCTTTCTCCGCGGCTCCGCACGGGCACGCGGGATGCGGCCGAAGCTGCCGCGCGTGCCAGCGCAGGCCCGGTGCGGACACCTCCCAGCGCGCGCCGACCGCCGACGGTACTCCGCCGTCCAGGAAGGCCAGCGCGTGCGCCGCCGCCGAGCCCGCCACCGACGCCGCCAGGGCCAGATCGCACGCCCGCACCCGGCGCGGCCTCGCGGACCGCCACTGGGCGAGCAGGCGCGGCCAGGCCTCGTCCCGGTCGGTGCGCTCCTCCTGGAGACAGCCGGCGCAGCCGGTCTCGCCGGGCAGGACCAGCGGGCCGACGATACCCGTGCCCTCCACGACACCGGCGTACAGATGAGGCGTACCGGACGCCATGAGCGGCTCGGCGGACGCCGGGTCGGGCGCGTACACGGCGACGTCGTCCCGAGGGGTGACGATCACCAGGGAGAAGCCCGGCTCGGGATCCTCCAGCGGTGACCGGGGGCCCCGGCGCGCCGGGCGGTCCGGGGCGGCGTCGCGCACCACGCGGCGGGCCGCCTCGGTCCTGCGCTCGCCGACCGAGTCGGCCGGCAGTCCGCCCGGCGCCACGTCCCACGGCTCGACGCGGCCGCAGTCCCGCACGTCGACCTCGCCGACGCCGGCGCCCGACAGCAGCGCGGCCAGCACCCCTCCGATCCGGCCCGCGCCCCTGACCTGCACCCGCAGCGAGGCGCGCGCGGCCAGCAGCCTCATCGCGTCGCCCGGTTCCGCCGTCGTCAGCGACAGAGCTGCCAGATCGGGGCGCAGCCGGTCGAGGACGTCCGTCCTCTGCCGCAGGGAGTCGGCGGCCGGACCGCCGCCTCTGGCGTCGTCGAGCAGCCCGGCCCGCGACAACCGCGTCACCAGCCGGTCGACGTGGCCGTCCGGCAGATCCATCCGCCGCCCCTCCTCGCGCAGCAGGGGAAGGCCGCGCGTGCCGTCGAGCAACTCCAGGAAGCTGCCCGTCGCGGTGTCGACCGGGCCCAGCGTCAGCGCGTGCGCCGGACTCATCCCGAACTGCACCGTATTGAGGTCACGCCAGCCGCGCCTGAGCGCGGGTTTCACCACTGGATGCATCGCAGGCCCCCGTTTGCCACTGAACGTCCCCGTGCGCCGGTCGGGCTCGGTCGAAGCCGCCCCGGCGACTGCCAGCATGCCCGACCCGGTCGGGCGGACGTCGCGAGTTGTCCACAGGCACAGGTGATTCGTCGTACAAATGGGCCACGTCGGCCGGACCCGCGGCCTCGGCGCGTCAGTCGTACAAATCAAACGCTCGGTGGGGGATCGGTGGGGAAGGCCACCGGAGCCGGGACTTCCCCCATGCCCAGCGGGTACGGTCGGGGCGTGTCCGCCGACCCACTGCACCGTGCCGGAACCACGCAGCGCAGCACGACCAGCCCGCCGCCCGGCGGCTCGAAGACGAGCGCGATCGAGGTGCGCAGGAGCTCCCGTCGACGCAGGACGGTCTCCGCGTACCGGGAGGGCGATCGCACCGTCGTGCTCATCCCCGCCCGGATGTCCGAGGCGGAGGAACAGCGCTGGGTGAGCGTCATGCTGGACAAGCTCGCCGCCCAGGAGAGCAAACGCGTACTCGGCGACGCCGAGCTGTCCGAGCGCGCCCGGCGCCTCTCGGAGCAGTACTTCGACGGCCGGGCCAGGCCCAACTCGGTCCGCTGGGTCACCAACCAGAACACCCGGTGGGGCTCGTGCACCCCGGCCGAGGGCAGCATCCGCCTCTCCCACCGGCTGCAGGGCATGCCCGAGTACGTCGTCGACTACGTCCTCCTGCACGAACTGGCGCACCTTCTGGTCCCCGGACACGGACCGCGTTTCTGGCGGCTGCTGGAGGCGTATCCGCGCACCGAGCGGGCCCGCGGCTACCTCGAAGGGGTCGTCGCCGCCGACCGGCTGCCCCACGTGCCCGGCGCGCGCGGCGAGTGATCACCCGCCCCGAGGCCGGCTCCGGGACGGCCGCGCGCGGGTTGTGTACCGGGTCTGTACCGACATCGTCCACTGTCCGAGTTTGCAGTTAGCCTGGCGCGACGCACTCACTTCTGGATGGGGGACGGTCGTTACGCATGGCCAGGGAATTCCAACGCGGCCACAAGGCCAGGATCAGTGATCTCACCGCGGGAACGGATCTGTACGTAGGCGTGCAGATCTCCGGGCCCGGGCTGGGTTTCGACATCAGCTGCTTCGGTCTCGACGCGAGCGAGCGGCTCTCGGACGACCGGTACTTCATCTTCTACAACCAGCCCAAGTCGCCCGAGGAGTCCATCCAGCTCCTCGGCGCGCAGGCCGGTGACACGGAGTCCTTCCGCGTCACCCTCGACCGGATCCCGTCGCACATCCAGAAGCTGTCCTTCACGGCGACGATCGACGGCGCCGGGCAGATGTCGCAGGTCGGCCCCGGTTACATCCGCATCGTCGCGGGCGGCGAGGAAGTGGCCCGCTACCCGTTCAGCGGCTCGGAGTTCACCACCGAGCGCGCCGTGATGCTGGGCGACTTCTACCTGAAGGACGTGTGGCGGTTCGCCGCCGTCGGCCAGGGCTTCGACGGCGGTCTCGACGCGCTGCTGAAGAACTTCGGCGGAGAGGTCGCCGAGGAGGAGACGCCCGCCGCGCCGCAGCCGCAGGCCGACGCCAACCCGGGCTTCGCGCCGCCGCCCGGCGGCCAGTCCGCCGCGCCGCCCGCGTTCGGCGCCCCCGGTGGCGCCCCCGCGCCCGCCCCGACGCCGGCGCCCGCCCCGCAGGGCTTCGCGCCCCCGCCGGGCGCCACGCCTCCGCCGCCCGGCACGACACCGCCCGTGCACACGGCGCCGACCATCGTCGCGCCCATGAACACGCCGCCCGGCGGCTCCCCGGTGCCGCCCCCGGCCCCGGCGCCCGCCCCCTACGGCCAGCCCGGCCAGCAGCAGCCGCCGTACGGCCAGGCCCCCGCCCCCAGCGCCCCGCCGCCCCCGGGCTACGCCCAGCCACAGGCCCCGCAGGCCCCGGTCCCGCCGCCCGGCTATGGCCAGCCCACGCCGCCTCCCGGCTACGGACAGCCGACCCCGCCGCCCGGTTACGGCCAGCAGCCGCCGTACGGCCAGGCGCCCGGCGCCCCGGGCCAGCAGGCGCCCTACGGAGCCCCGCAGGGCGTCCCCCAGGGTGCCCCCGCTCCGCAGGGCGCGCCGCAGGGCCCCGGCGTCGCCGCCGCGCTCCAGCAGTTCCGCGAGACGCCCACCGGCCAGCGCTGGACGCAGCAGAACCGCAAGATGGTCCGCGTCGACCTCGGCATCGGCGGCCAGCCCGTGCTCGCCCGCCAGGGCAGCATGGTGCTCTACCAGGGCAAGGTCGACTTCAGCTACAAGGGCGCCGGGTTCTCCGGCCGGATCGTGGGCAACGCGACCGGCCAGGAGATGCAGCTGATGCGCTGCACCGGCCAGGGCCAGGTGTTCCTCGCCGAGAACTCGACGATGCTGCACCCCATCGAGCTCCAGGGCGACGCGGTGTGCGTCTCCGCGGAGAACGTCCTCGCGTTCGACGAGACCCTCCAGTACGAGGTCCGCCGCATCGAGGGCCACGGCATCCCGGGCGGCGCGCTGTTCACGATGCAGTTCCAGGGCACCGGCACGATCGTGGTGAAGACGCACGGCACGCCCGTGGTGCTGCCCGTCACGCCCACCACGTTCGCCGACTGCAACGCCGTGGTCGCCTGGTCGGCCGCCGCGCAGGTCGTCGTCTCCAGCCAGGTGCGGATGCGCCGCAACGCCTATCCCGGCGACACCGGGGAGAGCGTGAACCTCCAGTTCCGCGCGGCGCCCGGCAGCTTCGTCATCGTCCAGCCCTACGAGATCTGAGGGAGAGCCCGTTCATGAACCAGCCGCTCGCGGGCTACGCCCCCGCACCTGTCGCCGCCCGCATGGAGAACCACGGCAATCACATGCTGAAGGTCGCCATGCAGACCGGACACGACCTCCTCGCGCGCGTGGGGTCGATGGTTGCCTATGAGGGCTTCGTCCAGTACGAGCCCAACCCGCCGGCCGTGCGCCAGATCGCCAAGGACTGGATCACCGGCGAGGGCGCGCCCCTGATGAAGTGCTCCGGCGACGGCCTGCTCTACCTCGCCGACTACGGCGCGAACGTCGTCGTGATCAACCTCAACGGCGACGGGATCTCCGTCAACGCCACCAACCTGCTCGCCTTCGACGCCCACCTCCAGTGGGGCGTGGAGCGGGTCAAGGGCCTGGCGAAGTTCGCCGGTCAGGGCCTGTGGAACACCAAGATCTCCGGGCAGGGCTGGGTCGCGCTGACCTCCCGGGGCAAGCCCATCGTCGTCGACTGCGGCGGTGGCGAGGACGAGACGTACGTCGACCCGGACGCGCTCGTCGCCTGGTCCCCGAACCTCAAGGTGAAGGGCAAGCGCAGCTTCAAGGCGCAGTCCCTGATCGGCCGCGGCAGCGGCGAGGCCTATCAGATGGCCTTCTCCGGTCAGGGCATCGTCGTCGTCCAGCCCAGCGAGGACAGCACCGACCGTCTCCGGGTCCGGGGCTGAGGGGGAGCACCACACTATGCAGAGCCCGATTTTCGCGTACAACGACCAGCAGTCCCAGGAGCGCTGGAGCCTGCAGAACAAGCAGATGCTCCGCGTCACCCTGGAGGGCCACGACGACATCCTCGCCCGCAAGGGCACGATGGTCGCCTACCAGGGCATGGTCGAGTTCGACGCCGAGTTCCAGAGCAACAGCCAGGCACGCACGCGTGCGCACACCGGAGAGGGCCTGGACCTGATGCGCTGCCACGGGCAGGGCACGGTCTACCTGGCCAACCTCAAGCAGCACGTGCACGTCGTCGAGGTCGACCAGGACGGCCTCACCGTCGACAGCAGCTACGTACTGGCGATGGACTCCTCGCTGCACCACGACGTCATCGCCGTGGACAGCCTCTACGGCATCTCGGGATCCGGGAAGTACCAGCTCAACATCACCGGCCGCGGCAAGGTCGCGCTGATGACCTCGGGCATGCCGCTGATGCTGCAGGTGACGCCCGACAAGTACGTCAACTGCGACGCCGACGCGATCGTGGCCTGGTCCACGAGCCTGCGGGTGCAGATGCAGGCGCAGACCCACTCCTCGGGTGTGTGGCGGCGCCGCGGCAACACCGGCGAGGGCTGGGAGCTCAGCTTCATGGGCTCCGGGGTCGCCCTCGTGCAGCCCAGCGAGCTGCTGCCGCCGCAGAACGCCCAGATCGGCGGCGGTGTGTCCGCGCAGTACGGCATGGGCCAGCAGGGCGCCCGCGGCCAGAACCAGGGCAACGTCTGGAACTGACCGGTCGAGACCATGCGTAAGGGGCGACCGCCATGGTGGTCGCCCCTTACGCGTGTCCGGGGTCAGAGCCGCGCGCGTGTCGCCTCCAGCAGCCGGACGACCGAGTCGTCGGCCACCTCCGCGACCTCCTCGTACGCGAACCAGCGCAGGTCCAGGGACTCGTCGCTGATCGCGTGCGCGGCCCCGGGCGGGGCCAGGACCGCGTACTGCACGTCGAGGTGCCAGTGGCAGGGCGGCGGGATCGTGTGCCGGTCCAGCCGCACCGGGCCGCCCGGGACCGGCGTCAGTCCGGCGATGCCCGACTCCTCCGTCGCCTCGCGCAGCGCCGCCGCCTCCAGAGAGACGTCGCCGGGCTCGCAGTGGCCGCCCATCTGGAGCCACATCCGCAGCTTGCGGTGCAGCGTGAGCAGCACCCGGCCGCCCTCGGGGTCGATGACCAGGGCGCTCGCCGTGAGGTGACCGTCCGAGCAGGCCTTCCACATGCCGTCCGGGTGCGCGGCGAGATGGTCCAGGTAGGCCTGGCGCAGCTCGGCCTGGTCCTCGTACGACTTGAGGACGAGGACCGCGTCGTCGTGCAGGCTCACTCGGTGTCGTCGCCCTTGCTCTCGCCGCCCTTGCCCTCGGCACCCCCGGACTCGTCATTCGCGCCCTTGTCCTGGTCCTTCTTGCGCAGGTCGGGCTTGCCGGCCGCCTCGCCGAGCATCTTGTCGAGCTCGGAGAAGTCGATCTGCTCGCGGTGCACGAAGCCGTCCGGGTCGTCCAGGTCGGTCGCCGTCGGCAGCATGTCCGGGTGCGCCCACAGGGCGTCCCGGCCGTCGACACCGCGCGCGTCCGTCAGCGATGCCCACAGCCGGGAGGCGTCGCGCAGCCGGCGCGGGCGCAGCTCCAGACCGATCAGCGTGGCGAACGTCTGCTCCGCGGGACCGCCCGAGGCGCGGCGGCGGCGCAGCGTCTCGCGCAGCGCGTCGGCCGAGGACAGCCGGGGCTTGGCGGCGGCGTGCACCACGGCGTCCACCCAGCCCTCGACGAGAGCCAGCGCGGTCTCCAGACGGGCCAGGGCGGTCTTCTGCTCCGGCGTGTCCTCCGGCTGGAACATGCCCTGCTGGAGAGCTTCCTGAAGCTGCTCGGGGTTCTGCGGGTCGAACTGGCCGACCACGTCCTCCAGCTTCGCCGTGTCGACCTTGATGCCGCGCGCGTAGCCGTCGACCGCGCCGAACAGGTGCGACCGCAGCCACGGCACGTGCGCGAACAGGCGCTGGTGGGCCGCCTCGCGCAGGGCGAGGTACAGCCGCACCTCCTCCTGCGGCACACCCAGGTCCTTGCCGAACGCCTCGATGTTCACCGGCAGCAGCGCGGCCCGGCCGGCCGGGCCCAGCGGCAGGCCGATGTCGGTCGAGCCGACCACCTCGCCGGCGAGCACGCCGACGGCCTGCCCGATCTGCGTGCCGAACATGGCGCCGCCCATCGAGCGCATCATGCCGATCAGCGGGCCGGCCATGGCCTGCATCTCCTCGGGCAGCACGTCGCCCATGGCGGTGCCGACGCGCTCGGCGACCGGGTCGACGAGCTCCTGCCATGCGGGAAGGGTCGCCTCGACCCACTCCGCGCGGCTCCAGGCCACCGCGGAGCCCGCGCCGGAGGGCAGGGACGTCGCGTCGTCGAGCCACAGGTCGGCCAGGCGGACGGCCTCCTCGACGGCAGTGCGCTCGGCGGGGCCGACGCTGGCGTCCTTGACGCCGTCCGGCGTGCCCTGGGAGACCGTCTGGCGGGCGATCTGCTTGGCCATGTCCCAGTTCACCGGGCCGCCCTCGTAGGAGAGCATCTGGCCCAGCTGCTGGAACGCGGCGCCCAGGTCGGTGGGGTTCAGCGAGCCGAACATCGCGGCGAACGGGTTGTCCGCGCCGGGGCCTGAGAAGCCTCCGGCTCCGGGCAGCCCGAAACCGAACGGGTTGGCCGGGTCCTGACCACCACCGTTCTGCTGGTCCTTCTTCTTGCCCTCGTCGCCGTCGTCCGGCTCCTCCGGCGGAAGGCCGAATCCGAATGGGGTGTCACTCACGGGGTTCCTCGGCTGGTAGGGCCGCCGGTTCTTTCCGGCGGCACGGCTGCCCGACAACACCACCCAGCGTAGACACCCGGGGCCGATCGGGCCTCGGTGCTTCGCCGACTGACGGCCTGCGGCAGGATGGATGCCACCTGGTACGGAGGCGCGGCGCGCGTCCGTACTGAAGACAACCGCTGGAGACGCCCGGTGAGTTCCCCAGATCCGCAGGTTCGCGCAGCGCGAAACCAGTCAACCAGGCCCGCGCCCAGAGGGCCCGTCGTGGCGGTCACCGGTGCCGCGTCCGGCGTCGGTGCCCTGCTCACCGAGCGGCTCGCCGCGTCGGACGAGATCAAGCAGGTCGTCGCGATCGACGAGCGGCGCGGCGACTGCGAGGCGGCGCAATGGCACATCCTCGACGTGCGCGACCCGGCCATCGCCGACAAGCTCCGCGGGGCCGACGTGGTGGTGCACCTCGCGCTCGACCTCGACCTGGAGACCGACGCGGCCGCCCGAACGGCCTACAACGTCCGGGGCACGCAGACCGTGCTCACGGCCGCCGCCGCGGCCGGCGTCCACCGGGTCGTGCTGTGCACCTCGGCCATGGTGTACGGCGCGCTGCCGGACAACGAACTGCCCCTGTCGGAGGACGCCGAACTGCGCGCCACGGCGGAGGCCACCGGCGTGGGCGACCTGCTGGAGATCGAGCGGCTGGCCCGGCGGGCGCCCCGCGCGCACCCCGGCCTCAATGTGACCGTGGTGCGCCCGGCCGTCCTGGTCGGCGGCACGGACACCGCCCTGACCAGGTACTTCGAGTCGCCGCGCCTGCTGGTGGTCGCCGGGTCGCGGCCCGCGTGGCAGTTCTGCCACGTCGAGGACCTGTGCAGCGCCCTGGAGTACGCCGTCCTGGAGAAGGCCGAGGGCGAGCTCGCCGTCGGCTGCGACGGATGGCTGGAGCAGGAGGAGGTCGAAGAGCTCAGCGGGATCCGGCGGATGGAACTGCCGTCGACCGTGGCGCTGGGCGCCGCGGCCCGGCTGCACCGCATCGGTCTCACGCCGTCCCCGGCCGGGGACCTGGCGTACACGATGTACCCGTGGGTGGTGAGCGTGAGCCGGCTGCACGACGCGGGATGGCGGCCGAAGTACACCAACGAGGAAGTGCTCGCGGAACTGCTGGAGGAGGTCTCCGGGCGGCACACCGTCGCCGGGCGGCGCCTCGGGCGCAAGGACGCCACGGCCGCCGGTGCCGCGGGAGCGACGGTGGCGCTGCTCGGCGCGGCCGCGGTGGTGCGCCGCGCGCGGAAGGCGCGCCGTCGGATCTGACCTCGTTGGCCGTCGGATCCGACCTTGTTGGCCGTCGGATCCGCCCTCGTTGTAGGAGGCTCCAAGGCCGCACGCGCGCGTGCCGGGTGAAACGGCTATTCCGAGTTGTCGGTGGGGTGGGGCACGATGGGGCTCATGGCATCCACGAACGACCACCCCGGTGAGCAGGCCGCACAGGACCCGATCAAGCTGATCGCCATTCGCGACGGCGCGCTCTCGGTGGACGAGGTCTTCCGCGCGGTGGGGGACGAGGCGGCCGGCGGCACGGCCCTGTTCGTCGGCACCGTGCGCAACCACGACGGCGGCGCGGACGTCGACGAGCTCGGGTACTCCTGCCACCCCAGTGCCGAGTCGGAGATGCGGCGCGTCGCCGAGAAGGTCGTCGCCGACTACCCCGTGCGTGCCCTGGCGGCCGTCCACCGGGTGGGCGAGCTGGCCGTCGGGGACCTCGCCGTCGTCGTCGCGGTGTCCTGCCCGCACCGCGGGGAGGCCTTCGAGGCCTGCCGGAAGCTGATCGACGACCTCAAGCACGAGGTCCCCATCTGGAAGCACCAGAAGTTCTCCGACGGCACCGAAGAGTGGGTCGGCGCCTGCTGACCCGGTCGCCGCGAGGTCCGCTGATCCGGCTGCCGCGTCCCCCGGACGCCTCCGGTTGCGTAACCGCACCCCTGGCGTGAGCGTTGTCACTGCGGATGGTTAATCTGCTGATCAGTCAGTTGCGGACGCGTGTACGGGGTTGGGAGGTCGGCATGGCGGCGCTTGCCTGGTTGCTGATTCCGCTTGTGGCTGCGATCGGCGCGGGCCTGTGGGGCAGTTGGGCCAACAGGACCCGCAGGGTTCGCGGTGACGGGCCCGAGCTCATCGGGTACGCCCGGTTCCGCGAGGCCATGGAGAAGACGGGGCCGAGCAGCTGATCGTGGCCGCCCGCCCGGGCGGGCGGCCCTGACGGTCACCTGACAGGAGCGTCCCGTACTGTCGTGCCATGCCACGCCGCACCGCGACGATGCTCGCCTCCACCCTGATGCTGATCGCACTCCTGTGCGTCGGAGTGTTCATCCCTGTGCCGTACGCGGAGATGTCCCCGGGGCCGACGGTGAACACCCTCGGGCAGCACGACGGCGAACCGGTCCTGCAGATCTCCGGACGCAAGACCTACGGCACGAGCGGGCACCTGAACATGACCACGGTGCGGGTGACCAGCGCCGACTACCGGATGAACCTCGTGGAGGCGGTGTACGGCTGGCTCGCGCACGACAACAAGGTCGTGCCTCACGACACCCTCTACCCGGACGGCAAGACGGAGGAGGAGTCGACCCAGGAGAACGCCGAGGAGTTCAGCCAGTCCCAGGAGAGCGCCAAGGTCGCCGCCCTGAAGGAACTCGGCATCCCGGTGAAGTCCTGGGTCATCGTCTCGACCGTCGTGAAGGACTCCCCGGCCGAGGGCAGGCTGCACGCCGGTGACGTGATCAAGGCCGTCGACGGCACGACGGTCAAGAAGCCCGGTGACGTCGCCGAACTGGTGACCAGGCACAAGCCGGGCGAGGACGTCGTGTTCACGATCGTGCCCGCCAAGGAGCAGGCCGCCGCCGAGAAGGAGAACCGGGCGACGGCGAAGACCGAGAACGTCACCATCACCACGGCGACGTCCGACGACGACGGCGAGAAGCGGGCCATCGTCGGGATCTCCGCCGGGACCGACCACACCTTCCCGTTCACCATCGACATCAAGCTCGCCGACGTCGGCGGCCCCAGCGCCGGCCTGATGTTCGCGCTCGGCATCTACGACAAGCTCACCCCGGGCAGCCTGACCGGCGGCGCGTTCGTGGCCGGCACCGGGACGATCGACGACGCGGGCGAGGTCGGCCCGATCGGCGGCATCGAGATGAAGACCGTCGGAGCCCGCGACAAGGGCGCCGAGTACTTCCTCACGCCCGCCGACAACTGCGCGACCGCCGCCAAGGACACGCCCGACGGGCTCACCCTCGTCAAGGTGGACACCATCGACGACGCCCTCGACGCCCTGAAGGACATCCGCGCCGGCGACACCGCCGACCTGCCGACGTGCTCGGCCAAGGGCTGACCGGCTCGGCCGAGGGCTGACCGCCAGCCCTCCCTCTGCCGAAGACGTCGGCAACGCCGACAACACCGACAACGACAGGGGGCGCCCCGCATCGCGCGGGGCGCCCCCTGCTGTCGTACGGGCCGGACCGCTCAGTCCTCGAACGTCGCCGCCAGGGCCTCCGCCAGGCCCGGCACCAGGTCGGACCCGGTGAGGACCTCCGTCGGGGAGTCCTTCTCGCGCAGCCGCAGCGCCGACTCGCGGGCGCCGTCACGCAGCACCGCGACCGTCATCCGGACCTCCTGACGCTCGGGGTGCTCGGCCACCCACTTCGTCAGCTGCGCCTCGTTCAGGTCCTGCGGGACCTGGGCCTCGGCGGACGGCGGCAGCATCAGACGCTCCACGGCGAGCGCGCAGCCCACCACCGCGTCGGGCCAGGCGATGGTGCCGAGGAACTCGTCGAGCGGCTTGTCCGTTGCAATTTCGTCCTGCTCGATCGGGGTGAGCCCGGAGGACTCCTGGTCATCCGTCAGACCGAGCCGGTCCGCGAGCGTGGGCTGCTCGGCCCGCAGCCGTGCGGTGTCGACAAGGGCGAAGAGGCGGGCGGGCTGGTCCCAGCCGAGACCGGAGACGTACTCGTCGATCTCCAGTACGGCCCGGGTGAGCGGGCTCGCCGCCATGGGGGTGTTGGACATGGTCACAATCCTGCCTCGTTCCCGCCCGGAATCGGGAACCGAGTAAAGGGTGAGTAAGTTGCATAGGTGTGGGGTCCACGATCACGGACCCCGCACACGGTCCACGAACACGCGGGCCTGACGGATCAACAGCGACTTCGAGGTGCGCACCTTGGCTTTCCAGATGCCGGACCGCGGCGGAGGCCCGACGGGGCCACGGATCAGAGTGGGCCGCCCGTCCCGGCGTGTCCGGACCCTGCTCATGACACTGGGCGTGCTCGCCGTGCTTCTCATGGCGTTCACCATGTTCGCGGGCTTCTGGGCCGACTGGTTGTGGTACCGCTCCGTGGACTACTCGTCGGTCTTCAAGACGACCCTGTGGACCAAGATCGGTCTGTTCTTCGTCTTCGGCCTGCTGATGGCCGTCGCCGTCGGGCTCAACATCTGGCTGGCGCACCGGCTGCGGCCCCCGCTGAGCGCCATGTCGGCCGAGCAGCAGAACCTCGACCGGTATCGCATGGGCATCGCCCCGTACAAGAAGTGGCTGCTCCTCGGGATCACCGCCCTCGTGGGCCTCATCGCCGGCGCCTCCGCCTCCAGCCAGTGGCGGACGTGGCTGATGTGGGTGAACGGCGTGTCCTTCGGCGAGAAGGACCCCCAGTTCAAGCTGGACGTGTCGTTCTACGCGTTCGACCTGCCCTGGTACCGGTTCCTGCTCGGCTTCGGCTTCGCCGCCGTGATCCTGTCCGTGATCGCCGCCGCGCTCACGCACTACCTGTACGGCGGCCTGCGCGTCACCAGCCCGGGCGCCCGCGCCACCGCCGCCGCCACCGGGCACCTGTCGGTGCTCATCGGTGTGTTCGTCGCCCTCAAGGCGGTCGCCTACTGGCTCGACCGGTACGGACTGGCCGTCAAGTCGAGCGACTTCAAGGCCACGGACAACTGGACCGGCCTCAGGTACGTCGACGCGAACGCCTATCTGCCCGCCAAGACGATCCTGTTCTGCATCGCCGTCATCTGCGCGCTGCTGTTCTTCGCCACGCTGTGGCGGCGCACCTGGCAGCTGCCCGTGATCGGCCTCGGCCTGATGGTGCTGTCCGCGATCCTCATCGGCGGCCTGTACCCGGCGATCGTCCAGAAGTTCCAGGTCCAGCCCAACGAGCAGGCCAAGGAAGCCCCGTACGTCGAGAAGAACCTCAAGGCCACGCGTGACGCCTACGGCATCGACGGCGCGAAGGTCACCGACTACCCGGGCACGAGCCAGACCGAGGACAAGACCCAGCTGCGGGACGACGTCGACGCCACGGCGAGCATCCGCATCCTCGACCCGAACATCGTGTCCCCGACGTTCCAGCAGCTCCAGCAGATCAGGAACTACTACGCGTTCCCGACCAACCTGGACGTCGACCGGTACAGCAAGGACGGCAAGGACCAGGACACCGTCATCGGTCTGCGCGAGCTGAACCTGAACGGCATCCCGAAGAACAACTGGATCAACGACCACTTCCGCTACACCCACGGCTACGGCGTGGTCGCCGCCGAGGGCACCACCTCCGACTCCGAGGGCCGCCCGAAGTTCACCGAGTCGGACCTGCCGTCCAAGGGCGACCTGGGCACGTACGAGCAGCGGATCTACTACGGCGAGCGGACCACCTCGTACTCGATCGTCGGCGGTCCCCAGAAGGAGATCGACTACTCCGACGACAGCGGGGAGAAGACGTACAGCTACAAGGGCGACAGCGGCGTCAACCTCTCCAACCCGGTCAACCGGGCGGCGTACGCGGTGGCGTTCAGCGAGCCGCAGATCCTCTACTCCGGTGCCATCGGCGAGGGTTCGCGGATCCTGTACAACCGCACGCCGAAGGAGCGCGTCGAGGCGATCGCCCCGTGGCTGACGATCGACGGCGACGCCTACCCGGCGGTCGTGGACGGCCGCATCCAGTGGATCGTGGACGCCTACACGACGACGAACGGCTACCCGTACTCGTCGCGCACGACCCTCGGCGACACCACGGCCGACTCGCTGACCGCCACGAACGACAACCGCGCAGTGGTGGCCCAGCAGAACCAGGTCAACTACATCCGGAACTCGGTGAAGGCGACCGTCGACGCGTACAGCGGTGAGGTCAAGCTCTACGAGTGGGACACCAAGGACCCCGTCCTCAAGACGTGGATGAAGGCGTTCCCCGGCACGGTCGAGGCCAAGACGGACATCTCCGACGCGCTGATGGCCCATCTCCGGTACCCGCAGGACCTGTTCAAGGTGCAGCGGGAGCTGCTGACCCGCTACCACGTCAAGGACGCGCAGACGTTCCTGAGCGGCAGCGAGGTGTGGCAGGTGCCGGACGACCCGACCAACAAGGCGGGCAACGCGGTTCCTCCGTACTACCTCAGCATGAAGATGCCCGACCAGCAGGCGCAGTCGTTCTCCCTGACGACGACGTTCACGCCCAACGGGCGTGACAACCTGAGCGCGTTCATGGCGGTCGACGCCGAGGCGGGCACCAGCGGCTACGGCAAGATCAGAATCCTGAAACTGCCGACGAGCACCACGGCCGCCGGACCCAAGCAGGTGCAGAGCCAGTTCAACTCCGAACAGGACATCGCCGAGACCATCAGGCTGCTGAGAGGCGGCGACTCCGAGGTCGAGTACGGCAACCTGCTCGCCGTCCCGCTCGACGGCGGACTGCTCTACGTGGAGCCGGTGTACGTCCGCGGTGGCGGCCTCAAGTACCCGCTGCTGCGCAAGGTGTTGGTCACCTACGGCGGCAACACGGCCTTCGAGGACACGCTCGGCGAAGCCCTCGACAAGGTCTTCGGAGCCGCGGGCGCGCCGGACCAGCCGCCGCCGGACGAGGGCGAGCAGGACACACCGCCGCCGCCGACGTCCGACAACCCGACGGTCCAGGAAGCGCTCGACGACGCCCAGAAGGCCTTCGAGGCCGGCCAGGAAGCCCTGAAGAAGGGCGACTGGGAGGCGTACGGCAAGGCGCAGCAGGACCTCGAGGACGCTCTGCAGCGGGCCGAGGACGCACAGTCCCGGGCCGCGCGCGGCAGCGGCGCCGGTGACGGGGACGGCAAGGGCGACAGCAGCCCGGGCGCGTCCGGCAGTCCGTCGCCGAAGCCCTCCGGCAGTCCGCAAAACAGCTGAGCCGATTGCCCACCCCGCGCCGTGATACGGTTGCAGAACAACGGCGCGGGGTGGAGCAGCTCGGTAGCTCGCTGGGCTCATAACCCAGAGGTCGCAGGTTCAAATCCTGTCCCCGCTACTGGAGTCGGCGGTCTCGACCGTTCGACCACAAGGCCCGGATCCTTCGAGGATCCGGGCCTTTGTGTGTGTGCGAACTCATGTGCCGACCCCTCCGACGGTCGTGCCGCCGTGGGGAGTTGGGAGAACTGTGTTTGACTTATCTCTCTGTGGGCATGTCGACAAAACGCTGAAGTGACCTCACTGGCTGCGGTATACCAGGTGTACCCAGGTTGCAGGTGGTGCGACGATGGACGTTATGGGGGACAAGGCAACTCTGTTCGGGACAGGGCGATTTGTGCAGCCGTCCGGCCGGGACGAGGCCGGCGACGAGGCGGGCGAGGCCGCCGAGGAGATGCGTCTGAGACTGGCCGCCGAAGTCGGCGACGTCGAGGCGATGAGCGTCCTCGGGGCCATGTTGCTGCGCCGCGGCGACCTCGACGGAGCCGAAACCCATCTGCGTGCCGCCACCGCCGCCGGTGACCGCGCTGCCGCCAACAACCTCGGGGTCCTCCTCCACCAGCGCGGCTACGCCGAGGAGGCGGCCGGCTGGTGGCGGATCGCCGCCGTGGCCGGATCCGCGGCCGCCGCGCACGCGCTCGGCCGGCACCACCGCGAGCGGGGCGACGAGCCCGCCGCCGAGTACTGGCTGCGCCAGTCCGCGGAACAGGGCCACGTCCTCGGCGCGTACGCGCTCGCCGACCTGCTGGAACACCGGGGTGACCCCGGCGCCGTGCGCTGGATGAGAGCCGCGGCCGAGCGCGGCCACCGCGAGGCCGCGTACCGGCTCGCGCGCGCCCTGGACCGGCGTGCGACGCGGGAGACCGGCGAGGACGGTACCGGCCCGGCCGCGGCGGAGGAGGCCGAGCAGTGGTACCGGCAGGCCGCCGCGCGAGGGCACCGGCGCGCCGCGCTGCACCTCGGCGCGATCCTGGAGAAGCGCGGCGAACTCAAGGAGGCCGGGCGCTGGTACCTGACCTCCGCCAAGGACGGCGAGGCGCGGGCCGCCTGCGCGCTCGGCTTCCTGCTGCGCGACGCCGGCGACACCGAGAACGCCGCCGCGTGGTGGCTTAAAGCCGCCCAGGACGGCGACGGCAACGCCGCGAACGCGCTGGGCGCGCTGCACGCCGAGCGGGGCGAGACCCAGACCGCCGAGCGGTGGTACCGCGCGGCCATGGACGCGGGCGACGTCAACGGCGCGTACAACCTCGGGCTGCTCTGCGCGGAGCAGGGCCGCACCACGCAGGCCGAGCAGTGGTACCGGCGCGCCGCGTACGCCGGACACCGCGAGGCGGCGAACGCGCTGGCGATCCTGCTGCTGCACAGCGGCGACGAGGCCGGCGCCGAGCCCTGGTTCTCCAAGGCCGCCGAGGCCGGCAGCGTGGACGCCGCGTTCAACCTGGGGATCCTGTACGCGGGGCGCGGCGAGGAGAAGGACGCGCTGCGCTGGTACGAGCGTGCCGCGTCCGCCGGGCACACCGAGGCGGCGCTCCAGGTCGGCATCGCCCGGCTGCGGGACGGCGACGAGCAGGACGCCGAACGGTACCTGCGCTGCGCGGCGGGGGGCGGCAGCGCGGAGGCCGCGTACCGGCTGGCGACGGTGCTCGACGCGCGCCGTCCGCCGGCGCCCGCGCACGAGCTGGGCGAGGCGGTGCACGAGAAGACCGAGTGCGAGGAGTGGTACGAGCGCGCGGCCTCGCAGGGGCACCGCCGGGCCCAGGTGCGCGTGGGCATGCTGGCCGCCGCGCGCGGTGACGTCGTCGAGGCGGCCCGGTGGTACCGGGAGGCCGCGGAGGCCGGCTCGCGCAACGGCGCCTTCAACCTGGGGCTGCTGCTCGCCCGGGAGGGCAGTGAGCCCGAGGCGGCGGTGTGGTGGACCCGGGCAGCCGACGCGGGGCACGGCCGGGCGGCGCTCCGGCTGGCCCTGGTCTACGCCCGCCGCGGAGAGCTGGCCGAGGGGCAGCTCTGGGCGGACCGGGCGGCGTCGCTCGGACCGGGTGCCGTCGCGGAGCGGGCGGAGCGGCTGCGGGACGCGCTGCGCGAGGAGCTGTCGGCGTGACGCCGGCCGTGACGCCGGGCCCGCAGCGGCCGTGCTCGGGGCCCCGCAGGTGAGCGATTTGCTTCTGACGTCGGCCTTGACGTAACGTTGCATTCACCGACGCGGGGTGGAGCAGCTCGGTAGCTCGCTGGGCTCATAACCCAGAGGTCGCAGGTTCAAATCCTGTCCCCGCTACTGAAGGCCGAGGGCCGGGATCCGAAAGGGTTCCGGCCCTCGGTGTTTTACACGGGTGTTTCGCACCGGTGTTTTCGCAAGAGGTGTTCTCGCAAGAAACCCCCGGCGGCGATCGGTGATCGCGGCCGGGGGTTTCTGAAGGGCCTGGGGCTACGCCGAGACGCAGCTGGGGCAGAGGCCGCGGTACGTCACCTCGACGTCCGAGACCGTGAAGCCGAAGCGCTCCGAGTCCGGGAGGTCCGCCAGCGGGTTCCCGCTCGGGTGCACGTCCCGGATCGCGCCGCACTGGGCGCACACCAGGTGGTGGTGCGGTCGGTGCGCGTTCGGGTCGTACCGCTTCGCGCGCCTGTCCGTGGCGACCTCCAGCACCTCGCCCAGCGAGACCAGCTCGCCGAGGGTGTTGTAGACGGTCGCCCGGGAGATCTCGGGCAGCTTGGCGACAGCCCTGGCGTGCACCTCGTCGGCCGTCAGATGGACGTGTTCGCCGTCGAGGACCTCGGCCACGACGCGCCGCTGCGCGGTCATCCGCCATCCGCGTCCACGCAGCCGATCCAGAAGGTCACTCATGCGCACCAGCCTAGCAGCAAGGGGGACCAGGTCCCGAACAGGTGTGGAATTAGAGTCTTGTTTGACTTGGACAAAGTCCAATGTAGGATCGAGAACGGCTTTGGCCAAGCAATAGGAACAGACGCAGTACCAGGAGGCGCGACGTGACGCAGGGACCGCTCACTACGGAGGCCGGTGCTCCGGTTGCCGACAACCAGAACAGCGAGACCGCGGGCGTCGGTGGCCCGGTACTCGTCCAGGACCAGCTGCTCCTCGAGAAGCTGGCCCACTTCAACCGGGAGCGCATCCCGGAGCGCGTGGTGCACGCCCGCGGCGCGGGTGCCTACGGCACCTTCACGGTCACGGCCGACGTCACGAGGTACACGCGTGCCAAGTTCCTCTCCGAGGTCGGCAAGCAGACCGAGGTATTCCTGCGCTTCTCGACCGTGGCGGGCAACCTGGGCGCGGCGGACGCGGTCCGTGACCCGCGCGGTTTCGCGGTGAAGTTCTACACCGAGGAGGGCAACTACGACCTCGTCGGCAACAACACCCCGGTGTTCTTCATCAAGGACGCCATCAAGTTCCCCGACTTCATCCACACCCAGAAGCGCGACCCGTACACGGGCTCGCAGGAGGCGGACAACGTCTGGGACTTCTGGAGCCTCAGCCCGGAGAGCACCCACCAGGTGACCTGGCTGTTCGGCGACCGAGGCATCCCCGCCTCGTACCGTCACATGGACGGCTTCGGCTCGCACACCTTCCAGTGGAGCAACGAGGCCGGCGAGGCGTTCTGGGTGAAGTACCACTTCAAGACGGACCAGGGCATCAAGAACCTGACCGCCGCGGAGGCCGAGGTCCTCGCGGGCAAGGACCCCGACTCGCACCAGCGCGACCTGCGCGAGGCCATCGAGCGGGGCGACTACCCGAGCTGGACCGTCGGCGTGCAGATCATGCCGGTGGCCGAGGCGGCGACGTACCGCTTCAACCCGTTCGACCTGACCAAGGTGTGGCCGCACGCGGACTACCCGGTCGTCTGGTTCGGCAAGCTGGAGCTCAACCGCAACCCGGAGAACATCTTCGCCGAGGTCGAGCAGTCGATCTTCAGTCCCGCCCACTTCGTGCCGGGCATCGGTCCCTCCCCGGACAAGATGCTCCAGGGCCGCCTCTTCGCGTACGGCGACGCCCACCGCTACCGCGTCGGCATCAACGCCGACCACCTGCCGGTGAACCGCCCGCACGCCACCGAGGCGCGCACCCACTCCCGTGACGGCCACCTGTACGACGGCCGTCACAAGGGCGCGAAGAACTACGAGCCGAACAGCTTCGGCGGACCGTTCCAGACGGACCGCCCGCTGTGGGAGCCGGTCCGGGTCGCCGGCGGCACCGGCAACCACGAGGCTCCCTCGCATGCCGAGGACAACGACTTCGTCCAGGCGGGCAACCTCTACCGGCTGATGTCGGAGGACGAGAAGGAGCGCCTGATCGACAACCTGGCGGGCGCCATCTCGCAGGTCTCGCGCGAGGACATCGCCGAGCGCGCGATCGACAACTTCCGGCAGGCCGACGGCGACTTCGGCAAGCGGCTGGAGGCCGCGGTCCAGGCCCTGCGCGGCTGATCACCAGCACTGGTCACCAGCACGGGACCGCTTGCCGCGGCGACGGGCCGGACCCCCTTCGGGGGGCCCGGCCCTTTCGCGTTCTCGTCTTCCTGCCCGTCCTCCCTCAGGCCGGTACCTGCGCCCGGACCGGCGCCCAGCAGCGGATGATGTCGCGGACCGAGACGACGCCGGTGGGCTCGCCGCCGTCGAGGACGACGAGGTGGCGGAATCCGCCGTGGGTCATGGCACAGGCCGCCTCCTCCAGCGTCCAGGACGGGGCGGCGAACACGACGTCGGTGGTGGTGTGGGCGTGCGCGCGTTCGGTGTCGGGGTCCTGGCCGAGCCCCACGGAGTTGAGGACGTCGCGTTCGGTCAGGATGCCGATGTTGCCGGCGTCGGGGTCGAGGACGACGGCCGCGCCGACCCGGCGGGCGGACATCAGGGCGGCGGCCTGGCGCAGGGTGTGGTCGGGGCCGATGGTGAGGACCACGGTGCTCATGGCGTCACGGACGAGCATGGATGGAGCCACCTCCTAAGGAATCCGAGGACTTAGTTCACGGATTCACAAATTCACAAGTGGGGGGACTCTCAGAGTGGCAGGCAACGCCGGGGCCAACAAGAGGGCCGACGGGGGCGGCCGGGGCGCGCGACGGCGCTCAGTAGCGCTGGTTGAGATACCCCAGCAGCTCGTCGTGGAGCGGGCCGTTCGACGCCGCCGCGTTGCCGCTGTGCGGGCCGGGGCGGCCGTCGAGGCCGGTGAAGGTGCCGCCCGCCTCGGTCACGATGATCGCGTTCGCCGCCATGTCCCACAGTGACAGCTCGGGCTCCGCGCACATGTCCACCGAGCCCTCGGCGACCATCATGTACGGCCAGAAGTCGCCGTACGCGCGCGTGCGCCACACCTCGCGGGTCAGGTCCAGGAAGCCGTCCAGCCGGCCCTGCTCCTCCCAGCCGCTCAGCGAGGAGTACGCGAAGGACGCGTCGGCGAGCTTCGCGACCCGGGACACCTGGAGCCGCGACGCGGAGGACAGGCTGCGGCCGGAGAAGGCGCCGTAGCCCTTCGCGGCCCACCAGCGCCGGCCGAGCGCGGGCGCGGAGACGACGCCGACGACCGGCTGGAAGCCGCTCTCACCCGCCTCCATCAGGGAGATGAGCGTGGCCCAGACCGGGACGCCGCGCACGTAGTTCTTCGTGCCGTCGATCGGGTCGATCACCCAGCGGCGCGGGCCGGTGCCCTCCACGCCGTACTCCTCGCCGAGGATCGCGTCTCTCGGGCGCGCGCGCTGGAGCTGGCCTCGGATGAGGTCCTCCGCCGCCCGGTCCGCCTCGCTCACCGGCGTCATGTCCGGTTTGGTCTCCACCTTCAGGTCGAGGGCCTTGAACCGGTCCATCGTCGCGGCGTCCGCGGCGTCCGCGAGGACGTGGGCGAGACGCAGGTCATCAAGGTAGTCGGGCATGCAACGAACCGTATCTGTCATGAGCGTCCCAGGGCTACGGGGGGCAGCGCGCACCGCGACCGGGCGCCGGTCCCGGGACTCCGGGAACCCTTGACAGTGCCCCACCCCGCGTCAAACCTGTCCGCAGAGCCGCTCGCCCCGAGGGAGGCGATGATGCCTGCAGCGCGGGAGTCCCTGCTGGACGCCGCATACACGGCCCTGGCGCGCCGACCGTGGTCGGCGGTGCGGATGGTGGACGTGGCCGCGGCGGCCGGAGTCTCCCGGCAGACGCTCTACAACGAGTTCGGCAGCAAGGACGGGCTCGCCCGCGCGCTCGTCAGGAGGGAGGCCGACGCCTACATCGCCGGTGTGGACCGCGCCCTCGCCGGGCCTCCCGACCTCCGCGACCGCCTCACCGCGACCGCCGAGTGGACCGCGTCGGCGGCCCAGGGCAACGCCCTCGTCCGCGCCCTGCTCACCGGCTGCTGGAGCGAGCGGCTGCCCTCGCCCTCGCCCGCGCCGGTGCCGTCGTCCTCCGCCGTCCCCGCGCAGCGCCGCGCGAACGGCCCGCTGCCCTCGCCCGGCGACCTCGTGACCCTGGTCCGCGACCGCGCCGTGGCGGCGCTGGCCCCGCCCGGCACGCCACGGGCGGACACCGCCGAACTGGCCAGGTCCTGCGAGCTCGTCGTCCGTCTCGCCCTGTCCTGCGTGGCCGCGCCGCCCGCCGACGGGGGCGTCGCCGACCTGGTGCGCGGCGCGCTGCCGCGGCAGGCCGGGTGAGCGCTCAGCGGCAGGCCGTATGAACGGTCAGGGGCACGCCGTTGAGTGATCAGTGGCACGCCGTGTGAGCGTTCAGTGCGCCGAGCCGGACAGTTGGAGGCCCACGATGCCGATGATGACCAGGCTGATCGACACGATCTTCAGCGTGGACACGACGTCACCGAGGAAGATCATCCCGTAGATCGCCGTGCCGGTCGCGCCGATGCCCGTCCACACCGCGTAGGCAGGCCCGACGTCGAGCTTCTTCAGCGACAGCGTCAGCAGGCCGAAGCTGCCGAGCGCGAAGACGCAGAACGCGAGCGTCGGCCAGAGCCGGGTGAAGCCGTGGGACAGCTTGAGGCAGACGGCGAATCCGGTTTCGAGCACCCCGGCCACGATGACCAGCAGCCACGCCATGTGTCGTCTCCCTCGTGTCCCGCGTGTCCGCGTCTCGTCGGGCCCAGGTCGGACTGTGCGCCGCTTCGGTTGCGACTGGGTGCGATTATGCACTTGCCATCCGGACGCCGGGACAAACAACGCGGAGGTCAGTCGCCTTCCTTGCGCTCCCGGGTCGCCAGCAGCCTGCGCAGCGAGTACAGCCGCGCCGGGTCCGCGTGACCTTCCGCGACCCACTGGTCCAGCGCGCAGTCCTGCTCGTCGTGACTGCACGCGCGCGGGCAGCCCTCCGTGCCGGGCTCCAGGTCCGGGAAGGCGTGGATCACGCGGGACGGGTCGACGTGCGCGAGCCCGAAGGACCGCACGCCCGGGGTGTCGATCACCCAGCCCTCGGCCCCGTCCAGCGGCAGCGCCAGCGCCGACGTGGTGGTGTGCCGGCCGCGCCCCGTCACCGCGTTGACGTGCCCGGTCAGGCGGCGGCGCTCCTCGGGGACGAGCGCGTTGACCAGGGTCGTCTTGCCGACTCCGGAGTGACCGACGAACGCCGTGGCCTTGCCGGCGAGATGCTCGCGCACGCGGTCGGCGGCGCCGCCGCTCTCCAGCTCCTCGCGGCTGGTGACGACGTAGGGGATGTCCAGGTCGCCGTACAGCTCCAGGAGTTCGTCCGGCGGGGCGAGGTCGGACTTCGTCAGGACGAGCAGCGGGGTGAGGCCGCCGTCGAAGGCCGCGACGAGGCAGCGGTCGATCAGGCGCGGGCGCGGCTCGGGGTCGGCGAGCGCGGTGACGACGGCGAGCTGGTCGGCGTTGGCGACGACCACCCGCTCGAACGGGTCGTCGTCGTCGGCGGTGCGCCGCAGCACCGACGTCCGCTCCGCGATGCGCACGATGCGGGCCAGTGTGTCCTTCTTGCCGGACATGTCCCCGACCAGGGCCACCCGGTCGCCGACCACGGCGGCCTTGCGGCCCAGCTCGCGCGCCTTCATCGCCAGGACGACCCGGCCCTCGACGAGGCAGGTCAGGCGCCCCCGGTCGACCGTGAGGACCATGCCCTCGGCGGCGTCCTCGTGCTTGGGCCGGATGTTCGTGCGCGGCCGGTTGCCCTTGCGGTTGGGGCGGCTGCGGATGTCGTCCTCGTCGGTGTGCTTGCCGTAGCGGCGCATGGCGAACGTCCTTACGCCCCGAGCATCCCGGTCCACAGGTCGGGGAAGTCCGGCAGCGTCTTCGCGGTCGTCGCGACGTTCTCGATCCGCACGCCCTCCACCGCGAGGCCGATGATCGCGCCCGCCGTGGCCATGCGGTGGTCGTCGTAGGTGTGGAAGACCCCGCCGTGCAGCCGGCGCGGGCGGATGTGCAGTCCGTCGGCGGTCTCGGTGACGTCACCGCCGAGTTCGTTGATCTCCTTGGTGAGCGCGGCCAGCCGGTCCGTCTCGTGCAGCCGCAGGTGCGCCACGCCGCGCAGCGTGGACGGGGAGTCGGCGAGCGCGGCGACCGCGGCGATGCCCGGCGTGAGCTCGCCGACCTCGCTCAGGTCCACGTCGATGCCGTGCACGGCACCCGATCCGGTGAACTGCAGGCCGTAGTCCGTCAGCTCGCAGGAACCGCCCATTTCGGTGAAGATCTCCCGCAGCCGGTCGCCGGGCTGGGTGGTGCGGGCCGGCCAGTCCGGGATGGTGACCTTGCCGCCGGTCACCAGCGCCGCCGCCAGGAACGGCTGGGCGTTCGACAGGTCGGGCTCGATGGTCAGGTCCCGGCCGAGCAGGGCGCCCGGCGTCACCCGCCACACGTTCGCCTCGCCGCCCGACTCGGGGGTGTCCACCTGGGCGCCGACCGCGCGCAGCATGTCGACCGTCATGCGGATGTGCGGCATCGACGGCAGCGTGGCGCCGGTGTGACGGACCTCGACGCCCTGGTTGAAGCGCGGCCCCGACAGCAGCAGGGCGCTGACGAACTGCGACGACGAGGACGCGTCGATCGAGACCGGGCCGCCGTCCAGCGCGCCGCCGCCGTGCACCGTGAGCGGCAGCGCGCCCCGGCCGTCGTCGTCGATGCGGGCGCCCAGACCGCGCAGCGCGTCGATGACGCCGTGCAGGGGACGCTCGTAGGAGCGGGGGTCGCCGTCGAAGCGGACGGGGCCGTCGGCCAGCGCCGCGACCGGCGGCAGGAAGCGCATCACCGTGCCGGCGTTGCCGACGTCGACCGTGGCCGGGCCACGCAGGCCGGCGGGGATCACACGCCACGCCTCGCCCGTGCCGTCCGGGCCCACGCCCTCCTCGATGCCGACGCCCATCGCGCGCAGGGCACCGGCCATCAGCAGGGTGTCGCGGGAGCGCAGCGGGCGGCGCAGCCAGCCCGGCTCGGAGGCGAGGGCGGCCAGCACCAGGGCGCGGTTGGTGACCGACTTGGACCCCGGCACGTGGACCGTCGCGTCGACGGCTCCGCTCGCGTGCGGGGCGGGCCAAAGGGCGGTGTGCGCAGGGTCAATGGTCATGCGCACCACTTTAGTGGCTGCGAGTGACCGGAGATCTTGATCAGAAACGGCGAAATTGGAGCGAAACACGGCTGTGGTAGACGGGATGGCATGTGCCCCGCATTTATGCGCCCGCGAGGGGTGCAAGTCGGCGCCCGCGGGCAGCGCGGGGGACTCACACCTCCAGCAGCCAGCGGCCCCCGCCTATCAGCGAGCACAGCGACACCGCGTGGAACAGGAACAGCCACAGCGCGGCCGGCACGTTCGTCAGCCGTGACAACTGGTCCGCGTCCGAGTCGCCCGCCCCGCCCCGCGACCGCTTCGCCTGGAGCTCGAACGCCGGACGCACCCCGCCGAGCAGCAGGAACCACACCACCACGTACGCGAACGCCGCCTGCACCTGCGGACCGGTCAGCCACGACACCAGGACGAACAGGGCGCCGGTGAGGATCACCGTCAGCGCCCCGTACGCGTTGCGGATCATCACCAGCATCGCCACGAGCAGCGCCGTCGCCAGCCACAGCAGCAGCGTGATGCGCCCCGACGCGAGCAGGGCCGCGCCGCCGAGGCCGAGCAGTGGGGGAGCGGTGTAGCCGCCGGCGGCGGTGAGGATCATGCCGATGCCGTACGGCTTGCCGCGGCTGACGGTCAGGCCGCTGGTGTCCGAGTGCAGCCGGATGCCGGTGAGCGTGCGGCCGGTGAGCAGCGCGACCAGGCCGTGGCCGCCCTCGTGGGCGATGGTGATCGCGTTGCGGGCCATGCGCCACAGCCTTTGCGGCACGACCACGGCGAGCGCCGCGACCAGGGTCGCGATCACCACCCACAGGTCGGGGTCGGGCTGGGTGCCGGAGACCTCGTCCCAGAGGGAGGCGAGCGAGGCGGATGCGAGCTGATGCATGTTCGGAAGGGGCTCCTCGTGGTCGCGCGGAGTCTGGCAGTGTGGCACGTATGTGCGGACGGTATGCAGCCAGTCGTAGGCCCGAGGATCTCGCAGGAATCTTTGAGATCGAGAAGTGGGAACCCGAGGAGACCCTGGCCCCCGACTACAACGTGGCTCCCACCAAGGAGGTCCACGCCATCCTCGACCGGCCCCTGAAGGACGCCCCGGACCCGCGGCCGGTCCGCCAGCTGCGGAAGCTGAAGTGGGGCCTGGTGCCGTCCTGGTCGAAGACCCCCGAGGGCGCCGCCCGCATGATCAACGCGCGCTCGGAGACCCTCCACGAGAAGCCGTCGTACCGCCGTGCCTTCGCGACCCGGCGCTGCATCCTGCCCGCCGACGGCTACTACGAGTGGGTCACCGGCAGCCAGGAGCGGGAGCTGGAGGTCGAGGGGAAGAAGAAGCGGCCGCGCAAGCAGCCGTACTTCGTGACGCCCGCGGACGGCTCGGTGTTCGCCATGGCCGGCCTGTACGAGTTCTGGCGCGACAGGACGCTCCCGGACGACCACCCGGGCGCCTGGTGGGTGACGTGCTCGGTGATCACCACCGAGGCGGAGAGCACCCCGCTCGCGGTCGCGCCCGCCGAGGGCCCGCGCTCGCTCGCCGACATCCACCCCCGGATGCCGCTGATGCTCACCCCGGACCGCTGGGACGCCTGGCTCGACCCGGCCCGCACCGACCTGGACGACCTGCGGAGCCTGCTCGCGCCCCCGCCGCCCGGCCTGATGCGCGCCTTCCCGGTGTCCACGGCCGTCAGCAACGTCCGCAACAACGGCGCGGAGCTGCTCAAGGAGCTTGAGGCGCCCGAAGAGGGCACACTCTTCTGACGTGACCACCAAGACCCGCCGGAGCACCGGGACCCGCGCGACCACCGAGGACGTCGAGACCGAGGCGGGCACCGCCCGCGTCACCTGGCACCCGGCGAAGAAGGCCCGGTTCGTGCTGGCCGCGAGCCACGGCGCCGGCGGCGGCATCGAGGCGCGCGACCTCGCGGCGCTCGCCGCCGCCCTGCCCGCCCACGGCGTGACCGTCGCCCTCGTGGAGCAGCCCTGGCGGGTGGCCGGCAGGAAGCTGGCGCCCGCCCCGAAGACCCTCGACACCGGCTGGCGCGGCGTCTGGCCCGCGCTGGCCGCGCCGGGGCCGCCGGTGATCGCGGGCGGACGCAGCGCCGGCGCCCGCGTCGCCTGCCGCACGGCGGACGGACTCGGCGCCGCCGGTGTCCTCGCGCTCGGCTTCCCGCTGCACCCGCCGGGCAAGCCCGAGAAGTCACGGGCGGACGAGCTGCTCGCCGTCGGGCGGGCGGGCGTGCCGCTGCTGGTCGTGCAGGGCGGCAACGACCCCTTCGGCCGCCCCGAGGAGTTCCCCGAGGGCTACGAGCCCGGCGTCGTCGTGCCCCGGGCCGACCACGGTTTCGCCGTGCCCAAGCGTGCGGACCTCACCCAGGACGAGGCCCTCGCGCTGATCGTCGACGGCGTCGCCGCGTGGGTCCGGTCACTGGGCTGACCGCCCGGGAATGGTCACTGGGCCGATCGCCCGGGAACGGTCACCGTGCCGACCGCCCGGGAATGCGGAATGCGCGAGTGCTGTTGTGCGGGACGTGAGTGCCGGCCGTCGGCACCGTCGTCGTAGGAGAGGAAGTCCGCCGCATGGGGTCGACCTACTGCCCGAGCCGCTCCAGCCGCGCCGAGCTCGACTGGACCGTGCTGCACGCGGCGAAGACCGCCCCGCTCAGGGCGTCGGGCGGACCGAATCGACAGGCGTCCCCGACCACGGGTCGTCTATCCTCCGAATCGAGTGGGACCGGCCTCGGTCCCGCGCCAACACTGGAGGAGGTGGGTCCGGTCACCGGTACCGACGCAGGGACCGAGAACGGCCAGGCGGAGCAGCCCGAGGGCCGGGGTGTCGCGGAGTCGACCGCGGAGCGCAGCGCGCGCTTCGAGCGGGACGCGCTGGAATTCCTCGACCAGATGTACTCGGCCGCGCTGCGCATGACGCGCAACCCGGCCGACGCCGAGGACCTGGTGCAGGAGACGTACGCGAAGGCGTACGCGTCGTTCCACCAGTTCCGTGAAGGCACCAACCTCAAGGCGTGGCTGTACCGGATCCTCACCAACACCTTCATCAACTCGTACCGCAAGAAGCAGCGCGAACCGCAGCGCAGCGCGGCCGAGGAGATCGAGGACTGGCAGCTCGCCCGTGCCGAGTCGCACATGTCGACGGGCTTGCGCTCCGCGGAGTCGCAGGCGCTCGACCACCTGCCCGACTCGGACGTCAAGCAAGCGCTCCAGGCGATCCCCGAGGAGTTCCGCATCGCCGTGTACCTGGCGGATGTCGAGGGCTTTGCGTACAAGGAGATCGCCGACATCATGGGGACACCCATCGGTACGGTGATGTCCCGGCTGCACCGGGGACGCCGCCAACTGCGCGGCATGCTGGAGGACTACGCCCGCGAGCGCGGACTGGTCCCGGCCGGCGCGGGAGAGTCGAACGAAGCGAAAGGCTCGGGGTCATGAGCTGCGGAGAGCCGCACGAGACGGATTGCAGCGAAATCCTCGATCATCTCTACGAGTTTCTCGACCGGGAGATGCCGGACTCGGACTGCGTGAAGTTCGAGCACCACTTCGAGGAGTGCTCGCCCTGCCTGGAGAAGTACGGGCTCGAGCAGGCCGTGAAGAAGCTGGTCAAGCGGTGCTGCGGGCATGACGACGTGCCGGGCGACCTGCGGGCCAAGGTCATGGGACGGATCGACCTGATCCGTTCCGGCCAGGCCGTCCCCGAGCACGACGTGACGGCCACGCCGCAGGAGTCCTAGCTCCTCCCGCGGGCCCGGCTTTCGGAAGCCCGGGCTTCGCCGCCCGTCACACCGAAGGTCCGCCTTTCACCCGAACGTGCTAACTCGCCGGGAAGCCCCCGCGCACCCCCCTGCCGCCGCCTAGGCTCCGGAGCCTGACAGGCATGGCCGGGGGAGGGGCTCATGGACGCGGTACCGGCACGGGCACGTGCGTACGTGGCCTGTGTCGTCGTCGCGGCCCTCCTCTGCCTGTGCCACGTGCCCGAGCTGCGCACCCCCTGGTGGGCGGTCGCCCTGCTCGCCGTGCTGTACGCGGGCTGCGAGCACATCGCCAGATCCCGGTTCGCCGGCACCTTCCATCCCGTGCTCCTCGCCGGGGCCTTCCTCCTGCCGCCGCCCGCCGCCGCGCTCGTCGCGGTGCCGGGCGCGCTGCTGTCCGGGGTCGCGGAGCGGCCCGTGGCCCTGCGGCGCGTCTGGCGGGCCGCGCAGCTCGTCGTCGCCGTGTGGGCCGCCTCCCGCGCGCACTGGTCGCTGGGCGGACGCGACGCCGTCGTCGAGTCCGACTTCCGCTACGCGCTGCTGCCGGCCGGCGCCGCCGTGCTGGTGTTCTGCCTGGTGCTGACCGTGCTGGACGGCGGCATCCTCGCCCTCGCCGAACGGGTCCCGCTGCGGCGGGCCTGGCGCGGGCTGTTCACGCCGTCGCTGGCGCCGGTCGCCGTGCACGGACTCGTCGGCCTGATGATGGCCGTGCTGTGGCGCAGCGAGTACGGCCCCGTCGCCGCGCTGCTGGTGATGCTGCCGATGGGCGTGTCCTGGTGGGCGTTCGCGCAGTACCACCGGGAACACGCCGCGCACCAGGCGACGATCCGCGCCCTCGTCCAGGCCGTCGACATCAAGGACGGCTACACGCGCGGACACAGCGAACGCGTCGGCCAGGCCTCGATGATGATCGCCCGCGAGCTCGGCCTGGACGACGACCGCGTCGAGGTTCTGCGGTTCGCCGGGATCCTCCACGACGTCGGCAAGCTCGGCGTCCCGACCCGGCTGCTGCGCAAGGACGGCCCGCTCACCCCCGAGGAGCGGCGCGTCATCGAACTGCACCCGGAGTACGGGCACGAGATCGTCCGCGGCATCGGCTTCCTCGGCGAGGCCCGGGCCGCGGTGCTGCACCACCACGAGCGGATGGACGGCAGCGGCTACCCCTACGGGCTCGTCGGGTCCCAGATCCCCGAGTCGGCGCGCGTGGTCGCGGTGGCCGACGCCTTCGACGCCATGACCTCCACCCGCTCCTACAGCAGGGCCCGGCCCGTCCCGACCGCCCTGGAGGAACTCCAGCGGTGCGCGGGCAGCCAGTTCGACCCCCGGATGGTGGCCGCCCTCGTCCGCGTCATCGCCCGGTCCGGATGGCGGCCCGCGGTCACGGCCGACGAGAGCGGACCGGGTCACGCCCGCCCGCCCCGGCCGCGCGCCCCCAGCCCGCCCGGAGTGCACCGGTGACGCGGCAGGCCGCCCGGAGCGCACCGGTGACGCGGCGGCAGCGGCCCCTGCTCCTGGCCCTGGTGCACACCACCGCCGGGCTGCTCGCCGCCGGATGCCTCGCCGCCACCCTCGGGGACGGGCTGCACGAGCGGCCGGTCGCCGCCGCCTTCGGCCTGCTGATCGCCGTCGGCGAGCTGACCCGCTGGACCGGGGCGCGGGTCCGGGAGGCAGCGCCGCTCGGAGCGGCCGCCGCCCTGGCCTACGCCCTGCTCGGCGAGACCGCCGGGGTGCCCAGCCGGCACGGCGTGGCGCAGGTGGTGACCGTCGTCCTCGTCGCCACCCTCATCGGCAGCGTCCCGCACACCGCGCGCGGGAGGGGCCCCACACCCGACCAGCTCGCCCGCCGCGTGCTCAGCGTCGGCTTCGCCGCCACCTGCTTCCAACCCCTCTACAACCAGGGCGCGTTCGACGACTGGATCGGTCCCGCCTACGCGCTGCTGCTGCTCGCGCTGCTCACGCTGACCGCCCTCTTCGACGCGGTGCTCGCCGCCGCCCTGGCCCACGCCCGGACCCGGTGGCCCTTCGCCCCGCTGCTGCGCGACGAACTGCGCGGCATGCTCGGCACCGGCTCCGCGGTGTGCGCGACCGGAGCCGTGATGGCGCTGACGGTGGCCGTCGTCGGGCTGTGGGCGCTCCCCGTCTTCTCGGTGCCGCTGCTGCTGACCCAGCTGTCCTACCGCCGGTACGCCGCGGTCCGCGCCACCTACCGGCAGACCATCGCCTCCCTGGCCCGCGCCACCGAGATCGCCGGGTACACGCCGACCGGGCACGCCCGCCGTGTGGCCGCGCTCAGCCTGGCCGTCGGCCGGGACCTCGGGATGACCGAGCCCGAGCTGACCGTGCTGGAGTACGCGGCACTGATGCACGACATCGGCCAGCTCAGCCTCGTCGACCCGGTGCCGGCCGGGGCCACCGCCGCCCTGTCCGCGGCGGAACAGCGCCGCATCGCGCTGCTCGGCGGGGCCGTCGTACGGCAGACCGGGGTCGACCCGGCCGTCGCCGTCGTCGTGGAGCGGCAGGCCGACCCGTGCCGGGAACAGCCGCTCGCCGCCCGGATCGTGCGCGTGGTGAACGCCTACGAGGAGAAGGCGCGGGACGCCGGGCCCGGCGGCGCGCTCAGCGCGCTGGAGGACCTGAGGCTCGCCACCGTGGGGGAGTATGCGCCCGAGGTCGTGGCCTCACTGGCACGGGTGCTGTCGCGGGACGCGGGGGTGGCGCGTGAGCACGCCGGCTGAGTGCGCGGGCGGCTGTCTGACCCGGTCCGAGGCTGGGTAACCCATGGGTAATGAGCGCCCCTCAAGCCGTACGTGGTTTGATGCGCAGGAAAGGGTGTCCGGGGGCGCAGAAAGGCACAGCCAGCCCACTCCACGGAACTGGCAGGCGGGAATCGTGAGGATCTTCGGCAAGGGACGGCACCGGCCCTCCGCCTCCTGGCGGCAGGCCACGGACCGCGCGTTCACTCTCATCGGCGACGGCCGGTACGAGGACGCGGGCGCGCTGCTGACGAGGGCCGCGGATCTGGAGCCCTGGCTGTCGGAGTCCTGGTTCAACCTGGCGCTGCTGCACAAGTTCCGGCACGACTGGGAGCAGGCCCGGGCGGCCGGCCTCAGAGCCGTCGCGCTGCTCGACCGGGACACCGGGGCACCCGACTGGTGGAACGTCGGCATCGCCGCGACCGCCCTCCAGGACTGGCCGCTGGCCCGCCGCGCCTGGCAGGCCTACGGACTGAAGGTGCCCGGCGCCGCGACCGGCTCCGGGGAACCGGTCGGCATGGACCTCGGCAGCGCGGCCGTACGGCTGTCCCCCGAGGGGGAGGCAGAGGTCGTGTGGGGGCGGCGGCTGGACCCCGCCCGGATCGAGGTGCTGTCGATCCCGCTGCCGTCCTCGGGGCGGCGCTGGGGCGAGGTCGTCCTGCACGACGGGGTGCCGCACGGCGAGCGGACCACGAGCGCCGGGCACACCTATCCGGTGTTCGACGAGATAGAGCTGTGGGCGCCGTCGCCCGTGCCCACCTGGGTCGTGCTGCTGGAGGCGGCCACGGAGGCCGACCGGGACGCCCTGGAGCAGCTGGCCGCCGACGCCGGGTTCGCCGCCGAGGACTGGTCGTCCTCCGTGCGGCTGCTGTGCCGGATGTGCTCCGAGTCGCGGATGCCGTCCGACGAGGGCGACGGCGAGCACCTCGACCCGCACGACCACAGTGAGCCGGGGCACCCCGGGCCGCTCGGGCACCGCACCGACGGGCAGCTGTGGGTGCCGGAGCGCGAGTGCGGGGTGGCGGCGCCCGCCTCGCTGGTGCGGGGGTTGCTCGACGGGTGGGTGGCGGACAGCCCGGAATCGCGGGACTGGCGGGATCTGGAAGAGGTCTGCTGAGGTCTCCGCTTACCCTGTACCAGCAACACTCCCCCCTGGTTTTTGAGGAAGGCGTACGTCGGTCATGGCGCAGCAGGACACCGATCAGCAGCACGTGGGCGTGCTCCCCGTCGACGACGAGGGCTTCGTCGTGGACACGGAGGACTGCGAGGCGCGCGAGTCGGAGTGGCGGGAGCGGGGCACCTCGCGGCCGATCACCGTCGTCGGGAACCCGGTGCTCCACAAGGAGTGCAAGGACGTCACCGAGTTCGGCGAGGAACTCCAGCAGCTGGTGGCGGACATGTTCGCCAGCCAGCGCACCGCCGAGGGCGTGGGCCTGGCCGCCAACCAGATCGGCGTCGACCTCAAGGTGTTCGTCTACGACTGCCCGGACGACGACGGCGTGCGGCACGTCGGCGTGGTCTGCAACCCGAAGCTCGTCGAACTGCCCGCCGAGCGGCGCCGTCTTGACGACAGCAACGAGGGCTGCCTGTCCGTGCCGACCGCGTACGCCTCGCTCGCCCGGCCGGACTACGCCGAGGTGACCGGGCAGGACGAGAAGGGCAACCCGGTCAAGGTGCGCGGCACCGGCTACTTCGCGCGCTGCCTCCAGCACGAGACGGACCACCTGTACGGCTACCTCTACATCGACCGGCTGTCCAAGCGCGAGCGCAAGGACGCGCTGCGGCAGATGGCCGAGAACGAGCCGCGCTACCCCGTGGTCGCGAACGACTGACGGCCCCGGCCGTCCGTCAACCGCCTTTCCCGCGGCGCCCGATCAGGTTCTCCTTCCTGGTCGGGCGCCGTTCGTGTGTCCGTCGCACGCCCGATCCACTTCGCTTCCCTAATGATCAAAAACCAGTCACGCAAGGGGGGAATCTCGGCACAGGGGGGTAGTGAATGGAGCAAATCCGTTCCCAGATCGGTCAGTTGTGGTGCTGAATGGGAAGTGCGGGGATACGCACCGGCGCACGCCGGTTCATCGGGCGGGCGTGTGCCAACAGGCGGCTGAGAGGGGTTTGTTCGTGCATGCTTTCTCACACGGCACCACAACGACATCGACCGCGATCGCAGTCCCGTCCTCACTCCGGATCCCGGTGATCGAGGCGGCCTTTCCCCGGCAACTGCACCCGTATTGGCCCCGGCTCCAGGAGAAGACGCGGACCTGGCTCCTCGAAAAGCGCCTCATGCCGGCGGACAAGGTCGAGGAATATGCCGACGGCTTGTGCTACACGGACCTGATGGCGGGCTACTACCTCGACGCCTCCGACGAGGTCCTCCAGGCGATCGCGGACTACAGCGCGTGGTTCTTCGTCTGGGACGACCGTCACGACCGCGACATCGTGCACGGCCGTCCGGTCGCCTGGCGGCGTCTGGCCGGGCAGCTGCACACGGCGCTCGAGGCACCCCGGGACCACCTGCACCACCAGGACCCGCTGGTGGCCGGGTTCGCCGACAGTGTGCTGCGGCTCTACTCGTTCCTGCCGTCGAGCTGGAACGCCCGGTTCGCCCGGCACTTCCACGCGGTGATCGACGCGTACGACCGGGAGTTCCACAACCGCACGCACGGAATCGTCCCGTCCGTCGAGGAATACCTTCGGCTGCGGCGGCTCACTTTCGCACACTGGATCTGGACCGACCTGCTGGAGGCGAGCGCGGGGCGCGAACTCCCGGACCGGGTGCGGAAAAACCCCGCATTCCGGCGTGCCGCACTCCTGAGCCAGGAATTCGCCGCCTGGTACAACGACCTCTGCTCCCTGCCGAAGGAAATAGCGGGGGACGAGGTGCACAATCTCGGAATCAGTCTCATCACCCATGAGGGGATGACCCTCGAAGAGGCGATCGTGGATCTGCGGCGGCGCGTCGAGGACTGCATATCGGAATTCGTCGTCGCGGAACGGGACGCTTTACGGTTCGCCGACGAACTGGCCGACGGCACCGTGCGGGGAAAGGAACTCGGCACCGCCGTGCGGGCCTGCGTCGGCAATATGCGGAACTGGTTCAGCACCGTCTACTGGTTCCACCACGAGTCCGGCCGGTACATGGTCGACAACTGGGACGACCGGTCCACGCCCCCGTACGTCAACAACGAAGCGGCAGGTGAGAAATGACCGTCGAGTCCGTCACACCCGAGACCGGCACCGGAGCGGGCACCGAACTGCGTGAGCCACCCGTGGCGGGCGGCGGGCTGCCGCTGCTCGGCCACGGCTGGAAGATGGCGCGCGATCCGCTGGCCTTCATGGGCCGGGTGCGCGAGCACGGCGACGTCGTACGGCTGAAGCTCGGCCCGAAGACGGTGTACGCGGTGACCACGCCGGCGCTCACCGGCGCCCTCGCGCTCAGCCCGGACTACATCATCTCCGGCCCGCTGTGGGAGTCCCTGGAGGGACTGCTCGGCAAGGAGGGGGTGGCCACCGCCAATGGTCCGCTCCACCGGCGGCAGCGGCGCACGATCCAGCCCGCGTTCCGGCTCGACGCCATCCCGGCGTACGGGCCGATCATGGAGGAGGAGACCCACGGGCTCGTGGCGCGCTGGCGCTCCGGCGACGTCATCGACTGCACCTCCGAGGCGTTCCGCGTGGCCGTGCGCGTCGCGGCCCGCTGCCTGCTGCACGGCCGGTTCATGGACGAGCGGGCCGAGCGGCTGTGCGGCGCGCTCGCCACCGTGTTCCGCGGCATGTACCGGCGCATGGTCATCCCGCTGGGCCCGCTCTACCGGCTGCCGTTTCCGGCCAATCGCGAATTCAACCGGGCGCTGGCCGATTTGCATCTCCTCGTGGACGAGATCGTCGCCGAGCGGCGGGCGTCCGGTCAAAGGCCGAACGATTTGCTGACGGCTTTGCTGGAAGCGAAGGACGACAATGGCGAACCCATCGGGGAACAGGAGATCCATGACCAGGTCGTCGCGATACTCACTCCCGGAAGCGAAACCATCGCCTCGACGATCATGAGCCTGCTCCAGGTGCTCGCGGAACACCCGGAGCAGGGCGACAAGGTACGCGAAGAAGTTGAATCCGTGACTGGTGGCCGACCCGTGGCATTCGACGACGTACGGAGTCTCACGCACACCAACAATGTCCTCGTGGAAGCGATGCGACTGCGTCCGGCCGTCTGGATTCTGACCCGCCGGGCGGTCACCGACACGGAACTCGGCGGCTATCGCATTCCGGCCGGTGCGGACATCATCTACAGTCCGTACGCGATCCAGCGCGATCCGAAGTCGTACGAGCGCAACCTGGAGTTCGACCCGGACAGGTGGCTTCCGGAGCGCGTCACGGAGCTGCCGAAATACGCCATGCGGCCGTTCGGCGTG
Source organism: Streptomyces sp. NPDC037054 (assembly GCF_055606745.1). NCBI lineage: Bacteria > Bacillati > Actinomycetota > Actinomycetes > Kitasatosporales > Streptomycetaceae > Streptomyces > Streptomyces sp. NPDC037054. Next base: position 258,718 of record NZ_JBVJSJ010000001.1, on the reverse strand, counting down.
GGCAATCGGAAGTGTCCGAGCGACCACTTCTCGATGGCGATGCTCACCCTGTTCACGGCGGCGATGGCGACGGCCTACCGCTTCGAGCAGGTGCCGGGCTCCGACGGCAGCGTCCGCATCGGCATCACGCTGCGCCCCAACCGGCTGCTGCTGCGGGCCGTGCCGAGGTGAGGCGACGGGGCTGAGGCGCCCGGCCCGGCCGACCGGGCCGGGCGGCCCCGGCCGATGCGGCCGGCGCGCCGTCAGGCGGCCTCGGGGCCCCGGAACGCGCGCCGGTAGGCGTTCGGCGTGGTGCCGAGCGCCCGGACGAACTGGTGCCGCAGCGCCGCCGCGGTGCCGAAGCCGGTGCGGGCGGCGATCGCGTCGACCGTGTCGTCCGTGCCCTCCAGCAACTCCTGCGCCAGCAGCACCCGCTGGCGCAGCAGCCAGCGGTAGGGCGTGGTGCCCGTCTCCTGCTGGAAGCGGCGGGCGAAGGTGCGCGGCGCCATGTGGGCGCGGGCGGCGAGCTGTTCCACCGTGACCTCCCGGTCGAGGTGCCGCTCCATCCACGCCAGCACCTCGCCGACCGTGTCGCACCGCGAGCGCGGCAGCGGCCGCTCGATGTACTGGGCCTGGCCCCCGTCGCGGTGCGGCGGCACCACCATCCGGCGGGCGATCTTGTTGGCGACCTCGGGACCCTGCTCCTTGCGCACGATGTGCAGACAGGCGTCGATGCCGGCGGCGGTGCCGGCCGACGTGATCACCGGGTCCTCGTCCACGTAGAGCACGTCCGGCTCCACGACCGCCCCCGGATACTGCCGGGCCAGCTCGGGTGCGTGGCGCCAGTGCACCGAGCACCGCCTGCCCTCCAGCAGACCGGCGGCGCCCAGCACGAACACCCCGGAGCACACGCTCAGCACCCGCGCCCCGCGCTCCACGGCACGCACCAGGGCGTCGAGCAGCTCGGGCGGATACTCCCGCCGCGCGTAGTCGTCCCCGGCCGGCACGGTGATCAGGTCGGCCTCGTCCAGCCGGTCCAGGCCGTACGACGTGGACACGGTCAGCCCGCCGACGTGGGTGCCGAGGTCCGGGCCCTCGGCGGAGACCACCGCGAAGTCGTACACCGGGAGGCCCTCGTCGCTGCGGTCGATGCCGAAGACCTCGCAGACGACGCCCAGTTCGAAGGGGTGCACGCCGTCCAGCAGGACGGCCGCCACGTTGTTCAGCATGCTGCCAGTGTGCCTCGGATCTGGCAGTAAATCGAGGGTGTACGGCAGTCCTGCCACTGTCAGGAGCGTCGGGTCAGTACGAGACTTACGGCATGAACGCATTCCTCGGTTACCTCACCGCCCTGGCCCTCTTCGCCCTCCTCGCCGGCCCGGCGCTCGTGGGACTGCGCCACGAGCGCCGGATCGACCGCCAGCTCGACGGCCGGCCCGACCCGCGGCCGAGGGCTCAGAAGTCCTCGTCCAGGTCGACGGTGCCCTCCACCGCCACCTGGTACGCCGACGGACGCCGCTCGAAGAAGTTGGTCAGTTCCTGAACCCCCTGGAGCTCCATGAAGGAGAACGGGTTCTCGGAGCCGTACACCGGCGCGAAGCCCAGCCGTGCCAGACGCTGGTCGGCGACGCACTCCAGGTACTGCCGCATCGAGTCGGTGTTCATGCCCGGCAGACCGTCGCCGCACAGGTCGCGCGCGAACTGCAGCTCCGCCTCGACGGCCTCCCGCAGCATGTCGGTGACCTCCTGCCGCAACTGCTCGTCGAACAGCTCCGGCTCCTCCTTGCGGACGGTGTCGACGACGTCGAACGCGAAGCTCATGTGCATGGTCTCGTCGCGGAACACCCAGTTGGTGCCGGTGGCGAGACCGTGCAGCAGGCCCCGGCCGCGGAACCAGTAGACGTAGGCGAAGGCGCCGTAGAAGAACAGGCCCTCGATGCACGCGGCGAAGCAGATCAGGTTCAGCAGGAAGCGGCGGCGGTCGGCCGGCGTCTCCAGCCGGTCGATCTTCTCCACCGAGTCCATCCACTTGAAGCAGAACTCGGCCTTCTCCCGGATCGACGGGATGTTCTCCACGGCCGCGAAGGCGGCGGCGCGGTCCTCCGGGTCGGGGAGGTACGTGTCCAGCAGCGTCAGGTAGAACTGGACGTGGACGGCCTCCTCGAACAGCTGACGTGACAGATACAGCCGCGCCTCGGGCGAGTTGATGTGCTTGTAGAGCGTCAGCACCAGGTTGTTCGCCACGATCGAGTCGCCCGTCGCGAAGAACGCGACCAGCCGGCCGATCAGATGCTGCTCGCCCGGCGTGAGCCTGGCGAGGTCGGCGACGTCGGAGTGGAGGTCGACCTCCTCCACGGTCCACGTGTTCTTGATGGCGTCCCGGTAGCGCTCGTAGAAGTCGGCGTAGCGCATCGGGCGCAGGGTGAGCTCGAAGCCGGGGTCGAGAAGGTTCTGGTCGGTCATTACTGGCAGGCCTCGCAGGACTCGGGGTTTTCCAGGGAGCAGGCGACGGCCTCTTCGGAGGTCGCCTGCGGCAGGGCGGTGGCGGCCCGGGCGGCGCGGGCGATGCGGGTCGCCGGGCGCGAGCGCAGGTAGTACGTCGTCTTCAGGCCCTGCTTCCAGGCGTACGCGTACATCGATGAGAGCTTGCCGATGGTGGGCGTCTCCAGGAACAGGTTCAGGGACTGCGACTGGTCGAGGAACGGGGTGCGGGCGGCGGCCATGTCGATCAGGCCGCGCTGCGGGATCTCCCACGCCGTGCGGTACAGCCGGCGGACGTCCTCCGGGATCCACGTGAAGTCCTGCACCGAGCCGTTCGCCTCGCGCAGCGCCTCACGGGTGCGGGCGTCCCACACCCCGAGCCGCTTCAGCTCCCGCACCAGGTACTCGTTGACCTGGAGGAACTCACCCGACAGCGTCTCGCGCTTGAACAGGTTGGACACCTGCGGCTCGATGCACTCGTAGACGCCCGCGATGGAGGCGATGGTGGCCGTCGGCGCGATCGCGAGGAGCAGGGAGTTGCGCAGGCCGACCGACGCGACACGGGCCCGCAGGGCGTCCCAGCGCTCCGGCCAGGCGAGTTCGACGTCGTAGTGGTCGGGGTGCAGCACGCCGCGGGCGGTACGGGTCTCGTCCCAGGCGGGAAGCGGGCCGTTGCGCTCGGCGAGGTCGGCGGACGCCTCGTACGCGGCGAGCATGATCCGCTCGGCGACGCGCGTCGACAGGGCGCGGGCCTCGGGGGAGTCGAAGGGCAGGCGCAGCTTGAAGAAGACGTCCTGGAGACCCATCGCGCCGAGGCCGACGGGGCGCCAGCGGGCGTTGGACCGGCCCGCCTGCTCGGTCGGGTAGAAGTTGATGTCCACGACGCGATCGAGGAAGGTGACGGCGGTGCGGACGGTCTCGTCCAGCCGCTCCCAGTCGATGTCCGAACCGGCCACGAACGCGCCGAGGTTGACCGACCCCAGGTTGCACACCGCCGTCTCCCCGTCGTCGGTGACCTCCAGGATCTCCGTGCACAGGTTGGAGGAGTGCACGACCCGGCCGGGCGTCGCGGTCTGGTTGGCGGTGCGGTTGGCGGTGTCCTTGAAGGTCATCCAGCCGTTGCCGGTCTGCGCGAGGGTGCGCATCATGCGGCCGTACAGCTCACGGGCGGGCAGCGCCTTGCGCGCGAGGCCCTTCGCCTCCGCCGCCCGGTACGCGGCGTCGAACTCCGCGCCCCACAGGTCGACCAGTTCGGGCACGTCCGACGGGGAGAACAGCGACCACTGCTCGTCGGCGTTCACGCGGCGCATGAACTCGTCCGGCACCCAGTGCGCCAGGTTCAGGTTGTGCGTGCGCCGGGCGTCCTCGCCGGTGTTGTCGCGCAGCTCCAGGAACTCCTCGATGTCCGCGTGCCAGGTCTCCAGGTAGACGGCGGCCGCCCCCTTGCGCCGGCCGCCCTGGTTCACGGCGGCGACCGAGGCGTCCAGCGTCTTCAGGAACGGGACGATGCCGTTGGAGTGGCCGTTGGTGCCGCGGATCAGCGAACCGCGGGCGCGGACCCGGGAGTAGGCGATGCCGATGCCGCCGGCGTGCTTGGAGAGGCGGGCGACCTGGTGGTAGCGGTCGTAGAGGGAGTCCAACTCGTCCTTGGGGGAGTCGAGGAGGTAGCAGGACGACATCTGGGGGTGCCGGGTGCCGGAGTTGAAGAGGGTGGGGGAGGAGGGCAGGTAGTCGAGGCGGCTCATCAGGCGGTAGAGCGCCGCGACTTCGTCCACGGCGCGGGGCGTGTCGTCCTCGGCGAGACCGGCGGCGACGCGCAGCAGGAAGTGCTGGGGCGTCTCCACGACCTTGCGGGTGGTCGGGTGCCGCAGCAGGTAGCGGCTGTGCAGGGTGCGCAGGCCGAAGTAGCCGAAGCGGTCGTCGGCGGCCGGGTCGATCAGCGCGTCCAGCCGGGCCGCGTGCAGGCGGACGAAGTCGGCGGTCCGGTCCGCGACGAGGCCCTCGCGGTGGCCGGTGGCGACGGACTCGGTGAAGACGGTGACGCCCTGCGAGGCGGCCTCGGCGCGGATGCCGATCGCGAGCAGCCGGGCGGCCAGCTTCGAGTAGGCGGGGTCCTCCGAGATCAGGCCCGCGGCGGCCTCCGTGGCCAGCTCGCGCAGTTCGGCCTCGTCCGCGTGCGCCGACCGGCCCCGCAGCGCCGCGGCGGCGACCCGGCCGGGGTCGGCGTCGGGCAGGTCGGCGGTCAGCTCGGTCAGGTTCCGCAGCAACGCGGCACCCGGACCGTCGTCGGGCACCTGGGTCGCTGAAGCCGGATCGGCTGGCGCGATGGTCACGTGGGGCTCTCCCTCGCTCGGCACGGGGCCTCGGCGAGGGACGGGGGCAGCTCACGAGCGCACGCGGCGTCGCGTCCACCGGCCCATTCCACGAGGCCCGGACGTCATGCGCCGGGCCGGACGGCCGGGCGCGCCGTCGGCAGGTCCTCGGACTGGACAGGCGTGCGGAAACACGCGAGTACACCGTTGCGGGACAGTTCCGGATTCGCACCGGATTCCCCTGCGGCGACAGCGAGCACGAGCATACATCTTGTGCCGGGCTGCCGAAGCACCCCCAGATGTTGTGTCAGAGTGTCAGTCGGTAGGCGAGTAGCTGGATGTCGAGGAGATCGGGCCGGGGGTTCCAGTCGAGCTCCGGCGTGCGCACGAACCCCAGCCGTTCGTAGAGCCGGTGCGCGGTGTGCATGGTGCGCTGCGTGGAGAGCACCACGCCCGTGCAGCCCGGCAGGGCGCGGGCGCGGTCGGCACAGGCACGCACGAGGGCCTCGCCGACCCCGCGGCCCCGGGCGGCGTGGTCCACGGCGAGCATGCGTATCGCGGCCTCCGAAGGGCCGGCGATCTCGGCCATCGGCCCGCCGGACGGCACGAACGTGACGCCGCCGAGCAGGGTGTCGTTCCGCGCGGCGACGAGCACCTCGGCGTGTGCCGCGCGCTTGGCGACGTCGCGCAACTCGGCAAGGTAGGGATCGCTCTCCCCGAAGTCCAGCAGGCCGTCACGGAGGTAGGCCTGTGCGGTGATCTCACCGAGGGTCTCGAACTCGCCGGGCAGCGCCTGCCGGATCACGATGTCCATACGGCGAGTGTGCCGGACGGGTACGACAACGGGCCGCCGGTTTTCCCGGCGGCCCGAGTCGCTCTCCTTGGGGGCGGGCCTCAGTGGGCCGAGCCCGCCGTCGCCGGCGGGAGTTCCACCTGGACGCCCGGGTCGCCCGCGTCGGCCGTGTAGTCCTCCGGCTTGGTCTCGTCGACGCCCTCGGGGGCCTTGGCGGCCTTGAGGACGAAGGTGAGGACCACCGTGACGACGACGTTCAGCACGAACGCGGTGAGACCGATGTAGCCGATCTCGCCGATGCCGGGGATCTCCTTCGAGGAGCCGCCGAAGTGCTTCTGCGTCGGGGAGGCCACGCCGTACGCCGCGATCGTGCCGTAGAGCATGCCGACCGCCCAGCCGGCGAGCAGCGCCCAGCGGTGGAACCAGCGGGTGAACAGGCCGCCGACCAGGGCCGGGAAGGTCTGCAGGATCCAGATGCCGCCCAGCAGCTGGAAGTTGATCGCGACCGTCTTGTCCATGGTCAGGACGAAGGCCAACGCGCCCACCTTCACCAGCAGCGAGACCACCTTGGAGACCTTGGTCTCCTCCGCCGGGGTCGCGTCGGGCTTGATGAAGTCCTTGTAGATGTTGCGGGTGAAGAGGTTCGCCGCCGCGATCGACATGATCGCCGCCGGGACCAGGGCGCCGATGCCGATCGCCGCGAAGGCCACGCCCGCGAACCAGTCCGGGAACATGGTCTCGAACAGCTGGGGGATCGCCAGCTGGCCGTTCTGCACCTTGATGCCGGCCGCGATCGCCATGAAGCCGAGCAGCGCCAGCAGGCCCAGCATCAGCGAGTACAGCGGCAGGATCGTGGTGTTGCGGCGGATCACGTCACGGCTGCGCGAGGACAGCGTCGCCGTGATCGAGTGCGGGTACATGAACAGCGCGAGCGCGGAGCCCAGCGCCAGCGTGGCGTACGTCCACTGGCCCGCCTCGGCCGGCACCAGCGAGCCGCGCGGCGCGCCCGTCGCCGGGTTGGTCTCCGAGAACGCCTCGCCCGCCTTGGCGAAGATGTCGTCGAAGCCGCCCAGCTTGATCGGGATGTAGATGATCGCCACGGCGATCACGATGTAGATCAGGGTGTCCTTGACGAACGCGATGAGCGCCGGGGCCCGCAGACCCGACGAGTACGTGTACGCCGCGAGCACACCGAAGGCGATCAGCAGCGGCAGGTCCTTGATGAACCAGTTGGTGTTCTCGCCGCCGCCGACCCCCATCACGTCCAGCACGGCCTGGATGCCGACCAGCTGGAGCGCGATGTACGGCATCGTCGCCAGGATGCCGGTCAGCGCGACGGCCAGCGACAGGCCCTTCGAGCCGAACCGGCCGCGCACGAAGTCGGACGTCGTCACGTAGCCGTGCTTGTGCGACACCGACCACAGCCGCGGCAGGAAGGTGAAGATCAGCGGGTACACCAGGATCGTGTACGGCACCGCGAAGAAGCCCGCCGCGCCCGCCGCGTAGATCGCCGCCGGTACGGCCACGAACGTGTACGCGGTGTACAGGTCGCCGCCGAGCAGGAACCAGGTGACCCAGGTGCCGAACGACCGGCCGCCCAGGCCCCACTCGTCGAGGCTGTGCTCGTTCGCGGCCTTGCGCCAGCGGGCGGCCAGGAAGCCCATGACCGTGACGAGCACGAAGAAGAAGATGAAGACGGCGAGTGCCACGCCGTTCACGCCGTCCTTCATTCCGCCGCACCCCCCTCGGAGCCCTTGTTCCCGGCGCGGCCGCGCTGGTCACGCTGCCACAGCTTGTACGCGACCATGGTCAGCAGCGTGGACAGCACGACCCACATCATCTGGTACCAGTAGAAGAACGGGATGCCTATGAAGGCGGGGTCGGTCTTCGCGTACGAACCGACCCAGAGCATCGCCACGAAGGGCGCGACTAGGCAGAGGGCGATGACGACGCGCACGGGCGTCACCACCGGCTCTCTGTTCACTTCTGGGGCTTGCGACATGTGGCGGCTCCGTCCCCTCACTGATCACCTGATGCAACAACGCGCAGGAAATCTAAGGTCAGGGGGTCGCCGAACGGAACCCCTCGTCCGGATTCCGGTCCCCGGGATTTGTTCAGTCCTGTGGACGCTTGAGCCTCGCCACGAACTTGTACCGGTCGCCCCGGTACACGGACCGCACCCACTCCACCGGCTGGCCCTCCCGGTCCACGGAGTGGCGGGACAGCATCAGCATCGGCAGGCCCACGTCCGTGCCGAGCAGGCCGGCCTCGCGCGGGGTGGCCAGCGACGTCTCGATGGTCTCCTCGGCCTCCGCGAGATGGACGTCGTACACCTCGGCGAGCGCGGTGTAGAGGGACGTGTACTTCACGAGGCTGCGGCGCAGCGCGGGGAAGCGCTTCGCGCTCAGGTGCGTGGTCTCGATGGCCATCGGCTCGCCGTTGGCCATGCGCAGCCGCTCGATGCGCAGCACGCGTCCGCCGGCCGTGATGTCGAGCAGTTCGGCGAGCCGGTCGTCGGCCGTGATGTAGCCGATGTCGAGGAGCTGCGAGGTGGGTTCGAGTCCCTGGGCGCGCATGTCCTCGGTGTAGGAGGTGAGTTGCAGCGCCTGTGACACCTTGGGTTTGGCGACGAAGGTGCCCTTGCCCTGGATGCGCTCCAGGCGCCCCTCGACGACCAGTTCCTGAAGGGCCTGCCGGACGGTCGTGCGCGAGGTGTCGAACTCCGCGGCCAGTGTGCGCTCGGGCGGGACGGGGGTGCCCGGTGCCTGCGTCTCCGTCATGTCGAGCAGGTGCTTCTTCAGTCGGTAGTACTTGGGCACGCGCGCGGTACGGACGGTCGCCCCACCCTCGTTCTCCGCACTGCTGACGTCGGTGCTCATGCTCTGCCTTCCCGGCCTCGGGTGCCGAAGCGACCGACATCCCGATCGGCCACGGCTCACATCGTGGCACGGCCGCGCGCGGGGATCTGCCCCGTGGGCTCCGTGATCTCTTCTGTATACCCCTGGGACCCCCGCTGGTCTAGTCCACCCGGCCCGGGCGGCGCAGCGGGGTGCCGCACCAGTGGTACGTCCGATCTGTCGCTTGTGTGATGAAGGGTTCTTGCATATCTCGGTCGCATCACGGACCGCCGCAGCCCGCATGAACACCCTTGACAGGCCTATTGGTCTGGGCCAAGCTCCCCCTACTGGTCTACACCATTGGTCCAGGTCCCGGCCCCATGGGCGGTCGTCAGTCACCGCGGGGAGCAGGGGGGTTTGTGGCATCCCTGAGGAGGGTGGCGTGAAGCGCAAGCTGATATCCGCGATCGGTGTCGCGGCAATGATGGTCTCCATCGCGGCGTGCGGCGGCGACGACGGCAGCGAAGAGGGCAAGGCCGGAGCGGACGGCTACAAGGGGCAGACCCTCACCGTGTGGGTGATGGACGGCTCGTCGCCCGACCAGTGGCAGAAGGACCTGACCGCCGAGTTCGAGAAGAAGACCAAGGCGAAGGTCAAGTTCGAGGTCCAGCAGTGGAACGGCATCCAGCAGAAGCTGACCACCGCCCTGTCGGAGGAGAACCCGCCGGACGTCTTCGAGATCGGCAACACCCAGACCCCGGCCTACGCCAAGACCGGCGGCCTCGCCGACCTGGCCGACATCAAGGCCGAGATCGGCGGCGAGTGGACCGAGTCCCTCAACGAGTCGTCGGTCTTCGACGGCAAGCAGTACGCGGCGCCCTGGTACTTCGCCAACCGCGTCGTCCTCTACAACAAGAAGGTCTGGGCCGACGCCGGCATCAAGGGCACCCCGAAGACCCGGGACGAGTTCTACGACGCCCTGAAGACCATCGGTGAGAAGACCGACGCCGAGCCGATCTACCTGCCCGGCCAGAACTGGTACCACTTCGTCGGCCTGACCATCGGCGAGGGCGCCGAACTGGTCAAGAAGGAAGGCGACAAGTACGTCTCCAACCTGGCCGACCCGAAGGTCGCCGCCGCCATGGAGACCTACAAGAAGTTCCAGGCCCTGTCCAAGGCGCCCAAGGACAAGGACGAGGCCACCCCGCAGCAGGGCGAGGTCTTCGGCAAGGGCAACGTCGGCGCCTTCATCGGCATGGGCTGGGAAGCCGGCATCGCCATCAAGGCCAACCCGAAGATCGAGAAGGAGATCGGCTACTTCACGATCCCCGGCGCCACGGCCGACAAGCCCGAGGGTGTCTTCGTCGGCGGCTCCAACCTCGCCGTCGCCGCGGGCAGCAAGAAGCAGGAGCTCGCCAAGGAGTTCCTGAAGCTCGCGCTCTCCGACAAGTTCGAGGGCCAGCTCGCCAAGCTCAACGGCGTCATCCCGAACAAGGAGTCGCTGCAGAGCAACCTGGAGGGCAACGCCGTCGCCGAGGCCGCCGCGCCGGCCGCCGCGGGCGGTGGCACCACGCCGCTGATCCCGGAGTGGGCCGCCGTCGAGAACGCCCCGAACCCGATCAAGACGTACATGACCGCCGTTCTGAACGGCAAGTCCCCGGCCGCCGCCGCGAAGCAGGTCGAGGACGAGTTCAACAAGCGTCTGGCACAGCAGCAGTAGGGGAGCTCGAGCCGGGGCGGGGCCGCCGTCGCGCGGTCCCGCCCCGGCGACCGTACGCAGGTCGAGAAGAGAGATCGCGAGCATGACCGTGCAGACCGAACGGCCGCCCTCCGGCCCGGCGGACGTCCGCAAGGCGGACGGCGGCGGAGCCGGCCGCCCCACACCCCGAGCCGCGTCGCGCTTCGGCGCGCTCGCCCCGTACCTCCTGCTGCTGCCCGCCTGCGCGGCCACCGTGCTGCTGCTCGGCTGGCCGCTGCTCAAGGACGTGCTGCTGTCGTTCCAGAACCTGAACATGACGCAGCTGATCCAGCACGTCACCGAGTGGAACGGCGTCGACAACTACAAGGAGGTCCTCACCGGCGAGGACTTCTGGCGCGTCACCCTCCGCTCGATCCTGTTCACGGCCGTCAACGTCGTCCTGATCATGATCGCGGGGACGCTGGTCGGCCTGCTGCTCGCCCGGCTCGGCAGGCGGATGCGGGTCACGCTGCTGCTCGGCCTGGTCCTGGCCTGGGCCATGCCCGTGGTCGCCGCCAGCACCGTCTACCAGTGGCTCTTCGCGCAGCGCTTCGGCGTCGTCAACTGGGTGCTGGACAAGCTCGGCTGGCACTCCATGGCCGACTACAGCTGGACCGGCACCCAGCTGTCGACCTTCTTCGTCGTCACGCTGCTCATCGTGTGGATGTCGATCCCGTTCGTCGCCCTCAACCTCTATGCGGCGACCACCACGATCCCCAAGGAGCTGTACGAGGCCGCGGCCCTGGACGGCGCCGGGGCGTGGCGCAGCTTCAGGACCGTGACCATGCCCTTCCTGCGGCCGTTCGTCTTCGCGACGACGTTCCTGGAGATCATCTGGGTCTTCAAGGCCTTCGTCCAGGTCTTCACCATCAACGGCGGCGGCCCCGACCGGCAGACCGAGATCCTGCCCGTCTACGCCTACGTCGAGGGCGTCGGCAACCAGCACTACGGCATGGGCGCGGCGATCGCCGTCCTGACCATCCTGATCCTGCTCGGCCTCACCGCCTACTACCTGCGGATCGTGCTCAAGCAAGAGGAGGACGAGCTGTGAAGCGCTCGCTCTTCGGCCGCCTGTGGCCCAACGCCACGGCCGTCGTCCTGTTCGCCGGCTTCGTCTTCCCCGTCTACTGGATGTTCGCCACGGCCTTCAAACCGACCGGCGACATCATCTCCGAGAACCCGGTCTGGTTCCCGACCGACGTCACCCTCGAGCACTTCAGGACCGCGACCGACGCCGACAACTTCTGGACGTTCGTCCTCAACTCCCTGACCGTGACCGTCTGCGCGGTCGTCTTCTCCCTGGTCATCGCGCTGGCCGGTGCCTTCGCCCTGGCACGGATGCGGTTCAAGGGGCGGCGCGGCTTCGTCGTGGGCTTCATGCTGGCCCAGATGGCACCCTGGGAAGTCATGATCATCGCGATGTACATGATCGTGCGGGACGCCTCGATGCTGAACAGCCTCGTGCCGCTGACCGCCTTCTACACGATGATGATCCTGCCCTTCACGATCCTGACGCTGCGCGGCTTCGTCGCCGCCGTGCCCCGGGAACTGGAGGAGGCCGCGATGGTCGACGGCTGCACCCGCAACCAGGCCTTCCGCCGCGTCATCCTGCCGCTGCTCGCGCCCGGCCTGATGTCGACGTCGATGTTCGGCTTCATCACCGCCTGGAACGAACTCCCGCTCGTCCTGGTCCTCAACAAGGAGGCCGGGGCCCAGACGCTGCCGCTGTGGCTGACCAGCTTCCAGACCGTCTTCGGCAACGACTGGGGTGCGACCATGGCCGCCTCGTCCCTCTTCGCCATTCCCGTCCTGATCCTCTTCGTCTTCCTCCAGCGCAGAGCCGTCAGCGGCCTCACCGCCGGCGCCGTGAAGGGATAACGCCACCCGATGACGACATTCGCCAGCGGTACCGACACCCTCACGCGCGACGCGCTGACGGTCCTCCAGCCCGGGTTCACCGGGACCACCGCCCCCGACTGGCTGCTGCGCCGCCTCGGCGAGGGCCTCGCCTCGGTCGGCCTGTTCGGCCGCAACATCGCCTCGCCCGAGCAACTCGCTGCACTCACCGCCCAGTTGCGGGCAGAGCGCGACGACGTCCTGGTCGCCATAGACGAGGAGGGCGGCGACGTCACCCGCCTGGAGGTGCGGGCCGGCTCCTCCTTCCCCGGCAACCACGCCCTGGGCGCCGTGGACGACGTGGAGCTGACGCGTGAGGTGGCCGCCGAACTCGGCCGACGCCTCGCGGCCTGCGGAGTCAACCTCAACTGGGCCCCCTCCGCCGACGTCAACTCCAACCCCGGCAACCCGGTCATCGGCGTCCGCTCCTTCGGCGCCGACCCCGCCCTCGTCGCCCGGCACACCGCCGCCTACGTCACCGGCCTGCAGTCGGCCGGCGTCGCCGCCTGCACGAAGCACTTCCCCGGCCACGGCGACACGGCCGTCGACTCCCACCACGCGCTGCCGCGCATCGACGCGGACCCCTCGGTGCTCACCGACCGCGAACTCGCCCCGTTCCGCGCCGCGATCGCCGCCGGGACCCGCGCCGTGATGAGCGCGCACATCCTCGTGCCCGCGCTCGACCCGGACCGCCCCGCGACCCTCTCCCGGCGCATCCTCACCGACCTGCTGCGCGGCGAACTCGGCTACGACGGCCTGATCGTCACCGACGGCATGGAGATGCAGGCCATCGCCGGTACCTACGGCATCGAACGCGGCAGCGTCCTCGCCGTCGCCGCCGGGGCCGACGCGATCTGCGTGGGCGGCGGCCTCGCCGACGACGAGACGGTACGCCGCCTCCGCGACGCCCTGGTCGACGCGGTCCGCACGGGCGAACTCCCCGAGGAACGCCTGGCCGACGCGGCCGAACGCGTACGCCGCCTCGCCCGCTGGACGGCGGCGGCCGGAGCGGCCGACAGCGTGCGCGACCTCGCCGACCGGGGCGGGACCGACGCCGACCCCGTGGGCCTGCGTGCCGCGCGCCGCGCGCTCGCCGTGACCGGCGCCGGGACGTTCACGCCGCTCACCGAGGCGCCCTACGTCGCTGCCCTCACCCCCGTCGCGAACATCGCCGTCGGTGACGAGACGCCGTGGGGCGTGGCGGCGGAACTCCTCCGCCTGCTCCCCGGCACCGAGACCGGCAGCTTCGTCGGGGCGGACGCCGGGCACGAGGCACTGGCGGCGGCCGGGCAGCGGCGCGTCGTGGCCGTCGTCCGCGACGAGCACCGCCACCCGTGGATGGCGGCGGCCCTCGACACCCTGCTCGCGGCCCGTCCCGACACGGTGGTGGTCGAGATGGGCGTGCCCCAGGCCACCCCCAGGGGCGCCCTCCACATCGCCACCCACGGCGCGGCCCGCGTCTGCGGCAGAGCGGCGGCGGAGATCATCGCCGGGGTGTGAGGGCGGCCCGCCTTCACACCCACAGCCCGCCTCCTCACGCAGAAGGCGCCGGTTCCACGGGGGGACCGGCGCCTTCTGCATGAGTCGGGGAGGTCAGATCCCCTGCCAGTCCGGCTTGTTGGCGTACGTGTGGCGGAAGTAGTCGGCCAGCTTCAGCTTGCTCGCGGCGGCCTCGTCCACGACGACCGTCGCGTGCGGGTGCAGTTGCAGCGCCGACGCCGGGCACACCGCCGCGACCGGCCCCTCGACGGTCGCCGCGACCGCGTCGGCCTTGCCCTCGCCGGTGGCCAGCAGCACCAGGTGCCGCGCCTCCAGGATCGTGCCGATGCCCTGCGTGATGACGTGGTGCGGCACCTGCTCGATGTCGCCGTCGAAGAAGCGCGCGTTGTCCACCCGCGTCTGCTCGGTCAGCGTCTTGATCCGCGTGCGCGATGCCAGCGACGAGCACGGTTCGTTGAACCCGATGTGCCCGTCGGTGCCTATCCCGAGCAGCTGGAGGTCGACTCCGCCGGCCTCGGCGAGCGCCCGGTCGTACGCCTCGCACGCTCCCTGCACGTCCCGCGCCGTGCCGTCCGGGCCGAGGAACTTGTCCATCCCGATGCCGAGCGGCTCCAGCACCTCGCGCCGCAGCACCGAACGGTACGACTCCGGATGGTCCGCCGGCAGCCCCACGTACTCGTCGAGCTGGGCGATCCGCGCCCGGGAGGTGTCCACGGCACCGGACCGCGTCTTGGCGGCCAGCGCCTCGTACACGGGCAGCGGCGTCGAGCCGGTGGCCACGCCGAGCAGGGCGTCGGGCTTGCGCCGGAGCAGCTGTGCCATGGCCTCGGCGACGAGCTCGCCGCCGGCCTTGGCGTCCGGAACGATGACAACTTCCACGCTGGGCCTGCCGATCTGAAGAGGGGGACTCAACCGGACCCGTAGGGGCGATGTGGTTTAGACCAATCTAACAGAGCTGGGCCCCTTCCTCCCAGGGTTCCCGGCCTCCCTCCGCCCCGCGACCGGACGCCCTCCTCTCACGGCATCGAGCCTCCCGTCACGTCCACCCAGCTTCCCGTGACCCAGCGGCCGGCGTCCGACGCCAGGAACGCGACCACGTCGGCCACCTCGGCCGCCGTCCCCACCTTCCCGAGCGCCGATATCGCCTCGGCCTGCGCCCAGCCGTCGTCCGTCCCGCGCAGGAACGGCGCGGTGTTGTCCGTGTCGATGATCCCCGGCGCCACCGAGTTGACCCTGATGCCCCGAGCCCCCAGCACCTTGGACAGGTCGCGGGAGAGGACGTCCAGCGCGCCCTTCGTCATCGCGTACGCCATGTTGTGCGGCATGGCGGCGGTCCGGGCGAGGCCCGAGGAGACGTTGACCACCCGGCCGCCGTCGCGCAGCCGCGTCATGCCGTGCTTGACGATGAAGAACGGCGCCTTCACGTTCACCGCGAAGAGCCTGTCGTACTCCGCCTCGTCGATCTGCTCGATCGGCCGGGAGCTGCCGATTCCCGCGTTGTTCACCAGGATGTCCAGGCCGTCCGCGTGCCGGTCGAACTCCGCCCACAGCGCCTCGGCGTCCCCCGGGGTGCCCAGCTCGACCCCGACCGCGAACGCCGAGCCGCCCGCCGCCTCGATCGCGGCGACCGTCTCCTTCGCCGCCGCCTCGCTCCGGCCGTAGTGCACCCCGACCCGGGCGCCGTCACGCCCCAGCCGCTCCGCGATGCCCCGCCCGATGCCCCTGCCCGCCCCCGTGACGAGAGCCGTCCTGCCCGTGAGCACGCCCATGCCGGCGCCCCCTCCTCATTTCTTTAGCGGTCGCTACATAAAAAACCGTACAACAGCCCACCGACACTTCTCTAGTGCCCGCTATAAAATCCACTCCATGGTGAGCAGTAGCGAGAAGACCGCCGAGGCGGCGCCGACGGGCCGCCGGACCCGCGGGCGGCCGCGTTCCTTCGACCGCGCCACCGCCCTGGAGAAGGCCCTCATGGCCTTCTGGGAGCACGGCTACGAGGCCACCTCCGTCTCCGACCTCACCCGCGTCATGGACATCGGCGCACCGAGCCTCTACGCGGCCTTCGGGGACAAGCGGTCCCTCTTCGAGGAGGTGGTGCGCGAGTACGGCGCCACGTACGGGGCCTTCGCCGAGCGTGCCCTCGCCGAGGAGCCCACCGCACGGGCCGGCGTCGAACGGCTGTTGCGGGAGGCCGCCGTCACGTACACGGAACCCGGCCATCCGCACGGCTGTCTGATCGTCCATGCCGCCGTCAACTGCTCGACCCCCGAGGTCGAGGCGGCCCTGCGGGAGCGGCGCAACGCGAACATCGCCGCGTTCGAGAGTCGTATAGAAGCGGACGTCGCCGCCGGTGTCCTCCCTCAGGACACGGACGCCGCGGCCCTCGCCCGGCACACCGGCGCCATGATCCAGGGCATGTCCCAGCAGGCGCGCGACGGCGCGAGCCGGGCGGAACTGGAGGCGCTCGCGGAAATTGCCCTGTCCATCTGGCCCCGCACATGACCCGACAGGGTTAGGCTTTGGCGGGTGCTGGGACGTCCGAGTAGTTGGTGGAACGAGTCAACGACAAACCTCCTCCGACGCATGGACACGGGCAGTGGTCTAGTCCACAATGTCCACAGAGGCACGTGACACAAGGTGAACGCAAGGCTTCCGCTCTCCCCGCACAGGAGGGCGGACCGAGGAACCGGAGCTCTCTGCCCTGACTGCCCCGGCTCCTCAACCTTCGGCCGACCGGGACCGCACACCCCACGGCCGATATTGCTCCGGGCTGCGGTGCCGGGAGGGTTGAGGGTCCCTCCCAGGCGCCGCGGCCCGCGGGTGTCTCCGGGCCCGTGATGCCCGCCGGCACCCCTCCGAGCGGCTGATTTCGAGCGGTGTCCGAACCGCCAGGTACGCTCGCACTCGTGCCGTCCATGAACGAACTCGTACGCCAGCACACGGCCCTCGACGATTCCGATCTCGAGTGGCTCCACCTGCTGGTCTCGGAGTGGCAGCTGCTCTCCGACCTCTCCTTCGCCGACCTGGTCCTGTGGGTCCCCACCCGCGACGGCACCCGCTACGTCTCGGTCGCCCAGATGCGGCCCAACACCGGCCCGACGTCCTACCAGGACGACATGGTCGGCCACCTCGTCCCGCGCGGCCGCCGCCCCATGCTGGACGCCGCCCTCGACGAGGGCCGCATCGTGCGCGAGGGAGACCCCGAGTGGCGGGAGGAGGTCCCCGTCCGCGTCGAGTCGATCCCGGTCCGGCGCGAGGGCCGCGTCCTCGGCGTCATCGCGCGCAACACCAACCTCCTCACCGTGCGCACCCCGAGCCGCCTGGAGCTCACCTACCTCCAGAGCGCCTCCGACCTCGCGCAGATGATCGCCGCCGGCGCCTTCCCGTTCGCCAACCAGCAGGTCGACATGGACGCCTCGCCCCGCGTCGGCGACGGCCTGATCAGGCTGGACGCGGACGGCCTCGTCCAGTACGCCTCGCCGAACGCGCTCTCCGCCTACCACCGCCTCGGCCTCGCCGCCGACCTGGTCGGCCACCACCTCGGCCGGACGACGGCCGAACTGGCCCCGTCGCGCGGCCCGGTGGACGAGGCGCTGGCCAAGGTCGCCAGCGGCTGGGCACCCCGCGAGTTCGAGATCGAGTCCTCCGAGGGCGTGATCCAGTTCCGGGCGATCCCGCTCAAGCCCAAGGGCCCGCGCATCGGTTCGCTGGTCCTGCTCCGCGACGTGACCGAACTGCGCCGCCGCGAGCGGGAGTTGATCACCAAGGACGCGACCATCCGGGAGATCCACCACCGGGTGAAGAACAACCTCCAGACGGTCGCCGCCCTGCTGCGCCTCCAGGCCCGCCGGATCGAGTCCGAACGCGGTCGCGAAGCCCTGGAGGAAGCGGTGCGCCGGGTCGGCTCCATCGCGATCGTCCACGAGACGCTGTCCCAGAACCTGGACGAGCGCGTGGAGTTCGACGAGATCGCCGACCGCGTGCTCGCGATGGTCGCCGAGATCTCGCCGGGCAAGGTCACCGGCCGGCGCACCGGACGCTTCGGCATCCTCGACGCCGAGGTGGCCACCCCGCTGTCGATGGTCCTGACCGAGGTGCTGCAGAACGCGCTGGAGCACGGCTTCCGGCAGGGCGACACCGGCACGGTCGAGGTCTCGGCGGTGCGCGGCGGCACCACCAAGGAGGCCCGCCTCCTCGTCACCGTCCAGGACGACGGCGTCGGCCTGCCCGAGGGCTTCGACCCGCACCGCGCGGGCAACCTCGGCCTGCAGATCGTACGGACGCTGGTCGAGGGGGAGTTGGGCGGCACTTTCGACATGGTCCCGGCGCCGGAGCGCGGGACGCAGGTGATCCTCGACATCCCGGTGCCGACCGACAAGTAGACCGGAGCGGGAAGCAGACCGCGGCGAGAAGCGGGCGGGGGCGAGAAGCGGGCCGGGACCGGCTGCCGGGGATCCCCCCGAACAGCAGTGAGCCCCGGGCCACTGAGTGGCCCGGGGCTTAAAGCTCTTGCTTGCTGTGCAAGCGCGATGTGGTTCCCCCTGCTCGAGCGAGTTCGAGAGCTTGGGGAGCATCGGGGGTACTGCGCGCTGCGGCTCGGGGGCGGGAGATGCGTACTCGCTGTACGCGCCGCCAAGCTCAGGCTGTTAGCGGGGCGGGTAGGTCAGGCGGAGGCCTGACGGGCCCGGTTGCGGGCGGCGCGGCGCTTCATTGCGCGGCGCTCGTCCTCGCTGAGACCACCCCAGACGCCGGAGTCCTGACCGGACTCGAGCGCCCACTGCAGACACTGCTCGATCACCGGGCAGCGGCGGCAGACGGCCTTGGCTTCCTCGATCTGCAGCAGCGCAGGACCGGTGTTGCCGATGGGGAAGAAGAGCTCGGGGTCTTCCTCGCGGCAAACGGCGTTGTGACGCCAGTCCATGGCTGCTACCTCTCCTTGGTATTACGTGCAGGTGCTTGTGAATGTGAACGCTTTCACGAATCCCTCAACAAGTGAAGGGCCGACCGCCAGGTTCCCTGGCGTGGTCCTTGGGTTTGAAGAGGGGTTCCGGTGATCTTGCGGAGGCCGGTGTTGCGGGCCGTCCCGATCGCCATGTAGAGACTCGCAAACCTCGGCGACGGATACAACCCCTTCCGGAAAGTTTTTTTTGATTCTTCGGTGTCGACTAGGTCACAGCCGTACTTCCATGGGGTGGACCCTGGCCTAAACGTTCGAGTGAAAGGACTTTGGCCTTTTCTGCTCACACAATCACACGCAGTGCACGGCGTACACCTGTGAACGTCACGCTCGTGCGCAGCCCCAGGTGGTCACCGTCCATCTGGAGGGGCAGCGGGGCCTTCGAATGCAAGGTGAACCGGGTCTGATCGTGCAGCGAGACCGCGTGCTTTCCGTGCGGTCCGCGCTCCGGGGACGAAGTGAGCAACTGGGTGCCATACCGGGCAACCGCACCCGCGGAGAGCCGCTTCAGACCGAAGACGTCGAGGCCCGTGTCGAACGAGGCCTTAGGTGACGCGTAGATCGGGCGATTGCCCAGAAAGGTCCACGGAGAGGTGTTGGAGGCTATGGACACCACCAGATCGGACACCGACTCCTCGCCGTCCCGCTCCAGTGTGATCAGACCGTGTCGTCGGTTCGGCTCGCCGAACAACTGGCGCACCACCTGGCGCACATAGAGGGCGTGCGTCGACTTCTTGCCGCGCTCGCGGTGCTGCTCCACGCGCCCCACCACGCCGGCGTCGAAGCCGAGTCCGGCGTTGAAGGTGAACCAGCGGGACGGCACCCCCTCGTCCTCCGTGCCCGGCGTGCCCGAGGTCAGGCCGAGGCCGACCGTGCGCTCACGGCCCTCGCGCAGCGCGTCCAGCAGGACGCCGGTCGCCTCGACGGCGTCGTTCGGCAGGCCGAGGGCGCGGGCGAAGACGTTGGTGGAGCCGCCGGGGACCACCGCGAGGCCGGGCAGGCGCTCCGGGTCGGGGCCGGAGTGCAGGAGGCCGTTGACGACCTCGTTGACCGTGCCGTCGCCGCCGAGGGCCACGACGAGGTCGACGTCCGAGCTCTCCGCGGCCTGCCGGCCCAGGTCGCGCGCGTGTCCGCGGTACTCGGTGGTGACCGCCTCCAGCTTCATCTCGCTGGCCAGCGCGTGGATCAGTACGTCGCGTGTGCGCGCACTTGTGGTGGTTGCCGCCGGATTGACCACGAGAAGAGCACGCATGAGGTGCAGGGTACCTACTGGGTGGTACCTGGCCCAGACCGAGGGGCGGATCCGGTCACTCACCAGGGCCGTGAGTCTCCCGCTCGCGCGGGAACGGCGAGGGCTACCCTGCAGGGGTGAGCAGCGAGCAGATCTCCACGACCCCCGAAGACAGCGGCGCCCGCCCGCCCCGCGTGACGTACGCCGCGGCACTCGTCGGCCTCGAAGGACTCGCGCTGCTCGTCGGCGGAGCCTGGATGCTCGTCCTCGGGATCACGGGACACCCCAGCGACCGGCAGCAGGCCGTCACCGGGGGCGCCACCCTGATGGTCATCTCGCTGCTGCCGCTGCTCGCCGCCCGCGGCCTGCTGGGCCTGCGCAGCTGGAGCCGCGGGCCGGCCGTCGTGACGCAGCTCATGGCGCTGCCCGTGGCCTACAACCTGCTCCAGGCCGACAGCATCGCCATCCCGGCGGGCATCGCCCTCGCGGTCGTCGCCGTCGCCGCGCTGGTGCTGCTGGTCAATCCGGCGACGACCCAGGCCCTCGGCATCAAGGGACCGGGCCGCGCCGAGGACGGCGAGCGCTAGCCGAAGGCACGGGAGAGCCCCTGGGCTCGGGGGAGCCCTGGGGCTCCTACTCCTCCACCAGCAGCTTCTCCCGAAGCTGGGCCAGCGTGCGGGCCAGCAGCCGGGACACGTGCATCTGGGAGATCCCGACCTCCTGCGCGATCTGCGACTGCGTCATGTTGCCGAAGAACCGCAGCAGCAGGATGCGCTTCTCGCGCGGCGGGAGGTCCTCCAGCAGAGGCTTGAGGGACTCGCGGTACTCGACGCCCTCCAGTGCCTCGTCCTCCGCGCCGAGGGTGTCGGCGACCGCCGGGGACTCGTCGTCGGTGTCGGGGACGTCCAGGGACAGCGTGGAGTACGCGTTCGCCGACTCCAGGCCCTCCAGGACCTCCTCCTCCGAGATCGCCAGCTTCTCGGCGAGCTCGTGCACCGTCGGGGAGCGGCCGTGCTGCTGCGACAGCTCGGCCGTCGCCGTCGTCAGCGCGAGCCGCAGCTCCTGGAGCCGGCGCGGCACGCGCACCGCCCAGCCCTTGTCGCGGAAGTGCCGCTTGATCTCGCCGACGACCGTCGGGGTCGCGTACGTCGAGAACTCCACGCCGCGGTCCGGGTCGAAGCGGTCGACCGACTTGATGAGGCCGATCGTGGCGACCTGGGTGAGGTCGTCCAGCGGCTCGCCGCGGTTGCGGAAGCGGCGCGCGAGGTGCTCGACGAGCGGCAGGTGCATGCGGACCAGCCGGTTGCGCAGCTCCGCGTACTCCGGGCTGCCGTCCTTCAGCGTGCGCAGCTCCAGGAACAGGGCCCGCGCTCCGCTGCGGTCGTGCGGGTCGTGCTGCGCGCCCTGCGCGCTCGGCGCGCTCAGCCCGTCGTCCTCGGAGTTTCGCTCGTGCTCGCTCATCGTCCCGCCCGTTGCCCTTCCCGGAGCCCCCGCCCCCTTCCCCGCCCGCGGCCTCGCGCGTGTGGAAGGACCGTCCTGGGCGGGGGAGACCCCGGTCCGCCCGTCCGGAGGCGCGCTCTGCGCGGCACCCTCCCGGCCGTCCCGCCCGTCGCCCGGCAGGACGGCCGCACCGGCCTCGTCCTCCGGATGCGGCCGGGCCTGCTCGGGAATGCCGTCGATGCCGTCCATGCGCCGGGATGCGCTCGCGCTGCCCGCGGCCGAACCCTCGGCCGACAGCTCCCGTGTGCCGCGCTCTTCGTCCCGCACCGGCCCGTCCCCGTTCCTCACGCCGGCCCGGGTCCCGCGCCGCGCTGTTTGTAGAGGCTGATCGAAACGGTTCTGTCCTCGTCCACGGCGGAGGAGACCTTGCCCGCGAGCGCGGACAGCACGGTCCAGGCGAAGGTGTCCCGCGAGGGCGCGTGACCGTCCGTGGTCGGGGCCGAGACGGTCACCTCGAGCGAGTCGTCGACGAGCCGGAACACACAGCTGAGCACCGAGCCGGGCACGGCCTGCTGGAGCAGGATCGCGCAGGCCTCGTCGACGGCGATGCGCAAGTCCTCGATCTCGTCGAGGGTGAAGTCCAAACGGGCCGCGAGCCCGGCCGTGGCCGTGCGCAGCACCGACAGGTAGGCCCCCGCGGCCGGCAGCCGGACTTCGACGAAGTCCTGGGTCGCGGGCTCGCCTGCGATCTGGGACACCCTCACCTCCATGGTGGTACAAGCATTTCAGGGCCGAGGGTCGCCCCCCGGGGTAACGCGATACGTGGTTCAGCGGTGACGCTATCGCGCTCCGAACTTTCCTGTCCCCGGGACCCCAACCCCTTGCTGTCACTCATAGTAAACCTACGGATACGCTCCGTGGCTAGGGGTCTGCGGGCCCAATTGGGAAGAGCGCGCGCCGCTTTGACGTACCCAGACGTCAGAGGGTCGAACCGTCCCGGCGCGTGGTGATCCACATCAGACCAGTACGTGATCGACGAAGCACCAGCGCCACTTCTCGCCCGGCTCGAACGTCCGCATCACCGGGTGGCCCGACTTGTGATGGTGCTCGGTGGCGTGACGTCCCGGCGAGGAGTCGCAGCAACCGACGTGACCGCAGGTGAGGCAGAGCCGGAGCTGGACCGGGTGGGTGCCCTCGGCGAGACACTCCGGACACGTCTCCGTCAGCGCCTCCGGTTCCGGGTGCGGCAGCGCGTCGGCGTGCGTGCACTGTTTCATGATTGCCAGGTTACGACGGCCGTGCCCACGGCCGCGCGGGAAAAGAGGCGGGCGGGACGATGGACGTGATGCCACTGCTGTTGCTGGTGGCGGGCAGTGCGGCGGTCGCCGCGGCCGGCCGGCGCACCCCCGTGCCGGCGCCCCTGCTGCTGGTGGCCGTCGGCCTGGCGGTCAGCTACCTGCCCGGGGTTCCCGACTACGCCCTCGACCCGCACATCGTGCTGCCGCTGCTGCTGCCCCCGCTGCTGCACCTGGCGGCGACCGACAGCTCGTACCTCGACCTGCGGGCCCAGATGAGGCCGGTGGCGCTGCTGTCCGTCGGCTACGTGCTGTTCGCGACCTTCGCCGTCGGCTGGGCCCTGTACCTGATCGTGCCGGACCTGCCGCTGCCGGCCGCCCTCGTCTTCGGCGCGGTGGTGGCCCCGCCGGACGCGGTCGCGGCGACCGCTGTGGCGCGCCGGGTGGGGCTGCCCTCGCGCATCACCACCGTCCTCCAGGGCGAATCGCTGCTCAACGACGCCACCGCGATCACGGCGTTCAAGGTGGCGCTGGCGGCCGCCGTCGGCGAGGGCGCCACCTGGGCGGGCGGGATCACCGAGTTCCTGATCGCCGCGATCGGCGGCGTCGGCATCGGCGTGGTGCTGATGCTGCCGATCCACTGGCTGCGCGCGCACGTGCGTGAAGCCCTGCTCCAGAACACGCTCTCCCTGCTGATCCCGTTCGTCGCCTACGCGGCGGCCGAGCAGGTGCACGCCTCCGGAGTGCTCGCCGTCGTGGTCGTCGCGCTCTACCTCGGACACCGCGCGTGGGAGGTCGACTTCGCCACCCGGCTCCAGGAGGAGGCGGTGTGGAAGATGGTCGCGTTCGTCCTGGAGTCGAGCGTCTTCGCGCTCATCGGACTGCAACTCCCGGTCGTCCTCAGGGAACTCGGCGAGTACGAGGGCATCGACGCGGCCTGGTACGCGGTCGTGGTCTTCCTGGTGGTCGTGGTGGTGCGGTTCGTGTGGGTGTACCCGGCGATGCTGCTGCCGCGGATGCTGTCGGCGCGCATCCGCGCGCGGGAGGACGACCCCACCTGGAAGGGGCCGGCCGTCACCTCGTGGGCCGGGATGCGGGGCGTGGTGTCCCTCGCCATCGCCTTCTCCGTCCCGCTCACCGTGCACGGCGGCGAACCGTTCCCGCAGCGCAACCTCATCCTGTTCCTGACCTTCACGACGGTCATCGGCACTCTGGTCGTGCAAGGGCTGACGCTGCCCCCGCTGATCCGGCTGCTGAAGTTCCCCGGGCGCGACCAGCAGGCCGAGACGCTCGCCGAGGCGAACGCCCAGGCGCAGGCCTCCCGGGCCGCCGAACGACGGCTGGACGAACTCCTCGCCGACGAGCGCAACTCCCTTCCCGGGCCGCTCGCCGACCGGCTGCGCATGGTCCTGGAGCGCCGCCGCAACGCCGTCTGGGAACGCCTTGGCCAGGTCAATCCCGTCACCGGCGAGACCGTCGACGACACCTACCGGCGGCTCGCGAGGGAGATGATCAGCGCCGAGCGCGAGGTGTTCGTCAAGCTGCGCGACGGCCGCCACATCGACGACGAGATGCTGCGGACCCTGCTGCGCAGGCTCGACCTGGAGGAGGCGGCGGCCTACCGGGAGGCACAGTGAGGCACGGCCCCGCAGGCGGACCGCTCAGGGAAAGGGGCGGCCGGTGATCACTGCCGCAAGCGCGGTCCCGCGCGGGAAGGCGCCCTCGTCGGCCAGGGCGACAAGGGCATACAGCAACTTGGCGACATAGAGACGCTCCACGGGCAGACCGTGGCGCTGCTCGAAGTCGTCGGCGAAAGCGTCGAGTTCGGGGGTGGTGCGGGCGTAGCCGCCGAAGTGGAAGCGCTCGTCCAGGGACCACGCGCCGCTCGGGCCTCCGAAGGCGCGCTCCTGGAGGGCCTGTATCCCGGGGCCCAGGAAGCCGCCCTTGAGGACCGGTATCCCGAGGGCGCGGCTGCCGGGCGGCAGTCCCGCGGCGAGCCCCGCCAGCGTGCCCCCGGTGCCGCAGGCGACGGCCGCCACGTCGGACCGGCCGGCCAACTCCGCGCCCAGGGCCCGGCAGCCGCGCGCGGCGAGGTGGTTGCTGCCGCCCTCGGGCACCACGTAGGCGTCCTCGGCGTCCGCCGCGCGCAGCACGGCCGCCAGCACCTCGGGCTCGGTCTTGCGGCGGTACGTGGACCGGTCGACGAAACGCAGCCGCATGCCGTCGGCCGCGCACCGCGCCAGCGAGGGGTTGAGGGGGCGGTCGGCCAGCTCGTGGCCGCGCACCACGCCGACCGTGGGCAGGCCGAGCAGCCGACCGGCGGCGGCCGTGGCCCTGAGGTGGTTGGAGTAGGCGCCGCCGAAGGTGACGACGGTGCGGCCGGCCGCCGCCGCGAGGTTCGGTGCCAGCTTGCGCCACTTGTTGCCGATCAGCTCCGGGTGGATCAGGTCGTCCCGCTTCAGCAGCAGCCGTACGCCGTGCCGCTCGAACCGCGGGTCCACGACCTCCTGCACCGGCGAGGGCAGCCGGGGGCGCAAGGTGGTGAGGGAGGGCGCGGAAGCGGGGTCGGGGCCCTGAGGGCCGCCCCGGCCGGCGTCTTGGCTGGGCATTCGGTCATTGTCCCCCGGGGCGGGCACCGGCCGCCGGCCAAGGGCACCGGCCGGCGAGGAACCCCATGCCTGCCCCGGCCGCCGGAGATCCATTCCCGCTCGTTCGTGTAATAGCACGACCACTCTGCGTGATGGAAGGCTTGCCACGCACAGCGAGGCACGGCGCAGTCCGGCGCCGGAGCACGACCGGGAGGGCAATTCTCTATGTCGGTAGGCGAAGAGGTCCGCACGGAAGAGACCAGGCCGCAGCAGAGCCTCGGCACAGCGGCAGCGCGGAACCTGGCCACCACGACCAAGTCCGTGCCGCAGATGCAGGAGATCAGCTCGCGCTGGCTGCTCCGCACGCTGCCGTGGGTGGACGTGCACGGCGGCACGTACCGGGTGAACCGGCGACTGACCTATGCCCTGGGGGACGGACGGCTCACCTTCGTGAAGACGGGTGACCGGGTCGAGGTCGTCCCCGCGGAACTGGGCGAACTGCCCGCCCTGCGGGCGTACGACGACGAGGAGGTGCTGTCGGAACTGGCCAGGCGCTGCCGGCAGCAGCGGTTCGCCCCGGGTGAGCTGATCGCCTCGTTCGGCAGCCGCGCCGACGAGGTGTACCTCCTCGCGCACGGCAAGGTCGAGAAGATCGGCACGGGACCGTACGGCGACGACGCGGTGCTCGGAGTCCTCGCCGACGGCGCCTACTTCGGCGCCCAGGCACTGCTCGACGCGGACGCCATCTGGGAGTACACCGCCCGCGCCGTCACGGCCTGCACGATCCTCGTGCTGCCCAGGGAAGACGTCGAGCAGGTCGCGGAGCGCTCGGAGTCGCTGCGCGCGCACATCGAGGAGCAGCGCTCGCTCCCCGAGCAGCGCACCAACGACTACGGCGAGCAGGAGATCGACCTCTCCGCCGGCCACTCCGGCGAGCCGGACATCCCGCACACGTTCGTCGACTACGAGGCGAGCCCGCGGGAGTACGAGCTGAGCGTCGCCCAGACCGTGCTGCGCGTGCACACGCGCGTGGCCGATCTCTACAACCAGCCGATGAACCAGACCGAGCAGCAGCTGAGGCTCACCGTCGAGGCGCTGAAGGAGCGCCAGGAGCAGGAGCTCGTCAACAACCCGGACTTCGGACTGCTGCACAACTGCGAGTACGACCAGCGCATCCAGCCGCACGACGGTGCGCCGACCCCGGACGACATGGACGAGCTGCTCAGCATGCGGCGCGGCACCAACCTGTTCCTCGCCCACCCGCGCGCGATCGCCGCGTT
The DNA here is from genome assembly GCF_055606745.1 of Streptomyces sp. NPDC037054. Taxonomy (NCBI): domain Bacteria; kingdom Bacillati; phylum Actinomycetota; class Actinomycetes; order Kitasatosporales; family Streptomycetaceae; genus Streptomyces; species Streptomyces sp. NPDC037054. The sequence goes on along the minus strand of NZ_JBVJSJ010000001.1, from coordinate 232,391 downwards.
CGGCAGGGAGCTCAACAAGCGCGGGCTGGTCCCCGAGACGATCGACATCGCCGGCAACCGCATCCCCACCTGGCGCGGCGTTCCCATCTACCCCTGCAACAAGATCCCGGTCACCGAGGCCCGGACGTCCTCCATCATCGCGATGCGTACCGGGGAGGAGGACCAGGGCGTCGTCGGGCTGCGGGCCACGGGCGTGCCGGACGAGATCGAGCCCAGCGTGTCCGTGCGGTTCATGGGCATCAACGAACAGGCCGTCATCAAGTACCTCGTGACGGCCTACTACTCGGCGGCGGTGCTGGTGCCGGACGCGCTCGGCATCCTGGAGAACGTCGAGATCGGCCGCCGCCAGTGACTCCGCCCGGGCCGGCACCCGTCCCCGGGCCCCGGGGGTGAGTGCATGACGGAGACGACGCGGCGTGCCGTCGGGGCGCGTGAGAGGCGGAGTCCGGTCGGGGCACACGGCGGGACGCACGGCGGGGCACGCGACAGTCGTCCGGTGCCCGCCGACGGGGACAGTCGTCCGGAGCCGGCCGACGGGCGCGAGGCGCTGGTGCTCCTGGAGCGGGCCAGGGCGGTGGTCGACCCCGAACTGCGGGCCGCCCTCATGACCCTGCCCGGCGGCGTGCGGCGCGTCGCGCTCTACCACTTCGGCTGGGAGGACGCGAAGGGCGGACCGGCGCAGGGCAACGCGGGCAAGGCGGTGCGTCCCGCGCTGGTCCTCACCGCCGCCGCCGCGCTCGGCGGGTCCGCGGCGCGGGCGGCGGCCGTACGGGCGGCCGTGGCCGTGGAGATCGTCCACAACTTCACGTTGCTGCACGACGACGTGATGGACCAGGACACCACCCGTCGCCACCGGCCCACCGCGTGGACGGTGTTCGGCGAGGCGGACGCGATCGTCACCGGCGACGCCCTCCAGGCGCTGGCGATGCGGCTGCTCGCCGAGGACCCGCACCCGGCGTCGCGGCCCGCCGCCGCCCGGCTCGCGCACTGCGTGGTGGAACTGTCCGAGGGCCAGCACGCGGACACGGCACTGGAGCACCGCGCCCCCGGGGAGGTCACCCTCGCCGAGGTGCTCGCGATGGCCGAGGCCAAGACGGGCGCGCTGCTCGGAGCCGCCTGCGCCCTGGGCGCGTTGTACGCGGGGGCGGACGAGGCGGAGGTGGCGGCGCTGGACGCGTTCGGCCGGGAGGCCGGTCTCGCGTTCCAGCTGATCGACGACGTCATAGGGGTCTGGGGGGATCCGCGGCGCACCGGAAAGCCGGCCGGGGCGGACCTGATCGCCCGCAAGAAGTCGCTGCCGGTGGTCGCCGCGCTCACCTCCGGCACCCCGGCGGCCGGTGAACTCGCCGCGCTCTACGGGATGCCGCACGGGAAGGAGGACGTCGATTCCATTGCGCTGGCCGTGGAGCGCGCGGGCGGCCGGGACTGGGCGCAGGCGGAGGCGGCCGACCGGATGGGCCGGGCCGTGCAGGACTGACCCGCGCGGTGCCGGACCCGGAATCGGCGGGCGGCCTGCTCGCTCTGGCCGAGTTCGTGACGCGGCGCACCAGTTGAACGTCCGGTGAGAGACAGGTGACCGGGGGGATCCGGACAAGACCGGGGTGGAAACGGGGGAGACGGGCCCGAGGGGGGCAGAGATGCGACAGAAGGGAGAACGGCCGGGAGAAGAACGACCCGGATGCGACTGCGTGAGAGCGACGGGACGCGGCACCGGGAGCGCGACACCGGAAGGCACGTCACCAAGGCCCCGGAGCCGGCGGGGCCGTGCGGCTCCTGACCCCGCACGGCCGCCGACGGCTCCGGCACGGCGGGTCCCGCACTTCCCCACGGTGTGCGGGGCCCGCCCACCTCAGCCCACCGACTAGGCTGCAACCGCCGCAGGACCGGCGGCGGTTGAGGCGAAAGGGCGGGACATGGGCGTGGCGATTCGGACGGCTGGGCAGGACGACCGCGAACTGGTCGTCCGCTTGTTGGACGAGGCCTTCCAGAGTGATCCGGTGAGCAGTTGGGTCTTCCCCGGCGCCGAGTACCGCCGCACGACCCACCACCGGCTCATGGCCGCGTTCACCGACGCCGTGCTGGCCGACGGCCGTATCGACATCACGGAGGACGGCTCGGCCTGCGCGCTGTGGCTGTCCGTGCCGGCGGAGGACGAGCACGCGGGCGCTCAGGAGCAGGGGCAGGAGCAGCAGGAAGCGCAGCAGCCGGCGGGGGAGCGGGGCGCGGACGAGTTCGCGCAGTTGCGGGAGGCCGTCGACCCGGACAACGAACGCGTCGAGCTGATCGGGCGGCTCACGGCGGGCATCCACCCGACGGGCCGCGCCCACGAGTACCTGTGGATGATCGGCGTGGCGCCGGACCGGCAGGGTGAAGGGCTCGGCAGCGCGCTCGTCGGGGCGGTCCTCGACCGCTGCGACCGCGAAGGGCTGCCCGCCTACCTGGAGGCGAGCAGCGCCCGCAGCCGGGTGCTGTACGAGCGGCTCGGCTTCGAGTTCACCGGCACCGCGCTGCAACTGCCGGACGGCCCCCTGATGTGGCCGATGTGGCGCGAACCCCGGTCGCGGCAGCCGCACCGGCCGCACTAACCGCGGACGCCGGGCCTTCGCCACCACCCTCATCCCTCCATGCCACCCTCACCCCTCCGCGCCAACGACCATCCCCTCCGTCCCCGCTGTCATTCCTCCGGTACCACCGTCGCCACGATCCGCTCCACCAGCCCGTCCGGCACGGTCACCCCCGGCAGTACGTCCTCCAGGACGCCCGGCAGGGTCAGGTGCTCCAGGATCAGGCCGAGCATGGAGACGTAGAGCAGGGCGACCGTCTCGTCGCCGCCGGGCAGACCGGCCTCCCGGTGGAAGCGCATGCCCTCCTCCAGGTCGCCGCGCAGCGACTTGGTGTAGGAGGCGCGCAGTTCGGGGCGCCGGGTGGCCTCCAGGCGCATCTCCAGCAGGGCGAGATAGCCGGTGCGGTCGCGGATCGCCCGGTCCATCAGGTCGTGCATGAGCGCGGCGACCAGTGAGCGGTCCCGGGGCGCCGCCATGCGCCGGGTGAGCGCCTCGGGGTCGGGCGCGAGCCGGACGTGCAGCCGGGCGTCGATCTGGCGGAGCAGGTCGTCCCGCCCGGTGAAGTAGTTGGAGGCGGTGCCCACGGGCACTCCGGCCTCGGCGTCCACCGCGCGGAACGTCAGCCCGCGCGCGCCCTCGCGTGCCAGCAGTTCGATGCCCGCGTCCACCAGTGCTCTGCGCCGCTCGGGATTACCGGCCATGCGGAATCTCCTCCACCATCTGGAATCTCCTCTCCCACTTGCCGTCCGTCCGCGAGAACCTCGCAAACTCACTTGCAACCACTACAGTCGAAGTACTACAACTGGAGTGGTTCACGGCTCGCAGCCTACGGAATGAGGCCGGTTTGCGAAAGCTCAGCTACTTCATCGCCTGCTCCGTCGACGGGTTCATCGGCGGCCCGGACGGCGACGCCGCGGCGATGTACCCCTACGTCGACGAGGAGTTCCTGCAGTTCCTCCTCGCGGAATACCCGGAGACCGTGCCCACCCAGGGCCGCCGGGCGCTCGGGGTCGACGACCTGCCCAACAAGCGGTTCGACACGCTCATCCAGGGCCGGGCCAGCTACGACCTCGCCCTCAAGGAAGGCATCACCAGCCCCTACGCCCACCTGCGCGAATACGTCGCCTCCCGGACGCTCGGCGCATCGCCCGACCCGAACGTGGAGATCATCGCGGACGACCTGGTGGGCAAGGTCCGCGAGCTCAAGGCGGAGGACGGCGCGCTCGACATCTACCTGTGCGGCGGCTCCGACGTCGCCGGGCAGCTGATCGACGAGATCGACGAACTCGTCATCAAGACCTACCCGATCGTCATGGGGACCGGCATGCCGATGTTCGGCTCCGGGTTCGAGATCACGCGGTTCGCGCTGGGGTCGACGCGCACCTTCGGCAACGGCGCCGTCGTCCGGACGTACAGCAGGCAACGCTGACGCGGGAAGGGGGCGGGCCCGCGGACAAACACCGCGTACGGCAGGGGGCGCGGGCGGCCCCCGCGGCCTACCCTGGGGGCATGGACAGCGAGAAGTACGCCTGTCCCGTCTGCGGACAGGCCGTCGAACAGGTCGTCCGGCGCCACAAGACGCTGGGCGCATGGGTCCCGCTCTGGGTCGCCGGGCCCTGCCAGAACCCCAAGTGCGAGGCGTACCCGGCCGAGGAGACCGAGCCCGCCGAGCACCGGGAGCGGCACGGCAGGCACGTCGTGAAGAGGTCCTGAACCCGGCTACCCGGCGTTCACGCGGCCGGCCGCTCAAGGAAACGGAGCATGTTCCCCGCCGGGTCGCGGAAGGCGCAGTCGCGCACGCCGTACGGCTGGTCCATCGGTTCCTGGATCACGTCGGCGCCCGCCTCGCGGACCCGGGCGAACAGGGCGTCGCAGTCCTCGGTGGTGAAGATGACGCCGCGCAGCATGCCCTTGGCCAGCAGCTCCGCCATCGCCTGGCGGTCGGCGGGGGAGGCGTCCGGGTTCGCCGCCGGGGGCTCCAGCACGATCTCCACGTCCGGCTGCAGGGGCGAGCCCACGGTCACCCAGCGCATGCCCTCGAAACCGACGTCGTTGCGGACCTCCAGGCCCAGCACGTCCCGGTAGAAGGCCAGCGCCTTGTCGTGGTCGTCGACGGCGATGAAGCACTGCGCGAGTTTCACATCGGTCTTGTCGGTCATGGCGGCACGCTACGCCCGTCTCGGCCGCGTGAACGTCCGCGCCACGCAAGGGGGAATCGCCGCGCCCACCTCGTGCGGGCGGGCCCGGTACGCGCTCGGCGTCTCCCCGACCAGCTGCGTGAAACGGGAGCTGAACGACCCCAGCGACGTACACCCCACCGCGACGCACACCTCGGTCACCGTCATGTCGCCCCGTCTGAGCAGGGCCTTGGCGCGCTCGACCCGGCGCGTCATCAGATAGCCGTACGGCGTCTCGCCGAACGCCGCGCGGAAGCTGCGCTGGAAGTGCCCCGGCGACATCAGCGCCGTACGCGCCAGCTCGGCGATGTCCAGCGGCTCCGCGTACTCACGGTCCATCCGGTCGCGTGCCCGCCGCAGCCGGACCAGGTCCTCCACACTCACCCCATCAGCATGGCACGACGCCCGCCCGGCGGTCAGGGCCTGTGGACGAACGCCGAAGGGGCCCGGCCGGAGGGTGATCCGGCCGGACCCCTTCGGGAAGCCCGGGGTCCGCGATGGTGCACCGATCGCCGACCGGACAACGGCCGACCGTGCGTCAGGCCTTCTTCGTCTCCCAGAAGATCTTGTCGATCTGGGCGATGTAGTCCAGCGCCTTCTGGCCCGTCGCCGGGTCGGTGGACCCCTTCGCGGCGGAGAGAGCCTTCAGCGTGTCGTTGACCAGCTGGTGCAGCTCGGGGTACTTCTCGAAGTGCGGCGGCTTGAAGTAGTCGCTCCACAGCACGGACACGTGGTGCTTCGCGAGCTCCGCGCGCTGCTCCTTGATGGTGGTGGCACGCGCCTGGAAGTGCGGGTCGTCGTTGCCGGCCATCTTCTCCTGGATGGCCTTGACCGACTCCGCCTCGATGCGGGCCTGGGCCGGGTCGTACACGCCGCAGGGCAGGTCGCAGTGCGCGCTGACCTTCACCTTGGGGGCGAACAGGCGGGAAAGCATGAAGCGTTTCCTTCCTCGTGATCGTCTTCTCACAGGGGACATTACTCCGTGGGGGAGGGGTTTTCGCGAGTGCCCCCTTGGGCTTAGGACAAAAGTCCAGGGTGAGACTGAGACTGGTGGAGGAAGAACCGGGGAGGTGCCGGGTGATGCCGGAGCTGTCGCAGGAGACCGAGCGGGCGAAGGGCCTGCTGCCGTGGGGACCCGCGGAGGTGACCGGTCCGTCGATGGTGCCGACGCTGCGCCACGGGGACCGGCTCCTGGTGCACTGGGGCGCGCGGATCGGTCCGGGTGACGTCGTCGTCCTGCGCCATCCCTTCCAGCAGGACCTGCTCGTCGTGAAGCGTGCCGTCGAGCGGCGCGAGGGCGGCTGGTGGGTGCTCGGCGACAACGCGTACGCGGGCGGCGACAGCACCGACTACGGGGTCGTCCCGGAGGAACTGGTTCTGGGCCGGGTGCGGTTGCGGTACCGGCCGCGCGGCTCCGGTCAGCGTTCGCCCTTCGCGCTGCTGCGCTGGGCGCTCTCGGCGGCCAGGCCCGTCTTCTCCGACCGGTCGGCCTCCAGGCGTTTGCGGGCGCGGTAGGCGGCCACGTTGGCGCGGGTCGCGCAGCGGTCCGAGCAGTAGCGCCGGGAGCGGTTGGTCGACGTGTCCAGGTAGGCGTTGCGGCACGGCGCCGCCTCGCACAGGCCGAGGCGGTCGACGCCGTACTCGGTGAGGTGGAAGGCGAGGCCCATCGCCGCGATGGCGGCGTAGCCGGCGGTCGCGTTGGACGGGTGGTCCGCCAGGTGCATGTGCCACAGCGGGCGGCCGTCGTCGTCGCGGAAGTCGTGCCCCGAGATCTGGGGGCTCACCGGGAACTCCAGCAGCAGCGAGTTGAGCAGGTCCACCGCGAGGGTCTCGTCGCCCTTGTCCGCCGCCTCGAAGACCGACCGCAGCCGGCCGCGGACCGAGCGGAACCGGGTCACGTCCGCGTCGGTGGCGCGGCGGGCCGCCGAGGCATTGCCGACGAACAGGTCACGCACGGCCTGGATCGAGGTCAGGGAGTCCTTGCCCCGCGCCGGTTCCTCGGTGTTGACGAGACGTACGGCGTAATCCGAGTAATAGGCCAGTTCCACTTGTAGTCCTTACGGTGGGGCTCTATGGTCGTGCCTGCGGTCGGGTAACAGACGATCGTGCTTACAGGGTATTACTTCGAGGGATTGCGTGACGGACGCGAGGAGGGGCTCGATGACGGACGCGGACACCACCACGACCGGCGCCGACTGGCACGCCTGGCAGCAGAGCTGGGACCGGCAGCAGGAGTGGTACATGCCCGACCGCGAGGAACGGTTCCGGGCCATGCTCGACATGGTGGAGGCCCTGGTGGGCCCCGCACCGCGCGTGCTCGACCTCGCGTGCGGCACGGGAAGTATCACGGCCCGGCTGCTCGCGCGGTTCCCGGACGCCACCAGCACCGGCGTCGACCTCGACCCGGCGCTCCTCGCCATCGCGGAGGGCACGTTCGCCGGCGACGACCGGGTCACCCTCGTCACCGCCGACCTGAAGGACCCCGACTGGCCCACCCGGCTGCCGCACGACGCGTACGACGCCGTCCTGACCGCCACGGCCCTGCACTGGCTGCACAGCGAACCCCTCGCGGCCCTCTACGGTCGGGTCGCGGAACTCGTCCGCGACGGCGGTGTCTTCATGAACGCGGACCACATGATCGACGAGTCGACCCCGCGGATCAACGCGGCCGAGCGCGCCCAGCGGCACGCCCGCATGGAACAGGCCAAGCGGGACGGCGCCCTCGACTGGGCCGAATGGTGGCAGCTCGCGGCCAAGGACCCGGTCCTCGCCGCGCCGACCGCCCGCCGCTACGAGATCTACGGCGAGCACGCCGACGGCGACATGCCCTCCCCGGCGTGGCACGCGCGCGTGCTGCGCGAGAAGGGCTTCACCGAGGTCAGGCCTGTCTGGTCCTCGCCGGCGGACACGCTGTTGCTCGCGCTGAAGTAGGCCGGGCGCGCGAAAGGGGCGGTACGGGATGCCCGTACCGCCCCTTTTCACGACTGCCGCCGGTGGGTCTCCGACCGCCGTCAGAGGACCTTCGACAGGAAGGACTGCGTCCGCTCGTGCTGCGGGTTCGTCAGCACGTCGCGCGGGTTGCCGGACTCGACCACCACGCCGCCGTCCATGAAGACCAGGCTGTCGCCCACCTCGCGGGCGAAGCCCATCTCGTGCGTGACGACCACCATCGTCATGCCGGACTCGGCCAGGTCGCGCATGACGTCCAGGACGTCACCGACCAGCTCCGGGTCGAGCGCCGAGGTCGGCTCGTCGAAGAGCATCAGCTTCGGGTCCATCGCCAGCGCACGGGCGATCGCCACGCGCTGCTGCTGGCCGCCGGACAGCTGCGAGGGGTAGTTCCCGGCCTTGTCGGCCAGGCCCACACGGTCCAGCAGCTCCCGGGCGCGCTCCTTGGCCTGCGCCTTGCTCACGCCCTTGACCTGCACCGGCGCCTCGATGACGTTCTCCAGCGCGGTCATGTGCGGGAACAGGTTGAAGCGCTGGAAGACCATGCCGATGTCGCGGCGCTTGCGGGCGACCTCGGTGTCCTTCAGCTCGTAGAGCTTGTCGCCCTTCTGGCGGTAGCCGACCAGTTCGCCGTCGACGTACAGCCGGCCGGCGTTGATCTTCTCCAGGTGGTTGATGCACCGCAGGAAGGTCGACTTGCCGGAGCCGGAGGGGCCGATGAGGCAGAACACCTCGCCGGTCCTCACCTCCAGGTCGATGCCCTTGAGGACCTCGACGGGGCCGAAGGACTTGTGGACGCCCTCGGCCTTCACCATGGGGGTGGCGGTGTCCTGCTGCGGGGCGGCGTCCGTCTTGCCGAGCTGCTCGCTCATGCCACGCCTCCCTTCGAACGGCTGGAAAGGGTCAGCATGTTCGCCTTGACCTTCTGCCACGGGGTCGCCGGCAGCTGGCGGCTGGAGCCTCGGGCGTAGTAGCGCTCCAGGTAGTACTGGCCGACGCTGAACACCGAGGTCAGCAGCAGGTACCAGGACGCCGCGAGGAACAGCATCTCGGCGGGGGCGCCGGAGGTCTGGCCGATGTCCTGGGCGACCCGGAACAGTTCGGAGTACTGCACGATCGACACCAGCGAGGTCGTCTTCAGCATGTTGATGACCTCGTTGCCCGTCGGCGGCACGATCACGCGCATCGCCTGCGGGATGACGATCCGGCGCAGCGTCTTGGAGTGGCTCATGCCGAGCGCGTGCGACGCCTCGGTCTGGCCCTCGTCGACGGAGAGCAGGCCGGCGCGGCAGATCTCCGCCATGTACGCCGCCTCATTGAGGCCGAGGCCCAGCAGCGCCGTCAGGAACGGGGTCATGAAGTCCGACCACTCGTCCTTGTAGAACGGCCCGAGGTTGATGTACTCGAAGACCAGGCCCAGGTTGAACCAGACCACCAGCTGCACCAGGACCGGGGTGCCGCGGAAGAACCAGATGTAGAACCACGCGATCGACGAGGTCACCGGGTTCTTCGACAGCCGCATGACGGCGAGCAGGATGCCGCCGACGATGCCGATCGTCATGGCGAGGACGGTCATCAGGAGCGTCTTGCCGACGCCGCCGAGGACCCGGTCGTCGAAGAAGTAGTCCGGGATCGTGCCCCAGTTGATCTTGCCCTGGGAGAACGCGTAGATGACTCCGGCCAGCAGGGCCAGAGTGACGACGGCGGAGACGTAGCGCCCGTAGTGCCGGACCGGGATGGCCTTGATGGCCTCCGCTCCGGCCGGGGGCGTGTCCGCCGGTCCCGTCGTCTTGTCGATGTCAGCAGTCACGGGTGTTGCCTTTCAGTGCCGCTCGCGCGGTCACTTGCCGCCGTTGATGGTGGCTTCCTTGACGGCGCCCGCCGTGACGCCCCACTTCTCCATGATCTTCTGGTACTCGCCGTTCTTGATGATGGCGTCCAGAGCGGCCTTGAGGGCGTCCCGCAGCTCGGTGTTGTCCTTGGCGACCGCGATGCCGTACGGAGCGGCCTCGACCTGCTCGCCGACCAGCTGGAAGTCCTTGCCGCCGCCGGAGGTCTTCACGGCGTACGCGGCGACCGGGAAGTCGGACGAACCGGCGTCGGCGCCGCCGCCGCGCAGGCGGGTCTGGGCCTGCTGGTCGTTGTCGAACGACTCGATGGCGATCTTCTTGCCGGCCGGGCACTTCTTCGACTCGGACTTGGCGAGGTCCTCGGAGACCGTGCCGCGCTGGAGCACGATCTTCTTGCCGCACAGGTCGGACCAGGTCTTGATGCCCTGGTCGTCGCCCTTCTTGGTGTAGATCGAGACACCCGCGGTGAAGTAGTCGACGAAGTCGACGCCCTCACCGACCTTCTTGCCGGTGTCGGAGTCGATGCCCTCCTGGCGGTCCTTGGTGTCGGTCATCGCGGACATGGCGATGTCGTACCGCTTGGAGCGCAGGCCGGTGATCAGGGTGTCGAAGGTGCCGTTCTCGAACTCGAACGTGACGCCGAGCTGCTTGCCCATGGCCGCGGCCAGGTCCGGGTCGATGCCGACCGTCTTGCCGGAGCCGTCCTTGAACTCGACCGGGGCGTAGGCGATGTCGGAACCGACCTTGACGACGCCCTTGTCCCGGATCGACTGCGGAAGCTTGTCGGCCAGCGGGGCCGCGGTCGTCTTCGCGGTCTCGTCGCCCGAGCCGTTGCTCTTGGTCTGGTCACCGCATCCGGTGAGCAGCAGGGTGCCTGCGACCGCGATCGCACCTACCGCTGCTAGCCGGGAGTGCGCGGCGGTCGTACGACGGGTGGAGCTTGCGGCCATGGTGGGTTCCTCCGGCGGATGGGTGGAGTTGCCGATGGGGGCGGACGACCGTCGATGGGCTCGGCGGTCGCCGTGGTCGACGCGTGTCGACAGGAGCACGACGAGGGGTCGACGTGCTGCCGACCTGGACACACACCTTCGAGTGTCGCGACCTCGTGTGATTACGGCATCTTGCCATTCGGACTGCGCCATTCAGGGGGCCCGCCATGTCAAAATCGGATAACGGGTGACCCCCGAACCCCACCAGGTCGGTACATCCCGACCGAACCTTTACGGGAATCTGCCCTTCCGGCCGGAAGATCTGCGGCGTATCTCAGGATTTGGACGATGGTTGCCCGGTGGAGTCGGCGGCTCGAGCGCTTGTCAAGCGCCGGTGACTAGCTTGTCCGATGTGCGCCTATGAGGCATGTCACGAACATCCGTGCAGGTGGCGTCCCCCGTTCGGCGGACACGACTCCGGCACGAGTTCGTCATGTGACCTTGGACCGAATGGACTCGTCGGCGGCCGTGTCCGTCCGGTAAGAAGGTTCTTTACACCCCTCATCCGGGGCTCAGGGCGCGTGTGCGGCGCGCCCGTCGCGCTTGGCTCGTACGCACCAACGGTCAGGGCCTCGCGCGGTGCCCGCCCGTCCCTCACCAGGGACGGCATCAAACCCTCAAACCATGAACACTTAAGGGGTAAAACGAAGTGGCAGCGGAGATCGTCAATCCTCGCAGCGACAGCGACGTCAGTACCGAGCAGGACGGCGGGGCCGAGCCCCTCGATTCCTTCGACCCGGCGTTCGCTCTGCACCGCGGCGGCAAGATGGCCGTGCAGGCCACCGTGCCGGTCCGTGACAAGGACGACCTGTCCCTGGCCTACACGCCCGGCGTCGCGAAGGTGTGCAGCGCGATCGCCGACCAGCCCGACCTCGTCCACGACTACACGTGGAAGTCGTCGGTCGTGGCGGTGGTGACGGACGGTACGGCCGTCCTCGGGCTCGGGGACATCGGGCCCGAGGCCTCCCTTCCGGTGATGGAGGGGAAGGCGATTCTTTTCAAGCAGTTCGGCGGTGTCGACGCGGTGCCGATCGCGTTGAACTGCACGGACGTGGACGAGATCGTCGAGACGGTGGTGCGGCTCGCGCCCTCGTTCGGCGGCGTCAACCTCGAGGACATCTCCGCGCCGCGGTGCTTCGAGATCGAGCGCAGGCTCCAGGAGCAGCTGGACATCCCGGTCTTCCACGACGACCAGCACGGCACGGCCGTCGTCACGCTGGCCGCCCTGCGCAACGCGGCGCGGCTGAGCGGGCGGGCGCTCGGTGAGCTGCGCGCGGTGATCTCCGGGGCCGGCGCGGCCGGTGTCGCCATCGCCAAGATGCTGGTCGAGGCCGGGATCGGGGACGTCGCGGTCACCGACCGCAAGGGTGTCGTCTCCCGGGACCGGGACGACCTGACGGCCGTGAAGCGGGAGCTCGCCGAGTTCACGAACAAGGCCGGGCTGACCGGGTCGCTGGAGTCGGCCCTGGCCGGCGCGGACGTCTTCATCGGCGTCTCCGGCGGTACGGTGCCGGAGCCGGCGGTGGCGTCCATGGCCGAGGGCGCGTTCGTGTTCGCCATGGCCAACCCGAACCCCGAGGTGCACCCGGACGTCGCGCACAAGTACGCGGCGGTCGTGGCCACCGGGCGGTCGGACTTCCCGAACCAGATCAACAACGTGCTGGCGTTCCCGGGCATCTTCGCGGGCGCGCTCCAGGTGCGGGCGTCCCGGATCACGGAGGGCATGAAGCTGGCCGCCGCTGAGGCGCTGGCCGCTGTCGTCGGTGACGATCTCGCCGCGGACTACGTGATTCCGTCGCCGTTCGACGACCGGGTCGCCCCGGCCGTCACCGCCGCGGTCGCCGCCGCGGCGCGGGCGGAGGGTGTCGCCCGCCGCTGAGGTGACGCTGCCGGCCGTCGGCCGGGTGAATGGCCCTGTCCGGGTTCGGGCGGGGCCATTTCGCTGCCCCGGGTTTGCGCCGTTCGGGTGGGTCGTGGTGGCGGGCGCCGGATGGGGTGGGGCGGGGTGGGGGTTGGCAAGAGGGCGTGTGTCACACGGGGCCGTGGTTCCTTCGGTGCGGCGCGGAATCTATGGTCGGGGCATGTTCGCTGTCTACGCCGCCCGAATCGACCGCGACCAGCCGCTCTCCGGCCTGGAGTTGGGGGAGCGCCCCGCCCCGGAGGCCAGGGACGGCTGGAGTGTCGTCAATGTCAGGGCCGCCTCCCTCAATCACCACGACCTCTGGTCCCTGCGCGGCGTCGGCCTTCCCGAGGACCGGCTGCCGATGATCCTCGGCTGTGACGCCGCCGGCGTCGACGAGGACGGCAACGAGGTCGTCCTGCACTCCGTGATCGGGCAGACCGGTCACGGCGTCGGCCCCAGGGAGCCTCGCTCGATCCTCACGGAGCGCTACCAGGGCACCTTCGCCGAGCAGGTCGCCGTGCCGACGTGGAACGTGCTGCCCAAGCCGAAGGAACTGTCCTTCGAGGAGGCCGCCTGTCTGCCGACGGCCTGGCTGACCGCGTACCGGATGCTCTTCACCAACGCCGGCGTGCGGCCCGGTGACTCCGTGCTCGTGCAGGGCGCGGGCGGTGGTGTCGCCACGGCCGCGATCGTGCTCGGCAGGGCGGCGGGCCTGCGGGTGTACGCCACCAGCCGGGACGAGGCCAAGCGGAAGCGTGCCGAGGAACTCGGCGCCGTGGCCGCGGTGGAGCCGGGGGCCCGGCTGCCGGAGCGGGTCGACGCGGTCATCGAGACGGTGGGCGCCGCCACCTGGTCCCACTCCGTGAAGTCGCTGCGCCCCGGCGGCACCCTCGTCATCTCCGGCGCGACCAGCGGCGACCGGCCCTCGCACGCGGAGCTGACGCGGATCTTCTTCCTCGAACTCAAGGTCGTCGGCTCCACCATGGGGACCAAGGACGAGCTGGAGGACCTGCTGGCCTTCTGCGCCGCCACCGGTGTCCGGCCCGTGATCGACGAGGTGCTGCCCATGGACCGGGCCCGGGAGGGCTTCGAGCGCATGGAGGCGGGCGGGCAGTTCGGGAAGATCGTGCTCACCAACTCCTGAGGATCGACGCGTCCTGGCGGCCGGCCCGGTTTCGGGCCGGCCGCCTTTTTGTCAACTGTGGTTGACGGCGAACATGGTGTCAACGTAGGTTGACGTCATGAGTGAAGCCACTGATCTTGCCGAGCGGGCCGGTGATCGTGACCCCCGGGTGGGGCTGCGGGCCGTCGCCGCGCTGCGGAGGCTGTTGGAGCAGTTGGAGGCCGTCCAAGTGCGCAACGCGCGCAACCAGGGCTGGTCGTGGCAGGAGATCGCCGCCGAACTCGGCGTCAGCAGGCAGGCCGTGCACAAGAAGTACGGGAGGCATTGATGTTCGAACGGTTCACGAAGGACGCCCGCGCCGTCGTCAAGGGAGCGGGCGAGCATGCCGACGCCGCCGACGCCGGTTGCGTCGGTGCGGAGCACATGCTGCTCGCCCTGCTGGACCGGGAGGGCAGTCGCGCCTCCTTCGCCCTTGCCGCGCTCGGGCTCGCCGAACGCCGGGACTCCGTACGGCGGGCGCTGGCCGAGGCCCGGCGGCGGGCCGGTCTGTCCCAGGCCGAGTCCGAGGCCCTCGCGGGGCTGGGGATCGACGTCGCGGAGATCGTCGCCCGCGTGGAGGAGGTGCACGGGGTCGGTGCCATGACCGGTGACCGGAAGGACAAGGGGTGGTGGTCGGGGCGGCGCACCTTCGGGCGCGACGCCAAGGACATCCTGGAGAAGTCCCTGCGCATCGCCCTCGCGCGCCGTGACCGGCACATCGGGGACGAGCACATCCTGCTGGCGCTGACCGCCCGCCCCGGTGTCCCCGCGGAGGTTCTCGCCGACCACGGGGTGACCCACGAGTCGGTGACGCGGGTGCTCCACGGGACGGGGGAGGCCAAGGCGGGGTAGGGCCGGCGGGCCGGCCGTCACCCCGCCGTCGGAACCGGTCGGCCCGGGGTCAGGACTTCGGCGTGCGCAGCATCGCGCTTATGTGGGCCGCCGCCGTCGACAAGTGGCGCCTGGCGTCACGGAGCTGGTCGTCCGTCACGCCGTGGTCGCGGGCCGCGTCGCGGATGTCGTCCCGGAAGCGGTCGAGCAGGCGGTCGAGGTCGCGTGCCGGGTCGCCGGTGGGCGCCTCGTGGGCCCAGGCCGGCTCGTAGCCCGCCGGGAAGTCCTCCGGGGTGTCGGAGTACTCCGGCTGCCGGCGTGGACGTCCGGCGCCGCCCGTCGGCCGGCCGGTGGTGAAGTCGCGGCCGAGGTCCTTGCCGAGGTCCCTGCCGAACTCGCCGAACTCCTTGACCAGTTCCGACAGGCCCTCGCGCACTCCGGTCGGCCAGTCGCCCCGGGCGAAGTGGTCCTGGACCTGTTCCTGCACGCGGCGGGCGATGCGCTGCATCTCCTCCTGCGTCTCCTTGGCCTGGCGCTGCGCCCGCTGGGCCTCCTCGCGGGCCCGGCGGCTCTCGTCCTTGGCGCGCCTGGCCTGCTCCTTCCACTCCTGCTTGACGCGGCGCATGTCCTCCTTGGCGGCGCGCCAGGCCTCCGGGTCGCCGAGGCCGGGGAAGTCCGCCGCGGAGGTGCCCTTGCCGCCGGGCCCGGCCGAGCCGTTCCGTGCCTGGGTGGCCGCTGCCCGCATCTCGCGGCGCAGGTCGCCGGCGGCACCGCGCACGTCCGCCCGTATTTCGGCGGCGAGTTCGGCCACGGACTCCCGGATCTCCAGTTCCAGGTCGGCCAGTTCGCCGCTGCGGTCGGCCAGTTCGGCCCGGCCGGCGTCCGTGATCGAGTAGACCTTGCGGCCGCCCTCGGTGGTGTGGGTGACCAGGCCCTCGGCCTCCAGCTTGGCCAGGCGCGGGTAGACGGTGCCGGCCGAGGGCGCGTACAACCCCTGGAAGCGCTCCTCCAGGAGGCGGATCACCTCGTAGCCGTGGCGCGGGGCCTCGTCGAGCAGCTTCAGCAGGTAGAGACGGAGGCGTCCGTGGGCGAAGACGGGAGGCATGTCAGAGCACCTTCTTGTCGGTCGTGCCGTCGGCCGGGGCGTCGGTGGCGCCGGTGCCGGAAGCGGAATTGTCCTCCGGGCCGGGCCGCGGCTCGCCCGCGGGGGCGGTTGCCGGGCCCGGATCCGCGTCCCACGGGTCGTCCTCCCCGGGTGGCCTGCGCAGCAGGGCGATGGAACCGGAGACGGTGGTGGCGCGCAGCTTGCCGTTGCCCCCGCCGAGCCGGCCGGTGACCTTGTGCGCGCCCCATTGGGCCTCGGTCCGGAGGCCGTCGAAGGCGTGTGAGATGGTCCCGCTCGCGGAGTTGGCCTCGACCTCGGTGTCCGCCGGGTGCGGGAGTCGGATGGCGATCTCGCCCGAGACGCTGGTCAGGCCGACGTCGGTCGGGCCGTCCGGGTCGAGGTCGACGATCATGGAGCCGCTGATCGAGTCCGCCCGCACGGAGCGGCCCGAACCCTCGACGACGGTGAGGTCGCCGGAGACGGAGTGGAAGGTCAGGTCGCCCGTGACCGCCTGGGCCTCCAGGTTCCCGGAGACCGTGTCCGCGCGCACCGGGCCGGACAGCCCGACGAGTGTCGTGTCGCCGGTGACGCCCTTGACGACCGTCCGGCCCCGGACGCCGGAGACGACGGCGGCGGCGCCGACCACGCCGACCTCCACGCGCGTGTCGGCGGGTACGGCCAGGGAGATCACGGCGCTGCGCCGCCAGCCCTTGCGGTCCAGCCACTTGAGGAAGCCCTTCCAGGGCAGGTCCTCGTACGCCACGGTCAGCGTGCCGCCCCGCTGGGTCACGACCAGGGGCGGGCCCTCGATCTCGGTGACCTCCAGGCGGGCGGAACCTTCGTCCGTCCCCACGACGTTCACCGTTCCGTTGACGACGCGTACCTGGAGCTCCCTCACGGGGTCGTCGAAGGTGAGCTTTTCGGGCTCCGTGACGGACCACTCGGACATGGTGCAGACCTCCTGGGTCGAACCGGACCGCACGGGCGGCCGGAGAGAACTCGACACGCCATATCGCGTCCTGTGTCATTCACGATATATCGCGGTGAGGGAAAGTCAAGGCACCCGTTCTGGTGACGGAGCCCGCCGTGGTCGCCGGGGGCAGGGGTGCTGCGGCGCGTGCGGCGCGTGCGGCGTCGAGGGTATGAAACGGGCGAGAGCGGGACGAAATGACCTAGCGTGTGGTCATGTCGACGGACGCGTTCCAGGCCGGCCGAGCCGGCGGCCCCACGTCAGGTGCCCCGCTGCTGTGCCGGGCCGAACCCCGCACCGTGGCGCCGGTCGCCCTCCTGCTGCGTGAGCGGATGCAGCTCACCGGAGCCGGCGACCAGTGGAGCGTCCTCGTGCCGGAGGGCAGGCCCTGGCTCACGGGTGGCGAACCCGTCGACCGCGTGGTGGCCGGCTGGGTCACCGCTCTCGCCGTCGGCGCGTCCTGGCCCGCCCTCGCCCTGTGGTGGGACGCCGACCGGGCCGGCTACACCCTGGCCGCAGGTTTCCGCCGCCCCGTCGGCTACGTCTGGCTCACCAACGGCACTCCGGCCGGCGAGGAGGAGGCGATGCACACGTTCGCCGCCCGCCTCGGGCTCGACCCCGTCCTGGACGTGCAGTCCCTCGACCGGCTGACGAAACCGGACCCCGCGTCCGACGCGCGCGCCCGCATGCGGGGCCTGCTCGCCGTCCTCACGCGCGCGGGCGTCGAACTGCCCGCCGGCCTCACCCCCGGCGAACCCGCCGACCGCCTTCACGAGGCCGCCCGCGCCACGCCGGACGCCCGGCCCGTCGAACCGGCCGGACCGCGCGACACCGCGCGCGAACTCGGCACCGGCCGGCTGCGCACCTGGCTGCCGCCCGCCGGCGGACCGCCCGCCCGCGCGCTGGCTCTCGCCCAGGTCGCCGCGGGCGTCCCGCTCACCGCCTGGGGCCTGCGGCGGCGCAGCGGCGGCTGGACCGCGGCCGGCGCGCTGCTGCTGGCCCACGGCGCGCTCGGCCTCGCGTACGAGCCGCCCTGGCCGCACGGGTGAGAGGCGGGCGGTCGCCGCGTCGTGCCGCGCGGTGAAGGGCGGACGCGGTCCCCGCATTGACCGGGGACGTCCAACTCGTCCTACTCGTCGTCCTCGTCGTCCAGGCGCGCCAGCCACGTGGCCAGCCGCTCCACCGGAACCTCGAAGTCCGGGTTCAGGTCGACGAAGGTCCGCAGCTGCTCGGCGAGCCACTCGAAGGTGATCTCTTCCTCGCCGCGCCGCTTCTCCAGCTCCTCGATGCCGCGGTCGGTGAAGTACATGGATCGTGCTCCGTGGGGTCGGCGCAGGGGTAGGGAGCGTCCCGGGCGGGAAGGACCCTGTTTCCTGCGGGAAGAAGAGATGGGGTCTTTCGTCGTCTTTCCGACAGGCGTGAAGGAAGACAAGAAAAGGATAGGCGCAGGCAGCGGTGCGCCCGGTGGGGCGCCCGGGGGCCGTGGGGGAACGGGGGAGTTCCATGGGGCAGGACGTGACACGGGTGGCGCGCATCGCGCTGCCGGACGGGACGCCGGTGTGGGCCCGGATCTCGGGGTCGGAGGAGCTGGCGACACCTGGTGAGCTGTCGTACTCCGACACCGGGTTCGCCGAGCGGGTCGAGGCGAGCGTCGAGAGCCTGAACGCGCTGGTGACCGGCGTCGCCCGGTCCCTCGCGGAGCCGCTGCGCGCGGTGCGGCCCGACGAGGTGAGCGTCCAGTTCGGCATCGAGCTGACCGCCAAGGCGGGCAAGGTCGTCGGCCTGCTCGCCGACGGCGAGGCCAAGACCGGCATCACCGTCACCCTCACCTGGAACGGCGGACCGCCCGACCCCGGCGCGCCCGCCGTACCGGCCGCCCGCGCCGACGACGACGCCGAGCCCGGGGGCGCACCACCCGGCGCGGGCCGCACGGGCGCGTCTCCCGGCGCTCCGGGGCACGGCGGCGCCGACGGCACGGCGGCCGGGGGCGGGGCATGACGGACGGGCACGCCCCGGGCGCATCGAGCGCCCTGGATGCCGCCCGCCGTGCGCTGCGTGGACTCGTGATGGCGGCGACCGTGCGCATTCATCGGCCGGGCGTCGGGTATGCCCTCGACGAGCCCGGGACGTTCCTCGGCAGCGGCTTCTTCGTCGCCCCGAACTGGGTTCTGACCTGCGCACACGTGGCTTGCGGCGGGGAGGGGGGCGAGGTGGCGGTGGTCTACGAGTCCGCTCCGGGCCGCGGCACGTCCGCCGTGCCCGGCAGGGTGGTGTCGACGCTGCCCGACGGCGCCGCCGCGGTGCCCGGCAACTGGCCGGCCCCGGACCTCGCGCTCGTCCAGCTGAGCGAGCCGGTCGACCACGAGTGCGTGTACGTCTCCGAGCGCCCGGCCGCGTACTACGGCGAGGGCAAGGTCCTCTACGCGGGCTGGACGGTCATGGACGGCCGGCTCCGGGCGCTGGACGGCACGCTCGCCGTGCAGGGCACGATCGGCGGCTGGTCGGCGGACGTCCAGATGCGGCTGGGCGAGAACGACCTGCCGTACGGCGTCTCCGGCGGCCCGGTGATCGACCCGGTGCGCGGCGAGGTCATCGGCGTCCTCAAGTCCCGCTCCGACCACGCGCGGGGCGGCACCTCCACCGGACTCGAACAGCTGCGGACGCTGCCCGTGCCCACCGAGGCCGTCGGCGCCGAGCACACCGACCCGTACCAGGCGGTCTTCCACGCCCACGACCGATACCACCGGGACCGGCAGCGCAACCCCGACACCCGGCGGCAGACCTGGGTGGACGTGCAGAGCCAGCTCGGCGCGCGGCCCGGGCGCACCCTGAGCCCCGACGAGCGGATCCAACTGCTCGGCCGGCTCGCCGACCTGCCGCCGCCGGTCAGCAACTACGGCCTGCTCGCCATCCTCGAGAACCTGCCGGACTTCCAGGCGCCGGTTCCCGTGCCCGCACCGCGCGGCTGGCGCGACGGTCTCGGCGCGCTGTACGAGAGCGTCCGCGACGACGGCGCGCTCCGGCTCGTACTGGACTACGCGATGGGCGCGCTGTCCGCCGAGCGCCCCTTCGTCACCCCCGGCACGCCGGAGGCCGAACAGGCCCTGTGGGACTGGGTGCGGCAGTCCGCGCAGCGCCTCGACGCCCGCTACCGCCACAAGCTCGCCGGGCAGTGGGACGCGCTGCTCCAGGAGCGCAGACGCCCCCGCGAAGCCCGGGAACGGGAACGGGAGCGGGAGCACGGCCCGGGTGGCGTACGGCCGTCCGTGCTGGTGGAGTTGGTGCAGCGCGGCTGGGAGCCGGACCGCTGCGACTGGTCGGTGTCCGTCACCGCCGCCGACGGCGAGGTCGTCCGCCTGCGCGACGGCGAACGCGCCCCGCTGGACGCCCTGCCCGCCCTCATGGCGGCGCCCCTCGCGGAGGCCTTCCGGCGCTGCGACGAACCGGGCCGGCCCGCCGTCCTCCAGGTCGCCGTGCCGCACCCGCTGCTCGGCCTCGACGTCGACGCCTGGCAACCGCACCCCGACGAACCGCCGTTGGGCGCGCTGCGGCCGGTCGTGCTGCGCTGCTCCGACCGCGACCAGTTGCCCGAGGACGACGAGTTCGACCGCCTCGACAGCGACCCGTACGACGTCGACGACGAACGCCGGGCGCGCTGGCGCTGGCTGCACACGCACCGGGCGAAGGCCGAAGTCCTCGACTGCGACGACGGGTTGCGCAAACCCGTGCCGACCGTGGAGCAACTGCGCAGCCTGTCCCACGGCACCGTGCCGGTGCTGTGCCGCTACGGCGACCACCGCTACGAGGACGACGCCGCCGCACTCGCCCGGATCGTGCGCGGCGGCTACGGAGTCGCCCTCTGGCGCCGCCGGCGCGCGCAACCCCACGCCGTCTGCGGGGAGTTCCACCGCGGCACCCTCGACGAGATCGCGAACCCGCCGAGCGCGCACCGCCTGCCGGAGGCCGTGCACCATCTGCGGATGCGGCTGCGCTCGGGCCGCCCGGAGACCTACTGGGCCGACGGCATAGCGCTGCTCTACGACGATCCGCACCAGCCGCTGCCCGGCGGTGACCTGCTGGAGGCTCCTTGACCCCAACCTGCCACCTTGTACGCCCGCCTCTTATCAGGCACCCCCAAGGATCGATACGGTGAAGCACGTTCGGACGGCCGCCCCAAGCCCAGCGGACGAGTGACGACGAGGACCGGATCATGACCGAATCCAGTGAGTGGCTCATCTACCGCGGCGCCGGCGAACCCCACGACGGCATCGAGCGGCTTCCGGCCCCGCCCCCGTGGCGGGACTTCTCCAGCCGGGACGCGGCGGGCACCGGCGACGGCTCCGAGGACCGCAGGCTCGGCGCGCACCGGCACCTGGCCGAACTGCACCGGCCGGGCGCCGAGGAACTCGAGATGATCAACGCGGCGCTCTACCTGCGCCGCCCCCTGCTCGTCACCGGCAGCCCCGGCGCCGGCAAGAGCACCCTGGCCCACTCCGTGGCGTACGAACTGGGCCTGGGCAACGTGCTGCGCTGGTCCATCGTCAGCCGTTCGACACTCCAGGACGGCCTCTACCACTACGACGCCATCGCCCGCCTCCAGGACGTGCAGATCGCCGCCCAGGGCGCCGCGGGAACGGCGGCCGGCACGCCGGGCGCGGCCGAGAGCATCGGCAGCTACATCCGGCTCGGGCCGCTCGGCACCGCGCTGCTGCCCTCGGACACGCCGCGCGTGCTGCTCATCGACGAGCTGGACAAGAGCGACATCGACCTGCCGAACGACCTCCTCAACGTGCTGGAGGAGGGCGAGTTCGCGATCCCCGAGCTGGAGCGCATCGCCGACCGGCTGCCGGACGGCGAGGCCGAGGTCCTCACCGCCGACGGCGTCAAGGTCAAGGTGCGCGACGGCCGGGTGCGCTGCAACGCCTTCCCGTTCGTCGTCCTCACCAGCAACGGCGAGCGGGACTTCCCCGCGCCCCTGATGCGCAGGTGCATCCACCTGGAGCTGGGCCGGCCCGACCACAACCGGCTTGCCACCTTCGTACGCGCCCACCTCGGCGACGAGGCGGCACGCGCGGGGGACGATCTGATCGGCCGGTTCCTGGAGCGGTCCCGCAGTGAACTCCTCGCGACGGACCAGCTGTTGAACGCGATCTACCTCACGGACGCCGCCGCGCCGCCCAGCCGCGACCGGCTCGCCGATCTGCTCATCCAGCGGCTCGACCGCCCGAGGTGACGTTCTGATGCCCGACGCAGCGGCGCGTCACGGTCCGGGGGAGCCAGGAGGACCCGGCGGTTCCGGCGCGGCCGGTGACGGGTCCGGCGCCGGGCGGTTCGCGCTGCCCGGGGGCGACCCCATCGCCGAACTCGTCGTGCGGCTGCGGGAGATCGACCTCGACCCCGATGCCGAGCAATTGTGCGACGCGCTCTGGCTCGCCCGGTGGGCCCGCCCGACGAACGCCCCGGCGCAGCAGCCCCCGGGCACGGCCGCGCGGGTCGTGCCGCCCGTCGGCCTGCCGCCCGCACGGCCCGTGGACCCACCGCCTGACGACACCCGCGCGCCCGAGACCGAACCCGGGCAGCAGCCCGGCACGATCGACCGGCGCGTCGCCCTGTATCCGGTGCCGCGCGACGGAGCCGCCCGGATGCGGGGCGGCGGACGGACCGCCGCGCTGCCGGTGGGCGTACCCGCCGCGCCCGTGCTGCCCGCCCCGCTCGAACTCCAGCGCGCATTACGCCCGTTGCAGGGCTA
The DNA here is from genome assembly GCF_055606745.1 of Streptomyces sp. NPDC037054. Lineage (NCBI taxonomy): Bacteria > Bacillati > Actinomycetota > Actinomycetes > Kitasatosporales > Streptomycetaceae > Streptomyces > Streptomyces sp. NPDC037054. The sequence continues at coordinate 210,142 of NZ_JBVJSJ010000001.1, read as the reverse complement.
CCAGAGCGCCGCCCCGCCCCGGCGCACCGTACTCGACGAGATCGCGACGGCGGACAACAGCGCGCAGGCCGGCGGACTGATCCTGCCCGTCCACCGCTTCGTCACCCGCCGCGACGCCCGCCTCCAGCTCGTGATGGACTCGTCCTCCTCGATGCGCGTCTGGGACCGGATGTTCACCGAACTGGAGCAGGTCTTCGGCCAGTTGGGCGCCTTCTCCGACATCCAGGTCAGCCACCTCCACCAGGGGCCCGACGGCGCCGCGGCCGTCAGCCGCAGCCCCGACCCGCAGGCCGCGCCGCTGAACTCGGCCGACCGGCTCAGCGACCCGACCGGACGCCGCATCGTCGTCCTCGTCAGCGACTGCGCGGGACCGCTGTGGCACAGCGGCCACGCCCACCGGCTGCTCCACCACCTGTCCCGGCAGGGCCCCGTCGCCGTGATCCAGCCCCTGCCGCAGCGCATGTGGCACCGCACCCGGCTGCCCGTCACCTTCGGCGAGCTGTCCCGCGGCGAGACCCTGGGCGCCGCCGCCCTGCGCGTCCGCACCCCCGCCGGCACACCGCCCGAGGCCCGCCGCGGCGCCCTCCCCGTGCCCGTCCTGCCGCCCGAACCCGTCGCCCTCGGCTCCTGGGCACGGCTGCTCTCCGGGGCCGGCGCTGGCCCCCTGCCCGGCGCCGTGGGCTGGGTGCGCGCCGACCAGCCGCCCGCCGCCACGGCCCGCCCCGACCGGCCGCGCACGCCGTTCGAGCGGGTCAGCAGATTCAGCTCCGCCGCCTCCCCGTCCGCCGGGCGCCTCGCGGTCTACCTCGCCGCGGCGCCCCTCTGCCTGCCCGTCATGCAGCTCGTCCAGCGCACGATGCTCCCCGACTCCGGCCCGTCCGAACTCGCCGAGGTCCTGGTCAGCGGCCTGGTCACCAAGGCCGGCGCCGACCTCGGCGGGGACGGCGTCCAGTGGTACGAGATCGAACCGGACATCCGCGACGCCCTGTTGTCCCGCCTCGGCCGGGACGAGGCCATGCTGGTGCTCAAGCACTGCTCCGAGTACATCGAGCAGCGCTTCGGCAAGGGCGGCCCCAACTTCCCCGCCCTCGCCCTCGCCCAGCTCGGCCACGGCGGACCCGGCCGCCCCCACACCCCCGGCGCCGGACACACCGGCGAGCACGGCGAGAGCGGCGGCAACGGCGAGGCCACCCAGGTCCCGCAGCCCTTCGCCGAGGTCGCCGCACGCGTCCTCGAACGGTTCATGCCGCTGCCCGCACAAGTACCGGAGTTCGCCCTGCTGACCGACGCCCGGCCCGCCGAGGACCGGCCCACCCACCAGGCGGTCACCCGCGCCCGCACCCTGCTCGCCCGCTTCGAGGCCGACGGCATGGTGCAGGACGTCATCGACGCCGTACAACTGCTGCGCGGCGCCACCGAACACGAGCGGCCCGCCGGGGCCGACCCCGAACTGTGGGCCGAGTACGCGCACTGCACGCTGCGGCTGTGGGAGGTGCAGGGCGGCGCCGCGCTGCTGCGCGAGGCCGAACAGGCCGCCGAACGCGCCGCCGCGCACCCGCACGCCCTGCGGGAACGCGCCGTCCTCGCGCGCGTGCTGCACGCCGCCGCCACCGACCGCCGACGCCGCGGCGACCGGCACGGCGCGCTCGACCTGCTGCGCCGCGCCGACCGCGAGTACGCCGTGGCCTGCGCGGCACCCGGCCTCGACCAGAAGGAGGCGCTGCGCCTCACCCTGGAGCGGGTCGGCGCCCTGGAGGCCCAGTGGCGCCTCGGCGGCGACAGCGCCCTGCTCCAGGGCGCCGTCGGCATGCTGGAGGCCTTCGCCGACGCCTGGCCCGACCGGCGCAGCCGCCCGCCCGAACTCCCCCTCGCCCACGGCCGGGTCCTGCTGCGCCTCGCCGAGGTCACCGCCGACCCGGTCCAGGCGCGGCTGTACGCGGAACAGGGCGCGCGGTCCCTGCACAACGCGCTGGAGACCGGCGAACAGCACGACACCGCCGAGTCCGTACGCGCCCGCGTGCGCGTCCTCACCGATCTGCTCGACGCGCTGCTGCTGTCGGGCGGCCCGCTGGAGGTCGCCCAGGCCAGGGCCGACGAGGCGCTCGGGCTCGTACGGGAGCAGGGGCAGCGCGCAGGGCTGCTGGTGCGCGCCGGGCGCATCTGCGTGGCGCGCTACGCCGAGTCGGGCGAGCCGACGGAACTCCACCGGGCAGCCGCCGGTTTCGCGCAGGCCGCCCAGCGCACGCCCCGGGACGCGCCCGCGCACGCCGACGTGCTCGCCGAGTGGGGCGAGGTGCTGCTGCGGCTCGCCGCTCTCGAGAGCGTGCCGCGCTCCCAGGAGCAGTTGTCACGGGCCATCAGGGTGCTGCGCGACTGCCGGATGGAGACCCCGGCGGGCAGCCGCAAGGCCGCCCACCGGCTGCTGCTGCTCGGCCGCGCGCTCATGCTGCGCTACCGGGCCCGCGGCGACCGCGTCGACCTGCGGGAGGCCGAGCACCTCTTCGGCCTGGCGGCGGCGGACGCGGACGACGCGCTGCTGGCCGCGCGGTGCCGGCTGGAGCTCGGGCAGGCGCAGTTCGAGGCGTACCAGAACCTCGGCCGCGCCACCCGCCTGGACGTGGCGGTGGACGCGTTCCGGGCCGCCGCGGAGTCCGCGCGGGAGGCGGAGGAGGAGGCCGAAACGGAACGCCGGCGCCAGGAGGCCGTGGAACTGGCCGCGCAGGCGCACCACTGGCGGGGTATGTCCTTTGAGGCGGCGGCCCGCCCGCGCGCGGCCCGGGAGGCCTACCGGGCGGCCCACACCGAATGGGCCCGGCTGCCGGACGACAGCCTGGGCACGGGCGAACCGACGGCGCGCCAGACGGCGCAGCGGCTGGCGGAACTGGAGTGAGAGGGGGACGGGACATGGCCACGAAGAACGAGACCACGGGCGGGACCACGAGCGGGACCACGAGCGGGACCACGGGCGAGACCTCGGACGAGTCCTCGCGGGTGCCGGCGATTCGGGGCTCCGAGGAGCCGCTTCCGGATCTGCTCACCCTGGACCTGGCGGAACTGGGCAGCATCGACCATCCGGTGCTGCGGGAGGTGGTGGGGGAGCTGCGGGCACGGGCGGCGGAGCCGAGCGAGATGCTGTGGGGGTTCGACAACTCGTTCTGACGGTCAACTCCTGTCACCCGCCGATCGATTATTGACACATACGGTCGATGGGGCGGGTGAATCGGACAAGTTCCATCGCGCCGGGTTTCGGGCAGGGCCCGTGCCGGGAATGCGGCTCCGTACGGCGTGGCCTGTCCTCGTGCCCGTGGCACGGGCGTCGCGGGCCGTACGGCATGGGGGTGCTGGAGTGTCTGGAGAGGCGACGACCGATCCGGCCCCCGCGCTCCTCGACCGACCCGGTCCCCCGATCGCTCCCGAAGTCGCCCACCCCTTCCGCCAGTTCATCGTCAAGGCCCACGGCCGCTGCAACCTCGCCTGCACGTACTGCTACCTGTACACCGGCCCAGACAGCACCTGGCGCACCCGCCCGCCCGCCGCGCCCGCCGACGTCCTCGACCGCACCGCGACGCGCATCGCCGAGCACGCCCGCGCGCACGCCCTGACGGACGTCGCCGTGGTCCTGCACGGCGGCGAACCCCTCCTCGCGGGCGCCGGCACCCTCGCGCGCTTCACCGGGCGGGTGCGGGAGCGCGTCCCCGCCGACTGCACCGTGCACGCCACCGTCCAGACGAACGCGACCCTGCTCACGGAGGAACGTCTCGCCATCCTCGCCGGGGCGGGCATCCGCGTCGGCATCAGCCTCGACGGCGGCACGGCCGCGCACAACAGGCGGCGCGTCGACCACGCGGGACGCCCGTCCTGGCCCGCCGCGTCGCGCGGCGCCCTGCTGGTTGCCGAGCGCTTCCCGGAGTCGTACGCGGGCGTCCTCACCGTCATCGACCCGACGCTGGACCCGGTCGAGACGTACGACGGCCTGCTCGCCCTGCGCCCGCCCGCGCTGGACCTCCTGCTCCCGCACGCCAACTGGTCGGCTCCGCCGTCTCGTTCGGCCGGAGGCGCCCCCTACGGCGACTGGCTGTGCGCCGTCTTCGACCGCTGGTGGGCGGCCGGGCGGCGGGAGACGCGGGTGCGGCTGTTCGAGGAGTGCGTGGCGCTGCTGCTGGGGCTTCCCGCGTCCACCGAGGCGCTGGGGCTGGCGCCGTTCGACGCGGTCGTCGTGGAGACCGACGGGTCGATCGAGCAGGTGGACTCCCTCAAGTCGGCCTATCCGGGGGCCGCGTGGACCGGTCTCGACGTGTTCCGGCACAGCTTCGACGCGGCGCTGCGACACCCCGGGATCGCCGCGCGGCAGGCGGGCGCCGCGGCCCTCGCCGGGCAGTGCCGGAGCTGCCCGCTGCTGCGGGTGTGCGGCGGCGGTCACTACGCGCACCGCTACCGCGCCGGACACGGCTTCCGGAACCCGTCCGTGTACTGCGCCGACCTCCAGCGGTTCATCCGCCACGTGGCCGCGCGGCTCACCGCTGCCGCGACGCCCGCACCGGTTCCGCCCCGGGCAACGGCTTCGTCCCCCGCATCGGCTTCGTCCCCTGCATCGACCTCGTCCCGAGCACCGACGTCTTCACAAGGGGGCGCTCCGTGATGTTTCCGGCGGTCCCGGACCGGGCCCTGCTCGAACTCGGCCGCACCGAGGGCGGCCCCGACACCCTCGAACTCCTCGTCCGCGACCAGGACACGCGGCGACTGCTCGTACTCCGCGCGGTACTGGACGCGGCAGAGGCGGCCGACCGCAGCGTCTGCACGCAGGGGCAGAAGGCGCGGCTGCGGGAGGACTGGGCGTTGCTGGCGCAGGCGGACAGGGAGACGGGAGCCGACAGAGAGGCGAGGGCGGACAGGGGCGCGAGGGCTGACAGGGGCGCGGCAGAAGGCGCGCCCGCGTCGTTCCGTGGTCCGGCGCGTGCGCTGCTGTTCCATCCCCTGGTCGGACCTTGGGCGCGGTCGTGTCTGCGAGGGCTGGACGCCGACGGTCGCAGCCGGCCGCCGGACGAGTCCCGGGCCCGCCAACTGCGCCGGGACCTCGCCCACTTCAGCGCCCTCGCCGCCGTCGCCGCCGCCCGGGCCGGCATCTCGTACACCACCCGGCTCACCGCGCGCGCCGGTGTCCTCAGCCTCCCCTCCCTCGGCGCACTGCACACGGTGACGTCGGGCGACGTGACGGTCGACGTCACCACGGCGCCCGGTCGCATGACGTTGCGTCAGGTGGATGCCCCCGACGTGACCGTGCACCTCGAATCCGGCACCGGCGCCTGGTCCGGCGCGCTCGCCTGGACGCCCGCGCACGCCCTGCCGGGGTTGCTGCCGTCGGGGCCGGCCATGCCGCTCGACGACCTGGACCCGTACCGGGAAGTGGCGGACGGTCCCCGGCACGGCACCCTGAGCGGCCCGGTCGCGCTGGACGACGCCGAGCGCAAGCGGTGGCTCCAGGCCTGGTCGGGGACGGCCGCGGCGCTGCGCTCGGGCGGTGCGCAGCGGCTGGCCGAGGCGGTGGCGCTGCTGCGGTGCCTGGTGCCGCTGGAGATGCCGCCCGGCGCCGGCGGGCGGGGCAGTTGCAGCGCGACCAGGCGGGAGGCCTTCGGGGCGCTGCTCAGCAGTACGCCGGCCGACCCGGTGACCTTCGCGGCGACGCTGGTCCACGAACTGCACCACACCAAACTGGCGGCACTGAGCGACATGGTGACGCTCCATCAAGCAGGTCCCGAGGCCCGGTACTTCGCGCCCTGGCGGCCCGACCCGAGGCCGTACGGCGGACTGCTCCAGGGGGTCTACTCCCACCTCGCGATCGCGGCGTTCTTCCAGCGGCGGGCGCTCCTGCTGACCAGGCCCCCGCACCGCGAGTACGCGTGGGCCCAGCACGCCCGCTACCGCGCCCAGGTCGGCGCGGCCCTGCCCGCCCTCGTCGGCTCGCCCGATCTCACCGTGCGCGGACGGCGGTTCGTGGACGAGATGGTGGCCACGTACGAACGGATGGGCGACCACCCCGCTCCCCGGGGTCACACCGCCCGGGCCCAGGCCTACGTCGATGCCGCCCGGACCCTGTGGACACAACGCCGTGCCGCGCCTCAGCGGCCGAATGAGTGAGGATCCCTGCGCGCCGCCGTCCCGTGCGGAAAGATCGTCGGGCCTGGGTGTGTTCCCCGTCGGTCGACGGACTTACGCGCGACGCGCCGAGGTCCTAGGATTTCGTGGTACTACGCGCTGGAGGCCGCTGCATGTCTGGAGCTCGTAAGCCGGTCGGTACGACCGAGAGGGGGGCCGCGAGGCAGACAGTCACCATCCACTACGCCGGCTTCAACCGGGCGTGGGCCGCCTGGATCGGGGACCGGCTGGAGCGGCGCGGGCTACGGGTGGTGCCCCTGCGCTGGGAGTCCCCGGCCGACGTTCCGCTGGTGGATCTGCTGCGCGATCTGAAACTGGCCGAGGGGCGCATCCTCATCGTGGTCAGTGAGTGGTACTTCCAACTCGGGCCTCGCACGCACGAGGAGTGGAACGCGGCCCTGCGCGAGGTCGTCGCCCCGGACCCGTCGCGCTTCGCGGCGGTGTCCGTGACCACCGCGACCGTGCCGTCGGCCGCCGCCGTACTCGCGCCGGTGGACCTGACCAACATGGGCGCGGAGGAGGCGGAGCGGCGACTGCTGGACCGGCTCGACCTCCCGTCGGAACCGCTGCCCGAGACCACGGCCGAATCCCGTCGCGGGCCGAGGTTCCCCGCCGCCATGCCCGACGTCTGGGGCGTCGTGCCGCGCCGCAACACCCGTTTCACCGGCCGCGAGGCGCTGTTCAACGACGCCTACCAGATCCTCCAGAGCGCCGAGTCCGGCGCCGGTGTCGTCACGCTCCACGGCATGTCCGGCGTGGGCAAGACGCAGATGGCCGCCGAATACGCCCACCGGTTCGGCTCCGAGTACGACGTGGTGTGGTGGGTGAACGCGGAAACCCGCGTGACCTACCGGCGGCAGCTGGCCGAACTCGCGCCCAAACTCGGCCTCAAGACCGGCCAGGAATACGGCGAGCGGCTGCGGGCGGTACGCGACTCGCTGCGGCGCGGCGAACCGTACTCGCGCTGGCTGTTGATCCTGGACGGCGCCGACGAACCCGATCAGATCTGGGACTTGGTGCCGACCGGGCCGGGGCACGTGATCATCACGTCCCGGAACCCGGAGTGGAACGAGCACAACAGCCAACTGCTCGAAATCCCCGTCTACTCCCGTGACGAGTCCGTCGCCTTCATCCGGCGCCGCGCTCCCCGGCTGACCGAGCGGGACGCGGACCAGCTCGCGGACGCGCTGGAGGACCTGCCGCTGCTGCTGGACCAGACGGCCGGCTGGCTCAACGACTCCGACCTGTCGGTCGAGCAGTACATCGCCCTCCTGGAAGGCGGCATCGACAGCGACGTGGTGAAGGTGTCGGCGGACTTCCCGCTCGCCTTCCAGACCGCCTGGTCGATACTGCTGAACAAGCTCCGCGAGACCGTCCCGGAGTCGGTCGACCTGCTCAGGCTGTGCACCTTCTTCGCGCCCGGCTTCATCCCGGTGCGGCTGCTCAAGGAAATGCCGGGCGACGAACTGCCGGAACAACTCGCCGGTCTGCTCAACGATCCGTTGCTGTGGAACAAGGCGGTCAACCAGCTCCGCACGTACTCCGTCGTCCGCCTGGAGTCCCACGAGGCGTCGCTCGACGAGTCCGTCTCCTCGGGGGAGTCCCTCTACCTCCACCGCATGGTCCACCAGATCGTGCACAAGGACATGCCGGACGACGACCGTGCCGAGTTCATCGACGTGGTGCGACGGGCCCTCGCCGCCGCCGACCCCCGCAGGCCCACCGACCCGGACCTGTGGCCCGGCTACGCGGAGATCGTGCCGCACCTGAAGTACGCCGACGTCCTCCAGACCAAGGACCCGCAGGTTCAGCGTCTGGTCTTCAACTGCCTGCGCTACATGCTCTTCTCCGGCGAGTACCGCGCCGGCATCAAGCTCGGCGAGCGCGCCCTGACGGCCTGGCGAGAGCTGCTCGGCCCGACGCATCCGCGGATCTGGGAGCTCACCTACCACTACACCAATCTGCTGCGCGCCCTCGGCGAGTACTCCCGCACCGAGGTACTCAGCCGCGACGCCGCGAACCACCTCAGGGACGAGCGCGGACCGCAGGACCTGGAACACCTCCGAGCCGCCGCCGGTCTCGCCGCCGACCTGCGCGGGCTCGCCCGCCACGACGAGGCCCTGGAACTGTCCACGTGGGTCCTGGCCGCCTACCGGGAGCTCCTTGGCGACCAGGACTCGCGGACCCTCAACGCGCAGAACAACCTGGCCGTCTCGCTGCGCCTGCTGGGCCGCTACCAGGAAGCCCTGGAGGCCGACCAGCAGACCATGGAGGCGCGGCGGCAATTGCTGCGCGCCCGCCACCCGTGGACGCTCAACTCCGAGATCTCGTACGCCACCGACCTGCGTCTGCTGGGCCGGTACGCCGAAGCCGAGTCGATCCAGGCGAAGAACGTCCGCGACAACCGGCTCGTGATGGGCCAGGACAATCCGCAGACACTCAAGGCCGAGTACAACCTCGCCCTGTGCCGCTACCGGCTGGGCGAGCGCGGCCGGGGCGACAGGCGGGACGAGCCCGGGCCCATGCTCTCCAGCGTGCTGGAGCGCGGCGAGCGCGTGCTGGGCGAGGCGCACCCGCTCACGCTGATCTTCGCCACGAGCCAGAGCTGCTACGCCCGCGAGCACGGCGACATCGACCAGGCCCGCGAACTCAGCGAGGCCATCGTCGCCCGCTACGAGGTGATGCTCCCCGAGGGTCACCCGTTCATCGCCGGGTCCCGCGCCAACCAGGCGCTGATCCTGCGCAACGTCGGGGAACGCGAGCACGGCCACGTCCTCGCGGAGCAGGCCCTGGCCGAGATGACGCAGGCCGTCGGGGAACACCACCCCTGGACGCTGGGCTGCGCCATGAACGCGTCGGCGCTGCGCAACCTCGTCGGCGACATCGAGGGCGCGGCCGGTCTGAGCCGGGACACGGTGACCCGGGCCATCGAGTCGCTCGGGCGCACCCATCCGCTCACGCTGTCGACCCGCGTCGCGTACGCGGCGGACCTGCGTGGCCTGCGCGACCGCCGTCAGGCGGAGAAGGTCGAGCAGGAGGCGCTGTCCGACCTCGACGCGACGCTCGGCAGCCACCACAGCCACACCGTGTCGGCCCGCTCCCGCAACCGCCCCTACTGGGACTTCGAGCCCCAGACGACGTGAGACGTCCCGACGGGGGTGGGACGCTCGCCGTGTCCGCCCCTGTCACGCATAACTCCCACGCTGCCGGGGAATCACCCTCTTCCATTCAACAAGCCCGCACCACAAGCGAGTTGACCCAGGGAGACGCGTGGTGATCTTAGTCGGGCCCGTCCCGGACGGCGCGGACGGGCCCATCCCGGTCGAGATCGACGTCGACATCGAGCCCGGCGCGGCAGCCGGCGCGGCCGACGCCGACGGGCTCGACCTCGTGTACGGCGACGAGGAGACGCGGGACGGCGCCGGGCAGCGCGTCGTCCGGGTCGCCCGGGACGTGTACGGCGAGGGGGTCGACCTCGCCCGCCGCTGCGCCGCCCAGGCCGTACGCCGCTTCGGGGAGCTGGAGGACGGGCTGCGGCCGGACGAGATCGAGCTGCAGCTCGCCATCAAGATCGACGCCGGTGTCGCGACGCTCGTCAGGAGCGGCGCGGAGGCCCAGCTCCAGATCACCCTGCGCTGGCGGACCGCACCGGAGACCCCGGCACCCGCTGCCCCCGCCGCCCTCGCCCCCGCTCCAGCCGCCCCCGCCCCTTCCGCCGACGGGCCGGCCTCGTGAGCCGAGCGGCGGACGGGGTGCGCATCCTGCCGTACTCCCGCGTGGTGGCCCAGGACGAGCTGAAGCTGGCGCTGGAGCTCAACCACGTGGTGCCCCGCATCGGCGGTGTCCTGATGGCCGGGCCCCGCGGTACCGCCAAGTCCACGCTGGTGCGGGCCTTCGCCCTCATGGCGCACGGCGAGCTGCCGGTCACCCTGCCCATCAACGCCACCGACGACCGTGTCCTCGGCGGCTGGGACCTTGACGCGCTCATGCGCGGGGAGACGCGGCCGCAGCCGGGGCTGCTGGAGGACGCGGCCGACAAGGGGCTGCTCTACATCGACGAGGTCAACCTGCTGGACGACCACCTCGTCGACATCATCCTGGACGTCGTCTCGACCGGCGTGCTGTCCGTGCAGCGGGAAGGGCTGGCCACCGGCAAGTACCTGTCCTTCGGTCTCGTCGGCACCATGAACCCCGAAGAGGGCGGGCTGCGGCCGCAGTTGCTCGACCGGTTCGGGCTGATGGTGACCGCCGAGCAGCTGGACGCGGCCGACCGGCACCGGCTGCTGCGCACCGTCCTGGACTTCGAGGCGGAGCTGCACCGGGGGGACTCCGAGTGGCTGGCGGCGGCCGAGCGGGAGGACCTGGCCCACCGCGAGCGGCTCGCCGCCGCCCGGCGCCGCGTTCTCGACGTCGAAGTACCCGACGGCGTACTGGAGTTGTGCGCCGAGGCGGCCGTCCGTACGGACGCCGTGGGGCAGCGCGGGGAGATCGTCGCCACCTTGGCGGCGCGCGCCTACGCGGCGCTGGCGGGCGCCGACCGGGTCGAGCCCGCGCATCTGCGGCGCGTGCTGCCCCTGGCCCTTCGGCACCGGCGGCCGGAGACCGCGCACGGCGGCACCTTCGACTGGGGAGCCGAGGACGAGGGCCGCGTCGAGGACCTCTTCGAGGGCCTCGTCGAGGACTGAGCCGCCATGGCCACCGAACCGTCCGGCCGTACCGCCCCGGACGCACCCCGGCAGGACATCCTCGCGCGGGACGACCTCGGCCACGACGCCCTCGCGCGACGGCTCACGCACGCCCTGGTCTGCGCCGCGGCCGAACCCGCCCTGTCCGGGGTGCTGCTGCTCGACCTGGAGCCCCGGCTCGTCGACCCGGTGGCCCGCCTGTTCACCGGCATCCTGACCGGCACCGCGGAACCCGTCGAAGCGCCCCTCGTGCTGGGCGCCGCCGGCCGGGACGAGGACCTGTGGACCCGCACCCGGCTGCGGCGCGACGCCGACGGCATCACGTTCCGCACCGATCCCGGCCCGCTCATCGAGGCGGACGGCCGGCCCGGGGCGCCGCCCCTGGTCGTGGTGCCCGACCTGGCCCGGCTGAGCGTCGCCGGCATGCGCGCCGCCGTGCAGCTCCTCGGCGCCGACGTGGCCGTGGTCGAACGCACCGGGCTGCGCCGCACCGTCCGGCCCCGGGCCCGCTGGCTCGCCGTCTGCCGGTCGGCCGACGTGGGACGGCTCAGCCGGCACCTGCTGGACCGGTTCGCCGTACGGCTGTCGGTGGCGGGACTGCGGCTGCCGTCGGTCGAGGGCCTGCTCGCGGCTCTCCCGCAAGCCTGGCGCCGTGCCGCGGCCGGCGGAGCCCCGCCCGTGCCCGTCACCGACGCCGCGATCGGCCGCGTACCGGAACTGCTCGGGCCCGAGGCGAGTGTCCGCCGGGAACTCGCGCTCGTACGGCTCGCCCGGACCGTCGCCGCACTCGACGGCGCGGCGTCGGCAGGCGCCGCCCACTGCGACGCGGCGGCCCGGCTCATCGGCCTCACCGTGCCGGAGTCCCCGCACGGCCCCGAGCCCGGTCCTCCGCCGCCGGACCCCGCACCGCCGCCCGAGACCCTGCCCCGCACCGTCCCGACCCGCCGCCGCGCCGGACGGGAGGAGCCGCACCGGGCGCGCGGCGGGGACCGGGTCCTGCTGGAGACCGGCCCCGCGGAAGGCATCGGCACCGCCCCCGGTGGAGGCCCCGCCGTGCCGGGGACGCCGTTCCCGGAGGACGAGGCGACCGGCCCCCGCGACTTCGCGCCGCTGCGCGCCCCCGGACGGCGCGACTCCGGACCGGCCTCCGCACGCGGCACCGTGATCGGCACCCGGCGCGCCACGGACCTGCACGACCTCGCCCACGTACGCACGGTCCGGGAGGCCGCACTGCACCAACGGGTGCGGCGCACCGACCGCTTCACCGTCTCGCCCGTCGACCTGCACAGCAACGTCCGCGCCGGAGCGCCCGAACGCGTCCTCGTGCTGCTTCTCGACCACACCTGCCGGGGCCCGGACCGGGACTGGCAGGACGCCCTCACGCCGTTCCTCCAGTGGGCGTACACCGGCCGCGCCGCCGTCCACGTGATCGAGGTCGGCGCGGCCGACGCGCGGGACGAACTGCGGGCCGAGTCCTTCGCAGCGCGCGGCGTCCTCGACCCCCGGGTGCTGGCCTCGCTGTACCGCGGGCCCGGCCGCGCCACCCCGCTCGCCCACGGCGTCGAACTCGCGGCGCAGGCCCTGCGGCGGGCGTTCCGGCAGCACGGCACCGGACCGGCCGAGGCCTGGCTCGTCGTCGTCACCGACGGCCGCGGCAACATCCCGCTGCGGGCCAGCCACACCGGGCGGCTGCGCGGCGAGGTGGCCGCGGCGGGCGTCGAGGACGCCGTCGACGCCGCCGCCCGGATCGCCGCCATGGACCGGACCCGCCTGCACGTGGCCGTCGTCGACCCGGCCCGGGAACCGTACGGCGACCTGCCGTTCGTCCTCGCGGACAGCCTCGGCGCGACCGTCGTCGAAGGGGGCCCCGGCACGACGGGCGCGCCGCGGACAGGCACACCGGGAGGCGCCGGTGGGCAGTGAGCCGCAGCAGGGGCCGCGCTGGCTGACGGGAGCCGGCACCGTCGTGCGCCGGGCCGCCCTGCCCGGACTGAGAGCGGCCACGCGCCGCCCGACCGCCCCCGTCCCCCACCTGCGCCGCGCGCAGGAGCCGCCCGCCGGGCTCGGCGGCACCGACGGGCACCCCGGCGCCCGTCTGGACGACGGCTTCGCCGTGCTGCACGTCCTGCGCGGCGAGGGCGCCGACGGACGGCAGGGCTACCGGCTGCAGGGCTGGTGCGGCGACCTGTCGGTGACCTGCGCCCCCGGTCCCACCCGGCTCACGGCGCCCGCCGTCCGCCTCGCCAACCTGCGGCAGGACGGCGGCGAGTACCCCTCCGAAGTGCTGCGCGGCATCCGCCTGTGGTCCGGCAACCAGCCCGAACTGAGCGGCTGGCTCAACCGGATCCGCGCCCGGCACGGCGACCGCCTGCGCCTCGTCGTGTGGGACGACACCGGCTACGACCTGCCCTGGGAGCTGTTCTGGCTGCCCGCCGACGACCGGCTCAAGCTGGCGGGGGGCCCGCTGGGCGCCCTGACCGTCGTCTCCCGCTGGACCACCGTGCACGACGCCGGTCAGGGCCTGCCCCGGGAGAACGGCGACTGCCGGGGCCGCGTGCTCGGCTACGTCCACCAGGACATGACGGACGACGGCCGGGTCTTCGCCCCCTACACGCACCGGCTGCACCGGCGCATGACGCCCTTCCTGCGCGACCTCGACACCCACGCGGACCGCACCGGCCTGGTCTACCTCGGCTGCCACGGCACCTACGGCGACACCGTGCCGCGTCTCACCCTCGGCGGCCGCACCTGGGCCGAGCTGAACGGCGAGTCGATGACCGTGCTGCGCCGCGACCGCTCGCTGGTCTGCCTCAACGCCTGCGACTCCGGACGCTTCGTGGACAACCGGGCGCAGGGCGAGGCGGCGCTGCGCGGATTCGCCGAACTGTTCCTGCGCAAGGGCGCGGGCGGCTGCATCGTCACCTCCGGCAAGGTCGGCGACCAGGAGGCGCGGGCGCTGCTGCGGCGCCTGGTGCGCGAGGTCGCCGAGCACCCCCACCGCCCCGTCCCGCAGACGCTGCGCGCCTTCCGGGCGCGGGCACTGGAGGAGTTCGGGTCACTGGCGGCCGTCCCGAGTGTCCGCGACGATGACGGACAGGTCGACAGCGTCGGCCAGAAACGCGTCCTGCGGCTCCTGTACGCCTTCATGTTCCACTACTACGGGCACCCGCAGACGACGCTGCGGCTCGCCGCGGCGGAGGGGCGGAGCGCCGGAGGGGGGAGTGGCCGGTGAGCGGTGCCGAGCGGCCGTCCGAGCACCCGCTGCTCATCGAGCCCGTCGTGGCCTGGCCCCGGCAGGCGGAGGCGGGATGCGACTACCTCGTCACCGTCGACCTGCGCGGCCCGCTCCCCGCCTCCGACGGCACGCCCGCCGCATGGCCCTACGACGCCGAGGAGTTCACCTTCACCGTCGCCCTCGACGGCTCACCCCTCTTCACCTGCGCGGCCCTCGGCGAACCGAGCGTCGTCCTGCACCGCTTCGGCGGCACCTACGGCCCCGCGCGGTTCCGGGTGTCGGCGGGCACCGACACGGGCCCGGCCTCGCTGTGGCTCACGATCAGCAACCAGTGGGGCGTGCCGGTGCGCAAGGCGGAGCTGCACTCGGAGATCCGGGACGGGACGCCCACGCCGGACGACCGGGACCGGCCACGGGCGAGCCCCGTCGAGGACATGCCCCGGCCGCCCGTGCTGCGCCCGGCCTCCGGCGACTCCCCGGCCCGCCCCGCCCCGGCGTCCGGCCGGCCCACGGTGACGATCAGCTACGCCGGCTACAACCGGGCGTGGGCCGCCTGGATCGGGGACCGGCTGGAGCGGCGCGGGCTGCGGGTGGCGCACCTGCGCTGGGAGCCGCCGGCCGACGTGCCGCTCGCGGACCTGCTGCGCGACCTGCTGCTCGCCGACGGCCGTGTCCTCCTCGTGCTCAGCGCGGCGTACCTCCACCTCGGGCCCCGGACACCTCAGGAGTGGTGCGCGGCCCTGCGCGAGGTGGTCACGCCGGACCCGTCGCGGTTCGCCGCCGTGTCCGTGACCACGGCGGCCGTGCCGGGCGCCGCCGCCCTGCTCGCGCCGGCCCGGATCGTCGCCGTCGGCGCGCAGGAGGCGGAACGGCGGCTGCTGGACCGGCTCGGCCTGCCGACGGATCCGCTGCCGGAGGCGGTCGCCGCGCGACGCGGGCCCCGCTATCCGGCCACCCCGCCCGGCGTGTGGGGCTCAGTGCCGCGCCGCAACACCCGCTTCACCGGCCGCGAGACGCTGCTGAGCGAGACCTTCGACCTGCTGCGGGCGGCGGAGCCGGGCGCGGGTGTGGTGACGCTGCACGGCATGTCCGGGGTGGGCAAGACGCAGATGGCCGCCGAGTACGCCTACCGCTTCGGCTCGGAGTACGACGTGGTGTGGTGGGTCAACGCGGAGAAACGGGTCACCTACCGGCGGCAGTTGGCGGAGCTGGCCCCGCGGCTCGGCCTCCAGACGGGCCAGGAGTACGGCGAGCGGCTGCGCGCGGTCCGGGACGCGCTGCGGCGCGGAGAACCCCACTCACGCTGGTTGTTGATCCTGGACGGCGCCGACGAGCCCGACCAGGTCGGGGACTTGGTGCCGACCGGTCCCGGACACGTGATCATCACGTCCCGGAACCCGGAGTGGAGCGAGCACAACAGCACGCTGCTCGAAGTCCCCGTCTACGCGCGCGAGGAGTCGGTCGCCTTCATCCGGCGCCGCGCCCCCCGGCTGACCGAGCCGGACGCCGATCAGCTGGCGGAGGCTCTCGAGGACCTGCCGCTGCTGCTGGACCAGACGGCGGGCTGGCTGAACGACTCGGAGCTCTCGGTCGAGGAGTACATCGCCCTGCTGGAGGGCGGCAGCGACAGCGACGTGGTGAAGGTGTCGGCGGACTTCCCGCTCGCCTTCCGGACCGCCTGGTCCATCCTGCTCAACCAACTGCGCGAGACCGTCCCGGAGTCGGTCGACCTGCTGCGGCTGTGCACCTTCTTCGCGCCCGGCTTCATCCCCGTGCACCTGCTGAGGGACGCGCCCCTCGACGAGCTGCCCCACCCCGTGACGGCGCTGCTGAGCGACGCCCGGCGGTGGAACGCCGCGGTCGACCAACTGCGCCGGTACTCCGTCGTCCGGGTCGAGCCGCACCAGGCGGACGCGGCGCGCGAGTCGTTCTACCTGCACCGCGCGGTCCACCAGATCGTGCACCGCGACATACCGGACGCCCAGCGGCAGGAATTCCTCGACGTGGTGCGCCGCGCGCTGGCCGCCGCCGACCCCGGCCGCCCCGCCGACCCCGACCGGTGGCCCGACTACGCGGAGATCGTGCCGCACCTGAAGTACGCCGACGTCCTCGCCGCCACCGACCCGGCCGTCCAGCCCCTCGTCCTGAACTGCCTGCGGTACATGTACCTCTCGGGCGAGTACGCGGCCGGCATCAAGCTCGGCGACCGCGCGATGCGCGCCTGGCGGCAACTGCTCGGCGAAACCCACCCGCTCATCTGGCAGTTGACCTACCACTACGCCAACCTGCTGCGCGCGGCGGGCGACTACCGGCGCACCCTGCACATCGAGCGGGCCGCCGTACGGCACCTCCAGGACCAGCGCGGTGCGCGCGACCCCGACCTCCTGCGCGCCCTCGGCGGCCTGGCCGCGGACCTGCGCGGACTCGGCCGCTACGCGGAGGCACTGGAGATCTCGGAGCGGGTGCTGGCCACGTACCGCGAACTCCTCGGCGACCAGGACACCCGCACCCTCAACGCGCAGAACAACCTGGCCGTCTCCCTGCGCCTCCTCGGCCGCTACGAGGACGCCCGGGACGTCGACCTGCGCACCCTGGAGGCACGCCGGGACCTGCTGGGGGACCGGCACCCGTGGACCCTCGGCTCGGAGATCGCGTACGCCGTCGACCTCAGGCTGCTCGGCCGCTACGCCGAGGCGGAGGCGCTCCAGGCGCGGAACCTGCTCGCCGGCCACGAGGCGCTGGGCGGCAACAGCACGCAGGCCCTGCGCGCCGAGTTCAACCTCGCGCTGTGCCGCCGCGCCGTCGGCGACCCGGACGGCGCCGACCACCACTTCGCCCGCGCGCTGGAGCGCTGCGAGCGGGTGCTCGGTGAGAGCGACCCGCTGACGCTGATGTGCGCCGCCGGCCGGAGCTGCTTCGCACGGGAGCAGGGCCACCTCGGCCTGGCCCGCGAGCTCGGCGAGAGAGTCGTCGCCCGCTACGAGGCGATGTTCCCCGACGACCACCCGTTCCTCACCGGCGTCCGCGCCAACCAGGCGCTCGTCCTGAGCGACACCGGCGAACGGCAGCAGGCGCACGCCCTCGCGGAGCGGGCGCTGGCCGCGATGACGGACGCCGTGGGGGAGGACCACCCCTGGACCCTGGGCTGCGCGCTCAACACCTCGGCGCTGCGCGCCCACGCGGACGGTCCCGAGGCCGCCGCCCGGCTCGGCCTGAACACGGCCGTACGTGCCGCCCGCGTCCTCGGCGCCACCCATCCGCTGACCCTGTGCGCATACCTGTCCGTCGCGGCCGGACTGCGCGCCGCGGGACGGCGTGCGGAGGCCGACCGCTTCGAGCAAGAGGCCCTGACCGGCCTGGACACCACCCTCGGCCATGGGCACCCGCTCACGGTCTCCGCCCGCGCCCGCCGCCGCCCCACGTGGGACTTCGAGCCGCAGACCACCTGACGCCCGCACCGGAGCCCCCTCCCCGCGCCCGCACGCCGAAGGGCCCGGCCCCCCGGAGAAACTCCGGAAGCCGGGCCCTTCGGGCTGCCATCGGCCGGCGGCGTCGCCGCCGGGCGCGGTCAGAGGCTCACGCCTCGAACACCTCGTGCACCAGCTGCTCCTGCTCCGCCTGGTGCCGCTTCGCCGAGCCGACCGCCGGGGACGACGAGTGCGGGCGGGAGATGCGGCGCAGGCGCTCGCCGGCCGGGATGTCCGCGCCGACCGCCAGGTCCAGGTGGTCGATCAGGTTGAGCGCGATGAACGGCCAGGCACCCTGGTTCGCCGGCTCCTCCTGGGCCCACAGGTACTTCTCGACGTTCGGGTACTTGGCGATCTCCGCCTGGAGCTCGGCACCCGGGATCGGGTACAGGCGCTCGATGCGGATGATCGCCGTGTCCGTCACGCCGCGCTTCTTCCGCTCGGCGTCGAGGTCGTAGTAGACCTTGCCGGCGCAGAAGACGACCTTGCGGACCGCGGCCGGGTCCACCGACTCGTCGCCGATGACGGGGCGGAAGCCGCCCGTCGTGAACTCCTCCGCCTTCGACGCGGCGGCCTTCAGGCGCAGCATCGACTTCGGCGTGAAGACCACCAGCGGCTTGTGGTGCGGGTTGTGCACCTGCCACCGCAGGAGGTGGAAGTAGTTCGACGGGGACGTCGGCATCGCGACCGTCATGTTGTGCTGCGCGCACATCTGGAGGAAGCGCTCCGGGCGGGCGGACGAGTGGTCCGGGCCCTGGCCCTCGTAGCCGTGCGGCAGCAGCAGCACGACGCCGGAGGTCTGCGCCCACTTCTGCTCCGCCGACGAGATGAACTCGTCCACGACCGTCTGCGCGCCGTTGACGAAGTCGCCGAACTGCGCCTCCCACATCACGAGCGCGTCGGGGCGGGCCAGCGAGTAGCCGTACTCGAAGCCCATCGCCGCGTACTCGGACAGCAGGGAGTTGTAGACGTTGAGCCGCGACTGGTCCTCGGAGAGGTACTGCAGCGGCGTGTACTCCTCGCCCGTGTTGCGGTCGATGATGACCGCGTGACGCTGGCCGAAGGTGCCGCGCTGCGAGTCCTGGCCGGCCAGGCGGACCGGGACGTTCTCCAGCAGCAGCGAGCCGATGGCGAGGGTCTCGCCCATGCCCCAGTCGATCGTGCCGTCCTCGACCATCGACGCCCGGCGCTGCAGCTGCGGCAGCAGACGCGGGTGGACGGTGATGTGGTCGGGGATGTTGACCTGGGACTCGGCGATCCGCTTGACGGTCTCCGTGGTCACCGCGGTGTTCACGGCGACCGGGAACTCGGCCTGCGGGTCGGACGGTTCGGCGGCGGCCGGCTGCGAGGTGGCCTCGCGGACCTCCGTGAAGACCTTCTCCAGCTGCCCCTGGTAGTCCTGGAGCGCCTGCTCGGCCTCTTCGAGGGTGATGTCGCCGCGACCGATGAGGGACTCGGTGTAGAGCTTGCGCACCGAGCGCTTCTTGTCGATCAGGTCGTACATCAGCGGCTGCGTGAAGGCCGGGTTGTCCGACTCGTTGTGACCGCGGCGGCGGTAGCAGATGAGGTCGATCACCACGTCCTTGTTGAACGCCTGGCGGAACTCGAAGGCCAGCCGGGCGACCCGGACGACGGCCTCGGGGTCGTCGCCGTTCACGTGGAAGATCGGGGCCTCGATCATGCGGGCCACGTCCGTCGCGTACATGGAGGAGCGCGAGGACTCGGGGGCCGCGGTGAAGCCGACCTGGTTGTTGATGACGATGTGGACCGTGCCGCCGGTGCGGTAGCCGCGCAGCTGCGACATGTTCAGCGTCTCGGCCACCACGCCCTGGCCCGCGAAGGCCGCGTCGCCGTGGATCGCGATCGGCAGGACCGTGAAGTCCGTGCCGCCCTTGCCGATGATGTCCTGCTTGGCGCGGGCGACGCCCTCCAGGACCGGGTCGACGGCCTCCAGGTGCGAGGGGTTCGCGACCAGCGACACCTTGATCTGCTCGCCGTCCAGGCCCGTGAAGGTGCCCTCGGCGCCCAGGTGGTACTTCACGTCGCCGGAGCCGTGCATCGACTTCGGGTCGAGGTTGCCCTCGAACTCCCGGAAGATCTGCGCGTACGACTTGCCGACGATGTTGGCCAGCACGTTCAGCCGGCCGCGGTGGGCCATGCCGATGACGACCTCGTCCAGGCGGGACTCGGCGGCCGAGTCCAGCACCGCGTCGAGCAGCGGGATGACGGACTCGCCGCCCTCCAGCGAGAAGCGCTTCTGGCCGACGTACTTCGTCTGCAGGAAGGTCTCGAACGCCTCGGCGGCGTTCAGGCGGCGCAGGATGCGCAGCTGCTCCTCGCGCTCCGGCTTGGAGTGCGGGCGCTCCACCCGGTCCTGGATCCACTTGCGCTGCTTGGGGTCCTGGATGTGCATGAACTCGATGCCGGTGGTGCGGCAGTACGAGTCGCGCAGCACGCCGAGGATGTCGCGCAGCTTCATCATCGACTTGCCGGCGAAGCCGCCGACGGCGAACTCGCGCTCCAGGTCCCACAGCGTGAGCCCGTGCTCGACGATGTCCAGGTCGGGGTGCTTGCGCTGGGTGTACTCCAGCGGGTCGGTGTCGGCCATGACGTGGCCGCGGACCCGGTAGGAGTGGATCAGGTCGAAGACGCGGGCGGCCTTCGTGACGTCGTCGTCGTGGCTGGCGTCGATGTCCTTGAGCCAGCGGACCGGCTCGTAGGGGATGCGCAGCGACTCGAAGATGTCGTCGTAGAAGTTGCTCTCGCCGAGCAGCAGGTTCGCGACCTGGCGCAGGAACTCGCCGGACGCGGCGCCCTGGATGACCCGGTGGTCGTAGGTCGACGTGAGCGTCATGACCTTCGAGATGCCGAGCTTGTTCAGGGTGTCCTGGCTGGTGCCCTGGAACTCCGCCGGGTAGTCCATGGAGCCGACGCCCATGATGACCGACTGGCCGGGCATCAGGCGCGGCACGGAGTGGACGGTGCCGAGGCCGCCGGGGTTGGTCAGGGAGACCGTGACACCGGTGAAGTCGTCCATCGTCAGCTTGTTGTCGCGGGCGCGACGGACGATGTCCTCGTAGGCCTGCCAGAACTCGAAGAAGTTCAGCGTCTCGGCCTTCTTGATCGCCGCGACGACGAGCTGGCGGTCGCCGTTGGGCTTCACCAGGTCGATGGCCAGACCGAGGTTGACGTGCTCCGGCTTGACCAGGGTGGGCTTGCCGTCCACCTTCGCGAACGACCAGTTCATCGACGGCATCGCCTTGATGGCCTGGACCATCGCGTAGCCGATGATGTGCGTGAAGGAGATCTTCCCGCCGCGGGCCCGCTTGAGGTGGTTGTTGATGACGATGCGGTTGTCGAACAGCAGCTTCACCGGGACGGCGCGCACGGACGTGGCCGTGGGCAGCTCCAGCGAGGCGTCCATGTTCTTCGCGACCGCGGCGGCGGGACCGCGCAGCGTGAGCTGCTCACGGCCGGCCGGGGCCTCGGCGGCGGGAGCGGCCTTCGCGGCGGCGGCCGGCTTGGCGGCGGGGGCCGCGGCCTTCGCCGGAGCCGGGGCGGCCTGGGCCGGGGCGGCGGCCGCCGGCTTCGGCGCCGCGGGGGCGGCCGGGGCCTGGGCGGGCGCGGCGGGCTGCGCGGCCGGAGCCGCGGGAGCCTGCGCCGGGGCCTGAGCCGTGGTGGTCTCCGCTGCCGGGGTCGCGGCTGCGCCCGGCTTGTAGTCGGCGAAGAAGTCCCACCAGGCTCGGTCCACCGAGTTCGGGTCCTGGAGGTACTGCTGATAGATCTCGTCGACGAGCCACTCATTGGCACCGAACGCGGCAGCGGGGTTCTTGCCCGCTTGGTCGGTGTCGGTCGTGGGGGTACCACCCGCCCGAAGGGTGGGGGAGCTCGAGTTACTGGGGGACTGTGGCGACACGGCGGCAACCGCCCTCTTCCGCTTCACAAGGTGATGGACAGCGGAAATAAAGGCTACGCCTCCAAGACCGAGAAGGTCAGGCCGGGCCCGTTCATCGTCGCGCACATCACATCGAACAGCGTGTTTCGGTGCCTGAAATGGCGGGAAACAAGCGAGGTTCCGCCGCGCCGGGGAAGGGGGCGTCATCACCCGACGCCCGTACGGGGCGGGGCTGTGCCTGATCACACGTGTCCGTCAGCGCGTACGCCCGTGGATCTTGGGGCTCCGCTTCGAACTTTACGTCAACTTTGAACGGAAGGGAGTCCCGGAAGAGTGACAAGGATCCGGCAACCCCGCTCGGATTCGGCCACGCGGATCCGGCCGCCGTGCAGATCGACGGCCCAGCGGGCGATCGCCAGGCCGAGCCCGGTGCCGCCGTCGCTGCCGGGGCCGTGCGGCCGGCTGACGTTGCCGCGGTTGAACCGTTCGAAGACCCGGTGCCACTCCGACTTCGGGATGCCGGGCCCCTCGTCCAGGACCTCCAGCTCCAGCGACTCCGGGCGGGGCCCGCGCCGCGCCCGTACCGTCACGCGGCCGTGCGGCGGGCTGTGCTTGACCGCGTTGTCGATGAGGTTGGCGACGACCTGGTGGATGCGCTCGGGGTCGGCGTGCGCGGACAGCTCCGGCGGGTACACGTCGAGGGACAGATGGACGTCGGTACGGGTGTGGCTGCCGGAGCCGGACGCCATGCCCGCGCGGGCCGAGGCGACCATGTTGGCCTCCTTCAGCACGCCCGACAGGTACGGCCACACCTCGAAGCGCCGCTGCTTGAGCGGGACCACGCCGTTGTCGAGGCGGGACAGGTCCAGCAGCGTCTCGACCAGCCGGCCGAGCCGTTCCGTCTGCTTCAGGGCCGTCCGCATGGTCTCCGGGTCGGCCTGGGTGACCCCGTCGACGATGTTCTCCAGCACCGCGCGCAGGCCCGCGATCGGGGTGCGCAGCTCGTGGGAGACGTTCGCGACGAGTTCCTTGCGCTGCCGGTCCTGCGCGGCCAGCTCGTCCGCCATGCGGTTGATCGTCTGGGCCAGGTCGCCCAGCTCGTCCCGGCGGTTCTCGCGCACCCGGCGCGTGTAGTCGCCGTGCGAGATGGACCGGGCCACCGCGTTCATCTCGTCCAGCGGCGAGGTCAGGGAGTGCGCCACGAACTGCGTGATCAGCAGCGTGGCGATCATCGAGAAGACCGTGATGAAGCGCAGCTCGGTCTCGGTGCGCACCGCGATCATCATCAGCCCGGTCGTGATCAGCACCGAGATGACCACGAGGGCACCCAGCTTGGTCTTGACCGAGAACGGGCGTACGCCGCCCCAGGGCTCCCCGGGGCTCCTCCGTGCGGCATCCCGCCCCGAACTCATGGCGTCGGCGTCTCCAGGGCGTAGCCCACGCCGTGCACCGTGCGGATCCGCTCGGCGCCGATCTTCCGGCGCAGCGCCTTGATGTGGCTGTCGACGGTGCGGGTGCCGGAGGCGTCCGCCCAGTCCCAGACCTCGGCCAGCAACTGCTCCCGGGAGAGCACCGCGCGCGGGGTGTTCGCCAGGCACACCAGCAGGTCGAACTCGGTGGGCGTCAGGTGGACGTCCTCGCTGCGCACCCTCACGCGGCGCTGCGCGTGGTCGATCTCCAGCTCGCCCAGGCGCAGGATGCCGCTGCGCGGCGTGGCGGCGGCCAGCGCGGCCCGCTCCACCCGGCGCAGCAGGACGTGCACGCGCGCGGCGAGCTCCCGCATCGAGAACGGCTTGGTCATGTAGTCGTCGGCGCCCACGCCGAGGCCCACCAGCATGTCGGTCTCGTCGTCGCGCGCGGTGAGCATGAGCACCGGCACGGGCCGGGCGGCCTGCACGCGCCGGCAGACCTCCAGACCGTCGAAGCCGGGCAGCATGACGTCGAGGATCAGCAGGTCGGGCTGCCAGGCCTCGGCCGTGTCGACGCCGGACGGGCCGTCGCCCGCCGTTTGCACCAGGAATCCCTCGGCGCGCAGGCGGGTCGCGATGGCGTCCACGATCGTCGCGTCGTCCTCGACCACCAGGACCCGGCGCTGCGCGCCCGGAGTAGCCGCCGCCGTGCCGTTGTGGGAGGTGTGTGTCTGCTCCATCGCCCGCCCCTGAAGTGTGCTTTCCGGAATCAGTGGGGTGACCCCTCGTCTGCGCATGACTGCGATTGACGCTTGAATGATCCGCGCCAGGGATGCAGCGTACGGGGAGTTACCGTGGCTTTGCTATCCAGGGCGGACACCGAGGTGCACGACGTCGGGAACTCCCCGGGCAACGGGGATCTCTTCGGTACGCACCCCCTGGAACCCGGCATTCCGCAAGGTTCCCTCGAATTCCGGAGAGGGCTGCGCCGACCACACGGCCAGTACCCCGCCCGGCCTCAACGCCCTTGCGCAGCTTGCCAGTCCGGCCGGGGAGTACAGCCCGCCGTTGTCCTCCGTGACGGTCCAGCCGGGGCCGTTGTCGATGTCCAGGCACAGTGCGTCGTACGTGGCGCACGTCTCATTGACGTGGGTGATCAGGTCCGCCTCGACGATCTCGGTGCGCGGGTCGGCGAGCGCCCGCGCCGAGATCGGGGCCAGCGGACCCGAGCGGTGCCAGCCGATGACGGCGGGCTCCCGCTCGACGACGGTGACGCGGCCCCACCGGGGGTTCTCCGCGGCGTGTGCGAGCGAGAAGCCGACGCCCAGGCCGCCGATCAGGACGTGCGGCGCGGGGCGGTCGTCGAGCGCGTCGAGGGCGGCGTCCACCAGTCGCCGCTCCGAACGCCCGTCGGAGGTGTCCATCAGGAAACAGCCGTTCGCGATGATCTGCAGCAGCCCGCCGTGCCTGCGCAGCACGACCTCGCCGTGCGGGCCCTCACAACGGTCCAGTACTTCGGGAATGTCGTACGAGGTGGCCATCCCGCCATCCTGCCAGTGCGGTATGGCGCGCCGCCTCCGTGTTGTTCGGACGGGTGCGGGTTGTCCGGACGGGTGCGGGACGTGACGTGATCGCCCACAGCGAACACCTCCCTGTGGCCGGAACAATCGGCAGTCCTCCAACATTGAGTCGGCATAGCTCAACTTGACTGCCGAAGGGGAGATCATGGCTGCTGAGTCCCAGGCGTTCACACCGCTCACCCTGCCCGTGCTGCCGCTCGACGACGAGGTCGTCCTGCCCGGGATGGTGGTCCCGCTGGACCTGAGCGACTCCGAGGTGCGCGCCGCGGTGGAGGCCGCGCAGGCCGCCGCCACGTCCGAACCCGGAAAGCCCAGGGTGCTGCTGGTGCCACGCGTCGACGGGACGTACGCCGGCATCGGCGTCCTCGGCACCGTCGAGCAGGTCGGCCGGCTGGCCGACGGCGACCCGGGCGCGCTGATCCGCGGCCGGGGCCGGGTGCGGATCGGCGCCGGGACCACCGGACCGGGAGCGGCGCTCTGGGTGGAGGGCACCTCGCTCGACGAGTCCGTGCCGGACCCGCTGCCGGGGCACGTCACCGAACTGGTCAAGGAGTACAAGGCCCTCGCCACCGCCTGGCTGCGCAAGCGCGGCGCCTGGCAGGTCGTCGACCGCGTCCAGGCCATCGACGACGTGTCCGCCCTCGCCGACAACTCCGGCTACTCGCCGTTCCTGACGACCGAGCAGAAGGTGGAGCTGCTGGAGACCACCGACCCGGTCGCCCGCCTCAAGCTCGCCACCCAGCAACTGCGCGACCACCTCGCCGAGCAGGACGTCGCCGAGTCCATCGCCAAGGACGTCCAGGAGGGCGTCGACAAGCAGCAGCGCGAATTCCTGCTGCGCCGCCAGCTGGAGGCCGTCCGCAAGGAGCTGCGCGAGCTGAACGGCGAGGAGGAGGGCGCCGAGTCCGACGACTACCGCGCCCGCGTCGAGGCCGCCGACCTGCCCGAGAAGGTCCGCGAGGCCGCTCTGAAGGAGGTCGACAAGCTGGAGCGCGCCTCCGACCAGTCGCCCGAGAGCTCCTGGATCCGCACCTGGCTCGACACGGTCCTGGAGATGCCGTGGAGCGAGCGGACCGAGGACCAGTACGACATCCAGGGCGCCAAGTCCGTCCTCGACGCCGAGCACGCGGGCCTGGAGGACGTCAAGGAGCGCATCACCGAGTACCTCGCCGTCCGCAAGCGCCGCGCCGAGCGCGGTCTCGGCGTCGTCGGCGGGCGGCGCGGAGGCGCCGTGCTCGCCCTCGTCGGACCGCCCGGCGTCGGCAAGACCAGCCTCGGCGAGTCCGTCGCCCACGCCATGGGCCGCAGGTTCGTCCGGGTCGCCCTCGGCGGCGTCCGCGACGAGGCCGAGATCCGCGGCCACCGCCGTACGTACGTCGGCGCGCTGCCCGGCCGGATCGTGCGCGCGATCAAGGAGGCCGGGTCGATGAACCCGGTCGTGCTGCTCGACGAGATCGACAAGGTGGGCTCCGACTTCCGGGGCGACCCGGCCGCCGCCCTGCTGGAGGTCCTGGACCCGGCCCAGAACCACACCTTCCGGGACCATTACCTGGAGGTCGAGCTCGACCTGTCCGACGTGGTCTTCCTGGCCACCGCCAACGTCCTGGAGGCGATTCCGGAAGCGCTCGCCGACCGCATGGAGATCGTCCGCCTGGACGGCTACACCGAGGACGAGAAGATCGTCATCGCCCGCGACCACCTGCTGCCCCGCCAGCTGGAGCGGGCCGGTCTCGGCGCGGACGAGGTCACCATCGACGAGAGCGCGCTGCGCAGGCTGGCCGGCGAGTACACCCGCGAGGCCGGTGTCCGGAACCTGGAGCGGTCGGTCGCGCGGCTGCTGCGCAAGGTCGCCGCCCAGCACGAACTGGGCGAGCGGGAGCTGCCGTTCACCGTCGGCGCGGACGACCTGCGCGCCCTGATCGGCCGGCCGCACCACGTGCCCGAGTCCGCGCAGGACCCGGCCGAGCGGCGCACCTCCGTGCCGGGCGTGGCGACCGGCCTCGCCGTCACCGGCGCGGGCGGCGACGTCCTCTACGTCGAGGCGTCGCTGGCCGACCCGGAGACCGGCGCGTCCGGACTGACCCTGACCGGTCAGCTGGGCGACGTGATGAAGGAGTCGGCGCAGATCGCGCTGAGTTTCCTGCGCTCGCACGGCGCCGAACTGGAACTGCCGGTCGCCGACCTGAAGGACCGGGGCGTGCACATCCACTTCCCGGCGGGCGCGGTGCCCAAGGACGGTCCGAGCGCCGGCATCACCATGACGACCGCGCTGGCCTCGCTGCTCTCCGGCCGCCTGGTCCGTACGGACGTCGCGATGACCGGCGAGGTCTCCCTGACCGGCCGGGTGCTGCCGATCGGCGGGGTCAAGCAGAAGCTGCTCGCGGCGCACCGGGCGGGCATCACGACCGTGATCGTCCCCAAGCGCAACGAGCCCGACCTGGACGACGTCCCGGCCGAGGTCCTGGACAAGCTCGACGTGCACGCCGTGACGGACGTCCGCCAGGTCCTGGAACTGGCCCTGTCCCCGGCCACGAGCGAGACGGCGCCGGAGGTCCCGGTCGCGGTGTGACGACCGCCCGGAAACGGCGGGCGAGGGGTCCCGACGCGCTCGGGGCCCCTCGCTTCCGCCACAGGTCTCCACCTGCGAAATACTTGCCGAGCTGCGGTGACGGCCGCGGAGGGCGGAAACTTTCAGTAGCGGAGACCGAGGCAGGGGCTGACGTGCACGGAGACGGGAACGGCGACGGACGCGGATTCGGGTCCGGGAGGTCCGCACACGGTGTGGACCGGCCGGGATTCCTCGCGCTGGAGCGCGAGTTGACGGTCCTGCTGCGCCGCGCCCGGGCGAACCAGGGCGAGATGGCCCGCGAGGTCCACCCCGACCTGGAGTCGTCCGCGTACGGCCTGCTCGTGCGGCTCGACGAGTGCGGCAAGCAGCGCGCCACCGACCTCGCCGCCTACATCGGCGTCGGCAAGGCCACCATGTCCCGCCAGCTGCGCGCCCTGGAACAGCTCGGCCTCGTCTCCCGCGAGCCCGACCCGGCCGACGGACGCGCCTGGCTGGTCGAGCTCACCCCCGAGGGCCGCACCCGCGTCGGCCGGGTCCGCGAGGCCCGCCGCGCCCGCTACGCCGGCCGCCTCGCCCACTGGGACCCCGACGAGGTCGCGGAGCTGGCCCGGCTGCTGCACCAGCTCAACCAGCAGATGGAGAAGTGACCCCGGTGACCCCCTGAGGGGCGGACAGCTCGGCGTGGACGACCGTCGCGTCGTCGTGCGTCTTGGCCCGGC
Organism: Streptomyces sp. NPDC037054; assembly: GCF_055606745.1. Taxonomy (NCBI): domain Bacteria; kingdom Bacillati; phylum Actinomycetota; class Actinomycetes; order Kitasatosporales; family Streptomycetaceae; genus Streptomyces; species Streptomyces sp. NPDC037054. Next base: position 182,430 of record NZ_JBVJSJ010000001.1, on the reverse strand, counting down.
CGAGGAACGCCCGCCGCTCCCGGTCGGCCCGCTCCAGCTCCCGCACCCGGTCCACAAGCGCCCGCGCCCCGGCCTTGCGCACCAGGGCGAGGCAGTCCGCCCAGTCGCCCTCGTGGAACGTCTCCACCCACCGCGCCGCCCCGTCCGTCAGCGCGGTCAGCGAGCGCACCTCCTCGCGCGGCAGGGTGCCCGTCACCGCGCGCGCGGCCACCGACGGGTCCGCGGCGGCCGTGAAGAAGCCGCCCTCCTTGTTCCGGACCGTCGCGTCCACGAGCGCGTCCGTCGCCAGCGCCGAGCGCGGCAGCCGGGCCAGCCGGTCGTCCAGCAGGACCGTCACCGTGCCGTCCGGGGACTCCACCAGCAGCGCCGAGTCGCACAGCAGCAGGTACTCGACCCGGTCCGGCGACCAGCGGGCCATCACCACCGTCGCCTGCGGCGTACGGGGGTGAGAAAGGTCACAGGTTTCGCTGTGCGCGTCCGCGGTACGTGCGAGGGCGCGGGCCAGTACCTCGACCAGAGGTGCATCGGGGAGCGAAACGGTCAGTTCGGTCAGCGCCCCGCCCAGTCGCGCCGTGTACCAGGGGACGGAATGCAGACATCCCGTTCCGCTGACCGGCGGAGTCACCCCGTCCAGCACGACGACCGAACCGCCCTGTCCGGAGGCCGGTAGTCCGACGCTCGCGAAGTCCTCGTTGGGGCGGTCCGGGGTGCCCGGCTCCGAGACGAGTTCAGTACGCATCCGGCCAGTCTGCACGACCCCTTCACAACGTGCGCAAAAGGCTGGCGACCGTCGTCGAAACGGCACGCCCGCGCAGGTCAGAGGTCTGAATTGCGGGGGAATGCGGTACTCCGGGAATCGGCGGCGGCGAATATTGCCACCGCCCGCCGCAGACGTCCAACCGGCCCGCCGGGAAAGGCCGGTGCAAACGCCAGAGGAACTTGCTCCTCAACTCCGGTCCGAGGTTCACTCCTTCGGGTGGCGGGTCAGGTGATGCGCGTCCACTGCCCACCGGCGCTGGGAGGGTCGGGAAATGTACCGGGGGTACGCGCCAGTTGACGGAGCGTCACCCGGGCCCATGGGTACACGAGTCAGGAATGCGAGCACCGGTGCAGAAGACGCGGCCTCGTCGCACAGGCAAGCAGACGGCCCCCGCGACCAGCGGTGAGGAGACCCCCAACCCGCCCGTGGGCAAGGGTCGCCCGACCCACGTACGCAACCGCCTCATCGTGGCCGTTGCCGTGGTGGCAGCCGCGATCGCCGGGGCCGGGGCGCCCTCGATCGTCGCCGCCTCCGGGCAGCTGAGCGACTCCCAGGAACTGGTGACGCTCGCCGAGCAGACCCGGGACGCCCTCACCCTCGCCCACTCCCTCGCCGACGAGCGCGACGAGGTCACCTCGTACGTCGCCGCCGGCCGGCCCAAGTCCAAGGCGCCCTCGGAGCAGCGCGGCGCCCGCGTGGACCGGCAGGTCGAGGAGTTGCGGGCGGACACCGACACCCCCGCCTCCCTGCGCGCCGACCTCGACGGCATCGCGACCGTCCGCCGGGCGGCGCTCACCGGCAAGAGCACCGCCCTCCAGGCGCACCAGGCGTACTCCGCCGCCATCGACGAACTGCACCGGCTCGCCGAGCAGCTGGCCGAGCGGATGCCGCCGCGCGCCGGCTCCGGCGCCTACGCGCTCGCCGAACTCGACTCCGCCGTCCAGCAGGCCGCCGCGACCCGCGGTCTGCTGCTCGCCGCGCTCAGCGTGCCGCGCAGCACCCAGACCGTCATCGACCCGGTCACCGGACTGCCCACCACCTCCGCGTCCTCCTCGGACGCCGACACCAAGACCCGTGACGCGCTCACCGCCGCCGCCCGCCAGGCCCACGTGCGCTCGGCCGCCGCGCTCGCCGACTTCCACGCCACGGCACGGAAGTCCGCCCGCACCTCGTACGACTCCACGATCACCGGCCCCGAGGTCAACTCCGCGGACAAGTACCTCGCGAGCCTCACCGACGAGCCGACCCTGACGGGCAGTGAACTCGGCACCAGCACCAAACGGCTGGACGCCGCCCTGTCCGCCCGCGTCGACCTGATGCGCGGCGTGGAGTCCGCCCTCTACGAGAAGCGCATCAAGGAACTCGCCCAGCTGCGCGACGACGACGTCACCGCGCTGGAGATCCGCGTCGCGCTGCTCGGCGCGCTCATCCTGCTCGCCGTCGGCATCGCCACCGGCATGGCCCGCACCCTCACCCAGCCGCTGTCCGTGCTGCGCCGCGGCACGGCCCGGCTCGCCGACGCCGAGGACCCGGCCGCCGAGGCACCCGTCGCCTTCACCGGCCGCAACGACGAGTTCGCCCAGGCCGTCCGCTCCGTCAACGCCCTGCACGCGCGCGCCGTCGCCCTCGCCGAGCGCGTCACCACCCTGGAGGCCGACCGCAAGCACCTCGTCGGCCAGCGCCAGAAGATGGCCGACGCCCGCGAGGAACTGCGCGCCGAACTCGCCGAGTCCGCCGCCCAGCTGGAGGTCGTCCGCAAGAGCATCGGCGGCACCTTCGTCAGCCTCGCGCTGCGCACCCTCGGCCTGGTGGAGCGCCAGCTCTCCGTCATCGAGAGCCTGGAGGAGCGCGAGCAGGACCCGGACCGCCTGTCCACGCTGTTCAAGCTCGACCACTTCGCCACGGTCATGCGCCGGCACAGCGAGAACCTCCTCGTCCTCGCCGGCACCGAACACGTCCACCACAGCTCCGGACCCGTGCCGCTCGTCGACGTCGTCCGGGCCGCGGTCAGCGAGATCGAACGGTACGAGCGCGTCCGCATCGCCGCGCTGCCGCCGCACGCTCACGTGGCGGGCTTCGCCGCCGACGACCTCTCCCACCTGCTGGCCGAACTGATGGAGAACGCCACCTCGTTCTCCCCGCCGGACCTGCCCGTCGAGGTCTCCGGCTGGCTGCTGGAGAACGGCGAGGTCATGCTCTCCGTCCAGGACGAGGGCATCGGCATGACCGAGGAGCGCATGGAGCGCCTCAACGGCCGCCTCGCCGACTTCGACCCGGAGGCGCCGTACGACGACGAGGGCGACGACGGCCTCGGACTCGGCCTGTACGTCGTGGCCCGCCTCGCCCACCGGCACGGCGCGCGCGTGCAGTTGCGCGAGCAGAAGCAGGGCGGGGTCGCCGCGGTCGTCGTGCTGCCCAAGGGCCTGCTGGCGGCGCCCGGCGCCCCGAAGCTGTCCACCCCGGCGGGCGGCACCCACCCGGTCACCCTGCCGGGCGCCGACGCCGAGGCCAACTCCAACACCATCCAGGGCCGCACGATCGGCGCCGACGGCGACCCGCTGGTCGCGGCGGCGGAACGGGCGGTGGAACGCTCGGAGGCGGCGGCCGAGGCCGCCGCGGCCGAGCGGCGTGCGGAGCAGGACGCCGACCCCGCGCCCGCCGGAGCCGACGAGCGGCCCACGCCCGAGCCCACCCCCACGCCCGCCGCCGAGGACGGCCCGGACCGGTCCGGGGCCGACGCCGGGGACGCCCTTCCGGAGAGCCCCGCCGAGACCACGATGGAGCTGCTGCTCCCCGAGGTCCAGCCCGAGGCCCCGGCCGCGCCCACCACCACCGGCACCGGTACCAGCGACGCCGTCTCCCCGGGCACGGACGCCGCCGCCCCGCCCCGGGCCGACGAGGCCCCCGAGGCCCCGGTGACCGCGTTCATCCCGGGACAGACCCGCACCGAGCCCCCGGCGGCCCCCGCCGCCCACGACCCGTACGCCATCGGGCCCGACACGCACGAGCGCACCCCCGACGAGCACCGAAAGCCCGAGCGCCGCGAAACCGAACAGCGCGACGCCGAACAGCGCGAACCCGAGCAGCGGGAGCCCGAGGAGCGGGTCACCGAGAAGGGGCTGCCCAAGCGGACCCCGAAGATCAGCACGCCCGTCGCGGCACCGCGACCGCGCACGGGCTCCGTCGACGCCGAGGCGCTGCGCCGCCGCCTGGGCGGGTTCCGCCAGGGGGCGGAGGCCGGGCGTCGTGACGTCGAGGCGGAGATCGCCGAACAGACCGCCCACACGAAGGCGCCGAAGGCGGGAACGACGTCGGAACCAGCGGAATCCGAAGTAGCCACGGGGGGCACCGTCGAGGAGGCAAGCAGTTGACCGCGCCCAGTACCTTCGGACTGAGCAGTGAGGCCCGCAATCTGCACTGGCTGCTGACGAACCTCGTCGAGGAGGTGCCCGGCATCCTCTCCGTCGCGGTCGTCTCCTCCGACGGTCTGCTGCTGCTCTCCTCCGACCCCGGCAGGAACGCCGCGGCCCGTGAGGCCCGGGACGAGCAGCCCCGGGGCCCGCGCGGCTCGGCCGCGGACCTCGCCACCATCGTCTCCGGCATCGGCAGCCTCACCATCGGCGCCGCCAAGCTGATGGACTACGGCTCCGTCAAGCACACCATGGTGGCGATGGAGGAGGGCAGCCTGTTCGTCATGTCGATCAGCGACGGCTCGCTGCTCGGCGTCCACGGCTCCGCGGACTGCGACATGAGTGTCGTGGCGTACCACATGGCCCTGTTCGTGGGCCGCGCCGGACACGTCCTGACGCCCGAACTCCGCAGCGAGCTGAGAAAGTCCCTGGAGTCCGAGTCGACGGGGAGTGACCGATGAGCAGCCCCAAGAACCACCTCCCCAAGCGCGGCGCGGAACGCAAACCCGCGCGCGTGCGCCCCTATTCGCTCACCGGTGGCCGCACGCGCTTCGGGCACGTGCTGCTCGTGGAGACGTTCGTCGCGAGCACGGCCGCCCTCGAAGCCCCCGAGGAGCGGAAGGAACTGACGAACGGTACGCTCACCTCCCGCGTGATGCCGGAGATGCGGGCCATCGTCGAACTGTGCCGCCGCATGCGCACGGTGGCCGAGATCGCCGCGCTGCTGAAGATGCCGCTCGGCGTGGTCCGCGTGCTGCTGAGCGACCTCGCGGACCAAGGAAAGATCCGTGTGTACGGGACCGGGACCGGCCATGGCGCGGGCCGGCCGGACCGCGCTCTGCTGGAAAGGGTGCTGAGTGGACTCCGTCGTCTCTGACGCCGCTGCTGGCGTCTCCCCACTCGTCGAACCCGACGAGCCGTTGCAGCCCTGGCAGACGGACCGGGCCCGGGCACCGATCGCGACGAAGATCGTGGTGGCGGGCGGGTTCGGCGTCGGCAAGACCACGCTGGTCTCCGCGGTCTCGGAGATCACGCCTCTGCAGACCGAGGCGCTGATGACCGAGGCCAGTGAGGAGACCGACGACCTCACGGCCACGCCGGAGAAGCTGACCACCACGGTGGCCATGGACTTCGGCCGCATCACGCTCGACGACGACCTGGTGCTCTACCTGTTCGGCACGCCGGGCCAGCAGCGGTTCTGGTTCATGTGGGACGACCTCGTGCGCGGCGCGATCGGCGCGGTCGTGATGGCCGACACCCGTCGCCTGAAGGACTGCTTCCCCGCGCTCGACTACTTCGAGAGCTGCGGACTGCCGTACGTCGTCGCGGTCAACCACTTCGACGGCAGCGAGCTGTACGAGCCGGAGGACGTGCGGGAGGCGCTGACGATACCGCCGCACATACCTGTCATGATCATGGATGCGCGCCGCCGGATCTCGGTGATCGAGACCCTCCTGGCCCTCGTCGGTCACGCGCTCGACGAAACCCCCGAGTAGGAGAACCACCCGCATGCGGAAGATACTCGTCGTCGGAGCCGGACAGTCCGGCCTCCAGATCGCCCTCGGCCTCCAGTCGCACGGGTACGAGGTCACCCTGATGTCCAACCGGACCGCGGACGAGATCCGCGCCGGGCGGGTCATGTCGACGCAGTGCATGTTCCACACGGCGCTGCAGCACGAGCGCGACCTCCAGCTGAACTTCTGGGAGTCCCAGGCCCCGAAGATCCAAGGACTCGGCGTCTCGGTCGCCGCACCCGGCTCATGGGCCGAGGGCCCCGCGCAGCGCGCCATCGACTGGTTCGGCCGGCTCGAGGACGGCTTCGCGCAGTCCATCGACCAGCGCGTGAAGATGGCCGGCTGGATGGAGACGTTCGCGCAGCGCGGCGGACAGCTCGTCATCCACGGCGCGGCCGTCGGCGACCTCGACTACTTCTCCCGCGCCTACGACCTCGTCCTCGTCTCCGCGGGCAAGGGCGAGCTGGTCCAGATGTTCGAGCGCGACCCCGAGCGCTCCCCGTACAGCGAGCCGCAGCGCGCCCTCGCCGTCGCCTACGTGCACGGCCTCGGCCCGCGCCCGGAGCACCCGGACACCGAGGGCGTCCGCTGCAACCTCGTGCCGGGCGTCGGCGAGTTGTTCGTCATGCCGTGCCTGACCACCTCCGGCCGTGCCGACATCCTGTTCTGGGAGGGCATACCCGGCGGCCCGCTCGACGTCTTCAACGGCGTCAAGGACCCGGCGGAGCACCTCTCCCTGACCCTGGAACTCATGGAGCGGTACACGCCCTGGGAGTACGCGCGGGCCACCAAGGTCGAACTGACCGACGCCGGCGGCACCCTCGCCGGCCGCTACGCCCCCACCGTCCGCAAGCCGGTCGGCCGACTGCCCGGCGGCGGCCTGGTGCTCGGCGTCGCCGACGTCGTCGTGGCGAACGACCCGATCACCGGACAGGGCTCCAACTCGGCGTCCAAGTGCGCCGCCGCCTACCTCGCCTCCATCCTGGAGAACGGCGACAAGCCGTTCGACGAGGCGTGGATGGAGCAGACCTTCGACCGCTACTGGCAGACGGCCCAGCACGTCACCAAGTGGACGAACGCGATGCTGGCCCCGCCGCCGGAGCACGTCCTGAACCTGATCGGCGCCGCCGGCGAACTCCAGCCCGTCGCCGACCGGTTCGCCAACGGCTTCAACAACCCGGCCGACTTCGAGAACTTCTTCTACGAGCCGGAGAAGACCCAGGCCTACCTGATGGAGGTCTCGGGCGCTTCGGGCGCGTAACTCCCGCCCGACCACCCCTCGTCCGACCCGTCCGTCGCACCCTCGGGGAGCTCCGGCGGCGCGTAGTGCGCCAGGGGCTCCCCGGCCGGGTCCGGGCGCACGGCGCCCAGCACCGGGTTCGCCGCGACCGGCGACACCTTGACCCTCGCGCCGGGGCGCGGCGCGTGGACCACCATGCCGTCGCCGAGGTAGAGCGCGACGTGCGTGGCCTCGGGGAAGTAGACGACGAGGTCACCGGGGCGCAGCTCCCGCAGACCCACCCGCCGCAGCCGCGCCCACTGCTCCTGGCTGGTGCGCGGCACGGGCGTCCCGGCGTGCGCCCACGCCTCGGACGTCAGCCCCGAGCAGTCGAACGCGCCGGGCCCCTCCGCGCCCCACTCGTACGGCTTGCCGAGCTGCCGCACCGCGAAGCGCACCGCCCGCTCGCCGGCCGCCGTCGGCTTCCCGACGCCGCTGAGCGCCCCGGACGCGACGAGCCGCCGCTGCGCCTTCGCGACGCCGTCCTTCTCCAGCCGCGCGACCTCGGCGAGCTGGTCGGGGGTGAGGGAAGCGAGCAGTGCCTCGACGTCGTCCAGCCGCCGCCGTACGTCGTCCCGGGCCTTCTTGCGCCGTTCGGCCAGGACGAGTTGGTCGTCGAGGGCCTCGCGGGCCTTGCGGGCGAGGGCGTCCGCCGTCCTCTCGCTGCCGGTGAGCCGGTCCACCGTCTCGGCCCGGCCGCGCGCCATCTGCCCGATGACGTGGCCCTGGTCGAGGGCGCGCTGTGGATCGCGGGCCAGCAGCAGCCGTACGTAGGGGGAGATGTCGGAGCTGTTCTGGTACTGCTGGCGGGCCAGCCGTCCGGCGTCCGTCCGGCTGTCGTGCAGGCGCAGGCGGGCGCGGGCGAGTGCGCGGTCGAGGCGGGCGGTCTCGGCACGCCGCTTCCTCAGCTTCTCCTCGGTCGCGTTGTAGGCCTCGGTGGCCCGCTCGGCCTGCCGGTACAGCCGCTGAAGCTCCGTCAGCAGCTCGGCCACGGAACGCTCGCCGGGAGCGTCGGGGCCCGCGGGGTCCGGGTCGGTCGCGGAGGGGTCGCCGAGGTCCGCGGACTCCGGGTCGGTCACGGACGGATCGCCGGGGTCCGCGGATTCCGGGTCGGCTGCCGACGGGCCTCCGGATCGCGCCGGTTCGGGTCCGATCGCGGACTGTTCGCCGGTCCCGGCCGGCTCCGGTTCGGCCGCCGCCGGGACGGCGACGAGGACGGCCTGGGTCGCCACCGCAGCCGCACAGACCAGACGCAGAAGCCTTCCTGACACGCCATCACCTCCGGTGCGGGCGGCTCCTCCGCTCCGCACCGCGAGCATCAGCCGGTCCCGCGCGGGCCGCGCGCCGAGTGTGCGCGGTTCGGCGCAACCCCGTCACCCGCCGGTGTCCTCCGGCTTGCCGCCCGGCGTGGCGTCGGGACGGGGGCGGGGCCGGGACCACGGCCACTTCGGCCCGTCGCCGGCCGCGCCCTCGGGGTCGTACGCATACTTCCACCTGTGCGTGAGCCCGACGCGCCCGCTCGGGTGGCGGGGCACCCGCCGGTAGACCAGGACGGTGGGCGGGCCGCCGTGCGGGTCCGGGACGGGGATGCGGTACGTCTTCGGCGGGTGGCCGGTCATGCCGGTCAGCACGGGCAGCACCCGGCCGTCCATGGGGCCGCCCTCGAACGGGGTGTCTTCGCTCTTCACGCCACCAGTGTCAGACATCCCCGGCGAGCGTCAGGACCAGCGCCTCGGTCTGCGGGTCGCGGCGGGCGGTCACCGACAGCACGGCCAGGAACTGCTCCACGAGCCAGTCCCGCAGCTCGTCGGAGGGCGGCTGCTTGTCCTCGTCGAGCCAGATCAGGGACGCCGCCTCGACGGCCGTGATCCACATGCGGACCGTCATGCGCAGCCGGGGGCCGGGCTCGGTGACGCCGAGGTGGCTGAGGATGTGCTCGGCGGCGGCACGCCGTACGCCGTCCACGATGGCGCTCGTCCGGGACGTCTCGGCGACGCTGCCGCCGCGCAGCAGGGCGCTGAAGCCGGTGTCGTGGTGGGCGACGAACGCGAGATAGCGGTCCAGGGCGCGCGACAGCCGGCCCAGCAGCGGGCCCTCGCGGGGCTCGTCGAAGCACTTCTCCAGCTCCTCGGCGGCGGACCTGAGGGCGGCCTCGTACAGCTGCTGCTTGCCGCCCGGGAAGTAGCGGTACACCAGCGGGCGCGACACCCCCGCGCGCTCCGCCACGTCGTCCAGGGAGACGTCCTCGGGGTCGCGGTGCGCGAAGAGGGACAGCGCCGCGTCGAGGAGCTGACTGCGGCGCTCCTCGACGCTGAGCCGGCGGTAGGCGGGGCTGGCGGCCTGCGGGGTCATGCCCGCAGCGTAACCGGTGCCGCAGACCCCGCCCCGGCCCACCGGCGCGCTCAGGCCAGCAGGCCCGACGACTGCCAGAGCTTGCGTCCGACGCCGCGCATGACGCCGATGTCGTCCAGGAAGTCGGTCAGCCGCTTGGCGCCCTTCTGCATGACCTCCCGGCGGTGGACGCTGGCCTTGACCTGCGCCATCGCCTCGCGCTTGTCGAGGCCGACGTTCGTGTAGACCTCCGGGTTGATGAACGCCACCGAGAAGACGCGGGCGAACTCGCCGGAGGTGACGCGGGTGAACTCCTGCGACCACTTCGGCGCCGTCACCATCTGGCGGCGCAGCTCCTCGCGGGCGTAGCGCACGTGCCGCGCCTCCTCCACGACGTGGATCTTCGTGACGCCGCGGATCAGGGGCTGCACGCGCTCGTCCGGGAAGGTCAGGCGCTGCATCCAGTCCAGGACCTCCTCACCGAGCAGGGTCGCGGTGAAGGAGCCGGGCGTGGTGGAGATGGTCTTGAACAGCCGGCCGAGGTTCTGGTGGACGCGGCTGACCGGGTACCAGGGGGTGCCGCCGCGCTGGATGAGCCGCGCGAACATCTTGGAGTGCCGGCACTCGTCCTCGATCTCGGTCAGCGCGTACCGCACGTGGGCGCTCGTCGCCGCCTTGTCGTAGATGTGCCGGCACAGCAGCTGCATGAGGATGATCTCGAACCAGATGCCGAGGGAGGCGAGCGCGGCGGCCTCGTGCTGGGACAGCAGGATGCGCTGCTCCTCGCTCATCCGCTTCCACAGCGGGGTGTCGTACAGCGACACCAGCTCCGGCGGCCAGAACCACTTGCCCTCCTCGAAGGGCGCGTCCCAGTCCAGCTCCTTGTCCGGGTCGAAGGAGTGCTTGGCGGAGGAATCGAGCAGCCGTTCGGCCACCTGCTCCCGGTCCTTGAGCAGGCCGAGCGCGTCGCGCAGCCCTTCGAGCGCGTCGGCTTCCGTCAGGGTCGTCATGCTGGTCCACCTCGTCGTGCGGGGGCGTGTCAGGGGTTACCGGCGGTTCACCTCCCTTATGAGACTGCGTGTCAGCAAGCCCGTCAATCCCTCGCGCAGGACTTGTTTACCGAGCGTCTACTTCGCGGCGGCCGCGCCCTCCGGCTCCGCCGCCTCCGGCGGGAACGACGTGCGGAGCGTGAAGGCGTACGGCGTCGGGCCCTGCGCCCGCAGGTGCAGCAGGCGCTCCTCGGCCTCCGCGACCGTGGGCCGGTGTCCGGCCGGCACCCACCACAGGGCGGTCACGGCCTCCTGGAGCCGCTCGAACCACTCGCGGCGCCGGGCCAGCATCTCCCGATGCCGGCCCTGGTACATGTACGCGGTCAGGGCGTCCGTGTCCCGCCACACCGACATGTTGACGATCAGCCACGCGTCACCGAAGACGGGCACGTCCGTCGCGTTGCCCGAGTCTCCCTCCAGCCGCCACACGAAACCGTCCGCCGCGTCGGCGTCGGCGTTGACGGGATCGAGGGCGTCGACGAAGTCCTTCAACTGCGGTGAGTCCAGCGGGGCCTTGAGGCGGGCGATGTTGACCTGGGCGAGTTCGTACGCGGCGGCGTCAGTCATGACCGAACGGTAGGTCGGGTCGCGCGCGGTCCGACAGCCCCGTCTCAGCAACCGGTCCGCCTCGGCAGCCGGTCCGCGTCAGTAACCGGTCCTCGCCGGGCGGGACTTGAGGACCGCCTCCATCACCGACCGGGCGATCGGCGCCGCCACCCCGCCGCCCGTGATGTCCCCGCGGCGCGCCGACCCGTCCTCCACGACCACCGCGACCGCCACCTTCGGCTCCATGTCCCGCTTGCCCTGCGCCCACGAGACGAACCACGCGTACGGCGTCCCCGCGTTGCCGACGCCGTGCTGCGCCGTGCCCGTCTTGCCGCCGACCGTCGCACCGCGCACCGCCGCGTTCCGGCCCGTGCCCCGCTCCACGACATCGCGCATCAACTCCCGCAGCCGCACGGCCGTCGCCGGGTGCATCGCCTGCCGCGCCGCCCGCGAACCGGCGGTCCGCAGCGTCTCGCCGCCCGCCCGCGTCGTCCGCTCCACGAGGTACGGCGTGCGCACCTGACCGCCGTTCGCGACCGCCGCCGCCACCGTCGCCATCTGCAACGGCGTGGCACGCGTGTTGTACTGCCCGATGGACGACAGCGCGAGCTGCGCCCGGTCCACCGACGTGTCGAACGTGCTGCGCGCCACCGGGAACGGGATCCCCGACCCCTCGTCGTTGAAGCCGAACGCCTCCGCCGTCGCCGCCATGTCCCGCACGCCCACGTCCACCCCGAGCTTCGCGAACACCGTGTTGCAGGACCACGTGAACGCGTCCCGCAGCGAGGCGTCCGCGCAGCCCTCGGACTCGTTCGTCAGCCGCGTCGTCGTCCCCGGCAGGGTGTACGGGGCGGGGGAGTCGGTCGGCGCGTCCAGGTCCTCGACCACGCCCGCGTCCAGCGCCGCCGCCGCGGTGACCACCTTGAACGTCGAACCCGGCGGATACGTCTGCCGCACCGCCCGGTTCAGCATCGGCCGGTCCGCGTCGCCGTTCAGCCGCGCCCACGACCGGGCCGCCGCCGGCCCGTTCCCGGACAGCGCCTGCGGGTCGTACGACGGCGCCGACACCAGCGCCAGGATCCGCCCCGTCGCCGGCTCCACCGCCGCCACCGCGCCCTTGCGGGAACCGAGCCCGCGGAACGCCGCGCGCTGCGCCGCCGGGTTGATCGTGGTCTCCACGTCGCCGGCCGAACTCCGGCCGCGCGTCAGGTCGTTCCACAGCGGGAACGGCGCCAGCATCGGGTCGGCCCCGGACAGCACCCCGTCCTCGGCCCGCTCCAGCAGCGACGTCCCGTACAGCTGCGAGGCGAAGCCGGTGACCGGCGCGTACATCGGCCCGTCGGCGTACGTCCGCTCGTGGCGCAACTGCTCGGCGGTGTCCCGGGAGCCGGTCACGGGCCGGCCGCCGACCAGGATGTTGCCGCGCGGCTCGCGGTAACGGGCGATGTCGTGACGCCGGTTGGCCGGATTGGCGTCGTGCGCCGGGGCCTGCACGACCTGCACGCGGGCCGCGTTGACCAGCAGCGCGAGCAGCAGCAGCGCGCAGAACACCGCGGCGTGCCGGATGTACCGGGTCATGGCGGCGTCCCCGGTCACGCCCCGGCCTCCTCGGCGGGCTGCCGGCGCGCCGAGTCGCTCATCCTGGCCAGCAGCGCCACGATCGCCCAGTTCGTCACCACCGACGAGCCGCCCTGCGCCAGGAACGGCATCGCCATGCCGGTCAGCGGGATCAGGCCCGTCACCCCGCCCGCGATCACGAACACCTGGAGCGCCACGAGGGAGGACAGGCCGACGGCGAGCAGCCGGCCGAACGGGTCGCGCAGCGCCAGGCCCGCCCGGTAGCCGCGCTCCACCAGCAGCCCGTACAGCAGGAAGATCGCCGCCAGGCCGGCCAGGCCCAGCTCCTCGCCCGCCGTGGCCAGGATGAAGTCCGACTTCGCCGCGAACCCGATGAGCACCGAGTGCCCGAGTCCCAGGCCGGTGCCCAGCATGCCGCCGGCCGCGAACGCGAAGAGGGACTGCGCCAGTTGGTTCGGGCCCCGGCCGGCCTCGATCGACGCGAACGGGTGCAGCCAGTCCTGCACCCTGCCGTGCACGTGCGGCTCCAGCCAGCCCACGGCCACCGCGCCCAGCGACGCCAGCAGCAGGCCGACCGCGATCCAGCCGGTGCGGCCGGTCGCGACGTACAGCAGGACCACGAAGAGGCCGAAGAACAACAGCGAGGTGCCGAGGTCGCGTTCCAGGACGAGCACGCCGACGCTCAGCAGCCAGATGGTGAGGATCGGGCCGAGCACGCGGCCGGTCGGCAGCTGCACGAACCAGACGCGGCGGCCCGCGTACGCCAGCGCGCCGCGGTTGGCGGCCAGGTACGCGGCGAAGAACACCGCCAGCAGCACCTTCGCGAACTCGCCCGGCTGGAGGGAGAATCCGGCTATCCGGATCCAGATGCGGGCACCGTTCACCGCCGGGAAGAGGATCGGCAGCGTCAGCAGGACCAGCGCCGCCGTGACGCACACGTACGCGTACCGCTGGAGCACCCGGTGGTCCCGCAGCAGCAGGACCACCACGATGAACAGCGCCACGCCGACGGTCGACCAGACGAGTTGGGCGGGGGCGCCGCGGTCGCCCGGCGTCTCCAGGTCGAGCCGGTAGATCAGCACCAGGCCGAGTCCGTTGAGCAGCACGCCGATCGGAAGCAGCAGGGGGTCGGCGTACGGCGCCCTGAGGCGCACCGCGAGATGCGCCAGCAGCGCGAGGACGCCGAGCCCGGCGCCGTAACCGGCGGCGCCGGGCGGGACGGAGCCTTGGCGGGCGAGGCCGACAGCGCAGTAGCCGTACACGGAGAGCAGCACGGCCAGGACGATGAGGGCCAGTTCGACGCCGCGGCGCCGGGGGAGGCGGACGACGGGGGCCTGTGGCTCCGCCGTCGCCAGGGTCATTCCGGCCTTGCTCATGTCCGGAACCTACCCAAACGGGATGTGTGGTGCGCTTCGGTCATCAGCACCAGCGTGGCGCGGGCCCGATGTTGTTGATGTAGCGGGCCGAGCCCCAGGCCCAGGTGCCGTCCGGGAGGAGGTACCAGAGCGGGTTGCCGTCGACCGTCTCGCCGCCGGTCTTGCAGAAGATCTTGACGATGTCGCCCTTGTGGGCGTAGCGGATGATCTGCGAGCCGCGGTTGGGGGCGCTGCGCAGGGCGAGCGTGGAGGCGGTCACGACGCCCTTGTAGTAGCGGGCGTGGTGGCCGTGGTGGCCACCCTGGTGGTGTCCGCCACTCCCGTCGCCGCCGGAGCCGAGGGTCTCGGCGCTGCCGGCGTCGGCGCCGCTGCCGGCGCTCGTGTCGCTGCTCGTGCCGCTGCTCCACTCGTCGGTCGCGACGGCGGGGGCGGCGACGGCCGAAGCGGCGAACACGCCGACGGCGGCGGCTATCGCGAGGCGGGAACGCATGGACATGAGGGGTACCTCCATGTGCGGGCGAAGCGGGTCGTGCCTGACACTTCGCACGCTATGTTCACAGGACGTTCACCGCTCGCCACGCTGAGCCATCAGGAGGCACCCGCACCGGGCGCCGGGCGAACCCCGTTCAGGAACCCCCGGTCACCGCACCGGCTCCCGGCAGGGACAGCGTCGCCACCGCACCCCCGTCCTCCGCGTTCGCGAACCGCAACCGCGCCCCCAGCACCTCCGCCTGTCCCAGCGCGATCGTCAGGCCCAGCCCGTGCCCCGTGGCCCCGCCCTCCGTACGGAACCGCTGCGGCCCGTGCGCCAGCAAGTACTCGGGATACCCGTCCCCGTGATCCCGCACCGTGACCACCGCCCCGTCCACCGTCACCACCACCGGCCCCCGCCCGTGCCGCCGCGCGTTGGCCACGAGATTGCCCAGCACCCGCTCCAGCCGCCGCCGGTCCGTCTCCACCGCCGCGTCCCGCACGACCCTGACCTCGACCTGCGCGCCGCCCCCCGACGCCCGCACCACCCGCTCGGCCAGCGGCCCCAGGTGCTCGGTGTCGGCCTCCAGCCGCTCCCGCCCGGTGTCCAGCCGCGAGATCTCCAGCAGGTCCTCGGTGAGCGTGCGCAGCGCCGCGACCCGGTCCCGCACCAGCTCCGTGGGCCGCCCCGGCGGCAGCAGTTCCGCCGCCGCGTGCAACCCGGTCAGCGGCGTACGCAGCTCGTGCGCCACGTCCGCCGTGAACCGCTGCTCGGCCAGCAGCTTGCCCTGGAGCGACGCCGCCATGGAGTCCAGCGCCGCGGCGACCGCGGCCACCTCGTCCTGCGGGCGCGTCGCGTCCTGCCGCGCCCGCGGATCGTCCACGCGCGCGTCCAGGTCACCCGCGCTGATCCGCCGCGCCACCCGTGCCGTGGCGTGCAGCCGCCGCGTCACCCGCGTCACGGCGAACGCGCCCACCAGCACCGTCACCCCGATCGCGAGCGCCGACGACCACAGGATGGCCCGGTCGAGGCCGTCGATGGTGCGTGCCTGCTGCGAGTAGTCGACCTCCACGGCCAGCGCCCGCCCCCCGTCCACCGGCCCCGCCGCCCACATCGTCGGCCGCCCCCGGTGCCGCGCGACCATCGTGCCGCGCCCGCCGTCCACCGCGAGGGCCCGCAGCGACGCCGGCAGACCCGGCGGATCCACCTGGGCGCCCGGCACGGGCGCGTCGCCGGCCTGGTACGCGGCGGCGGCCTCCGACAGCCGCGCGAGCGCCTGGTGGCGGGCCTGGCCGACGGTCTGGTTCGTCACCGACACGTGCACGAGGACGCCGAGCAGCGCGGCCAGCGCACAGCACATCACCGTGATGAACACGGCCGCCTTCACCGCGAGCGCCCCGGCCCAGCGGGGGAGCGGAGGCCGCCTCACGGGGCGCCCGCCGAAGCGGACGGGGACCGCGCGGCGGACGGGGACGGCGACGCGGACCCGGACCGCGAGGCCGAGGGCCGCCCCGGGCGCTTCTCGCCGCCGGTGCGCAGCATCTCGTCGTGCGTGAGCAGCATGGCCCGCTGGTCGGGGTCCCACGTCCACTGGAGCCGGTACTCGTACCCCGGCACCTCCGACGGCGCCCGGATGATCACCGACCGGCCGGCCAGCTCGACGGCGCTCACGGCGTCGTCGTTGTCCATGACCCGCACGAGCCGGTGCCGCTCGTCGACCGTGTAGACCCGTACCGCGGTCATCCTGGCCGGGCGCAGCGGGAAGCCCAGCGTCATGTCCTCCCGGCCGTCACCGGTGAGGTCGCGGTAGTGCGGCTCCAGCAGCGGACACGCCGCACCGCACCCGGCGAACTCCCGAGCCGTGTCGCGGTACGGCGCCCTCGCCCCCGCGTAGTCCTCGGGGTGCGCGGCGATCTCCGCCCGGACGACGGCCACCGGGTCGACCTTCCGGATGTCGCCGCCCGGGACGCGGATCCCCTTGACGACCTCGGTCTCGCCCTCGTCGTAGTCCCAGGCCGGACTGGACGCCGGCGTCAGGCCCGGCCACAGGCGGGCCGGACCGACCGCGGTCGGCGTCGGCCCCGCCGCCTCCAGGCCACCGGCGTCACCGCAGGCCGCGACCGCCGTCCACAGCAGGAGGGCGGCGACGACACGGCGGGCGACGCGCGGGGGGCGACGGGGCGGCACGGTGCTCCTGGAACCGGGGACGGGAGGCCCGTACACCCTATGCGCGGGACCTCCGCATGCGCGCGGACGCCCCTTTTGCCAGGGCGTCCGTCGCGCACGCGGGGGCGCTACTCGGCCAGTTCCTCCAGCAGCCGTGCCGTGGGCAGACCGGCCCGCAGGTACTCCACGAACAGCTCGTTGTGCAGCGCCCACGACGAGCGGCGGGCCCGGATCAGCCGGATCGCGGCGTCGGCGGTCATCCCCCTGCGCATCAGGGCGTGCGCGACGACGATCCCCGACCGGTTGTACCCGTGGTAGCAGCGGACGAGGACCTTGCGGCCCCCGTCCAGCGCCGCGCACGCCGCCTCCGCCAGCCGGATGACGCCCGCGAGCTGCGTCCCGTCCAGCGGCCCGTCGGGGATCGGCCACACATGGTGCTCCACACCGGGATCGGGCCCGTGCCCCGGCAACCGCAACAGCGACTGCACGAGCTCGAACTGGCCCCGCACCACGGCGAACTCCAGCTGCCCGGAGTGCCCCTTGAACTCGTGCCCGCCCATCCACAGTCCGGGCACGATCTCGTCCCAGGGGTGATCCGGAGCCGGTACGGGTTCTGTCCCGCGCGTACGCAAGAGCGCCTCCCCATCCCCTCCCCGAGGGCGTGTCTCCCCTCCCCGAGGGCTTTGCCGGCGGATCAGGTCAACCGCTGTCAAAGGTAGCCGGGTTCTTGCTCCCGCAGCACCCCGCCTGTTCCCATGGATCGTGGGGTGATGGCGCATGAACGGACCCACCGGACGGCGCGGACTGCGCGTGGTGCCCACCTGGCGGCACGGCCGGGAGCGGCTCTACGTCCGTGCCGCCGACGGCCGGAACATCGCCTGGTACGACCGTGACGCCGCCCGCGTCAACGTCCTCGCCGACGACCACCGCGACGACGTGCTCGACGCCCTGGACCCCTTCCTCACCGGCACCGTCGCCGTCGGCCCGCCCCCGCTGCCCACCCCCGCCGAACTGGCCCGCCTCTCCCTCCACCCCGACGACGACCTGGCCCCCAACCGCCCCGGCGAGGCCCTCGTCGTCGCCCTCGAACGCGACCCCGGCCCGCGGCGCCGGCTGCGCCCCGACCCGCGCCGCCGGGCCCTGGAGGCGGAGCGGACGGTCGGCACCGCCCTGGACCGCATGGACGGCCTCGGCTGGCACGCGCTGCACTCGGTGCCGCTGCCCGGCGGCGACCGCGTCCACCACCTGCTGATCGGCCCTGGCGGAGTCTTCGCCGTCCATGCCCTGTACGCCCGCAAGCAGCGCGTGACCGTGACCGGCACCGGGGTCGCCCTGGGCCGCCGCGACGACCCGCGCCCCGTGCTCCGCCTGCTCCGCGCCTGCGCCGCGCGGGCGTCCTACGCGCTGACGGCCGAGGTCCACCCCGTCCTGGCCCTCGTCGGCCCGGCCCACCTGGCGGTCACGGCGGCGCCGCGCGGCATCCGCGTCCTGACCGACGCCGACGTGCCCGGCCTGGCCCGGCTGGGCGGCGTACTGAAGCCGGGGGACGTCGACGGACTGCACGCGCTGGCGCGCGACCGGCGGACGTGGGCGAGGGTGTGAGCGGTGGCGAGCGCGACGGGGCGGGCCGGGAACGTGGCGGCCCGGGTCAGGAGATGACCCCGGCGCGTTCCGCGTCGAACAGCGGCGCCATCAGGTCCCCGTAGTCCTGGAGCCGGGGCGCGATGTCGCGGGCGAGGAAGGCGAGCTGGGCGGGATCCCCGCAGGACTCGACCTCGTCCCAGGTGACGGGCGCGGAGACGAGGGGCTCGGCGCGGGCCCGCAGGGTGTACGGCGTCGCGGTGGTCTTGCGGGCGGCGTTCTGGCTCCAGTCGACGAACACCTTGCCGGGCCGCAGGCTGCGCGTCATGCGGTGCAGGACGAGCCGCGGCATCGCCTTCTCGGCCTCGACGGCCAGCTCCTTGGCGTACTCCGAGACCCGCTCGGAGGAGGCGCCCCGCACGGCCGCGAGCAGATGCAGCCCCTTGGACCCGGAGGTCTTGACGTGGGCCCCGATGCCGTCGGAGGCCAGCCGGTCGCGCAGCCAGAGGGCGACCTCGCAGCAGTGGACGACGGTCGCGGGCGGGCCGGGATCGAGGTCGAACACGATCCGGTCGGCGAGCGCGGGCTCCTGGGCGACCCACTGGTGGGTGTGGAACTCGGCGACGAGGTTCGCCGCCCACATCAGGCTCGGCAGATCCTGCACGAGCACCATCCGGGCCGGCCCTTCGGAGCGCGGGACCTCGGCGGTGGTGACCCAGTCGGGCGTACCGGGCGGCACGTTCTTCGTGAAGAAGACCTGCCCCTCGGGCCCGTCCGGATACCGCAGGAAGGACACCGGCCGGTCCCGCAGATGGGGCAGCAGGACCTCGGCGACGGTCGCGTAGTAGTGCAGGACCTCGCCCTTGGTGAAGCCGGTCGCGGGATACAGCACCTTCTCCAGATTGCTGAGCGCGACCCGTCGCCCCTCCACCTCTGTGATCGGCGTCATACGATGAGAATCCCATGAAATCGGGAGGAACCCGGCACCGACCCCGTCGAAAGGGTGCTGCACGTGAGATCCATATGGAACGGAGCCATCTCCTTCGGCCTGGTCAGCATCCCCATCAAGCTGGTCAACGCCACCGAGAGCCACTCCATCTCGTTCCGCCAGATCCACACGGAGGACGGCGGCCGCATCCGCTACCGCAAGTTCTGCGAGCTGGAGGACCGCGAGGTCACGGGCTCCGAGATCGGCAAGGGCTACGAGGACGCGGACGGCACGATCATTCCGATCACCGACGAGGACCTGTCCCACCTGCCGCTCCCGACGGCCAAGACGATCGAGATCGTGGCGTTCGTCCCCTCGGACCGCATCGACCCGCTCCAGATGGACGCGGCGTACTACCTGGCGGCGAGCGGAGCGCCGGCCGCCAAGCCGTACACCCTGCTGCGCGAGGCCCTGAAGCGCAGCAACAAGGTGGCCATCGCCAAGTTCGCCCTGCGCGGCCGGGAACGCCTCGGGATGCTGCGCGTCGTCGGCGACGCCATCGCGATGCACGGACTGCTCTGGCCGGACGAGGTCCGCGCCCCGGAGGGCGTGGCCCCCGACACGGACGTCACCGTCCGCGACAAGGAACTCGACCTGGCGGACGCCCTGATGGACACCCTCGGCGAGGTCGACCTGGAGGACCTGCACGACGAGTACCGCGAGGCGGTCGAGGAGGTCGTCGCCGCGAAGGCCGCGGGCGAGGCGCCCCCCGAGTCCCCGGAACCGGCGCCCGGCGGCAAGGTCCTGGACCTCATGGCGGCCCTGGAGAGCAGCGTCCGCGCGGCCAAGGAGTCGCGCGGCGAGGAGGCCGAGGTCCACGACCTCCCCCAGCGCAAGCGCGCCTCGCGTACGACGCCGAAGGAGACGGACACGAAGAAGTCGACGTCCACGGCGAAGAAGGCGGCGGCGAAGAAGACGACGAGCGGCACGAAGAAGTCGACGTCCACGACGAAGAAGACGGCGGCGAAGAAGACGACGGCCAAGAAGACCGCGGCGAAGAAGTCGACCCCGCGCAAACGCTCGGCGTGACGCGGCGCGGGCAGGCGGATCGCATCAGCAAATAGCAGACAACCGAATCCATATCCCCAAACACCGCACCAGGAATCGATAAGTGCGCAGCCGGGGCCGGGGGTGTAACGCGAGGGCGAGGGCCGGACGCAGAAGGAGGGAGACGGAATATCCCCCAAGCGTCAGATCGGATTCCCTGTGAGCGGTACCGACCCGGTTCCCGGATACCAGACGTACGACCAGCAGCCCGCGCGCCACGACCGCGCCCCGCGGGACAACCAGGCGACGGCGCGCCGAGCCGCCCTGGCCATCTGTACGATCGCGGACATCGCGGCCGGCTTCCTCGGTCTGTGGATCGTGCTGTACCTGCTGGACGCGAATCAGGCGAACGCGTTCGTCGATTTCGTGCACGGAATGGCCGACTGGCTCTCCGGATGGGCACAAGACATTTTCACGATGGACACAGAAGGGCTGCGAGTCGCCCTGAATTACGGCCTCCCGGCGGTCGTCTATCTCCTGATCGGCCACGGAGTGGCGGCCCGCCTCAACCGCGCCTGACGGCACGGGGCCTGTGCGAGAGCGAAAGGAACACCTGCATCGTGACACGCATGATGACCACCGAGGGCACCGGCCATCCGCCGATCTACGAACACCTCATCCGCGAACTCGGCGACGCGGTGGCAGAGGCCCAGCGGGCCGCCGCCCACACCCAGCACAAGGCGGCGGAACTGCTGGGCCACCACGAGCCGCCGAACCAGGCGACGCCCTCCGCCCACCGGCCGCACTGACCGGCCCGGCCCGCGGCGCGGGACGCCGGGGGCCGGGGCGGGATCAGCGCGCCGACGGGCTCTCCAGGACGCGGAGCAACGGCTTCCAGAAGCCGGGGGAGTAGTCCGTGATCACCGGGCGGGCGGTGCCCTTCGGCCAGCTGAAGACGATGCCGGGATTGTGCAGGCCGGTGCCGTCGGGCAGGAAGAAGTGCGGACTGCCCTGCACCTCGGGCGCCTTCGACTCCTCCCACTGGTCGAACAGGACCTGCCGGCAGGTGCCGCGGCGCAGCGCCCGGTCCAGGTGACCGGTGTCGACCAGCGGGCAGTCCTCCGCTGCCGCCAGGATCTCCGAGTGGACGCTGATGCAGCGGGACTCGGCGTAGAAGGCATGGCGCAGGGCCGCGTCCAGCTGGTCGGACGCGGCCAGCGCCGCCGCCTCCGGTCCGGGCTGCGTCTTGACCGCCTGGACGGCCTCCATGGCCGGCAGCACGGTCACCGGATAGCCGGACTCCGGGCCCTGCCAGTCCGTCCAGCCGAGCGCGGGCTCGCACTCGGCCACGGCCGCGACCTCGGGATCGAGGATCCACTTGGGCGTGGGCCGGGAGTTGAACAGCTCCAGCGGGAACGCCCGGTGGTCGACGGCGAGTACGACGCCCTCCTCGGCCGCCGCCCGGCGCAGGTTGAACAGCGCCAGCGAGGCCCAGGGGCAGCCGATGTCGGAGTACACGACGAGGGTGCTCATGACGGAACGCGCCCTCAGCCGGTCGCGGCCAGGGCCGGGCTGGCCGCCTCGGGACGGGTGAACGTGCGGTTGTGGTACACGAGCGGCTCCTGGTCGCCGACGTACACGGCCTCGACCCGGCCGACGAGGATGCTGTGGTCGCCGCCGTCGAGCACCGCGTGCGAGGTGCAGGCCAGCCGGGCCGTCGCGCTGGGCAGACCCGGCAGGTCCAGCTCGCAGGGGACCATGTCGCCGGTGGCGAACTTGTCGTGACCGGAGCGCGCGAAATGCTTGGCGACGTCGGCCTGTTCGGCGGAGAGGACGTTGACCATGAAGCGATCGGCGGTCACGAACGCCTCGTGGGACCCGGCCGACTTGGCGGGGCAGACCAGCACCAGGGGCGGGTCGAGGGACAACGAGCTGAACGAGCTCGCGGTGAAACCCCAGCGCCGGCCGGTCTCGTCGGTCGTGGTCACGACGGTCACGGGGCTGGGCACGTGGGCCATGGCGCGGGTGAAGTCCGAGGGAGCGACGGCGGACATCGGCGGTCCTCCAGTGGGCCGGAAGCGGATGAGTGCGGTGCCGGGAATCGGATGTGCGGTGCCGGTGACGGACGGGGCGGCGGAGGAGGGGCCGGGTGAGCCGGCCCCTCCTCCGGGACGTCCGCGGATCAGACGCCGGCCGTGCTGGAGGCGGCGAACCCGCCCGGCACCGACGGCTCGGCGTCCAGCCAGATGCCGGAAGGAGTGCCGAAGCGCGGCTCACCGGGGTTGCGCGCGTCCCAGATGACCTCGCCGCGGCGGACCGTGACGTCGGGCCGGCCGGTGAAGGTCCAGCCCTCGTACGCCGACCAGCCGACCTTGGCGTAGGTGTGACCTGCCGCCATGATCCACTTCACGTCGGGGTCGAACAGGACGAAGTCGGCGTCCAGACCGACCGCGATCCGGCCCTTGCGCCCGCCCAGCCCGAACAGGTCGGCCGGGCCCTCCGAGGTCAGCCGGGCCACGTGCCGCACCGCCTCGTCCGTGGACAGCTCCGGGTAGCGCCGGCGCATGCCCGTGTAGAGGGCGATGACGAGCTCCTGCACACCGGGCAGCCCGGGCGGGGCGTCCGCCACGTCGAGGAGCTTCTCCTCCACGGTGTGCGGGGCGTGGTCGCTGCCGAGGCTGGCGACGCTGCCCTCCATCACCGCGTCCCACAGCCGGCCCTTGTCCTTCTCGCAGCGGATCGCGGGACGCAGCCGGATCCGGGCGCCGAGCCGCTGCGTGTCCGGGGCCGAGAAGGACAGGTGGTGCGCGGTCACCTCGTAGGTCACCGGCAGGCCCGCCTTCGCGGCCGCCTTGAGGAGGTCGGCCTCCTCCGACGAGGACACGTGCAGGACGTGCGCGGCGGTGCCGTGCTTGCGGACCAGCTCGATCACCCGCGAGGAGGCGACGATGCCGCCGGTGCGCGGATGCGCCGACTCGTACGCGTCGTACCCGGCCGGCGGCGGCTGCGTCTCGTCGAGCAGCGAGAACACGCTGTCGTCCTCGGCGTGCAGGACGAGGCGGATGCCGCGCTCGGCGGCCACCTCGAAGATCCGGTCGAGGACGACGGGGTCTCGGATGACGTTGGGCGCCGTGTGATGGCCCGTCATGAAGACCTTCACCGACGTCGCCTGGCGGGGCTGGAGCCGGTGCAGGTTCTCCACGCTGTCGACCGTGACGCCCATGTGGAAGCGGAAGTCGACGAGGGAGTCGCCCGAGACGAGGGAGGCCTTCTCCGCGGCCAGCTCCGGCTCGATCAGCGGCGGCTGGGTGTTGGGCATGTCGATGACGGTCGTGACACCGCCCGCGGCCGCCGCCCGGCTGCCGTGCGCCCAGTCCTCCTTGTGCGTGAGGCCGGGCGTGCGGAAGTGCACGTGCGGATCGATCGCGCCGGGCAGCAGATAGCGGCCCCCCGCGTCGATCGTCTCCTTGGCCGGCGGCGTCTCACCGGCCGCCAGCACTGCCGATATTCGCTCACCGGACACGGCGAGCCCACCGTCCTGAACTCCGTCAGGGGTGACGACGCGCGCGTTGGTGACAACGAGGTCGTACATCTGCGTCACGAATCCTCCGGTCGTGGGTCGATACGGGACAACGGCTCAGGAGACGAGCCAAGGGGTGCTGACCAGATCCCGAGCCAGGTCGTTGGTCGGCCCCATCAGGCCGACCGCGCGGGCGTCCCGGGCCAGCTTGTTGAGCGGGTGGTCGTGCAGATAACCGGCGCTCCCCAGCAGTCGCAGCGCCTCCTGCACGACCTCCTCCGAGATCTGCGAGCCGAGGATCTTGCTGTAGAGGGTCGTGTTGCCCGGCTCCGCCGAGTCCCGGCGGGCCGAGGCGTCGACCAGGGCGCGGACCGCCTCCACCTTGGCCGCGAGGTCCACCAGCCGGTGCCGGACGGCCTGCTGGCCCTTGAGACCGCGGCGCTGCGCGTGGGCGAACGCCGTCCGGTACGCGGCCGCGGCGATGCCCGCCGAGACGGCACCCAGCGTGGCCCCCGACTCGCGCACCCCGGCGATGATCCGGACGGCGGCACCCTCCGGGCCGAGCACCGCGGAGTCGTCCACCGCGCAGGCGGTCAGCTCGACGAAACCGGTCGCCGAGGACCGCATCCCGACCAGGTCCATGCCGGTGTTGGCGAACAGACCCGGGTTGTCCGCCTCGACGAGGAAGAACGTCTGGCCGTCGCTGCCGTAGGTGGCGGCGCCGCCGGTGTCCGGCGCCGACGTCTGGGCGAGCACCAGGTACACGTCGGCGAGGCCCGCCCCGGTCGTGAACGCCTTCGCGCCGTCCAGCAGCCAGCCGCCGTCCGCGGTGCGCCGCGCCTTGGTGGCCAGGTTGCGCTTGTCGGCGCCCGCGCCGGACTCGCTCCAGGCGGAGGCGGCGATCCACTCGCCGCTCGCCAGCCGCGGCAGGCAGCGCTCGCGCTGGGCGGGGCTGCCCCACTCGCTGATCCGGGAGCTGACCGCGTAGTGCTGGAACAGGATGATCGCGACCGACGGGTCGGCGGCGGCGGTCAGTTCGATCAGCCGGTTGGTGAGCAGGGAGCCGCCGCCCTGTCCGCCGTACTCGGCGGAGACGGCCGCGCCGAGGATGCCGGAGGCGCGCAGGGCGGTGAAGACCTCCTCCGGGAGCCGGGCGGCGGCGTCGGCGTCCTGCGCGTGCCGGCGCAGGACCTCCGTCAGCTCCGCGTACCGCTCGGCGAGTTCGGCACGGGTGGGCACCTCGGCGCCGGCCTCGGTGAGCGTCAGACCGCCAGCGGGAGCCATGCCGGTTCCTCCTTGTAGTCGTAGTTCTTCAGCGAGGCGATGCACGCCGGTTCGTCGAGCTGGGCGAGTTTGCGGCTGACGCTGACCCAGTGCAGCGTGTCCGCGCCGTCGCCGCGCCCGGCGACGGAGGCCGCCGCTGCGGTGCTGCCGCCCGAGGTGTCGATCTCGATGACCCCGCGCTGGAGTCCCGCCCGGCGCGCCAGCCGTTCCGGGACCGTGCCGGGGATGCTGGACGCGGCGGCCAGGCAGGTGGTGCCGGTCAGCGCGATGCTGGGGTGCCACTTGGGGACCGAGATGGCGCGCACCGCGAGCCGCCCCTCGGTGTACTGGCCGACGGCCGCGATCTTCGGGAAGACGCCGTCGGCGGGCCACTTGAGCAGCTCGCAGGCGGCGGTACGGATGGCCAGCATCCGCTCGTAGACGTCCTCGCCGGCCCCGAACAGCTCCTCCTCGCTGTTCAGGCCCAGCTCCCCGGCGTCCACGAACACGTACGGGTTGCCCATGGAGACCAGGGACGCCTCCTGCACTCCGGTGCCGGTGATCAGCTGGTCCACCGGGCGTCCGGTGAGCAGCAGTTCGTCGAGGCGGGCTCCGGCGTCCTGGAGGAAGTGCACGGTGAAGCTGCCGCTGCGGCGGCGCGCCTCGTCCACCTCGCACACCACGTGGTCGCCATTGTTCAGGACCCGGACCCGGACCCGGCCGCCCGGGGCCAGCCGCGGCAGCCAGGCCTGCCCCTCGGCGGCGACCACCGACGCGAGGATGGAGTGCCCGCAGCTGCCCTTGAAGTCGAACCGGTCGACGCCGCCGGTCAGTCCCTGCACGAACCGGTAGTCCAGGTCGAACATCGGGTGGGCGGAGGGTTCGACGAGCGCGAACTTCAGGATGTCGCTGCGGCCGTTGGCCTCCAGCCACTCGCGGATGCGGGTGAGCACGGGCGTGAGCCGCTCCTCGTCCCTGGGGAGCTGCCGCTGGTCCAGGACCAGGGTGGGGGTCGGGGCCCCCACGGCGCGCGCGATGTATCCGATCACACCGCCACCTCCGGGACGCCCCGCGCGGCCCGGCCGGCGGGCGCGCAGAACTGGTCCAGCCACAACTCGTGCACCAGCAGCGACCAGATGGCCAGCGAGGCCCGGTCGTCGGGCCGCTCCGCCTGGACGCGGAACAGCTCGTCGACCTTCCGCGGGTCCAGCTGGCCGCGGCGGCGCAGCCGGTCCTCGGCCAGCAGGTCGCGGGCGTAGGCGTACAGGGCCTGGCCGGGCCGGAGCATGGCCGTGATGGGCAGGGTGAACGGCTGCTTCGGGCGGTTGAGGACCGAGTCCGGCAGCAGGCCGTCCGCCGCGGAGTAGAGGACCTTCTTGCGGCGGGTGCCGTCGATCTTGAGGTCGGCCTTGAGGGAGCGGGCGTAGCGGACGACGCTCGGCTGGCAGAACGGCAGCCGCACCTCGACCGAGGCGGACATCGACAGGTGGTCGACGCGGCGCAGGTGGTAGGCGGGGAGCCGCTTGCCGATCTCGAAGTCGGTGAGCGTGGTCATGCGGTCGGCGGTGGAGGCCCGCAGCAGCTCCGTGATCTCCTCGGCGGCCGAGCCGTTGGCGGTGACGAAGCCGAGGTAGTCGGGGGAGTAGAGGCTCTCGCGCAGGCTCCTCGGGACGGCGGCCAGGGCCTCCACGTAGTCCGGCACCCAGTCCGTGCCGAACGGCGCGTCCATGGCCTTCTTCAGCCGGTCGTAGCCGCCGAACAGTTCGTCGGCCGCGTCGCCGGTGATGGCCACCTTGAAGCCCGCGTCCCGCACGGCGGCGAACAGGGCGTAGGTGGACAGGGTGATGGGGTCGGCGTTGGGCTGGCCGAGGTGCCAGACCACGTCGGCCAGCAGCGACGGGAAGGTCGCGGGGTCGATCTCCACCTGGTGGTGGGTCGTGCCGGCCCGTTCGGCGACCTCGCGGGCGAACGCCCGCTCGTCGGACGGCCAGGTGCCGGTGTACGCGATGTTGAAGGAGTGCAGGTCGCGCACCTTCTCGGCGGCCAGCACGGTGACCAGGCTGGAGTCCAGGCCGCCGCTGGTGATCGCGGAGACGGGGACGTCGGCCTCGGTGAGCCGGTGCACCTCGGTGCGCAGCAGCGACCGCACGTGCTCGGCGGCCTCCGCCTCGTTGCAGTGCGGGGCGCGGGAGCCGGTGGTGGGGCGGATGGTGACGTGCATGCCGCCGGA
Source organism: Streptomyces sp. NPDC037054 (assembly GCF_055606745.1). NCBI lineage: Bacteria > Bacillati > Actinomycetota > Actinomycetes > Kitasatosporales > Streptomycetaceae > Streptomyces > Streptomyces sp. NPDC037054. The sequence continues at coordinate 155,380 of NZ_JBVJSJ010000001.1, read as the reverse complement.
GCGGGTGACGCGGACGGTCGCGGCCGGCGGAAGGACGTTGATGCCCTCGAACATGGTCTGCTCGCCGAACGGCGTCTTCGTCGCCAGGTACGCGTCGAGGCCGGCCTCGGCGGGGGAGGTGCGCACGTTGCGGAAGGACAGCAGGGCGGGCAGTTCGGACGCGAAGTACAGGTGCCGGCGCGCCGCGTCCCAGTGGTAGTACAGCGGCTTCATGCCGACCTCGTCGGTGGCGAGGTGGAGCGTCGGCTCGCCGCGCAGGTCGAGGACCGCCACCGAGTACATGCCGTCGAGGTACTCCGGGAAGGCGGCGCCGTACTCCGCGTACAGGGCGGGGATCACCGATCCGTCGCAGGTGTCGCGGAAGGTGTGGCCGCGGGCCGTGAGCTTCTGCCGCAGCTCGTCGTGGTTGTAGATCTCACCGTTGAAGACGACGACGATGTCGTCGCCGAGGGTGTACGGCTGGTCGCCGCCGTCGAGATCCATGATGGCGAGCCGGTTGTTGCCCAGCGCCCAGCCCGCGCCCGAGGCGTGGGTCTGCGCGTCGGGGCCGCCGTGCCGCTGGGCCGCTGCCACGGACCGCAGTTCGTGCGGGGTGGCCTGGGCGTCGAAGTGACCGAATATCCTGCACATCGCTGAAGATCACCGGACCTTTGTCGGGACACCGGCGCGCTCGTAGAGCACCGGATCGAACGGAGTGGGACCACCACAGGTGGCGAAGCGGGGGGCGGCTGGGTCTTCGTCGGGGTGACGGGTGCCGTGCGGCACTCCGGGAGGGGCGTACAGCACGTCGCCGGGCTCGGCGTCGTACCACTCGCCGTCGAGGTGGAGCTGGCCCCGGCCCTCGAAGGCGATGAACGCCTCCTCGCTCTCGGGGTGGACATGGACGTTGAAGTACTCACCGGGCTGCATGAAGCCGCAGTGCAGGCACAGCTGCGGCGAGCCGGTGCCGGGCCAGAAGAGGAAGTTCATGGTGGCGGTCTTCGCGGAGGCCTCGGCCTGGCCCGTGCCCGTGAAGCCCCTGAGCTGGGTCTCCTCGTTCCACAGCCGGGAGAACCGGCGGGGGTCGGTGCCGGGGGAGCGGTCGGGGCGCAGCGCGGTGTTCCACACGTAGGCCGTGAGGTCCAGGCCGGCGTCGGCGCTCAGCTCGTAGAGGTCGCCGGTCGGCGCGTACACCGTGTCGGCGCGGCTGACGCGGCGGCGGGCGGCGCCCGAGGCGGCGGAGCCGGAGCCGGCGAAGACGACCACGACGTTCTCCTCGCGGGCGGAGGACTGCGGCCGCCACACGGCGCCGGCGGGGACCTCGACCACGTCGAGGCGGACGATCCGCGCACCGAGGTGCGGGCCGACCGCCGTGGCGACCCGGCAGCCGTCGAGCGGGCGGAACTCCAGATCGCCCGACCTGATGACGGCGCCCTGGGCGGTTGCGGTGCTCATGGCGTTCCTTTCGCTGGGGACGGAATGGGGTGGCGGGCGGCGGGCGAGGACGGCACCGACCCAGGCACAGCTAGCCGCAGGTCGTTGGAGTCGTGCTCGTGGTCCGCTGGGAGAGCCCCTCGAACAGCCGGGCGAGGGGCTCGGTTCCGAGCGTCTCCGGTCGTGGTCCCGTGTCCGTCCCGATACGGTTCCTTACCGTTCCCGTTGATATTTCAACAATTGGGCCGTTCTGCGGCATGAGAGCACGTCGGGCCCGTGTCCCGGCGCGCGGCCGGGACACGGGCCCGAAGGGGTGCCAAAAGGTGCTGAAGCGGTACCGGGAGGACCGGCGGGTCAGGCGGAGACCTTCGCGGAGATCGCCTCGTTGACCAGCTCCAGGTACTGACGGGGCGTCTCGGCGTCCGTCACGGCGTCCTCGTCCAGGGTCACGTCGTAGTCGCGCTCGATGCGGCCCGTGGTCTGCAGGACGGCGAGCGAGTCGTATCCGAGGACTTCGAACGGGACGTCCAGCACGTCCCCTTCGACGTTCACCGCGTCGGCCTCGCCGGCGCACTCGCGCAGCAGGTCGGTCAGCTCGGTCATGGTGAGTGCGGGCATGGACAACCTCTCAATCTCTCGGTTCTCGTGGGGATGTGCGGGTGCGGGTGCGGTTGGCAAGGTTCAGCCGGCGGCGCGGACGACCATCGCCGCGTTGAAGCCGCCCCGGCCCCGGGCCAGGACGAGTGCGGTGCGCAGGGCGGCCGGGCGGGCCCCGCCCGTGACCAGGTCCACCGGACAGTCGTCCGCGGGCCGGGAGACGTTGACGGTCGGCGGGATCACCTGGTCGCGCAGTGCCAGCAGCGCCGCCGCCAGGTCGAGCGAGGCGCCGCCCGCGGCGAGCCGCCCCGTCATCGTCTTCGGTGCGGTGACCGGCACGCCCGCAGGGCCGAACAGCCCGGCGAGCGCCTCGGCCTCGGCCCGGTCGGCGTCCCGGCGGCCCGCCGCGTCCGCGAACACGACGTCCACGTCGGCGGGCGTCAGGCCGGCGTCGGCCAGGGCGATTTCGGCCGCCGCCCGCAGCCGCGGGGCGCCCCTGCCGGCCGGCGGGTCGAAGGTCGCCGCGTACCCGGCGACCGTGCCGTACGCGCGGGCGCCACGCGCGCGGGCCGCGGCCGCGTCCTCCAGCACCAGCAGCGCCCCGCCCTCACCGACGACATGCCCCGAGGCGTCGGCGGAGAACGGCAGGTAGGCGCGGTCCGGCTCCTCGACGGTGCTCAGCTCACCGCCGGCCAGGTGGGCCGCCCAGCCCCAGGGGCACAGCGCGGAGTCCACGCCGCCGGTGAGCAGCACGGGCACGCCCTTGCGCAGCTGCCGACGGGCCTGGGCGACCGCGTCGAGGCCGCCCGCCTGCTCGGTCACCAGCACACCGCTCGGCCCGCGCAGCTTGTGCCGGATGGAGATCTGGCCGGTGTTGACGGCGTAGAACCAGGCGAAGGACTGGTACGCACTGACGTGCTGGCCGCCCTTGCTCCACAGCGCCTCGAGTTCTCGCTGGCCGAACTCGAAGCCGCCCGCCGAGGCGGCGGTGACCACCCCGGCGGAGAAGTCCGGCAGTTCGGCGGCGTCGATGCCGGCGTCGTCGAGCGCCTCGGCCGCGGCGGCGAGCGCGAGCCGGGTCATGTGGTCGGTCTGCGGCAGCAGCCGGCTGGAGACGTGCTCGGCGGGGTCGAAGCCGGGCACCTCACCGGCGAGTTTCGCCGGGTACTGGTCGGCGTCGAAGCGTCCGACGGGCCGGATGCCGCTCTCGCCGCGCAGGGTCGCGGCCCACCAGGCGGCGGTGCCCAGGCCGTTGGGCGCGGTCACCCCGAGACCGGTGACGACGGGCGTGCCCGGTGCGGCGTCCCCGGAACCGGCGCCGGGGGCGGAGCGGTCGAGAGTCTGGGTGGTCATGCTGCCTCTCCCGTGCGCGGGCGGGTCAGGATCATCGCGCTCTGGAAGCCGCCGAAGCCGCTGCCCACGCTCAGCACGGTGTCCGTGCGCTGCTCTCGGGCGGTCAACGGGGTGTAGTCCAGGTCGCAGGCGGGGTCCGGGGTGTGCAGGTTGGCGGTGGGCGGCACGGTGTTGTGCTCGATCGCCAGCGCACTGGCGGCGACCTCCAGGGAGCCGATGGCGCCCAGGGAGTGCCCGATCATCGACTTGATGGAGCTGACCGGCACCTCGTAGGCGTGGCTGCCGAGGCTGCGCTTGAACGCCGCGGTCTCGTGCCGGTCGTTCTGCTTGGTGCCGGAACCGTGCGCGTTGACGTAGTCGACGGCCGTGGCGTCGAGCCGGGCCTCGTCCAGGGCGACCCGGATGGCCTCGGCCATCTCCGTGCCGTCCTTCGTCAGGCCCGTCATGTGGTACGCGTTGCAGCGGGTGGCGAAGCCCGCTATCTCGGCGTAGACGTGGGCGCCACGGCGGCGGGCGGCCTCGAACTCCTCCAGGACCAGCACCGCCGAGCCCTCGCCGAGCACGAAGCCGTTGCGGGACGCGTCGAACGGCCGGGAGGCCGTCTCGGGCTCGTCGTTGCGGGGCGAGGTGGCCTTGATGGCGTCGAAGCACGCCACGGTGATCGGCGAGATCGGCGCCTCCGTCGCGCCGGCGATCATGACGTCGGCGCTGCCCTCGCGGATCAGCTCGACGGCGTGGCCGATCGAGTCCAGCCCGGACGTGCAGCCGGTGGACACCATGGAGACCGGGCCCTGCGCGCCGGTCCGCCAGGCCACCTCGGCAGCCATGGAGCTGGGCACGAAGTAGTCGAACAGGTGCGGCACCGCCAGGGCGTGGTCCACGTGCCACGTGGAGCCGCCCCGGCTGACGGTGTTGTACTCGCGGTCCAGGCCCATGGTGCAGCCGACGGCGCTGCCGAGGGTCACCCCGGTCCGCACCGGGTCCAGGTCGGCGGTGCCGAGGCCGCTGTCGCGCAGCGCCTCGTCGGCGCTGACGAGGGCGAACTGGGCGGCCCGGTCGAGGCGTTCGGCCTCCTCGGGCGTGAAGCCGTGCAGCAGCGGGTCGAAGTCGGCCTCGGCGGCGATGCGGGACCGGAACGACGAGGCGTCGAAAAGGGTGATACCGCGGGTGGCGGTCCGGCCGGCGGTGAGCAGCGACCAGAACTCCTTGGTCCCCACTCCGCCGGGCGCGACCACCCCGATGCCGGTGATGACGACGCGTCGGTTCATTGGCTGTCCTTCACGGGAGTGTCCTCCTGCTGTGATGCGATCCAGGCGGTCGGGTGGGTGCGGACGGACGCGGCCGGGGCCCGTGTGCCGTCACCGCGCTGCACGACGCGGCAGGCGCGGGCGAGCAGCCGGGGCAGTGCCGGACCGCGCAGGAAGAAGTGGTCGCCGGGGAGGGTCCGTTCGACGACCGGGCCGCTCGTCCAGCGGCGCCAGCCGGCCATCACCTCGCGCCCGGCGAGCGGGTCGAGGTCGCCGGACAGGGCCAGCAGCGGCACCGACAGCGGCTCGTCGGCGGCCTCCCGCAGGGCGCGCGCGAGCCGCAGGTCGTCGCGGATCACCTTCAGGGCCGCGCGCTGCCAGACACCGCCCCGAGGCGTGTCCGGCGGGACCGCGCCGAACTCCCGCAGCAGCTCCATGAGCTGGTCGTCCGGGAGGTCGGTGGCCTCGACGAGCCGCACCTGGGCGTCGGGCGGCGGACAGGCGCCCACCACGACCAGCGAGGGAGCCGGGCGGCCGGCGCGTTCCAGGGCGCGCGCCACCGAGTAGGCGATCATGCCGCCGAGGCTGTGCCCGTACAGCACGTAGGGCGAGGTGGGTGCGGGTCCGTGGTGGCGCAGCAGGTCGGCGAAGAGGGCGCGGGGCTCGGTGATCCGCGGCTGGCGGCGCCGGGCGTCCCGGCCGGGCAGCAGCACCGGCACGGTCTCCACCTTGGGGCCGAGCAGTTCGGGCCAGCGGGCGAACGCCGAGACGCCGGCGCCCGCGTGCGGGAAGCAGAACAGCCTCATGCCGCCGCGCTCCCGTCGCCGAGCAGCGGCTTCCACCAGTCCGGGTGGTCCCGGTACCAGGCGACGACCTCGGTGAGGCCCTCGTCCAGGGTGCGGCGCGGCGCGTAGCCGAGTTCGGCGCGGATCTTGCGGTCGTCGACGGCGTACCGCAGGTCGTGTCCCTTGCGGTCCTCGACGTGCTCGACGCTGGAGAAGTCGGCGCCGCACAGGTCGAGCAGCCGCTTCGTCATCTCCAGGTTGGTGAGCGCGGTAGCCCCGCCGACGTTGTAGATCTCGCCGGCCCGCCCGCCGGTGAGGACCAGCTGCACGGCCCGGCAGTGGTCGTCGACGTGCAGCCACTCGCGGACGTTGGAGCCGTCCCCGTAGAGCGGCACCGTCATGCCGCGCAGCAGCCGCGTGACGAAGTTCGGGATGAGCTTCTCGACGTGCTGGTGGGTGCCGTAGTTGTTGGTGCAGCGGGTGACCCGGACGTCGAGCCCGTGGGTGCGGTGGTAGGCGCGGGCGAGCAGATCCGCGGACGCCTTCGACGCCGAATACGGCGAGTTCGGCAGCAGCGGCTCCTCCTCGGTCCACGCGCCGCTGTCGATCGAGCCGTACACCTCGTCCGTCGACACGTGCACGACCGGCCCGACGCCCAGGCGCAGGCACGCGTCCAGCAGGCTCTGGGTGCCCAGCACGTTCGTGGTGACGAAGGCGGCGGCCCCGGCCACCGACCGGTCCACGTGCGACTCCGCCGCGAAGTGCACGACCGCGTCGTGCCCCGGCAGCACGTGCTCCAGCAGTTCGGTGTTGCCGATGTCGCCGCGCACGAAGTCCAGTCGCGGGTGCCCCATCGGCAGATTGGCGGTGTTCCCCGCGTACGACAGTTTGTCCAGGACCGTGACGCGGGCGTCCTCGTGGCCGGGGTAGCCGCCGGCCAGGAGGGTGCGTACGTAGTGGGAGCCGATGAAACCGGCCCCGCCGGTGACGAGGATCCTCATGCCGTCACCCCGGCCCGGCGGTCGGTCACGGCCTTGCGCAGCGCCGCGGCCACGGTGAGCACGTCGGCGTCGGACAGACCCGGGTGCAGCGGCAGGCACAGGGTGCGGTCGGCCGCCCAGTCGGAGCCCGGCAGGGCGGGCGCGGCGCCGGGGGCGCGGTGCGCGTACGCCGGCACCTTGTGCAGCGGGGCGTAGCGGAAGGTGGTGTACACGCCCGCCTCCAGCAGGTCGCTCGCCACCGCGTCCCGGATCCCCGGGTCCATCTGCACCCAGTAGAAGTAGTACGTCGACTCGTGGCCCTCCGGCAGCGAGGGCGGCAGCAACAGGCCCTCGACACCGGCCAGTTCACGGTCGTACAGCTCGACGATCTCCCGGCGGCGGGCGACCATCTGCGGCAGCCTGCGCAGCTGCACCGCCCCGATCGCGGCCGTCAGGTCGTTGCCGATGACCCGCCGGCCCGGCTCGGGGACGTCGAGCTCCCACCAGCGGGCCGACACCTTCGCGTAGGCGAAACCGCTGGACTGCACCAGCCCGTGGTAGGCGAGACGCCGCACCCGGGCCGCCCGCGCGGGGTCCTTGACGTAGATCATCCCGCCGTCGCCGGTGACCAGGACCTTCATCGCGTCGAAGCTCCACATGGCGAGGTCGCCGAAGGTGCCCACGGCCCGGCCCTCCACCCGGGACGCCACCGAGCAGGCGGCGTCCTCCACGAGCGCGACGCCCCGCTCCCGGCACAGCCGCGCGATCCGCTCCACCTCGCCCGGAAAGCCGCCGTAGTGGAGGACGACCACCGCGCGGGTGCGTTCGGTCAGCGCCGCTTCCACGTCCTCGGCGGTGGGGTTGAGGGTGCGGGCGTCCACGTCGCAGAAGACCGGCGTGGCTCCCGTGGTCACGACCGCGTTGGCCGCGGCGACGAAGCTGAGCGAGGGCAGCACGACCTCGTCGCCCTCCGCCAGGTCGAGCGACTCCAGCGCCAGGAACAGTCCGGCCGTCCCGGAGTTGAGGAAGACGACGTGCTCGGCGCCCACCCCGAGGTGGGCGGCGAAGGCCGCCTCGAAGGCCTTGGTGCGCGGACCGTGCCCGAGCCACTTGTCCTCGAACACGTCGGCGATCGCGTTCAGTTCCTCAGCGCCCACCTGGGGCTGAAAGAGATTGATCATAGCCGCCTCTCAGGTCCTCGTGTCGCCGCCGAGCCTGGCCGGATCCGCTCGACACGGGATCGAGCCGCGATGGTGGGCGCGCTGGCGGACGGACGGCCGCGGACGTCCCCAGAGGCGTTCGAGCGCCCCTCCAGCGTCCGGGGCGAGCCTCCTTGCGCGACAGAACCGGACTATCCAGGAGAGCTCATGTCGGAACAGGAGCGGCGGGTCGCCCTCGTGACGGGTGCGACCAGCGGAATCGGCCTCGCGGTGACCCGGCTGCTGGCGCAGCAGGGCCACCGGGTGTTCATCTGCGCGCGCGGCGAGGAGTCCGTGCGCGCCACGGTCAAGGAACTCGGCGAGGAGGGCCTGGAAGTCGACGGCACCACCTGCGACGTCCGCTCCGCCGCCGACATCAAGGCGTTCGTGCGGGCCGCGGTGGACCGCTTCGGCACCGTCGACGTGCTGGTCAACAACGCCGGCCGCAGCGGCGGCGGCGTCACCGCCGACATCGCCGACGACCTGTGGTTCGACGTCATCAACACCAACCTCAACAGCGTCTTCCTGATGACCCGCGAGGTCCTCACCACCGGCGGCATGCGCCACAAGGACCGCGGCCGGATCATCAACATCGCCTCCACCGCGGGCAAGCAGGGCGTCGTCCTCGGCGCCCCCTACTCCGCCTCCAAGCACGGCGTCGTCGGCTTCACCAAGGCCCTCGGCAACGAACTCGCCCCGACCGGCATCACCGTCAACGCCGTCTGCCCCGGCTACGTCGAGACGCCGATGGCACAGCGGGTCCGGCAGGGCTACGCCGAGGCGTACGACACCACCGAGGACAAGATCCTCGAGAAGTTCCAGGCGAAGATCCCGCTCGGCCGCTACGCCACCCCGGAGGAGGTCGCCGGCCTCGTCGGCTACCTGGCCTCCGACACCGCCGCCTCCATCACCTCGCAGGCCCTCAACGTCTGCGGTGGCCTCGGCAACTTCTGACCCCATCCGACGAAGGGACAAGGACATGACGACCCGCGAGGTCGAGCACGAGATCACCGTCGACGCCCCGGCCGCCGAGCTGTACCGCCTGATCGCCGACGTGGAGAACTGGCCGCGGATCTTCCCGCCGTCCGTCTACGTCGACCACGTCGACAAGGGCGACCGCGAGGAACGCATCCGGATCTGGGCCACCGCCAACGGCGAGCCGAAGAACTGGACGTCGCGCCGCGTCCTGGACCCCGAGGGGCTGCGCATCGAGTTCCGCCAGGAGGTCCCGGCCGCGCCCGTCGCGGAGATGGGCGGCACCTGGATCATCGAACCGCTCGGCGCCGACCGGTCCCGGGTGCGGCTGCTGCACGACTACCGCGCCGTCGGCGACGACCCGGAGAAGCTCGCCTGGATCGACGCCGCCGTCGACCGCAACAGCCGCTCCGAGCTGGCCGCCCTGAAGGCCAACGCCGAACTCGCCCTCGGCTCGGCCGAGCTGACCCTGTCCTTCGAGGACAGCGTCCGCATCGACGGCTCCGCGAAGGACGTCTACGACTTCATCAACGAGGCCGGCCTGTGGAAGGAGCGCCTGCCGCACGTCGCCGACGTCTCCCTGCGCGAGGACACCCCCGGCCTCCAGGTGCTGCGCATGGACACCCTCACCAAGGACGGCTCCCGGCACACCACCGAATCCGTCCGCGTCTGCTTCCCGCACCACCGGATCGCCTACAAGCAGACCACCCTGCCCGCCCTGATGAACCTGCACACCGGCTACTGGCAGCTCGACGAGGACGACGACGGCGTCACCACGGCCACCTCCCAGCACACCGTGGTCCTCAACGCCGGCAACATCGCCGCGGTCCTCGGCGCGGACGCCGGGGTGCCCGAGGCCCGCGACTTCATCCGCAACGCCCTCGGCACCAACAGCCGCGCCACACTGGGCCACGCCAAGGAGTACGCCGAGCGGCGAAGGGCGGCCGGGCGGTGAGCGCCGGCGAGCCCCGTACCTGGCTGGTCACCGGTGCCTCCCGGGGCCTGGGCCGGGCCGTCACCGAGGTGGCGCTGGAGGCCGGCGACCGGGTCGTCGCCACCGCCCGCAAGCCCGAGAGCCTCGACGACCTCGTCGAGCGGTTCGGCGACCGCGTCCTCCCGCTCGCCCTCGACGTCACCGACCGCGCCGCGGTCTTCGCCGCCGTGGCCGAGGCCGCCGAGCGCGCCGGACGCATCGACGTCCTGCTCAACAACGCGGGCTACGGCCTCGCCGGGGGCGTCGAGGAGGTCGGCGAGCAGCAGGTCCGCGACCAGTTCGACGTCAACTTCTTCGGCGCGCTCCGGGTCGTCCAGGCCGTGCTGCCGGTGATGCGCCGTCAAGGCGGCGGCCACATCCTCCAGATGTCCAGCATCGCCGGTGTCACCACGTACCCGAACCTCGGGATGTACTGCGCGGGCAAGTGGGCCCTGGAGGCCATGAGCGAGGCCCTCGCGCAGGAGGTCGCGGGCTTCGGGATCCGCGTCACCATCGTCGAACCGGGCGAGTTCCGCACCGACTGGAGCGCCGGCAGCCTGGTCCGCGCCACGCCCATGCCCGAGTACGACGAGGTGCTCGCCAAACGCCGGCACGGCCTGTCCGGGGCGTACGCCCACCTTCAGCCCGGTGACCCGCGCAAGGCCGGCGAGGCCCTGCTGAAGCTGCTCGACGCGGACCGGCCGCCGCTGCGGATCCTGCTCGGCAACAGCGCCGCCGACCTCGCGCCCCGCGTTCTGCGCGACCGCCTCGCCCAGTGGGAGGACTGGGACGCGCTCGCCCGCACGACGGACTACGGCGAAGACGGAACGGACGGCCGGCCGTGAGCGACGCCGTGCGGTCGGCGGCGGTCCCGCGGGGCACGCCGAAGGTCCTCGTGCCCGGCGCGGCCCGGCCCGCCGGGCCGGGCCGGTTCGTGCGGCGGGGCGTGCTGCGTGCCCGGCGGGCAGCCTGGCGCGGGGTCACCTCCCTGCGCCCGGTCACGCTGGGCGTGTACGCCTTCGTGCAGGCCGCCGTCGTCGCCCGGCTCGCCCACGGGTGGACCCGGCCGCCCGCCCCGCAGCCCGGCGACCACGCCTGGTGGCACGGCGGCGGCCCCGGCGGCCCCGGCGGCCCCGGTGGCCACGCCGGTGGTCACTCCGGTGGCCACGGCGACGGCGCCGACGGACCCGTGCTGTACCTCGCGCTCGCCGCGGCCGCCGTGTACCTGCTGCTGCCCCTGCTGGCGCTCGCCGCGCACACCGTGCGGCGCCTGGGCGGCGGCACCTGGGCCTTCGCCGTCGCGGCCGGCGTGGCCGGCGCGGTCGTCGCCGTGCCCGTCACCGCGCTCGCCGCAGCCCTGACACCGGGCTCGGCCGCCGCGCCGTGGACCGCGGCGCTCGGCCACGCCCCGGCCGCGCTGCGCGCCTGCGTCCTGACCGGCCTGGTGCTCGCCGTCGCCTGCGGGGTGCCGTCGAGCGCACGGCACCGGGCGAACCGCCCGCAGAAACTCGTGGAGAAGAGACCCTGACCATGCTGAACCGACGCCATCTGCTCAAGGCCGCCGTCGCGGGCGGTGCCGCCGCCCTCCTCCCGTGGGAGGGCCTGACCGGCACCGGGGTCGCCGCCGGCAGCGGCGAGCTCGCGAGCACCGTCCCCTTCGCGCACGCCATGCCGGTGCCGCGGACGCTCGCGCCCGTCGCCCGGACCTCCACCGCCGACGTCTACGAGATGCGGATGCGGGAGGCCGACGCCGAGATCGTCAAGGGGCTGACCTCCCGCGTCCGCACGTACGAGGGCACGTTCCCCGGCCCCACCCTCCGGGCGTGCAGCGGGCGCGAGGTCGTGGTGCGCCAGTACAACGACCTGACCGTGAACACCGCCGTCCACCTGCACGGCGGCAAGGTGCGCTCCGAGCACGACGGCCTCCCGATGGACGTCGTCGCGCCCGGCGCGAACCGGACCTACCGCTACCCGAACGAGCAGCGCGCCTCCTCCCTCTGGTACCACGACCACGCCCACCACCTGGAGGCCGAGAACGTCTACATGGGCCTGCACGGGCTCTATCTCCTCAGCGACGCCGAGGACAAGAGCCTGCCGCTGCCCCGCGGCGCCTACGACGTGCCGCTCGTCATCCGGGACGCCCGGGTGGAGACCGACGGCACGCTGCGCTACACCCGCCCCTCCGACTGCCCGCACATGCTCGTCAACGGCAAGGAACGGCCCTACTTCAAGGTGGCGGCGCGCAAGTACCGGCTGCGGATCTACAACGCCTGCGCCAACCGCTACATCCGGCTGCGGCTCTCCGACGGCACGCCGTTCACCCAGATCGCCTCCGACGGCGGCCTGCTGGAACACCCCGTCCAGCGCGAGGACCTGCTCCTGCTCGGCGGCGAACGCGTCGAGGTCGTCGTCGACTTCTCCCGCTACGCCGTCGGCCGCTCGGTCGTGCTGGAGAACACCGGCGCCCTGCCCACCGAGCGTCCCGAGGTGCTCCGCTTCGACATCGACCGCACGAGCAGCGACTCCAGCGAGGTGCCGGCGCGGCTCAGCACCCTGCCGCCGGTGCCGCGGGGCACGGTGGAGCGCGACTTCGAACTGCGCACCTTCCCCGGCATGACCATCAACGGCGTCAGTTACGACCCGGACCGGGTCGACGTGGAGACCACCGTCGGCAGCAACGAGATCTGGACGATCCGCAACGCGGAGGCGCCGATCGCCGCGCCGCCGGACTTCCACCTGTACCACAGCTTCCACACGCACCTGACGTACTTCCGCGTCCTGGAGCGCAACGGGCAGCCGGCCGGCGCGCGGGACCAGGGCCTGAAGGACACCGTCTGCCTCGGTCCCGGCGAGACGGTGAAGATCGCCATGACCTGGGGCCCGTACACCGGCCAGTACCTGTACCACTGCCACCAGCTCGGCCACTCCTCCGGCGGCCAGATGGGCCGTATCGACGTCAAACCCGCCTGACGGCCGCGCGGTGGCCGGATCTCGCCCTCCTCCAGCACCGTTCGAGGAGGGCGAGATCCGGGGATTCTAGGTTGCCGTCATGCAGACTTCGCCCCCCGAACGCCTGGACCGCAAACTCCTCGTCCTCGCGGGCACACTGCTCATCGGTGCCGTCGCGTCCCTGCTCGACTCGACGATCGTCAGCGTCGCCCTGAACGACATCGGCGGCGAACTGGACGCGTCGGAGTCCGCGCTGTCCTGGGTCAGCACGTCCTATCTGCTGACGCTGGCCCTGGTCACCCCACTCGTCGGCTGGGCCGTGGACCGCTTCGGCGACAAACGGATGTGGATGTTCGCGCTCGTGGTGTTCCTGGCCGGCTCGGTCCTGTGCGGGGTGGCCTGGTCGGTGGAGAGCCTGATCGTCTTCCGCGTGGTCAAGGGCATCGGCGGCGGCATGGTGCTGCCCATGGTGCAGGCGATCCTCGCGCAGGCGGCCGGCCCGAAGCGCTTCGGCCGGGTGATGAGCCTGGTCGGCATCCCCGGCCAACTCGCCCCCATCCTGGGTCCGGTGGTCGGCGGCCTGATCATCGACACGGCCGGCTGGCGCTGGATCTTCTTCGTCAACGTGCCGGTGATCGTCGTCGCCCTCGCCCTCGCCCAGAAGGTGCTGCCGCCCTCGGGCGAGCGCCGCGACACCCGCGTCGACCGCGTCGGCATGCTGCTCCTCCCGCCCGGCATGGTCGCCCTGGTGTACGGCTTCTCCCGCGTTCGCGACGTCTCCGAGCTGACCGACCCGCTGACCCTCGGCGTCCTGCTGGCCGGTCTGGCCCTCGTGGCCGGTTTCTGCCTGCACTCGGTGCGGTCCGCCGACCCCCTGCTGGACGTACGGCTGTTCCGCTCACGGGTGTTCTCCACGTCCTCGGTGCTGATCCTCCTGCACGGCGTGGCCATCTACGGCGCCCTCTTCGTGCTGCCGCTGTACTACACCCGCGTGCTCGGCCACGACAGCTCGACCACGGGCTGGCTGCTCGCCCCGCAGGGCCTCGGCATGCTCATCGGCATCTCGCTGGCGGGCGCGCTCACCGACCGGTACGACCCGCGCACCCTGGTCCTCGGCAGCACCCTGGTCGCGGCCCTGGGGACCGTCGCCTTCACCCGGCTCGCCGAGCAGCCCCACGACGCGCTGCTCGGCCTGTCCCTGTGCGTGCGGGGCCTCGGCCTCGGCGTCATCGGCGTCGCCGTCATCACCACGGCCTACCGCGACATTCCCGCGGAGCGCATCGCCCGCGGCACCGTGCTCATCGCCGTGGGCCAGCGCCTCGGCGCGTCCTTCGGCACCGCCCTCGTGGCGCTGCTGCTGTCCGTCGGCCTCGCGGACTCGCCGGGCGGCGCGCCCGAGGCAGACGCCGGCGCGTACGGGGACACGTTCGTGTGGGTGCTCGTCATGGTCGCTCTGATGCTGCTGCCGGCCTTCCTCATGCCCCCCAAACCCCGCGAGCCGGAGCCGGAGCCGGAGGCGGAGACCGGCCGGGGCGGGGAGGCGCGGCACGAGGAGGCCGGCACGGGGGCCGGCAAGGGTGCCGGTTCCGCCGGTGACGGCGTGGACGGTCCTTCCCGGCCCTCCGACTCCGACCGGTACTGACCGGCGTCGACCGGCGCTGACCGGCCCGGCGCGCCACGTGCCGGGCCGGACGGGCGGACAGGGAACCACGAAGGGACCGCCCGGCCCCGTCCCGTGCGGACGGACCGGGCGGTCCCTTCGGCCGTGCTGCGTCAGGCCACCGTCCGGATGCCGCGCCGGCCCGCGGTGAGGCCCGAGGGCGAACCGTCCCGGCGGGCCGGGCCGCCGGCGTCCGCCACGGACTCGGCGACCGCCATCACGTACTGCCCGTACCCGGAGCTGCCCAGCTCCGCGCCCAGCCGGTGGCACTGCTCGGCGTCGATGAAGCCCATCCGCAGCGCCACCTCCTCCACGCACGCGATGCGCAGCCCCTGGCGCCGCTCCAGCGTCTGCACGTACAGCGAGGCGTCGAGCAGCGAGTCGTGCGTGCCGGTGTCCAGCCACGCGAAACCGCGCCCCAGGTCCACCAGCCGCGCCTGCCCCCGGGCCAGGTACGCGTTGTTGACGTCCGTGATCTCCAGCTCGCCCCGCGCCGACGGCTTCAGTCCGCGGGCGATGCGCACCACGTCGTTGTCGTAGAAGTACAGGCCCGTGATGGCGCGGTTGGACCTCGGGCGCCGCGGCTTCTCCTCGATGGACAGCAGGCGCCCGTCGGCGTCGGCCTCGCCCACCCCGTACCGCTCCGGGTCGGGCACCGGATAGCCGAAGAGCAGGGCCCCCTCGGTGTGCGGCAGATGGCCGCGCAGCACCTCGGACAGTCCGGGGCCGTGGAACACGTTGTCACCGAGGACCAGCGCGACCGGGCCGTCCCCGATGTGGTCGGCGCCGATCAGGAACGCCTCGGCCAGTCCTCGTGGTTCGGGCTGCTCGGCGTACGACAGGCGCAGCCCGAGCCGGCTGCCGTCGCCCAGCACCCGGCGGAACTGCGGCAGGTCCTTGGGCGAGGAGATGACGAGGATGTCCCGGATGCCGGCCAGCATCAGCACCGAGAGCGGGTAGTACACCATGGGCTTGTCGTAGACCGGGAGCAGCTGTTTGGACACCCCGAGGGTGATGGGGTGGAGCCGGGTGCCGTTCCCGCCGGCGAGGATGATTCCCTTCACGTCCTGCTCACCTCGTGTGGTCGGCTTGTCGTCGTCGGCTCGTGCCGGCGTCGTGACGAGCGTGCGCCGACCCGGTAGAAGCCCCGCTCGTGAGCACCTCGAAAAGCGTGCGGGGCGAGCCCGGACCGGGCTCGCCCCGCACGGGACCGCTGCGCTCAGCCGACCGTCAGCACGACCTTGCCGCGCCCGTGCCCGCTCTCCACGTCCCGGTGCGCGTCGGCGGCCCGGGACAGCGGATACGTGGCGCGCAGATGGATCGTCACCTTGCCCTGCCGGTACAGCTCCACCAGCTCGCCGAGCCGCTGCGCCGACCGTGCCCCGGCCACGTCGCGCAGGCCGAGCCGCTCGGCCTCCTCCGTGGCGATCATCGTGACCACCCGGTCGCGGTTCTTCGCCACCGCCACCGAGGCCCGCAGCGCCTCGGGACCGGCGGCGTCGACGGCCGCGTCCACACCGCCGGGCGCGATCGCCCGGACCCGCTCCTCCAGCCCCTCGCCGTAGGTGACCGGCACCGCGCCCAGGGCCCGCAGATGGTCGTGGTTGCGTTCGCTGGCCGTGCCGATGACCGTGCCCGCGCCCCAGGCGAGGGCGAGCTGCACGGCGAACGTGCCGAAGCCGCCGGCGGCCGCGTTGATCAGCACGGTGTCGCCCGGCTCCACGCCGACCGTCGACAGCGCCATGTGCGCGCCCTGCCCGTTGCCCGGGAAACCGGCGGCGATCTCCCACGGCATGTCCCGCGGCTTGGAGACCAATTGGTCGGCCGGCACGGTCACGTACTCGGCGTAGGAGCCGAGCACGCTGTAGCCGAGCACCTCGTCGCCGGGGGAGAACGCCGTGACACCCTCGCCCGCCTGGTCGACGACGCCCGCGAACTCGTTGCCGAGCACCATCGGGAACTCGCGCTTGACGAACGGCGGGGTCCATCCGCCGCGCACCCGCACGTCGAACGGCAGCACCCCGGCCGCCCTCACGCGCACCCGGACCTCACCCGGACCCGCCTGCGGTTCCTTCAGTGTCGTCTCCTCCAGCACCTCGGGAGGCCCGAACGAGGACAACGTCGCCGCTCGCATCATGCGTCCTTTCCCCTGCGATCGCCTGGCTCGTGCTGCCGTTTGTACTCGACGCGCTCCCGTACGGCGTCGAGAATCAGCCGGACCTTGGAACTCAGCTCGTCGCGCACGAAGGCGCGGGCCGTCTCCAGGCCGGCGCCCTCTCCGAGGACGGCCGCGATGCCGGACTCCCGGATCACCACCGTCTGCCGGGACGTCACCGTCGTGCGGCCCTCCGGGCCGTCCCCGATCCGCCACTGCACGTGATGCGAACTGCCCAGCGGCGGCAGCAGCAACTGCTTGTACGCGATCAGGTGGTGCGGCAGTCCGACCCGGGCGGTGCGCGTGGTGAACCGGCCGCCGTGCCGCTCCAGGGTCTCCATCTCCAGGACGTGCGCCCCGGGGCCGCTCTCCCGCACGTCGGCCCGTACCACGTGGGCCATCACCGACGGCCACGCCGCCGCGTCGAAGAGGGCGCCGTACACCTCCTCGGGCGTCCCGTCGATCTCCACGGCGTCCTCGACCGTCGTCAGCAACTCCGGGAAGCCGCAGGTGATCTCGGCGGCCGTCTGCACCGCGGCCAGCTCGCTGCGGGCGATCTCCCGGGTGGTGCGCCGCACCGCCTGGGCGGCCCGCGGGTCGTCCTCGCGCAGCCGGTAGTCGTGCTCCAGCCGCACCACGCACGTGCCGTCCCCGGCCGCCTCCACGGACCAGGTGCGGCACAGCGACTCCAGCGGCGGCTCGACGCGCTCCGGACGGAACTCGATGCGCAGCGCGTCGTCGTCGGTGCGGCGCAGCGCCACCCAGTGCTCGACCCGTTCGGTGGCCGGATCGCCCGCCCCGGTCAGCGCCCACATGCCGACGCGCTCGTGCCCGTCGGCGGCACCGAGCCGCTCCAGGTGGACGAACGGCGGGAAGATCCGCGGCCAGGCGTCGAGGTCGGCGAGCAGCCGGTACACGTCCCCGGCCGCCGCCCGCACCTCGACCTCGTGCCGCTCGCTCACCGCTTGTGGCGATGCCATGTGTTGCCTCCCTCGCGTCCGGGCCGCTCAGCCGCTCCAGCGGGCCGCGCGGACCACTCCCTGATCGGTCGTCAGGTACCCGACGGTCACGCCCTGGTTGTTGATCAGGTACGCCTCGCTCGAACCGGCCACGGCCGCGCCGAGGTCCGTGATCCGGCCGTCCGGGGACCAGCGCACCGCGTGGAACACCCCGCCCGGCGTGTAGGAGAAGCCGACCGCGACACCGCTGTCGTTGATGCCGTACACCGCCGAACCCGTGTCACCGGGCAGCGGGCGCAGCGGCACCGTCTGGCCCGACCGGGACCACTTGACGGCGTGGAACGGGCCGTCGTACCCCTTCCCCGCCGTGTACGAGTTCCCGACGACGGTTCCCCGGTTGTTGATCCAGCTGGCCTGGCTGGAGTCGTCGCCCGGCAGGACGCCGCCGAGGGACACCGCGGTGCCGTCGGCGTTCCAGCGCACCGCGCGCTGCTTGCCGTCCGACGTGCCGGAGAAGCCGACCGCCACCCCGCTGTCGTTGATCTTCGCGGCGGCGCTCGCGACGTCGCCGGGCAGCGGCGGCAGGTGGGTGGCCTTGCCGTCCACGTCCCAGCGCTGCGCCTTGTACACCAGCTCCGGCGTGGCCGAGAAGCCCACGGCGACACCGTGGGTGTTCACGCCGTAGGCCCGGCTGCGCGTGGAGCCGGGCAGACCCGGGAGCTGGGACACCCGGCCGTCGGGGGACCAGCGCACCGCGTGCTCGGCCCGGTCGGCACCGACCGAGCGGCCGACGACCACGCCGTCACCGTTGATGTTGTACGCCGTGCCGGACACGTCCGCCGGCAGCGTCCCCAGGTCGGACACCTGCCCGTCGGTGTTCCAGCGGACCGGGCGCGTGACGCCCGCGGCGTCGG
Source organism: Streptomyces sp. NPDC037054 (assembly GCF_055606745.1). Lineage (NCBI taxonomy): Bacteria > Bacillati > Actinomycetota > Actinomycetes > Kitasatosporales > Streptomycetaceae > Streptomyces > Streptomyces sp. NPDC037054. Next base: position 137,221 of record NZ_JBVJSJ010000001.1, on the reverse strand, counting down.
TCGAGGAACCGACCACGGTCCCCGCGTCGTTGACGGCGTACGCCAGGCTGGTGGTGCCGCCTGGCAGCGTGCCCAGGGCCGTGACGGCCGGGCTCGCCCCCGCCGGGAACGCGGCCACGGCCGTCAGGGCGGCCGTGCCCAGGGCGACACCGAGGCCGCGCGCGGCCGTGGGCGACTGATGGGTTCTCACTGTGCTTGCCTGCCTTCCTGTCACATTGCGGCCGATGCTCTCGGCGCCCGCTCCACGGCGGGTCGAGTCCGGGTCGTGGCACGCTCGAGGGCCGCGGCCCGAGCGGGCGGGGGCGCGTCAGGGCCGCCGGCCGGCCAGTTCGACCAGGCGCGGCACCATCAGGTCCGGGCCGGGCTGCTCGGCCAGTTCCCCGGCGAGCGCGGCGGCGTTCTTGCGCACGGTCTCGTCGCCCACCAGGGCGCGCAGCAGGGCGCCGTCGACCTGCTCGGGCTGCCGGTCGAAACCGATGCCCTCGCTCTCGATGATCGAGGCGTTGACCCAGTTGTCGGCGCCGTACGGCATGGCCAGCTGCGGCACCCCGGCCTGCGCGGCGGCCAGCATCGTGCCGCAGCCGCCGTGGTGGACGACGCCGTCGAGGGTCGGCAGCAACGAGCTGAGCGGGGTCCAGCCGACCGGCCGCACATGGCCGGGAAGAGGGCCGAGCGGCTCCAGGTCGACGCTGTCGCCCAGGGCCAGGATCAGTTCGACGTCCATGCCCTCGGCGGCGTCCAGCACGCTGCGCAGGCTGCCCGAACCCGCCACGCCGGGCACCACCGTGCCGAGCGTCACCACGATCCGCGCCCGCTCCTTCGGCGCCGCCAGCCAGTCCGGCAGCACGCCGCCGCCCTGGTACGGCATCTGCCGCATCGGCCAGCCCTCGCCCGTGCCCCGCATCAGCCTCTGCGGCGCGAAGTACAGGGGCTGCACCACCGGCAGTTCCACCGGCACCCCGAGCCGCTCGAAGGTCGGCGCGAGGTGGGGGAGCAGCCGGGCGGGGAGGTTGCCCTCGCGCAGGAAGCTGTAGCCGTTCTCCACGGCCGGGACGCCGAGGTCGCGGGCGGCGAGCAGAGCGGTGCCCTGCAGCCGCGAGTACACGATCAGGTCGGGCCGCCAGGTACGGGCGAACTCCAGCGTCCCGTCGGCCATCATGTCGTTCACCCGGCCGAACTTCTCCAGGATGATCTCGGGCGTCTCCAGCGACCTGGTGATCTCCGCGCCGCGCTCGCGCATCGCCCGGACCCGCTCCTCGGGCGTGCCCTTCTTCGGGAACACCGAGGCGAAGTCGGCGTCCGGCGCGACGTCCCGCACGCTCAGACCGGCCCGGGCCGCCGCCTCGACGGACGCGCCCGCCGTCGCCACGGCCACCTCGTGACCGGCCGTACGGAACGCCCAGGCCAGGCCCAGCGCCGGGTACAGGTGGTCGAGACCGGGGGAGACGTTGAACAGCACGCGCATGGCGATTACCTCGTTTCCGTGGACATCGGTTCCTGCGTGGACACCGGTGCCGCGACCATGCCGGGGGCGGCTCAACCCGTGCTCGAGAGGCGGCCTCGACACTCGCGGCCGAGGTCCCGCCACCCGAAAGGCAGCCACCGATGCCCACGCAGCCGCTCGCGACACCGGACGGCGGATACGCGCCGGCCGCCCTCTACACCGAGGTCCAGCAGTTCTACGCCCGGCAGATGAACCTGATCGAGGGTCCGCACGCCGACCCGGACGCCTGGGCCGGCACCTTCACCGAGGACGCCGTCATCGAGTCGGCCGGGGACGCCCCCGACACCGGCCGTGCGGCGATCCGCGCCTCGGTGGCCGCCGGGGTCGCCCACATCGCCGCCCAGGGCTGGGACTTCCGCCACTGGTTCGGGATGCTCGACGTACGGCCGCGCCCGGACGGCTCCCTGCGCACCCGCTACTACGCCCTCGCCCTGGCCACCCCACGCGGCGGCGCCCTGGCCGTGCGCGGCTCACTCCTGTGCCACGACGTACTCGTCCCCGCCCTGTCCGGCGACGGCTGGCTGGTCCGCCACCGCCACCTCGCCCCCGACGGGCTGCCCGCACGCTGACCGCGCGCCGACCGCACGCCCGGCGCGTCCGGGGGCACGCCCGCCCGCTCCCGGCCGCGGTGTCGAGTACGGCTCCAGACCGCCTCGACCACCCGCCCGCACCGTGGGCGGTGTGCGGCAGTGCCGGACGTGTTCGCGAGGGGATCACCGGGCGAGGGAAGTGGGTTCTATGCCGAGCCAGTCGACAACCAGCCGGACCGGACTGCCCGAGCGGGCCCGGGAGCTCGCCGGGACCGCGGCCCGGCACGCCGCCGACGCGGACACCGACCGCGGGCTGGCGCCGGAGGTGGCGGACGGCATCGTCCGGGCCGGCTTCGCCCGGCACTTCGTGCCCGCCCGCCACGGCGGCGCCGCCGGCGGGGCCCGGGAGCTGCTGGACGCCGTCGCCGCCCTCGCGGAGGGCTGCACCTCGGCCGCGTGGTGCGCGTCGGTGACGGCGGGCGCCGCCCGCATGTGTGCCTATCTGCCCGAGCAGGGCCAGCGGAAGCTGTGGGAGGGCGGCCCCGACACCGTGGTCGTCGGCGCGCTCATGCCGAGGGGCTCGGCCACCGAGGTCGCCGGCGGCTGGCGGGTGACCGGGGAGTGGGAGTTCACCAGTGCCGTCTCCTTCTCCGACTGGGCGCTGGTGTGCGCGATGGTGCCCCAGCAGGACCGGCACGTTCCGTGGTTCTTCGCCCTGCCCCGTGCCGACTACCAGGTGGCCGACACCTGGTCGGCGGTCGGCATGCGCGGCACCGGCAGCCACACCCTGACCGTCGACAACGTCTTCGTGCCCCGGCACGGGGGCTTTCCCCGGGACGCCATGCTGGCCGGGCGGGCCGTCGGCTCCACCGCCCGCTGCCACACCGTTCCGCTGCGGCTGATCAGCGGACTGCTGTTCGCCGCGCCCGCGCTCGGAGCGGCCCGCGGCGCGCTGCGGGTGTGGGCCGACCACATGACGATGGACGCCGACGACCACCCCGGCCCCCGCCTCACCCTGGCCCGCGCCGCCGCCACGGTCGACGCGGCGGGGCTGCTGCTGGAGCGCGCGGCCGCTGTCGCCGACGCCCCCGGCGCGACGCCCCTGGAGCAGGTGCGCAACCCCGCCGACTGCGCGCACGCCGTGGACCAGCTCGTCGACGTCGTCGAGCGGCTGTTCCGCACCATCGGCAGCACCGGCCAGCTCGCCGCCCACCCCCTCCAGCGGATCTGGCGCGACGTGCACTGCCTGGCGAGCCACGTCGCGCTGCGCTTCGACACGGCGGGCGCGGCGTACGGCGCCCGGCTGCTGGAACCCGCGGCCGTCTGAGCCCAGGGCCGCCCCCGACCCCGTAACGACCTGTCACACGACCACGGAAGGCAGTTGGCATGAGCCACCCCACCACCTCGGAGCAGACGCCGGCGGCATCGTTCGTCTCCGCCGACCTCTACGCGGAGATCCAGCAGTTCTACGCCCGCCAGATGGGCCTGCTGGACGACGGCAGGCCCGACGACTGGGCCGGGACCTTCACGACCGACGCGGTCTTCGCCGAGGCCAGCCGGCTGGCCGAGCCGCTGCGCGGCCGGGAGGCGATCCGCGCCTCGTCCCGGGCCCGGCAGGAACGGCTCGACGCCGACAAGATCGACTTCCGGCACTGGCTCGGCATGCTCGACGTTCGCCCGCAGGACGACGGCTCGGTGCGCACCCGCGCCTACGCGCTCGCCATGCGCACCCCGCGCGGCGGACAGCTGGAGATCTTCGCCAGCGTGGTCTGCCACGACCACCTGGTCCGGGTCGACGGCACCTGGCAGGTGCGCCGCCGCGATCTGACCCACGACGGCTCGGACCGGGACTGAGGAGCGCGCGATGAAGTTCGGCATCGTCTTCTTCCCCACGGTGGGCCCGGCCGACAAGCCGGCCGACCAGTACTTCGACGAGGCCCTGCGCCTCGTCGACCTCGCCGAGGAACTGGGCTTCGACCACGTGAAGATGGTCGAGCACTACTTCTTCTCCTACGGCGGCTACAGCCCCGACCCGGTGACGTTCCTGGCCGCCGCCGCGGGCCGCACCCGCCGCGTGCGGCTGGGCACCAGCGCCACCATCCCGGCCTTCCAGCACCCGGTGAAGCTGGCCGGCAAGCTCGCCATGCTCGACAACATCTCCGGCGGACGCGTCGACGCCGCGTTCGGACGGGCCTTCCTGCCCGACGAGTTCAAGGCGTTCGGCATCCCCATCGACGAGTCCAAGGACCGCTTCGTCGAGGGCGTCGAGGCGATCAAGCGGCTGTGGACCGAAGAGGACGTGGTGTTCGAGGGCCGCTTCCACAGCTTCGGCCCGGTCACCCTGCTGCCCCGGCCGGTGCAGGACCCGCACCCGCCGGTGTTCGTCACCACCGCGCGCAGCGCCGAGTCCTGCGCCGAGGCGGGCCGGCTCGGACACCACCTGCAGACCGTGCCCAACGTGATGTCCACCGAGGAACTCCAGAACCGGCTCGCCGTCTACCGCGCGGAGTGGGCCGCCTCGGGCCGCCCGGCGGGAACCGAGCGCATCCACTTCAGCTACCCGTGCGTGGTGTCCCAGGACGGCGACGCCGCCCGCGCCAAGGGCCGCTACGACGACGACCGCAACTCCGCGGCGATCCGCGCGGCCGTCGCCTCCTGGGCGACCACCCGCAGCGCCGCCTACCCCGGCTACGAGAAGCTCGTCGAGGCCACGAGGACGTCGCACTTCGAGGGGAAGATGGCGCAGGGCAAGCTCCTCATCGGCGCCCCGGACCAGGTCCGCGCCCAACTGGAGCGGATCGCCGAGTGGTTCGGCGACGACATCACCATCAGCCTCGGCGTCCACTCCGGCCACCTGTCCTTCGAGGACGCCGCCGCCACGATGCGGCTGATGGCCGAGCAGGTCGTCCCGAAGCTGTCCACCGCCCGATGAACGGCCCGGTGGGCACCGACCCGTCGGCCACGAAGCGAGGTACGCACCCCATGACGCCCCCAGCACAGCAGCGCACCGTCACCGTCATCGGCGCCGGCACCATCGGCCTCGGCTGGATCGCGCTGTTCCTCGGCCACGGACTGAGGGTCCGGGTCAACAGCCGCCGGCCCGAGGCGCCCGAAATCGTGCGGGACGCCCTCGACCTGTTCGCGCCGTTCCTGCCCGAGGGCACCGAGGACCCGGCCGGGTTCGGCGAGCGCCTGGAGTTCGAGCCGGACCTGGAACGGGCCGTCGCGGACGCCGACGTCATCGTCGAGAACGCGCCGGAGAACCTGGAGCTCAAGCAGGAGCTGTTCGCCCGCGTCGGCAAGGCGGCCCGCCCCGACGCCCTGATCCTGTCCTCCACCTCCACCCTGAACCCGGACGACATGGGCGCGCTGATGGCCGACTCCGGCCGGCTCGTCGTCGGACACCCCTTCAATCCGCCGCACGTCGTGCCGCTCGTCGAGGTCGTCGCCGGCGAGCGGACCTCCCCGCAGGCCGTGACCGAGGCCGTCGCGTTCTTCGAGTCCGTGAGCCGGGTCCCGGTGGTGCTGCGCAGGCCGATCCTCGCGTTCGCCGCGAACCGGCTCCAGTCCGCCCTGCTGCGGGAGTCCGTCCACCTCGTGAAGGAGGGCGTGGTCTCCCTGGAGGAACTCGACCTCGTCGTCACGCAGTCCATCGGACTGCGCTGGGCCACCGTGGGCCCCTTCCTCGCCTTCCACCTGGGCGGCGGCACCGGCGGCCTGCGCAAGTGGCTCGGCACGCTCGGCGCCGGCCTGGAGAAGGGCTGGGAGCAGCTGGGCCGCCCCACCATGGACGAGGAGACGATCCAGTCGCTCATCGAGCAGGCCGAGCGGGCCTACGGCGGCTCCTCGTACGAGGAGCTGGTGCGCGAGCGCGACACCCGGCAGACGGCCGTCCTCAAGGCCCTGGCCGAGGCGGGCGGCCGCATCGCCTGAACGACGCCCGGACCACCGGGCAACTCCCCCCCCGCACCGGCGGGTGCCCCTGGCGGCGCCCGCCGGTGCCGCGTTCCGGGGCGGGCCCGCCCGGTGTTCGAGCCCCCCTCTACCGCCGTGCCGAATCCTGACGGCACATCAACCGACCGGGAGGGCCCCACCGTGATGACCACTGTGCTCCGCTTCCGTCAGACGTCGGAGTTCCTCGACTGGTTCGCCGAGAGGAACCGCACACACCGGCACCGGGTGACCCCGGTGCCGCTCGATGCCCTGGACGGCTGGGAGACCGACCCGGACACCGGGAACGTGCGGCACCGCACCGGGAGGTTCTTCACCGTCGAGGGCGTCGAGATCACCACCGGCCGCCGGGAGACCCGGACCTGGACGCAGCCGATCATCGTGCAGCCCGAGGCGGGCATCCTCGGCATCCTCGTCAAGGACTTCGACGGCGTACGGCACTTCCTGCTCCAGGCCAAGATGGAACCGGGGAACATCAACGTCCTCCAGATGTCCCCGACCGTGCAGGCCACCCGGTCCAACTTCACCCGGGTCCACCGGGGCGCCGCCGTGCCGTACCTGGACTACTTCCTGGCGCCGCCCCGGGAGCGGGTGCTGTTCGACGCGCTCCAGTCCGAGCAGGGCTCCTGGTTCCACCGCAAGCGCAACCGCAACATGATCGTGGAGCTGCCCGCCCACGAGGACGTGCCGCTGCGGGACGGGTTCTGCTGGCTCACCCTGGAGCAGATCGGCGACCTGCTGGCCATCGACAACGTCATCAACATGGACACCCGCACCGTCCTGTCGGGCCTGCCGCGGCCCCGGACCGGCGACGACGACGGGCAGGGCGCCGAGGAGCGGGGCCGCCACTCGATGACCGAACTGCTCGCCTGGTTCACCGAGGTCAAGGCCCCGCAGGACCTGCACCGGCGCCGCATCCCCCTCACCGAGGTGAAGGGCTGGGCCCACACCGGGGAACGCGTCGTGCACGAGGAGGGCCGCTACTTCTCGGTGATCGGCGTGGACGTGGAGGCCGACGGCCGCGAGGTGGCGCGCTGGTCGCAGCCGATGCTGGCCCCCGTGGGACGCGGCGTCGTCGCGTTCCTCACCCGGGAGATCGACGGCCGGCGCCACGTGCTCGTGAACGCCCGCACCGAGGCCGGTTCCCTCGACATCGCCGAGATGGCACCGACCGTGCAGTGCAATCCGGCCAACTACGACGGACGCCCGGACGAGCAGCGCCCGCGCTTCCTGGAACGCGTCCTCACGGCGCCCCCGTCGCGGATCCTGCTCGACGTGGTGCACTCCGAGGAGGGCGGCCGCTTCCACCACGCCGAGAACCGCTACCTCGTCGTCGAGGCCGACGACGACGTGCCGCTCGACGCCGGCGAGGACCACGTCTGGATGACGCCCGGTCAGCTCGGCAGCTTCCTGCGGTACTCCAACCACGTCAACGTCGAGGCCCGCAACCTGCTGACCTGCCTGCGCTTCCTGCGCCAGGAGGGGCGGTGACCGCGGACCCGGTACGGCTCGGCCTGCTGGGCGCCGCCGACATCGCCGCCCGCCGGATGCTGCCCGCCGTGGCCCGCGCGGACGGCATCACCCTGACCGCCGTGGCGAGCCGCGACCCCGAGCGCGCCAAGGCCCTCGCCCACCCGTACGGCGCCGACGCGCTGCCCGACTACCGGGCCGTCCTCGACGACCCCCGCGTGGACGCCGTGTACGTCCCGCTGCCGGCGGCCCTGCACGCCCGCTGGGTGCGCGCCGCACTGGCGGCGGGCAAACACGTCCTCGCGGAGAAGCCCCTGACCACCGACCCCGGCGAGACGGCCGAACTCGTCGCGCTGGCCCGGCGGTCGGGGCTGGTGCTGTGCGAGAACTACCTGTTCGTCCACCACCCGCAGCACCGGGTCGTGCGGGACCTCATCGACGCGGGCGCCCTCGGCGAGGTGCGCGCCGTGTCGGCCGCCTTCACCATCCCGCCGCGGCCCCGGTCCGACATCCGCTACCGCGCCGACCTCGGCGGCGGCGCCCTCCTGGACGTGGGCTGCTACCCGCTGCGCGCCGCCCAGCTGCTGCTCGGCCCGGCGCTCACGGTGGCGGGCGCGGCGCTGCGCACCGACCCGGCCGGCGGCGTGGACGTCGCCGGGGCCGCGCTGCTGCGCCGCGACGAGGACGGCGCCGTCGCCCAGCTGACCTTCGGCATGGACCACCACTACACGTCCCGCTACGAGGTGCTCGGCAGCAGGGGCAGGCTCCTCCTCGACCACGCCTTCACCCCGCCCGCCGACCACCGTCCCGTGCTGCTGATCCAGGGCCCGGACGGCACCGAGCGGCGCGAGCTGGAGCCGTACGACCAGTGCCTCGGCAGCGTCGAGGCGTTCGTCCGGGCGGTGTGGGCCGGCAGCGCGGCCGGCACCGGCACGTCCGGCGCGATCAGCACACGCCAGGCGGAACTCACCGCCGGCATCCAACGACACGCCCAGTACGCCGTGGGAGGCGAAGCAGCATGACCGACACCCCGCAGACCGGTTCCCGCGAGGCCCGGCAGGCCCGGGCCGCGGCCAAGGCGCGGATCCTGGAACTGGCCCGCGACTACCACGCCCACGGCGACCAACACGGCGGCGGGGCGGGCGACTTCGTCCCCGGCGAGACCGAGGTCTGGCCCTCCGGCGCGGTGTTCGACGCCGAGGACCGCATGGCCCTCGTCGAGGCCGCCCTGGAGATGCGCATCGCGTCCGGGGTCAGCTCGCGGCGCTTCGAGCGGGAGTTCGCCAGGTACTTCGGGCTGCGCAAGGCCCACCTCGCCAACTCCGGCTCGTCCGCCAACCTGCTGGCGCTGTCCGCGTTCACCTCGCACCTGCTGGAGGACCGGCGGCTGCAGCCGGGCGACGAGGTCATCACGGTGGCCGCGGGCTTCCCCACCACCGTCAACCCGATCATCCAGAACGGTCTCGTGCCCGTCTTCGTCGACGTCGACGTCCCCACCTACAACACGACCCCGGAGCGGATCGCCGAGGCCATCGGCCCGCGCACCCGGGCCATCATGATCGCGCACGCCCTCGGCAACCCGTTCGCCGCCGAGGAGATCGCCGCGCTCGCCGAGGAACACGACCTGTTCCTCATCGAGGACAACTGCGACGCCGTCGGCTCCACCTACCGGGGCCGGCTCACCGGCACCTTCGGCGACATCGCCACCACCAGCTTCTACCCCGCGCACCACATCGCGATGGGCGAGGGCGGCTGCGTGCTGACCGGCAACCTGGCACTGGCCCGGATCGTGGAGTCCCTGCGCGACTGGGGCCGGGACTGCTGGTGCGAACCGGGCGAGAGCAACCGCTGCTTCAAGCGGTTCGACTACCAGATGGGCACGCTGCCGCACGGCTACGACCACAAGTACATCTTCTCGCACGTCGGTTACAACCTGAAGGCCACCGACCTCCAGGCCGCGCTCGGCCTGAGCCAGCTGCGCCGCCTGGACGCCTTCGGCGCCGCCCGGCGCGCCAACTGGCGCCGGCTGCGCGAGGGCCTGGACGGCGTGCCCGGCCTGATCCTGCCCGAGCCGACGCCCGGCAGCGACCCCAGCTGGTTCGGATTCGCCCTCACCGTACGGCCCGACGCCGGGTTCTCCCGCAAGGCCCTCGTCGACTTCCTGGAGGCCCGCAGGATCGGCACCCGCCGCTTCTTCGCCGGCAACCTCACCCGGCACCCGGCCTACCAGGACCGCCCGCACCGCGTCGTCGGCTCCCTGGAGAACAGCGACCTGGTCGCCGAGCAGACCTTCTGGGTGGGCGTCTATCCGGGTCTCGACGAGCAGCGCGTCGACTGGATCGCCGAGTCCGTCCGGGACTTCGTGGCGAAGAACTCCTGACCCGCCTCGCCCCCACCGCACACGCGATCGCCCCCGCCGGACTCCGCCGGCGGGGGCGATCGCGTGTGCGGGACGGGGCCCGTCGCCCGTCAGGTGAAGACCGGCATCCGCGCCGGGCCCCGGTCCGACCCGACGCGCGAGGTCCCCCGTGCCCCGGCGTCCGGCCGCGTCCCCAGGAGCTCCAGCTGGAGCCGTTGAAGGTCGGGAGACGGCTCCAGGCCCAGCTCCTCGGCGAGGATGCGCCGCAGGTTCTGGTAGGCCTGGAGGGCCTCCGCACGCCGCCCGGAGGAACCGAGCGCCATGATGAGGCGGCTGTGGAACCACTCGTTGAGCGGGTAGTCGTTGACCAGCTTGCGCAGCTGCGGGATGCACTCCCGGTGCCGGTTCAGCCGGCCCTCGGCCTCGATCCGGATCTCCAGTGCCCGGATGCGCAGCTCCTCCAGGTGCACGATGTGCCCGGTGAGCAGGTCACCCGCGGGGATGTTGGACAGCGCCGGACCGCGCCACAGCTCCAGCGCCCGGTCGACCCGGCCCACGGCCGACTCGAACCGCTCGGCGCCGAGGTCGGCGTGGGCCTGCGCGACCAGCCGCTCGAAGACCTTGATGTCGACCTCGTCGTCCTCGACCTGGACGGCGTAGCCGGGGGCCCGCGTGACCAGGAGCGGGCGCTCCTCCGGGACCAGCTTCTCCGCCACGAACATCCGCCGCGCGTGGTAGACGTACGTCTGCAGGGTCGTGACGGCGCTCCGGGGCGGGCTCTCGCCCCAGAGCTCGTGTATGAGGGCGTCGGACGTGACGATCTCGTTGGCCCGGGTCAGCAGCAGGGCCAGGGTCTGGCACACCTTCGGCGTGCTCGGCAGGTGGGAAGCGCCGTTCTCCGCGACGATCTCGAACGGGCCAATGAGGTTGAACCGCACCACAGTTGCTCCTTCGGCATGAGGGCTGTCGGGGGCGAGGAAACGTTGGTTCTGCCGCGTTCTTCCTGATGGTGAGCCACACGCTAGGCGCCTGCGCCACGCCCACCCACGCCGACGGGGCGAGAGTGTCACTCTCGCCCCGTCACCGCCCGGTGTCCCTGCGGCCGCCGCCGCGCCGTTACGCCGCCGAACGCCAGCCCGGCAGCGGGCGCGCGCTCCAGGCCCGGGACGGGCGCCCCGGCCCGTCCTCCCAGCGCGCGGCCGACAGCCGGGCCCCGGCCTCCTCCTCGCCGCCCGCGGCCCGCATCCGGACCGCCAGGACGACGGCCAGCGCCGCCAGTTCCTCCGCCGTCGGATTCCCACGCGTGACGCGCCAGGAGACCCCTGCGAGCACGTCCCGCGCCGTGCCCTGCCCCGCGGCCCGCTCCACGGCGCTCACTGGGGCTGGTTCCCGTGCTTGCGGCTGGGCAGGTCGGCGTGTTTGGCGCGCAGCACGGACAGCGTGCGGATCAGCACCGACCGGGTCTCGGCCGGGTCGATGACGTCGTCGACCAGGCCCCGCTCGGCCGCGTAGTACGGATGCATCAGCTCCTCCCGGTACTCCTTCACCAACTGGGCGCGCACCGCCTCCGGATCGTCGGCCTGCGCGATCCGCCGGCGGAAGACGACACCCGCCGCGCCCTCCGCGCCCATCACCGCGATCTCGTTGATGGGCCACGCCAGCGACACGTCCGTGCCGATGGACCGCGAGTCCATGACGATGTACGCGCCGCCGTACGCCTTGCGCAGGATCAGCTGGACGCGGGGCACGGTGGCGTTGCAGTACGCGTACAGCAGTTTCGCGCCGTGCCGGATGACCCCGCCGTGCTCCTGGTCCACACCCGGCAGGAAGCCCGGCACGTCCACCAGCGTCACCAGCGGGATGTTGAAGGCGTCGCACATCTGGACGAACCGCGCGGCCTTCTCGCTGGCCTCGATGTCCAGCACCCCGGCCATCCGCTGCGGCTGGTTGGCGACGACGCCCACCACCTCGCCGCCCATCCGGGTCAGCGCGCAGATCACGTTCGGCGCCCACCGCTCGTGGACCTCGAAGTACTCCCCGTGGTCCGCGATCTCCTCGATCACCTTCGCCATGTCGTAGGCCTGGTTCGGATCGGCCGGCACCAGGTCGACCAGCGCCTCCGTGCGCCGGTCCGACGGGTCGCAGGTGGGCGCGCCCGGCGGCGTCTCACGGTTGTTCTGCGGAAGGTAGGACAGCAGGTGCCGTACGTCCTTCAGGCAGCACTCCTCGTTGTCGTACACGAAGCCGGCCACGCCCGACCGCTCGGCGTGCACGTCCGCGCCGCCCAGCTCCTCGTGGGTGATCCGCTCCCCGGTCACCGCCTGCACCACGTCGGGCCCGGTGATGAACATCTGCGAGGTGCCGCGCACCATGAACACGAAGTCCGTCAGCGCCGGCGAGTAGGCGGCGCCACCCGCGCACGGGCCCATGATGACGCTGATCTGCGGAATCACTCCGGAGTTGCGCACATTGCGGCGGAAGATGCCGCCGTACCCGGCGAGCGCCGTCACGCCCTCCTGGATCCGGGCGCCCGCGCCGTCGCACAGCCCCACCACCGGAGCCCCCGCCGACTCCGCCAGGTCCATCAGCTTGTGGATCTTCTGGGCGTGCGCCTCGCCGAGGGCCCCGCCGAAGATCCGGAAATCGTGCGCGTAGGCGAAGACGGGACGCCCCTCCACCGTGCCCCAGCCCGTGACGACGCCGTCCGTGTGCGGGCGGCGGTCCTCCAGCCCGAACCCGGTGGCGCGGTGCCTGCGCAGCGCCTCGATCTCCACGAACGAGCCCTCGTCGAAGAGGATGTCCAGCCGCTCCCGTACGGTCAGCTTGCCCTTCGCCTTCTGCGCCCGGGTGGCCTTCTCGTCCGGGCCCGCGACCACCGCCGCGCGCAGTGCGGCCAGCTCCTCCACCCGGGCCCGGGTGGACGCCCCGGTGGCCGCCGGTTGTGCCTCGGTCTCCTGGATGACGCTCACTTGTGCCCCTTTCGGTGTCTCACGCGTGGCACTCGGGGAGGCGGCCGTGGAACTCGACCATCTCCGCGAACAGCACGCCGATGTCGAGCGGATGACCTCGCTCCGCGCCGCGGGCCTCCGCGAACGCCCGGTGCAGATTCGGCACCAGCCGCTCGCTGTCGAGCAGGTCGCCGTACCGGCCGAGGTCGGCCTCGCGCGCGGTCTGAAGCGGACTCAGCCCCGCCGCCAGGCCCTGGGCCGCCAACTCCTGGACCCAGCGCAGATAGTCCTCACCGGTGTCCAGCAACTCCGGTCCGCCGACCGGGCCGTGACCCGGCACGACGGTCCGCGGACCGAGCGCCCGCAGCCGGCCGAGGACGTCGATCGTGCCCGCGACCGAGCCGGTGAGGCAGAACGGCGTGGCACCGTTCATCACCAGGTCGCCGGCGAACAGCACCCGCTGCTCCGGCAGCCACACCACGGTGTCGTTCGTCGTGTGCGCCACGCCCAGGTGCATCAACTCGGCCCGGACCCCGCCCAGATGCAGCGTGACCGGCTCGCGGAAGGTCAGGGTCGGCAGTTCCACGGACAGCTCGCCCCAGCACACCTGCGGCCACAGGCCCGTCAGGTGCAGCTGGGCCAGGTCCATCTCGGTACGGGTCCCCTCGTGGGCGATCACCACGGCCTCGTCGGCGAAGAAGCGGTTGCCGAAGGTGTGGTCCCCGTGCGGATGGGTGTTGATCACATAGCGCGGCGGATACGGGGAGAGCTCCGCCACGGCCTTCCGCAGCGCCAGCGCCCGCGCCTCGGTCGCCGCCGTGTCGATCAGCGCCGGACGGCCGCCCGCCGTGATCAGACCGGCGTTGTTCAGGCACCAGCCGCCGTCCGGCTGGACGTACGCGTACACCCCGTCCTCGACCTCGACCATCCGCGCGTCCGCCACCGAGTGCCCGCTCACGCGGTCCTCCCCGCGGTCACGCGACGGTCCTCGTCGTCACCGGACGAGCCCAGGGCGTCCTTGCGGGAGCAGCTCACCACCGCCCCCATCAGGCCGCGGTCCACCGGACCCGCGGTGTCCGCGCGGCCGGCCCCGGGGTGCGGCGCGGGTCCCACGGCCGCGCTCAGGGTGCAGCCGCCGTCCACCGCGTGCGTCTCGAAGTGCCAGCCGCCGTCGTCCGCCGGCAGCCCGTCCGTGCCCAGCAGCCGGGGCGCCGCCGTACTGGTCGCGGGCGTCGTGAAGCCGAACGAGCGGAACGACAGCCGCGTCCCGAGCCCCAGCGCCTTGGTGTACGCCTCCTTCAGCGTCCACAGCCGGATCACCGCCGCGTTGCGCTCCTCCTCACGCAGCCAGCCCAGCGCGGCCCGCTCGTGATCGGTGCACACGTCCACCTCCAGACCGGTGCCGTAGACCGTCCGGCCGCGCGGCTCGACGTCGACCCCGATCGCGCCCAGCCGGCTCAGCCCCACCGCCACGACGTCCCCGGTGTGACTCAGACTCACCTCCAGCCGCTCGCAACCCCGCAGATAGGGGCGGCCGTTGGGGCGGCGGGCCAGCTCCAGGTCGGCCGGGTCGGCGCCCAGCACGGCGGCCGCCGCGTGCTTCAGCAACAGCCGCGACACCACGAACCGGGTGCGGGCCTGCGCGCCGTTCAGGGCCAGGTAGCGGCCGTACTCGGACCCGAGCAGTCCGCCCGGACCGGCGCCGCCCGCCGCGGGCGCCCACTCGCTCGCCAGACCGTACGCCAGCCCGTACCCGCCGTCCCGGAGGGCGTCGCGCAGCGCCTCCCACGGTCCGTCGGGGGAGGCGACGCGCAGCGGAGGCGGTCCTGCCAGACCACGACGTACGGACATACTCATCCCTTCTCGCGGTGCCGGGCCGGTGTGCCCAGCGGGGTGTCGTACAGGTCGAGGCTGCGGGCCTCGCGGCAGCGCCGGAGCACCTCGCGCAGCAGCAGGTCCTCGTGCTCGGGGGACGGCGCCGGCACGGGCAGCCCGAGCCGCACCCCGATCCGGTGCGCGGCGGCGAGCAGCCAGGCCGGCTCGGCGAGGAACCCGCTCGCGCCGTTGCGCCGGGCCGTGCGCCACACCCCGAGGCAGGCGGCGGCGGCCGTCAGCAGGGCGTACCGCTCCGCGAGGGCGAAACCGCGCGGGTTGGCGAGCGCCGCCGGATCCATCTCGGGCAGCCGCCGGCAGCCCTCCCGCAGTGCGGCCAGTTCGGCGCCGAGCGCGGCCGGCCACTCCGGCAACCCGCCGCCGGCGCCGTCCCCGTCCGCGTGCAGGAGGAGTACGGCGAGGCCGTCGTCGGCCGCCGCCAGCTTCAGCCGGTCGCCCGTCAGGGGCGGAACCGGGTGGTCCGGCCGGAACAACGCGTCGGAAGCCGGCCGTTCTCCGGCCGTCCAGGACCGGCGGGCCAGCGTGGGCAGTTGCGGCAGCAGCGTCGCCAGCGCGGCGGCCGACCCGGCGGGACCGGGTGCGATGCCCGCGAGGTCCCGCACCTGCTTGTGGAAGGCGCCCAGGCCGTCCCCGGCACTCAGGGAGTCGGTTCCCAGCACCGTCATCAGATCGCCCACGCCCTCCCGCAGCAGCCGCAGCACCAGACAGCGGGCCGCCGCCGACCAGATGCTCGACCGCTCCGGCAGCAGGTGCAGCGCGCGCAGGGCCACCAGCGACAGGCAGTCGGCGGCCAGCAGATCCGCGAACGCGCCCACCACCACACGGCGCGTGACACGAGAGCGCAGCCCCCGTACCCCGCCCCGCTCCGCCAGCACCGCCGCCAGCACGGTCCTGAGCGCCGTGTCCGCGCAGCCGACCGCCATCGAACCCGCCAGCGGACGGCACACCTGCGCCACCCGCCGGGCCACCCACTGGCCGTCGCCGGCCTCGCCGACCACCGCGGAGGCGGGCACCGGCCAGTCCTCCAGCGTCAGTTCGCCCGCGGGGATGCGGCCCGGAGCCGTGCCGTCGTAGGGCGACAACTGCCCCACGGCGCCCGGCGGAAGGCCGTCCCGGCGCAGCAGGAGCACCGACTCGCCGTCCTGGCCGGCGTGCCGGGGCACCACCACGAAGGCCGCCGCGCGGGGCGCGTTGACCAGGACCGGGGTGCGGCCCGTCAGGCGCAGGCCCGCCCCGTCGCCGGACACCGCGGTCAGACCGCCGTCACCGCTTGCGCCGCCGGTGATCCGTTCCCCGGCGAGCAGCAGCCGGGCGGTCGTCCGGCGGTGCCCGGCGGTGCCGAAGCACCAGGCGTTCAGCGCGGCGGCCAGGGACGCCGAGCCGTAGCCGTAGCCGAGCGCGGCGTCCCTGCGGTACACCGCCCGCAGCAGGACGGCGACCGCGTCCAGGCCCGCCAGCCGTCCGCCGTACGCCTCCGGCACGAAGTCCTCGTGCAGCCCGAACGACGCGAGCAACGGCTCGCCGCCCAGGGGCAGTTCACCTCGTTGTTCGGCCGCGAGCACGGCGGCCGCGCCGAGCGGGTTCCCCTCGTCGCGCGGGTCGCCGAGCACCGCCTCCAGCGCGGCCCGCCGGGCCACCGGGCCGCGCGGCGCCGGGTCCGTCATCGTCGCCTCCTCGCGTCCGGTTCGTACCGAAGCGTCGCCGACGACCCTGGAGCCCGGCTCGGGCCGCCCTCGAACGGGCGGACGGGGCCGGCCCTCGGACACCGACGGGCACGCGCATGCGTCCGGGGCGGACACCGGGGCGCGGGGCCGGGCGCGGGGGCGTCGGGTGCGTGAGGCGTCGGGTGCGTGAGGCGTCGGGCCCGCGTGGCGTCGGGCGCGCGTGGCGTCGGGCCCGCGAGGCATCGGGCCCGCGAGGCATGGGACCGGGCCGGGCCGGCGGGCTCGCGCCGGTCCCGGGGCGGCCCGGGCAGGCGTCAGGCCGCGCGGATGGTACGCGGGGCGTCGGCCCGCAGCAGCAGCGCCGCGGCGTGTGCCGCCGACGCGAGGGTCATGTGACGGTGCCAGCCCTGGAAGGAACGGCCCGCGAAGTCCCGTATCCCGGTCTGCTCCGACACCTGCCGGAAGGCCAGCTCCACACTGTCGGCCAGCGCCGACGGCCCGACGGGCGGCTCCCCGGCGCAGGACGCGCCGGGCGCGACGGCCGCCCCGAAGCGGACGGACGTGGCGGACCCGGGGCCGGAGGGCGAGCACACCGCACCCGGGTTCCCCGGCGCGGCGAGCCAGTAGCGGTCGGGGCCCCGGGTCCCGGCCGTCCACCGGGCCAGGAGCTGAAGCGGCCGGTGCGGAGCGGCCGGCAGCACCACCGGCACGGCGGCCCGCACCAGGCGCCCCTCGCCGGGCCGTCTGAAGCGCCGCATCCCCGCGACCAACTGCTCGGCCGTGCACAGCCGTTCGCTGTAACTGTGCAGCACCGACGGGTCCACCCGCAGCGGCGTGTCCGCGGCCACCCGGACGCATACGGGGACACCCGCGGGCGCGACGATCCGCAGCGTACGCGCCGGGTCCAGACCCTCGGCGTCGATCACCACGGGCCGCGGCGCCGCCGTCCCGCTCACGCCGAGGGCGAGCCGGCCCGCGACCTCCTCGGGACATCCCGGCAGGTCCCCGGCCGGGATCTGGGCACGACGCCGCCGCCCGGGATCGTCGAGCCAGGCACGGCTCAGCAGCAGGGACCAGTCGCAGGGAACGGCGGTGCGCTCGGACGCCAGCCACGCACCGAACGCCTGCTGCCCGTTGACCGTGACACCGAGATGCGGGTCGAACTGCTGGTCCACGCCCACGGAGTGCGGCCCCGCCTTCGGGATCACGAGGGGCCGCAGCACCCACGCCCGCGGCGCGACGGTGTCCTCCGCGTGCCGGGCCAGGGCCCGCCGCACCCCCGTCCAGTCCCAGGAGGAACTGCTGATGAAGTGGTGCACGCTCTGCTTGGCCGCCCCCGGCCCCGCCGGTTCGCGGTCGGCCTGCCCACCGCCCATCCAGTCGGCGATGTTCCGCAGGGTCTTGCGCCCGGACACCGACAGCAGCGCCCGGACGTACTGCTCGGCCTTGCTCCGCTGATCGCGCCGCGGCAGCGAGTCGAACAACTCCGCGCACATCTCCCCGACGTGATCGCGCTCGTCGCGCATCGTCCCTCCCCCTCCGGACGGCCTGTCGGAGCGACCGCGCCCGACGACCGCACAGTGGCCGAGAACGGTCCCGTGCCTTTACCGCTGCGGTTCCGCTTCGGTACCGCGCGAGGGAGGGGGCGGACGGCCGAAAACCACCTGCCCGGATGGCCTGACGGCCCGTCACGGAGTGCCAGGCCCTACCGTGACACTGCGGTTGCGGAGCGTATGAACGTGCATTGATGGAATCGAACGAGGCTGCGTAGAATCTGGCAGCTTGTCGATCACGCCTGCAATGATCGTCGACGGGGGGCTGGGAGAGGATGGCACACAGTGCCGCAACAATTCGGGGCCCGAAATTCCGCATTCTCGGTGTGCTGGAAGGCTGGGACGGTGACTCGCCCCTGAAAGTGGGCGGTAGCCTGCGTGCCCGCACGCTGGTCATGCTCCTGCTTGAGGCCAACCGGGTCGTTCCGGTTCCGCGTCTGGTGGAGGCGGCGTGGGACGAGGACCCGCCGAGCAGCGCCCCGCACCAAATACGCAAGGCCGTCGCCGAGTTGCGGCAGCGTATTCCCGGCGGGGCCGAAATGATCCTCACCGACGGCCCCGGCTACCGGGCGAGAATTCGCGAGGACCAGCTCGACCTGAGCCAGTACCGCTCCCGGCTGCGCCGGGCCCGCAAGGCGGTCGAGGAAGGCCAACGCGCGCTCGCGGCCGACGAATTGCGGGCGGCCATGGAGCTGTGGCGCGGCCCCGTCATGGCGGGGTTCGGCGGTTCGGTCATCGACGCCGCGTCCGCCGCCCTGGAGGAACAGCACCTGGCCGCGGCGGAGCAGCTGTTCGACCTCCAACTGGCGGCCGGAGAAGCGGCCTCGGTCGTCGGCGAGCTGCGGGTCCTCGTCAACCAGCACCCACTGCGGGAGACCCTGCGCGGACAGCTGATGCTGGCGCTGTACCGCACCGGACGGCAGGCCGAGGCCCTGGAGGAGTACGGCCGCGTCCGCCACCTGCTGGCCGAGGAACTCGGCATCGACCCGAGCGCCGCCCTGTCCGAGCTGTACGAGAACATCCTGCGCCAGAGCCCCACGCTGAACCCGCCGGAACCGGCCCCTCCGACGTCCGCGACGTCCGCGGCCTCCGCGCCGGCCCCGGCGGCCCCGGACCCGGCGTCCGCGCCCCCGGCCGACCCCGGTGCCACGTCGGTCTCGGCGGTCACGGCACCCTCGTTACCGGCGGCGCAGGCCCCCTCACCGCCACCCGCCGCGGGCCTGCCCCCGTCACCGAGCACCCTGCCGTACGCCTTGCAGGACTTCTCCGGCCGGGCCGCCGAACTCGACTGGATCCGCGAGACCGCGCTCGGCGCCACCGGGAGCTGCGCCCACATCATCGCGATCGACGGCATGGGCGGCAGCGGCAAGACCGCGCTCGCCGTGCAGGCCGCGCACCAACTGGCCGCGCACTGGCCGGACAGCCAGCTCTTCGTCGACATGCGCGGCTTCACCCCCGGCCAGGAGCCGCTGAGTTCGGCCGCCGCACTCGACGCCCTGCTGGCGTCCGCGGGCGTGCCCGGCGACGAACTGCCCCACGACCCGGCGGCTCGTACCGCGCTGTGGCGCTCGATCACCGCCCAGCGCCGCCTCCTCATCGTCCTCGACAACGCGGCCACCGCCGAACAGGTCATGCCGCTCATCCCGGCCTCACCGGACTGCCTGACCATCGTCACCAGCCGCCCCCGCCTCGTGGACCTCGACGGTGCCCGCTGGCTGTCCCTGGACGTCCTCACCGACGAGGACGCCACCGAACTGCTGGCACGCACCCTCGGCACCGAGCGGATCGACCGCGAACCGGAGGCCTGCGCCGAACTGGTCCGGCTCTGCGGCCGGCTGCCCCTCGCCATGCGCATATCCGCCGCCCGGCTCAGGAACCGCTCGCACTGGACGATCCAGCGGCTGGTGGACCGGCTGGGCGACGAGAGCCGCCGGCTGGACGAGCTCAACTCCACCGGCCGCAGCGTCGCCGCCGTCCTGCGCATGTCGTACCAGGCGATGGACGAGGACAGACGGACCGCCTTCCGGCTCCTCGGCCTGCACCCCGGGAGCAACATCGACCCGGCGGACGCCGGCGCGCTGTTCGACTGCGACCCCGAAGACGCCGAGGAGGTCCTGGAACACCTCCTCGACGCGCACCTGCTGGAACAGCACGAACCCGGCTGGTACCGGATGCACGACCTCGTCCGCAGCTTCGCCCGCGGCCTGCTCGGCACCCAGCACGCCGCCGACGCGGAGAACGAGGCGCTGCGGCGGCTGCTGGACCACTACCTGCTGACGGCGGAAAGCGCCTGCGACACGCTCTTCCCGCAGCGCCCCCGCTTCCCCGAGTTCCTGCCGCCCGGCCGGTCGCTCCACCCCGGCTTCACCTCCGCCGACGAGGCCCTGCACTGGCTCGACCAGCAACGCGACAACCTGCTGTCCGCCGTGGACCTGGCCGTGGCCCACGCACACCTGCTGCACGCCGCCTACCTGCCGCGCGCCCTCGGCTTCCACTCCCACATCCGCAACTACCCCCGTGAACTCCAGGAGACCAACCGCGCCGGCGTGGCGGCCGCCCGAAGCCTCGGCCGGCCGGTCCTGCTGCGCATCAGCCTGACCAACCTGGCGATGGGCCAATGGCGGCTGGGCCTGTTCCAGGAGTCCGCCGCCCATCTGCGCGAGGCACTGGAAGTGGCCCGCGACTCGGGCGACCGGCTCGGCGAGGCCGTCGGCATGAGCAGGCTGGGGCAGGTCTACAACAGCCTCGGGAAGTTCTCCGAAGCCCTCGACCTGCTCACCGGCTCGGTCGAACTACAGGGCGAACTGGGGCAGTTGAGGGAGGAAGCGGTGAGCCTGGGGCTGCTCGCCTCGGTCAACGCCCGGCTCGGCCGGTTCCAGGAGTCCGCCGACGCGGCGGCCCGCTCCCTCGCCCTGTACCGGCAGATCGGCGAGATCAGCAACTCCATCGTCTCCCTGTCCAGCCTGGCCCTCGCCCTGCTCGGCCTCCGCCGCCCCCACACCGCCCTGGAACGGCTCGACGAGGCCCGGGAACTCTGCGACCGGCTGCACAAGCCCGCGAACACCGCGCTGATCCTCTCCTACTACGCCGACGCCCAGGTGATGCTGGGCCGCGCCGAGGAGGCCCTGCTCACCATCGAGCGGGCCACGGAACTGGCGGCCAACGAGACCACGGCCCGCCGGGCCACCGTGGAGAACACCGCCGGCCGTGTCCTGCGCGCCCTCGGCAGGTTCTCCGAGGCCCGTGACCGCCACCGCAACGCCCACGAACTCGCCGCCGGAATCGCCTTCCGCTACGAAGCGGCCCAGGCGGCGTACGGGCTGGCCGAGGCGAGCAAGGAACTCGGCGACGTCTGCGCCGCCGAGGAGTACCGGCGCGCGGCGGACGAACTCTTCACCGACATGGGGGTCCCGGAGAACGCGCGCCTGCTGGCGTGAGGCAACTCCGGGCGCACATCGGCAGGCAGAGACACGCAGACGAACGCCCGGTGGACCGCTGAGGCGGGTCCACCGGGCGTTCGTCTGCGTCTGGGTGCGCGTGTGCGTGGGCGTCCGTGCCTGGCTCAGGCGCTGAGGCTCGCGGCCATCGCGCCGGACGACAGGGGGGCCACGGAGGGCCCGTGGTCGTCGGCCAGGACGACAGAGGCGGGGGAGACCGAGGGGCCGTGGTCATCCTCTGCGAGAACCGAACCGACCGGTGCCGTCACAGCAATCCCCCAAATGCCAGCCGTAGCGATAACGCTGATCATGCCGGTCATTTTGCCGCGCATTGTCTGCCCCTTCGACGGAAGTCATTCCCTCTGACGCCATCGAGAATTCCAGCACTTCCTCCCGTTCCATTCCTCCCTTCCGCACCCCTCCCATCCCTCGGGCCACCTGCGGAAAACCCTCCGGTTACCACCTCATTCCCGAGTTCCTCCCGCACCCCTCCGGGCACCTCACGGGCCACGCCTCTCCGTTCCCGCACCCGCACCTTCCCCCGCCTCTTCCCGTACGTCGGCCCGCAGCAGAGCGAGGGCGCACGCGACACGCCGCCCCGCCTCCTCCTCGGTTTCTCCGGACACGACGACATATCCATTGCCGGTGTCATGTGCCGGAATCACATCGCCCGGGGAATACGGGAATTGCACTGCCTCCGTATAGGGCAGCGCACAGATGCTGTCAATGCCGGCGACCGTGCGCAGCCGTCCCGGCGGCAATCGGAAGAACCCGATGGCTGAGAAGCGACGGGCCTCCGGAACGGGCACCGGCTCGCCGTCCAGCAGATGGCCGAAGACCGCGGCCTCAAGATCCACGCCCCGGGCGATGTGGACCAGCAGCGGGATGCGCTCCCCGGCGAGGCCGGCCCGCGCCCGCACCACACGCGGACCGTCGGCGGCGGGTACGACCTCGAAGTGCGTGGGCCCGAACCGGTGCCCGACCGCGTCCAACGCCGCGACGACGACCCGCTCCACCGCGGCCCCGTCGACCGCGTGCGGCGGAGCGGGATGCACATGCCCCGACCCCCGCCTGGCCGTCACACCGACGACGCGGTGCCGACCCCCGGCGGAGAAGGCCTGAACACTGAGTCCCGGTTCCTCGGGCACGGGGCCGGAGAAACCGGGACTGGAGAAGCCGGGACTGGAACGCTGACGCGAGGTACGCGAGGGGGAGTTGGGGCTGGGGCTGGGGCCGGGGCCGTCGGGCAAGGGGCCGTGGCCGTGACCGTGGCCGTGGCCGTCCGGCAAGGGGCTGGGCCGGGGGCTGGGCGCCGTGCGGACAGGTCGTCGGTCGACGCGCGGGCGCGGGACCGCGCGGGGGAGCCGGTCGGCAGCGAGGCGACCCGAACCGCTCCCGCTCCCGCTCCCCCTCGCGCCCCCGCTCTCGCTCCCGGTCCCGCTCCCGGGACCGAGGAGACTGAGGGCCCGTACCGCGGACGGGGGATTGGGAGCCCGGCCGAGCCGCCAGGCCTCCTCCAGCACCGGCAGGACGAAGTCCAGCGGGTCGTCGGCGCCCAGGTGCAGGACGTGCCCGATGCCGTGCTGCCGCAGGGTACGGCGCGCCAGCGCACGCAGCTCCCGCTCGTCGGAGCGATCCGCGAGCAGGAGCGCGTGCGAGGCGTCCGCGACCCGGCGCAGGCTCTCGGCGTCGGTCAGACGGGGATCCCACAGGGACCACACGTCGAACCCGGCGGCGACGGCCTTTCGGACCAGCCGATACCGGGGCATCACCAACAGGATCCGTTTGTCATCTGTTCGAACCGCCATGGTCACGAGCCGCCTCTCTCTCGTGGTGGGGGGACCTGAGCCGGGACGGAACCGTGGTTTGCGCACGGAAGATGGCTTGCGTGGGGGGCCTGTGCACGGAGTGGGGGTGCGACGCCGAGGTGAGGCTCGGCGGAGCCGGGGGCTTGAAGAGCTGGAAGGCCGACGGACCCGGGGGACCCGCGACCGGGGAACCCTTGAGCCCCTTGAGCCCTTAAGTCGCTTGAGTCCCTTGGGTCCGGACGGGTTACGCCGCCGCCTCCTGCGGCGTACCGGCCGCGAGGTGCCCGGCAACCGCGTCGACCAGACCCTCCAGGGCCTTGACCACACCGGGGTCGCCGATGACGCCCTCGGCCGTACGCAGCTCGATGGCGTTGCCGACGGCCACCTGCTCGCAGTCGATGACGGTCGCACCGCAGTTGGCGAGGATCTGACGGACGTGCGACTGCACGTTCTCCCCGCCGGCCTGGCCGGGGGACGCGCTGACGACGGCCGAGGCCAGCCCTTCCAGGGGCGCACGGTCCGCGTCGCCCTCCCGGGACAGCCAGTCCAGGGCGTTCTTCAGCACGCCCGACGGGTAGCCGTTGTACGCCGGGCTGCTGATGATCAGCGCGTCGGCGGCAGCGACCTGCGCCTTGGCGGCCCGGACTTCGGGCGTACCGCCGGCCGCCTCCAGGTCCTCGTCGAACAGCGGGAAGTCGCGCAGCGACAGCACGGTGACCTCGTACTGATCGTCGCGCTGCTCGAGGATCCGGCGAATGGTGGCGATCACGGCGCTGTTGGCCGACTCCCGCCGAATGCTGCCGGAGGCAAGCACGATCTTGGGCATGACCCTGGTCCTCTCCGAGACTTCGCCGGGCACGCGGTCCCGGCTCCGGACATCGCCCCCGAGCATGCCGCCTCTTGTTCCCGTCCGGTTCCCGGTTCGTTCCCGGAGGAGGGACAGGGACAGGGACAGAGGTACGGGGGGACGGTATGGAGGGGGGACTGACGAAAATCCGGACCCCGCAAGGAGACGGACGGGGGGAGGGAACGTCTCTTGCGGGGCCCGGACGGCGGGGGAGGGGGGAAGGAAGAACCCGGTCGGCCGGGGGAAGAGCCGACCGGGAGCCAGGGGGGCGGGACTGTCGGGGAGGAGAACTGGCGATGGGGTGATGGGGCGATGGGGTGACGCCTGCTCAGCAGGCGATGGAGGCCACCTGAGGCCGCGCCAAGGCGGTGAAGTCCTCGGCGCTGAGCGCGACCGACAGGTCGAGGCGATTGGCGTTGAAGTAGATCTCCCGGTGCTTGAGCAACAGAGGATCGACGAGCAGGGCGGGACCGGGCGAAGAGACGAACGGAGCCATGGCCCCCTGCGGACAGCCGTACAGGCTCTCGACATGCTCGGCGGGAGCGAACGAGGCCGAGGTACCGCCGAAGTGACGTGCGACGCGTACCAGGCTGACGGCCCGGTGGCCGGGTACGACGGCGAGGACGTCACGAAGAACGCGGCGCCCACGCCTGACCCGGACCAGCCGGCAGCGGGCCGACTGCTCGACAGGGTTGCCCCGCAGCCGACTGACCTCGTCGACACGCCACTCGGCGGCGTGGGGAATCACGCGGTAACGGGCTCCCTTGACGTCGAAGGTCACCAACAGCCGCGGCCAGTCCTGAAGCGGTGCGGCCGAGCCGGGCGAACGGTCACGGGTGTCAAGCAGACTGGGCACCGGATCCATCTCCTCACGTTCGTCAAACATCCCTGAACACAACACGTACACCGATCGAACCCCCACAACGTCCCACCCCCCGCTCCCTTTTCCCTCCCGCCCTCGTCCCACCACACGACCGGGAGGCCGGGGGACGCCACGGGGGGAGGTTCGGCTGAACTGCCAATCGCGTGCGGATCTCTCGACGTTGGGGTGTCAGACCTTGATGACGCTGGCGCACGCGCCTTAGAGAGCCGTGAACCTTTGCGGTTCAGAGGATCGGCGGAACGGAGGATCGGAGGTGAGCAGGGTGACAGGCCCAGGTGGGGCGGCAACGGCGGTTCCGCTGAGCATGGCGTCGCTGTCGTTCTGGTGGCCGGGCCGGGCGAACATCGCGCTCGTACCGAGCGAACGTGCCGGGCCCGACGAGAGCGGTGTCGATGCCGGCCACGTCGTTCTCGATGTGTTCACGGACGGTACCGCTTCGCGTTCCCGACTGCGCGGACTGGTTTGCCTCCTCTGTGGATGAAGCCGCAACCCACTGGCCTCAACGCGAAGGTGTTACAGGAGGGCAGGGCTGCGCTCACCGATGCCCTCTGACCTACCTCACGGCCTCAGTGACGCGGGCACGGATCGGCTTGCACCAACCGGGCCGCCGCAAACCCTGCCCCTGCCGACCCAGGAGCAGACGTACCGCACTTGTATGGGTGGGAATGCTCATGGCCGGTCTGAGGCCCGCCGAGTAGCGGCGAGACCACGGTCCTCCAACGGGCAACCATCGGGCGCTGCGTCAGCCCTGCGCTGGAGCGAGATTTAGCCCTGCGCACACGGCTCCGGAGGGGGCTTCGACTTACAGCGAAACTGCTGGCCAGGGCCTTGGAAGGTGGTAGAAGACGGAGATCAGTCCACGGACAGTCCAGCAGTCAGTACCTCCTCGTGCCCAACCGTTCCGCCGCTCAGAGGCACGGCGGAACGGAGGGCCGGCGCGGTGGGCTCAGCCGAACAAGGTTGATACCTGAGAGGTGAACCTTGCGCCGCTTACGCGGCGTTCAGATAGTCAGCCCCGTACTTGTCGAACACCGCGCGGATGTCGGCTTCGCCGTTCTTGCCCTGCGAAGCGAGGTCAGCGAATGCTAGTCGGACGGGTTCTTCTAGCAGGTCAACGTATTGCAGTCCCCCGTGGCCGTCATCTATCACGGCCCACACCCTTGCCAGGCGGTGATGCTGCTCCAGTGTGCCCAATGTCCCGTCAACATCGAATTCACCGTCGTTAACCTTTTTAGCCCAAACAGATAGTGCAGCCCACTTCGGAACGGTGTCGCCCAGGTCCGGTCTGTGGGGGTCGAGGATGTCCACGACGACCTTGTTGTCTTCCTGGCGGAAGAAAATGAAGTCTGGGTACATCACCCGCTGTTTGCCGACTTCGCCCCATGGGACGCCGATGGCCTGGGCGCCACCAGTTGGGTTGCGATACCAAGCGACCACTGAGGTGCGGTTTAGCTCGGCCTCCAGAACGCGCTTCTCCCAGGAGTTCGATGGGGTCCACGGATACATTCCCGCGGGGTAGGTCTCCTCGGTCTCGGAGTTGCGCATCTGCCCAGCTTTAGCCGCCAGTAGGTGCTTCGGCCACCAGTGCTCAGCGTCCTTGACAGTCGCCTGATCCGGTCGGGCGATAGTGGTGGGTTCCGAGGCGCGCGACTGAGCTAGCAGCAGATTAGCCTGGGCGACGGCCTCGCGGTCACCCAGTAGCTTGCTCTTGCCCTGTTTGTACCAGGTGGTGAATAGGTTTTGTGCGGTCTGTTCGACTGTTTTGGCGGCTTCGGGCTGGAACGCGACAGCGGCAGTGTAAAGACGTGCTCGGTCCGGGTCGTCTGGGAACCGGGTCTCACACAGGCGGTCCCACAGCCAGACCGCTGCCCCTCCGGGCAGCTTCCTTTTGGCTGCGTTGAACAGGTCGACAACGTTGGAGGCAGATACGGCGCGGGTACCCTCAAAACTATTGACGACCTCGCCAGTCATCCAGTCCACCGACAGCGTGGTAACTGAGATGGATTCGTACTTCTCAACGGCTGCGTGGATGGATTCCACAACATCGTCTCGCTCCATGTAAGAGACGAGTGCATCCGTGATGGACTTACGTACTGTCTTAGATCCAACCCCTGAGACACCGTGTCCCGCGAGGATCATGCCGAGTGTGATGACTCGGTCGACGCTATTGCGAGCTGTCTTCGTGGGGCGAGTGTTCGTTGGGAAGTCGGCGAAGACGGTCCAGACAGCGTCCCGAAGGTTCTGCGACTCCAGCGGGTTGCGTTCCAGCACGACGGGGTTGATTTCGACGTCGGACGGGATAACGTCGTCACCGCTCCTCAGGCGGTCCACGACTCTCTGGACTGTTACCTTATTGAAGTGGGGCAGGTAAACCCAAACTTGGTTTAGCGCATCCATGGTTTCGACGCGCTGCGCCAACGGCGTGCGGACCATACGGCCGAGCAATTGCGTAATGTAGGTATCGTCGTCGGCACCGCGTAGAGAGATCAGCACCTCCGCGCGAGGGCAGTCCCATCCTGTGGTTAGGGCTTCCTTGAAGAGGACGACTTTAATGCCAGGAGTTTCCTGGATCTTGGACGGTTCAACCCATCGTACTGTGTGCTTGCCGAACTCCTGTGCACGGTGTGTTTCCAAGGCATGCACGAAATGATCGCTTCGTAGCGATCTGTCGGAGGCCATCAGCGTGTCCATGAGGCGCTCGATACGAACTTCGGACTCCGCAGCAGGAATCTGGACAAGGAGAACCGGGTCTACTGGTGACAGACCCTCAGCCTCTGTGTACTGCCGCCACGACTGGGTCATGTCCTGCCGCTTCTGGGCGGCCCACTCCAGCAGAGTCGAGTCGGCTACCTGGGCTTCAGTCGGATGGGCGATCACCACCTTGTCCTTAACCAGGCCGGATTCGCGCACCAGGTCTATGTCTACCTCGACGTAGCGCGTCGACATGGAGGAGCCAACGAGGTCGAGGAAGCGGTCTGGAGTTGCGGAAATTCCCAGCACGACCGGGGCCGGGTGGGACAGTTCCTTGTCACCTTTAACAAGGCGGCCCAATAGTGTGTTCCCACCGCGCGCCGGCTTGCCGGTGCCACGGTGTGCCTCGTCAATCACCAGGAGGAAGTCGGTGCTCAGGGTCTTGCCTGTGCCGTTGATGGCGTCCCAAAGACTGAATTCGCGCCCGTCGCCCTTTTGGAAGGTCGTGGCGCCAGCTCCCAGTTTCTGGGTATTGAGAAAGTAGACTTTGCCGCTCTCCATTGAGGGGGCGTTCAGCGGGTCCTCGTCGCCGATGACCGGAAGCCGGTCGATAGTGAAGCGAGACGAGAAGCGCATGAACTTGTCTCGAGTTTGCTCGTTGAGGCTCGGGTTGTCTGACACCCATAGCACAGACAGGCGCGGATTCCCTGCATAACCTCCCCCACCGAACATCAACTGTTCGATTACTGCGGCGGCCATGATCGTCTTTCCTGACCCCGTCGGCGCGGAAAGAGAGATTGCGGTGCGGTCGCCATCCTCATGAAAGTCTCGGACAGCGCGCCGGAAACGCTTGGTCACGTCCGCGAGTGCAGCTTCTTGATAGCCTAGAAGGGTCATCGACATGGTCAGTTGCCCCCGACGTTGATCTCAAAGGAGGACAAGTAATCCTCGTATAGTCTGGTCACCTTCATTGTGTCCGGCAGGCTCCGCTCGACGTGATTGAAAGCGGCATCGGAGTCGGTGACGACGTAGGCATGTGTGATGTCCGCACGCCCCTTAACCGCCTCGACGAACCCGCCCCAGTGATCGACGTCAAACAGAACCGCGTAATTGGCGTCTTCGGGAGCGGAAAAGGTGTCGCTTTCTTCCGTGATGGTGGCACCTCGAGCACCGGCTTGTACCCACAGCAGGTGCGCGATCTGCTCGAAGGCTCGTCCTCTTTCGACGTTGGTTCGATCCAGATATGTCAAATCTAGGAACGTCACATTGGCGTCCATGCCTTCGGAGTACGTGGTCCCATCCTCGCGGATTCCGGTCACGACTGTTTTGATACGCGGTTTAGTGACGTACTGGTAGATGCCCCGGGCCTCCCATTCAGGGTCTCCGGGTTGCAACCCCTCGGCAGCCAACTTCTTGGCGGTCTTGGAGTCAACCTCATTATTCGTGACCAGTAGGCATTGCCTTTGCCCGCCGTCCTGTGCGTTCATATGCAAGATAGCCTCACACGTCGATCCCGACCCGCCGAAGAAATCGAGTACCACGGCATTAGGATCGCGCATTGTGACGGCGCCAATCCACTCGGAGAGGACATTAACGTCCTTCGGGAACTGAAAGCGTTTCTCTCCAAGGAGACGGGCAAGCTCTAGGGAAGAGGCGCGACGGTCGACGTCGACAAACGGTCTCAAGGATTGACCCTCAACCTCGTCAAGATACCGCTTATAGTAGGCACCTGTGGTGTGATCTTCACCGAACAGGATGCGCCCTTCGGATAGCTTCTCCTGCATAGTTGTAGGGGAGTAGACCCAACCATTTTTTGGCCTATGCACTGGCAAGCCTGTTACGGGGTGAGGGAGATCGTACATCAGGTTCGGCCGAGGATTTGGACTGCTGAGGTCCGCCCGGAAGAAAAGTCGCCCTGTTTCATCGATCTCGTTGTAACGGGCGACTCCCTTCTCCATCTCGTTTTTTCGGCCACGCACTTTTGCGCGATATAGCCGTGTTGCCTCAGCGGGGTCCCCAGCGGCCTGCTTCCATGCCTCCTTCGCCGTGTCAATCGCTAGGTCGTACCCCTTTTTAGTCTGCCTCCAGCGGGCGTCGGCATCGATCAGGGCGTCACGAGACCTGCCGTAAATGAGCATGTAGTCGAGCCCGCCGGCGGTGAAACGTGCGTCGTTCTTGCTGGAGCCGAGCCACGTAGCTGATGCAAGGAAGTTCGTCTCGGAGAAGATCTGGTCCATAAGGAGCCGAAGATGAGCATGCTCGTTGTCATCGATCGCCACGATGATGACGCCGGTCTGCTTCAAGAGGTCCCTGGCGAGACGAAGCCGCTTCTCCATGAAGGAGAGCCACTTTGAGTGTCGATAGCGGTCGTCCTTGCCCACATATTTGTCGTTATATGTGAAGTCGCCACCAGTGTTATAGGGTGGATCGACGTAGATACAGTCTATCTTTCCCGCATGCGTGTAACGAAGAGCCTGAAGTACGTGGTGGTTCTCCCCGTTGATCACGAGGTGGTGGGTGCTTTGGTCAGCATGGTTAATCGCCTCTGAAGGCACCAACCCCGGGTAGACTGGCTCACCGAAGGCCCTAGCCGCAGTTAGCTCGGTGATAGGCGCCTTGACCTCGTTACCGTCGTCGTCACGGAGGGTAGCAACGCCTTCGGAGAGACCTGTGAGTTGCCATACCGAGTCATTCCCTCGGTCCTTGAGCATGACCGTGGAGCCCACCCTGATGGGAACGTCACGCAACCGGATGGCCTCTGGCAGGTGCTTCTCAAAGACAAGGCCGAAGGTGCGTCGGCTCTCCAGCTCAGCGACCTCACGCTGAATCTGGGCGCGCAAGTGCGGATCGCTGATCTGCTCTATGAGGGTATCGAGTCGTGCCACGCCGCAGAGCCTAGACGCTGTCACGGGTAAGAAACGCCAGGGGTGCGAAGGTCAGGCCAAACCGACGCACCTTACAGTCGCTCCCGCGCGGGTCGTCGACGGCCCGCGGCCCGGTCTCGTGGCCAGCTATTAGGCTCGGACGCCAACCGAACAGAAGCCTCAGCTGGGCAGATCGGTCGGCGTAGCGGCTTTGGGCTGGAGCTGCTTTGGCGCGAGTGATCATGGCCCCGTAAGCTTCCGGCGCGTCGGGCAGTCTGTGGACCTGCCCGGTAAAGCACGACGTTGGGGCCATGATCTTCGAGGCTCGCGCCAAAGTGGCTGCCTAAAGCCGTGGAGCCGACCGCCCCAGCCACGATGCAACTCTTCCCTGACGTCAGGCGGCTGACTGCTGTGCGCGCGGCACGGGTGCCGGCCGGGCTGGAGCGGGGTGGAGACAGGAGCGCAGGCCCGGCCGGGGGCCGGGCCGCGCGCGGTGAGCGGAGCGAGCCGCCTTGACGATCGTCCGGGGCAGCCGTCCGAGGAACTGATCAGGAAGACGCTTCGCAACTGGGCCTTCGTCCTGCTCGGACCGGACGAGCGCGCATTGCCGACTGAGATCGCGAACACCTTGCACTGGGTGGCCAAGGCGTCGCGTCCGCTCTCGGACCTCGGTGACGCTGCGATGGGCAGGGCTGTCCTGGACTCGCTCAAGCTGAAGCTCGACGGGACAGCGGCTGCCGCGGAGACCGTCCGGCGCAAGCGTCGAACGCTCGTCAACGCGCTGCACTATGCAGTAGACCTTGGGGAGTTCAAAGAGAACCCGATCACGGGCATCCGCTGGAAGAAACCGAAGGTGGCCGGGGAAGTCGACCCCCGGGTGGTCGCCAATCCTGCACAAGCCCGTTCCCTGCTGACTGCGGTCTCGTACGTCGGTGGATACAGCCGGGCGCGTGGTCGCGGACTCGTCGGCCTGTTCGCCTGCATGTACTACGGCGCCTTGCGTCCGGCTGAGGCCGTCGGCCTCACAGATGCTGACCTGAAGCTGCCCGATGCCGGCTGGGGAACGGTGCTGTTGAACCGGACGCGTCCCAGCGTCGGAAAGCAGTGGACGGACTCCGGCGAGACCCACGACGACCGGGGCCTCAAGAACCGCCCGGCGGAAGAGGTCCGGCTCGTACCGATCCCGCCCCAGCTCGTCGCCATCCTCCGGCAGCACCTCGATACGTTCGGCACGGCCGAGGACGGGCGGCTGTTCGCCAACGAGCGTGGGGGAGTGGTCGGCTCCTCGACGTACTACCGCGTCTGGCAGGAGGCTCGCGTGCTGGCGCTTCCGCCGGCCGCAGTCGCCTCCCCGCTCGCGGCTCGCCCGTATGACCTCCGGCACTCGGCACTGTCGACCTGGCTCAACTCCGGGGTGGACCCGACGGAGGCCGCTGAACGCGCAGGCAACAGCGTCGAGGTCCTGCTGAGCCGCTACGCCAAGTGCATCGACGGACGGCAGGAGATCGCCAACCGCAAGATCGAGTTGTTGCGCGAATACGAGTGAAACCAGCTGCACCTGCCGTGAGGCCCCCGGGATTCCGAGGGCCTCTTCGTTGCTGCAGAAGCTCATGGCAATGTGTGCACGTGCGCTCTTTCGCTGATGATCTGCCAAGGGTCTTGGCCACATGCTGGCTGTACTGGATTGCTGTACCGACAGGCGATCAGGCGGGAGTCATGGAGCTGATGGGGCTTGTCCAACCTCGCCCCGTGACGTTCGCTGAGGCCGAGGAAATCATCGAGGATGACGGCCACGGAGAGTCCGAGGAGAACCCGGCCGGGATGGCTCGCGTATACGTCAGCCCGGAACTCGACGGGTGGACCTTGGTCATCGGGCCGTGGTGCGACCCGTGCGACGTCGAGCGCAGTGATGACGTACTGCGGTTGTGCCGTGACCTGAGCGTTCGTTACGGGCAGGCCCAGGCGTATTACTACGGGTCCCAGGGGGATGGTTCAGCTTGGCTCATAGCTCAGGACGGTGTCGTACTGCGGCGCTACTGCGAGACCGGCGAAGCCGAGGACGCCTTCTTGACGCTGGGGGAGCCGCTGCCCCTCGAACGGGCTCGCCGAGAGCAGCTCGGATTGCCGGCGGTATGGGATGAGACGACGCGATCGGAAGAGGCCGAGGACGAGTGGAAGTGGGCCGCGTTCGACCTCGCTCCCGAGATCGCCGCGGCTCTGGGTGTCAGCCCGTTCAAGCTGACGGCGACACGCGCGTTGAAGGTACTGGGGTCATCGCTCTCACTCCGCGCGCGGCAGTGGCGCCAGCTGAGGCCCCGTGCTCTGGCGCCAAGGCTGAGCTGCCGACCTGATGGCTTCCCGAAGTCGTGGATCCGCTGGGCGTCGGCCCGATCGATGGTCTGCGGGAGTTGGACTTTCCCTGAGCTGACCTGCTGCGACGCCTCAAGAACCTGTCCACGAATAGTCCACGGACTGCGTCACAGGGCTGCTTCGGACGGCACACGCCTGCACAAACGCGAAGACCCCGCACTCAGCGTTTCGGCTGGTCACGGGGTCTTCAGGCACCTCATGCAGGGTGCCCCCGGCAGGATTCGAACCTGCGCACACGGCTCCGGAGGCCGTTGCTCTATCCCCTGAGCTACGGGGGCGTGTCGCGGCGTTCGGTGTTGCTCGCGGCGACGGGTAGAACACTACCAGCTCCCCCGGGGTGGTCATGAACCGGTTTCTCGCACGTCGGGTCCGGCGTCCGCGGCGTCGTCCGAGTCGTCGCCACAGCCTCCCCCGCGCCCGGTCCGCGTCAGCCAACGAGGGCTCCGTCCCCCGCACGGGGTGGAAGTGGGGAAAACCCGGACGCGCCGACCGGTGTCGACCTACTCTCGAGTTGTGCCAGGCGCTTCGGGCCGGGTCCTCGTTGTGGACGACAACAAGGTCATCCGGCAGCTGATCAGGGTCAATCTCGAGCTCGAGGGTCTCGAGGTCGTGACCGCGGCCGATGGTGCCGAGTGTCTTGAAGTCGTCCATCAGGTGCGGCCCGACGTCGTCACCCTCGACGTCGTCATGCCCCGGCTCGACGGTCTGCGGACCGCCGCCCGGTTGCGTGCCGACCCGCTCACCCGTGATCTTCCGCTCGCCATCGTCAGCGCGTGCACGCAGTTCGAGGTCGAGGCCGGCCTCGACGTCGGCGTCGACGCCTTCCTCGCCAAGCCCTTCGAGCCCGCCGAACTCGTTCGCGTCGTCCGGCGGTTGGTCGAGCGGCGAGGGCGCGGGGGGAGAGAGGGGGGTGGGTTCGGGGGTGGTGAACCCGCTGGGGGTGACGGCCCGTCCAGGTGCGGGCGCGTGATCGAGGCCGGTGAGACCGAGACCGAGGCCGAGGCAGAGCCCGCCGGTAGTTGACGTACCTCCCGGTCCGCCCCGGCCCTTCCCAGTCCACCCCGGTCCAGCTCGGTCCGCGTCCCCCGGGCCCACCCCGGCCCGACCCGGTCCACCCCGCCCCTCCCGGCCCACCCACGCCGGGCTCCCTGCCGTCGCCGTCCACATCCCGGGATCGCCCGCAAACCGGTTCGCTTACCCACCCCCCTCCTCCCATACGCTTGTCCCGTGACCCCCGTCGAGCTCTCCCGCACCGTGCTGCACGCCGTGCGTCGTGCTGTTGACGGGGGAGAGCTGAGCGTGACCGTTCCTGAGCGTGTCGTGGTCGGGCCTCCCGGGCCCGGTGGGTGCGGTGACTACGCCACGAGCATCGCCCTCAAGCTCGCTGGGCCCGCCGGGCAGCCGCCCCTCCGCGTCGCCGGCATCCTCAAGGCCCACCTCCTCGACCCCGGCCTCGGCATCGACCTCGACTCCGGCACCGGCACCGACCTCGGCCCCGGCAACCCCATCGAGGACGTCGTCGTCACCCCTCCCGGGTTCCTCAACATCCGGCTGCGTGACAGCGCCCCCGCCGCCCTCGTCGAGGACATCCTGCGATGCGGTGTGCGGTACGGGTACGCCCACACCACGCGGCCCGACACGCAGCCCGATGTGCGGCCCGACGCGCGGCCCCACCCGCAGCCCGACTCGCCGTCCCTTCACCTCCACGCCCCCCGCGAAGTCCGCGCCCTCGTCGTCATGGACGTCGTCGCCCGGCTGCTGCGGGCCCAGGGCACCGACGTGCGGACCACCTGCGACGCGCCCCCCGACCCCGGTTGGGTTCGGATCCTCGGCATCGACGCCCCCGGCACCCCCGACACCCTCGACGCCCCCGGCACCCCCGACACCCTCGATGCCCTCGGCACCCCCGGCGCCCCCCATGCCCCCGGCATCCCCGACGCCCCCGGCATCCCCCACGCCCTCGGCACCCCAAACGCCCTCAACGCCCCTCACGCCTCCGACGGCCGCCCTCCCAGCCCCGACCACCGCCGCATCCAGCCCGTCCCCGCCGACCCCGCCGGCCCCCACCCCACCACCCTCGGCCGTGACGCCGGGCGCTGGGCCCTGCTCCACCCCGCCTCCCACGACCGGCCCCGCATCGGCGACGAGCATCTCGTGCAGCGCGAGTGCAACCCCCTCTTCCGCGTGCGGTACGCCCACGCCCGCACCCGCGCCCTCCTCCGCAACGCCGCCGACCTCGGTTTCACCCCCGAGCCCGGCCCCCTGGCCGACCCCGGGACTCGTTCCAGTACCAGGACCGGCCCCGGCGCCAACCCCTTCTCGCCCCCCGCCCGTCTCCTCGCCACCCTCGCCACCCACCCCCGCATCCTCGCCACCGCCGCCACCACCCACGCCCCCGATCGTCTCGCCCGGCACCTCGTCGACGTCGCCGATGCCGTGCTGCCCTTCCTCCCCTCCGTGCTGCCCGTCGGTGAGGAGAAACCCTCGGCCGCCCACCGTGCCCGGCTCGCTCTTGCCGAAGCCGCCGGGACGGTGCTGGCCGGCGGCCTGTCCCTGCTCGGCATCGACGCACCCGACCACCTCTGAGACGAGACAGAGAGCCACCCCAGATCATGAGCCGTTCCGCACACCCCGCCGGGCCCCGTCACGCCGACGTCCTCCCCGAGGGGCACTACAGCGCTCCGCCCACCGACCTCAACGCCCTCGACGCCAAGGTGTGGGCGCAGACCGTCACCCGCGACGAGGACGGCGTCCTCAGCGTCGGTGGGATCGACGTCAAGCAGCTCGCCGAGGAGTTCGGGACGCCCGCCTACGTGCTCGACGAGGCCGACTTCCGCGAGCGGGCCCGTGCCTGGCGCACCGCCTTCGGGCCGGACGCCGACGTGTTCTACGCCGGGAAGGCGTTCCTGTCGCGTGCCGTCGTGCGGTGGCTGGACGAGGAAGGGCTCAACCTCGACGTGTGCTCCGGGGGCGAGCTGGCCACCGCCCTGTCCGCCGGGATGCCCGCCGAGCGGATCGCGTTCCACGGCAACAACAAGGACGTGCGCGAGATCCGACGGGCCGTCGAGGCCGGCGTCGGGCGGATCGTGCTCGACTCCTTCCAGGAGATCGTGCGCGTCGCCCACATCGCCCAGGAGCTGGGCAGGCGGCAGCGCGTGCAGATCCGCATCACCGTCGGCGTCGAGGCGCACACGCACGAGTTCATCGCCACCGCGCACGAGGACCAGAAGTTCGGCATTCCGCTCGCCGGCGGGCAGGCCGCCGAGGCCGTACGGCGTGCTCTCCAGCTCGACGGGATCGAGCTGATCGGGATCCACTCGCACATCGGGTCGCAGATCTTCGACATGTCCGGCTTCGAGGTCGCCGCCCACCGCGTGGTCCGGCTGCTCAAGGACATCCGGGACGAGCACGGCGTCGAGCTGCCCGAGATCGACCTCGGCGGCGGCCTCGGCATCGCCTACACCAGCGACGACGACCCCCGCGAGCCGCATGAGATCGCCAAGGCGCTCACCGAGATCGTCACCCGCGAGTGCGAGGCCGCGAAGCTGCGGACTCCGCGTATCTCCGTCGAGCCGGGGCGCGCCATCGTCGGGCCCACCGCGTTCACGCTGTACGAGGTCGGCACCGTCAAGCCGCTCGACGGGCTGCGCACGTACGTCTCCGTGGACGGCGGCATGTCGGACAACATCCGTACCGCGCTCTACGACGCCGAATACACGGTCGTCCTCGCCTCCCGCGGCTCCGACGCCGAGCCGATGCTGACGAGGGTGGTCGGCAAGCACTGCGAGAGCGGTGACATCGTGGTGCGGGACGCGTTCCTGCCGGCCGACCTGGCACCGGGTGACCTGATCGCGGTGGCGGCGACCGGGGCGTACTGCCGGTCGATGGCCAGCAACTACAACCACGTGCTCCGCCCGCCGGTCGTCGCCGTGCGGGAGGGCGAGGCCCGGGTGATCGTCCGCCGCGAGACGGAGGAGGATCTGCTGCGTCTCGACGTCGGGTGACGCCGCCGTCGGGCGTTCCAGGGCGTCGGATGACAGGGAACCGCCCGGGTTCCCCTGGCCAAGGAAGATCTTCGGTCTTCCCGGCCACCAAAATGAAATAGACATCTCACGATCCGGACGGGACGCAGGAAGTCCCGTCCGGTGAGTGAGACTGGTTCCACCGTATTCGCGTATTCGGTATGTGAGGAAACGAGGTCGGATGATGCGTACGCGTCCGCTGAAGGTGGCGCTGCTGGGCTGTGGAGTGGTCGGCTCAGAGGTGGCGCGCATCATGACGACGCACGCCGACGACCTCGCCGCCCGCATCGGCGCCCCCGTCGAGCTCGCGGGCGTCGCCGTCCGCCGGCCCGACCGGGTGCGCGAGGGCATCGACCCGGCGCTCGTCACCACCGACGCCACCGCCCTCGTCAAACGCGGCGACATCGACGTGGTCGTCGAGGTCATCGGCGGCATCGAGCCCGCCCGCACGCTCATCACCACCGCCTTCGAGCACGGCGCCTCCGTCGTCTCCGCCAACAAGGCCCTGCTCGCCCAGGACGGCGCCGCGCTGCACGCCGTCGCCGAGGAGCACGCCAAGGACCTCTACTACGAGGCCGCCGTCGCCGGCGCGATCCCGCTGATCCGGCCGCTGCGCGAGTCCCTGGCCGGCGACAAGATCAACCGGGTCATGGGCATCGTCAACGGCACGACGAACTTCATCCTCGACAAGATGGACTCGACCGGCGCCGGCTACCAGGAGGCCCTGGACGAGGCCACCGCGCTCGGGTACGCCGAGGCCGACCCGACCGCCGACGTCGAGGGCTTCGACGCCGCAGCCAAGGCCGCCATCCTCGCCGGAATCGCCTTCCACACGCGCGTGCGCCTCGACGACGTCTACCGCGAGGGCATGACCGAGGTCACCGCGGCCGACTTCGCCTCCGCCAAGGAGATGGGCTGCACCATCAAGCTGCTCGCCATCTGCGAGCGGGCCGCCGACGGGGCCTCCGTCACCGCGCGGGTGCATCCGGCGATGATCCCCCTCAGCCACCCGCTGGCCAGCGTCCGCGGCGCCTACAACGCCGTCTTCGTCGAGTCCGACGCCGCCGGGCAGCTCATGTTCTACGGCCCCGGCGCCGGTGGCGCGCCCACCGCCTCCGCCGTGCTCGGCGACCTCGTCGCCGTCTGCCGCAACCGGCTCAGCGGCTCGACGGGCCCCGGCGAGTCCGCGTACGCCGCGCTGCCCGTGTCGCCCATGGGCGACGTCGTCACGCGCTACCACATCAGTCTGGACGTGGCCGACAAACCGGGCGTCCTCGCCCAGGTGGCCACCGTCTTCGCCGAGCACGGCGTGTCCATCGACACGGTTCGGCAGCAGGGCAAGGACGGCGAGGCGTCCCTCGTCGTGGTCACCCACCGTGCGTCCGACGCCGCCCTCGGCGGGACCGTCGAGGCGTTGCGCAAGCTCGACACCGTGCGTGGTGTCGCCAGCATCATGCGGGTTGAAGGAGAGTAACCAGCAATGACCCACCAGTGGCGCGGAATCATCGAGGAGTACCGGGACAGGCTGCCGGTTTCCGACACCACGCCGGTCGTGACGCTCCGCGAGGGCGGCACGCCCCTCGTGCCCGCGCAGGTGCTCTCCGAGCGCACGGGCTGCGAGGTCCACCTCAAGGTGGAGGGCGCGAACCCGACGGGGTCCTTCAAGGACCGCGGCATGACCATGGCCATCTCCAGGGCGAAGGAGGAGGGGGCCAAGGCGGTCATCTGCGCCTCCACCGGCAACACGTCGGCCTCCGCCGCCGCGTACGCCGTGCGCGCCGGGATGGTCTGCGCCGTCCTCGTGCCGCAGGGCAAGATCGCGCTCGGCAAGATGGGCCAGGCCCTGGTGCACGGCGCGAAGATCCTCCAGGTCGACGGCAACTTCGACGACTGCCTCACCCTGGCCCGCGGGCTCAGCGACAACTACCCCGTCGCGCTGGTGAATTCGGTCAATCCGGTGCGTATCGAGGGCCAGAAGACGGCCGCGTTCGAGATCGTCGACATGCTCGGCGACGCGCCCGAGATCCACGTCCTGCCGGTGGGCAACGCGGGCAACATCACCGCCTACTGGCGGGGCTACAAGGAGTACGCCGCCGACGGCGTCTCGACGCGGACCCCGCGCATGTGGGGCTTCCAGGCCTCGGGCTCGGCGCCCATCGTGCGGGGAGAGGTGGTCAAGGACCCGTCCACGATCGCCACGGCCATCCGGATCGGCAACCCGGCCTCCTGGCAGTACGCCCTCGACGCGCGCGACGAGTCCGGCGGCGCCATCGACGAGGTGACGGACCGTGAGATCCTGCGCGCCTACCGGCTGTTGGCCGCCCAGGAGGGCGTCTTCGTGGAGCCCGCGTCCGCCGCGTCCGTCGCCGGTCTGCTGAAGGCCGCCGAGCAGGGCAAGGTCGATCCCGGCCAGAAGATCGTGTGCACGGTGACGGGCAACGGCCTGAAGGACCCGGACTGGGCCGTCGCCGGCGCCCCGCAGCCGGTCACCGTGCCCGTCGACGCGGCCACGGCGGCCGAACGCCTCGGCCTCGTCTGAGAGCGGCCGGAGCCGGCACGCGAGAGCCGGCCGAGCCGGTACGCGTACGACGCACAGGGACGCGTCGGACGCGTAAGACGGCGCTTACCTGGGGAAGTCTCCCTACGGGGGGTGCACAGGGGGCTTGCGACACGCATCGTGCGCCTCCTGTGCGCCCTATGTCGCCACAGAACCTTCCTTCGATAGGCTGTACCGAACCCGCCCGCCGCATATGCCGCGGTGCCGCGCTGTCTCCGCGGCCGAAAGCGGCCGGTCCTCCGGCCGGCAGCGCGGCCCCTGGGTTCTCGTACGCCATCGGATGCCGAACGAACGTCATTCGACAGTCACGACAACCACGACAGCCACGCAAGCCACGTCAGTCACGACAGTCACGCAGCTCAAGGAGAGTCAACGAGCGATGGCCGGTCCAGCCTTCCGCGCCGCCGCCGTCCGGGTGCGCGTCCCCGCCACCAGCGCCAACCTCGGCCCGGGCTTCGACGCCCTCGGCCTCGCGCTGGGGCTCTACGACGACGTGGTCGTCCGGGTGGCCGACTCCGGGCTGCACATCGACATCGCGGGCGAGGGCAGCGAGACCCTCCCGCGCGACGAGAACCACCTGCTCGTACGCTCCTTGCGCACCGCGTTCGACGTGCTCGGCGGCCAGCCGCGCGGCCTGGAGATCGTCTGCGCCAACCGCATTCCGCACGGCCGCGGCCTCGGCTCCTCCTCGGCCGCCATCTGCGCCGGCATCGTCGCCGCCCGCGCCGTGACCATAGGCGGCGAGGCCCGTCTCGACGACGCGGCGCTCCTGGAGCTCGCGACCGAGATCGAGGGCCACCCGGACAACGTCGCGGCCTGTCTGCTCGGTGGTTTCACCCTGTCCTGGATGGAGTCCGGCGCGGCCCGGGCGATCAGGATGGAACCGGCCGATTCCATCGTTCCGGTGGTTTTCGTCCCCGGGAAGCCGGTCCTCACCGAGACCGCGCGCGGCCTGCTGCCGCGTTCTGTCCCGCACGTCGACGCCGCCGTCAACGCGGGCCGTGCCGCCCTGCTCGTCGAGGCCCTCACCCGGCGCCCCGAGCTGCTGCTGCCCGCCACCGAGGACCGCCTGCACCAGGAGTACCGCGCGCCGGCCATGCCCGAGAGCGCGGCGCTGGTCGAGCGACTGCGGTCGGTCGGCATCCCGGCGGTCATCTCCGGCGCCGGACCCACGGTCATGGCGCTGGCCGACGCGGACACCGCCGACAAGGTGGAGACGCTGGCGGGAGAGGACTGGGCGGCGAACCGCCTCGGCCTCGATCTGCAGGGAGCGAGCGTGCTGCCGCTTGCGCCCTCCGGTGACATTTAAAAGCGCACGGTTGCCGGATTTCGAGAGGGGGAATGTTTGTTGGATCCGGTAGTGTTAATCTCAAGTCTGCACCCGACCCCACCATGGCGAGGTGCCTCGTGTCCCCGTCCGGGACAGACATTCTTCCGGGAGCCCCCCAAGTCGCACGGTGTTCGGTACCTCGTATGCGGGCAGTACGTGGTACGTGAGTGCTGAGCGACCCGCCGGGCCCGCTCCGGAGCAGGTGCGACCACGCCACGTGACACTCGGTGCCACGGCTCGAGGAAGCGCCATCACCAGAAATCTCTTCCGCCGCTTTTGGCGGACCACCGCCCCGGCACGGTCACGCAGAACAGGACCGTAGCCGGACAGCACAACCGGTCGCCGAGCCAGACAGGCCGACGTCCGCTCCAGGGAAGGACCCTTCGTGAGCGACACCACCGATCTGATGGGCGCACGTGTCGAGGAGACCGCTGCCGCGCCCGCCACGGACGCCTCCGCGCCTGCCACCGGTGCCGGCTCCCGGCGGCGCCGCGGTACCGGCCTCGAGGGCATGGTGCTGGCCGAGTTGCAGCAGGTCGCATCCGGCCTCGGCATCAGGGGCACCGCGCGGATGCGCAAGAGCCAGCTGATCGAGGTCATCAAGGAGGCGCAGGCGGGAGGTGGATCCGCCCCGGCCGCCAAGGCCGACGACGCCGCCGAGGCCAAGCCGAAGCGCCGCAGCACCTCCCGCGCGCGCACCGGTGACGAGGCCCCCGCCGAGAAGGCCGAGAAGAAGGCGCAGAAGCCCGCCGCCGAGCAGGCCCAGCAGCAGATCGAGATCCCCGGCCAGCCCGCGAGCAACGAGGCCCCGGCCGAGCGCCGCCGGCGCCGTGCCACGGCCGACGCCGGTGCCCCCGCGGGCAGCGCCGAGACGATCGCCGCCGAGGCGAAGAGCGAGCCGAAGGCCGAGACGCCGGCCCAGCAGCCCCAGCAGGGCGACGGCAAGGGTGACAGCCGCGCCGACGGCAAGGGCGACGTCGAGGGCGGCGAGGGCCGCCGCCGGGACCGCCGCGAGCGCGGCCGGGACCGCGACCGTGACCGCGATCGCGATCGCGACCGGGGCGACCGCCGCGGCAAGGGCGACGACCAGCAGAACCAGCAGCAGGGCCAGCGTCAGCAGGGCGGTGGCGGCGGCCGGCAGCAGCAGGACGACGACGACTTCGAAGGCGGCCGCCGTGGCCGTCGCGGCCGCTACCGCGACCGCCGTGGCCGCCGTGGCCGCGACGACATCGCGTCCGAGCCGCAGATCGCCGAGGACGACGTCCTGATCCCCGTCGCGGGCATCCTGGACATCCTCGACAACTACGCCTTCATCCGGACCTCCGGCTACCTGCCCGGCCCGAACGACGTGTACGTCTCCCTCGCCCAGGTCCGCAAGAACGGCCTGCGCAAGGGCGACCACATCACCGGTGCCGTGCGCCAGCCCAAGGAGGGCGAGCGCCGCGAGAAGTTCAACGCGCTGGTCCGCCTCGACTCCGTCAACGGCATGGCGCCCGAACACGGCCGCGGCCGACCGGAGTTCAACAAGCTCACCCCGCTGTACCCGCAGGACCGCCTCCGCCTGGAGACGGACCCGGGCGTGCTCACCACCCGCATCATCGACCTCGTGTCGCCGATCGGTAAGGGCCAGCGCGGTCTGATC
This sequence comes from Streptomyces sp. NPDC037054, assembly GCF_055606745.1. Classification (NCBI taxonomy): domain Bacteria; kingdom Bacillati; phylum Actinomycetota; class Actinomycetes; order Kitasatosporales; family Streptomycetaceae; genus Streptomyces; species Streptomyces sp. NPDC037054. Next base: position 94,898 of record NZ_JBVJSJ010000001.1, on the reverse strand, counting down.
GTGGCCCCGCCGAAGACCGGCAAGACCATGATCATGCAGGCGGTCGCCAACGCGATCACGCACAACAACCCCGAGTGCCACCTGATGGTCGTCCTCGTCGACGAGCGTCCGGAAGAGGTCACCGACATGCAGCGGTCGGTGAAGGGCGAGGTCATCTCCTCGACCTTCGACCGCCCCGCCGAGGACCACACCACGGTCGCCGAACTCGCCATCGAGCGGGCGAAGCGCCTGGTGGAGCTGGGCCACGACGTCGTCGTGCTGCTCGACTCCATCACGCGTCTGGGCCGTGCGTACAACCTCGCCGCCCCGGCCTCCGGCCGCATCCTGTCCGGTGGTGTCGACTCGACCGCCCTGTACCCGCCGAAGCGCTTCTTCGGTGCGGCCCGCAACATCGAGGACGGCGGTTCGCTGACCATCCTCGCCACCGCGCTGGTGGACACCGGGTCCCGCATGGACGAGGTGATCTTCGAGGAGTTCAAGGGCACCGGCAACATGGAGCTCAAGCTCGACCGGAAGCTCGCCGACAAGCGCATCTTCCCGGCGGTGGACGTCGACGCGTCCGGCACCCGCAAGGAGGAGATCCTGCTCGGCAACGAGGAGTTGGCCGTGGTCTGGAAGCTGCGCCGGGTGCTGCACGCGCTCGACCAGCAGCAGGCGATCGAGCTGCTCCTCGACAAGATGAAGCAGACGAAGTCGAACGTCGAGTTCCTGATGCAGATCCAGAAGACGACGCCGACGCCCGGCAACGGCGACTGACGTCACGCCTGTCAGAAGGGCCGCTCCCGCACACGCGAGGGCGGCCCTTCGCATGTACTCGGACAGGTGTACGATCACGCTGCTTCGGGCCCTTTTTCGTCGCGTGCCCGAACTTCTGATCCCGAGGGGGGACTTGCGTGGGTAGACCCATGTCCGGGGGCGGGCGTCACAGACGCCGGATTCGTATCGCCCTGCCCGTCGCGGCGGCCGGTGTCGCCGCCGCCGTCGCCGCGACGCTGCTGTCGTCGTCCGCCGGCGCCGCCACCCCGCTTCCGCGGCCCACCGTGAAGCCCGCCACCACCGCGCCCCCGCTCGCCGAGCTGGAGAAGCGCGTCGCGGGCGCCGTCGCCGGTGACGACACCCCCGGTACGGCGAGCGGTAAGGAGTCGCTGAGCGCGAGCAGCGACGGCCCCACCGTCGACGCCAAGATCATCGGCGGTACGACGACCACCATCACGTCGGCGCCCTGGATGGCGCAGCTCTGGTACCACGACGACCGGGGCACCACCGCCGAGACCGACGACATCGGCTTCTTCTGCGGCGGCGCCGTCGTCGCCCCGACGAAGATCCTCACCGCCGCGCACTGCGTCAAGAACTACGACTGGCGCGCGAACGGCGCGATCGTCACCGGCACCTCGCAGCTGCCCACCACGGACAGCGCGGGCGACACCGACCTGCACGGCGGCACCGTCTCCGGCGTCTGGCGGCAGTGGAACCACCCGTCGTACAGCGCGACCACCATCGACAACGACATCGCGGTCCTGACGCTGCCCGCTCCGGTCAGGGCGACGCCGATCCGCATGACGACGTCCGGCGACACCGCCTCCTACGCGGCCGGCACCAGCGCCAAGGTCTACGGCTGGGGCCGCACCACCTCCACCGACGACAGCGTCTCCGACACCCTCAAGACGGCCACGCTGCCCGTCCAGTCGGACAGCACCTGCGCCGGCTACTACGGCGCCGACTTCGTCAAGGGCCACATGGTGTGCGCGGGCAAGCCCGCCACCGGCTCCGACACCGGCACCACCTCCGCCTGCAACGGCGACTCCGGCGGCCCGCTCGTCGTGAACAACCGCATCGTCGGCGTCGTGTCGTGGGGCGTGCGGGACTGCGTCGCCCGGGGCGCGTACAGCGTCTTCGCGAAGGTGAGCACGTACGTCGGCGCGGCGTACCCGCGCATCGACGACACCAACATCAGCGGCGACCACCGCGCCGACCTGTGGGTGCGCGAGTCGTCCACCCGGACCGGCTTCTCGAAGAACTCCACGGGAAGCACCTTCGGCGCCCGCGAGTCCTGGGGCGACTGGACCGGCGTCAACGTCGTCCTCCAGACCGACCTCGACCGCGACGGCTACGAGGACCTCGTCTACCGGGTCACCACCACCGGCGACGTGTACTGGACGCACTACGTGCCCTCCAGCGGCTCCTGGTCGACCCGGCAGATCGCCGACAACTGGAAGACCCGCACCCGCATCGTCGCGCCCGGCGACATCAACGGCGACTACCTGCCCGACCTGCTCTCCGTCGACGCCGGCGGCTACCTCTGGCTGTACCCGGGCAAGGGCAACGGCTACTTCTCGTCCCGCGTGCAGGTCAGCTCCGGCTGGAACCAGTACAACTCGGTGCGCGGCCACGGCGACTTCACCGGCGACGGCAAGGCCGACCTGATCGCCCGCAACAAGAGCACCGACGACGTCTACCTCTACAAGGGCACCGGCAAGTCCGGCAGCGCCGCCTTCTCCGCCCGCATCAAGGTCCGCGACTGGAGCAGCTACAACGCCTTCGACGCCGTCGGCGACATCACCGGCGACGGCAGGGCCGACTTCCTCGCCCGGACCTCGGGCGGCACGCTCTACCTCTACAAGGGCACCGGCAAGGCGACCAGCGAGATCTTCGCCACAAGGGTCTCCCTCGGCACCGGTTTCCAGCGGTACGACATCTGGGGCTGAAACCCCAGGTGAGTCCCGCTCTCCGCAGGTGATCCGCGACGCTCCGTGCCCACCGCGCCACGTGGTGGGCACAGAGCGTTGTGCGACTCTGTGCGCCGGTTCCCGCCCGACGGCTGGAACCGGCCACAGGGGGTAACCGTCTGTACGAGAGCCGAGGAGCACATGTCTGCCGAGAGCACGCCGGGCCGACCCGGAGACCGCACCGGGGGCCGCCGCCGCAAGCCCCGCGGCACGCGCCGCAAGGGCCTGCTGATCACGGCCTGGGTCGCCGCGGGCATCGTCGTCCTGGGCGGCACCGGCGCCGGATACCTGTACTTCAAGCTCAACGGCAACATCAGCAGCGTCGACATCGACCAGGTCCTCGGCACCGACCGGCCCGAGAAGACCGACGACGGCTCCCAGAACATCCTCGTCCTCGGCTCCGACACCCGCTCCGGCGGCAACAGGAAGCTCGGCGGCGGCGCCGACGACGGCACCGCCCGCTCCGACACCGCGATGGTCGTCCACGTCTACAAGGGCCACAAGAAGGCGAGCGTGGTGTCCATCCCCCGGGACACCCTCATCGACCGGCCCGAGTGCACCGACGGCGACGGCGGCACGCACGACGCCGCGAAGGGCGTGATGTTCAACTCCGCCTACGCCACCGGCGGCGCCGCCTGCGCCGTGAAGACCGTCGAGACCATGACGGACCTGCGCATGGACCACTACCTGGAGGTCGACTTCGCCGGCTTCCAGAAGCTGGTCGACGAACTCGGCGGCGTCGAGGTCACCACCAGCGAGGACATCGACGACCCCGACAGCCACCTGAAGCTGGACGCGGGCACCCACCGGCTCACCGGCGAGCAGGCCCTCGGCCTGGTCCGCACCCGGCACGGCGTCGGCGACGGCTCCGACCTCGGCCGCATCGAACTCCAGCAGGCCTTCGTCAAGGCCCTGCTCGCCCAGGTCAAGGAGGTCGGCGTCTTCACCAGCCCGAAGAAGCTGTACGACCTGGCCGACACCGCGACCAGGACGGTCACGACCGACTCCGGCCTGGCCTCCGTGAACTCCCTGATGTCCTTCGCGAACGGCCTCAAGGGCATCACCCCCGAGAACCTCGACATGGTCACCCTGCCGGTCCGCTACGACCCGGCGGACCCGAACCGGGTGCTGGTCCGGAAGGCCAAGGCCGAGCAGGTCTGGCAGGCCCTGAGGAACGACAGGCCGATCCCGGCGACGGCCACCGCGGGCACGGCGACCGGCGAAGCGCGCGGTGTGGTGAGCGCCCCGTAAGGGGCACGGGGAACCGCGCGAGCGACCACAACCGCACCCGCACGGAAATAAACAACGCCGACCCCCCGTTTTGGGGGATGGCCCCAGTCCTGGCAGACTGGTACGTCGGCTCCGGTTCACGCTCCCGCACCCCGCGGCGGCGACCCGGCGCCCTCCCGAAACCTAGGAGACACCTTGAAGCGCGACATCCACCCCGAGTACGTCGAGACGCAGGTCAGCTGCACCTGTGGCGCGTCGTTCACCACCCGCAGCACGATCCAGTCCGGCACCATCCGGGCCGAGGTCTGCTCCGAGTGCCACCCGTTCTACACGGGCAAGCAGAAGATCCTCGACACCGGTGGCCGTGTGGCCCGCTTCGAGGCCCGCTTCGGCAAGGCTGCCGCCGGCTCCAAGAAGTAGCGAGCCTCAAATCCGCCGGTCCACGGCCGTGCCCCTCGTCAGGGGCGCGCCGGGACCGGCGTTTTTGGTCGCCCGCCCTTCCCCCTCACCGCAGTATCAGGAGCCCAAGATGTTCGAGGCCGTCGAGGAACTCGTCGCCGAGCACGCCGACCTGGAGAAGAAGCTCGCCGACCCGTCGGTCCACTCCGACCAGGCCAACGCGCGCAAGCTGAACAAGCGCTACGCCGAGCTCACCCCGATCGTCGCCACGTACCGCTCCTGGAAGCAGACCGGCGAGGACATGGAGACCGCGCGCGAACTGGCCGACGACGACCCGGACTTCGCCGCCGAGGTCAAGGAGATGGAGGCGCAGCGCGAGGAGCTCACCGAGAAGCTGCGCCTGCTGCTCGTCCCGCGCGACCCCAGCGACGACAAGGACGTCATCCTCGAGATCAAGGCCGGCGCCGGCGGCGACGAGTCCGCGCTGTTCGCCGGCGACCTGCTGAGGATGTACCTGCGCTACGCCGAGCGCGTCGGCTGGAAGACCGAGATCATCGACGCCACCGAGTCCGAACTGGGCGGCTACAAGGACGTCCAGGTCGCGGTGAAGACCAAGGGCGGCCAGGGCGCCACCGAGCCCGGCCAGGGCGTGTGGGCCCGCCTGAAGTACGAGGGCGGCGTGCACCGCGTGCAGCGCGTGCCGGCCACCGAGTCGCAGGGCCGCATCCACACCTCCGCCGCCGGCGTGCTCGTCACGCCCGAGGCCGAGGAGATCGACGTCGAGATCAACCCCAATGACCTCCGCATCGACGTGTACCGGTCCTCCGGGCCCGGCGGCCAGTCCGTCAACACCACCGACTCCGCCGTGCGCATCACGCACATTCCGACCGGAGTCGTCGCCTCCTGCCAGAACGAGAAGAGCCAGCTGCAGAACAAGGAGCAGGCGATGCGTATCCTGCGCTCCAGGCTGCTCGCCGCGGCGCAGGAGGAGGCGGAGAAGGAGGCCGCCGACGCCCGCCGCAGCCAGGTCCGCACCGTCGACCGCTCCGAGAAGATCCGCACGTACAACTTCCCGGAGAACCGCATCTCGGACCACCGCGTCGGCTTCAAGGCGTACAACCTCGACCAGGTCCTGGACGGCGACCTCGACGCGGTGATCCAGGCGTGCGTCGACGCGGACTCGGCCGCCAGGCTCGCAGCCGCGTAACCCACGTACGAGCACTTCGGAGGACTTGCGTGCAGCAACATTTTGGGGGGCGACCCCCAAGCCCCCGCAGCGTGCTGCTCGCGGAGGTGGCCCAGGCCACCCAGCGGCTCGCCGACGCCGGCGTGCCCTCGCCGCGCACCGACGCGGAGGAGCTCGCCGCGTTCGTGCACGGCGTCAAGCGCGGCGCCCTGCACACCGTCAAGGACTCCGACTTCGACGCCCGCTACTGGGAGGTCGTCGCACGCCGCGAGGCCCGCGAACCCCTCCAGCACATCACCGGCCGCGCCTACTTCCGCTACCTGGAACTCCAGGTCGGGCCGGGGGTGTTCGTGCCGCGCCCGGAGACCGAGTCGGTGGCCGGCTGGGCGATAGACGCGGTCCGCGCCATGGACGTCGTCGAGCCGTGCATCGTCGACCTGTGCACCGGCTCCGGCGCCATCGCGCTCGCCCTCGCCCAGGAGGTGCCGCGCTCGCGGGTGTACGCCGTGGAGCTCTCCGAGGACGCCCTGCGCTGGACCCGGAAGAACGTCGAGGGCTCCCGCGTCGAACTGCGCCAGGGCGACGCCCTGACCGCCTTCCCCGACCTCGACGGCCAGGTCGACCTGGTCGTCTCCAACCCGCCGTACATCCCGCTCACCGAGTGGGAGTACGTGCAGCCCGAGGCCCGCGACCACGACCCGGAGATGGCCCTGTTCTCCGGCGAGGACGGCCTCGACCTGATCCGCGGCATCGAGCGCACCGCGCACCGGCTGCTGCGTCCCGGCGGTGTCGTCGTCGTCGAGCACGCCGACACCCAGGGCGGCCAGGTGCCGTGGATCTTCGCCGAGGACCGCGGCTGGACCGACGCCGCGGACCACCCCGATCTCAACAACCGCCCGCGGTTCGCGACCGCCCGCAAGGCGCTGCCGTGAGCACGCACCGGACTTCACCCCCGCAGCACGTGTACGAGGAGGCCAGCTAGACATGGCACGGCGATACGACACCAATGACGTGACCGACCGCGTGACCGGTCTGCGTGAGGCAGCGTCCGCCGTCCGCCGTGGCGAGCTCGTGGTGCTGCCGACCGACACGGTGTACGGCATCGGCGCCGACGCGTTCTCCTCGGAGGCCGTCGCCGACCTGCTCGACGCCAAGGGCCGCGGGCGGAACATGCCCACGCCCGTTCTCATCGGCTCCCCGAACACGCTGCACGGCCTCGTGACGGACTTCTCCGAGCTGGCCTGGGAACTCGTCGACGCCTTCTGGCCGGGCGCGCTCACGATCGTCGCCCGGCACCAGCCGTCCCTCCAGTGGGACCTCGGCGACACCCGCGGCACGGTCGCCGTGCGCATGCCGCTGCACCCGGTCGCCATCGAACTGCTCACCGAGGTCGGCCCGATGGCCGTCTCCTCGGCGAACCTCACGGGCCACCCGGCGCCGGAGAACTGCGACGCCGCGCAGGAGATGCTGGGCGACTCCGTCTCCGTGTACCTGGACGGCGGCCCCACCCCCGGCAACGTCCCGTCCTCGATCGTGGACGTCACCCGCGAGGTGCCGCTGCTGCTGCGCGAGGGCGCGATCCCGGCCGACGAGCTGCGCAAGGTGGTACCCGACCTCGAGGTGGCGAATTGACAGCCCCTGAGGCGGGGCGTGGCATAGGCAACGGGGACCGGGCGGGGGACTTCGACCACCCCCGCGACACTTTCCGCATCCTCCACGTCAGCACCGGAAACGTGTGCCGCTCACCGATCACCGAGCGGCTGACCCGGCATTTCCTGGCGGACCGGCTCGGCGACCCGATGGGCGGCGGGCTGATCGTGGAGAGCGCGGGCACCTGGGGCCACGAGGGCGCGCCCATGGAGGCCAACGCGGAGGCCGTGCTCGCCGACTTCGGCGCGGACGCCTCCGGCTTCGTCGGCCGTGAGCTCCTCGACGACCACGTGATCCGCGCCGACCTGGTGCTGACCGCGACCCGTGACCACCGCGCCCAGGTCATCTCCATGGGCCACTCGGCGGGCCTGCGGACCTTCACGCTGAAGGAGTTCACGCGGCTGGTGAAGGCGATCGACCCGGCGACGCTGCCCCCGATCGAGGACGGCGTCGTCGAGCGCGCCCGCGCCCTGGTGCGCGCGTCGGCCGCGCTGCGCGGCTGGCTGCTGGCCCCGACCGCGGAGGCGGACGAGGTCTACGACCCGTACGGGGCGCCCCTGACGTTCTTCCGCTCCATCGGCGACGAGATACACCAGGCCCTGGACCCCGTCGTGACGGCCCTGACGGGCGTGACGGCCAAGGCGTAGCACCTCGGGCGCGAGTGACGGCCCGGGCCTACATTGGACGTACGTCACCGCCGACGCCCGGAGCCCGCCATGACGCTCACTCCTGCCATCGAGGCCGACGTCCTGCGCCGTCAGGACCCCGAACTCGCCGACGTGCTGCTGGGGGAGCGCGAGCGGCAGTCGACCACGCTCCAGCTGAACGCCGCCGAGAACTTCACCTCGCCGGCGGTGCTGGCCGCGCTCGGCTCGCCGCTGGCCAACAAGTACGCGGAGGGCTATCCGGGCGCCCGGCACCACGGCGGCTGCGAGATCGTCGACGTGGCCGAGCGGCTCGCCGTGGAGCGGGCCAAGGCCCTGTTCGGCGCCGAGCACGCCAACGTCCAGTCCCACTCGGGGTCTTCGGCGGTGCTCGCGGCGTACGCGGCGCTGCTGCGGCCCGGCGACACCGTGCTCGCGCTCGGCCTGCCGCACGGCGGGCACCTCACGCACGGCTCGCCGGCGAACTTCTCCGGCCGCTGGTTCGACTTCGTCGGCTACGGCGTGGACGCGGAGACCGGCCTGCTGGACCACGACCAGGTGCGCGCCCTGGCCCGCGCGCACCGCCCGAAGGCGATCGTGTGCGGCTCGATCGCCTACCCGCGCCACATCGACTACGCGTTCTTCCGGGACGTCGCCGACGAGGTCGGCGCGTATCTCGTCGCGGACGCCGCGCACCCCATGGGGCTGGTGGCGGGGAAGGCGGCGCCCAACCCGGTGCCGTACGCCGACGTCGTCTGCGCGACCACGCACAAGGTGCTGCGCGGGCCGCGCGGCGGGATGCTGCTGTGCGGGAGCGAACTGGCCGAGCGGGTCGACCGGGCGGTGTTCCCCTTCACGCAGGGCGGGGCGCAGATGCACACCATCGCCGCGAAGGCGGTCGCGTTCGGGGAGGCGGCGACGGAGGACTTCTCGCGGTACGCGCACCAGGTCGTCGCCAACGCCCGGACGCTGGCGGCCGCGCTGACCGCGGAGGGCCTCGCCGTGACCACCGGCGGCACGGACACCCACCTGCTGACCGCCGACCCGGGTCCGCTCGGCGTCGACGGGCGGACCGCGCGGGGCAGGCTGGCGGCGGCCGGGATCGTGCTGGACTGCGTCGTGCTGCCGCACGGCGACACCCGTGGCCTGCGGCTCGGTACGGCGGCGGTGACGACGCAGGGCATGCGCGAGCCGGAGATGGGACGGATCGCGGTGCTGCTGGCGGGGGTGCTGCGGGGCGACCTGGAGCCCGCGGGGGCGCGTGCGGAGGTGCGCGAGCTCACGGCCGGTTTCCCGCCGTATCCGGGCTGAACCCGGGTAGGCGAACGGGCATGCACAGCCACACGTGCAACCATCGTCGCTACCCGGAAGTCCTTACCCGTATGCGTCGCTCGCTAGGGTGTGGGGCTGGAATGGCCAGCGAGACCTGTGGGGAAGCCCGTGCGTGAATACCTGCTGACGCTCTGCATCACGGCCGCGGTGACGTATCTGCTGACAGGGCCGGTACGGAAGTTCGCGATCGTGGCGGGGGCGATGCCGGAGATCCGGGCACGGGATGTGCACCGGGAACCGACTCCGCGGCTCGGCGGTATCGCCATGTTCTTCGGACTGTGCGCGGGCCTGCTCGTCGCCGACCATCTCACCAACCTGAGCGAGGTCTTCGAGAACTCGAACGAGCCGCGCGCGCTGCTGTCCGGCGCCGCCCTGATCTGGCTGATCGGCGTCCTGGACGACAAGTTCGAGATCGACGCCCTGATCAAGCTGGGCGCGCAGATGATCGCGGCGGGCGTGATGGTCGTGCAGGGCCTGACGATCCTGTGGCTGCCGGTGCCGGGCGTCGGCACGGTCGCGCTGACGCAGGGGCAGGGCACGCTGCTGACGGTGGCGCTGGTCGTCATCACGATCAACGCGGTCAACTTCGTGGACGGCCTCGACGGGCTCGCGGCGGGCATGGTGTGCATCGCGGCGGCGGCGTTCTTCATGTACGCGTACCGCATCTGGTACTCGTACGGCATCGAGGCGGCGGCCCCGGCCACGCTCTTCGCGGCGATCCTCATGGGCATGTGCCTGGGCTTCCTGCCGCACAACATGCACCCGGCGCGGATCTTCATGGGCGACTCGGGGTCGATGCTGATCGGTCTCGTGCTGGCGGCGGGCGCGATCTCGGTGACGGGGCAGGTCGACCCGGACCTGATGAACCTCTTCACCGGCTCGGAGCGGAACTCGGTGCACCAGATGGTGCCGGTCTACATCCCGCTGCTGATGCCGCTGACGATCATCGCGATCCCGGCTGCGGACCTGATCCTGGCGATCGTGCGCCGCACCTGGCAGGGCAAGTCGCCGTTCGCGGCGGACCGCGGTCACCTGCACCACCGTCTGCTGGAGATCGGCCACTCCCACAGCCGCGCGGTGCTGATCATGTACTTCTGGTCGGCGCTGATCGCGTGCGGGGCGCTGGCCTACTCCGTCAACTCGGCGTCCATGTGGATCGTCCTCGGCATCGTGTTCCTCAGCACGATCGGCCTGGTGCTGCTGCTCCTGCCGCGCTTCACGCCGCGGGCGCCGCGCTGGGCGTACCGCTTCGTGCCGCCGCGCTACCGGCGTCACGGGGTCGGCGAGGGAGCGGAGACCGCCCCCGCGCCCGAGGCCGCGCGGCCGGCGGTCGCGGAGGCCGCGGAGACCGACGAGGAGCGTCCGAAGGTCGGCGCCGGCCTCACCGCGCACGGGGCCACGGCCATCGGGGCCCGGTCGCACTCAAGGTAAGAATCTGACTAGAGCATTGCCAAGTCGTGAGACAGTGATGGGGGTGCAAAACCCCCATTACCAGACAAGGTCCCCGGGATTTTGCACACACGCGCGCGTTCACTCTCATGTGTGACAGCTGGCACACCCGGTAGGTAAAGACCTCATCAAATAGTTTGTGATACCGTTCACGAGAACCCCGGACAGAGCCGAAGGACCGCAGTGCGACGGTCCATTGGCGGGAGGTCTTCCCACTCAGCCCCGGGGACTACGCTCGTCCATGACGACACCCTGCCCCCTGTGAAAGCGGAGTTGCCGCCATGCCGTCCAATGACGTCCGGACTCTGGCCCAGGCCGCCGTACCCACGGCCGCCGTCGGCGTTGTCGCCGCCGTGGTCAGCGGGATCGTCGTCGGTGGCAAGGGGGCCGTCGGGGCGGTCGTCGCGACCGTGGTGGTGATCCTCTTCATGGGGATCGGCCTCTACGTCCTGCAGCGCACTGCCAAATCGCTTCCGCACCTCTTCCAGGCCATGGGTCTGATGCTGTACGCGGCGCAGATCCTGCTGCTGTTCGTCTTCCTCACAGCGTTCAAGAACACGACGCTGTTCCACCCCAGGGCCTTCGCGTTCACGCTGGTCGCCGGCACCCTCGTGTGGATCGCCGCGCAGACGCGTGCTCACATGAAGGCCAAAATCCTTTACGTCGAGCCCGAGTCGACGACGGGCGGGAAGCCCGACAAGTCGGGGCACTCGTCGTGAGGGGTAGGGCCGGGATAAAGGCGCATGAGAGATCCTGCTATCGTCCGGTGCCAACTGCGGCATCGCGGGCGCGGGCATCCGAGCTGACGCCTGCTCCAACGCGAGGCTCGAAGCCCCTCAGCCGCCCCCACATCCGTAACACCTGTCCGGTGCCGACCCGCGGCTGCGTGCCGCGCCGACACAACGAGGTTGCCGTACCTATGCGTCACGCCGAAGGAGCCCGCGGTGAGTGCTGACCAGACCCAGCTCGCCTTTGACTGGAGCTGTCGGATCATGTCCGACAACGGGTGTGGCTTTCCGGCTCCGGGCCTGCACTCGTTCCTCTTCAAGCCGATCGCCACTGTTGGTGGGTTCGAGTTCAACAAGGTGATGCTGCTCGCGCTCATCACCACCGTCCTCGTCATCGGCTTCTTCTGGGCGGCCTTCGGCAAGGCCAAGGTGGTGCCGGGCAAGCTGCAGATGGTCGGAGAGGCCGGTTACGACTTCGTCCGCCGCGGCATCGTCTACGAGACCCTCGGAAAGAAGGAGGGCGAGAAGTACGTCCCCTTCATGGTCTCGCTGTTCTTCTTCATCTGGATCATGAACATCTGGTCCGTGATCCCGCTGGCCCAGTTCCCGGTCTCGTCGATCATCGCGTACCCGATGGTGCTCGCGGTGCTCGTCTACGTGACCTGGGTGTCGGTGACCTTCAAGCGTCACGGCTTCGTGGGCGCGTTCAAGAACTTCACCGGCTACGACAAGTCGCTCGGCCCGGTCCTGCCGCTCGTCGTGGTCATCGAGTTCTTCTCGAACCTCCTCGTCCGCCCGTTCACGCACGCGGTCCGGCTCTTCGCCAACATGTTCGCCGGTCACCTGATGCTGGTGATGTTCACCGTCGCCTCCTGGTACCTCCTGAACAGCTGGATGATTCCGGCAGCCGGCGTCTCCTTCATCATGACCATGGTCATGATCCTCTTCGAGCTTTTCGTGCAGGCTGTCCAGGCGTACGTGTTCGTGCTCCTCGCCTGCTCGTACATCCAGGGCGCTCTCGCCGAGCACCACTGAGCGGCCCCGCCCCAGACCCATGAACGTCCGGTGGTCAACCCCCACCGGTCCATGAAAGAGAAGGAAGAATCAGCATGGCTGCCCTTGAGACCCTCGCCGCTGTCGAAGGCAACATCGGTTCCATCGGCTACGGCCTCGCCGCCATCGGCCCCGGCGTCGGCGTCGGCATCATCTTCGGTAACGGCACCCAGGCGCTCGCCCGCCAGCCCGAGGCGGCCGGCCTGATCCGTGCCAACCAGATCCTCGGCTTCGCCTTCTGTGAGGCGCTCGCCCTCATCGGCATCGTCATGCCGTTCGTCTACGGATGACGGACCCTGACGAGCCAACCTTTCAACGAAAGGCACTGATGTGATCGCCAACCTGGTACAGCTGGCGGCCGAGGAAGAGCAGAACCCGCTCATCCCGCCGGGCCCCGAGCTGCTCGTCGGCACCATTGCCTTCGCCATCGTCTTCTTCGTCTTCTACAAGAAGCTGCTCCCGAACATCAACAAGGTTCTGGAGGAGCGCCGCGCTTCCATCGAGGGCGGCATCGAAGAGGCCGAGGCCATGAAGACCGAGGCCCAGAGCGTGCTCGAGCAGTACAAGGCTCAGCTCGCCGAGGCCCGGCACGAGGCCGCGCGTCTGCGCCAGGAGGCGCAGGAGCAGGGCGCCGCGCTCATCGCGGAGATGCGTGCGGAAGGCCAGCGGCAGCGCGAGGAGATCGTCGCCGCCGGTCACGCCCAGATCGCGGCCGACCGCAAGGCAGCGGCGTCCTCGCTGCGCCAGGACGTCGGCCAGCTCGCCACCACGCTGGCGGGCAAGCTGGTCGGCGAGTCCCTCGAGGACCACGCCCGGCAGAGCCGTGTCATCGACCGCTTCCTCGACGAGCTCGAGGAGAAGGCCGAGGCCACGCGATGACAGCTCACGGAGCGAGCCGCGAGGCCCTGGCAGCCGCACGGGAGCGTCTCGACGCGCTGACGGACTCCACGTCCGTGGATGCGGCGCAGCTCGCCGACGAGCTGGCCGCCGTCACCGCGCTGCTCGACCGCGAGGTGTCGCTGCGTCGGGTCCTGACCGACCCGGCGCAGGCCGGTGAGGCCAAGGCCGAGCTGGCGCAGCGCCTGATCGGCGGCCAGGTCAGCGGCGCGACCGCCGACCTGGTGTCCGGCACGGTGCGCTCCCGCTGGTCGCGGTCCCGCGACCTGGTGGACGCGCTGGAGGAGCTGGCCGACGTCGCCGACCTCACCGCCGCGCAGAAGACCGGCGCGCTGGACGACGTCGAGGACGAGCTGTTCCGGTTCGGCCGGATCGTCTCCTCCAGCACCGAGCTGCGTGCCGCGCTGACCGACCGCAAGGCCACCACCTCGGCCAAGGGCGAGCTGCTGCGCAGCCTGCTCGGCGGCCGGGCGAAGCCGACCACCGAGCGTCTGGTGACCCGTCTCGTGACCGCGCCGCGGGGACGTAGCCTGGAAGCGGGACTCGAGTCCCTGTCCAAGCTCGCCGCCGACCGCCGGAACCGCATGGTGGCCATCGTCACCTCGGCCGTTCCGCTGAGCGACGCGCAGAAGCAGCGCCTGGGCGGTGTCCTGGCGAAGCTCTACGGCCGCCAGATGCACCTCAACCTCGACGTGGACCCCGCGGTCCTCGGCGGGATCCGGGTGCAGGTCGGTGACGAGGTGATCAACGGCTCCCTCGCGGACCGCATCGAGGACGCCGGCCGCCGCATGGCGGGCTAGGCACACCGCGACACCGCGGCAACTGAACACGCAAGTCTTACGGCCCTGGTTGGGCCGTGCAGAGGATTCCTGGGGGTCGCCCCCAGACCCCCCAAGTGAAACTTCGGGCCCAACAAGGAGAGCAGGGAACCCAGATGGCGGAGCTCACGATCCGGCCGGAGGAGATCCGGGACGCGCTGGAGAACTTCGTCCAGGCGTACAAGCCGGACGCGGCCTCGCGCGAGGAGGTCGGTACGGTCACCCTTGCCGGCGACGGCATCGCGAAGGTCGAGGGTCTCCCCTCGGCCATGGCCAACGAACTGCTGAAGTTCGAGGACGGCACCCTCGGCCTCGCCCTCAACCTCGAGGAGCGTGAGATCGGTGCCATCGTCCTCGGTGAGTTCAACGGCATCGAGGAGGGCCAGCCGGTCACCCGTACCGGCGAGGTGCTCTCCGTGGCCGTCGGCGAGGGCTACCTCGGCCGCGTTGTCGACCCGCTCGGCAACCCGATCGACGGCCTCGGCGAGATCGAGACGTCCGGCCGCCGCGCCCTCGAGCTGCAGGCCCCCACGGTCATGCAGCGCAAGTCGGTGCACGAGCCGATGGAGACCGGCTACAAGGCCGTCGACGCCATGACCCCGATCGGCCGCGGTCAGCGTCAGCTGATCATCGGCGACCGCCAGACCGGCAAGACCGCCCTGGCCGTCGACACGATCATCAACCAGCGCGACAACTGGCGCACCGGCGACCCGAACAAGCAGGTCCGCTGCATCTACGTCGCCATCGGCCAGAAGGGCTCGACCATCGCCTCCGTGCGTGGCGCCCTCGAAGAGGCCGGCGCGCTGGAGTACACGACCATCGTCGCCGCCCCGGCGTCCGACCCGGCCGGCTTCAAGTACCTGGCGCCGTACACCGGTTCGGCCATCGGTCAGCAGTGGATGTACGAGGGCAAGCACGTCCTCATCATCTTCGACGACCTGTCGAAGCAGGCCGACGCCTACCGCGCCGTGTCGCTGCTGCTGCGCCGCCCGCCGGGCCGCGAGGCCTACCCCGGTGACGTCTTCTACCTGCACTCCCGCCTGCTGGAGCGCTGCGCCAAGCTCTCCGACGAGATGGGCGCCGGTTCGATGACCGGTCTGCCGATCGTCGAGACCAAGGCCAACGACGTCTCGGCGTTCATCCCGACCAACGTCATCTCCATCACCGACGGCCAGTGCTTCCTGGAGTCCGACCTGTTCAACGCCGGTCAGCGTCCGGCCCTGAACGTCGGTATCTCGGTCTCCCGCGTCGGTGGCTCCGCCCAGCACAAGGCCATGCGCCAGGTGTCGGGTCGCCTCCGTGTCGACCTCGCCCAGTTCCGTGAGCTGGAGGCGTTCGCCGCCTTCGGTTCCGACCTGGACGCCGCGTCGAAGGCGCAGCTGGAGCGCGGTCAGCGCATGGTCGAGCTGCTGAAGCAGGCGCAGTACCAGCCGATGGCCACCGAGGACCAGGTCGTCTCCATCTGGGCCGGCACCAACGGCAAGATGGACGAGGTTCCGGTCAACGACATCCGTCGCTTCGAGAAGGAGCTGCTGGAGTACCTGCACCGCAAGGAGCAGGGCCTCATGACCTCCATCAAGGAGGGCGGCAAGATGTCGGACGACACCATCCAGGCGATCGACACCGCCGTCGCCGAGTTCAAGAAGCAGTTCGAGACCTCGGACGGCAAGCTGCTCGGCGAGGACGCTCCGTCCGCCGCCAAGTGACGTAAGGAAGGGACCTGACTCATGGGAGCTCAGCTCCGGGTCTACAAGCGTCGCATCCGATCCGTCACCGCGACCAAGAAGATCACCAAGGCGATGGAGATGATCGCCGCCTCGCGCGTCGTCAAGGCGCAGCGCAAGGTGGCGGCCTCCACGCCGTACGCGACCGAGCTCACTCGGGCGGTCACGGCGGTCGGTACGGGTTCGAACACGAAGCACCCGCTGACCACGCAGGCCGAGACGGTCACGCGGTCCGCGGTGCTGCTCATGACGAGCGACCGCGGTCTCGCCGGTGCCTTCAACTCCAACGCCATCAAGGCCGCGGAGCAGCTGACCGAGCGGCTGGAGCGCGAGGGCAAGCAGGTCGACACGTACATCGTCGGCCGGCGCGGTGTCAGCCACTACAACTTCCGTGAGCGCAAGATCGCGGAGTCGTGGACGGGCTTCACGGACGAGCCGACGTACGCGGACGCCAAGAAGGTCGCGGCGCCGCTGATCGAGGCCATCCAGAAGGACACGGCGGACGGCGGTGTGGACGAACTGCACGTCGTCTACACCGAGTTCGTGTCGATGATGACGCAGACGGCACTGGGCGACCAGCTGCTGCCGCTCAGCCTCGACGAGGTGGCGAAGGAGGCGGCGCCGAAGGGCGAGATCCTTCCGCTGTACGACTTCGAGCCGTCGGCGGAGGACGTCCTCGACGCCCTGCTGCCGCGCTACGTGGAGAGCCGGGTCTACAACGCCCTTCTCCAGTCGGCCGCTTCGAAGCACGCCGCCACGCGGCGCGCGATGAAGTCGGCCACCGACAACGCCGGCGACCTCATCGAGAACCTCACCCGGCTTGCCAACCAGGCCCGCCAGGCCGAAATCACCCAGGAAATCAGCGAGATCGTCGGTGGCGCCAGCGCCCTGGCCGACGCGACCGCGGGGAGTGACTACTAAATGACCACCACTGTTGAGACCGCGACGGCTACGGGCCGCGTCGCCCGGGTCATCGGCCCGGTCGTCGACGTGGAGTTCCCCGTCGACGCGATGCCGGAGATCTACAACGCCCTTCACGTCGAGGTCGCCGACCCGGCGAAGGCCGGCGAGAAGAAGACGCTGACCCTCGAGGTCGCCCAGCACCTGGGCGACGGCCTGGTCCGCGCCATCTCCATGCAGCCCACCGACGGCCTGGTCCGTCAGGCCCCGGTGACGGACACGGGCTCGGGCATCAGCGTCCCGGTCGGCGACTTCACCAAGGGCAAGGTGTTCAACACCCTCGGTGAGGTGCTGAACGTCGACGAGACCTACGACGGCGAGCGCTGGTCGATCCACCGCAAGGCCCCCGCCTTCGACCAGCTCGAGTCCAAGACCGAGATGTTCGAGACCGGCCTGAAGGTCGTCGACCTGCTGACCCCGTACGTCAAGGGCGGCAAGATCGGTCTGTTCGGTGGCGCCGGTGTCGGCAAGACCGTGCTGATCCAGGAAATGATCATGCGTGTCGCCAACCTCCACGAGGGCGTCTCCGTCTTCGCGGGCGTCGGCGAGCGCACCCGTGAGGGCAACGACCTCATCGCGGAGATGGAGGAGTCCGGCGTTCTGGACAAGACCGCGCTGGTCTTCGGTCAGATGGACGAGCCCCCGGGCACCCGTCTGCGCGTCGCCCTGGCCGGTCTGACCATGGCGGAGTACTTCCGCGATGTGCAGAAGCAGGACGTGCTGTTCTTCATCGACAACATCTTCCGCTTCACCCAGGCCGGTTCCGAGGTGTCCACCCTGCTCGGCCGCATGCCGTCCGCGGTGGGTTACCAGCCGAACCTGGCGGACGAGATGGGTCAGCTCCAGGAGCGCATCACCTCGACCCGCGGTCACTCGATCACCTCGATGCAGGCGATCTACGTCCCCGCGGACGACCTGACCGACCCGGCCCCGGCCACCACCTTCGCCCACCTCGACGCGACGACGGTTCTGTCCCGTCCGATCTCCGAGAAGGGCATCTACCCGGCCGTGGACCCGCTGGACTCCACGTCCCGCATCCTGGACCCGCGCTACATCGCGCAGGACCACTACGACTGCGCCATGCGCGTCAAGGGGATTCTGCAGAAGTACAAGGACCTCCAGGACATCATCGCGATCCTCGGTATCGACGAGCTCAGCGAGGAGGACAAGCTGGTCGTCCAGCGTGCCCGCCGCGTCGAGCGCTTCCTGTCCCAGAACACCCACGCCGCCAAGCAGTTCACCGGCGTGGACGGCTCGGACGTGCCGCTGGACGAGTCGATCGCCGCGTTCAACGCGATCTGCGACGGTGAGTACGACCACTTCCCCGAGCAGGCGTTCTTCATGTGCGGCGGTCTCGAGGACCTGAAGAAGAACGCGAAGGAGCTGGGCGTCTCCTGAGCCTCGCGCTCTTGGTGAGGGGGCGGGCGCGTCCCGCCCCCTCACTCACGCCCACTAGACTTGTAACCAACACCCGGCAGTCCCGCCGGGTGGTGACCCGAGGAGCCACCCTTGGCTGCTGAGCTGCACGTCGAGCTGGTCGCCGCAGACCGCCAGGTCTGGTCCGGCGAGGCCACCCTGGTCGTCGCGCGCACCACGTCCGGCGACATCGGCGTCATGCCCGGTCACCAGCCGCTGCTCGGTGTGCTGGAGTCGGGCCCGGTGACCATCCGTACGAGTGATGGTGGAACGGTCGTTGCCGCGGTGCACGGCGGTTTCATCTCGTTCGCCGACGACAAGCTGTCGCTGCTGGCCGAGATCGCCGAGCTGTCGGACGAGATCGATGTCCAGCGTGCGGAGCGGGCGCTCGAGCGCGCCAAGTCGGAGGCGGACGCCTCCGCGGTGCGTCGCGCGGACGTCCGACTGCGGGCGGCGGCGGCGCGCTGAGACCCAGCGCGGTGTGATGACGTCACTCAGCCGCGGTCGGCACCGGAGGGATCCGGAGCCGGCCGCGGCTGAGGCAGATCTGGGTGCTTTTAACGTTCCGTTATCTAGGAGACGAGGAGGTCGGTGCCGATGGTCCTCGCTCTGACTGCGTTCGGAATCATCGTCGTCCTTGTGCTGCCGCTCTTCCTCCTCGGCGTGCGCCGCAGGCTCATCCAGCGGTCCGGGGGCACCTTCGACTGCAGCCTGCGCTGGGGCGCGCCCGAGGAGGGCGACACCAGCAGCAAGGGCTGGGCGTACGGGGTGGCGCGGTACAACGGGGACCGCGTGGAGTGGTTCCGCGTGTTCTCGTACGCGCCGCGTCCGCGCCGCATCCTGGAGCGTTCCGCGATCGAGGTGGCCGGCCGCCGCATCCCGGAGAGCGAGGAGGAGCTGGCCCTGCTGGCCGACCACGTGGTGCTGGCCTGTCTGCACCGGGGCACGCGTCTTGAGCTGGCGATGAGCGAAGACGCGCTGACCGGTTTCCTCGCGTGGCTTGAGGCAGCCCCGCCCGGACAGCGGGTGAACGTGGCGTAGCCACGTTCACCCGCTGGGTGGGGGTCCCCCCGGACGAAGTCTGGGGGAGCGTCAATGTCGCTTAGAAGCTGGTCTCGCTGGTCTTGCTGGTCTTGCTCTTCTTGATTACTTGAGGCCGCCGTCGATGGCGGTCACGAGTTCACCGTTGCTGGTGTCGCCGCTGAACTCCCAGAAGAAGGCGCCGCCGAGACCCTGGGTCTTGGCCCACGCCATCTTGCTGTTGATGGTGGCCGGGGTGTCGTAGGACCACCAGTTGGTGCCGCAGTGGGCGTACGCGGTGCCGGCGACGGTGCCGGTGGCGGGGCAGGAGTTCTTGAGGACCTTGTAGTCCTCGATGCCCGCCTCGTAGGTGCCGGTGGCCGCTCCGGTGGCGGTGCCGCCGGGCGCGGACTGGGTCACGCCGGTCCAGCCGCGGCCGTAGAAGCCGATGCCGAGCAGCAGCTTGCTCGCCGGGACGCCCTTGGCCTTGAGCTTGGAGATGGCGGCGGCGGAGGTGAAGCCCTCCTTCGGGATGCCGCTGTACGAGGTGAGCGGCGAGTGCGGGGCGGTGGGGCCGGTCTTGTCCCAGGCGCCGAAGTAGTCGTACGTCATCACGTTGTACCAGTCGAGGTACTGGGCGGCGCCGCCGTAGTCGGCCGCGTCGATCTTGCCGCCGTTGGTGCCGTCCGCGGTGATGGCGGCGGTGACCAGGTAGCTCGGGCCGAACTCGGCGCGCAGGGCCTGGGAGAGGGTCTTGAAGGCGGCGAAGCCGGAGGTGTCACAGGTGAGACCGCAGGCGTTCGGGTACTCCCAGTCGATGTCGATGCCGTCGAAGACGTCGGCCCAGCGCGGGTCCTCCACGACGGCCTTACAGGACTTGGCGAAGGCGGCGGCGTTCTGCGCGGCCTGGCCGAAGCCGCCGGAGTAGGTCCAGCCGCCGAAGGAGTACAGCACCTTGATGTGCGGGTACTTGGCCTTGAGCTGGCGGAGCTGGTTGAAGTTGCCGCGCAGCGGCTGGTCCCAGGTGTCGGCGGTGCCGCTGACGGACTGGTCGGCGGTGTAGGCCTTGTCGTAGGCGGCGTAGGTGTCGTCGACGGTGCACTGACCGTTCTTGACGTTGCCGAACGCGTAGTTGATGTGCGTGATCTTGGCGGCCGAGCCGGACGTCACGAGGTTCTTGACGTGGTAGTTGCGGCCGTAGACGCCCCACTCGGTGAAGTAGCCGAGCTTGACCTTGTCACCGGTGGGGGGCTGCTCGCCGCCTCCGCCGGTGGTGCGGACCTTGACCGAGCCGCTGACGGGGCCGGTCTGGTCGGCGGTGTCGCGGGCCTGGACCGTGTACGAGTAGTCCGTGCCGGCGGTCAGGCCGGTGTCCGTGTACGAGGTCGACGTGACGGTGGCGACCTTCGCGCCGTCGCGCAGCACGTCGTAGTTCTTGATGCCCTTGTCGTCGGTGGCCGCGGACCAGGCGAGCTTCACCGAGGTGTCGGTGACGCCGGACGCGGTGGGGGTGCCGGGGGCGGAGGGCGCCGCGTCGCCGGGGACGGTGCCGCCGCCGTCACAACTGCCGCCGTTGAGCTTGCAGTTGCTGGGGGAGCCGGAGCCGGAGCCGTTGAAGCCGAAGGAGATCGACGCGCCGGGGGCGAGCGTGCCGTTCCAGGCGTTGTTCTTGGCGGTCCAGTGGTCACCGGAGTTGGTGACGGTGGCGTCCCAGGCCGAGGTGACCTTGGTGCCGCTGGGGAAGTCCCACTCGACGGTCCAGGAGCTGAGGCTCGTGGTGCCGGTGTTCTTGATCGTCCACTTGCCCTCGAAGCCGGAGCCCCAGTCCTGGGTCTTGGCGTAGGTGGCGGTGGCGGAGGTGGCCGCTTGGGCGGGGCTGGCGAGACCGACCAGTCCGGCGAGGGGGAGGGCCAGGGACGCGAGTCCCGCGGCGACTCTGTGTCTGAAGCGCACGATGCGCCTCCTTATGGGGTTGTCGGGGGCATGACTGAGCCATCAGGCCCGCAGTGCCGCGAGAATAGAAAGGTCTGGACCAGAGGTCAATAGGTCTGGACCAGTGTCCTTGTTGCCCCGCTAGCTCCCCGGCGGGCCTTTTCTAGATCCCCAACTCCTGCGCGAGCACCGCCGCTTGGACGCGGCTGCGCAGGCCGAGCTTGCCCAGCAGGCGGCTGACGTGCGTCTTCACCGTCGCCTCAGCCATGTCGAGGCGGGCCGCGATGTCCGCGTTGGACAGTCCCTCACCGAGGCAGGACAGCACCTCGCGTTCGCGCCGGGTGAGCTCGTCCAGCACGGCCGGGTCGGTCCGGCTCTCCCGGACGGGCTTGGCGGCGAACTCGGCGATCAGGCGCCGGGTCACGGCCGGGGCGACGATGCCCTCGCCGCGGGCGACCGTGCGCACCGCGTCGATGAGGTCGCGCGCCTCGGTGTTCTTCAGCAGGAATCCGGCCGCGCCCGCGCGCAGCGCCCCGAAGACGTACTCGTCGAGGTCGAACGTGGTCAGCACCAGCACGTCGGCGAGCGACTCCGCGACGACCTGCCGCGTCGCCGCCACCCCGTCCAGACGCGGCATCTGGACGTCCATCAGCACCACGTCCGGGCGCAGTTCGCGGGCCAGTGCCACCGCCTGCTCGCCGTCCGCCGCCTCGCCGGCCACCTCGATGTCGGGGGCGCTGCGCAGGATGAGGACGAGCCCGGCGCGTACGGCCGACTGGTCCTCGGCGACGAGGACGCGGATCATGCGGGGTCTCCTTCGGTGAGGGGGAGGGTGGCGGACACGGTCCACCGGCCGCCGTCGGGCCCGGCGTCGAACGTGCCGCCGAGCAGCGCCGCCCGCTCCCGCATGCCGACGAGCCCGGCGCCGGAGCCGGGGGCGCGCGGGCCGTCGCGGTCGCCGTAAGGGCTCGTGACCCGGACGTCGAGGGTGCCGTCGGCCTGCCGCAGCAGGACGTGCACGGGGCCGGGCGCGGCGTGTTTGAGGGCGTTGGTCAGCGACTCCTGCACGATCCGGTACGCGGCCAGTTCGACCGGCGCGGGGACCGTCCCGTGCTCGGCGCTGAGCGTGACTTCCAGGCCGTTGGCACGGGCACCCTCGACCAGGGTGCCGAGCCCGTCCAGGGTGGGCGTGGCCGCCGGTTCACGGTCGGCGGCGCCGTCGCGCAGGATGCCGATGAGGCGGCGCATCTCGTCGAGGCCCGCCACGCTGTTCTCGCGGATCACGCCGAGCGCCTCCCGCGAGGTGCCGGGGTCGTCCAGGGACAGCGCGGCCGTGGAGTGGATGGCGATGGCGGACAGGTGGTTGGCGACCATGTCGTGCAACTCGCGCGCCATGCGGGCGCGTTCGGCGGTCACCGCCTGGACGCGGTCCATCTCGGCCAGCAGCGCGGTCTGTTCGGCGCGCAGGCGGGCCGACTCGGCGGCGTCGCGGTGGTTGCGCACGATGAGGCCGGTCGTCGCGGGCCCGAACGCGACGACGCCGACGGCCACACCGATCAGCAGTGCCTCGGGCACCCGCCACACCGCGTACGGCACCAGCGTCCCGGCGACCGTCAGCAGCCCGGTGACGCGCGGGATGCGGCGGGCGGCGGAGGGCGGGCCGTAGAGGACCGCGGCGTACATCAGGTCGGTGTACATCGCGTACGTCGCGAGGCTGCCCTGAGTGAAGAGGTCGGCGGCCAGGGCCAGGGTGCCCAGCAGCAGGGCGGTGCGCGGGGCGGTGCGGCGCAGCAGCTCGCAGCCGGCGATCACGGCGAGCGGGACGAGCAGCGGCCAGCGGCCCTCGAACAGCACGATCGGGTCGTCGGCCTGCCGGGTACCCAGCCCGAAACCCCACAGCAGCAGACCGCCGAGCAGGCCGCCCAGCGCGGCCCACACGTCGAAGCGGTGCGGGCGGGGGAGTCGTACGGCCATGGCACCATCCAACACGTCCGCGGCGGGGTGCGCCTGATGCCCCGGGACGGTCCCGTACTGCATCTTTCGATGTAGCCCGAGTTCGTCGGCGGCGACGACGCGTCCGGCCGGTCCGCACGGGAGCCTGGCAGGGTGACCGAAGGGAGCGAGTCGTGATCGTCGCGTTGATCATCGCCTGCGAGGTGGCCTTCTGGGTGCTGCTGGCGGCCGGGCTGGCGTTCCGGTACGGGCTGCGGATGCCGCGCGTGGGGCTGGCGCTGCTGCTGTGCGAGCCGCTGCTGGAGGTCGTGCTGTTCACGGTGACGGCGATCGACCTCAAGAACGGCGCGGAGCCCGACTGGAAGCACGGGCTGGCCGCCGTCTACATCGGCTTCACGGTCGGGCTCGGGCACGCCACGATCAAGTGGGCGGACGCCAGGGTGGCGCACCGCTTCGCGGGCGGCCCGCCGCCGGTGAGGCCGCCGAAGTACGGCATGGCCCGCGCCGCCCACGAGTGGCGGACGGCGGGCCGCTGGATCCTGGCGGCGGTCGTCGCGGCGGCGCTGCTCCAGGCGGCGATCTGGTACGTGGGCGACGACGGGGACACCGGCTCGCTGCGGGCGTGGCAGAGCAAGATGCTGGTGCTGATCGGCATCAACCTGCTCATCGCCGGGAGCTACACGCTGTTCCCGAAGCGCGAGCCGGCGAAGCAGCACTGACCACCGGGGCTCAGCGTTCGCCGCCGGGCACCCACAGCACGTCCCCGACCTCCTTGTTGGCCGTCCTGGCCAGGATGAACAGCAGGTCGGACAGGCGGTTGAGGTAGGTCGCGGTCACCGGATTCATGGTCTCGCCGTGCGCCTCCAGGGCGGCCCACGTGGAGCGCTCGGCGCGGCGGACGACCGTGCAGGCCTGGTGCAGCAGGGCAGCGCCGGGGGTGCCGCCGGGCAGGATGAACGACCGCAGCTTCTCCAGCCGCTCGTTGAAGTGGTCGCAGTCCGCCTCCAGCCGGTCGACGTAGAACTGCTCGACCCGCAGCGGCGGGTACTCCGGATTCTCGACCACCGGTGTCGACAGGTCGGCCCCCACGTCGAACAGGTCGTTCTGCACCCGGACGAGGACCTTGACGACCTCCTCCTCCAGGCCGCCCAGCGCGATGGCCGTGCCGATCACGGCGTTCGCCTCGTTGGCGTCGGCGTACGCGGAGATCCGCAGATCGGTCTTGGCGACCCGGCTCATGTCCCCGAGGGCGGTGGTGCCCTGGTCGCCGGTCCTGGTGTAGATGCGCGTCAGATTGACCATGCGGCCAGGGTAGAGCGTCGGGGTCTGCCTCTAGCGGGCGAGGCCCAGGGCCAGGGACGCGACGGCCAGCGCCAGGTAGCCGCCGGGGAACGCGATGTTGTAGTACACGCCGGACCGGACGTGCGCGGCGACGGCGCCGACGTAGAACAGGACCAGTCCCGTCGCGGCGGCGGTCCCGAGGAGCGGGACGCCCAGGAGCCCGAGGAACAGACCGGCGGCCCCGGCGGCCTTGAGCGCGGCGAGCCACGGGAGCCAGCTCCGCGGGACGCTCACCTCGGCCGAGTTGGCGAGCACGAAATCGGCGCGGGCGAAGTCCGCGGCGGCGATCCCCGCGTTGGCGAGAATGGTGAGGACGGCGATGACGACGTAGGCGGTGAACATGCCACCAAGCCTCCCCGCGCCTCTCGTGTGCCGTCCAATACCTGCGTCTATAACCTGACGGCATGGATGTGGACACCAGGCTGCTGCGCTACTTCGCCGCCGTCGCCGAGGAGGGCACCCTCACGCGCGCCGCGGAGCGCCTGTACGTGTCCCAGCCGGCGCTCACCAAGCAGATCAAGCAACTCGAGACCCAGCTCGGGGTGCGGCTGTTCACGCGGTCCCGCACCGGCATGACCCTCACCGAGCCGGGCCGGACGCTGGCGGCCCGGGTCCCCGCCCTGCTGGCCGGCTGGGACGCGGTGCTGCGCGAGACCAGGAGTGCCGCGAGCCGGGCGGACCGCGTGCTGCGCGTCGGCTTCATGGCCAGCGCCGCCAACGAGGCGACGCCGCGGATCATCGCCGAGTTCACCCGGCGCCGGCCCGGCTGGCGGGTCGACATGCGGCAGGCGACGTGGTCCGACCCGAGCGCCGGGCTCGCGGCCGGGGACGTGGACGTCGCCCTGCTGCGGCTGCCGTTCCCGGGGGAGGACGCGGTGCGGACGGCGGTGCTGTTCACCGAACCCCGCTGGGTCCTCCTCCCCGAGGGACACCCGCTCGCCGCGCGCGACGTGATCCCCTTCCGGGAGCTGTGGGACGAGCCCTTCGTGGCCGCGCCGCCGGAGACGGGGGAGTGGCGGGACCACTGGCTCGCCGCCGACGAACGCGACGGCCGGCCGGTGCGCGTCGGCGCCGTCACCGACCAGCCCGACGAGTGGCTCAGCGCCGTCGCCAACGGCTACGGCATCGCCCTCGCCCCCGCCTCCGCCGCCCGCTTCTACGCCCGCCCCGGCGTCACCTACCGCCCCGTCACCGGCGTCAGCCCCACCCGCGCCGGCGTCGCCTGGTCCCCGGCGGACGACGCCAGCCCGGTCGTCCAGGACTTCGTGCGGTGCTGTGTGGAGGCGGCGGGGGAGTCGGCGGAGCAGGGGGAGGCGAGGGGGCCGGGGGAGCCCGGGAAGACCTGACGGGGCCGGGCCTACGCCCCGGACGTCCGGAAGACGCGGGTTCCGGCCATGACGGCCAGGGCGGTGACGACTGCCGTCACCAGGACGCCGTACAGCATGTGCGGCGTCGCGTAGTCGCCCACGTACGCGTCCCGCATCGCGTCCACCAGGTAGCGGAACGGCATCAGGTGGGACAGCACGTCCAGCCAGGCGGGGCCCAGAGTCATCGGGAGCATCAGGCCCGACAGGAGCATGGACGGCATGGTCAGCGCGTTGACCGTCGGACCGAACTGCTGCGGGGTGCTGACCTTCATGGCCAGGGCGTACGACAGCGAGGCGAGCGCGATGCTGAGCAGGGCGACGAAGCCGAAGCCGATGAGGATGCCGGGCAGCGGGGCCCGCAGGCCCATCGCCACGGCCGCCAGGACCAGCAGCACGGCCTGGAAGACGAAGACCGTCGCCTCGCGCAGTACGCGGCCCAGCAGCAGGGCGAGGCGGCTGACGGGCGTGACCCGCATCCGCTCGACGACTCCCTGATTCTTCTCCAGGATGACCATGAACCCGGCGAACGAGGCGCCGAACAGCGCGAGTTGGAGCAGCAGGCCCGGCACCAGCACCTGCCAGGAGTCGCCCTCGCCGCCCAGCGGCAGGCCGGTCAGCAGGGGGCCGAAGAACAGCAGGTACAGCAGGGGCATCAGCACGCCGAACAGCAGCGCGAAGCGGGATCTGAGGGACTGGCGCAGATAGCGGCCGTAGATGAGTGCGGTGTCGTGAAGCAGCATGGGATGTCGGTGTCCTGGGCGTCCTAGACGGCTACGGGGGTGGTGTCGGCCGGGGCCGCGCTGCGGCCGGTGACGGCGAGGAAGGTGTCCTGGAGCGAGGCGTCGAGGGACCCGCCGTACTCCAGCTTCAGGGCGCTCGGTGTGCCCTCGGCCACGACCACGCCCCGGTCCACGATCACCAGGCGGTCGGACAGGGCGTCGGCCTCGTCCAGGTAATGGGTGGTCAGGAAGACCGTCGTGCCGTACTCGTCGCGCAACCGCCGGACCAGGTCCCACAGGTCGGCCCGGCCGGCGGGGTCGAGGCCCGTCGTCGGCTCGTCCAGGAACAGCACCTCGGGGCGGTGCGTCAGCGCCATGGCGATGTCGAGCCGCCGTCGCTGTCCGCCCGACAGCGCGCCGCACTTGCGGTCCAGGAGGTCCGTGAGGTTCAGGTCCCGGGCCAGTTCCTCGGCCCGCTCGACCGCCCGTGCCTTCGGCAGGCGGTACAGCCGGCCCTGCGTGACCAGTTCCTCCCGCACCGAGACCTGCGGGTCCACGCCGCCCGACTGCGCGACGTAACCGCAGGCCCGCCGCACCCCGGCCGGGTCGGCGGCCAGATCGTGGCCGGCGACGGTCGCCGCGCCCCCGGTCGGCGGCAGCAGCGTCGTCAGCATGCGCAGGGTGGTGGTCTTGCCGGCGCCGTTGGGGCCGAGGAAGCCGAGGATCTCGCCCTTGCGGACGGTCAGGTCGATGCCCCGGACGGCCTCCACGGGGCCGTGTTTCGTCTGGAAGGTACGGGCCAGACCGGCCGTACTGATGATGGTCATGCCCCCAGAAAAACAGAGCCACTGAAATTTTGCAACGCCCCCAAGTTTTCATCGACCCCAGTGATCTCCGCACGTGCCTACGATTGGGGCATGGCAGAAGGGCTCAGGGAGCGGAAGAAGCGCGAGACCAGGCAGCGGATCTCGGACATCGCCACCGGACTGTTCCTGGAGCACGGCTTCGTGACCGTGACGATGGCGGAGGTGGCGGAGGCCGCCGACGTGTCCGTGAACACGGTCTACAACTACTTCCCGGCCAAGGAGGACCTCTTCTTCGACCGCTCCCAAGGCGTCGTCGACCAGCTCTCCCGTTGGGTGCGCGGCCGGGACACGGGCGAGTCGGCGGCCCGCGCCGTGCTGCGCGAACTGCGCGCCGAGATCGAGGCGGTGTCGCCGCGCGTCGGCCTGATGGAGGGCTACGACCGCTTCATGCGCGTCATCCACGAGTCGCCGCAACTGCGCTCCCGGCTGTGGAGCCTCCAGCAGGAGGTCCAGGACAACCTGGAGGCGACGCTCCGCGAGGAGACCGGCGCCGCCCCCGACGACCCGCTGCCGGGCCTCGTGGCCGGCCAGATCTGCTGGATCCACAGCACGGTGTTCGTCACCATCGGCCGGGAAATGATGAAGGGCCGCGCACCGGCCGAGGTCTCCCGCGAGGTGCTCGGACTCGTGGACGACATCGAGGAGTTGCTGAGCGACAGGGTGCTGGGTTACGCGGTGCGCGGCTGAGGAGGAGGCCGAGTCGGCGCCTCCCGGCCGTCACCGGACACCGCGCGTATACGTTGCGTATACTCGGCTCATGAGCGACGTCATGATCCGTGTCCCCGCCGAAGTCCGTGATCAGCTCGCGGCCGTCGCCGAGTCGCGCGGCACCAGCCTTCGCGCCCTGATGCAGGAGATAGCGGCTCAGACACTGACGCCCGAACAGATCGAGGCCCGCGCCGAGCGGACCCGTGCGCTGCTCGCCGAGCGTTTCGGGCACTTCGTGAACGACGAGGAGTCGGCCGAGATGCGGCGCAGGATGCGCGCGGCCACGGCCGCCCACCGGGCCGCGCTCGCGGACGGCGAGGCACCCGCGTGATCCCGATGGAGCACTACGTCCTGGATGCCCCGACCCTCCTTGCCCTGGGCGGCAACAAGCAGGTGTCGGGGCTCATTCACGCGGCGGCGGGCAGTGACGACGTCCGGCTGTGGGCTCCGGTTCTCTGCATGATCGAAGCCGAGCGTGAACGTGCCGGACTTGTCGAGCACATCGGTGTTCTCGTCGATGTGCTGCGCGTGGTCGACAACGACTACGCCATGGCCGTGACCGTTGCCGAACTGCGGCGCAGGGCCGTCCCCTTCGGGGTCGCGGCGGCCGTGCATGTCGCCCGGCCGAACCTGATGATTCCCGAGGGCGCCCTGGTCGCGACCGTGGAGTGCGACGCGTACGAGGGGCTCGGAGTCGGAGTCCTCGACCTCAACCGCTGACGGGCTGAGCCCTGCGCGCTTCGGCCCGCCCCGATGCGTCCGGTGGATCACCAGCCATTCGGGGGATTCCCCTACGCGAGGTCACTGTCTGTGGTCATCATGGTGCCGTGGGTACGACTACACCGACACGCCGGGGCCGCCGCAACGCGTCGGCGATGAAGATGCTGGGCGCGGTGCTCGCCGTCCACCGGGAGGCGGCGGGGTACACCCAACGCTCGCTGGCGGAGCGGGTGTTCGTCGCGGAGGAGCAGATCGCGTCGATCGAACAGGGCAGACGCCCGCTGAAGTCCGGCCTGGCCGAGCAGCTCGACGAACTCCTGGACACGCGGGGCGCGTTGAGCGAGGCGCTGAAGTACATGCCGGAGGTGGATCTGGTTCCGCGGTGGGCGGAGGAGTTCCTTGAACAGGAGCGGGAGGCCATCGCGATCTCGTCGTACGAGAACCAGGTGGTGCCCGGCTTGTTACAGACGGAGGCGTATGCGCGGGCCGTCTTCCGCAGCAGGGTCCCGGTCTACGACGAGGACGAGATCGAGAGGCTGGTCGCGGCGCGCGTCGAACGCCACGAGATCCTGCGGCGCAAGGAGGCGCCGATCACGTGTTTCGTGGTCTGGGAGCCGGTGTTGCGGGCGCCGCTCGGCGGACGGGACGTGTGGATCGAGCAGTTGGGGTACCTCCGGGAGCGTGCCGAACTGCCCGGCCTCATGCTTCAGGTGCTGCCGTTGGACCGTGCGACTCACGCGGGCCTGAATGGCTCCTTCGTCCTCCTTGAAACTGTCGAACACCAAAGGCTCGCCTACACGGAGAGCCAGCGAGGCAGTCAACTCATCGCGGATCCCCATGAGGTGGCGATCCTTACGCAGAAATGTGCGATGCTGCGGTCACAGGCCCTCACCCCTGAGGACACCACGGACCTGCTGGACCAGCTGCTAGGAGAGCAATGAGCGGCACCGCGCTTCGGTGGTTCAAGTCGAGCTACAGCGGCGACGAAGGCGGCAACTGCCTGGAAGTCGCCGCCGAGCCCTCCGCCATCCACGTCCGTGACTCGAAAACGCCCACCGCCCCGCACCTCACCCTCCGCCGGGAGACCTGGGCCGCGTTCGTGGACAATGTGATGTCCGTCATGTGAGACGTGACGCGCGTTACTAAGCAGTCACACGGAGGCTCACTGGCGCTAATGTCCGGCCGAGAGGCAGTAGGACAGCGCGTATCAGGGGAGTCGCAGTGGCAGGGAAGCTCGCCGTCATCGGGGCCGGACTCATGGGTTCCGGCATCGCCCAGGTCTCCGCACAGGCGGGCTGGGACGTCGTTCTGCGCGACGTCACCGACGAGGCGCTGACGCGCGGTACGGACGGCATCAAGGCGTCGTACGACAAGTTCGTCAGCAAGGGCAGGATGGAGGCGCACGACGCCGACGCCGCCCTCGCGCGCATCACCCCCACCACCGACCTGGACGCCGTCGCCGACGCCGACATCGTCGTCGAGGCCGTCTTCGAGAAGCTCGACGTCAAGCACGAGATCTTCCGGGCGCTCGACAAGATCGCCCGGGAGGACGCCGTGCTCGCCTCCAACACCTCCGCCATCCCGATCACCAAGATCGCGGCGGTCACGGAGCACCCCGAGCGCGTCGTCGGCACGCACTTCTTCTCGCCGGTCCCGATGATGCAGCTCTGCGAGCTGGTCCGCGGGTACAAGACGAGCGACGAAACCCTCGCCACCGCAAGGGAGTTCGCGGAGTCCGTGGGCAAGACCTGCATCGTCGTGAACCGCGACGTCGCCGGTTTCGTCACCACCCGCCTCATCAGCGCCCTCGTCGTCGAGGCCGCGAAGCTGTATGAGTCGGGCGTCGCCAGCGCCGAGGACATCGACATCGCCTGCAAGCTGGGCTTCGGCCACGCCATGGGCCCGCTCGCCACGGCGGACCTGACCGGCGTCGACATCCTGCTGCACGCCACCAGCAACATCTACACGGAGTCCCAGGACGAGAAGTTCGCCCCGCCGGAGCTGATGCGCCGGATGGTTGACGCCGGTGACATCGGCCGCAAGAGCGGGCAGGGCTTCTACAAGCACTGACGTTTCGTCACGCCGACGCCGCTGAAACCCTCGGAGGGTCACACCCGAGGGTGAATTCGGTATCGGTTCGCTTACAGACGGCAACCACCGGCGGCTCAACGCCGTCAGAGGTTGCATCACCGGCACCACACTTGGACCCACATCCGCGGAGCACGAGACGCACGCACGGGGAGCGCATATGCACATCAGGGGCGACCACGCCGAGCTGGTCGTCGGGGGCCGCCTCGACGTCCGCAGCGCGGCGGACGCCCGAACGGTCCTGCACTCGGCCGTCGACGACGGAGTCGGCGATCTCGTGCTGGACCTGTCAGAGCTGGACTCCTGGGACGCCACCGGACTCGGCGTGATCATGGGGGCCCACCGACGCGCCGGCCGCTGCGGCCGACGGCTCGTGCTGCGCGGCGTGCCGCCGCAGATGCAGCGCCTGCTCGTCGCCACCCGCCTGCACCGCATCCTGGCGATCGAGGGCGGCCTCGCCGTGGAGTCCCTGCCCCGCGTGTGACGCCCCGGCAGTCGCGCGGGGTGTGAAGCGGGCGCCGGGGGAGACCCGGACGAGCACCGGCGAAACGTACGTCGCGGCCAATCCTCACGAGACCGTGATGTCTCGGACGGCTCGGCACCCCGGGCTGTCGGAGATACTGAGCGAAGGTTTAGGGTGCGGCTGCCCGCTGCCTTGCAACCCTACGAGCGGGCCCGGACCAGAAGCGACAGCGCGGTGTGCGGCAAGGCCGGGAGGGGCTACACAGCACACGACGCTTTTGGGGGGCTTGAACCCATGGACCCGAACAACCGGGGACCCGAGGAGTACGGCCACGACGGTGACGGTCATGCGCCGCGTCAGCGCCCGCCCAGGGACTCCCTCACGCCCGAATTCGCCCAGCACGCGCCCGCGCTCGCCCGCACGGTGCGGATCGTCACCGGCGACCACGTGCTCACCGTCAACCCCGTCGACGGCAGCGAGATAGAGGCCTGCCCGCCCGGCGAACGGCCCGCCCGCCCGCGGAAGTACACCGCCGCCGAGCGCGCCGAGACCGACCGCGCCGCCAGGCCGCCCGTCCCGCCGGGGCCGCCGCAGCCCGCGCTGCCGCTCCTCCAGCGCCAGGACGAACGCGAACAGCTCGTCCGGCTCCTCGCCCGCGGCCGCTCCGTCCGCCTCACCGGCCCCTCCGGCTCCGGCCGCACCACCCTCCTCGACGTCGTCGCCGAGGACTGCGCCGACCTCGCCCCCGACGGCGTCGTACGCCTCAGCGGCCACCACCGCACCGCCGACGAACTCCTCCACGACCTCTTCTACGCC
Organism: Streptomyces sp. NPDC037054; assembly: GCF_055606745.1. Taxonomy (NCBI): domain Bacteria; kingdom Bacillati; phylum Actinomycetota; class Actinomycetes; order Kitasatosporales; family Streptomycetaceae; genus Streptomyces; species Streptomyces sp. NPDC037054. Next base: position 62,693 of record NZ_JBVJSJ010000001.1, on the reverse strand, counting down.
GTCCACGACGCCCCGCTGCACCGCCCGGGCCGGGACGAACTGCTCGACTGCGTCCGGGAGATCGGCGCGGTCGTCGTCCTCGACGACATCGAGTTCGGCGGCGCCGGGCTCGACGAGCTGCTGGACGCCACCCCCGAGTGCGCCTTCCTGATGTCCGCCACCCCGGACGTGCCCGCCCCCTCCGCCGAGTCCGGCGTCGAGGAGGTCGAGCTCGCCGGTCTCGAACGGGCCGCCGGGCTCGACCTGCTGGAGCGCGTCGTCGGCCGCGGCCTCACCGAGGACGAGTCCAACTGGGCCGGCGACCTCTGGTTCGAGTCCGAGGGCCTGCCGCTGCGCTTCGTCCAGGCCGGTGCCCTGCTGCGGCAGCGCGACCGGCTGCGCGCCGGCAACTCCGCCGTGGACGAGTACGGCGTCTTCGAGGACGCCCGGCCCGACGACGTGCCCGCCTGGCCCGGGCGGGACGAATGGCGGGGCGAGTGGCAGGGCGACGGCGACGAGATACCCCTGCCGTCGCTCGGCGAGGCCGCCGCCCCCGCGTCCCTGCTCGCCTCCCGCGTGAGCGCCTCGGCGCGCGCCGCCCTGCGGTTCGCGGTCGCCCTCGGCGGCGAGGTGCCCCACCCGGCCCATCTGCCCGCCCTCGTGGGCGACACCCACGCCGACGCCGCACTCGGCGAGCTGGCCGCCTGCGGTCTGGTCTCCCCGGTCGGCTCCCGCTACCGGCTCGCCGCCGGGGTGGCCGCCCAGCTGGAGGCCGCCGGCTTCGCCGACGACGTCGAGGAACACGCCCGTACGGCCGCCCGGCACTACGCCTGGTGGGCCGGGCACCCCTCGGTCACCCCCGAGCGGGTGTGCGTCGAGGCCGATGCCGTGCTCGCCGCGCTCGGCGTCCTCGCACCGCTCACCGTCGCGCCCGCCGGTCCTGCCGGTTCCGCGGAGGCGGGCGAGGGGAGCGTCGCCGTCCAGGTGGCCCGCACGGCGGCGCCCGCGTTCGCCGCGGGACTGCACTGGGGCGCCTGGGAACGGGCGCTGCGCTCCGGCGCCGAGGCCGCCCGGCTCGCCGGGGACGTCGCCGAACAGGCCTACTTCCACCACGAACTCGGCATCCTCGCGCTGTGCGGCGGACACTACGACCGGGCCCGCGCCGAACTCGAGGCGTCCATAGGGCTGCGCGGCGCCCTCTCCGACAAGCGCGGCACCGTCGCCGGGCGGCGTGCCCTCGCGCTCGTCGCCGACCTGTCCGGCGTCGCGTCCGGCTTCGCGTCGGCGTTGGCGGGGGACGACGCGGCGGACCTGCGGCACGAGGAGGCCGAGTCGCCGGCGCGTGGGGTGCCGGCGGCGTTCCCGCCGCTCCGGCCGCCGGCCGACGTCGTGCCGACGGTCGCCACGCGGGGTGTGGCGGGGGCCGCTTCGGCGTCCCGTCGGCCGCACGGCGGGGTCAAGGGCTTCGCCCGGAAGAATCTCGTCGCGGGCGGGGCGGGGGCGTTGCTCGTCGCCGTGCTCGGGACGGTGGTGACGCTCGGGGCGACGTCCGGGAAGGACGGGGAGAGCCCTTCCGAGAACGTGGGGGTCAATCCGTCCGTCAGCGTCGGTGTCGACGACGGGCTCGAAGACACGCCGGGGAACGCGGGGGACACCGGGGAGGCGACGAGCCGGCCCACCGCACCGGGGCCGGACGGGACGGTGGGGACGTCGGACGACCCCACGCCGTCGGCGTCGTCGTCCTCTTCGGTGTCCTCGTCGCCGAGCCGGCGTCCCAGCGGGTCGGCGACGTCCACGAAGCCGCCGGCGACCACCAAGCCGCCGGCCACGACGAAGCCGCCGACGTCCAGCAAGCCGACGTCGTCCCCGAAGCCGCCGTCGCAGACGCCTACGGGGTCGCCCTCGGAGACGCCGACTTCCTCGCCCACGGCGACCGATCCGGAGACGTCCGACTCGGCCAGTGCGCCCACCAGCTCCGCTGAGGCGAGCGAGTCGAGCAGTTCGCCTCCGCTGATCTGAGCGTCACGGGGATGGCGCGGCCCGGCTTGCGGGGTGCCGCTGCGCCCACCCGTGCCGCCTGGGGGTACCCCCAGGCCCTTGGGGCACTGGGGGAGGCACGACTGCCCGCAGCTACCGCGGACAACCCAGCGGCGCTGGGCGCCTAGAACAGCTTCAGCTTGTCGTCCTCGATGCCCCGTAGCGCGTCGTAGTCCAGGACCGTGCAGGCGATGCCCCGGTCCGTGGCGAGGACTCGGGCCTGGGGTTTGATTTCCTGGGCCGCGAAGACGCCGCGGACCGGGGCCAGGTGCGGGTCGCGGTTCAACAGCTCCAGGTAGCGGGTGAGTTGCTCCACGCCGTCGATCTCGCCGCGGCGCTTGATCTCCACCGCCACGGTCGCGCCGTCGGCGTCGCGGCACAGGATGTCGACCGGGCCGATCGCCGTCGGGTACTCGCGCCGGATCAGCGTGTAGCCCTCGCCGAGCGTTTCGATGCGGTCGGCGAGCAGCTCCTGAAGGTGTGCTTCCACGCCGTCCTTGATCAGGCCCGGGTCGACGCCCAGTTCGTGCGTGGAGTCGTGGAGGATTTCCTCCATCGTGATGATGAGCTTCTCGCCCGCCTTGTTGACGACGGTCCAGACTCCCTCGTCGTCACCGCTGCCCTCCTTCAGCGTGCACGGCGGCGACATCCAGTTGAGGGGCTTGTAGGCCCTGTCATCTGCGTGGATGGAGACGCTGCCGTCCGCTTTCACCAGGATGAGGCGAGGGGCCGACGGGAGGTGGGCGGTGAGCCGCCCGGCGTAGTCCACGGAGCAGCGGGCAATGACGAGACGCATGGTCGGCAACGCTACTCGACCGGTGCGGGTGGACGCGATTCGCCCACCCGGGACGGTGCGGGAGGGGCGCGTGGGGCGTCCCTAATTTCCCGGTACCCACCTGTTCGATTGTGGCTGATTGTGTGCCCAACAGGACTTCTCCATCTGCCCATTCGCCTGGTGCGGTCACGATCGGTTGCTTACCGTATTGAACGGGAGGTCGCGAAGTGTGTACGCAGAGTGTTCGAACATCGCGAACTTCCTTCACTGTCCGGCAACCCCTGCTGTTCGGGGGTGCGAGAGGAGAACCCATGTCGCTCGACGTCTCACCGGCCCTACTCGAGAAGGCCGAGCGAGGCGAGGTCGACGAAGCTGAATTCGTCGACTGCGTCCGGACCTCCCTGCCCTATGCGTGGGAGATGATCAGCTCCCTGGTGGCCCAGCTGAAGGTGGACGGCGGAGACTTCGCCGACAACCAGACGCCCCCGCCGGACGAGCAGGCGCGCGGTCAGCTGCTGCGTGCGCTCGCGAGCGACGCGATACGCGGCGCGCTGCAGCGGCACTTCGGTGTGCGACTGGCCTTCCAGAACTGCCACCGGGTGGCGGTGTTCCCGCTCGACGCGACGGTCGACGAGAAGCTCGCCCGCTTCACCTCGGTCCGCAGCCAACTGCTCAACCAGTCGCCGGAGTTCCGGGACTGCTGACGTAGGAGAGCCCGCCTTGCCGCTCCGTACGCGGGAGGTGTTGTACCGGAGCGGCAAGCTCTCCGCCCGCTCGGTGGAGCCGTCACTGAAGCTGGGGGAGCACCTCCGTGCCCAGCCGGCGGATGTTCTCCTCCGTGGCCGCCAGGTCCCCGGAGCCCTCCACGAGGAGGGCGAAGCGGGAGATGCCGGTCCGCTCGCTCGTGGCCGCCAGCCGGTCGGCGCACAGCCGCGGCGTGCCCACCGGGTGCAGCCCGCAGAGCAGTTCGGTGTACGCCAGCGGGTCGCGCATCCGGCGCTCCCGCCCGTCCACGGTCACGTGCGCGTCCAGGCCCTGCTTCAGCCAGCCCGGCATGGCCTTCAGCAGCGTCTCCGCCGCGTCCGGGCGCCGGTCGGCGATCTGGCAGACACCGGCCGAGACATGGGCGGCGCGCCGGATCTCCTCCTCGGGGCGCCCGGCCGCGCGCGCGTGCCGCCGCCACAGGGCGACCATCTCGGCCTTCTCCTCGTCCCCGACGTGCATGCCCAGCAGCATCGACAGGCCGCGCTCCGCCGCCAGCCGCACACTCGCCGGCGAGGTGCACGCAAGCACGACCTCCGGCCCCTCGGCCTCCGACAGCGCCTCCGACGGCCTGGGCACGACGGCGACTTCACGGAACCTGAACCGCTCGCCGTCGGCCGCCACGCGCGGGTCGCGCAGCCAGCGCGTCAGCAGGTCGAGCGACTCCGGGAAGTCCCTCTCGTACGCCGCGAGGCCCGAGCCGAACACCTCCAGGTCGACCCACGGGCCGCCGCGGCCCACGCCCAGCGAGAACCTGCCGCCGCTCGTCACGTGCAGCAGCGCCGCCTGCTCGCCGAGCGCCACCGGATGCGCCGTGGGCAGCACGCTCACCGCCGTGCCGACCCGGATGCGGCGGGTGCGGCCGAGCAGTAACGCCGCGAGCGTGACCGCCGACGGGCAGGTGCCGTACGGCACGAAGTGGTGCTCGGCCAGCCAGACGGCGTCGAGCCCCGCCTCCTCGGCGACCTCGGCCGAGCGGACCGCGCGGTGCAGCGCCTCCCCCTGGCCCTGACCCGGGAACTGGGCCGCCAACACGAAACTTCCTACGCGCATGCTCATCCTGCTTCCTGGCTCCGACACGGAGCTCCCCCACAGGGCATAACCGTCTGACACGTGCCGAGGACACGGTCCGGTCGGGAGATTTGCGGATTGTCTGCAGAATGTGGCCCGGCCGTCCGGGACACGCGGTGCTCCCGGGGAGGCCCTGCACAGCTCCGGCGGGGGACTTGTGGTGATTGGCGCCCTACGCGTACCCCCCATGGGGACGCGTAGGCTGGTTACCGCCCACTTCCTGTATAGACCCGAGAGGTGTCCCGTGTCCCCGCGTCGCAACCGGCCCAAGGGCCTCAATGGTGCTGTGCCAGGCCGGAGCGCGGAGGACGACCGCCCCGGCAGGTACGGCGGCTGGCACACGTCCGAGGACTGGCAGGGCGAGGAGTGGAGCGTGCGGCACGTGGCCGGCGCGAGCGCCCAGGGCAAGTCGTACCGCTGCCCCGGCTGCGACCAGTTGATCCCGGACGGCGTCCCGCACGTCGTGGCGTGGCCCGCGCACTCGGGCGTCGACGAGCGGCGGCACTGGCACAAGTCCTGCTGGAACGCGAAGGACCGCCGCACCACACGGGTGCAGCGGTCCCGCAACGCGCCGCGCTTCTAGACGCGGCCCGGGGCCCGGGCCGGTCGGACGTCCCGCCGGTCAGACGTCCCGCTTCTCCAGCAGCGCGTAGGCCCCGGCGAACGCGGCGGCGGTCACCACCAGGACGAACCACAGCGGATCCCAGCCCGACGGGCCGGACTCGCTGAGGGAGTTGGAGTAGAAGACGCTCAACTGGTTCGGGATCGAGTACTCGAACAGCGCCTGCTGCACGTCCTGGAGCGACGACGAGAACATGAACAGCGCGATCACCAGCGGGGCCAGCACCGCGCCGATCATCACGGTGATCGCGCCCGCCGAGTGCCGGACGACCGAGCCGACCACGAGCGACAACAGGCCGAGCAGCGCGACGTAGAGCGAGACGCCGACCGTGCCCTTCAGCCACTCCCCGCCCGACGGTTCGCGGGCCCCGCTCAGCATGGCGACCTGCGCCATGGCGACGAGCGACGAGGCGACCAGCGACACGACGAACGCGACCACGAAGAACACCACGGCCTTCGCCGTGAGGACCCGGCCGCGGGACGGACAGGCCACCATCGTCGTGCGGATCATGCCGGTGCCGTACTCCGAGGCCGTCGTCAGCACGCCCAGCGTGATCAGGCACATGGTGCCCAGCAGCAGGCCGAAGAAGCCGAGCGACAGCGGGTTCTCACCGGACAGGTCGCCCTCGGAGGACGAACTCGCGACGACCCCGCCGGCCAGCAGGCCGATGCCGACCACCAGCAGCACGAACACGCCCAGCGTCCACATCGTCGACCGCACCGACCGGATCTTCGTCCACTCGGAGGCGATCGCGTGCCCGAGGTGCGTGCGCACCACCGGGATCGGCGAGGTGTAGGTCGGGTGCGAAGGGCCGGACGCCGCCTGCCAGTTGGGCGCGGCCTGCGGCATCGGGTGCTGGGGCGTGCTCATCGGGCGTCCTCGTGCTTGGTCAGGTCAGGGGTCTCGGCGGGAGCGGGAGCCGGGGAGGGAGCAGGGGCGGCGGCCGGGGGCTCGGCGGGCGCTTGCGGTGCCTGCGGTGCGCCCTGCGCGTACGGGTTCGGGCCCGCCGCTCCCGGCGCGCCGGCCGGCGCGGTGCCGTACGGGCCCGCGGGCGGCTGGGCCGGGGCCGCCTGGCCCTGGAAGGGGCCGCCCTGCTGCGGGGGCGGCGGGGCGTACCAGCCCGGCTGGCCCTGCCCCGGCACCGGCACCGGAGGCTGCACGCCCGGCGGCAGCGGCTGCTGGAGCCCCTCCCGCTGGTCGGTCGTCGACCGGTAGTCCACGGCGCCCTGCGTCATCCGCATGTACGCCTCCTCCAGCGACGCCTGGTGCGGCGACAGCTCCCACAGCCGTACGTCCGTCTCGTGCGCGATGTCACTGATGCGCGGCAGCGGCAGCCCCGTCACGCGCAGCGCGCCGTCCGGCTCGGGGAGCACGCCCGCGCCCGCCTCCGCCAGCGCCGACGCGAGCTTCTCGCGCAGCTGCGGCTCGGTGTCCGGGGTGCGCACCCGCGCGAAGTCGGCCGAGTTCGCCGAGATGAACTGCGTCACGCTCATGTCGGCGAGCAACTGGCCGCGCCCGATGACGATGAGGTGGTCGGCGGTCAGCGCCATCTCGCTCATCAGGTGGGAGGAGACGAAGACCGTGCGGCCCTCGGCGGCGAGCGCCTTCATCAGGTTCCGCACCCAGAGGATGCCCTCGGGGTCGAGGCCGTTGACCGGCTCGTCGAACAGCAGCACCTGCGGGTCGCCCAGCAGCGCGGCGGCGATGCCCAGCCGCTGCCCCATGCCCAGCGAGAAGCCCTTGGAGCGCTTCTTCGCCACGTCCTGGAGGCCGACGACGCCGAGCACCTCGTCCACACGGCGGGCCGGGATGCCGGAGAGCTGCGCGAGGCAGAGCAGGTGGTTGCGGGCGGACCGGCCGCCGTGCACCGCCTTGGCGTCGAGCAGCGCGCCGACCTGGCGAGGGGCGTTCGGCAGCCTGCGGTACGGATAGCCGCCGATCGTCACATGGCCCGCGGTCGGGTTGTCCAGACCCAGGATCATGCGCATCGTCGTCGACTTGCCCGAGCCGTTCGGACCGAGGAAGCCGGTGACGGCGCCCGGCCGGACCTGGAAGGACAGGTTGTACACAGCGGTCTTGTCGCCGTAGCGCTTGGTCAGGCCGACTGCTTCGATCATGCTCCGCACCCATCGAAAGGTTCAGGGACAGCAGGGCACACGCCCCCGTAAGGGTTAGGAGGATATCCGGGCGCTGACGGTTCCCCCCAAGGGCGGGTAAAACTATGCGTCCCGCTTCTTCAGCACCAGGTAGCCGCCGATCAGCGCGGCCAGCACCCACAGCACCATGATGCCCAGCCCGCCCCAGGGCCCGTACGGGGTGTCGTCGTCCAGCGGCGGCACCACCTGCATGATCTTGCTGCCGGCCTGGTCGGGCAGGAACCGGCCGATCTTCTTCGTCGCCGAGACGTTGCCGAGGATGCTGGAGATCAGGAAGAAGAACGGCATCAGGATGCCCAGCGACAGCATCGGTGAGCGCAGCATCGCGGCCACCCCCATCGAGAACAGCGCGATGAGCGTCATGTAGAGCCCGCCGCCGATGACCGCCCGCAGCACCCCGTCCTCCCCGATCGAGGCACCGTGCTCGCCGAGCATCGCCTGCCCCAGGAAGAACGCCACGAAGCTCGTCACGAGGCCGACGGCGAGCGCGAGGGCCGTGGCCACCGCCAGCTTGCCGGACAGGAACACCCCGCGCCGCGGCACCGCCGCCAGCGAGCTGCGGATCATGCCGCTGCTGTACTCGTTCGACACCACGAGCACCCCGAACACGATCATCGCGAGCTGGCCGAGGCTCATCCCGGCGAAGCTGATGAACGTCGGGTCGAAGGAGAGCTTGTCCCGGGCGCTCATGTCGTCGAACTCGCGCTTCGTCAGCGCCGCGATCAGCATGCCCAGCGCGACGGTCACGACGACGGCGACGGACAGCGTCCACACCGTCGACGCCACCGACCTGATCTTGGTCCACTCGGAGCGCAGGACCTGGGTCGCCGCCATGTCAGCCCCTCCTCCAGCCGTCGCCCCACTGCCGCTGTCCCGCGGGCGGTGGTGCCGTCCCCGCGGCCGGCGCCGCCTGCGCGTGGTACTCCACCGACTCCGCCGTCAGCTGCATGAACGCCTCCTCCAGCGAAGCCTGCTGCGGGCTCAGCTCGTGCAGCACGATCTGGTGCCGCGCCGCCAGCTCCCCGATGTGCTCGGCCTTCGACCCGTCGACCTCCAGCACCCCGCTGCCCGACTCCACTACCGTGACCCCCGCCTCGTGCAGCACGTCGAGCAGCCGCTCACGCTGCGGGGTGCGGATCCTGACGTAGCTGCGGGAGTTGCGCGCGATGAAGTCCGCCATCGACGTGTCCGCGAGCAGCCGGCCCTGGCCGATGACCACCAGATGATCCGCGGTCAGCGCCATCTCGCTCATCAGGTGCGAGGAGACGAACACCGTACGGCCCTCGGCCGCCAGCTGCTTCATCAGCGTGCGGATCCAGTGGATGCCCTCCGGGTCGAGCCCGTTCACCGGCTCGTCGAACATCAGGATCCGCGGATCGCCCAGCAGCGCGGCGGCGATGCCCAGGCGCTGGCTCATGCCCAGCGAGAAACCCTTCGCCTTCTTCTTCGCGACCGCCGACAGACCCACCGTGTCCAGCACCTCGCGCACGCGCCGGGTGGGAATGCCGTTGCTCTGCGCCATCCACAGCAGGTGGTTGTACGCGCTGCGCCCGCCGTGCACGCTCTTGGCCTCCAGCAGCGCGCCGATGTACGTCAGCGGGTCCTTCAGCCGGTCGTAGTGCCTGCCGTCGATCCGGACGTCGCCGGCGGTCGGCCGGTCCAGGCCGAGGATCATGCGCATCGTCGTCGACTTGCCCGCGCCGTTCGGACCGAGGAACCCGGTGACGACGCCCGGTCTCACGGCGAAGGTGAGGTTGTTGACCGCCACCTTCTCGCCGTACCGCTTCGTCAGCCCTTCGAGCTCGATCATGACGGCAACGCTAGAACGGGACGAAGCCCTCTGCCACCTCAGCGGCAGAGGGCTTCGTACTGTTCAGCCGTCGTGCGTCCGCACGTTACGTCGTGCGTCCGGACGTCACCGGGACTGCTGCGCCGGAACCCCGCGGGAGACCGGCTCCTCGTCGCTCGGCGAGCCCGCCGCCGCGACCGCCGCGCCGGTGAGCGTGGCGAGCATCTCGCGCACGTTCGTCAGCTGGGCGTTGATGGAGTCGCGGCGGTTGGTGAGCGCCGCCAGCTCGCGCTCGGACTCCGAACGGATCCGGTCGGCCTTGGCATTGGCGTCCGCCACGATGTCCTCGGCCTGACGCTGCGCCGTCTCCACGGTCTGACGGGCGCGGCGCTCGGCGTCGGTGCGCAGCTTCTCCGCCTCCAGGCGCAGCTGCTCCGCCCGGTGCTCGATCTCCGCGAGCCGCTTCTCGGCCTTGGCCTGACGCGACGCCAGGTCGCGCTCGGACTGCTCGCGGCGCTTGGCGAGGTTCGTCTCGAAGTCCGCGGCGGCCTGGGCGGCCTTGGCGCGGGTCTCCTCGAAGAGGGCGTCTGCCTCCTCACGCTTGGACTGCGCGTCCTTCTGCGCGTCCGCACGGAGCTGGGACGCCTCGCCCTTGGCCTTCTCGACGATCCGGACGCCTTCGTCCTCCGCCTTCGACTTGCGCTCGGCGGCGTAGGCCTCGGCGTCGTTGCGCACCTGCTGGGCCGCCGACTCGGCGAGCTCACGGTGCTGCTCGGCCGCGCGCCGGGCCTCCTCGCGCAGATCCTTCGCCTCCTCCTCGGCGAGGCGGAGGATCTTCTCGACACGCGCACCGAGACCCGCGTACGACGGCTCCGCGTCGTTGACCTGGGCCTGGGCGTTCTGCGTCTCGAGGTGGAGCTCCTCGATGCGCTTTTCCAGAGCGGTGATGCGGGCGAGAGCGCTGTCACGGTCGGAGACGAGCTTGGAGATTCGTTCGTCCACCTGAGCGCGGTCGTACCCACGCCGCACAAGCTCGAAGCCGTAGGGGGAAGTGTCGCTCATGGGGTTCCTGTCGAATGAGACCGGTGAGGTGATAGGGGAATCCTAGGGGTCCGAACGGCGTGTCATCGAGCAGAAGCCCGATTGATCTGGAGAATGACACCCCTTTTGAGTGGCTGACCGCCGGACGGCTTGCCAAAGAGTTGGTCAAAGGCTTCAGGAGACACGACAAGAGGCCCCTCTCGCTAGCTGTCTGACGTCTTGCCACCCGATCGTGTCGCGCCCGCCGCCGCGCCCGCCTTCACCGCGCCGTCCTTGCCGGCCGTCGGCGCCTCGAAGGACTCCAGCGCCTCCAGCACGTCCTGGACCCGGGAGATCTCCGCGTTGATGTCCTCGCGGCGCCGCACCAGGGTCTCCAGCTCGCGCTTGCCCTCCTCGACCGTGCGCCGCGCCTCGCGGATCGCCTCGGCCTTGAGCTCCTCGGCCTCCCGGACCAGCGTGGCCTTCTTCTGCTCGGCCTCCTTCAGGAGCCCCTCGGCCTTCTTCACGGCGGCGATACGGACCTTGCCCGCCTCCGAGTTGGCCTCCGAGACGATCTCCTTCGCCTTCGCCTGCGCCTTGGCCAGCTGCTCTTCGGCCGCCTTGATCAGCGCGTCGCAGCGGTCGCCCGCCGACTTCATCGTCTCGGACGCCTCCCGGCGGGCCCGCTCGTGCAGCTCCTCGATCTCCGAGGTGATGCGGTCGCGCAGCTCCTCGGCACGCTCCCGGATCTGCGTCGCGTCCCGGCGGGCACCGACCAGCAGCTCGTCCGCGTCCGTACGGGCCTTCTCCACCCGGGAGTTGCCCTCGACCGTCGCCTCCGCGACCAGCCGCTCGGCCTCCTTGCGGGCCGCGCCCACCATCGTGTCGGCCTGCGCCTCCGCGTCCGCGGTCGTCTTCAGCGCCTGCTGCTGCGCCTCGCTCAGCAGCTTGTCGGCCTCCGCCGCCGTCTCCGAGATGAGCTTGTCGACCTGCTCGGCCGCCTCCGAACGCCGCTTGTTGGCGTCCCGGCGCGCCTCGTCCAGCGTCCGCTCGGCCTCCTGCCGCGCCGACGACACCAGCCGCTCCGCCTCCGCCTCCGCGTCGGCCTTGACGCGCTCGGCCTCGCCGCGCAGCCGCTCCGCGTGCTGCTGCGCCGAACCGACCGTCTCCGCGGCCTCCGCCCGCATCCGCTCCGCGTCCCCGGACGCGTCCGCGACGAGCTTCTCGGCCTTCGCGACCGACTCGGCCCGCACCCGCTCCGCCTCGGCGGCCGTCTCCGACGTCAGGCGCTCCGCCTCGCCGCGCGCCTCCGTGATGAGCGTGTCGGCCTGCGTCGCCGCGTCCGACCGGATCCGGTTGGCGTCCTCCCGGGCGTCCGCCCGGGTGCGCGCCGCGTCCTGCTCGGCCTGCGCGATCGCGTCCGACGCCTCCGTACGCACCCGCTGGGCGTGCTCGGACGCGTCCGAGCGCAGCCGCTCGGCCTCCGTGATCGCCTCCGACATGGTGCGCTCGGCCAGCGACTTGGCGGCCTCCGCCTCGTCCTGCGCCTCCCGCCGGACCCGGTTGGCGTCCTCGGTGGCCCGCTCCCGCTCCGCGTACGCGTCGGCGCGGACCCGGTCCGCCTCCTCCTCGGCCTCCCGCCGGGTGCGCTCCGCGGAGTGCTCGGCCGCGCTGCGCAGGCCGGCGATCTCCTCCTGCGCCTGCTCGTGCAGACCCGCCACCGAGTCCCGCACCTGCTGCGCGTGCTGCTCCGCCGCCGACACCATCTCCGTGGCGCGCCGGTCGGCCTCCTCGACCAGGCGCACGGCCTCGGCCTGCGCCTCCTCCACGCGGGTGCGCGCGGACGCCAGCAGCTCCTCGCTCTGCTCGCGGGCCCGCAGCCGCTCCTGGTCCGCCTCCTCGCGGGCGGAACCGAGCAGTTCCTCGGCCTCGCGGCGGCGCCGGGCCGCCTCCTCCTGCGCCGCGGCCAGCGTCTCGGACGCCTCCGCCGCGAGCCGCTCGGCGGCGGCCTGCGCCTCGGCGCGCATCCGGTCCGCGCTGTCCTGTGCCTCCGACTTCAGCCGCTCCGCCTCGGCCGACGCCTCCGACCGCAGGCGCACGGCGACGGCCTCGCCCTCGGCCCGCGACGCCGACGCGTCGGACGCGGCCTCGGTGCGCAGCCGCTCCGCCTCCGCCTCGGCCTGCTGCTGCAACGCGCGGATGCGTTCGGCGGCCTCGGCGCGCTGCCGCTCGGTCTCCTCGGCGGCCTCGCGGCGGATCCGCGCGGCCTCCTCACGGGCCTCGCCGAGAGCCTGCTCGGCCGCAGCGAGCCGCGCCTCGGCCTCCGTCTGGAGCCGCAGCAGCTCCTCGGCGGCCTCCAGGCGCCGGGCCTCCACGGCCCGCTCGGCCTCCTCGCGCAGCTCCCGCGCGGCCCGCTCGGCCTCCTCGCGCAGCGCCTCGGCCTGCTCGACGACCTCCTCGCGGTGCCGCTCGGCCTCCTGGCGCGTGCGCTGAAGCGTCTCCTCGGCCTGCCGGCGCAGCGTCGTCGCGCGCTCGATGGCCTCCGTGCGGACCTTCTCGCTGTCGGACTGCGCCGTCGTGCGCAGCTCGTCCGCGTCCGCCTTCGCCTTGGCCAGCAGTTCCTCGGCGGACTTCGCCGCCTCCTCGATCTGCGCCACGGCCTCCTTGCGGGCCTCGGCGCGGATCTTCTCGCCCTCCTCGACGGCGTCGGCGCGCAGTTGCTCGGCCTCGCCGCGCAGCCGACGGGCCTCCTCCTGCAGCTCGACCGTCTTGGCGCGGTACTCCTTGGTGTCGTCCTTCGCCGCGCCCTTGAGCTGCTCGGCGATGTCGTGCGCCTCGGCGCGCAGCCGGTCCGCCTCGGCCTCGGCCTCCGAGCGGATCCGCTCGGCCTCCTCGGCGGCGGCCTTCGTGGTCTTCTTGGCGTCCTCCGACGCCTTGTTGAGGACGTCCTCGGCCGTCTTCGCCGCCTTCGACAGCTGCGACGCCGTCTCCTCGGCGGTGATCGTGCGGGCCTTCTCGGCGGCCTCGGCGACGAGCTTCTCGGCCTCCGCGCGGGCGTCCGCGACGAGCTGCTCGGCCTCCGCCTTGGTGGACTCGGCCTCCTTCGTGGCCTCGCTGACCAGCCGGGCGACCTGCTCCTTGGCGGTGCGCGTGCGCGTCTCGTTCGCCGACTCGGCGCTCGCCAGCGCCTTCGCCGCGGCCTCCTTCGCCTCGGCGACCAGCTTCTCCGCCTCGGCCCGCGCCTCGCGCAGCGCCGTGTCGGCCTCCGTCATGCGCTGCTCGGCGGCCCGGCTCATCTCCTGGGCCTGACGGCGAGCGGTCTCCGACTCCGACGCCGTCGACGTCCGCAGCTGCTCGGCGTGGTCGGTGGCCTCCTGCGCCTGCGTCGACGCCGCGTTCAGCAGCCGCTCGGCGTCCGCGCGGGCCCGGCGCAGCAACTGCTCGGCCTCGGCGCGGGCCGACTCGGCCTCGGACTGCAGGCGCTGGCGGGCCTCGGCGGTCAGCCGCTCGGCCTCCGCGCGGGCGGCGGCCATCGCCTGCTCGGCCTCGGCGCGGGACTCCTCCAGCAGGCGGCGGGCCTGCTGCTCGGTGCGGGCGCGCAGCTGCTCCGCCCACGCCACGTTCTCGTTGACGTGCGACTCGACGGTCTGGCGGCGCTCGGCGAGCTCCTGGTCCAGCTGCTGGCGGCGGGTGACCGCCTCCTGGTGCAGCTCGGCCTGGAGCCGGGCGGCCTGCTCGGCGTGCTCCTGGAGGATCCGCTGGGTCTGCGCCCGGGCCTGGCTCAGCTCGCGCTCGGCGTCGGCGCGGATCTGGTCGGCCTGCATCTGCGCGTTGCGCAGCAACTGCTCGGCCTGGTACCCGATGTCGGCGCTGTCGTAGGCCGGCCGGGACATGATGGTGCGCCGTGCCTCGTGCAGCTTGGCCCGCAGCACCTCGACCTGGTAGCCGAGGTCCTCGGCGTGCTGGATCGCCTTTTCCCGCTCGGTCTTCAGCCGCTTCATCTCGGCTTCGAACCGAGTGAGGTGGTCGACGTCAGCCGCCGGCTCCCGCTCCTGGCTCTCGTAGCCCCGCACTGCGCGGTCCCATCCGTCCCCTGGTCGCAAGTCTCTCCAAACGAGCTCCGTCCATCCGCCGAACGGGGCCCCCGGGGAATGGTGTCAGATCAACGGCGGAGCATGGGCTGCTGCCCCGACGCTCGTCCCCCGAAACCCGGACCCCGGACAGGTTCTGCCGCCGAGGCGGCAGAACGCGGTCGCCCCGGTTGAGCGGCGACCGCACCCAACCCTACCGGCCCATATGTACGACGGTCAGTGCTCAGGTGACTCAACAGGCGCGGAAGTGACCAGTTCTGTGAGTACGCCGTGGCAGTCCTTGGGGTGCAGGAAGGTGATTCGTGACCCCATGGAGCCGCGCCGGGGCTCTTCGTAGAGGACGCGTACGCCCTTGTCCTTGATGCCGGCCGCGTCCGCGTCGACGTCCGCCGTGCCGAAGGCGATGTGGTGGACGCCCTCGCCGTTCTTCGCGAGCCACTTCGCGACCGTGGAGTCCTCGCGGGTGGGTTCGAGGAGTTGCAGGTACGAGGCCCCGCCGTCGGAGGTCTCGTTGATCTTCAGCATGGCCTCGCGCACGCCCTGCTCCTCGTTGACCTCGGTGTGGAACACCTCGAAGCCGTACGTGGCACGGTAGAACTCGACAGTCCTGTCCAGGTCGAAACAGGCGATTCCGATGTGGTCGATTCGCGTCAGCATGGAGCCAGTGCACCGCCCCGGGGTTGGTTACGCAACGTGCGCGCGATCACACCGACAGCCCGGTGACGGGCGCCATACCGCTCAGTACATTCGAGTAAACCCTCGTTCACTCCTCGGCTGTGCAGGCCGGTAAGGGGATCGCAAGCTCATGTCATCAGGAACTTCCGGTACGAACAGCTCGGTGATCGTCGCGGGCGCGCGTACGCCCATGGGCCGGTTGCTGGGCTCGCTCAAGTCCTTCTCCGGGGCCGACCTCGGCGGCTTCGCGATCAAGGCCGCCCTCGACCGTGCGGGAATCGGCGGCGACCAGGTGCAGTACGTGATCATGGGGCAGGTGCTGCAGGCCGGGGCGGGGCAGATCCCGGCACGTCAGGCCGCCGTCAAGGCCGGCATCCCGATGAACGTCCCGGCGCTCACCATCAACAAGGTGTGCCTCTCCGGCCTCGACGCCATCGCGCTCGCCGACCAGCTGATCCGCGCCGGCGAGTTCGACATCGTCGTCGCCGGCGGCCAGGAGTCCATGACCAACGCCCCGCACCTGCTGCCGAAGTCCCGCGAGGGCTTCAAGTACGGCGCCGTCGAGATGCTCGACGCCATGGCGTACGACGGCCTGACCGACCCGTGGGAGAACATCCCCATGGGCCAGTCCACCGAGAAGCACAACACCCGTCTCGGCATCGGCCGCGCCGAGCAGGACGAGATCGCCGCGCTGTCCCACCAGCGCGCCGCCGCCGCCCAGAAGAACGGCATCTTCGAGGCCGAGATCACCCCGGTCGAGATCCCGCAGCGCAAGGGCGACCCGGTCCTGTTCAGCAAGGACGAGGGCATCCGCGCCGACACCACCGCCGAGTCGCTGGGCAAGCTCCGCCCGGCGTTCGACAAGGACGGCACGATCACCGCCGGCTCCTCCTCGCAGATCTCGGACGGCGCGGCGGCCGTGGTCGTGATGAGCCGGGCCAAGGCCGAGGAGCTGGGCCTGGAGTGGATCGCGGAGATCGGCGCCCACGGCAACGTGGCGGGTCCGGACAACTCCCTGCAGTCCCAGCCGTCCAACGCGATCGCGCACGCCCTGAAGAAGGAGGGCCTGGACGTCGCCGACCTCGACCTGATCGAGATCAACGAGGCCTTCGCCGCCGTCGCGGTGCAGTCAATGAAGGACCTCGGGGTGTCATCAGAAAAGGTGAACGTCAACGGCGGTGCCATCGCCCTCGGCCACCCCATCGGCATGTCCGGCGCCCGTCTGGTGCTGCACCTGGCGCTGGAGCTGAAGCGGCGCGGCGGCGGTGTCGGCGCGGCGGCGCTGTGCGGCGGCGGCGGTCAGGGCGACGCGCTGATCGTCCGGGTGCCCAAGGCCTGAACCACAGGCTGAAGTTGGCCGGATTCTTCTCCTGAACCGATCATGAACGGAGCTGTGATGCAGGACGTCTCCACGCTGGTGGCCCAGGCCAGGGAAGGCAGGCCGCGGGCCGTGGCCCGGCTGATCTCCCTGGTGGAGGGGGCGTCCCCGCAGCTGCGCGAGGTGATGGAGACCCTGGCCCCGCTCACGGGCAACGCCTACGTCGTCGGCCTCACCGGCTCACCCGGTGTCGGGAAATCGACGTCGACCTCGGCGCTCGTGACGGCGTACCGCAAGCAGGGCAAGCGGGTCGGCGTCCTGGCCGTCGACCCGTCCTCGCCGTTCTCCGGCGGCGCCCTGCTCGGCGACCGCGTCCGCATGTCGGAGCACGCCTCCGACCCGGGCGTCTACATCCGCTCCATGGCCACCCGCGGCCACCTCGGCGGTCTCGCCTGGGCCGCGCCGCAGGCCATCCGCGTCCTCGACGCGGCCGGCTGCGACGTGATCCTCGTGGAGACCGTCGGCGTGGGCCAGTCCGAGGTGGAGATCGCCTCCCAGGCCGACACCTCGGTCGTGCTGCTCGCCCCCGGCATGGGCGACGGCATCCAGGCCGCCAAGGCGGGCATCCTGGAGATCGGCGACGTCTACGTCGTCAACAAGGCCGACCGCGACGGCGCCGACGCCACGGCCCGCGAGCTGAACCACATGCTCGGACTCGGGGAGTCCCGGGGCCCCGGCGACTGGCGCCCCCCGATCGTCAAGACGGTCGCCGCGCGTGCCGAGGGCGTGGACGAGGTCGTCGAGGCGCTGGAGAAGCACCGCGCCTGGATGGAGGAGCGGGGCGTCCTGACCGAGCGCCGCCTGTCCCGCGCGTCCCGCGAGGTCGAGACGATCGCGGTGACGGCCCTGCGGGAGCGCATCGGCGACCTCCACGGGGACCGCCGCCTGAGCGCCCTCGCGGAACGCATCGTCGCGGGCGACCTCGACCCGTACCGCGCGGCCGACGAACTGGTGACGGGTCTGACGGAGGGCTGACCACCGGGCCGTCCCCGTCCCTGTCGCCGCCGTCAGTCGTCGTCGCTGCCGTCAGTCGTCGTCCGACGGCTCCGCCGTGACCTTGCCACCGCGCGGGTCGACGCGCCATTCCGAGCCGCCCCGGGTCTCGACCTCCCAGGCGGCGCTCCGGCCGTCGTCCCCGTCGTCGTCCAGGTCGACGGACGTCACGGTGCCCTTGCCGCCCACGGCCTCGGCCGCCTCGACGGCGGTGACGGACGCGCCCTTGAGGGCGGCGCGCACCTCGGCGGTGTCGTCCTCGTCGTCGGCGCGGGTGCCGATCACCTTGCCGCTGCCCGGGTCGACCCGCACGCTGCGCCAGGCGCCGTCGCCCGACAGCACGTCGACCTCCCAGACCGCCTTGCCGCCACGGTGGTCGTCGTGGTCGAGTTCGGCGGAGACCGCCGTGCCCGGCGTGTGCCGCAGTGCGGCGGCGATGGCGTCGGCGGCACTGACGCCACCGGTCTTCACCCGCGCGGCGTCGTCGTCCTGGCCGTCCTTGTCGTCGGCGTCGTCCTTGCCGTCCCGACCGTCGTCCGGCCCGTCGTCCCGCGCGTCGTCGTCCCGCCGGTCGTCCACGGACACCGCGCGACCGCCGTTGTCGTCGCCCGCCACCGCCAGGGCCGTGGCCGTGCCTCCCCCGGCCAACGCGGCGGCCGTGACGACGGCGATCACGATGTTGCGCTTCATGCGGTTCCTCCCGAGTCATGTGTTTCGAGGACGTTCGTTCCCGACAGCCATGACTCTCGCCCACCGACGCTGAGAGGAACCTGAAGCCACCTGAAGAGATCTTCAGGTCCCCCTTGGCACCCTGTACGGCATGCGCCTGTTGATCGTGGAGGACGAGAAGCGCCTCGCCGTGTCCCTCGCCAAGGGACTGACGGCCGAGGGCTACGCCGTGGACGTCGTCCACGACGGCCGGGAGGGCCTGCACCGGGCCACGGAGGGCACGTACGACCTCCTGATCCTCGACATCATGCTGCCCGGCCTGAACGGCTACCGCGTCTGCGCCGCCCTGCGCGCCGCCGGCCACGACGTGCCGATCCTGATGCTCACCGCCAAGGACGGCGAGTACGACGAGGCGGAGGGCCTCGACACCGGGGCGGACGACTACCTCACCAAGCCGTTCTCGTACGTCGTCCTGGTGGCCCGCGTGAAGGCGCTGCTGCGCCGCCGGGGGACCGGTGCCTCCCCGGTGCGGGTGCACGGCGACCTGAAGGTGGACACCGCCGCCCGCCGTGTCTTCCTCGATGACGCCGAAATCGCCCTGACCGCCAAGGAGTTCGCGGTGCTGGAGCACCTCGTCGTGCGGGCCGGCGAGGTCGTGTCCAAGGCCGACGTCCTGGAACACGTCTGGGACTTCGCGTACGAGGGCGATCCGAACATCGTCGAGGTCTACGTCAGCGCGCTGCGCCGCAAGCTCCGCCCCGGGCTGATCCGCACGGTGCGCGGCGCCGGCTACCGCCTGGAGGCGGGACGGTGAGGCGGCGCCCGTTCGGCTCGGTACGCCTGTTCGGCTCGGTACGGTCCCGGGCGACGCTCGCCGCGACGCTCGTGGTCGCGGTGGCCCTCGTCGCCGCCGGGGCGGCCGTCCTGCTGTCCCTGCGCTCCAGCCTGCTCGACCAGGCGGACACGCAGGCGGAGCGGACCGCGCGGGAGGTCGCGGTGGAACTGGCGGCGGGCCGGGCGTACGACCGGCTGTCCCTGGACGACGACGATCGTCCCGTCCAGGTCCTCACCGGGGACGGCAGGCTCGTCGCGGCCAGCGAGGACCTGGAGCGGATCACCGGCACCCCCACGGACCGGGTCCGGCCCGGTCCGGCGACGACGACCGAGGACGGCAAGCCCGACGACGGCAGCGACGACGAGGGCGACGACAGGGACGAGGCCTCCGACGGCGAAACCGGCTCCGACGACGACTCCCTCGACCCCGGCGAGATCGGCGACGCCGCCTTCACCGACGGTTCCGCCACGATCGACGGCGACGCGGCCGACTACCGCTTCGCGGCCGTCCCGGTGGAGGTGCGGGACAAGGGCGAGCTGACCGTGTGGGCGGGTGCACCGCTGGCCGCCGAGCAGAGCGCCGTGAACACCGCCCTGACCGGCATGCTGACCGGCTTCCCGCTGCTGCTCGGCGTGGTGGCGGGCGTGACCTGGCTGGTCACCCGGCGCGCACTGCGTCCCGTCGAGGGCATCCGGCGGGAGATGGCCGCGATCACCGCGTCCGAGGACCTGGCCCGCCGCGTCCCCGTGCCGGACACGCACGACGAGATCGCCCGCCTGGCCCGCACCACCAACGAGACGCTGGCCGCCCTGGAGACGTCGGTGGAACGACAGCGCCGCTTCGTCGCCGACGCCTCGCACGAACTGCGCAGCCCCATCGCGTCGCTGCGCACCCAGTTGGAGGTGGGCGCCGCGCACCCCGGGCTGCTGGACGTCGAGGGCGCCGTGGAGGACACCGTACGGCTGCAGCGGCTCGCGGCCGATCTGCTGCTGCTGGCGCGGCTGGACGCGGGGGTGCGGCCGGCCGCCGGCGCCCGGGTGGACCTGGCCGCGCTGGCGCGGGAGGAGGCCGTGGGCCGGGACGGGGTGACCGTCACGGCGGAGTCCGCCGAAGTGGCCGGATCGCGCGGACAATTGGGGCGACTGCTCGCCAATCTGCTGGACAACGCGCAGCGGCACGCCCGGTCGGCCGTCGAGGTGAGCGTGCGCAGCGAGGGCGCGCAGGCCGTCCTCGCGGTGGCGGACGACGGGGACGGTGTGCCGGAGGCGGACCGGGAGCGGATCTTCGAGCGGTTCGTCCGGCTGGACGCGGCGCGCAGCCGCGACGACGGCGGCGCCGGCCTGGGTCTGGCCATCGCGCGCGACGTCGCCGCCCGGCACGGCGGCACCCTCACGGTCGGCGAGGCACCGGCCGGCGGAGCCCGGTTCGAACTCCGCCTGCCCCGCGCCCGGGGCCTGCCCGCGTGAGCCGCCGAACGGCCGGGGCGGGGACCGGTCAGCCGCGGCCGCGCTGGCCGCGCAGGTGCTCCGAGATGGGCTTCAGGGCCTTGTCGAGGTCCGACAGGGCCTCGGGGGACAGGAGGTCGATGAAGTGCCTGCGCACGGAGGCCACGTGGTGCGGCGCGACCTTCTCCATCGTCTCCATGCCGTGCTCGGTGAGCACCGCGTAGAGTCCGCGCCGGTCGGACTCGCAGTTCTCGCGCCGCACCAGATTCGCGTTCTCCATCCGCGTGATCTGGTGGGAGAGACGGCTCTTGGACTGGAGGGTGGCGGAAGCGAGGTCGCTCATCCGCATCCGCAGGTCCTCCGACTCGGACAGATTGACCAGGATCTCGTAGTCGTTCATCGTCAGGCCGAACGGCTGCAGGTCCTTTTCGAGCTGGTACGTCAACAGTTTGTTGACTTCCAGGTGGGTGCGCCAGGCGCACTGCTCGGCATCGGTCAGCCAGTGAACGGCTGTCTCTGTCTCCATGTATGAAGTCTACCTAAAAAGTTGAAAGGCAAACTAGCGGGGGGTTCTGTGACAGTGGGCACGCGTTCGATGTCACACTCCGCAGATTACCGCTCACAGCCCGAAGCGACGCTGGAGGTCTCCGAGCTGTCCGGGAAGGCGCGGTGCCCCGGACTGCGGCCCGCGTCCCCCGGTCGTACCGCCGCCGGGCACGCCCGCGTGCGGTGGAACCGCTCCCGTCGCCTGCTCCGCCATCAGCGTCTCGCTCGACTGCAACAGCACCGTCCCCGCGCCCACGAACTCGAACTGGTGCTCCTCCCCGGAGGCCCCGCCGAGACCCGTCAGCGCACGTAGACCGCCCATGAGCCCCGTCATGTACCCGTGGTCGTAGTGATGGCAGGGTGACGGGCAGTCGGCCCACCCCACGAGTGCCTGCGGATCCACCCGGATCGGAGGTTCCATGAACACCACCGGTCCGTTTGACGCGGCCACGAACTTGCCGGTTCCGATCAGCGTGAGAAAACCCGGGACGATCGACTGCTTGAGCGAGAGACTTGGCTGAAAAGCAAGCAGGTTGCCCGAGCGAATGGTCAGGTTGCCGTCCTCGAGGTCGTAAGAATTCACGTCGAAGGCCCGGTCGGCGAGCAGCATCTTGCCCGAGCCCTCGGCGACGACCCAGTCGCTCGCGTGCAAAGGCGAATGGAACGACGTGCGCACCAGGCGCTCCAGGCGTCCGTGCCCGATCCCGTTGAACTCGATGGTCCCGTAGTAGGCGATCATCTTGCCCTTCTGCAGGAACCACTGGCTCCCCTTGAGCTCCACGCAGAAGGTGTAGGCGTCGACGTTGTCGTCGGCGGGCAGCGTCGCCGGGTCCCACACGGCCGGGCCGCCCGTGGCCCCGTACATGCTCACAGCTTCTCCTCCGAGGCCTGGACGTACACCGCACCGCTGCCGCTGAGCTCCAGCTGGAACGCCTCGCCGGAGCCGCGGCCCACCATGTCCCGCCAGCCCAGCGCGGTCGACAGCTTGTTGCGCACGTCGCCGTGGTGGGCGACGTAGGCCTGCGGGTCCACGTGCACCGGACGCTGCGGCGTGATGGGGATCTCGATGACGCCGCCGTGCGCCATGACGGCGACCGAGCCGTGCCCCCGCAGCGTCGTCGTGAACAGCCCCTGCCCGCTCACCTGGCCCCGCACCATCCCCATGACGCCGCCCTGCGAGCCCAGGAACACCGTGCCCTGCTCCAGCGTGCCCTCGAAGGCGAGGAGACGGTCCGCCTCGACGTACAGGGTGTCGCCGGCGAGGCCGATCACCTGGACGTGGTGGCCGCCGTGCCCGAACAGCACCGTGCCGTTGCCCTCGACGGTCATCAGGGGCGTGTCCTCGTCCGCCACGCGGCGGCCGATCATCGACATCACGCCGCCCTGGCCGCCGGTCATGTTCGGGGTGAACGACACCTCGCCCTTGTAGGCGAGCATCGCGCCGCGCTGACTGAACAGCCGCGCGCCGGGCACCACGGTCGCCTCGACGACCTTCGCGTTGAGCTCCCGAAGGGCCATGTCACACCTCACCCGCGATCGTGTCCCGCTCGCTCGGCTGCACGTACACCAGGCCGTCCCCCTCGAACCGGATCTGGAAGGCCTCGCCGCCGCCTTCCCCGAGGAACGTGCGGAACGTCACACCGGACTGGAAGCTCTGCTGGAGATTGCCCTGGTGCGCGATGTACGCCCCCGGGTCCACCGTGAGCGGGTACTGCGGGCTGACGCGCAGCACGACCGCGGGCCCCACCGACGTGATCGCCGCCTGCCCGGTGCCCTCGACGGTGGTGGTGAACAGCCCGTTGCCCTGCGAGGCGCCGCGCAGCCCCGTGAACGACGTCCCGGTGCGCAGCCCGGCGTCCGTCGCGAGCAGGTTGCTCGACTCGACGTACAGCTTGTCGCCGTGCAGACCGACCAAGTTGATCTCGGCGGCACTGTCCGCGAACCAGCAGGTCCCCTGCCCCTTCACCTCCATCACCGTCATCTGCTCGCCGGTGAGCCGCCGGGTCACCATCCCCCGCACGCCCTCACCGCCGCCGCTCAGCTTCTTGAAGGCCATCTGCCCGTCGTACGCGACCATGGAGCCGTTCTTCGCCTTCACGGCGTCCCCGGTCAGGTCGACGGCGAGCACCCTGCTGCTCTGAAGTCGGAACATCGCCACGGCAGTGACGGTAGCCCGAAGGTCCCGTCGGAGGACAGATGCCTCAGAAGGAACCGAACCCCTAAGGGCCGAGACAACCCCCCTCGGAAACGCCCCGCTCCCGTTTGCCACAATGGACCGCGGCTTGTGCACCCGTTCACAAGCCTGCCGACGTCTCTCCCACCGAAGGTGACCCGACCCGTGGACATCAAGACCGCCACCGCCCTCCGCCGCCTCCGCCTGGTCTCGACGCCCGAGGCGGTCTCGTTCCTGCTGCTGCTCGTCTGCTCCGTACTGAAGCGGACCACCGACTTCAACGCGGTGCCGGTGATGGGCGCGATCCACGGCGCGCTCTTCGTCCTCTACGTGGTCTTCTGGGCGGACGCCTGGAACCGCGCCAAGTGGCCGCTGAAGGACGCCGCGCTGTACTTCGTCCTGTCGGTCCTCCCGGCCGGCGGCTTCGTCGCCGACCGCCGCCTGCGCCGCGAGGCCGAGAACGCGGTCATCGCGTCCCGCGCCCGCAAGGAGGGCGTGGTCGGCGCATGATCGTCGCCTTCTCCGTGACGCCGCTGGGCGTCGGCGAGGACGTGGGGGAGTACGTCGCCGACGCCGTGCGGGTCGTCCGCGAGTCGGGCCTGCCGAACCGCACGGACGCGATGTTCACGTCCGTGGAGGGCGAGTGGGACGAGGTCATGGACGTCGTGAAGCGGGCCGTCGAGGCGGTGGAGCGGCGGGCGCCGCGGGTCTCCCTGGTCCTCAAGGCGGACGTCCGCCCCGGCGTGACGGACGGCCTGACCTCCAAGGTCGAAACGGTGGAACGCCACCTGTCGTCCGAGTAGCGCCGCTCGCCGGCCCACCCCGGTCGACGACGAACCCCGGTCCCGCGAAGGGGCCGGGGTTTTCGCGTGCCCGGCGCGGCTGTCCGCGCCCGGCCCGGCGTGCCGTATGTATCGCCCACCCACCTGGCCCCCCACAGGTCGACACACCCACAATCCTCCACTTTCGTAGGGGTATCGGTGCTTCGATCACGCCTCAATCACTGGAGGGCGCTGTGCCGCCGGAGGGCTACGACTACGACACCCACAGCCGACTCGCCGGACCCCTCACCCAGCCGTCGGGCAACGCCTACCGGGTGCAGTACACCTCGCTCCTCTCGCGCGAGCCCCACCGCATGAGGGCCGTCGCCCTCATGGCCCTCGCCCCGCTCCTCACCGGCGCCCTCCTGGTCTACCTCGTGTGGCCCACCCACTGGGTCGAGCGCGAGGGCGCCGACCGCTGGCTGGTCGGCCTCGACGTCACGATGCTCATAGCCATTGGCCTCATCGAGCTGTTCATGGTCGTCAACGTCGCCTCCGTCGCCCACGCCACGATGGTCGCCCGCGACCCCGTCCCCGTCGTCCCCGAACCCGGCACCCGCGTCGCCTTCCTCACCACCTATGTCCCCGGCAAGGAACCCCTCTGCATGGTCCGCGCCACCCTGGAGGGCGCGCGCAGGATCACGCACACCGGCCCCGTCGACGTCTGGCTCCTCGACGAGGGCGACGACGACGCCGCCAAGGCCCTGTGCGCGGAGCTCGGCGTCCGGCACTTCACCCGGCACGGCGTCCCCGAGTGGAACCGCCCCACCGGCGTCCACAAGGCCCGCACCAAGCACGGCAACTACAACGCCTGGCTCGCCATGCACGGCGACGACTACGACTTCTTCGCCTCCGTCGACACCGACCACGTCCCGCTGCCCAACTTCCTTGAGCGGATGATGGGCTACTTCCGCGACCCGGACGTCGCCTTCGTCGTCGGCCCTCAGGTCTACGGCAACTACCACAACCCGGTCACCAAGGCCGCCGAGTCCCAGCAGTTCCTGTTCCACGCCCTGATCCAGCGCGCCGGCAACCGCTACCGCGCCCCCATGTTCGTCGGCACCAACAACGTCGTACGGATCTCCGCCGTCAAACAGATCGGCGGCCTGTACGACTCCATCACCGAGGACATGGCCACCGGCTTCGAACTGCACCGCACCCGCAACCCCCGCACCGGCCACCACTGGCGCTCCGTCTACACCCCGGACGTGCTCGCGGTCGGCGAGGGCCCGGCCTCCTGGACGGACTTCTTCACCCAGCAGATGCGCTGGTCGCGCGGCACCTACGAGACGCTGATCAAGCAGTACTGGAAGGCCCCGCTCAGCATGCCCCCGGGCCGCCTCTTCTCGTACACGCTGATGCTCGTCTACTACCCGATGACGGCCGTCAACTGGTTCCTCGGCATCCTCAGCTGCTTCCTGTTCCTCTGGTTCGGCGCGTCGGGAACCCAGGTCGCCGCCTCCGTCTGGCTGATGCTCTACAGCGACGCCGCCGCCCTCCAGATCGGCCTCTACCTGTGGAACCGCCGCCACAACGTCTCCCCGCACGAACCGCAGGGCTCCGGCGGCCTGGCCGGCATGGCGATGTCGGCACTGTCCGCGCCGATCTACCTGAAGTCGTTCACGGAGGCGGTCCTGCGCCGGCCCAGCCGCTTCGTCGTCACCCCGAAGGGCGGAGACGCCAGCCCCGACCGGCTGCTCACCTTCCGCATCCACCTCTCCTGGGCGGCGCTGCTCGTCGTCTCCCTCACCGCGTCGGTCGTCCTCGGTCACACGCACGCGGCGATGCGCACCTGGGCGCTCCTCGCGACGGCGATCTCCCTCGCGCCGGTCACGGTGTGGCTCGCCACGCAGCTGAAGGAGCGCAGGGCGCGGCCGGCGGCGGCCGACGTCAGGCAGGCGGAGCGCCGCGAGCAGCCGGAGCAGCCGGAGGTGCACCCGCTGCCCGCGAGCGCCCGCGTCGGCGAGGGCCACGCGCCCGCCTTCGCCACGACAGGAGCCACCTCACCGGTGACCGGCACCACGACAGGAGGCAACTAGCCCATGGCCCCCCAGCCGTCCAGCAGGACCAAGAAGACGGTCCTGGGCATCGGAGGCGTCGCGATCCTCGCCGGCCTCAACGCCCCGGCCGCCCTGGACTTCGCGGGCGACCGGTACCACGCGTACAAGATCGCCCAGCCCGAGTACAAGGCGAAGTACGGCTCCTGGAGCCAGGTCGACATCCCGGAGGAGTTCCGCACGAACGCCATCCACGCGGCGCTCCTGCACACCGGCAAGGTACTGATCGTCGCCGGATCCGGGAACGAGCAGAAGAAGTTCGACGCGGGGTCCTTCGACACCGTGCTGTGGGACCCGGTGAAGAACACGTTCAAGAAGATCCCCACCCCGGAGGACTTCTTCTGCAGCGGCCACGCCCAACTCCCCGACGGCCGCCTGCTGGTGGCCGGCGGCACGGCCCGCTACGAACTCCTCGACGGCGAGGTGGAACGCGCGGGCGGCGGCATGCGCGTGAAGAACGAGAGCCCCGACCGGGCGGTCTTCCTGAAGAAGGGCACCCGCTTCCGCTCGCCCGCCGGCGTCGAGTACGTCACCAAGTTCGACGTCACCGTCCCGAAGGCCAAGCGCACCTTCAAGGTGACGTACGACAGGTCCGGGGCGATGCGGCCGTGGAAGACGAAGGTCACCGCCAGCGAGCGGCGCGTGTGGGTCGAGGCCGTGGAGAAGGGCCCGCTGTCGGTCACCGAGAAGCAGGCGCAGTACGAGATCGTCGGCCTGAAGGGCAAGGCGGCGGCCAACGCGTACGGCCTGTCGGAGAAGATCACCCTCGACAAGCAGGACTTCCAGGGGATCCGCGCCGCCTACGAGTTCGACCCGGTCGCCGAGAAGTACGTGCCGGTCGAGCCGATGGACAAGGCCCGCTGGTACCCGACCCTGGTCGGCCTGGACGACGGCCGGGTCCTCGCGGTGTCCGGCCTCGACGACGTCGGCATGATCGACCCGGGGGACAACGAGATCTACGACCCGAGGACGAAGGAGTGGACGCCGGGCCCGAAGCGGTACTTCCCGACGTACCCGGCGTTGTTCCTCACCAAGGGCAACAAGCTGTTCTACTCCGGCTCCAACGCGGGCTACGGTCCGGCCGACAAGGGGCGCGAGCCGGGGATCTGGGACCCGGAGACCAACACCTTCAAGAAGGTGCCCGGCCTCAAGGACCCGGACCAGCTGGAGACTTCGGCGTCACTGCTGCTGCCGCCCGCGCAGGACCAGAAGGTGATGGTGCTGGGCGGCGGAGGCGTCGGCGAGTCGAAGAAGTCGACCCCGCGCACGGCGGTCGTCGACCTGAAGAAGGACAACCCGGCCTTCGTGGACGGCCCGGACCTCCCGCAGGGCACCCGTTACCTCAACAGCGTGATCATGCCGGACGACTCGGTGTTCACCTCGAACGGCTCCGAGGACTACCGGGGCCGCAGCGCCAGCAACATCCTCAAGGCGCAGTTCTACGACCCCCGGTCCAACACCTTCCGCGAGGCCGCGGCGCCCACGGTGGGCCGCAACTACCACTCGGAGGCGCTGCTGCTGCCCGACGGCCGGGTCGCCACGTTCGGCTCCGACCCGCTCTTCGACGACCAGCAGAACACCAAGCTCGGCCACTTCGAGCAGCGCATGGAGGTGTTCACGCCGCCCGCGCTGCACGCGGGCGCCGCCAACCGCCCCGTGCTGAAGGACGGTCCGAAGACGCTCGACGCGCGGCACCGCGTGACGTTCCGCACGGCGCACCCCGAACGCGTCGTCAAGGCACGGCTGATGCGGCCGAGCGCGGTCACGCACACCACGGACGTGGAGCAGCGCTCCATCCAGCTCGGCGTCGAGAAGAAGGGGGACTCGGTGACGTTCGAGGTGCCCAGGGACCGGGCCCTCGTCCCGCCCGGCTGGTACATGCTGTTCGTGACGGACGCGAAGGGCACGCCCTCCGAGGCCAAGTGGATCCACGTGAAGTGAACGAGCCCCTCACGCCCTGGAGTTGCGCGCCAGCTCCAGGGCGTACTCCGGCCACCAGCGTCCGGCGGCCGGGCCGCCCTCGCAGGTCCCGTCGGACTCGCCGGGCCGCTTGATCCACAGGTAGGCGTCCAGGGCGGGCTCGCCGGTGTCGGCCGTCGGGCGGGTGCCGAGCGCCCGGCCGGGCGGGTTGCACCAGGAGCCCTCCAGCGGGCCGTTGCCGTTGCGGCTGGTGTCGACGACGAAGTGCTTGCCGTCGAGGCTCTTGGACAGCTCGCGGCCGTACGCGGTGGCGGCCTCGTTGGTCTGGAAGTTGGAGACGTTGATCGCGAAGCCGTCGGCGTTCGCGATCCCGGCGCGCTGGAGCGGGGCGACGAGCTTGCCGGGCTCCTTGATCCATTCCGGGTTGCCCGCGTCGAGGTAGACCTTCGTGCGGGGCTGCCGCCCCAGCCGGTCGACGGCCTCCGTCAGCAACTGCTCGCGCTCGGCGTGGTACTCGCCGGGCGTACAGCCGTCCACGATGTGGGCGACGGCGTCCGGCTCCAGCACGACGAGGGCCTTGGCGTCGCCGATCGCGTCGGCGAACTTCCCGATCCACTGCCGGTAGGCGTCCGCGTCGGGCGCGCCGCCCGCCGAGTGCTGGCCGCAGTCCCGGTGCGGGATGTTGTAGGCGACGAGGACGGCCGTCCGGCCGGCCCGGTCCGCGGCCAGCGCCGCCTCCCGCACCTGGGGCCCGGGGTCCGATTCGCCGGTCGGCCAGAGGGCGGCGGGGTGGTCGGCGATCCGCTTCAGCAGCTCGGCGTCCTGCGTGCGGCCCTCCTGCCGCCAGGCCTGGACCTGCCGCGCCGCGGGGCTGTCGGGGTCGACCCAGAACGGGGAGGTGTCGGGGGCCGACTTGCGGGAGGCGGAGCCGGCGAAGGTGGCCTTGTCGACGTCCGGCCCGGACGAGCAGCCCGCCGTGAGCCCGAGCAGCGCGAGGGTCGCGAGGGTGTGGATCAGCCGGGGCATGCTGCTCCCTGGGTCAGAGGTGACGTACACATGGGGAGAGATCGCCAGCAATCGTTGCACAAGGGAACAACCGGGCAGTGGACCGACATGGTCGAAGTGCGAGACAGGGCTGACCGCTATATGACCGGCCGGTATGGTCTGGGGCGTGCCGAAGCCGCTCAGTCTCTCCTTCGACCCCATCGCCCGCGCCGACGAACTCTGGAAGCAGCGCTGGGGAGGCGTGCCGTCGATGGCCGCCATCACCTCGATCATGCGGGCCCACCAGATCCTGCTCGCCGAGGTCGACGCGGTGGTCAAGCCGTACGGGCTGACGTTCGCGCGGTACGAGGCGCTGGTGCTGCTGACCTTCTCCAAGTCCGGCGAGCTGCCGATGTCCAAGATCGGCGAGCGGCTCATGGTGCACCCGACGTCGGTGACGAACACCGTGGACCGCCTGGTCAGGTCGGGCCTGGTGGACAAGCGCCCCAACCCCAACGACGGCCGCGGCACCCTCGCGTCGATCACCGGCAAGGGCCGCGAGGTCGTCGAGTCGGCCACCCGCGACCTGATGGCCATGGACTTCGGCCTGGGTGTCTACGACGCGGAGGAATGCCGCGAGATCTTCGCCATGCTCCGCCCCCTGCGCGTCGCGGCGCGGGATTTCGAGGAGGAGTGACCCGGGGCAAGATCTCCCGGAACCCGCGGTTACGCTCGAACGCATGAAAAAGAGCGTGCTGACCCGCTACCGCGTCATGGCGTACGTCACCGGCGTGCTGCTGATCCTGCTGTGCCTGGGCATGATCGCCAAGTACCTGCTCGAGATGGACGGCGCCGAGGGCTTCACGCGCGTCGTCAGCATCGCGCACGGCTGGCTGTACGTCGTCTACCTCGTCTTCGCCTTCGACCTGGGCGCCAAGGCGAAGTGGCCGGTCAAGAAGCAACTGTGGGTGCTGCTCGCCGGGACCGTGCCGACGGCCGCGTTCTTCGTGGAGCGGGGCATCAGCCGCGAGCTCGGAACGAGGACCGCGGAGGGTTCGCCCGTGGTCGCCAAGGCCTGATCCACAGCCGTACGGAGGACCGTGCGGCTGTCGGGCATCGACATTTACTAGGACGTCCAAGTAAATTCGAAGCATGGACGCTGACGCCATCGAGGAGGGCCGCCGTCGCTGGCAGGCCCGGTACGACGCCGCACGCAAGCGCGACGCTGACTTCACCACGCTTTCCGGGGACCCCGTGGAGCCGGTGTACGGGCCACGGCCCGGTGACAGGTACGACGGGTTCGAGCGGATCGGCTGGCCGGGGGAGTACCCCTTCACGCGCGGTCTGTATCCGACCGGCTACCGAGGGCGTACGTGGACCATCCGGCAGTTCGCCGGCTTCGGCAACGCCGAGCAGACCAACGAGCGCTACAAGATGATCCTCGCCAACGGCGGCGGGGGCCTTTCGGTCGCCTTCGACATGCCCACCCTGATGGGCCGCGACTCCGACGACCCGCGCTCGCTCGGCGAGGTCGGCCACTGCGGTGTCGCCATCGACTCCGCCGCCGACATGGAGGTGCTGTTCCGGGACATCCCGCTCGGGGACGTCACCACCTCCATGACGATCAGCGGGCCCGCCGTGCCCGTCTTCTGCATGTACATCGTCGCCGCCGAGCGCCAGGGCGTGGACCACCGCGTCCTCAACGGCACCCTCCAGACCGACATCTTCAAGGAGTACATCGCCCAGAAGGAGTGGCTCTTCCAGCCCGAGCCGCACCTGCGCCTGATCGGCGACCTCATGGAGTACTGCGCGGCCGGCATCCCCGCCTACAAGCCGCTGTCGGTCTCCGGCTACCACATCCGCGAGGCCGGGGCGACGGCCGCGCAGGAGCTGGCGTACACCCTCGCCGACGGGTTCGGGTACGTGGAACTGGGGCTGAGCCGCGGCCTCGACGTCGACGTGTTCGCCCCCGGCCTCTCCTTCTTCTTCGACGCGCACGTCGACTTCTTCGAGGAGATCGCCAAGTTCCGCGCCGCGCGCCGCATCTGGGCCCGCTGGATGCGGGACGTCTACGGCGCCACGAGCGAGAAGGCCCAGTGGCTGCGGTTCCACACCCAGACCGCCGGCGTCTCGCTGACCGCGCAGCAGCCGTACAACAACGTCGTCCGTACGGCCGTCGAGGCGCTCGCCGCCGTGCTCGGCGGGACCAACTCCCTGCACACCAACGCCCTCGACGAGACCCTCGCGCTGCCCAGCGAGCAGGCCGCCGAGATCGCGCTGCGCACGCAGCAGGTGCTGATGGAGGAGACCGGCGTCGCCAACGTCGCCGACCCGCTGGGCGGTTCCTGGTACATCGAGCAGCTGACCGACCGCATCGAGGCCGACGCCGAGAAGATCTTCGAGCAGATCAAGGAGCGCGGGCTGCGGGCCCACCCCGACGGGCAGCACCCGATCGGGCCGATCACCTCCGGGATCCTGCGCGGCATCGAGGACGGCTGGTTCACCGGCGAGATCGCCGAGTCGGCGTTCCGGTACCAGCAGGCGCTGGAGAAGGGCGAGAAGAAGGTCGTCGGCGTCAACTGCCACACCGGGTCCGTCACCGGTGACCTGGAGATCCTGCGGGTCAGTCACGAGGTGGAGCGGGAGCAGGTGCGGATCCTCGCGGAGCGGAAGGCGGCGCGGGACGACGCGGCGGTGCGGGCCGCGCTGGACGCGATGATCGGGGCCGCGCGGTCCGGCGGCAACATGATCGAGCCCATGCTGGAAGCCGTCCGCGCGGAGGCGACGCTGGGCGAGATCTGCGGCGTGCTCCGGGACGAGTGGGGCGTGTACACCGAGCCCGCCGGGTTCTAGGCGGGGGCCGACGGGTCTGAGGGCGCGGCCCTCAGGCCCGTCAGCAGGATCCGGGTGAAGTCGCGCACCCACTGCTCGTCCGCCGGTTCCGCGCTGACCAGCGTTCGGTGGACCACCGCGCCCGCCACCATGTCGAAGATCAGGTCGGTCGTGCGCGCGGCGTCCGCCGGGTCCGCCGGCGGGGGGAGTTCGCCGCGGCGTTCCGCCCGGGTCCTGCCCTCCACCACCAGACGCTTCTGGCGCTCCACGATCGAGTCGCGGATGCGCGTGCGCAGGGCGGCGTCGCGCGTGGATTCGGCCACGACGGCCATCAGGCCGCTGCGGGCCTCCGGGCGGGCCAGGATCGCCGCGAACTGGAGGACCACGCCCTCGATGTCGGCGGCGAGACTGCCGCTGTCGGGAAGGCGCAGCTCGTCGAAGAGCTCCGCCACCGCGTCCACGACCAGTTCGTTCTTGCCCGCCCAGCGGCGGTAGAGCGTCGTCTTCGCGACCCCGGCGCGCGTCGCCACGTCGCCCAGCGTGAGTTTGGACCAGCCGAGTTCCACCAGCGCCTGCCGCGTCGCGGCCAGGATCGCGGCGTCCGCCGCGGCGCTGCGCGGACGTCCGGTGCGACTGGCGGGGGTGCGGCTCTGCATCCTTTGACCATATCCGGCCAGTTCCGCGCGGCCGTGAGAGAGATCACCGGGGCACCCTGTCCGGCGGGCGCCGCAGGGCATTACGCTACGACTCGTAGCGAAAGCGAGCGGGCGGACGTACCCGCGAGCGACGGCCACGCGGCGCGGGTGGGGACCCGGCGCCGAACGCGAGCGCGAGCTCAACAACAAGCAGGGCGGCCTGCTTTCACAGCGGTTTTCACATGTGCGCGCCGGACGGGGGAGGATAGACGCATGCAGCCACGGAACATGTCCATGAGCGGAGTCGTCGACCTCGCCGCGGTGAAGGCGGCCCAGGAGGCCAAGGCGAAGGCGGAGCAGGCGCGCGCCCAAGCGGCCCGGCAGGGCGGCGGGCCGGGGGCCGTCTCCCCGGCCGATCTCGTCATCGACGTCGACGAGTCCGGCTTCGAGAACGACGTCCTGCAGCGCTCCACCGAGGTCCCGGTCGTCATCGACTTCTGGGCCGAGTGGTGCCAGCCCTGCAAGCAGCTCAGCCCGGTCCTGGAGCGGCTCGCCGTCGAGTACAACGGGCGTTTCGTCCTCGCCAAGATCGACGTCGACGCCAACCAGATGCTGATGCAGCAGTTCGGGGTGCAGGGCATCCCGGCGGTCTTCGCGGTGGTGGCCGGACAGGCCCTGCCGCTCTTCCAGGGCGCAGCGGGCGAGGAGCAGATCCGCCAGACCCTGGACCAGCTCGTGCAGGTCGCCGAGCAGCGCTTCGGCCTGACCGGCCTCGTCGTCGACCCCGACGCCGAGCCGGGCGCGGCCGAGGCCCCGGAGCGGCCGGCCGGACCGCACGACGCCGCGCTGGAGGCGGCCGTACAGGCGCTGGACGCGGGCGACCTCGGCGGCGCCGTCCAGGCGTACAAGAACGTGCTCGCCGCCGACCCGGGCAACACGGAGGCCAAACTCGGTCTGGCGCAGGCTGAGTTGCTCCAGCGGGTGCAAGGGCTCGACCCGCAGAAGGTGCGCCGGGAGGCGGCCGACAAGCCGTCCGACGCCCAGGCGCAGATCGCCGCCGCGGACCTCGATCTGGTCGGCGGCCACGTCGACGACGCGTTCGGGCGGCTCATCGACACGGTGCGGGTCACCTTCGGTGACGACCGGGACACCGTACGGCTGCGGCTGCTGGAGCTGTTCGAGGTCGTGGGCGCCGACGACCCCCGGGTGATCAACGCCCGCCGGGCCCTCGCGAGGGCCTTGTTCTGATCAGGTCCTAAACGCCCGGGGCCGTGACGCCCGGGTGAAAGAACGGCCACGAGGTGGTCACCGCGGCCGCGCTTTACCAAAACTTGGTAATCGCGGCCGCTGTTACTGCGAGTAAGTCGAGGCCGTTGATCTGTCGGAATCTGTCCAACGATCAATAGTTTTGTCCGGGCCCCTGGAGACACCCTGCGTCGCCGGTCGGGATCTCTCCGTCGTCCCCCGGTTATCCGTCCGTTACTAGCGAGTAACGAACCCCCTTGTGCGGGCGACGAGAATGCACCACGATCGGCCACGCTCGGTCCAATCCCGCATCCCCGACAGCCGGTCGGGCCGCGGGAGTTCCTGGGTCCCCACCGAGCAGAGCCGGCGGCAGTGGCGCCGGCTCTCGGGCAGGGGGGTCTTCGCCTCACGGCGAAGCCTGTCCAGCAAGGTTGTGCGTGATGCGTGTCAGGCGCGACCAGTGGTTGTCGCTCGGGGGTGATCGCCGGTGATTCGGGCGCTGTGTGCGCCACCGAGTGCGGGCGCTCTCCTTCCCGAGGACGTAGCACTTCTCCCATCCCTGCCCGGCTGAGCCGTCAAAGGGCAGTCAGGGCCAGGAGATGTACGTCCGAGAAGGAGGAAATATGGAGTCCCAGGTGCGTGGCGGGACCAGATGGAAGCGGTTCGCCGTCGTGATGGTGCCCAGCGTGGCCGCCACGGCAGCGATAGGTGTCGCCCTCGCGCAGGGCGCTCTCGCCGCGTCGTTCAGCGTTTCCGGCCAGTCGTTCAAGGTGACGACCGAGCGGCTCGACGGTCAGGGCTTCTCGCAGTACGGGGCGATCGACTCGGGCTACACGCTCGACGGCAAGAAGACGGCTCACCCCGTCGCCGTCTCGGCGTTCAAGTCCGCGACGATCAAGAACCTGTGCCAGTCCGTGGTCACCCCGGACGTCCCGCTGCTCGGCAACGTCAGCCTCATCCTGAAGGCGGGCGGCGGCAGCACGCCGGTCCAGGCCGAGAACCTGTACATCGATGTCGCCGACCTGAACGCCGACGCGACGTTCAAGAACATCGACATCGGTGTGGCCGCCAAGGACGCCAACAAGGGTCCGGGCATCGCCAAGGGCGACCACGCGAACCCGTACGGGTTCGCGCAGCAGGCCGATTCGGTCGTGCTGACCGACGTGAAGCAGACGGCGTGGGCGACCACCGCCGGAACCTTCAAGCTCAGCGGCCTGAAGATGTCGCTGTCGACGGGTGTCAAGGAGTGCTACTGAGCACTCGCTGACGGGCGGGGGAGCCGATGGCACCCCCGCCCGTGCGGTACCCGCTCGCGCCTTCACACGCCGAGCACACCGCGGGCACAGCACCCACAGCACTTACCGCACACGAAGCACCACCTCACCACCACGGCAACGCCGTTCTAGGGAGCTGTTTTCCATGAGCGCCGAGACTCCTGCCGCCATCGGCCAGTTCACCCGCCGGAGGCAGCAGTTCCGCGCCTGGCGGGGTATGCGGCCGTTCTGGGCCGGCCTGTTCGTCATGCTCGGCGGACTCCCCATCGCCTACTTCCCGTACGCGAACCTCCAGATCGGTCACCTGACGCTGGCGATGGCCACGACAGCCGGCGCCGGGTCCCTGATCATCGGCGTGCTGCTCGTCGTGCTGGGCATCAGCCTGTGGTTCCAGAAGCACATCCGCGTCTTCGCGGGCGTCGCGGCGATCCTGCTGGCGCTGGTGTCCATCCCCGTGTCCAACCTGGGCGGGTTCCTCATCGGGTTCCTGTTCGCGCTGATCGGCGGGGCGATGGCCGTGTCGTGGGCCGACGGTGCGCCGCCCGAGCACGAGACGCGGTACGGGAGCGGTCCGGCCAAGGGCGACGCCCTGGAGGGCACGCTGCCCGGCGCCGCGATCCCGCAGCAGGCCGACGGGGTGGACGAGCCGAACGATCTGTCAGGAACGAGCCCGGCCAACGGGGCGAACGGGAGGCACAGTGCCGGCTGACGAGGTGACCCACGGGATGGATGTGGACGCGTCCCGTGCGAGAACCGGGCCGCGCCACGCGGCACCCAAGAAGCCGCTGTTCACCAGGTTCCACATGCCGGCAGGCAAGGCGATAGCCCTGGCCGCGATGCCGACAGCGGTGCTCATGGGAATGGGGTTCACCCCCACGCTGGCCATCGCCGACAACAACGACGCCGTGAAGCCGACGTCGAACAGCCTGACCGTCGACGAGTACAAGGACTGCGTCGCCGCCCTCGACGAGGACGGCAAGGAGGACTCCGGGTCCGCCACGCCGTCGCCCTCGGCGAGCGCCTCCGAGGAGCCGTCGCAGGAGCCGGAGCCCGGCCCGTCGGCGACCACGAAGGCCCCCGACCCGGCTGACTCGGGTTCGGACTCGTCCTCTTCGCCGGATTCAGGTTCCGACGACGAGGCAGAGCCGACCCCGTCCGCCTCCGCGGGCAAGGAGGAGACGTCCGGCGACGCCGGTACGGCCTCCCCGTCGCCGTCGGAGAGCGGCGGCGGCCTGCTCGACGGCATCGGCGACGCCATCGAGGGCGTCCTCGGCGGCGGCAGGGCCTCGGAGAGCCCGAGCCCCACGCCGTCCGCCTCCGAGAGCGCGGCCGAGGACACCTCGTCCGACGGCGACGCCGAGGACGCTGTCGGGGACACCGCGGACAAGGTCACCGACACGGTGCGCGACACCGTCGAGGACACCACCGACAAGGCGTCCGAGGCGGCGAAGGACACCACCGACGCCGTCGGCGACGCGGCCGAGGACGCCCAGGACGCCGTACCGACGCCGACGCCGTCGGCGAGCGCGACGACCGACCCGGACGACTGCCCGGCCGCCACGGACGCCGAGGGCGGGATCGACAACAAGGTCCCGCTGCCCGACGACCCCTGGTACCTGGACGCCAGTTCGCTGCTGCTGAAGGGCGCCGACTACAAGGGCATCGTCGAGGTGAAGACGGCCAACGGCACCACCAAGAAGGTGCTGAAGTACGTCATCTCCGACGGCACCGACATCGGCGACCTGCACCAGACCGTCAAGGACCCGCAGTCCGGCAAGACCTACCACGTGCAGGCGGCCAAGGGCTCGACGTCCACGATCCGCGACGGCGACACCGTGATGTACACGGAGAGCATCTCCGGCAACCTGCTCGGGCTGATCCCGATCACGTTCAGCCCGGAGAACCCGCCGCCGCTGAACATCCCGCTGATCTACTTCACCAAGGTGAAGGTCGTGCAGGCCGGCCAGTTCGGCGGCACCCTGCACGTCCCGGGGCTGCACCAGTACATCACCGACTGAACGGCCCCTCCCAGACCACTCCGGGAGCCGCAACAACGCCGAGGGCGCCCCCCGTTCACCAGGGGGCGCCCTCGGCGCCGTTCGGGACCGGCCGGGTCAGCTCGCGGAGCCGCCCAGGTGGTGGACCCGGACCATGTTGGTGGTGCCGGGGACGCCGGGCGGGGAACCGGCCGTGATCACGACGATCTCGCCCGCGTTGAACCGGCCCAGCTTGACCATCTCCTGGTCGACCAACTCGACCATCTCGTCCGTGCTGTTGACGAACGGCACCACGTGCGGCTCGACGCCCCAGCTGAGCGCCAGCTGGTTGCGGGTGCCCTCGTCCGTGGTGAACGCGATGATCGGCTGCGCGGCGCGGTAACGGCACAGCCGGCGCGCGGTGTCGCCGGACTGGGTGAAGGCCACCAGGCCCCGGCCGCCGAGGAAGTCGGCGATCTCGCACGCGGCGCGCGCGACCGAACCGCCCTGCGTGCGCGGCTTCTTGCCCGGCACCAGCGGCTGCAGGCCCTTGGACATCAGCTCCTGCTCGGCCGCGGTGACGATCTTCGACATCGTCTTCACGGTCTCGACCGGGTACGCGCC
Organism: Streptomyces sp. NPDC037054; assembly: GCF_055606745.1. Lineage (NCBI taxonomy): Bacteria > Bacillati > Actinomycetota > Actinomycetes > Kitasatosporales > Streptomycetaceae > Streptomyces > Streptomyces sp. NPDC037054. The sequence continues at coordinate 25,309 of NZ_JBVJSJ010000001.1, read as the reverse complement.
CACGCTCGACTCGGCCGACAGCATGACCGCGTCGGCGCCGTCCAGGATCGCGTTGGCCACGTCGGAGGCCTCGGCGCGCGTCGGGCGGGAGTTGGTGATCATCGACTCCATCATCTGGGTCGCCACGATCACCGGCTTGGCGTTGCGCCGGCACAGCTCGATGAGGCGCTTCTGCACCATGGGGACCCGCTCCAGCGGGTACTCGACGGCCAGGTCGCCACGCGCGACCATGACGCCGTCGAACGCCATCACGACGTCCTCCATGTTCTCCACCGCCTGCGGCTTCTCCACCTTGGCGATGACGGGGACGCGGCGGCCCTCCTCGTCCATGATCCGGTGTACGTCCTGGACGTCGCGGGCGTCGCGCACGAAGGACAGGGCGACCATGTCGCAGCCCATGCGCAGCGCGAACCGCAGGTCGTCGACGTCCTTCTCGGACAGCGCCGGGACGTTCACGGCCGCGCCCGGCAGGTTGATGCCCTTGTGGTCGGAGATGACGCCGCCCTCGATGACGATCGTCTTCACCCGGGGGCCCTCGACCTCGGTGACCCGCAGCTCGACGTTGCCGTCGTTGATGAGGACCTGGTCGCCCTTGCTGACGTCGCCGGGCAGGCCCTTGTAGGTGGTGCCGCAGATCGAGCGGTCCCCGGGGACGTCCTCGGTGGTGATGGTGAACTCGTCACCGCGCACCAGCTCGACCGGGCCCTCGGCGAAGGTCTCCAGCCGGATCTTGGGGCCCTGGAGGTCGGCGAGGACACCGATGGCCCTGCCGGTCTCCTTGGCGGCGGCACGGACGCGGTCGTACCGCCCCTGGTGCTCGGCGTGGGAGCCGTGGCTGAAGTTGAAGCGGGCCACATTCATGCCGGCTTCGATCAGCGCGACGAGCTGCTCGTGGGAGTCGACCGCGGGGCCGAGAGTACAGACGATTTTCGAACGGCGCATGGGGCGATCCTATCGGTTTGTTTCGCTACGGAATATTCCGTCTGGCGGAAAGTACAAATGGGCGGGTTCGCGCTCAGGCGTGTATCCGTGTTTTGGTCACGCGTTCTTTTCGACCAGTGCGTACGTCTGTGTCGCGATCTCCAATTCCTCGTCCGTCGGCACCACTGCCACGGCGACCCGCGCGTAAGCGGGCGAGATCAGCCGCGGCCGGTCCGAGCGGACCGCGTTCAGCTCGCCGTCCACCACGAGGCCCAGCTCCTCCAGGCCCGCCACGGCAGCTTCCCGCACCGGCGCCGCGTTCTCACCGACCCCGGCCGTGAAGACGACGGCGTCCACCCGTCCGAGCACCGCGTAATAGGCGCCGATGTACTTCTTCAACCGGTGAATGTAGATGTCGAACGCCAGCTTCGCCCGCTCGTCGCCCTCGTCGATCCGGCGGCGGATCTCCCGCATGTCGTTGTCGCCGCACAGTCCGACGAGCCCGCTCTTCTTGTTGAGCAGATTGTCGATCTCGTCGGCGGACATTTCACCAACACGCATCAAATGGAAGATGACGGCCGGGTCCATGTCACCGGAGCGCGTACCCATCACGAGCCCCTCCAAGGGCGTCAGGCCCATGGAGGTGTCCACGCACCGCCCGCCGCGCACCGCGGACGCCGACGCGCCGTTGCCGAGGTGCAGCACGATCACGTTCACGTCCTCGGGCGCCCGCCCCAGCAGCTCGGCCGTCGCCCGGGACACGTACGCGTGCGAGGTGCCGTGGAAGCCGTAGCGCCGGATGCGGTGCGCGTCGGCGGTCTCCACGTCGATCGCGTAGCGCGCGGCCGACTCCGGCATCGTCGTGTGGAACGAGGTGTCGAACACGGCGACCTGCGGCAGGTCGGGGCGCAGCGCCCGCGCCGTGCGGATGCCGGTCAGGTTCGCCGGGTTGTGCAGCGGCGCCACCGGGATCAGCCGCTCGATCTCGGCGAGGACGGCGTCGTCGATCACCGTGGGCTCGGTGAACCGCTTCCCGCCGTGCACCACCCGGTGCCCGATCGCGGCCAGTTCGGGGGAGTCGAGGCCGAAGCCGTCCTTGGCCAGCTCGGCGGCGACCGCCTTCAGCGCGGCGTCGTGGTCGGGGATCTCGCCGGACCAGTCGCGGGTCTTCCCGTCCGCGACCGGCGTGTGCTTGAGGTGCGAGGTCTCCTCGCCGATCCGTTCGACGAGGCCGACCGCGAGCCGGCTGCTGTCGCGCATGTCGAGCAGCTGGTACTTCACGGACGAGGAGCCGGAGTTGAGGACGAGGACGCGCGAAGCGGGGGCCGGGCTCCGCTCGTCGGTCGGGGTGGTGGCGGGCGACGGGTGGGAGGTCACTGCGCGGTTGCCTTCTGGGTCGGGATCTGGGCCTGGATCGCCGTGATGGCGACGGTGTTGACGATGTCCTGGACGAGGGCGCCCCGGGACAGGTCGTTGACCGGCTTGCGCAGGCCCTGGAGGACCGGGCCCACGGCGATCGCGCCGGCCGAGCGCTGCACGGCCTTGTAGGTGTTGTTGCCGGTGTTCAGGTCGGGGAAGATCAGCACGCTCGCCTGCCCGGCCACCTCGGACTCGGGCAGCTTCGTCGCGGCGACGGTCGGCTCGACGGCCGCGTCGTACTGGATGGGCCCCTCGACGCTCAGGTCCGGCCGCCGCGCGCGGACCGCCTCCGTCGCCCGGCGCACCTTGTCGACGTCCGCTCCCGAGCCGGAGGTGCCGGTGGAGTACGACAGCATCGCGATGCGCGGCTCGACCCCGAACCGCGCGGCCGTCGCGGCCGACTGGATGGCGATGTCGGCGAGCTGCTCGGCGTCCGGGTCCGGGTTCACGGCGCAGTCGCCGTAGACGAGGACCTTGTCGGACAGGCACATGAAGAAGACCGACGAGACGATCGACGAGTCCGGCGTGGTCTTGATGATCTCGAACGCGGGGCGGATCGTCGCGGCCGTGGAGTGCACCGAGCCCGACACCATGCCGTCGGCGAGGCCCTCCTGCACCATCAGCGTGCCGAAGTAGTTCACGTCCGAGACGACGTCGTACGCCAGCTCCAGCGTCACGCCCCGGTGGGCGCGCAGGGCGGCGTACTTCTCGGCGAAGGAGTCGCGCAGCTCGGAGACGGCCGGGTCGATCAGCTGCGAGTCGCCGAGGTCGATGCCGAGGTCGGCGGCCTTCTTGCGGATCAGGTCGACCGGGCCGAGCAGCGTCAGGTCGCACACGCCCCGGCGCAGCAGCACCTCGGCCGCGTGCAGCACCCGCTCCTCGGTGCCCTCCGGCAGCACGACCCGGCGCTTGTCCGCGCGGGCCTGCTCCAGCAGCTTGTGCTCGAACATCATCGGCGTCACGCGGCCACTGCTCGGCGCCGAGACCCGGTCCAGCAGGCCGCCGGTGTCGACGTACCGCTCGAAGAGGCCGAGCGCGGTCTCCGCCTTGCGCGGGGTCGCGGCGTTCAGCTTGCCCTCCAGGGAGAACAGCTGCTCGGCGGTCGGGAAGCTGTTGCCCGGCACCGAGAGCACCGGCGTGCCCGGGGCGAGCCGCGCCGCCAGCGTGAGGATGTCGTCACCGGGGACCTCGCCCAGGGTGAGCAGCACGCCCGCTATCGGCGGGGTGCCGGCGCTGTGCGCGGCGAGCGTGCCGACGACCAGGTCCGCGCGGTCGCCCGGCGTGACGACCAGACAGCCCGGGGTCAGGGCGCCCAGGAAGTTCGGCAGCATCGCCCCGCCGAACACGAAGCCCAGGGCGTCGCGCGCCAGGCCCGCGTCGTCGCCGAGCAGCACCTTCGCGCCGAGCGTGTGCGCGACCTGCGCGACGGTCGGCGCGGACAGGGCGGGCTCGTCCGGCAGCACGTAACAGGGCACCGGCAGCCGGTCCCTGAGCCGCTCGGCGATCTCGTCCCGGTCCTCGCGGGCCACCCGGTTGGTGACCATCGCGAGGACGTCGCAGCCGAGGGTGTCGTAGGCGCGGAACGCGTTGCGGGTCTCGGCGAGCACCGACTCCGCGGACTGCTTGCGGCCGCCGACCACCGGGATCACGGAGGCGCCGAACTCGTTGGCGAGACGGGCGTTGAGGGACAGCTCGTCCGGGAACTGCGTGTCCGCGTAGTCCGTGCCGAGCACGAGGACGACGTCGTAGTCGCGGGCCACCAGGTGGAACCGGTCGACCAGCGCCGCCACCAGCTCGTCCGTGCCCTGCTCGGCCTGGAGCGCGGACGCCTCGTGGTAGTCCATGCCGTAGACGGTCGCCGGGTCCTGCGACAGCCGGTAGCGGGAGCGCAGCAGCTCGAACAGCCGGTCCGGGCCGTCGTGCACGAGCGGACGGAACACCCCCACCCGGTCGACCCGCCGGGTCAGCAGCTCCATGACCCCCAGCTCGACGACCTGGCGGCCGTCGCCGCGGTCGATTCCGGTCACGTACACGCTGCGCGTCACGTGCGCTCTCCGTTCGTCGCCTCTTCGCCGGCACAGGAAAAATCGCCCACCCGGGGACACACTAAAAATCGCCCACCGGGGTGAGCAGAACCCTCTTGACAATACCTCTGGCCATGGGTAAGGCGCCCGTCAATGCGTTGTCGGCACCGCCCTGTGGGACGTGGAACAATCGGCAGTGGCTCACAGGTATCCACAGCGAGCAGGAGACACAGCACGATGCGTATCGGAGTTCTCACCGCAGGCGGCGACTGCCCCGGCCTGAACGCAGTGATCCGGTCGGTCGTGCACCGAGCGGTGGACAACTACGGCGACGAGGTCATCGGCTTCGAGGACGGCTACGCCGGACTCCTGGACGGCCGCTACCGCCCGCTCGACCTCAACGCGGTCAGCGGCATCCTCGCCCGCGGCGGCACCATCCTCGGCTCCTCCCGCCTGGAGCGCGACCGGCTGCGCGAGGCCTGCGAGAACGGCCCGGACGTCGCCCGCGACTTCGGCATCGACGCGCTGATCCCGATCGGCGGCGAGGGCACCCTGACGGCGGCGCGCATGCTGGCCGACGCGGGCCTGCCGGTCGTCGGCGTGCCGAAGACCATCGACAACGACATCTCCTCCACCGACCGCACCTTCGGCTTCGACACCGCCGTCGGCGTCGCCACCGAGGCGATGGACCGCCTGAAGACGACCGCCGAGTCCCACCAGCGCGTGATGGTCGTCGAGGTCATGGGCCGGCACGCCGGCTGGATCGCCCTGGAGTCCGGCATGGCCGCCGGCGCGCACGGCATCTGCCTGCCCGAGCGGCCCTTCGACCCGGCCGACCTGGTCAAGATGGTCGAGGAGCGCTTCTCCCGCGGCAAGAAGTTCGCGGTGATCTGCGTCGCCGAGGGCGCCCACCCCGCCGAGGGCAGCATGGACTACGGCAAGGGCGAGATCGACCAGTTCGGCCACGAGCGCTTCCAGGGCATCGGCACGGCCCTCGCCCACGAGCTGGAGCGCCGCCTCGGCAAGGAGGCCAAGCCGGTCATCCTCGGCCACGTGCAGCGCGGCGGCACCCCGACGGCGTACGACCGCGTCCTCGCGACCCGCTTCGGCTGGCACGCGGTGGAGGCCGCGCACCGGGGCGAGTTCGGCATGATGACGGCGCTGCGCGGCACGGACATCGTCATGGTCCCGCTGGCGGAGGCCGTGACCGAACTGAAGACGGTCCCGAAGGACCGGATGGACGAGGCGGAGTCGGTGTTCTAGGCCGGGTACGGAGTTGCGGGGGGCGCTCGGCCGGGGTGCCCTCCAAGGGGGAGGGGCTGGGGCATGTTCCGTCGTGCACGCATGCGTCGAGGAGCGGTCGGAGCGGGTCGGCGAAGACTCCGCGCGGCGCTCTCGGCGTCGGTCGTCGCGGTGCTGGCCGTGAGCGGGTGCTCGTCACAGGAGACGGATCCGGGGCCGGGTCCGAGGTCGAGCACCGGCAACAGCGCCTCGCCCGAGGCGCGTTCACTGACCCAGCGGCAACTGGAAGCCGCGCGGCTGGCCGCGGGGGAGGCCGCCGGCTACCAGCTGACCCTGGGCAGCGAGAAGCCCGCGGACATGAGGGCGAGCGGAACCGTCGCCACCCCGAAGGCCTGCCAACCCGCGCTCACCGTGCTCCAGCACGGCTGGGCCGAAGGAGCCGTCGGCTACACGAGGCTGTACCTGGGCGATCCGAAGGACAGCGTGACGGCCCGGGAGGTCGCCCTCACCAGCTACCCCAGCGGCCGGGCGGAAGAGGTCTTCTCCGCCGTGGCGACATCCCTCCGCGAGTGCCGGTCCCTGGACTTCAAGCCGGTGACCGGGGATTCCGTGCACGCGGAACTCTCGCCGGGGAAGCCCTTGGCGCCCGGGGACGAGTCCCTCAGGGCAGTCATGAGCTACGAATGGGACGGCATCGAGCACCACATCGTGTACGGGCTCGTGCGCAGCGGCGACGTCCTCTCCTACGTCAAGGTCCACACGTCCTTCGGGAAGACGCTGCCGAAGCAGCGCAAGGCGGCTCTCATGCCGGTGCTGGACGAGGAGTTGTTCTCCCGGCAGGTGGCCAAGGTGGAAGCGGCTCTGAAGAGGGCATCCACGTCCTGACCCGGGGCGCTCCCGTCAGCTGCGGGCGATCCCCGACGCCTCCCAGAAGCGGGCCACGATCCCGTCCAGGAAGTCCCGGCCCTCGTCGGCCGCCGCCTCGTTGCCGCCGCCCCAGCCGAGGGTGGCTGCCATGCGGCCCTGGTAGTCGTCGTGGAGGCGGCGCAGGGCCGCCTCCAGTACGGCGCGGTCCAGGGGGACCAGGCGGGCGACCGGGCGGACGTACGCCTGCCAGCGTGTTGTCGCCGCGCTGCGCAGGAGTTCCGCGAGGCGTGGCTCGCGGCCCGTCACGGTGACGAAGTCGGGCACCGTGAGGTCGAGGACGTGGGCCAGGGTGGCCGACTGGCGTTCGGTGCCGCGCCACACGCCGGTCTCCTCCATCCGCAGATACACCCGCAGGTCGAGGCCCACGGCGCGGGCCACGTCGTCGGCGGCGAGTCCGCGCGTGACGCGGTGCTCGCGCAACGTCCGCGGCCTGCCGATGAGTTCGCCCGGCGCACACCACAGGACGCCCGCGAGCGCGCCCAGTTCGGTCCCGTTCGGCTCGGCGGACCCGCGTTCCCAGGCGATGACGAGATCCGGCGTGGCGTACGGGATGCCGTACGAGGCGCGCAGGTCGTGGGCGACGTGCTCGGGGCTCATCCCGAGGCCCGCGCGGATACGGCGGGCGGCGGCGGCGTCGAAGGGCGGGGCGGGGGGCTGGCTCTGGAGGGAGAAGGGTTCGTGCACGGGCACAAGGTAGGGGCGTACTGGGCGGTTGACTACTGTCGGTTGGATCACGAACACGGATCGTAGGAACGTACGGAGGGGTGGCCTGCGCGGTGGTGGAAAGGTGGTACGTCAGCCGTATGTCAGCCCTTCACCGGGCCGCCCGGCACCTGGTCCGGGGCGAGCAGCAGCAACCCGGCGGTCCCTACTGCCGTTTCCCGCGGAAGAGGTCACTGGCCAAGGGAGAGTGACCGCCGAACTCGATCCCTTGAATCTCGGTGCGAGTGTCAGCAGCTCGCTGTCGCGCCGCTTGTTCAGCGAGCATTCCCTCTGCCGAATCGGGTGCTGATCGTCTGCGATCGCGCTTGAGCAGTACGAAAGCCAACAGTGCTGCGATGACGCCCAAGCCGCCGAGGAAGGCGATGATCGTACCCATGGCCGCGATCCTAAGTCCCGGTGGCCAGTCTCGGTGGCCCTCAACGGAGAGCCAGTACGAGGGTCAGACACGCCGGGGCGACGCCGGTCCCCGTGGTGGTCTTCGACATGGATTGCCCGGCTGGGAACAGGAGGCGACGCAGGCCGCCAATCCGCTGAACTGGTCGAGGACTTGGTGCTCTAGGTTCTAGATGGCGGCCTCGGCTGCCAGGACGACACGGGACCGTTCCAGGTCGACGGCGACGATCCGCACCGATACTTCCTGGCCCTCGCGGACCCCGTCCACCATGTCCGCGACCGGCTCGGTGCTCGGCACCAGCCCTTCGACACAGTCGGCGATGCGCACGAAGAATCCGATCGACGCGATCTTCGTGACGCGTCCGGTGACGGTCTGACCGACACGCTCCGCGACCCGAGGGAGCAGGTTCTCGTGCTCGACCCACTGACGTAGCGCGATGCCTACCTGGTGATTGCGCCCGTCGTGCCAGACCACCTCGCCCGTGACGAGTTGTCCCACGGTCGGCAGGGCCATGCACCTGGGCATCATGTCGACCCTGGCCAGCCCAACGGCTCCAGGTCGGCCGTCGAGGGAGAGGAAGGCGCCGAAAGGCTGCCTGCCGATGACCTCACCGCTGACCGAGGCGCCGACAGGCAGGGAGCGAACCGTCTCGGGCCAGGCGTCGGCGTCACCAAAGGCGCCTTTTCCGGTAGGCCAGGAGTACTCGCTCATGGGCGGATCCTGACAGTTCCTAGAGGAGGTGATCGGCTTTGCCGGCCTTTATCTCGCGGATGAGGGCGCGGAGGGCTTCGGCGGTGTCGGTGACGTAAGTGTCTTCCTGACCGGCGACGGCGATGTAGGCGTTGCCGCGGGGGTCGGTGCCTATGCGGAAGCAGTTGGCGCCTTCTCCGCAGAACGGTTCTTCCCAGCTGATGCTGTTCACGGTGGATCTCCTAGAGGTCGTTTGCCAGGGCGCGGATGAAGTCGCGTGAGGCGGGTGGTGTGAGTGCGAGAGGCTGTGAGGCGTCCAGTTGTGCGCGGTACTTGGCCAGCTGGACTTCGGTGTCAAGGAATTCCGGGCCGTGGGTGCTGTCGAGTTCCACGGTGTCGAGACGGGGGACGGGCGCACCGGCGTAGACAACGGACTGCCCCGCCCCCGGGAAGCCGCCCGCCTTGAACGGGATGACCCGCAAGGTCACGTTCTCCCGATCGGACATGTCCAACAGGTGCTCCAACTGACGGCGCGCGACTGCGGGGCCGCCGAACTCCATGCGGAGCGCGGCCTCGTGGAGGATCACGTCGAGCGTCGGAGGGCCGGGACGATCGAGCACCTGATGCCGGTCCATCCGGTGGGCGACGCGGGTGTCGATGTCGTCCGAGGGCAGGCGGGGAATCACCGCCTCGAAGACGGCACGGGCGTGGGCCTCTGTCTGGAGCAGTCCTGGTAGGTGCACGGTGACGGCGATGCGCAGCGTTGTGGCGTGCCACTCCAGTTCGGCGATGTCCAGGAAGGCGTCCCGGAGCTGCCCCCTGTACGCCTCCCACCAGCCCTTCTCGCGATCGGCGGCCATGGCGGCGAGGGCCTCGACGAGGGTGTGATCCTGGCAGCCGTAGTTTCCCGCGAGGGTACGGACGCGTTCCGCGCTGATGCCGGAACGGCCGGACTCCATGTTGGGCACGTTCGTACGGGGCACGCCGAGGAGAGCGGCGGCTTGCTCCGTGGTCATCCCAGCCGCGACGCGCAACTTGCGCAACTCCGCGCCGAGTCGTCGCTGACGCTGCGTCGGAGTGCTCCTCGGCGGCATTCGTCCTCCCGTTCCGCGGTGTGACGGGGACAGTTTGCCGCTGGTGCGAGTGTTCGGTCCAACGAGGACCTCACGTGAGAGTAGTACACGTACTCCTCTCATGCTCTACAGTCGGTAATGCGCTGCTTGCAATGCGAAGTCGCTGGAAGCGCATCGCGCGAGCCTGCCCGCGTACCCCGTCCCCGGGGGCGGTGGGCCGTGCCGGGGAGACAGGCCACCAGTGACCAACGCGTCGGCAGTAGTGCCGAGAGTCCGTCACCAGTAGGGGAGTTGAAGCATGTCCGCATCGCTCGTCGGAGCCGTGTCCGCCTGTCCTGTATTCGCCGATGGAGCCCCGGCGGATTCCGTCCCGCCCTCGCCCGACGCGCTGACGTACAGCCTCACGCTGCCCGCCGAGCCGACGAGTTCACGCATCGCGCGGGTCGCGTCGCGGGCCGTGCTCCAGGCGCACGGGTTGGGGGACATGGCGGACGCCGTGGTGCAGGTGGTGGGCGAATTCGCCGCTTGTGCCTGCCGGTTCACGCCCGGGGGTGAGATGTACGTGTCGCTGCGCTACCGGGAGGGCGCCCTGCGGATCGTCCTCTACGACGGGCACCGCCGACACGAGAACCGGCGCATGGTCGAGGCATGCGACGCGCGAAGGCGGGCGGCGCTGCGGGTGGTGGGCTGCGTGGTGCGGGAGTGTGGTGGGGAGTGGGGGTTCGGGGAGGCTCGGGAGCCCGGGGGTGGTACGCGGATGTGGGCGGTACTGCCGTGGCCGAGGGCTCTGGGATATCTGAGCGGAAGGTGAGTGGCGAGGCGTTGTCCGGGGTTCTTCCGCCGGCATCCGGCGATCGCTCTGGATCATGTCTACAACGGTTGGTCCTGTTCCGCCTTCGGCAACCTCTTCGGCCTCCGGGGGCGGTCCTTCCAGCTCGCTTGCGACGCAGAGCGGCTTTCCGAAAGACGCTCCACGCGCTGCGAAACGGGCCTTCGGGTGGGAAGAGGGGGGATGCGCACAGCCCGTCGTGGATCAGCCGGGCGGACGGGAAGAGGCCGACAGAGGCCGACTGGTGGGATACAACGGCTCGTATGACGGTCTTCCACTGCGCGAAGTGCGGCGCCGAACTCACCCCGGACCTGCAAGAGCTTCCGGGCGTCCCGGACGTCTCCGTGCACGACAAGGACCGTCACGGCACGACACGGCTCGCGCCATCGACAGTCCCCCGTGGCAGCTATGCCATTGATCCCGAACCTTGGGGCGCCCCCTTCACAATTCCGGATGCCCCGACCGCGGAAGTGCAGGGCAGCCGCGCGCTTCTCATGCCACCTGGCATGACCGGCATGGTGCCTGCCGGACCCAGGAACTCCGTGGTCGTGCATCCGCAGGACGTGCCGAGTCTGCAGCTGGCCACCCCGCTGGGCATTCACCACGGATGTTGCGGGCCGCTTGGAACCGGAGGCCGCAACATGGCGTGCAGGTGCGGGGCACGTCTGGCCACTCTCGCCGCGGACTGCATGGGCCCGCACGAGCTGCACCTCGATCCGCTTCGGACGTATGCCTTCATGCCTGAAAGCCCAGCGTGCTCATGATGCGTCCGGCGTCTGCAGGCCAGGGGTTCACCCTTGCTGAGATGAACGGATTCGGTGGAGACCGCTCGTGGAGCAGCATCTCCACCACACGGGCACCGCTACTCGATCACCCAGACGATGACGGCTCTCTCATGATCGTCGCAGGCAGTCTCTCGTCGGACATGACCAGCAGGTATGGGACAGTTCGAGCCGCTGTCGCCCAGGGCCGAGCGTCGGGCTCGACCCCCGGATCACCGACGCGACCGGCATTCAACTCGCCGCCACTCACCGGCGGTAATCGCCATGACGTCACCCAGCAGATCCCGTTGTTCCAGACCCTCTGGGAGATTCACGACGCCTTCCTCGGCATCGCTTGCGGCATTGTTTGCGTGCGACGGTTGAAGAAGCTCCGGCCCCGTTAACATCCAGCTTCTGCTTACCGACGTTCGGCGATGCTCGTCCATCGACACCTCTTGGTACGACATGACCAACTGCCACCGGAACCGAGTGCTGGCGCCGACAAGTCCGCTCACGTGATCAATGGAGGGCCGATGCCTGGTGAACGATCTGGGCCCGACGTGTCCTCGGTCGGGTTCAACTCAGCTTGGTGCGCTACTGACCTGGGTGAATTCCGCCCCTGCCACTACACCTACGAGTACTACCCCTACGAGAGCCTGCCACCTCTCGACTCCACCGAGTTCACGGGTACCTTTCAGTGGCTAGGTGGTACCGGCGAAACTGTTCCCGCACAGGTCACGGCGCTCAATCGCTTGACAGAGAACCTGGCAGCCAAGGGCTTGACGCTGCCTCGGGACTTCGTCACCTTCCAGGCAGACTCGAAGCTGCACCACTCGCTGGACGAGATCTCGGTGACCTGCTGCTGGACCGATATCTCAGAGCCACTGCCCAGTCCGGTCGAGCCCGGTGCCTGCCTCGTGCGATTCCTGCGGGATCAACAGGACTGCGTCATCTGGTACCTCTACCTCCGTCCTTCGGGTGAGACGTTCGTGGTGCACTCCCCTCTCGACTACGAGTACGAGTACGAGGCACGGCGCGACGGCGAGGAGACGGAGACCGATCTCAACGATCCGGAGGAGCAAAGGGCCGCGATCTTCTGGTGCGCACCGTCGTTCGAGGAGTTCGCCCGTCGGTTCTGGATCGAGAACCGTCTCTGGCATGCCCTGAACGGAGATGACCTGGCAGGACTCGAGCCTCAGGTGCGTGACTACTTGGGCCACTACACACCGCCGCCTGGGTTGCCCGCGTGACCGCGCAGAGGCATCGGTTGGGTGGTGACCTGGTGGCGGACCGGGACTGGCACGGACAGCTACGGTGGGCCGGTGCGCCGGGCACCAGGGGAGGGACATCGCATGCCGGAACAGGACGTCACCGTAGGGCAGTTGTTGCTGGCCGAGTATCAGAGCGTCAAGGACGAGCAGAAGGCCCGTATCGGGTTCCGGGACAATCTGCTGTACGTGACGCTCGCCGTCGTGGCCGCCGTCATCGCCGCCGCGGCGCAGGCCAAGCAGCCCGCGATGCTGCTCGCGCTGCCTCCGGTGTGCCTCGTGCTCGGGTGGACCTACCTCGTCAACGACGAGAAGATCACCGCCATTGGGCATTACGTCCGGGACCAGCTCGGGCCCCGGCTCGCCCGACTGGCCTCGGCCGGCGACGACTTCGCCACCTTCGGCTGGGAGGCCTACCACCGCAGTGACGCCCGGCGCCGCTCGCGCAAGAGGATCCAGGCCGTGATCGACCTGACCGCGTTCTGCGGGGTGCCGCTCGCCGCGCTGGTCGTGTTCTGGGCCGGGGGTGAAGGGGGCGCCCTTCTTGTGGTGCTCTCCGTGCTGGAGGCGCTCGCCGTCGCCGGGCTCGGTGTGCAGGTGCTGGTGTACGCGCGGGCGCCGAGGGGTACAGCAGCGACCCCGCCCGCCGGCGACTAGCGCCCCCGCACCCACCGATACACCAACTCCGGCCTCCCCACCTGCCCGTACAGCGGGCGGCGTTCCGCGCGGTCCGCGTCCACCAGGTGTTCCAGGTAGCGGCGGGCCGTGATGCGGGAGATGCCGACCGACTTCGCCAGGGCCGCCGCCGTCAGGCCCTCCGTGGCGTCGCGCAGGCCGTTCGCCACCCGTTCCAGCGTCGGTGCGCTCAGGCCCTTCGGGAGGGCCGCCGGGCCGGGGGCGCGCAGGGCCGCCAGGGCTCGGTCCACCTCCTCCTGGCCGCTGGCCTCGCCGACCGCCGCGTGGAACTCGGCGTAGCGGACGAGGCGGTCCCGCAGCGTGGCGAAGGTGAACGGCTTCAGGACGTACTGGACCACGCCCAGGGAGACCCCCTCCCGGACCACCGCCAGGTCCCGCGCCGACGTCACCGCTATCACGTCTGCGTGGTGCCCGGCCGCCCGCAGGGAACGCGCCAGTTGCAGGCCGTGCACGTCCGGCAGGTGCAGGTCGAGGAGGAGCAGGTCGACCGGCGTGCGCTCCAGGGCGCGCCGCGCCTCCGCCCCGCTGTGGGCCTTGCCCACGGCCACGAAGCCCGGCACCCGGCCCACGTACATCACGTGCGCGTCGGCCGCGACCGGGTCGTCCTCCACGACCAGGACCCGGATGGGACGGTCGGGCGCCACGCCGGCTTCCCCCGTCATACGCCCACACCTCCCCGTCGGGCCGGCTCCCGCAGGGGCAGGCGGGCCTCGAATGCCGCGCCGCCGTCCTCCGCCTCCGTCACCGCGAGGGTGCCCCCGTGGCGGTGGACCGCCTGGCGGACCAGGGCCAGGCCCAGGCCGCGCCCGCCGGGACCCGACGGTTTCGTCGAGAACCCGCGCCGGAAGACGTCCCGCAGATGGGCCGGGTCCACGCCGGCGCCGGAGTCGGACACCCGCAGGACCAGCTCCCCGCCCCGTGTGTACGCCGTCACCGTCACCCGCGCCCGCGCGCTGCCCTGCGCCGCGTCCACCGCGTTGTCGATCAGGTTGCCGAGGATGGTCACCAGGTCGCGGGGCGGCAGGGCCGGCGGGAGCAGGCCGTCGTCCAGGCGGCTGTCCTCGGACACCTCCAGCTCCACGCCCCGCTCGTTGGCCTGCGCCGTCTTGCCCAGCAGCAGCGCCGCGAGGACCGGCTCGCTCACCGCCGCCACCACCTGGTCCGTGAGCGCCTGCGCCAGTTCCAGTTCCGCCGTCGCGAAGTCCACGGCCTCCTCCGCCCGGCCGAGCTCGATCAGCGAGACCACGGTGTGCAGCCGGTTCGCCGCCTCGTGGGCCTGCGAGCGCAGCGCCTGCGTGAAGCCGCGTTCGGAGTCCAACTCGCCCATCAGCGACTGGAGTTCCGTCACGTCGCGCAGGGTGACGACAGTGCCGCGGCGTTCGCCGCCCGACACCGGGGAGGTGTTCACCACCAGCACCCGGTCCGCCGTCAGGTGCACCTCGTCCACCCGCGGCCGCGACGCCAGCAGCGCGCCCGTCAGCGGCGCGGGCAGCCCCAGCTCCGTCACCGATCTGCCCACCACCTCGCCGGTCACCCCCAGCAGCTCGCGTCCACCGTCGTTGATCAGCGCCACACGGTACTGCCCGTCCAGCATCAGCAGCCCCTCGCGCACCGCGTGCAGGGCCGCCTGGTGGTAGTCGTGCATCCGGCTCAGCTCGGCGGCGTTCATGCCGTGCGTGTGGCGGCGCAGCCGGGCGTTGATGACGTACGTGCCGACGGCGCCGAGCGCCAGCGCGCCCGCCGCGACCCCGACCAGCGCCGTGAGCTGGCCCCGTACCCGCTCACTGATCGCGTCGACCCGGATGCCCGCGCTGACCAGCCCGACGATCCGGCCGTCGTCCCGGACCGGGGTGACCGCCCGCACGGACGGGCCGAGGGTGCCCGTGTACGTCTCCGTGAACGTCTCGCCGGCCAGCGCCCGCGCCGTGTGGCCCCGGAAGCGCTGCCCGATCTGCTCCGGGTCGGGGTGGGTCCAGCGGATGCCCCGCGTGTTCATGATCGTGACGAAGTCGACCTCGGCGTCCCGCACCACGAGCTGGGCGTACGGCTGGAGCGCCGCCGACGGGTCGGGCGTACGGATCGCCTCCCGGACCGACGGCGAGTCCGCGACCGTACGCGCCACCGCCGTGGCCTGCCGGCCGGCCGCCTCCTCGGCCTGGCTGCGGTCACCGGCGTACGTGAACAGCGCGTACCCGGCGACGACGACCGCGATCAGCACGGCCTGCATCGCGAAGAGCTGGCCGGCCAGGGAGCGGGGCCGGGGGACGGGGATGCGCATGCCGTCAGTCTGCCTCCACGTCCGACGGTGAACTAAATGAACGGAAGGGTGACCGCACTCACAGCCCGCGACATAGTCACGGCATTCCCCGAATCCCCCGGACGTGAGCCGCACGCCGGTGATGCCGACGACGTCGTCAAGGAGGGCCGCCGTGAGCAGCGCAGCCGATACGGCACCAGCCGCACCCCCCGCCAAGCGGGACCGCACCCACTATCTGTACATCGCGGTGATCGTCGCGGTCGCCCTCGGTATCGCCGTGGGGCTGGTCGCGCCCGACTTCGCGGTGGAGCTGAAGCCGATCGGAACCGGCTTCGTGAACCTGATCAAGATGATGATCTCGCCGATCATCTTCTGCACCATCGTGCTGGGCATCGGCTCCGTGCGGAAGGCCGCCAAGGTCGGCGCCGTCGGCGGTATCGCCCTGGTGTACTTCCTGGCGATGTCGCTGGTGGCGCTGGGCATCGGCCTGGTCGTCGGCAACATCCTGGAGCCGGGCAGCAGCCTCGCGATCACCGACGCCGTCAAGGAGACCGGCCACGCGCAGGTCGACGCCGAGGCCAAGAGCACCACGGACTTCCTGCTCGGGATCATCCCGACGACGATCGTGTCCGCGTTCACCGCGGGCGAGGTCCTGCAGACCCTGCTGGTCGCCCTGCTGTGCGGCTTCGCGCTCCAGGCCATGGGCAGGGCCGGGCAGCCGATCCTGCGCGGCGTCGAGCACATCCAGCGGCTCGTGTTCCGCGTCCTCGCCATGATCATGTGGGCGGCCCCGGTCGGCGCGTTCGGCGCCATGGCCGCCGTGACCGGCTCGGCCGGCCTCGACGCGCTCAAGAGCCTCGCCGTCCTGATGCTCGGCTTCTACGTCACCTGCGTGCTGTTCGTCTTCCTCGTGCTCGGCGTGCTGCTGCGCGTCGTCTCCGAGCTGAACATCCTCACGCTGTTCAAGTACCTGGGCCGCGAGTTCCTGCTGATCCTGTCCACGTCGTCGTCGGAGTCCGCGCTGCCGCGGCTCATCGCGAAGATGGAGCACCTGGGCGTCAGCAAGCCGGTCGTCGGCATCACCGTCCCGACCGGCTACTCGTTCAACCTCGACGGCACCATGATCTACATGACCATGGCCTCGCTGTTCATCGCCGACGCCATGGGTACGCCGATGTCGGTGGGCGAGCAGATCCCGCTGCTGCTGTTCCTGCTGGTCGCATCGAAGGGCGCGGCCGGTGTCACCGGCGCCGGCCTCGCGACCCTCGCGGGCGGTCTCCAGTCGCACAAGCCGGCCCTGGTGGACGGCATCGGCCTCATCGTCGGCATCGACCGCTTCATGAGCGAGGCCCGCGCCCTGACGAACTTCGCGGGCAACGCGGTCGCGACGGTCCTGATCGGCACGTGGACCAAGGAGATCGACAAGGAGCGCGTGGCGGAGGTCCTGGCGGGCCGCGCCCCGTTCGACGAGCAGACCCTCCTCGACGACGGCCACGGCCACGGCGGGGATGCCGACGGTCACGAGGGGCCGGGGGCCGACCTCCCGGAGCAGGGCGGCGAAAAGGAACTCACCAAGGCGTAGCCCGCCGAGGCCCACTGCTCGGACCCGGTGCCGATCCGCGCCTGAACCGCGGATCGGCACCGGCTCCGGCCCAGGCCCCGTACCGCCCGAACTCCCCCCTCGCGGCCGGTACGGGGCCCACGCCGCCAAGCCGTCCCGGCCACCGCCGCGGCCCTCGGCTACCGCCGCGGACTTGACGGCGGTGTCGGGCTTCCAGGGTGCGGTCGCCGGCTGCCGCGGCTCACCGCTCGGCTCCGCCGCTCAGCGGCCCTGTCCCCGCCGTTCGCCGGCCGGCCCCCGCCGTTCCCCCGGCCCTCCGCCGCTCACCCCCGGCCCCCACGGGTCCGTGATCTCCCGCAGCAGGGTCAGCGCCTCCCGCAGGTGCCTCATGCGGCGCTTGCCGAGGTGGGTCTCCCACTCGCGTTCCACCTCGGCGACCACCGCGTCCGCGACCTGCTTGGCCGCCCATGCCCGCTCCGCGCCGCACACCAGTCGGGCCCGGCCGTCGGTCGGGTCCGGGATCCGTTTGACGTAGCCCGCCTTTTCCAGCTGGTCCACCAGGAAGCCCGCCGTCTGCTTGGTCACCTGGGCCTGCTCGGCAAGCTCCGTCAGGCGCGTGCCGTTCGGGCCGATGCGCTGCATGACCCGGGCCTGCGCGGGCGTGAAGTCGTCGAAGCCGGCCTCGGCGAGCGCGGCGAAGACCCGGTTCTCCAGCGCCCGGTACGGGATGAACAGGAGTACGCCCGTGGTCAGCTCGCTCTCCGCCGACATCGCCGACGCCTCCTTGCCGTTGGTCGGTCATCGCTTGACATTGGTCAAAGCCTCTGACTAATTTGGTCAGAGAAGCTTACCACTTGAGTGGGTGATTCCCATGGGCGTCGTGCTGGGGACGGACGAGCGCTGGAGCGTCGTCGACCGGGAGCGGGCGAGCCTCGCCGACCTCCTGGACGGGCTGGGCCCCGCCGAGTGGGAGACGCCGACCCGCTGCGGCGACTGGCGGGTGCGGGACGTCGCGGCGCATCTGACGATCGCCGCGCGCTTCACGTACCGGCAGGTGCTGACGGAGTTCGTGCGCGCCCGGGGGGACCTCGACCGGATGATCCACGACTCGGCGGTCCGCGAGGCGCGGCTGCCCGTGGACGAGATCGTCGCCAACCTCCGCTCGATCACCGGCTCCCGCCGCCTCGCCCCCAGCACCACGCCCCGCGAGCCGCTGCTCGACATCCTCGTCCACGGCCAGGACATCGCCCTCGCGCTCGGCCGCACCCGCGCGATGCCGCCGGACGCGGCCCGTGACGCCGCCGACCGGGTGTGGACCATGCGTTTCCCGCCCAATCCGTGGCCCCTGCCGCACGCCCGGCTCGTCGCCACCGACATTGCGTGGACGCGTGGCGAGGGCGACGAGATCCGGGCCCCGATCCAGGCCCTGCTCCTGCTGCTCACCGGCCGCCCGGAGGCGGCACGCGACTGGCTGGAGCGGGCCGGCGCCGAAGCCCACGGCATGCCGCCGCTGCCCTGAGCCGAAACAGAGAAATCCCCCGGCGCAATTGCGTCCGGGGGATTTCTTTGCGTATATTCAATGGTTCGCGACTTCCCATAGGAGAAGTCGCGAATAAGTTCAGTGAGCACAGTATATCCGGGCGGGAGCGGAATTGTCAAACACCGAATTTCCGGACGATGAATTGCGGCACGAGCAGGAATTCATCGACGGACTCTACGCGCGCGTGGACGCGCTGCGCGGCGACACCGAGACCTCCGTCACGGACGCCCTCGCGCAGGGCAACACCCCCATGCAGGCCAGGCTGGAGCGCGACATCCTCGTCGCCGAGCGCTCCGGGCTGCTCGCCGCGCTGAACGCGGTGGACGGCTCCCTGTGCTTCGGCCGTGTCGACTTCACCTCCGGGACCACCCACCACATCGGCCGGATCGGACTGCGCGCCGACGACGCCGAGCGCACGCCCGTCCTCATCGACTGGCGCGCCGACGTCGCCCGCCCCTTCTACCTGGCCACCGGACACACCCCGATGGGCCTCAGGCGCCGGCGGCACATCTCCACCGACGGGCGCCGGGTCACCGACCTGCACGACGAGATCCTCGACCTCGGCGACGACACCCGCACCGGGCACGAGGACCCCACCGGCGACGCCGTGCTGCTCGCCGCCCTCAACTCCGCCCGCACCGGCCGCATGGGCGACATCGTGCGCACCATCCAGGCCGACCAGGACCGCATCATCCGCGCACCGCACCGCGGCGTGCTCGTCGTCGAGGGCGGCCCCGGCACCGGCAAGACCGCCGTCGCCCTGCACCGCGCCGCCTACCTGCTGTACGAGCACCGCGAGTTGCTCGCCAAACGCGCCGTGCTGATCGTCGGTCCGAACCCCGCGTTCCTCGGCTACATCGGCGAGGTCCTGCCCTCCCTCGGCGAGACCGGCGTCCTGCTCGCGACCGTCGGCGAACTGTTCCCCGGCGTGAAGGCGACCGCGACGGACCCGCCCGAGGCCGCCGCCGTGAAGGGCCGCGCCGACATGGCCGACGTCCTCGCCGAGGTCGTCCGGAGCCGGCAGGCGCTGCCCGACCCGGTCATCACCGTCGAGCACGAACGCGAGATCCTCATGCTCGACGACGGGCTCGTGAGCGTCGCCCGCGAACGCACCCGCGCTGCCGAACTGCCGCACAACGCGGCCCGTGAGTACTTCGAGGGGCACATCCTCAACACGCTCACCGACCTGTACGCCGAGCGCATCGGCACCGACCCGTTCGACGGCTCCAGCCTGCTGGACCCGAGCGACATCACGCAGATCCGCGACGACCTCGCCGAGAACCCCGAAGTCTGGTCCGCCGTCGAGCGGTTGTGGCCCCGGCTGACGCCGCAGCACCTCGTCGCCGACTTCCTCGCCGCGCCCGAGGAGTTCCTCGACGCCGCGGACGCCGACGCCGTACGCCGCCCGGTGACCCGGCAGTGGACCGTCGCGGACGTGCCGCTGCTGGACGAGGCCGCCGAACTCCTCGGCGAGGACGACCGCCTGGCCCGGGAACGCGCCGAGCGCGAGCGCCGCACACAGATCGCCTACGCGCAGGGCGTCCTCGACGTCTCCTACGCCTCGCGCACCTACGAGTTCGAGGACAAGGACGACGAGGAGTCGGAGGTGCTGTCCGCGCACGACATCATCGACGCCGAGCGGTTCGCCGAACGGCACGAGGAGGACGACCGGCGCAGCGCCGCCGAGCGCGCCGCGGCCGACCGCACCTGGGCGTTCGGGCACATCATCGTGGACGAGGCGCAGGAGCTGTCCCCGATGGCGTGGCGGCTGCTGATGCGGCGCAGCCCGACCCGTTCCATGACGCTCGTCGGCGACCCGGCGCAGACCGCCGAGGCGGCCGGCGTCGGCTCGTGGGACAAGATCCTCCAGCCGTACGTCGAGGACCGCTGGGAGCACACCCGCCTCGCCGTCAACTACCGCACGCCCGCCGAGATCATGGACCTCGCGGCGGCGGTCGTCCGCGCCGAGCACCCCAACTTCGAACCGCCCGGCTCGGTGCGCTCCACCGGCGTACGGCCCTGGATCCGCGCCACCGACGACCTGCCCGGCGCCGTCGCCGGGGCCGCCGCCGAACTCACCCCGGACGAGGGGCGCCTCGCCGTCATCGCCCCGCGCGACCTGCACCGCCGCCTGGCCGCACGGCTCGACGGCGTGACGGCCGGCGCCGAGCCCGACCTGACGCACTCGGTCGTGCTGCTGGACCCGCGCCAGGCCAAGGGCCTGGAGTTCGACTCGGTCCTGGTCGTCGAGCCCGGCCGCTACGGCACCAGCGACCTGTACGTGGCCCTGACCCGCGCCACCCAGCGGCTCGGCGTGCTCCACACCGGCCAACTCCCGCCCGCACTCGCCGAGTTCGCGGACTAGGCCGGGCGCAGCCAGAGGGTCGACAGGGGTGGCAGGGTCAGGCGGATGCTCGCCGGGCGGCCGTGCCACCCCTGCGGCTCGGGCTTGACCGGGTCCGGGTTGGTGACGCCGCTGCCGCCGTACCGTTCCGCGTCGGTGGTGAGGACCTCGTGCCAGGCCGGGACGTCGTCGGGGACGCCGATCCGGTAGTCGGGCCGGACCACCGGCGCGAAGTGGGACACCACCAGCAGCGGCGCGCCCTCGGCGTCGTACCGCAGGAACGCGAGGACGTTGTCGTCGGCCGCGTCCCCGACGACCCACTCGAAGCCGGCCGGGAGGGTGTCGTACTGCCACAGCGCCGGGGTGTGCCGGTACACGGCGTTGAGGTCGCGGACCAGGTCCCGTACGCCCCGGTGGTCGGCCTCCGCCGCGTAGTTCGGGTCGAGCAGCCACCAGTCCGGGCCGTGCGCCTCCGACCACTCGGTGCCCTGCGCGAACTCCTGGCCCATGAAGAGGAGTTGCTTGCCCGGATGGGACCACATGAAGGCGAGGTAGGCCCGCAGGTTGGCGCGCTGCTGCCACCAGTCGCCCGGCATCTTCGACACCAGCGACCGCTTGCCGTGCACCACCTCGTCGTGGGAGATCGGCAGCACGTAGTTCTCGCTGTACGCGTACACCATCGAGAACGTCATCTCGTGGTGGTGGTACGTGCGGTGCACGGGCTCCTTCGACATGTACTCCAGGGAGTCGTGCATCCAGCCCATGTTCCACTTCAGCCCGAAGCCCAGGCCCCCGAAGCCGCTCGGGCCCTCGTGGTGCGTGGCCCGCGTGACCCCGTCCCAGGCCGTCGACTCCTCCGCGACGGTCACCACGCCCGGCACCCGCCGGTACAGCGTCGCGTTCATCTCCTGGAGGAACGCCACCGCGTCCAGGTTCTCCCGGCCGCCGCGCTCGTTCGGCGTCCACTGGCCCGGCTCGCGCGAGTAGTCGAGGTACAGCATCGAGGCGACCGCGTCCACGCGCAGCCCGTCGATGTGGAACTCCTCGCACCAGTAAAGGGCGTTGGCCACCAGGAAGTTGCGCACCTCGCGCCGGCCGAAGTCGAACTCCAGCGTGCCCCAGTCCGGGTGGGCGGCCCGCAGCGGGTCGGAGTGCTCGTACAGCGGACGCCCGTCGAACTCGGCCAGCGCCCACTCGTCGCGCGGGAAGTGCGCGGGCACCCAGTCCATCAGCACCCCGATGCCCGCCCGGTGCAGCGCGTCCACGAGGTACCGGAAGTCGTCGGGCGTGCCGAGCCGGGCCGTCGGCGCGTAGAAGCCGGTGACCTGGTAGCCCCAGGAGCCGCCGAAGGGGTGCTCGGCGACCGGCATCAGCTCCACGTGCGTGAAGCCCAGGTCCTTCACGTACGCCGGGAGCTGATCGGCGAGCTGACGGTACGTCAGGCCCGGTCGCCAGGACGCCAGATGCAGCTCGTACACCGACATCGGCGCCTCGTGCGCGGGCGTGTCCGCGCGGCGCGCGAGCCACTCGGCGTCGCTCCACTCGTACGCGGACGACGTCACGATCGACGCCGTGGCGGGCGGCTCCTCCGTGCGGCGGGCCATCGGGTCGGCGCGCAGCGTGTGCGAGCCGTCGGGCCGGGTGATGTCGAACTTGTACAGCTCGCCCTCGCCGACCCCGGGCACGAACAACTCCCACACGCCGGTGCCGCCCAGCGAACGCATCGGGAAGCCGGTGCCGTCCCAGAAGTTGAACGTGCCGGCCACCCGGACGCCCTGCGCGTTCGGCGCCCACACGGAGAAGCGGGTGCCGGCCACGCCCTGGTGCGTCATGGGGTGCGCGCCGAGCACCGTCCACAGCTCCTCGTGGCGGCCCTCGCCGATCAGGTGCAGGTCGAGCTCGCCGAGCGTGGGCAGGAAGCGGTAGGCGTCCTCGGTCTCGTGGACCGTCCCGTCGTACGTCACCAGCAGCCGGTACGCGGGCACGTCCCGCAGCGGGAGCAGCCCCGAGAAGAAGCCGTCGCCGTCGTCGCGCAGGTCGGCCCGCAGGTCCCCGGCGACGACGGTCACGGCGCGCGCGTACGGCCGGAAGGCCCGCACGGCGACGCCGCCACCGGGCAGCGGGTGGGCGCCGAGCACGGCGTGCGGGGCGTGGTGCGTGCCCGCGAGCAGCCGGTCGCGGTCGGCGGCGTTCACGGCGGGGGAGAGGGCGGCGTCCGCCTGTGGCGCGGGGGCCGGCGCGACGGCGGTCCGTTCCACCGCCGTCCGCTCGGCGGCCGGCTTGTCGACGGCCGTCTTCTTCGGTGCCGCCTTCTTCGAGGTCGTGGCCTTGGCCGCCTTCTTCCCGGCGGCCTTCTTCGCGGCCTTGCTCGCGGCCGTCTTCTTCGGTTCCGAACCGCTGGACGGGGGTCGGGGGGTCACGGGCGGAGCCTCCTCGGCGAAGTCACGTCAGTTCAGTGCCGTCGGGCGCGGCCAGCCGGCGTATCGCGGACAGCGGCACCGGCAGCCAGTCGGGGCGGTGCCGGGCCTCGTAGACGACCTCGTAGACCGCCTTGTCCGTCTCGTACGCCCGCAGCAGCACGGGGTCGGTGCGCGGGTCGCGGCCCGCGACGTCCGCGTACCCGGTGCAGTACGCGGCCCGGCAGGCGCGGGCCCAGTCGGGCGCGGGCGGGTCGGCCGACCGCGCGGCGTAGTCGAAGGACCGGAGCATCCCCGCGATGTCCCGCTCCGTCGGCTGCGGCATGCGCCGCTCGGCCAGCGGCTTCGCCGGCTCGCCCTCGAAGTCGATCAGCCACCAGTGGCCCGACGGCGAGCGCAGGCACTGCCCGAGGTGCAGGTCGCCGTGGATGCGCTGCGCGGTCCAGGTGCGGCCCTCGGCGGCCAGGTCGCCCAGCGCCTCGTACGCCGCGTGCAGGCCCGCCGAGTAGGGGCGCAGCGTCGGCACCGCCTGCACGGCGTCCTCCAGGCGCTCCACCATGCCGTCGACCAGGGCCTCTATCTGGCTGTGCCCCAGGGTGGCGGTCGGCAGGGCGGCGGCGAGTGCCGTGTGCACCTCGGCCGTCGCCCGCCCCAGCTCCCGGGCGCCGGCCGTGAAGTCCTCGCCCTTGGCCACCTGGCGCAGCGCCAGCTCCCAGCCGTCGGCCGCGCCGCGCACGAACGGCTGGAGGACGCCGAGGACGTACGGCTCGTCGCCGAGGTCCGCGACCATCCACGCCGCCGGGGCGGGCACCCGGGGGCTGCCGCGCCGGGCTAGCGCCAGGGGCAGTTCCAGGTCGGGGTTGATGCCGGGCACGATCCGCCGCAGCAGTTTCAGGATGAACGTGTCGCCGTAGACGACCGAGGAGTTCGACTGCTCGGCGGTCACCACGCGCGGCACCAGGCCGGGCGGTATCCCGGTGTCCGTGTCCCGCTCGAAGCGAAGCCCGCCGATCCGTGCCCGGGTGCGCAGGGCCTCCAGGAGCAGTTCGGCGGGCCGGGTGTCGTGGAGGGCGTCGTAGACCGTGCGTCCGGCCAGCGGTCCCTCGGCGACGTGTCCGATGAGCGCGGGCGCCAGCCGGGGCGGCAGCGCCTCGCGCACGCCTATGAGCAGCTGGTAGCAGTCGCCCGGGAGGCCGGGCGCGCCGTGCGCCGGTACGAGCGGCTGGTGGGCGCGGACCAGCAGGTGGTACAGGCCGAGCCGGGATCCGACCGGCAGCAGTTCGGTCGCCGAGACCAGCGTGAACCCGGTGACCGGGCGGCCCTTGCCCGCGAACCAGCGCTGCCGCGGAAGCCATTCCCGCAGCAGGGGGTCCAGTGACGCGAGAAGGCCGGGCGGGGTGGTGACGGAACGTGTGACGGCTTCCGACATGGCGTCGCGTCCTTTCCCCGGGAGGTCGGGGTGTTACTAGTGCGTGCCCCGGGCGGGGCGGGAGAAACGCTTCGCCGCGCCCGGGGGCTCAGATCGCGTCGTGCGCGTTGCGCGGGGCGCCGGGCTGTCTACGCGGGCTCGGCGCGCAGCCGGAACCAGTAGAAGCCGTGGCCACCGAGCGTGAGCAGGTACGGCAGGTCACCGACCGCTGGAAAGCGCACTCCGCCGAACAGCTCCACGGGGTGCCGCCCGTGGAACTCGCTCAGGTCCAGTTCCGTGGGCTGCGCGAACCGGGAGAAGTTGTGGACGCACAGCACGAGGTCGTCCTCGTATTCGCGCAGGAAGGCGAGGACGGCGGGGTTGGAGGAGGGCAGTTCCGTGTAGGAGCCGAGGCCGAAGGCGGGGTTCTGCTTGCGGATCTCGATCATGCGCCGGGTCCAGTGCAGCAGGGACGACGGCGACGACATCGAGGCCTCGACGTTGGTGACCTGGTAGCCGTAGACCGGATCCATGATCGTCGGCAGGAACAGCCGGCCCGGGTCGCTGGACGAGAAGCCGGCGTTGCGGTCGGGGGTCCACTGCATGGGGGTGCGGACGGCGTCGCGGTCGCCGAGCCAGATGTTGTCGCCCATGCCGATCTCGTCGCCGTAGTAGAGGATCGGCGAGCCGGGCAGGGACAGCAGGAGAGCCGTGAACAGCTCGATCTGGTTGCGGTCGTTGTCGAGGAGGGGGGCGAGGCGCCTGCGGATGCCGATGTTGGCGCGCATGCGGGGGTCCTTGGCGTACTCGGCCCA